>CAVZAK010000030.1:0-121783 GCA_963773165.1 uncultured Solirubrobacterales bacterium
ATTCGTGGCCCGCGCGATCGTCAGCATCGGCGGCGCGGTGCTCACGCCGCCTATGCGGCCTGGATGCTTTGGAGCTCAATCGTTTGTCCGGAGATACCGGTCAGGAGGTGATTGCTACGGCTAGGGGGAACCCCCCAACCTTGATCGGATGCGAGTGGCGCCGGGAGCGCGTGTTGACCAGCGTCACCTTTCCGGCGTAGGTATCGAGCACGACGGCGGTGCTGGCCTCGGGGGCGAGTGCGACGGTGAGCGGGTAGGAGTAGGTCCCGACCGAGATCGCGCGTCCCGCGTGTTCGTTGTTGGTGGCGATCGGAGTCAGGCTGCCGGAGATCGTGTTGACGACGTACGCCGTGCCGGTAGGGCCGACGGTCAGTGCCGTCGGTGAGTAGCCCACCGGGATCGGGCGGCCCGGCCGCTCGGTGCTGGTCGCGATCGGCGTCACTTCATCAGAGTCACCGTCGACGACCTCAACCGTCCTGCCGTTCGGCGTCACGGCGAGCGAGTTGGGCGCGATGCCAACCCGAATCGCCCGGCCGGCCTGATTGCCCGCGACCGCTATTGGCGTGACTGTGTCCGAACCGTAGTTCGCGACGTAGGCGGTTTGCCCGTCCGGGGCGATCGCGATGGCGGCGGGGAATGAGCCCACGGGGATGGCCGGCTCGGCGCGGTTCGTCGCCGTGTCGATCGGCGTTACCGACGAACCACCCCAGTCCAGGACGTACGCGGTCCGGCCGCCACGCGTCAATGCGATCGCGCGGGGGTCCACCCCGGCCGGGATCGGCGCCGCCGACTTGCCAGTGGTGGTGTCGATCGGGGTCACGCTGTCCGAGCCGCTGTTGACCACGTAGACGGTCCGGCCGCTGGCTGTGACGGCGATCGCACGCGGGTCGTCGCCGACCGCGATCGGCCGGCCGGCCCGGCGCGTGACGGTGTCGATCGGGGTCACGCTGTCCGAACCGCCGTTGACCACGTAGGCGGTGCGGCCGTCAGGCGACAACGCGATTGCGTTCGGATCGGCGCCGACCCGGATCGGTCTGCCCGCCTTTCGGCTGCGGAGCGCTACCGGAGTCACGCTCGCTGAGGTGGAGTTCACGACGAACGCGGTGGGTCCTCGGCGCCGGGCGATCGAAGCAGCCCGACGTGGCGGCGATGCTGCAAGGTGGCGGCGCTCGGCGTGGCGCGCGGTCACCGTGTCGAAGACGTCGTTGGTGGGTTGGGCGAACAGGTCATTGCGCGTGAGGGTCCTCAGGCGGAGCGCGCCTTCGATCGTCCTCAGCAGGCTGTAGTGCGTATAGCGAACATGGGACACGTACCCCTGGCGCGTGCCGGTCGAGCCTATGACTAGCGTTGGGACGCGCTGCGCCGGTCGTTGATGGTCGTAGTCGTCCTCGTCGAAGGTGATGATCGCCAGCGAACGCTGTGTGCGCCACGCCGGCGAGCGCAGGATGCTGCCGAGCTCCCGCGCCAGGAAGTCGTCACCCGCCCTGATGCCACAGCCCTCCATGTCGCTGCAATCGTCGGGCGAGACCCACGCGAAGTTGGGAGTCGTGGCTGCGCTGGAAAGATCCGCGGTCAGAGATTCGAGCGGGACGAGGTGCGCGGCGCAGTAGGCAGGACGTTTGCGGACGTCGGAGAAATAGAGAAGCGGCAGATCGTCATTCCAGTAGTAGCCGTGAACCGTGTCGTCGCACGGCCCAGCCGCGCTCTGCAGGTACCCCTTCCATGTCTCGTGCGCGGCGTCTATGAGGTCGCCGAGGTTGCGGGCGTCGATCGTGTAGCGAGGGTTCTCCTCAAGCGGGTCGTCGAGGGGGATTCCGAACACGCTGCCGCCCGCGAGCGCCAGGTAGTTACCGTCACTGGGGTGCTCCTCGGCGAAGAAGTCCGCCAGCAAGCTCGCTCGGGGCAGCAGGCTGTTGAAGTATGGCGCCCGCCTGCGGTTACCAATGACAGCGCGGAAATCCTCGTTCTCAAAGTAGAAGAGAAACACATGGTCGAACCGGGGAACGTGCGCAGCTGGTGGTGTCAGCTCAGGCTGACCAATCACCCGCCGGTCGATTGTGAAGCTCACGTCGTCGGCGACGGCGCGGTCGTAGCCGACCTTGGGCGCATCCGGACCATCTACATCGCGCAGTGAGGTCGAAAGAACGAGGGTGACCGTCGCGTCGACGGCTCGAGCCGGCAGCACGCCCGTAGACGACCGAGTTATCAGCTGGTCCGGCGAATCACTCCGACGCTCGCCGACTGGACCTATCGCCCGCTGCCCCAGCGGCCGGCCCGACCGGGAAAGGAAGCGGACGATCACCGACGCGGCGCTCGTTGCCGTTCCCCCCAATGCGGCGGACAGCCGGTAGCGCGCGCGCGCCTTCAACCGCCGGCCACTCGGGGTCCGCAGCGAGACGTGCTGGGACAGGCGGGCGGTCCCGCCTGCGCCGCCCACGAACAGCTGCCGGCCGGAGCCGCCAGTTCGTGGTGAGCCCTTGGTGCGGTAGCGGACGACGGTCGGGAGTCCGGCGCCCACTCGCCAGCCCGGAATAGTGACGCTGTCCCAGCCCTGCACAGAGAACGTCCCCACCTCGGCCCCGGGGTTGACGAGCAGGTTCTCGCCTCCTCGCCTCCCTGCCGCCCGAGCCGGATCAGGAGCAGCAGCAACGGACATCCCGATGCACAGCAGCAGGAGCACGAAAAGGGTGACGGGGCGACGGTCGTTCAGATCGTTCACGAGTTCAGGAGCGCAGGCACGCCCATGGCTGGCATCGGATGTGCATGTGAAGGTACCGCCGATCGAGGAGCGTGTTGTTTTATCAGGCACGGCCAGGCGCGTGTGCGCCAGTTGACGTTTGCCGCCTCAGGGGGGAGCCAACGGCAGCGACGTGGTCACGGCCGAGATTCTCGGCGATCTTTTGGCTCGGACGAGCGCCCGGCACTAGGCCGCTCGCCTCGGCGGCGCCGGGCGTGATATGACGGCTAGAGCGGAGAACCACCGAGAGGACTGCGATGCCACCCACCACTGTTCATTTCAATGGTTCGGTCAATCTGCCCGACGCCGAGACGGTGATGCGGGAGATCAGCTCGCGGATCCCGAATGGGGTCCGTCGGATGACCGACGGGGAGACGGGAGACCGCAACTATTGGATCAGCTTCCAGATCCGGAAGTTCGAGCAGATGCCGGAGTTCGAGACCGTGTCGGTTGGGAAGGCGTACGAGACCGCTCCCGACGCGCCGCTGATGCCTCAGCTGCGCCTGACCGAGGGTGCGTCGGCCGAGATGATCAACTGGCCCAACCTCGGCTATGCCGATGAATACACGAAGTCATTTGCGACCTTTGAGCGGATGCAGAACGAGGGCACGATCCCGGCCGACGTGCGGTTCCAGCTGCAGTACCCGACGCCGCTGGCCTCGATAGCGGGAACGATCGCACCTCAGGACCTGCCCAGGGTCGCGCCCTCCTACGAGCAGGCGCTGTTCGCCGACCTCGACACCGCGCTCGAGCGGCTCCCGCATGAGCGGATCGCGGTCCAGTGGGACGTCGCGGTCGAGTTCGGGGCCCTGGAGGGAGCGATGGGGCCGAAGGTGCCGATCGACCAGATCGCACCCGGGCTGGTGCGCTGCATCGAGCGCGTGCCCGCCGATGTCCCGGTCGGCATGCACCTCTGTTACGGCGACTACGGCCACCAGCACTTCAAACAGCCCGAGTCGCTGCAGATGCAGGTCGACCTCGTCAATGCCGTCACCGACGCCGCGAAGCGCCCACTCAACTTCATTTCCTTCACCGTGCCCCAGGGCCGCAACGACAGCGCCTACTTCGAACCTCTCGGCGGCCTGAGGACCGGCTCTGAGACCGAGCTTTACTTCGCGCTCGTTCCCTACCACCCTGATGATCAGGCGCCGGGCACGACCGCCGAGCAAATCGAGCACATCGACGCCGCGCTGATCAACTCCCCCGGAGGCGCTCGCCACTGGGGGATTTGCACCGAATGCGGGATGGGCCGGGTCGACGCCTGCGACGTGCCCCGACTGCTGGACCTCCACAGCCAGATCCTCTCCTCGTCACGAGGCTGAACTCCATCGATTCAAGGACGGCGTACCGACTCGTCGCGACCCGCCTCGGTCGCGCGCGGAGCGGGTGCCTCGCGTCCGTGCTCGGATGCACGTCGCGCGCGTTCACGGATAGGAGCCCGCCCAGCTTCAATTTGCCAAACAACCGAGTCACACGTGCGCGGACCACGGCGCTTCGATCTCGCATCCGTGCTCGATGCTTGTTGCTCGCGCACGGATGACGACGTCGCTTCGTCGTTCTGCGGTGGCGCCCCACGCGACCGTTGCTCCCGGGACCCGCACGCGTCGGTCGCGCGGCCCCGACGCCGTAGCGAGCACCGCACGAAGCGAAGCGTCCCCGAACGTCCCCCCCCTACCGCACGGTCGGGACATATTCGGGACAACCGCGCCCTCGTCTCAACCGCCAAATCACCGGCCGTACAACACTTTCCCCATGCCGCCGGTGGGGATCGAACCCACGACCTTCGGATTAAAAGTCCGCTGCTCTGCCAGCTGAGCTACGGCGGCCTACCATCATCATGGCAGCAGCGCCACGGCCTCAATCTCGACGAGCATTCGCGGGTCGATCAGGGCACTGACCTCGACCATCGTCATCAGCGGCCGCACTTGCCCGAACACCTCTCCGTGAGCGCGGCCGACCTCGTCGGCGCGGGAGATGTCGGTCACGTAGACGCGGGTCTGGATCACGTGCTCAGGCTGCGCGCCGGCGCGCCCGAGCTCGTGCGCGATCTTCTCCAGGATCTCGACGGTCTGCTCGTACGGGTTCCCGCCGCGGATCACGCCGTCCTCGCCGACCGAGGTGGTGCCGCCAACGAGCACGAACCGGCCGGCCTTCACCACGCGGCTGAAGCTGTAGGCGCGTTCATACGGCGAGGGCGGGTCGCCCGCGAGGCGCTCGACGACGTCGGTCAATGCCTGAAGTGGCGGCGGCCGGTGAACACCATGGCGGCGCCGGCGGCGTCGGCCGCGGCGACGACGTCCGGGTCCCGGACCGAGCCGCCCGGCTGGATGATCGCCCTAACCCCGGCCTCGAGCGCCAGCTGCGGACCATCGGGGAACGGGAAGTAGGCGTCGGACGCCATCACCGTGCCGGCGAGATCGGACCGTGATTTCTCAATCGCGAGCCTGACCGAATCAACCCGGCTCATCTGGCCGGCACCGATCCCGACCGTCCCCAGGCCCTTCGAGAGCACGATCGCGTTGGAGCGAACGTGCTTGCAGACCTTCCACGCGAACAACATCTCGCTCCACTCCGGTTCGGTTGGGCGGCGCTCGGTCACGACCTGCATGTCGCCGCGATCCTCGAGATCCGAGTCGCGGTCCTGAACGAGCATCCCGCCGACGACCTGGCGCAACTGGGGATCGATCATGTTCGCCGTCCGTCGCTCGCGGTCGTCGAGGATCCGAGTGTTGGGCTTGGTCTGGAGGACCTCGAGGGCGTCGTCGTCGTAGCCCCGCGCGAACAGCACCTCGATGAACTGCCCGACCAGCACCTCGGCCAGCTCGCGGTCGACTCGACGGTTGAAGCAGATCACCCCACCGAACGCGGACATCGGATCGCACGCGAACGCCTTCTCGTAGGCCTCGAGCAGATTCGTCGCCACGGCCACGCCGCACGGATTGTTGTGCTTGATGATCACGCATGCCGGGATCTGAAACTCCGAGAGCAACATCCGTCCCGCGTCGAGGTCGAGCAGGTTGTTGAGCGAGATCTCCTTGCCACCAAGCTGGGAGATCATCGACAGCACGTGGGTGCGTGTCCCGACCTGGGCGTAATAGGCGGCGCGCTGGTGTGGGTTCTCGCCGTACGGCAACTCGAGCACCTTCTCGAACGCGCGCACCAACAGCGGCGGGAAGTCCTCCCGCTTCTCCTGGAACCAACGCGCGATCGCCGTGTCGTACCGGGCCGTGTAGGCGAACGCCTCGGCGGCGAGGTTCTCGCGGGTGGCGAGCGAGAGCCTGCGGTCCGATTCGCGCAGCTCGGCGAGCACGGCGTCATAGCTCTCGGGGCTGACGACGGGGGCGGCAAACGCACAGTTCTTCCCGGCGGCGCGGATCATCGTCGGGCCGCCGATGTCGATGTTCTCGATCACCGCCCCGTCCGAGATTCCGCGCTGGGCGGCGGTCCGCTCGAACGGATACAGGTTCACGCACACGAGATCGACGAACTCGATGTCCTGCTCGCGGGCCGCCTGCATGTGGGATTCCTCGTCGCGGACGGCCAGGAGCCCCGCGTACAGCTTCGGATGCAGCGTCTTGACGCGGCCGTCCATGATCTCGGGGAAGCCGGTGAAGTCGGTGATCGACCGCACGGGTACGCCGGCGTCCTCAAGCGCCCCCGCGGTTCCCCCGGTCGAGACGATCTCGACGCCGAGATCGGCGAGCCCACGGGCGAACTCGACGATCCCCGTCTTGTCCGAGACCGACAACAGCGCCCGGGCGATCTGGACCTCACCCGGAGCGGTCAACTCGACGTCGGTGGAAGGACGTATGCCCTGTTCCATCGCCAACCGACTCTACCGGTCGATCACGACACGGCGCGGATTGGCGGGATCGAAACGGACCGCCCCGTTCGCGATCAACGTGACCGCCTCGGGGAGCAGCTCGTGCTCGATCTCATGCAGCGCGCCCAGGACATCCTCGGGACCGCGAGCGTCGGGCAACTCGATCGCGCGCTGGAGGATCACCGGGCCCGTGTCGACCCCCTCGTCGACAAAGTGGACCGTGACCCCGAACACCTTGACCCCGTACCCGAGCGCCTGCTCGACCGCGCCCAGTCCGGGAAAGGCGGGCAGCAGAGCCGGATGGATGTTGATCACGCGGTGCGGGAAGGCGGCCAGGAACGAGGGGCTCAGCAGCTGCATGTAGCCCGCCAGCACGACGAGCTCCACACCGCGCTCGGCCAGCCACTCGCCGATCGCCTGATCGCGCGCGGCGCGATCGCCGTACGCCGAGGGCGCAAACGAAGCCGTCGGCACGCCCGCCGCTCGCGCCCGCTCCAGTGCGCGGGCGCCTGGCCTGTCCGATGCGACGGCGACGAGCTCGACGTTGGCGCGGCCGTGGGCGCGATCGATCAGCGCCTGGAGGTTGGTCCCCTCACCCGAGGCGAGGACCCCAACGTTCATGCCGCTCTGAGCTTCGGGAACTTGCCGCCGGATGAGCGCAGCGTCCCGGACTCGAGCAACTCGTCCACCCGTCCGAGGACGTCGGTTGAACGAAGGTGAGCGAACTCGCCGTACGGCGGAAGCGAGTCGTAGGCGTACTGGACGATCACCTTCGAGCGCCCACCCCGCAGGATCTCGACGGCTCGCGTGCGGCCGACCGGGGGCCGCGCCGAGCGCACCACGTCAACAATCGCGGAGTCCAGGTCCCCACCAGCCTTCCGCCCGGGCACCCCGTCCGCCCCGCGATCGCCCCCACCGCCACGAGCCACGGGCACCAACCCCGGCACACACGTGTCGCAGCAGTCAACCCCCGGTTCCGCGCGCGAGCGGTCGCCGAAGTAGGCCAGCAGCGCCGCCCGCCGGCACTGGGACCGCTCCACGTAGTCCCACATCGCCCTGTATTGGGCCCACCTGGCCCGCTCGGCGTCGCGCGCAGACCCGAGGCAGATCCCCAGCGTCCGGCGATCCCACTGGCCGACCACCCGTCCCACCGCGCGGTCCGGTGGCGAGGGCGCCGGCGCCACCATCCCCGCCCGAGCCAGGTGCCCGATCACCGCCCGTACCGCGTCCTCGTCCGATCGCCGTCCGAGGACGCCGGCCAGCTCGGACAGGGGCACGTCGTAGCGTCCGTCGAGCCCGGCCCAGCGCAGCCGCTCGGCGATCGCCTCGAAGTTGCCCTCCGACACTCGAGCACGCTGGATGAAGAACACGTGCAGCCCCTTGTCGCGCTGCTCGGCGAACAACAGGCACCGCGACGGGCGACCGTCGCGGCCGGCCCGTCCTGCCTCCTGGTAGTAGGCCTCGAGCGATCCCGGGACCGACGCGTGACACACCGTACGAACGTCGGCCTTGTCGATGCCCATCCCGAACGCGTTGGTCGCAACGATCACGCGGACGTCGCCGGTCATGAACCGCTCCTGCGTCGTCGCACGGACTCTCCGGTCAAGACCCGCGTGATAGACGACCACCTCCTCGCCGAGCGCGCGCGTCAGCAGCTGAGCCATCTGCTCGCTGGCGTCACGGGTCCCGGCGTAGACGATCGCCGGCAACGCGTCCGGCGCACCGAGCGCCGCGGCGATCCGGCGCCCCTTGTCCAGCGCGCCACCGCACGGCACCACCACGAAGCTCAGGTTCGGGCGGTCAAAGCCGGTGGTGACGCGGACGGGGTCGCGGAGCGCCAGACGGCGGACGATGTCGTCGGCCACCTGCGGCGTCGCGGTCGCGGTCAGCGCGATCGTCGCCCGGGCCCCGAGCCGCTTCGCCGCGGCGGCGAGCGTGAAGTAGTCGGGGCGGAAGTCGTGGCCCCATTGCGAGACGCAGTGGGCCTCGTCGACGACGAACAGGCCCACGCGCGCGTGTGAGACCGCAGCTTCGAACCCGGGCGCGCCGAACCGCTCGGGCGCCACGTACAGGACGCGGACCTCGCCGCGCACGGCCCGCTCGACCGCCTGCGCGTTCAGCGCCCCGCGTCGCTGGGCGTTGACGAGCTCGACCCGCCCCGGCGCGACGTCGCCCAGCGCCTGCACCTGATCCTGCATCAGGGAGACCAGCGGCGAGACGACGAGCGTCAGGTCATCGCGCATCAGCGCCGGCAGCTGGTAGCAGAGCGACTTGCCCGCGCCGGTGGGCATCACCACGAGCGAGTCGCGGTCGTTCAGCGCGGCCGTGACGGCCTCGACCTGGCCGGGGCGAAAGCTGTCGAAGCCGAAGATCGTTTGCAGCGACTGGCGGGCATCCATCGGACCGGCGACGATACCGCCGGGGTCGGCGGCGATACACAGCGCCGCCCGCGGGCGGCCCTTGGGGCAGAGCCCCAGCTAGGCCCGTACGAGCGGCAGCTCTGACTCGAGCTCGAACTTGCCGTTCGCCTGCTCTGTGCCCTCGAGCGGATAGTCGCCGGTGAAACACGCGTCGCAGTGCGTCGCCCGCGACGTGCCGACCGCCTCGTAGACGCCGTCCATCGACAGGTAGTGCAATGAGTCCGCGCCGAGCTCGGCTGTGATCTCGGCGACGTCGCGGTTGTGGGCGATCAGCTCATCGCGCGTGGACATGTCGATGCCGTAGTGACACGGGTGCCTGATCGGCGGCGCCGAGATGCGGAGGTGAACCTCGGCGGCGCCGGCGTCGCGCAGCATCTGCACGATCTGACGGGTCGTGTTGCCGCGGACGATCGAATCGTCGACGACGATCAGGCGCTTGCCGGAGACGACCTCGGGGAGGGGGTTGAACTTCAGCCGCAGGCCCTGTCGGCGCAGCTCCTGGCCCGGCTGGATGAACGTCCTCGCGACGTAGCGGTTCTTGATGAACCCGTCGTCCTGTGGCAGGCCGGCCGCGCGCGCGAGCCCGCGCGCCGCGGCGTTGCCGGAGTCGGGCACCGGGATCACCAGATCGGCCTCCACCGGCGCCTCGCGCCACAGGATCTCGCCCATCCGTGCTCGCGCTACCTGGAGAACCGTCCCTGCCATCCGCGAGTCAGGGCGCGCGAAGTAGATGTACTCGAACACGCAGAACGCATGTCGCTCGGATCCGGCCACGATCCGGGTCTGGATCCCGCGGTCGGTCAGGGTGACGACCTCGCCGGGCTGAATCTCGCGCAGGAACCGGGCGCCGATCAGGTCGAACGCGCAGGACTCGCTGGCGACGCAGTAGGCAGCGCCACCATGGCCGTCCTCGATCATCCCGAGCGCGAGCGGCCGGAGCCCGTGCGGGTCGCGGAACGCGACGACCGCGTCCTCGGTCATGACGACGGTCGAGAACGCTCCCTTCAGCCGCGGGAGCACCTCGGCGACCGCGTCCTCGATGCGCTCGGCCGGGTGGGTCGCGAGCATCGCGGCGATGATCTCGGAGTCGGAGGTCGAGCGAAACGGGACGTCCTGGCCGCGAAGCTCGGAGTGCAGGTCGACTGCGTTGATCAGGTTGCCGTTGTGGGCCAGCGCGAGCGTGCGGCGATCGTCACGGACGATTGGCTGGGCGTTCTCCCATTCCGAGGAGCCTGTGGTCGAGTAACGGACGTGGCCGATCGCCATGTCGCCGACGAGCGAGCGGAGCATGTGCTCGTCGAACACCTGCGCGACCAGCCCCTGATCGCGGATCGCCATGATGCTGCCGCCGCGCGGCGCAGTCGCAATGCCCGCAGACTCCTGCCCCCGGTGTTGGAGGGCGAACAGCGCAAAGTAGGTGAGGCGAGCGACGTCGTGCTCGGCAGCGTAGATGCCGAAAACTCCGCACTCGTCTCGTGGCCCGTCGCGATGATCGGTCACAGGAGGCATTGGAAGCCCTGCAAACAAGGCTAGCAGCGGCCCTCGACCAATTTCTCGAGTCCGCTGTCGCGGGTCTCGCGGAGCTCGGAAACAGCGAGGTTCAGCACGAGCTCGCCGGCCCGGAGCGACAGCCGCTCGCCCCCTACGCGCCCAAACACACTCAGCCCGGGCAGCCCCGAGGATTCGAGCGCGGCGAGCTCGCCGGAGACCACGAATGCGCACCCGGGCGCCTCCCCGAACAGCTCGTCCTCACCGGTGCCCGGGAGCTCGACCGAGGCCCCGATCTCGCCGGCGGCGCAGCACTCCGCGAGCGCGACCGCGAGCCCACCCTCGGCGATGTCGTGGGCGCTGTGCAATAGACCGGACCTGACCGCTTCGCGCACGGCGGCGTGGAGGTCGCGCACCTCGACTGCGGGCACCGCCGGGAGCGACCCCACTGGCGCCTCGCCTCGGAGCTTGGCCAGCTCGGAGCCCGTCAGTGAATGAAGCCGGAGGCCGACTATCGCCACGGCGTCGCCTTCGGCCGAGAATCCAAGTCGCCCGGCCTGCGCGGCGGAGGGCAGGCGCCCGACGATCCCCACCACCGGCGTGGGGAAGATCGGGCCGCTCGGGGCCTCGTTGTAGAGCGAGACGTTGCCGCCGACGACCGGGATGGCCAGGGCCTCGCACGCCTGCGCGAGTCCTTCGACGGCCTCGACGAGCTGCCAGGCAACGTGCGGCTTCTCCGGATTGCCGAAGTTCAGGCAGTTCGTCAGGCCGAGCGGCTCCGCCCCCACGCAGGCGAGGTTCGCCGAGCACTCGTACACCGCTTCGGCCGCGCCGGCGCGCGGGTCACACGCGACACGGCGCCCGTTGCCGTCGATCGAGACCCCGATCGCCCCGCCGTCCGGCAGCATCAGGACGGCGGCGTCGGTCTGCTCGGGCCGGCGTACGGTCCGTGACTGGACGATCCAGTCGTACTGCTCGAACACCGGCCGGCGCGAGGCGATGTTCGGCGAGCGCAGCAGCGCCAGCAGCGTCTCGGCCACCGACTCCTGGCCGGCCAGGATCCGGTCGGGCGCCCCGTACAGCGGTGCATCGTCGGGGACGGGCACCGGGTCCAGATCGTAAAGGGGGCAATCGTCGACGAGGACCTCGACGGGAAGCTCGCCGACGATCGTTCCTGCATCGAGGATCCGGAGCGTGCCAGAGTCGGTGACGCAGCCGATTGGCGTGGCCAGCGTCTCCCACCGCTCACACACCTCGATCACCTGGCCAACGAGCTCGGGCGCGACCACGCACAGCATTCGCTCCTGGGACTCGGAGACCATGATCTCGAACGGCTCGAGGCCGTCCTCTCGCGGCGGCACTCGCGAGACATCGATGTTGAGCCCGACGCCGCCCTTGCTCGCCATCTCCGCTGCCGAGGACGTGAGCCCCGCTGCACCGAGGTCCTGGAGCGAAACCAGGAGCTCACGGTCGAGCAGTTCCAGGCAACACTCGAGGAGCTTCTTCTCCGCAAAGGGATCTCCGATCTGGACCGACGGGCGCTTGGCCTCATCGCCCTCGCCGAGCTCGGCGCTCGCGAGCACGGACGCGCCGCCGATCCCATCCCGGCCGGTGAGCGCACCCAGCAGCACGAGCACGTTGCCGGGACCGGCCGCCGCGCTGCGGGTCAGCCGCTCGTGCGGGGCGATGCCCAGGCACATTGCATTGATCAGACAGTTCTGCTCGTAGCTCTGCTCGAAGTAGAGCTCACCCCCGACCGTTGGGACGCCGATCGAGTTGCCGTAATGGCCGATCCCCGCCACGGCGCGCTCGAGCAGATACCGGGAGCGCTGTGACTCAAATGGCTCGCCGAACCGCAGCGAGTCGAGCACCGCGATCGGGCGCGCCCCCACCGCGAACACGTCGCGCAGAATCCCGCCGACCCCGGTCGCGGCTCCCTGGAACGGCTCGACCGCACTCGGATGGTTGTGCGACTCGACCTTGAACGCTACGGCCAGCCCGCCGCCGACGTCGACGGCTCCGGCGTTCTCGCCCGGTCCCATCAGCAGGTGCGGCCCCTCGGTGGGCAGCCGGCGCAGGAGCTTGCGCGAGTGCTTGTAGGAACAGTGCTCTGACCACATCAGCGACAACATCGCCAGCTCGACGCCGTTCGGCTCGCGGCCGAGCCGCTCGAGGATCAGCTCGTACTCGTAGTCCGTCAGCCCGAGCGCGCGATGCCTAGACGAAGACGCCGTCGGCGACATGCGCTCTCATCGACTCGAAGATCTTCAGCCCGTCGGTGGAGCCGGTCAGCGGGTCCACCGCGTGCTCCGGGTGCGGCATCAGACCGAACACGTTCCCGCGCTCGTTGCGTACGCCCGCGATGTCTCGCAGGGAGCCGTTCGGGTTCTCGCCCGGCGCGTAGCGGAGCAGGACCTGACCGGACGCCTCGAGTCGGTCGAGCTCGTCCGGTGGCGCGTAGAACCGGCCGGTCGTGTGCTTGACCGGAATCGACAGCCGTTGCCCGTAGTCACACGCGCGCGTGAACGCGCTCTCGTGCTGGACCACCTCGAGCCCCACCTGCCGGCAGACGAACCGCAGCGAGAGGTTCGGCAACAGCGCGCCCGGAAGCAGGCCGGCCTCACACAGCACCTGGAAGCCGTTGCAGATGCCGAGCACGAGTCCACCGTCGTGGGCGAACTCGATGACCTCATTCATTACCGGGGCGAAGCGGGCGATGGCTCCGACACGCAGGTAATCGCCATACGAGAATCCGCCGGGGACGACAACGGCATCGACGCCATGCAGGTCGCGGTCGGCGTGCCAGAGCAGCACGGCCTCCCCGACCCGGGCCGCTGCCTCCATCGCGTCGACCTCGTCGCAGGACCCTGGGAAGCGAATCACGCCGAACTTCACGACGGAACCTCGAGAATTTCGTACTCCTCGATCAGCGGATTCGCCAGCAGCCGCTCGCACATCTCGGGCAGCCGCTCAGGGTCCTCGACCTCGAGCTCGACGAGCCGCCCCACGTGGACGTGTCTCACGCCTTGGAAGCCCAGTGCCGGGAGCGCCCGCTCGACGGCCTGACCCTGTGGATCGAGGATCCCCTCCTTGGGTCTGACGAGAACGCGCGCCTTCATGCCGCGCCGGTGCGGCGAAGCCACTCTTCGAACGAATCGCCGACGATCCGCTCGTAGGCTTCGACGTACTTCTCCCGCGTGCGCGCGACCACGTCGTCCGGGATCGCCGGCGCCGGCGGGTTGCGATCCCAACCGGTCGACGAGGCCCAGTCGCGCACGAACTGCTTGTCGAAGCTCGGCTGGCCGCGACCCGGTTCGTACTGGTCAGCGGGCCAGAACCGCGACGAATCGGGAGTGCAGACCTCGTCGCCCAGGATCAGCTGCCCGTCGGCGTCGAGACCGAACTCGAACTTCGTGTCCGCGAGGATGATCCCGTTCGAGCGAGCGTGGTCGGCGGCGTGCCGATAGACGGCGATCGATACGTCGCGCAGTCGCTCGGCCATTGCCCGGTCACCGACGAGACTCGCCGCCCCCTCGAAGTCGATCGCCTCATCGTGGCCGACGTCAGCCTTCGTGGACGGCGTGAAGATCGGCTCGGGGAGCTGGTCGGACTCGCGCAGGCCAGCTGGGAGCTCGATCCCGGACACGGCTCCCGTCTGCTGGTAGTCCTTCCACCCCGACCCGCTCAGATAGCCACGGACGACGCACTCGACCGGGAGCATCCGCAGCTTGCGCACCACCATCGCACGACCCCGGACCTCGTCCGGCACACCGTCGGTCACCGACACGAAGTGGTTCGGGACGATCTCGGAGGTGCGCTCGAACCAGAACGTCGAGAGCCCGGTGAGGACGTTGCCCTTGTCCGGGATCGGGGTCGGGTGCACGACGTCATACGTCGAGATCCGATCCGACGCCGCGATCAGCAGGGAGTCGCCGAGATCATAGATTTCGCGGACCTTCCCCGAGGCGATGAGGGGTAGGTCGGCGACGGCAGTCACTGGGTCGATCCTAGCAACGGCCTCGGCGCTCACGAACGCCCAGTAGTGAGGGCCGAACGCCCCGTAGTGAGGGCCGACGCCCCGATTGCATCCAGCCGCCCGACGATCTCATCGGCGTAGCGAACGAACGGCGCGTAGTCGAAGATCGCGTCGAGATCGAGCGTAGCGCCGACGGGGTCGCGGGACAGCAGGTCGCGCAGCGGCACGCGTTCGTCGAGCGCCCGCTGGGCCAGCCGCTGGACGATCCGGTAGGCGTCGTCGCGGGTGAGGCCCCGCTCGACCAGCGCCAGCAGCACCCCCTGCGAGAACAGCGCGCCGGAGGTGAGCTCGAGGTTCTCCCGCATCCGGCGGGCGTCGACGACCATCCCTTCCACCAGCGCGATCACGCGGCGCTGCATGTGGTCGAGCAGGGTCGTCGAGTCGGGCAGGATGATCCGCTCGACCGACGAGTGAGAGATGTCGCGCTCGTGCCAGAGCGTGACGTTCTCGACCGCGGCCGAGGCGTTGCCACGGAGCACGCGCGCCAGACCCGCTACCTGCTCTGACTTGATCGGGTTGCGCTTGTGCGGCATCGAGCTCGAGCCCTTCTGCCCTTCGGCGAACGGCTCGCGTACCTCGCCGACCTCGGTCCGGGCCAGGTGGCGAAGCTCGGTCGCGAACCGTTCGAGTCCCGCGCCGGCGAGCGCGACCGCCTGGAGCAGCTCGGCGTAGCGGTCGCGTGCCACCACCTGCGTCGAGACCGGCTCGCGCTCCAGCCCGAGCCGGCGGAGTACCCGCTCCTCGAAGTCGGGCGACGTCGCGGAGTACGTACCGACTGCGCCGGAGATCGCGCCCACCGCGACCTGGTCGAACGCCCGCTCCAGCCGCAGGGCGTTCCGATCCGCCTCGAACGCGAAGCCGGCCAGCTTGATCCCGAACGTCGTCGGCTCGGCATGGATCCCGTGAGTGCGACCGACGCACAGCGTGTGCACGTGTTCGCGGGCACGAGCGGCCAGCGCCTCGACGAGGCGGCGCGAGTCGGGCAGCACAAGCTCGCCGACCCGCCGCAGCTGCAGCGCCAGGCCGGTGTCGAGCACGTCGCTCGAGGTCAGTCCGTGGTGGATCCAGCGGCCGGCCGGGCCGGCCGAGGCCGCGAGCACGTCGACGAACGCGGCCGTGTCGTGGTCGGTGACCTTCTCGCGCTCCTCGATCGCCTCGACGGTGAAAGTCGCGCGGCGGATCGCCTCGAGCTCCTCGGCGGTCGGTCCATCCATCTCCTCGCAGGCGGCCACCTCCACCTGGCGCATCGCCTCGAACCGGGCATGGTCGGACCACGCCTCGGCGAGAGCGTCACGGGTGTAGCGAGCGATCATGAACCGATTATCGGGAGGCGGCGGCAGTCGGCACGTCTCAGCCGCCTGCCAGTTGGACGCCTTGACGATCAGCAGCGCGACCGCGAGCAGGAGATAGCCCTCCATCGCGAACATCGCGATCTTGCGTCATCGCCGATGCTTGGGACGTGCCAGCAGCGCCAGCGGCGGCATCGTCCACTGCTCGCGCGGGACGAGCGCATCGCCGCCCTGATCGAGGCTGCTCCGGCGCCGCGCCGGCGCGCGCGAACGCCGCGCGAACCGCCCCGAACCCGAGTAGTCCGACGCCAGCAGCGCGCCGCCGATCAGCGAGAACTTCGTGACGTCGATACTCGGAAACAACGTCGTCGCCATCAGGATCAGCGAGAGGAGCACGAGCACCGCGACGATCACGGTGGC
This sequence comes from uncultured Solirubrobacterales bacterium, assembly GCA_963773165.1. GTDB lineage: Bacteria > Actinomycetota > Thermoleophilia > Solirubrobacterales > Solirubrobacteraceae > Palsa-465. The sequence goes on from CAVZAK010000030.1 coordinate 16,214, forward strand.
GAGCACGTTGAGCCGACGCCGTTGCGCCACGGACCGAGCACTTCACTGTCGTTGCAGAGCAGCAACAGGAACATGCTCGCGCTCGGGAGCAGCACGCCGGCCGAGTGCCTGCACGGCTTCGGTGATCAGCCCGAGCGGAGCGCCCGGGATCAGCACGATCGTCGCGGCGCCGATGACCACGACCGTGAACATCGCGTAGAACCCCTTCGCCTCGCGGAACGTGCGGTGCAGCGAGCTCTTGGTCCCGAAGATGTCGCCGAACGCATAACTGGTGGAGAGGGTCAGAGCGCCGGCGCCGATCAGCGAGGCATTGAGCAGCACGATCGCGAAGAACGCGCCCGCGGCCGGGCCGAGACATGCTTCCAGGCCGGCGCTGTTGGCTCCTGCGTCCGTGAAATGGCCGACATACGGCGTGCCCGCGAATGCAAACGCGGAGACGCACATCAGCGCCGCGGCGCCGAGAACGACGATGATCGCGCCGAGCTACGTGTCCAGGCGCTCGTAGTTGATCCAGCGTGGCGTGATCCGCTTGTCGATGATGTTCGACTGCTGGAAGAACAGCTGCCACGGAGCCACGGTCGTACCGACGATCGCGATGATGAGCAGCACCGAGGTCGAGCTGGCGCCGCCCTGGATGCCCGGCACGAAGAAGTCGTGAAGGATCGGGCCACCCTTGGGATGGCTCAGGAAGAACAGCGGGATGACGAGGAGGTTGGCGAACACAAATACGAACATCGAGCGCTCCCAGGAGCGGAAGCTGCCGCTGGCGGTGATCGCGACCAGCGCCACCGCCGCGATCGGCACCGCTACGTACTGCAGAGACGCCGAAGTAGCCGAGCGACAGGCTGACGCCGATGAACTCAGTGACGACCGTGAGGAAGTTGAGCACGAACAGGTCGATCACCGAGAACCAGGCCCAGAACGGACCGAACCGCTCCTTGATCAGCCGCGCGTGGCCCGACGCCCGTGACCGCGCCTAGCCTCACGACCATCTCCTGGTTGACGATCAGCACCGGCACCAGCAGCAACAGCACCCACAGCAGGCTGGTCCCGTAGTTCTGTCCCGCCTGCGAATAGGTGGCGACCCCGCCGGCGTCGTTGTCGCCGACCATCACGATCAGCCCGGGGCCGATGATCGCGAGCATCACCAGCACCCGCGAGCGCAGGCCTCGATGGGCCTCCTCGTGCTGTCGGATGGTGCCGAACGCCCCCTGGATGTCGCCGACGTGAGCGGAGTCGAGCACGGCCCGTTCGCGTGTCCGATCCGGCGTCGCCGGCGGTGACGGGGGAGTTGGCATTTGCTCGACCTCCTTTCTCTGAAACCCGCGCGCGTCCGCCGCGGCGAGCCGGAGGTCGTCAAGTGCCGTGGATCAGTGCACGGCGCGCGAGTCGATCCTCACGGCGCCCACCGCGGGGCTGCTACTTCGGGGTCGCTCGGTGTCTTGGTGTGCGTAGGGGTCCATCATCGCGTGAATGCTTTGTAAACCGCGGATTTGCGGTTGTTTTGAGGGTACCACCGGACCCTTGGAACGACTTCGCTAATCGCGCGCCACGCCGGCCCGCCGGCGCCACTCCTCCGGCACGAGGAGCTCGAGCACATCATCGACGGCGATCACTCCGACCGGCTTGCCGTCGCCATCGACGACCGGCATCGCGATCAGGTTGTAGTCACTCATCAGTGTCGCGACCTCCGGCACGTCGGCGTCGGCCGGGACGATCGGAATCGGGGTGTTTTCGATGACGTTGCGAACCTGCTCGCCGGGCTCGACCCGGATGAGATCTGTCAGCGACAGCGCCCCCATCAGCGTCCCCGCATCGTCGAGCACGCACACGATCGAACCCTGCTGTTGTCCGAGCTCGGTGGCCCGGACCTTCGCCAGCGTCTCGCCAGCGGTGGCGTCGGCGGGCACGGAGACGAAGTCCGGATCCATCAGGCCCCCGGCCGTCGACGGGTTGTACCCGAGCACGCTTCTGATCTTGCGCTGCTTTGCCGCCGGCAGCAGGTTGAGGATCGGCAGGCGGCGGTCCTGGTCGATCTCGAGCAGCAGGTCGGCGGCGTCATCGCTCGCCATCCGCGCCAGCAGCGCGGCGGCCTCCTCGTCGGAGCGCCCCCGCACGAACTCGACCTGGTGCTCGTCGTCCATCTCCTCGAACACGTCGGCCTCGAGCTCCTTGTCCTGGCCGACCGCCTCGAGGATCTCCTGTCCCTCTTCGTGCGATGCGGCTTCGACGAGATCGGCGATCTGCGCCGGGTGAAGCCGGGCCAGCCGGCGCGAGGCGAGCTTCAGACGAGAGGTCGGCACGTGGCCCACGAACGGCTCCATCTCCCCCCACGCGATGAACTGGCGGTGCTCGGTGTCGTGGCCGTGGAAGCGCCGCGGCAACAGCCGCCAGAGACGGGGGCGCAGGCTGGGATCGATACCCGCGACTTGCCAGACGCCGTCGTCGCACACCAGCTCGACCTCGTGCGCGGTCACGAGTCGCGCCGTACCGACGTTGATCAACTTGCGGTCGAGGAGGTCGGAGCGGAGCAGGATCTCGCCGGGCCGGCGCTCGAACTGCGCCAGGTCCAGCTTCGTCGTCGACGTGCGCACCTCATAAGGCCCGAGCTGCTCGATCCGCTCAATCGGGACGAACAGCTCCCGCCCGGCGATCCGCGCCACGACGCCCGTGACCGGGGGAAGCGCGTCGCGCGTGTCCAGCCTGGCGACCACGTCTTGCACGCGCCCGAGCCGCTCCCCGACCGAGTCGAGAAGCGGACTTCCGGCGACCGACGACACATGGATGATCGGGTGGGGCATCAGCTGCCGCCCGTTAACGCTAGCGCGCTGTCTGAAGTGTCAGGCGGCGAGGATCCGGGCTGCCAGCACGGCGGCGTTTCGCGCATTGTCGACGCCGACGCATGCGACCGGGACACCGGGTGGCATCTGCGCGATCGACAGCAGCGCATCGAGCCCGCCGGCGACCGACGTGCGGCTCGTCAGCGGAACCCCGATCACCGGGAGATCGCTGTGGGCCGCGACCACGCCGGGGAGCGCGGCGGAGAGCCCGGCGCCGGCGATGATCACGCGCAGGCCCCGCATCCGGGCGTTCTTGGCGTACTCGGCGACCTTGTCGGGCTCGCGGTGAGCGGACATCACCCGAACTTCGGAGGTGATGCCGCGGTCGCTCAGCTCCTTCTCGGCGGCCTCCATCGCCCCCATGTCGCTCTTGGAGCCCATCACGATTCCTACCAGCGGGCCGCCGACGTCCAGCTCTTCGAACGCCGCCGCCGGCTCGACCATCACCTGAGGAGCCTGTTGCTCCTGCTCGCTCATGTGCCGCTCCGCTCGCTCGCGATGAGCCGCAGCGCGATGTCGCCGCGGAACTGCTTGCCATCGAACTCGATCATGTCCGCGGCAGCATATGCGCGGGCCCGGGCATCAGCGGCGTCGCGGCCGAGCGCGGTGACGTTCAGAACGCGCCCTCCCGCGGTGACGACCTTCCCGGAGGGAGTCCGCGCGGTACCGGCGTGGGTCACGAACACGCCGGCGGGAACGTCGGCCAATCCGGTGATCACGTCGCCGCTCGACGAAGAGGCGGGATAGCCCTTGCTGGCGAGCACGACCGTCACTGCCATCTCCGGAGCCCACTCCAGCGCCACGTCGTCGAGCCCGCCGGGGACCGTGGCGGCTTCGAGAAGGGCGAGCAGGTCGGTGCGAAGCCGGGGCAGGATCGCCTGGGTTTCGGGATCGCCGAAGCGGACGTTGAACTCGAGGACCTTGAAGCCATCGGCCGCCATCATCAGGCCCGCGTACAAGACGCCGTGGAACGGGATCCCACGCCGGGCCAGCTCGTCGAGCACGGGCTGGTGCACCGCCGTGCAGATCTCTCGCGCGCGCGCGTCGTCGACGGACGGCACCGGCGAGTACGAGCCCATTCCGCCGGTGTTCGGGCCCTCATCGTCGTCGAAGATCCGCTTGTAGTCCTGGGCCGACGCGAGCGGCACGGCGGTCCGCCCGTCGCACAGGGCGAGGAGTGAAAGCTCTTCGCCCTCGAGATGCTCCTCGACGACGACTCGGTCGGTGTCAAACCGATGCTCGACGAGCAGGGCGTGGAACGCCTCGCGCGCGCTGGCCTCGTCGGGGGCGATGATCACCCCTTTGCCGGCGGCGAGTCCGTCCGCCTTGATCACCGCCGGGTAGCGGTGAACGGCCGCGAGCCCCTCCTCGAGCGTGTGCACAACCTCGTAGTCAGCGGTGGGAACGCCGGCAGCAATCAGCAGGTCCTTGCTGAAGGATTTCGATCCTTCGAGCCGGGCGCCGGCGGCGGTTGGTCCAAAGCAGCGGACCCCCGCGTCAGCCAGCGCGTCTGCGAGCCCCGCCACGAGCGGCGCCTCGGGACCGACCACGACGAGCGACGTCCGCTCGTCGCGGGCAGCCCGGACTACGCCGTCGATGTCGTCGGCTCCCACATCGAGCACGCGGACCTGCTCGGCGATTCCGGCGTTCCCCGGCGCACAGATGACCTCCGGAGACTGCGGCGAGCGCAGCAGCGCCTGCACCAGCGCATGCTCTCGCCCGCCCGAGCCGACGACCAGCGTTCGCTGGCGGGCGCCGTCAGATGGCGCCGATGAAGTCATCGATCGGGATCGCCACCAACGTCTCGTATCTGGCCGTGCCCCGGGACCCCAGCTCGAGCGATACGCGGGAGATCGTCTTCTCGTCCGGCGCCTCGACGACGTTGACGAAATCGAACTGGCCCAGCGTGGCCCACTGCGCCTTGACCGTCGCGCCGAGCTGTTCCACCTCGCGGTTCACCTCGCGAATCCGCGAGGGGTTGTTCTTGATCGTCTGCACACCTTCAGGGGTCAGTGTCGAAAGCATGATGTAGGTCGGCATAGCCATCCTTCCTTCTCGACGTGGTGAAGCCGCACTTCTACCACGGTCAGGCGCTTCGGTCCGTTGCGCTTCGACTCCCCGCTAAGCTCCGCCGCCGACGGGAACTGCTGCGATGGCTCCTTCTGAGACCAGATTCGCCAAGGCAGGCGATCTGAGCATCGCCTATCAGACGCTTGGCGATGGCGACATCGACCTGATCCTGATCCCGCAGTGGCTGTCGAACATCGAGCAGTACTGGGAGCATCCGGAAGCCGCCTACTTCCTGCGCCGGATCGCATCGTTCGCCAGGCTGATCATGTTCGACAAGCGCGGCACCGGCCTGTCGGATCCGGTACCGAGCACGCAGACGCTCGAGGAGCGGATGGACGACGTGATCGCGGTGATGGACGCCGTCGGTTCCGAGCGCGCGGTGCTGTTCGGCGCCTCCGAAGGCGGCCCGATGGCGGCGCTCTTCGCCGCGACATACCCCGATCGCTGCATCAGCCTGATCCTGTACGGGACACTCGCACGCTGGCTGCAGGCACCCGACTACCCGCAGGGACGCCCGCCGGAGCTGGTGGCCGCCTACGGCAAGGTGTGGATCGACGGCTGGGGCACGGGCGCCTCCCTCGACGTGCTGGCGCCCTCGCTCGTCGACGACGAGCGGTTCCGACGGTGGTGGGGGCGGTTCGAGCGCTACTCGGTTCGGCCGTCGATGGTGGCGCCGATCTTCGACGCCCTGGCTGAGCTCGACATCCGCGCCGTGCTCCCCGCGATCCGCGTCCCCACGATGATCCTCCACCGCCGGGGCGACCGCCTCGTCGACGTCGCCAACGCCCGTTTCCTTGCCGAGCAGATCGCTCAGGCGCGCTACGTCGAGCTGCCCGGCGACGACCACATCTACTTCGCGGGCGATTCCGACGCGTTGCTCGACGAGATCGAGGAGTTCGTCACGGGTTCGCGCGGCACCCACGATCCGGATCGCGTCCTGGCGACGGTCATGTTCACTGACATCGTCGGCTCGACCGAGCACGCGGCGCGCCTCGGCGACCGCCGCTGGCACGAGCTGATCTCGGATCACGACCGGCTGATGGAGGACCGGATCGCCGATTATCGAGGGCGCACGGTCAGGCGGACCGGGGACGGCGTGTTCGCCTCGTTCGACGGCCCAGCCCGGGCGATTCGCTGCGCCATCTCCATGCTCGACGTCGGTCGGAGCCTCGAGCTGTCATTGCGGGCCGGCCTCCACACCGGCGAATGCGAGCTCGACGGCGACGATCTGGCCGGCGTCACCGTTCACATCGGCGCCCGCATCGCCGACCTGGCGGAGCCTGACCAGGTGCTCGTCTCCGGGACCGTGCGCGACCTCGTGGTCGGCTCGAACATCCCGTTCAGCTTCCGCGGCGTCGAAGCGCTGAACGGCGTGCCGGGAGAGTGGCGCCTGTTCACCGTCGATGACGAGAACGGGGCGCCAAACTCCCGCGGGGGCTAGACGGTCGCGGCCGCCTGCGCCTTCTCGAACACGATCTCACCGTCAGCGGCATCGACACGCACCGTGTCGCCCGGCGCGAACCGCCCCTCGAGGATCGCCAGCGCGAGCTGGTCGACGAGCCGCTTCTGGATCACTCGCTTGAGCGGCCGCGCGCCGTACGTCGGGTCGTAGCCGAGGTTCCCCAGCAGCGTCCGCGCCGTGTCGGTCAGCTCGATCTCGATGTCGCGCTCGCGGACTCGCCGCACCAGCTGCTCGACCTGGAGATCGACGATCTCGCCGATCTGCGCGCGCGTCAGGGAGTCGAACTCCACGATGTCGTCGAGGCGGTTGATGAATTCGGGCTTGAAGCTGGCCTCTACGCCGGCCCGTCCGCCTGGGATGTTCGAGGTCATGATCAGCACCGTGTTCTTGAACGACACGGTCCGGCCCTGGCCGTCGGTCAGGCGTCCGTCGTCCATCACCTGCAGCAACGTGTTGAACACGTCTGGATGGGCCTTCTCGATCTCGTCGAGGAGCACCACCGAGTAGGGGCGGCGGCGGACCGCCTCGGTCAGCTGTCCACCCTCGTCGTAGCCGACGTATCCGGGCGGGGCGCCGACCAGCCGCGAAACCGAATGCTTCTCCATGTACTCGGACATGTCGATCCGGATCATCGCGTCCTGGCTGTCGAACATGAACTCGGCGAGAGCGCGCGCCAGCTCGGTCTTGCCGACCCCCGTCGGCCCAAGGAACAGGAACGTCCCGATCGGTCGGTTGGGGTCCTGCAGCCCGGCGCGGGAACGCCGCAGCGCCGCAGAGACGACCTCCACCGCCTCGTCCTGGCCGATCACGCGCTGGTGCAGCCGCTCCTCCATGTGCACCAGCTTCTCGATCTCGCCCTCCATCAGGCGGGAGACCGGAATGCCCGTCCACTTGGCCACGACCTCGGCGACGTCCTCGGCGTCGACATCGTCCTTCAGGAACCTCGGCCCGGCGCCGGCCTCAGCGGCCGCCTCCGCGCTCTCGGCCGCCTCCAGCCGCTTCTCGAGCTCGGGGATCGTCCCGTATTGGAGCTCGGCGGCACGACCGAGGTCGGCCTCGCGCTGGGCGCGCTCGAGCTCGATCTTCGCCTGGTCGATCTTCTCGCGGACCTGCGAGGTGGCTCCGATCGTCTCCTTCTCCCGCTGCCACTCGGCGTGCATCCCGGCGGAGCGCTCCTTCTCCTCCGCCAGGGTCCGCTCGAGCTGCTCGCGCCGGGCGACGGTGCCCGGGTCGTCGTCCTCGCCGAGGGACTGGAGCTCGATCTCGAGCTGCATGATGTGGCGGTCGACCTCGTCGATCTCGGTCGGCTTGGAGTCGATCTCCATCCGGATTCGCGACGCCGCCTCGTCGACCAGGTCGATCGCCTTGTCGGGGAGGAAGCGGTCGGCAATGTAACGGTGGCTGAGCGTCGCCGCCGCCACGAGCGCCGAATCCTGGATCTTCACGTTGTGGTGGACCTGGTAGCGGTCCTTGAGGCCGCGCAGGATCGCGATCGTGTCCTCGACCGTGGGCTCGCCCACGAACACGGGCTGGAAGCGCCGCTCGAGCGCCGGATCCTTCTCAATGTGCTTGCGGTACTCGTCGAGCGTCGTCGCGCCCACGGCACGCAGTTCGCCGCGCGCGAGCATCGGCTTGAGCATGTTGCCTGCGTCCATGGCGCCCTCAGCCGCGCCGGCGCCGACGATCGTGTGGAGCTCGTCGATGAAGACGATGATCTGGCCCTTGGCGTCGCTGATCTCCTTCAGGACGGCCTTGAGACGGTCTTCGAACTCGCCGCGGTACTTGGAGCCCGCGACCATCGCGCTCAGGTCGAGCGCCATCAGTCGGCGGTCGCGAAGACCCTCGGGGACGTCGCCGGCGACGATCCGCTGCGCGAGCCCTTCGACGATCGCGGTCTTGCCGACGCCTGGCTCGCCGATCAGCACAGGGTTGTTCTTCGTGCGCCGGCTCAGCACCTGGATCACGCGGCGGATCTCGTCATCGCGACCGATCACCGGATCGAGCGACCCCTGCGCGGCCGCCTCGGTGAGGTCGCGCGCGAAGCGCTTGAGCGCCTGGAACTTGTCCTCGGGGCTCTCGTCGGTGACCCGGTGGCCGCCGCGGACCTCGGAGATCGCCTTGAGCAGCTGCTCGTGGCTGGCGCCGGAGCTGCGCAACGCATCGCCGGCCTTGCCCGGGTGCGAGGCGATCGACAACATCAGGTGCTCGGTCGAGACGTACTCGTCGTCGAGCGCGCGCATCTCCTTCTCGGCGTCGCGGATCACCTGCGTCAGCTCGGTCGATCCGCCCGCTGGCTCTTGCGCGCCGGAGCTCAGCTTGGGGAGGGCGTCGAGGGCGGGAGTCAGCGCCTGGCGGACGGCGCCGGGGTCGACGCCCAGCTTGCGTAGCACCGGGGCGACGACGCCACCGTCCTGCTCGAGCAGCACGGCGAGCAGATGCTCCGGCGTTGTCTGCGGGTTACGGCGCTCGTCGGCCAGTCGCTGTGCAGCCTCGAGCGCCTCCCTTGACTTAATGGTGAATCGGTCTAGTTGCATAGAAGTTCGTTCCGGTGTCGGCGGGTCAGGAAAAATCTAAGTCTGTTGGACTTAGATTATGGCACATTTCCACCGCGTTTTGGGGCGTATTCAGAGGATTAGAGGCGCGCTTCGCGCGCCTGTGGCGTGGCCCGGGCTGGCACTTGTGGCCTTTCGAGGGCCGCGCTCAATGGCTTTCGACTCAGAGCCTGCGGGCGCTCCGCGCCCGCGGCCTGGGATGGCGGTCGGCTCGGTGCTTGCAGCGAGGAGGCGGGACGGGCGCGATCGCCACACCCGAGCCTCGACGTGCTGCCCATGAAGAGCACGGGTAACACGACGCGCCTCGCGGCTGGCGCCGATGTTGTCGTGCTATCCAGGATTTGAGGCGCTCGTGATCCTGCGATCGGACACGAACCCTTCCCCTTCCCAGCAAAAGCACTAGCGCCACCGGCACGAGCCCGCGATCTTACGCAGCCAGGGGTGCGCGATCGCGGCGTTCGATGATGCATGGCGCGCCAACTCCGCAGCGAACCCGGGGGCGAGGCGTGCTGTGCACGAGGAGTGTGCTTAGCACGCCACGGCCCGCCGCCGGGGCCAAGATTGGCGCGTTATCCACCATTTGAAGGCCCCACGGATCGCGCGATCGACCCCGAACCCTTCCCCTCCCCAGCAAAAGCACTAGCGCCATCGCCACCGCCCCGCCACCGAAATCGCGAACTGCTAGCCGCCGAGCCTGATCGTTTTCCCGCCGGTCAGGAACTCGATTCGCCGGCGTCCGGCGATCATGGCTCCGTAGACAGTCGCGGTGACGCGGTGGTGGCCCGCCATCGCCGTGTGGAGTCGCCGCAGTGCTTTGCGTGAGATCCGGATCGGAATCGTCCGCGCGCCTGCGGCTCCGAGTTGGAACACGCCCGACTCCAGCGAGAACGGCTTCTTGTGCGCGATCGTCACCACCGCATAGGCTCCGATCCGGCACGGCCCGGTGCAGCTCACGCGGGCGAGGATCTGGCGGCTGCGGATCGGCTTCTGGCCGCCGGGGAGTGACAGGCCGATCTGCGGCGGCTGCATCTCCAGCGCAAGTGGCGCAAGGCCGGCGATGTTGACGCTGCCCCAGCCGGACGCCCTGTCGTATCCCCGAGTCGCGGTGCAGCAGCCGAGCGGCTGGCCGTTGCCGGGGACGAACGGCCCGACGTCGTTGCCGTAGGAAAGGATGTCGTCGAACGCCTGGCCGCTGAACGTCGAGGAGCGGCCCAGCTGGTACAGAAGGGGATTGGCGAGCCCGAGGGCCTGTCGATTGTGCATCCGCAGTTCTTGGTCCACGAGCGCGAACCCGCCGGCGAGCAATGGCGTCGAGGCGCTCGTGCCACCCACCGATTGCCAGGGGTTCGGGTTCCCTGAGTTGACGCACTCCCCCTGCGCCGAGCAGAAGACGGCATAGCCGGGGATGATGTCCGCGAGCATCGAAACATCGGGTACCGCTCGGCTCGCGGCCGTGAGCGTGCCGTCCTGGTAGAACGGCCGCCGGAAGATGGCGCTCGAACCGCCACCCGCCGCCGATCCGGGCTGGATGTCAGTGTCGTTCCACACGACCTGGTTCGTTATCTGATTGGCCGGGCCCAGCAGCAGGTTGGTGCCGCCGACGCCGGTGACCCAGGCAGACGACGCCGGGTAGTTGACGGCGAGCCGGTCGATCGGGAACCCGTTCGGCCCGATGCAGTCCGCCGAGCCCGAATCCCCGCTCGACGCCAGGAACGTGACCCCGCTGAGGGCGGCGATCTCGAGCGCGGCCTCGGTCGCCTCGATCCCGTGGACGCCGATCGCGGCGTAGACGGCCGGCTCGCACAGTCCGAGTGATGCCGAGATGACCTCGGGCTGGCGCCCGTGGTTCTGCAGCGGCGCGGTCATCGCCTCGAGCGTGTCTGCGGCGCTCGAATTGCTCTCGTAGACATCGATCGCCTTGAGATCGGGGGCGGCGGCGTCCAGCGCCTCGAGGTCGAGCGTCGACTCTCCACCCGGCGCCAGCGGGTGCTTGACGCCGACCGAAAACGCGTTCACAGGCGGCAAGTGCAGCCCGAAGCACTGCGCGAACGTATTGATGTCGGAAAGCTTGAAGCCGTCGATCTCGATCAGCGCGACCCGTTCACCCTCGCCGCCGAGGCCGGCGGCCTGGAGCTGCTGGAACCCGTACGCGGCCAGGTACTGATTCGGGGTGAAGCCGGCGGTGGCCGGATCGCTGCCCAGCTCACCGGCGGACGCGCCGGCGTGGCATCCGCTCGGCGTCCCCGTGCGCGGGAACGCCGAAGTGGGCTGCGAGGCGACATGGGCCTTGCGAGCCAGGCCGCCGGCCTCGGCACGCCTGGGTCCCGACAGCGCCTGTGTGTCGAGTCCGATCACGCTCTTGACGACGCCCCGGAGCGCCCGCGGGACGCCGACGGGGAGGTTCGGCGCGATGAACTGACTGTGCCGGCCCGAGCGGAACGTCGTCAACGGCGCCGCGAACACCCGCTCGGCGCGAGCCGCCGTCATCGTCGCGTCGGCGAACATGCCGGTGGCGTCAATTTTCACGCTGCTGGCGCCGGCGGCCCGGAGGTAGCGAACCACGCGCGCCCGCGTCCGCGCCGAGGCCCCGAACCGGCGTGCCAGCTGCTGGATCGACTCGTAGTGGGCGTACTCAGGCGACCCGGGCGTTGAGACCGCCTGGGCCAGCTGAGCCAGACCGGCATCGCGCGCGACCAGCGGCAGAACCAGCTGAAGCGGCTGTGACGATGGGGCCGGCCCGACTGCGGTCGCGTGCGCCACCGGCGCCGCGGTTGCGGTCGAAATCGGTGCTACAAGCAATACGAAAGCAATGATCGGGATGACGCAACGCGCGCCGCGCCCCCGGTACGCGCTAGTCGTACGCTCCCGCTCTCCCCATAGGCGCGTCAACACCCATGGATGGTCGCACAGCTAGCTACTCCGTGCGCTCGATGGGAATCCTGAAGGTCTTCAGGTCGGCGGCGCGGATCAGCTCGCCGCCGCGTTCATAGGGGACGATGTCGGCTCGGAGCTCGCGGCGGATCGCCTCTAGCCGCTCGACTTCGCTCTTCAGCTCGCCGGCCCGTCGCTCCAGCGCCGCGACCTTCCGCGCCATCGCATCGAGCTTCTCCTCCAGCTCGAAAACGCGTTCGACTCCGGCTAGGTTCATGCCCAGCTCGGCGGTCATCTCCTGGATCCGGCGCAGCCGGTCGACGTCTTCGTGCGAGTACAGGCGCGTGCCCTTGGGCGAGCGCTTGGGCTCGATCAGACCGCGCGCTTCGTACATGCGCAACGTCTGGGGGTGCATCGCGGCCAGCTCGGCCGCCACCGAGATCATGAATACACCACGGTCCGAGGTGACCTCGACCCTGGTCGTGGTCCTCGTGACCCTCGTCTCCTCGCGCCGGCTGGACATCATGCCTCGCTCCCGGTCGCACCCTCGGCGGCCTGTGCGAACAGGTCGGCCCGCGGGTTGCCGTTCATCACGTCGGACAGGCGCTCGATCGCCTCGTCCTGCTCGGGCGAGAGCGAGGCGGGGACGTCGATCACAAACCGGTAGTGGATGTCACCTCGGCCCTTGCCGCCGAGCCGTGCCGGGCCCTCGCCCCGCAGACGCTGGACGGTGCCGTGCTTAGTCCCGGCCGGAACGCGTAGGCGCTTCGTCCCGGACAGTGTCGGAACGTCGATCACGGCGCCGCGGACGGCCTCGGGGATCGTGAGTGGCACCTCGACCTCGAGGTTCTCGCCGTTGCGCTTGAACACGGGCGAGTCCTGCACGCGAGTGATCACGTAGAGGTCGCCGGGCTCGCCGCCGCGCGGGCCACCCTCGCCCTTGCCAGCGAGCCGGATGCGGCTGCCCTCCTTCACGCCGGCGGGGATGTTGACCCGGAGCCGCCGCACGGTGCGCTGGGCGCCGCTGCCGTTGCACGTCGGGCACGGATCATCGATCACGGTGCCGGTGCCGTTGCAGTTCGAGCACGGCTGGGAGATCGAGAAGATCCCCTGGCTCTCGGATTCGATTCCCCGTCCGTTACAGACCGGGCAGACCTTCGGCGACGTCCCCGGCTTGGCGCCGGTGCCGTGGCAGGTTGGGCACTGCTGGGAAGTCGGGACCGCGAGCGGGACCTGAGCGCCGTTGACGGCCTGGTCGAACGTGAGCGTGACCTCGGTCTCGAGGTCGCGGCCGCGCTGCTGGGTGCGTCCGCCGCGGACACCGCCGGCGCGTCCACCGGGGCGCGTTCCGGTGGTGGTCGCGCCACCCCCGAACAGGTTCGACAGGATGTCGCTGAAGCCACCACCGAACGAGCTGGCATCGAAGCCTCCGGGCACGCCGAACCCACCGAGCATGCCGCCCCGGTCGTACGCCTTGCGCTTGTCAGGGTCAGACAGGACGTCGTGCGCCTGAGAGATCTCCTTGAAGCGCTCCTCGGCCTTCTTATCGCCCGCGTTGCGGTCCGGGTGATACTGGCGGGCGAGCTTTCGATAGGCCTTTTTGATCTCCGCGTCGGAGGCGTTCTTTCCCACCCCCAGCGTCTTGTAGTAGTCGGGCTGCTTCGGAGGCATAGATGTCAGCTCCTCAACCCGCCACTACTACACGCGCCGGCCGTAGGACGGTGTCTCCCAGCCGGTAACCGCGCTGGTAGACCTCGACGATCGTCCCGGGCTGGGCACCCTCAACCGGCTGCTGAGCAACCGCTTCGTGGCGCTGCGGGTCGAACTGCTCACCTGTCGGGTCAAACGGCTCGATCCCGACCCGGGCGAGCGCGGCGATCACGTCCGCGTGGACCAGCTTGATGCCAGACACGAGCGTGGTCTCGCTTTCGGCTCCGTTTCCGGAGGTCTGAGCGGCCTCCAGTGCGCGATCGAGGTTGTCGACCGCCGGCAGGAGCTCCTTGGCCAGCTTGGCTACGCCACGCTCCTGCGCGGCCGCCGCGTCGCGAGCGGCCCGCTTGCGGAAGTTCTCGAAGTCAGCCTTGGTCCGCTGCGCCAGCTCGAGGTACTGGTCGGCCTTCCCGGCCTTCGCCGTGAGCGCCTCCAGGTCCTCGGGCTCGGGTGCCTGTGCCGTATCGGCGTAGGCCAGGTCGTCCTCCGGATCCTGCTCGTCGAGCGGAACCGAGGGTCCGATGGGGGCCTCGGGGTCGCCGGAGGGCATCGAGGGCGCGGGAGCCTCCGTCACAGGAGCCTCCGGAGCCACCCGCCCTTCCTGCTTCTCCTCAGGCAGGGGCGCGTTGACTGGAACGTTGACCTTCCTGCCGTCCGCGGACACCCGGACCGGGCCCGGACCTCCGGCCGGGGCGCGTCGAGGCGCCCCGGTCGGGCGGTCTGGCCCGAATCGCGGATCTATTCCATAGCGGCGGAAGCCGAACGGGTCTCGATAGGTCATCGCTTACTTGCCCTCGTCCACTACCTCAGCGTCGACGACGTCCTCCTCTTCCTGGCCGGCGCCGTTGGCCGAGCCATCGGTGCTGCCGGCACCGTCAGGGCCGGCGCCGCTGGCCGCGGCCTCTTCCTGGGCGCGCTGGTACATCGCCTCGGAGACACGGTGGAAGGAGGACTGGAGCGCCTCGGTCTTGGCATTGATGTCAGCCGCGTCCTCCGAGGTGAGCACCTCGCGGACGGCCTTGATCGCTGCCTCGATGTCCTCACGCGAGGAGGCGTCGACGGTCTCGCCCAGGTCCTTGAGCTGACGTTCCGCCTGGTACGCGGCGTTCTCGCCGTTGTTGCGGGCCTCCGCGAGCTCGCGCAGGCGGCGGTCCTCATCGGCGTGGGACTCGGCGTCCGAGACCATCCGCTTGATCTCCTCCTCAGAGAGGCCGGAGCCGGACTTGATCTCGATCTTCTGCTCCTTGCCGGTGCCCAGATCCTTGGCGGACACGCTGAGGATGCCGTTGGCGTCGATGTCGAACGCGACCTCGATCTGCGGGATCCCGCGCGGCGCCGGCGGAATACCGGTCAGCTGGAACTTGCCCAGCGACTTGTTGTACGTAGCCATCTCGCGCTCGCCCTGGAGCACGTGGATCTCCACGCTCGGCTGGTTGTCCTCGGCCGTCGAGAAGATCTCCGACTTGCGGGTCGGGATCGTCGTGTTGCGCTCGATCAGCTTGGTCATCACGCCGCCCTTGGTCTCGATGCCGAGGGTCAACGGCGTCACGTCGAGCAGCAGCACGTCCTTGACGTCGCCCGCGAGCACGCCCGCCTGAATCGCGGCACCAACGGCCACGACCTCGTCCGGGTTGACGCCGCGGTGCGGCTCCTTGCCGGTCAGCTCCTTGACCTTCTCCTGGACGGAGGGCATCCGGGTCATACCACCAACGAGCACGACGTGGTCGACCTTGTCAACGCCCTTCTCCTTGGCGTCATCGAGGGCCTGGCGAACAGGCGCCACGGTCCGGTCGAGCAGGTCAGCGGTGAGCTCGTTCAGCTTCGCCCGGGTCAGGCGCGTGTCGAGGTGCTTGGGGCCACTCGAGTCAGCGGTAATGAACGGCAGGTTGATCTGCGTCTCCTGAGTGGTGGAGAGCTCGATCTTCGCCTTCTCGGCCGCCTCATAGAGCCGCTGCAACGCCATCGGGTCGGCGCTCAGGTCGATGCCCTGAGACTTCTTGAACTCGGAGACCAGCCAGTCGACGAGCGCCTTGTCGAAGTTGTCGCCGCCGAGGTGGTTGTCTCCGGCGGTCGCCTTGACCTCGAACACGCCGTCGCCGATCTCGAGCACGGACACGTCGAACGTGCCGCCGCCGAGGTCGAAGATCAGGATCGTCTGGTCGGACTCCTTGTCGAGCCCGTATGCCAACGACGCTGCCGTCGGCTCGTTGATAATCCGCTTGACGTCAAGGCCGGCGACCTTGCCGGCATCCTTCGTCGCCTGGCGCTGATCGTCGTTGAAGTACGCGGGTACGGTGATCACGGCGCTGTCGACCGTCTCACCGAGATAGGCCTCGGCGTCGGTCTTCAGCTTGCCGAGGATCATTGCGGAGATCTCGGGCGGCGAGTACTCCTTGCCGCCGGCCTCGACGCGCGCATCGCCGTTCGGGCCTGAGACCACCTTGTACGGCACGATCGACTCTTCCTCGCGCACCTCGGCCTCCTTGCGGCCCATGAAGCGCTTGATCGAGAAGACCGTGTTCTGGGGATTCGTGACGGCCTGACGCTTGGCTACGGTGCCCACGAGGCGCTCGCCGGATGGCGTGAAAGCCACCACGGACGGCGTCGTGCGCCCGCCCTCTGCGTTCTCAATGACCGTCGGCTCCCCACCCTCGAGGACGGCCATGCAGCTATTGGTCGTTCCGAGGTCGATTCCGATCGTCTTTCCCATGTTGAGTTCTACTCCTGTTTTGGTCTAAAAATCTAAGTCAGAAGATAGCAGATCTCAAGCACTGCTCTCAGCCAAACGTGAAGGCGCTCGGGCACATGCGCTGTAGGGCGCAACCGCGGCAATCGGGCCGCCTGGCATGGCATGTACGCCGCCCGTGGCGCAGGAGGTTGAGGTGAAATTCCAGCTCCTCGCCTGGCGGGGTTATCGCCAGCATCGTGTCGTGTAGCTCCTCGAACCCGGCGCCGGGGCGAAACAGACGGAGGCGCGACCCGACCCGGGAGACATGGGTGTCCACGGGCACGTCGCTCATCCCGAGGGCGAACAGCAGCACACAGGCGGCGGTCTTGCGCCCCACCCCCGGCAACGACGTCAGGTACTGCTGTGCCTCCGGCACGGTCAGCGACGCCAGCCAATCCAGAGACAGTTCCCCCCCCGGCGCGGTATCGCTTACGGCCCGCAGGATCGACTTGATACGGGCCGACTTGACCCTCGAAATGCCGCCGGGGCGGATCGTCTCCTCGATCTCGTCGACCGGCGCGTCCCGCACCTCGTGCCACGAGGGGAAGCGCTCGCGCAGTGCCAGATAGGCGACGTCGCGGTTGCGGTCATTGGTCGACTGCGAGAGGACCGTCAGGATCAGCTCAGCGATGGGATGGCCATGCGGCCTGGCCTGCGGAATCGCGTATACGAGGCGGAGACGATCTCGAACCGCACGGACCCGACGTGGCGTCGGACGCCGCCAGGTCTCCGCGCCGGCGGCGCTAGTCAAGCGCTCCCCACCTCTGGCACGCCGCGGCCGACGCCGCCACCGCCTCGGGCAGCCAGGCGGCGACGGCCGCTGGGTAGAAGTCGGTCATCGTCAGCCGCGCGAGCAGCGTCCCGGTCAGGACGTCGCCGGCGCCGATCGTGCTGAGTACGGTGACCGGCACGCCGGGCGCGTCGGCGCGGACCTCGCCACGGAGGATCGCGCCGTCCATTCCCAGCGTCACTACCGCCATCCGAGCGCCGGCCTTGATCAACGCCGTCGCCGCCCGCTCGGGGTCCTCCTCGCCGGTCATGACCGCCGCCTCGGCCTGGTTCAGGCGTACCAGCAGGGCCCCCGGAACGCAGGCGTTTGCGCAGGCGGCCGCGTCCGCCCGAGATCTCCAGCGGTGCAGGCGCAGGTTTGGATCGAAGATCACGTGTCGCCCCTGCTCGACGGCGAGCTCCCGCGCCCGCATCGTGACCTCGCGCTCCTCCGCGCCCACGAGCGTATTTGAGCTGATGAAGACCGCCGCCGAATCGCGGACCGCGGACTCGAGCTGATCGGACAGGGCGCCGACGATGGTCGCGATCTGCTCCCCGTAGATCTGGTAGCGGGCCTCGCCGGCCTCGTTCACGGCGACGATCGCGATCGGCGTCTTGGCTTCAGGCATCAAACGGAACAGCGACGTGTCGACGCCACCGTCTTGCAGCCGGCTGAGCAGCCAGCTTCCCCATGCATCGTCACCGGCGCCGCCGGCGAGGCCGATGTCGGCGCCGGCCCGCGCCGCGACCATCGCCGCGTTCGCCACCGCCCCGCCGAAGTGAGGGACGAACGAATCCGCCTCGGCCAGGTCGCCCTCGAGAGGCTTCTCGCAGATCAGGTCGACGAGAGCCTCGCCCAGACAAAGCGTGCGCGTCGGCCCGGCGGGCTCGGGGGTCCTAAGTTCGCTCACAGGAGGGGACGTTATCCTCGCCCGCGGGTGAGCGTCGACGAGCAAACGATCGAACTCGCCGGGTCGCCCGTGTTCTACAGGCGCGCGCCCGGCCCCAGCGATCCCGCCGTCTACCTCCACGGAATTCCCACAAGCTCAGACGACTGGGTCCCTTTCCTGGAGCGCACCGGCGGTATCGCACCCGACCTGATCGGCTTCGGCCGATCGGGCAAAGGCGGGCACCTCGATTACTCGATCGAGGGCCACACCCGCTTCCTCGCCGACCTCATCGACGAGCTTGGAGTGCAGCGGATGAAGCTCGTCGTAAGCGACTGGGGCGCGGTCCCGGGCCTGCTGTTCGCCCAGCGCCACCCGGAACGGATCGAGCGCCTGGTGGTCTGCAACGGCATCCCACTCTTCGACGGCTTCAGCTGGCCGCGCCCCGTCCGCCTGTGCCGCCGCCCTGGCCTCGGAGAGCTCCTGATGGGTTCGATCACGCACGGCGCGATGACCCGCCTCCTGCAGAAGGGCGGCCAGTGGCCCGAGAGCCGGATCAAGAGCATCTGGGACCAGTTCGACCAGGGCACCCAACGCGCGATCCTCCGCCTCTACCGCGACGCCGATGAGCGGCGGCTCGTCGAGGCCGGCGCTGGATTGAGCGCGCTCGAGGTCCCGGCGCTGGTCCTCTGGGGTCAGCGTGATCCTTGGCTCTCGCCGCAACTCGGCGAGGCCTACGCACAGCG
The DNA here is from genome assembly GCA_963773165.1 of uncultured Solirubrobacterales bacterium. Taxonomy (GTDB): domain Bacteria; phylum Actinomycetota; class Thermoleophilia; order Solirubrobacterales; family Solirubrobacteraceae; genus Palsa-465. The sequence continues at coordinate 34,848 of CAVZAK010000030.1, forward strand.
GCTCCCGCGCGGCACACTTGAGCCGATCGCCGAGGCCGGCCACTGGCCGTGGCTCGAGGATCCCGCCGTCGTCGACCGGGTCGCGGAATTCCTGGACGGAATCTGATGCGCGCCTACATGCAGCCGAAGTGGATCGCTCCGACCGCAGTCGCGGCTCTGTTCGCGATCGCGTACGTGATCGTCGAGCCACCCAGCCTCGACCTCGCCGCGCACCTCCTGCGGGCAAAGCTGTTCTCGGCGGAGGGGTTCGGGATCTGGAACAACTGGTGGTACGCCGGCCATAACGTCCCCGGCTATAGCGTTCTCTTTCCGCCGATCGCGGCGCTGTTGACGCCGCAGGTAGCGGCCGGGATCGCGACCACAGGCACGGCGGCGCTGTTCACCCCGCTTGTCCGACGGCACTTCGGCGAGGACGCCTGGCTCGGTGCGGTGTGGTTCGGAGCGGGGACCGCGATGAACCTGTTCACGGGGCGGCTGACGTTCGCGTTCGGTCTACTTCCGGCGATGGGGATGGCCCTTGCGCTCCAGCGAAAGCGGACGGGGCTGGCCTGTGTGCTGGCGGTGATCTCGGCGCTGGCGAGCCCGGTGGCGGCGCTGTTCGCCGCACTGGGCGCCGCTGCCTACGCCATCGGCCGCTACATCCGCGAGCGGCGCGTGTCCGCCGCGCTCCCCGGCGCGGCCGCGGTGGTGGCGGCGCTCTTGCCCGTTCTGCTGCTGACGATCGCGTTCCCGGAGGGGGGCAGCGAGCCGTTCACGCTGGCCACGCTGTGGCCGATCCTCGCGATCACCGCGATCGCCCTGGCCGTCGTCCCCCGGCGGGAGTGGACGATCCGAGCTGGGATCGTCCTGTACGCGATCGGGTGCATCATCTCCTACAGCGTCGCCACTCCCGTCGGCAGCAATGCGGCTCGGCTCGGCCCGCTCGTGGCGGGACCGCTGGCCGCCCTGCTCTGGTACAGGCGGCGGCTGACATGGCTCGCGGTGATGGCCCTGCCGCTGCTCTACTTCCAGTGGCAGGCGCCGATCCGCGACGTCCGCACCTCCGCAGGCGACCCCTCGGTTTCGGCGGCGTACTACCAGCCGCTGCTGGCCTTCCTCGGGCGACAGGCGGGACCGCCGTTCCGCGTCGAGATCCCGTTTACCCGATTCCACTGGGAGGCCTACCAGGTGGCGCCGCGGTTCCCGCTCGCGCGCGGCTGGGAGCGCCAGCTCGACATCAAGTACAACCACCTGTTCTACGGCGGGCCGCTCAACGCGGCCACGTACAACACGTGGCTGCATCAACTCGCGGTCCGGTTCGTCGCCGTTCCCGACGCGAGCCTCGACTTCTCGGCCCACAAGGAGGTCGCCCTGATCGACCGGGGGCTGCCGTACCTCCGCCTCGTGTACCGGACCCGACACTGGCGCGTGTACTCGGTCGCGAATCCGACGCCGATCGTCGGCGGCACGGCGAGACTCGAGGCGCTTGGCCCGAACTCGGTGACGATCGACGCCCGCCACGCCGGGACCGTGCTGGTCCGCGTTCGCTTCTCGCCCTACTGGAAGCTCGGAGAGGGCTCAGGCTGCGTCGCGCCCGACGGCGAGTTCACGAAGCTGACCCTCAATCGCCCCGGCCCGGTGAAGATGATCATCGATTTCTCGATTGGCCGGATTGGAGCAGAGTCACCGCGCTGTACGTAGCGGTTCTGACACTGACATTACGGGCAACATCGCTAGGATGCGAATTGCCCCCATGCTGCGTCGACTCCGTGTGATTGAGGCGCGCGTCTTGCCGCGCGGCTGGAAAGACCTGATTCGTCAGATCTTGCTATTTGCCAGCGCGTTCCTCGTCTACGACCTCGTGCGGAGCTTGGCGGACCCCAGAGCAGGTCAGTACAAGCCGTTCGGGGACGCGATGAAGATCATCGACCTTGAGCGGACGCTCCACATCTTCATCGAGCCGAGCGTTCAGGCGTGGGCGATGAACATGCACTGGCTGATGGACGGCCTCGACTGGATCTATCTCAACGGTCACCTTTTCGTCACGCTGGCGGTCCTGGCGTTCATCTATTTCCGGCGGAACCGGTCGTTCTACTTTCTGCGCAATACCGTGATGATCGCGATGGCGCTGGCGCTGATCGGCTACGCGCTGTATCCGACCGCACCGCCGCGGTTGATGCCCGAGTGGGGCTTCACCGACTCGATCTCCCAGTTCGTCACCGGCGGCACCGGCTGGGTCGACAACGGCCCGACCAAGGCGTTTATCAACTTCTACGCGGCCGTCCCCTCGATGCACGTCTGCTTCGCGACGATCGTCGGCGTCTCGATGTACCACCTGACGCGCCGCCGAATCGTGAAGATCGCGTGGGCTCTGTATCCCGTCCTGGTGACCTTCGTGGTCGTCGCCACGGCCAATCACTATTTGACCGATGTCTTCCTCGGAGCCCTGACCGCAGGGATCGCCGCTTTGCTATCGAAGCGTCTGCTTGCACGGGCCCGCCCCGAGGCGTGGGCGTTCAGTCACGTACCCGCGTAGGACAAAACCGTCCAGATGACCGAGCAGACAGAGCCGGACGTCCGGAACAGGCGTCCGCGCCGAACCCGGCAGCGGGGCGAGGGACCGACGACCCAGGAGCTGATGCGCGAGCGGCTGATCGAGTCGCGACTGACGCCCAACGCAATCTCGCTCACCGGCTTTGCGCTCAACCTCGCGGCAGCGGCGCTCGTCGTCGGACGGCTGTTCTTCCTCGCCGGCATCGCGTTCATCATCGGCTCGGTAATGGACACGCTCGACGGTCGCTACTCGCGAATGTCGGGGAAGGGAACTCCCTTCGGAGCGTTCCTGGACTCGACCCTCGACCGTCTCGAGGAGGGGATCGTCCTGATCGCGGTGGCGGCGTATTTCGCGTCACGTAACGACCAAGTGGCGGTCGCCGCGGTAGTGGCGGCGGTGCTGTTCTCCCTGATGGTCTCCTACACCCGGGCTCGTGCCGAGGCGCTGGGCGTCGCCTGCAAGGTCGGGCTTGCCACCCGGCCGGTTCGCGTGGTCATTCTGTCCGCCGGACTCGTGTTCGCCAAGGGCGCGGGCCTCGGCCACTTCGAGCTGCTGGCGCCGGCCGTCTACGTGCTCGCCGCGCTGACGCTGGTCACCATGATCCAGCGGATCGTCTACGTGCATGGCCAACTCGCCCGCGACGGCGACGTGTAACAAACTCGCCTCTGCGGAATACCTAGAACGACTGTCTGCGCAGCGAATCGCGCGCAGACTCATCTTCGTAGAAGGGACTTGACAGTGAGCAGCAGCAACGGTTCCAGCAACGGCGCGGGTCGCTACCAGCAGGACAAGGTCCGGGTGGCGATCATCGGCGTCGGCAACTGCGCGAGCTCCTTCGTGCAGGGAGTCCAGTACTACCGAAACGCCGACCCGAACGAGTCCGTGCCAGGCCTGATGCACGTCGACCTGGGCGGCTATCACGTGCGCGACATCGAGTTCAGCGCGGCCTTTGATATCGACGCCGACAAGGTCGGTAAGGATCTCTCGGAGGCGATCTTCTCGGGCCAGAACAACACGCTCAAGTTCGCCGACGATGTCCCCAAGCTGGGCGTCGAGGTCCAGCGGGGCATGACCCACGACGGTCTCGGCAAGTACCTCAAGCAGAAGATCACGAAGGCGCCGGGCCCGACCGTCGACATCGTCGAGATCCTCAAGGAGACCCGGACCGATGTCGTGGTGTCCTACCTCCCGGTCGGCTCTGAGGAGGCGACCAAGTGGTACGTCGAGCAGATCCTCGAGGCCGGCTGCGGCTTCGTCAACTGCATCCCGGTGTTCATCGCTCGCGAGGGGTACTGGGACAAGCGCTTCAAGAAGGCCGGGCTGCCGGTCGTCGGGGACGACATCAAGTCGCAGGTCGGCGCGACGATCGTCCACCGCGCGCTGGCGCGGTTGTTCCACGACCGCGGCGTCAAGCTGCTGCGCACCTCGCAGCTCAACGTCGGCGGGAACATGGACTTCTACAACATGCTCGAGCGCGAGCGGCTGGAGTCGAAGAAGATCTCCAAGACCAACGCGGTCACCTCGATCATGGGCCACACCCTGCCTGCCGACGACGTCCACGTCGGGCCGTCGGATTACGTCCCGTGGCTGACCGACCGCAAGTGGGCTCACATCCGCCTCGAGGGCCAGGCCTTCGGTGATGTGCCGCTGATCGCCGAGCTCAAGCTCGAGGTGTGGGACTCGCCGAACTCGGCCGGGATCGTGATCGACGCGACCCGGTGCTGCAAGCTGGCACTCAATAACGGCCTCTCCGGTCAGCTCGACGGCCCGAGCTCCTACCTGATGAAGTCGCCGATGAACCAGCGACCGGACTCTGAGGCACGCGAGCTGACCGAGGACTTCATCGCCAAGTACACCCGCAAGTCGCCCGCCAAGGCAGAGAAGAAGCGGACGACCACGGGCGCCTAACGGCGGCCTATATCCTGACCGCGTGTCCGCGCGGTTAGCGATCGCCCAGGTGACTCCGTTCGCCTGGGAAGCTCGCAACGAGGTCAACCACTACGTGGAGCGGGTCTCGGACGAGCTCGCGCGACGCGGGCACCAGGTGCTGATCGTGGCGCCGTCGGAGTCGGCGGCGCTCGTCAGGGACAGCCGGCGAGCGATCCGAGGACGCCCCGAGGAGTTGCTCGAGCGCGCGAGCGAAGAGCCGCTCGTGCTCGGTGTCGGCGAGGTGCTCCCGTTCTCGCCGGCGCGGCGCCGGAGTGCGTCGCTGCCGGTCGATGTCGCGCGCACGATCGAGGACGCGCTGACGACGCTCTCGCTCGACCTCGTCCACGTCCACGAGCCGTTCGCACCGAGCGCGTCCAGCGTCGCGCTGCGGCAGTCCCACGCCCTCAACGTCGGGAGCTTTCACGCGCCCACCGAGCGGATCGTCTCCACCCAGCTGACACGGGGTCTCTCGCGTCTGCTGCTGGCGCGGCTCGACGCCCGGACCGCGAGCTACCGCGCCACCCGGGAGCTGATGCAGCGCTACTTCCCGGCCGACTACGAGGTGATCGCCCCCGGCGCTGATGTGGCGCCCGCGCACAGCGAAAGCGAGCCCGTCGAGCTGGTGATGGTCGCCGAGGAGGAGCGGGCTGCGCTCCGGACGCTGTTGCGCGCGTTGAGGGCTCTGCCCGACGAGCTGCAGTGGCAGGCGACGATCTGGTCCTCGCGGCCGCTCGCCGCCCCGGCGACGCTCGGCCGCGTGCTCCGCGAACGCGTGCGGTTCGCGAGTACGCCGGAGATGACCCAGGACGAGGCGATCGGGCTCGCGGACATCGTCGTGCTCGCCTCAGACGGGATCCGGCCGATGCCGGGGATCCTGGTGAGAGCGCTGGCCGCCGGCGCGATCCCCGTCGCCTCGCGGCTGCCCGCCTACGACGAACTGCTGTCCGACGGCGAGTACGGGCTCGAGTTCGAGCCGGGCGACGTACAGACGCTCAGCGCCCATCTCGCGGCGCTCATCGCCGACGCTGGTCTGCGCGCGCAACTGCGATTGCGCGGCGATCGGCTGCGGGCGACATTCTCATGGTCGCGGGTCGCCGACGAGTTCGAAACGCTCTACGACGGGCTCGTCGCGCGCCGGCACGACAACGGCGCCAGCCCGCGGCTGCAATCGAAGCTCGCCGCACGGCGGCTGATCGACGTCGATCTGCACATGCACACCGACCACTCCTACGACTGCGCCACGCCGGTCGAGGTACTGCTGGCCGAGGCTCGCTCACGGGGCCTGGGTGCGATCGCGGTGACCGATCACAACGAAATTTCGGGCGCGCTCGACGCGCGCAAGAAGGCCGACGGGGTCACGGTGATCGTCGCCGAGGAGGTCAAGACAGCAGACCAGGGCGAGGTGATCGGCCTGTTCATCGAGGAGAAGATCCCGCGCGGGATGACACTCCAGGACACGATCGCCGAGATCAAGCGCCAGGGGGGGCTCGTGTACGTCCCCCATCCGTTCGATCGCCTCCATTCGGTGCCGGACTACGAGCATCTGCTCGCCGTGCTCGACGAGGTGGACGCGATTGAGGTCTTCAATCCCCGTGTCGCGATCTCAGAGTTCAACGACGAAGCGGTCCGGTTCGCGGCCAAGTACCGGATCCCCGCCGGCGCCGGCTCGGACGCACACGTGCCCCAGGGACTCGGCTCGGTTCGGATACGGATGCGCGAGTTCGACGGCCCGGACGAATTCCTGCAGTCGCTCCGTGACGCCGACATCATGCGCAATCCAGCCAGCCTGTTGTACGTGCAGGCGCTGAAGTTCCTGCAGACCAAGGCGCTCCCGGAAGCCGCCCGCAGGGCCTCGAGGGACCGCCGCGTTCGCAGAGTCACGGGACGAAACTTGCGCAACTCCTGATGCACTCGCAAGGACAAGCTCGCGAGCCGTCCAATCCGAGGGGGATGCCCGCGACTGACGACGAGATCCGCGAGAAATATCTGGAGCGAGCGATCCGCGAGCTCAACGCGTTCGCGCGTGAACTCCAGACCTGCCCCCACTGTCCGCGCGGCCAGCTGATGCCGGTGCTCGGCTCCGGCCACCCACAGGCGGACATCTTCCTGCTCAAGTACGCGGCCAAGCCGGCCGAGGTCGAGGAGGGAGTCGCCTTCTACGGGCGCACGGGGAACGCTCTGATGAAGTCGCTGAAGCGGCTGCAGATCGACCCGCTGGCCGTGTACGGAACGCTGTGCGTGAAATGCCCCGTCGCCGATCCGGAGATGGCCGATCCGGCATGCATCGCCCGGCTTGGCGAGGAGATGGCGATCGTCCAGCCCAAGATGGTCGTGGTGATGGGCTCGGAGGCGCTGGGCGTGCTGAACGAGCTCGACGTCCCGCTCCGGCGCGAGCTCGCCGCCGAGCCCGGAACGGTCCAGGTTCTGACTCCGTCGATCGACGCCCTTTACGTCCCGAACATCGATGATGCGCTCGATGAGGACAGCGCGAAGCGGGAGTTCTGGGCGGCGTTCAGAGTGCTCGGGCAGTGGTGGGCGGATCTCCCGCCCTACTAGCTACTCGCCCTCGATGAACCCCGCCTCGTCGGCGGCGAGCCCCGGCTCATCCTCGGCGGCGTGGATCGAACAGAGCGCCGGACCACCTGACTCCATCGCCGCTTGAATCTCCTCCGGGGTGAGCTTGGCGCCGCACTCCTCGCAACGGTCGCCGAGCCGTTCGAGCGTTTGCTCCTCGAGACCCATGAGGCGAGTCTAATCAGCTGCGTCCATCTCAAGCACAATGTTTCCGAACTTACTTCCGGCCGCGAACCGCTCGTAGGCCGCGACGGCTTCTTCGAGCGGGTAGCTCGCGGCGATCGGGACCCTCACTGTGCCGGCGGCGAGCAGCGGGAGGACGCTTCGCTCCATCGCACGCGCGGTCAGGGCCTTCTCCTCGAGCGGCCGCGGACGCAGCGTGGAGCCGCGGATGGCAGCGCGCTTGCCCATCAGCAGCCCGAGGTTCAGCTCCGCTGTGGCGCCGGCGCTGATCCCGATCACCGTGATCCGCCCGCCGATGCCCAGCGCCAAAAGATTGTCTGGCAGATTTGGCGCGCCGACCAGTTCGAGGATCACATCGAACGGACCGTGATCCGCAAACCCCTCGGGCTCGATCACCTCCGCGCCGAGCTGCGCCACCTCGCCGCGATGCTCGACGGCGCGGACCGTGGCCGTCACCCTCGCCCCGGTGGCGCGGCCGAGCTGGACCGCGGCCGTGCCGACACCGCCGGCCCCGCCATGGACAAGGAGCCGCTCGCCTGAGCGCAGCCCCGCCTGCGTGAAGACGGCGTCGTGGGCGGTTGTGAACACCTCGGGGACGGCGCCGGCCTCGAGCCAGCTCAGGTTCTCCGGGACGGCCATCAGGACCCGCTCGTGGACTACCGCCAGCTCGGCCTGGGCGCCGCCGGCGACGATCCCCATCACTCGGTCTCCGTCCGTGAACCGCTCGGCGCCCGCCCCGCGTGCCACGACCTCGCCCGCGAGCTCGAGACCCGGGATGTCCTCAGGAGCGCCAGGTGGCGCGGGGTACCGACCCCTTCGCTGCATCATGTCCGCGCCGTTCAGCCCGGCCGCCCTGACCCGGACCAGCACCTCCCCGGCGCCCGGAACTGGATCGGGGTGCTCCTCGATGATCAGCTCGGTGTCGCGGATCGTGACGGCGCGCATCGCTGCGGCAGAACCCTATCTGTCGCCGGCCGGGCGGGCCGGCCTACTGGCGCTCGAGCAGTGCCACGCACTCGATGTGCGGCGTCTGCGGGAACATGTCGACGGGTCGGACCCGGGTCAGCGCGTATCCGGCCTCGACCAGCTGGGCGGCATTCGGCGCAAGCGTCGTCGGATTGCAGGAGACGTAGACGATCCGCTTCGGCCCGGTCTCGATCATCCGCCGCACGACCTTCTGCGAGAGCCCCGCCCGCGGCGGGTCCACGATCAGCATGTCGGGGCGCCCGGCGGTCGAGACGAGCTCGCGCAACGCCAGGCGGACGTCGCCGGCGAAGAACCGTGCGTTCTCGATCTCGTTGAGGCGGGCGTTGGCGATCGCGTCGGCCACCGCATCCTCGACGATCTCGAGTCCCCACACCTCGGCGACGCGCGGCGCGAGGAGGAGGCCGATCGTGCCGATCCCGCAGTAGAGGTCGTAAACCCGCTCGAAACCGCCGAGCTGCGCGTACTCGACCGCCACGCCGTACAGACGCTCCGCCATCTCGGTGTTTGTCTGCATGAACGCCTGCGGGGAGATTCTCAGGCGAATTCCGCCGAGCTCCTCATCGAGCCGGTCCTCGCCGGCGAGCAACTCGGTCTCGCCGCCCTGTGTGGTCTCCGCGACGCTCTCGAGCCGCGTCCACAGCACGCCCGTCTCCGGGCCCACGACCGAGGCGAGACCATCGCGATCGAGCTCGCCGGGCGCGGTGACGAGCCGGATCTGGAGCTGACCGGTCCGCCGGCCCTCGCGGACGACCAGGTTGCGCAGCAGTCCCTCGCCGGTGCGCCGGTCATACGCGGTCAGACCGTTGTCTCGACACCAGCGAACCACTCGTTCCCGAGCGTCGTTGCCGCTCTCTGACGCCAGCAGACAGTCGTCGGTCTCGACGATCTCATCCCACCGCCCGGGAGCATGAAAGCCGCAGATCAGACGGCCGGCGGGATCTGTGCCAAACGAATACTCGAGCTTGTTGCGGTAGCGCCACGTCTCGATCGCCGGAACGATCGGCTCGAGCGTGTAATCGTGCAGCTTCCCGATCCGCTGTAGGGCGTCGTCCACCTGCGCGTGCTTGATCTCCAGCTGTCGCTCATAGGGGAGGACCTGCCACGGCGCGCCCGGATGGCTCGCGCGCGGCTCGATCCGGTCGGGGCTGGCCCGAATCAGCTCGACCATCCGGGCCTCGGCGTAGGAGCGCTTGGACTTGCCGACCACGGCGCGCACGCGGTCTCCCGGGAATCCGCCCTGGACGAACACGACGAATCCGTCGAGCCTGGCGACCCCGGCCCCCCCGAACGCGAGCGCGTCGACGTCGAGCTCGAGCTCGTCCCCGCGAGCGGGGCGCTTTGCCGTGGTCTGGGATTCCATCCGCTCTAGCATGGCAGCCCCATGGACCTGGCCGCCTACCGGGCCTCGGCGGAGGCGTTCTCCTCCGAGCTGACGCGGGCGTACTACCACCATTACGCGGGACTCGAGGCCGAGTACGCGATCGAGTCGATCTACGAGCGTCACGCAGAGCTGTTCGACCGGGCGTCGGTCGATGGGTTGCGCGGGCTGGTGGACGCCGCGCCGGAGACGACCGACGAGCGCCGCCGGCTGGCGATGCTGCTCGACTTCGCGGTGCAGGGTTACATCGGGCAGTCGACGAAAGAACTCGAGGCAGAGCTCGCGCGTCGGGAATCGGGCTTGTCGCTGGAGGTGGACGGCGAGAGGATCGGATTCCGGGCCTCCATCGTCCTCCAGGCCAACGAACCCGACGCGGAGCGTCGCGCCGTGATCGAGCAGCAGCGGCTGGCCGCCATCGACGAGCACCTCAACCCGCTGTACTACGAGCTGATCTCCCGCCAGCACGATCACGCAGCGTTGCTCGGATACGGGAGCTACCGCGAGATGTGCCAGGAGTGCAAGGGAATCGACCTCGCGGCGCTGCAAGCGCAGACGGACGCGTTCTCGCAGGCAACGGCGGACAGCTACCCCGCAGTGTTGGAGCCCGAGCTGCGACGAACGCTCGGCCTCGGCCTCGCCGAGCTTCGCCGCTCCGATCTGCCCCGCTTCTTCCGCGTGGTCGAGGAGGACGGCTCGTTTCCAGCGGACCGGCTCGTGGAGAGCATGCTCGAAACCGTGCGAGGACTGGGCATAGCCGAACAGCGGAACGTCGTCCTCGACGTCGATCCGAGGCCGAACAAGTCGCCTCGCGCTTTCTGCGCGCCCGTTCGGGTGCCCCAGGAGGTCTACCTCGTGATCGCTCCCGTAGGGGGCCGCGACGACTTCTCGGCGCTCTTTCACGAAAGCGGGCACACCGAGCACTACGCCCACGTCGACCCGCAACTCCCGTTCGAGTTCCGCTACCTGGGCGACAACTCGATCACCGAGTCGTTCGCCTTCCTGTTCCAGCACCTGGTCGAGGATCCCGTGTGGCTCGAGCGGCGACTCGGCGTGTCCGATCCGGCAGACGCGATCAGCTACGCGCGTGCTCACCGGCTCCTCTACCTGCGCCGCTATACCGGGAAGCTCGCGTACGAGATGGAGCTCCACGGACCGGGAGACTCGCTCGATCGGTTCGCGGCGCGGTACGCGTCGCTGCTCGGTGGCGCGCTGCAGATCGAATGGGCGAGGGAGACGTTCCTCTCCGACGTCGACCCGGCGTTCTACTGCGCTTGCTATCTGCGCGCGTGGACGCTGGAGACCTATGTGCGCTCCTACCTGCGCCACGAGTACGGGCCGGCTTGGTTCGATTCACTGCAAGCGGGCGCGATGCTGCGCTCGCTGTGGAGCGAGGGACAGCGGCTGACGCCCGACGAGCTGCTGGCGCAGCTGTCCGGCGGGCCCCTGGAGTTCGGAGTCCTGGTGGGCGATCTCGGATTGGGCTAGTGGCCGGGCGCTCGACGTGGCGGCCGATGGCCTGGGCGCCGGTCGCCGGGCGCACGAGTGCGCGCCCCCTAACCCAAAGCCGGCTCGATCGCGTCGAGCACCGTCTTGCGGTTGGCGTGGCGGCGCTCGTAGTCGCGGACCCTGCGCAGCTCTGCCGGCTTCAGTCCGGTCAATCGCTGAACGACCTGACCGGCGGTCAGATCGTCGTAGCCGAGGATCGGGAACGACGGACCTACGCCCACCGTTCGCCGGGCGCGATCGGCGCTTCGCACGATCCGATCGACGGGCTCGGTGGTCCGCACGCGCTTGCCTGCCGTTCCCAACTGGTCGCGCCCGCGGCCGAGCAGCCGCTCGATGTCCTTGAGCACGTCATCGGTCTGCTGGCGCCCGCGCTTGACGAGCTCCAGGACCAGCTCGTTGGCGTCGGCGCGCGTCACCCTTCCTCGCTCGGCGGCTTCGTCGAGCGTCTCCTGGATGCGCTCGCGGCTGATCAGGACCAGGTCGAGCGGCTTGATGATCGTGTTCGCGAGCTGCTCGCCGAGGTTGGCGCTCTGGCTCGCGGGACTCGACGGCTTGGGCTTGGAGCGAGGCTTCTTCCCAGACCGCGCCGCCGGCTTACGAGAGGCCGACGCTCCCGAGCGGGCAGACGACGAAGATCTCGGTTCGGGCATCTCCTCCTCCATGGATGAGCTCGTCGCGAGCGTACCGCACCGGCAGAGCTACCCGGCTACGAGCAATTCCAGCAGCGCTTTCTGTGCGTGGCGGCGGTTTTCTGCTTGGTCCCAGATGCGCTGGCGGGGACCGTACAGGACCTCCTCGGTGATCTCCTCGCCCGGATGCGCGGGCAGGCAGTGGAGGGCGATGGCGTTGGGTGCGGCGAGGTCGAGCAGCGCATCGTCGAGGCGGTATGGCGCCAGCGCCCGCCGGCGCTCACCGGCCGTCAGCGGGTCATCGCTCATGCTGACCCAGACATCGGTGTAAAGGGCATCGGCGCCGCTCGCCGCCTCCTGCGGATCGCCGGTGAGAACCGCCCCGCCAACCTGCTCGAGCTGATACCCAGGCGGGGATGCGATCCGGACCTCGACGCCGGCCAGGCCACCGACGATTGCGAGCGAGCGGGCTACGTTGTTGCCGTCGCCGACGTACGCGAGCGTCAGTCCCTCCAGCGTTCCGAAGGCCTCGCGCAGCGTCACCAGATCAGCGACCGCCTGACACGGGTGGTGGCCGGCGGTGAGCATGTTGATCACGGGCACGGTGGCGTACTTGCGCCAGCTCCTCGACGAGTTCGTCCGGCCCCGTCCGGATCCCGATTGCGACGGCATGGCGGGAGAGCACGTACGCGGTGTCCCTGATCGACTCGCCCCGACCCAGCTGGAGATCATCGGTGCGCAGCACCATCGGGTGCCCGCCTAGCTCGGCGACGCCGGCCTCGAACGACACGCGAGTCCGAGTCGAGGGCCTTTGAAACACCAGCGCCACCGTCCGCCGCAGCAGGGCATCGGAGCTCATCGGAGCGATCTTGAGCTCGAGCGCGCGGTCGATCAGCGCGTGCAGCTCCGAGGCGCTCAGCTCGGTGCCAGTGAGAAAGTGGCGAGTCAAGTGCGGCAGTCTACGTACGCGTGCGCGTCCTCACCTGGAATCTCAAGCACGGTCGCTCGGTCCCAGGGTCGGGACGCGACCTGTTCGATCAGTTCGGTTCGGCACTGGCAGCGTGGGATTGGGATGTGGCGCTACTCCAAGAGGTCCCGCCGTGGTGGCCGGTGGATCTGGCGAAGCGGACAGGCGCCACTCAGCGGCATGTCCTGACGTCGCGCAACGCGCTCCTCCCGGTGCGCCGCGCGATCGCCACTCGATGGCCCGACGCGATCAAATCAAACGGGGGCGGGTGTAACGCGATCCTGGTCCGCCAGGGATTGATCACGGCGCACCGCGCGCGGCTCGTCTCGACGATCCCGGAGCGGCGAGCAGTACACGCTGTTCGGCTGGGACGCGTGTGGTTTGCCAACGTGCACTCGGGGGCTTCGCTTCGACAGGCACGCCTCGCGGCGACGGCGTGCACGACGTGGGCAGGAGCCCGACCCCGTCGTACTTGGCGGGGATTTCAACCTCCACCTGTTCTCGCTGGAGGGGTTCGAGTGGGCCGGGGGATTCGGCGTCGACCACGTATTCATCCGCGGCATGGCGCGGCCGATCGCTGCGGTCGAGGTGCTCGACAGCGGCGCCCTGTCGGATCATCCGCCGGTAGTCGTGAACCTCACAGCCCGCGGGCCGTCCGCAACCCGAATCCCCTGAGCACGAGCAGCGCCTTCTCGCCCAGTGTGCCGCGGGCGGGCAAGATGCCTAGCTGCGTGGCCGCGCCGTACAGGTCGTAGAACGCCCGCACGCGAAACAGCCGCCCGCCCCGCAGCTCGCAGTAGAAGATGCAGTGCATCACCACGAATCGGTTGGTCGGGGGAAGTCCCTCGAGCGGTCCCTTGTGCGTCGCCAGGAGCTTGGCCGGAGCGGCCATGAACGGCTCGTTCGTGAGCCGCTCACCCGTCCGTTCGAGACGCGCGTCGGGGAACGCCTCCCACAGACGGCTCGCGTGTCGGGCGAGCTCGTCGGCTCCCTGCAGCGGCTCGGTCGTCAACGGATCCTCGTAATGAAAGTCGGGCGCGAGAAGCTCCTCGAACGCAGACGGATCCTTGCCACTCCAGGCCGCCTCCCAGGCGTCCATCAGCTCGTCGACGTAATCCAGGCCGCTCACTCCGGGTGTGCCGAAGCGTCGAATACCGGTACACCCTCCTCGGGGCTCGAGGCCTCGGCATAGCGCCGGCGCGGGATGCGGCCCGCCCCGCGGGCGAGGACGCCCGCCTCCACGGCGAGCTTGATCGCCCGCGCCATCGAGACCGGATCGTGCGAGCGGGAGATCGCGCTTGCGCACAGCACGGCGTCGCACCCCAGCTCCATCGCCAGCGTGGCGTCCGTTGCCGTGCCGACGCCGGCGTCGAGCACCACCGGCACCCCGGAGCGCTCGACGATGATCGAGATGTTGTACGGATTGCAAATACCCATGCCGCTCCCGATCGGGGACCCCAGTGGCATCACCGCGGCACAACCAGCATCCTCGAGCCGGCGCGCGAGCACGGGATCGTCGGTCGTGTACGGAAGCACGACGAACCCATCGTCGACCAGCGCCTCGGCGGCCGACACGAGCTCGACGGCGTCTGGCAGCAGCGTGCGGTCATCGCCGATCACCTCGAGCTTGATCCAATCGGTCTCAAACGCCTCCCGGGCGAGGTGTGCTGTGACGATCGCATCGCGCGCCGTGAAACAGCCGGCCGTGTTCGGCAACACTTCGACGCCGCCCGCCGTAAGGACGTCCAGGATCGAGCCGCGCGCCGAGGGGTCGAGGCGGCGCAGCGCCACGGTGCACATCTCCGCGCCCGAGACCTCGAGCGCCTGCGAAAGCACCTCGTGGTTGGCAAATCCTCCGGTGCCGAGGATCAGCCGGGACCGAAACGCACGGCCTGCGATCTGAAACTGATCGGTCACGTGTTCATCCTCCCTGAACTGCGGCAACGACCTCAACCTGAGCGCCGTCCGTCAGTTCCGTTGTGCTCCATGCTCCACGTGGCACGACCTCGCCGGCGACGGCCACCGCCACGCCGCGCCCCTCGGGGGCGTCGCTCAGCAGCGCGACGACGGACGCCACGGTGGAACCGACGGGGAGCTCGCGCTGGGTTCCGTTGACGGACACGACCACCATCACACCCCCAGCGGCATGCCCGTGAAGCGAAGTGGGCTGAACTCGGCGGCCAGCTCAGACGGCTCCTCGCCGGTCAACGCGGTCGCCATGATCTCGGCCGTGATCGGCGTCAACAGGATCCCGTGGCGGTAGTGGCCGGTCGCCCAGTGGAGGCCCGGCAGCGATCCGGGGCCGATTGCGGGAGCGTTGTCTCGCGTTCCCGGCCGCAGCCCGGCGGCGAGCTCGTCGATCACGAGCTCACTAACGCCCGGCACCAACTCGATCGTGTCTCGGAGGAGTTCGAACACGGCGCCGGCGGTCACTGTCGTGTCGAAGCCTCGCTCCTCGCTCGTCGCCCCCAGCACATAGCGACCGTCCCCGCGGGGCACGATGTAGGACCCCTGCATCCGCACCACTCGCGTCAGCAGTCCAGGTCCGGCGGGATCGTGGAGCCGCAGGATCTGGCCCTTGACCGGACGGATGGGGACGCGCGCCTCGGCGGGGATCCCCTCGATCGAGTCTGACCACACGCCCGCGGCGATCACGACCTGCCCGGCATCGATGCGCTCGCCGTTGGATAGGCGCACCCCGGAGACCCTGCCGCCGGTATGGAGGATCTCGCTCACGTCGGAGCCTGTCCGGACCACCCCGCCGGCGCGGCCCACTGCGGCGGCCAGGGCGACGCTCAACCTCCGTGGATCGATGGCGTGGTCCTCGGGCAGCTCGAGCGCCAGCCGTAGCGCCGGGGCAAGCCCCGGTTCGAGCCGCCTCGCCTCGCTCGCTCGCAGGCGTCTGACCGCGAGGCCGAGCTGCGTGCGCAGCGCCAGCTCGCGGTCGAGAGCCTCGGCCTCGTCGCTGTCCCGAGCGGCGAGCAGAGTGCCGCACGACAAGTAGCCCGGGTCGACGCCGGAGGCTTCGGCGAGCTCCGCGACGAACGCCGGATACTGTCGCGCGCTCGCGAGGGTCAGCCGCAGCAGCGAGCGCTCGACCAGCTTGGCTTCGGCGATCGGCGCGATCATGCCGGCGGCGACGTGCGAGGTGCCGCCGCCGGGCTCGCCCCGCTCCAACACGGTCGTGCGCAAGCCCTTCTCGGCCGCACGCCACGCGACGGCGAGGCCAATCGCGCCACCGCCGATCACGGCGACATCGAATGATCTGGTTGCGTTGGACAAGCTCTCTTCCTCCGCCGGCATTACCCGGGTCAGGTTCAGACGGTCGGCGGATCTCGGTCCGCCCTCTCAGCCCGGCTCCAGGGCTCCCGTTGGCGTCAATGCTAGCGCGGCACTCCTGCCAGACTTGGAGCGTGCCCGACCGTCGCCAGCGACTCCAGGATGCCCGTCTGTACCTCGTGTGCGACGACCGCCCCGACGAGTTCCTCGTGGCTGCGCTGCGCGGCGGGGTCGACATCGTCCAGCTGCGCGTGAAGGACGCCGGCGACGAGCGGATCGTCTCCGCGGGCCGCCGGTTCGCCAACGTCTGCGGCGAGCACGGCGTCCTGCTGATCCTGAACGACCGGCCGGATCTGGTCGATGCGGTCGGGGCCGATGGGGTCCACGTCGGCCAGGACGACGTTTCCGTGGCCCGCGCCCGCGCGCTCGTCGGCGAGGATCGACTCGTCGGCCTCTCGACCCACACCCCACGTCAGATCGATCAGGCCCGTGGAGTCGATTACATCGGCGTCGGTCCCGTCAACGCCACCCCGACCAAGCCCGGACGCGCGGCGGTCGGCCCCGAGCTCGTGGGCTACGCCGCCGGTCACGCTCCGATGCCGTTCTTCGCGATCGGCGGCATCGACCAGGACAACCTCGCCGCGGTGGTCGCGGCCGGCGCGAACCGGATCGCGGTCGTGCGGGCGCTGACGCTTGCGGAGGACCCGGAGGCGCGGGCACGCGAGCTCCGCGCCGGGTTGCATGCGGCCGAAAGGGAGCCCGTTGGCCCAGCGTAGTCGCAAGCGCGGGAAGCGCTCTCGCGGAGCCGCGGCGACGACGACGCCGAAGGCGACCGCGAACGGGGCCGCGGCGGCCAAGCCACCGAGCCGCACGGAGCAGCGCGACGCAGCCGTCCGCGCCACGCTCACGCCGATTGAGCCCGGCGAGCGGCCGTGGTCGATCAGGATCGCGGTGCTGCTCGCCCTGATGGTCGGCGTCGGCAACCTGATCGACGTCCTCCTCAGCGGTCGCATCACGGTTGGCCGTAGCCACGCCGGCGTCGGCGGTGTCGTGCTGTTCTCGACGATGATGGTCGTCTGCGCCGTCGGCATGTGGAAGATGCGCTACTGGGCGGTCCTGGGTTTCCAGGCGATCCTCGCCCTCGTGGTCCTGATCTTCTCGCTGTACCTGATCAGGGCGAGCAATCTGCTCGGATTCGCGTTTGCGGCAGCGGTGGTCGGTGGCGGCGGCGTCCTCTTCTACAAGCTCGTCCGGACCCTGAGCCGCATCCAGATGCCGAAGTACCCCGGCCACTAGCACCCGCGCCACATCCGGATCCCCGAGTACCCGCGCCGCCGGAGCGCCCGCCCCGTCCCTGGAGACGGACTTGGATAGGCTCATTGCTATGGCAGAGGCTTCGTATGACTGCGTCGTGATCGGTTCCGGTCCGGGTGGGTATGTCGCCGCGATTCGCGCCGCCCAGCTCGGAAAAAAGACGGTCGTGATCGAGAAGGACAGGGTCGGCGGACGGTGCCTGAATTACGCGTGTATCCCGGCCAAGGCGATGCTCCGCGTCGCCGACGTCCTCACCGAGGTGCGCGAGGCCGGCGAGTTCGGCATCCAGGTCGGCGCGCCCGAGCTCAACTACCCGGCCGTCAGCGCCCGGCGCGAGAAGGTGATCTCGACCCTGACCGGTGGCGTCAGCGGCCTGTTCAAGAAGAACGGGATCGACGTGATCGAGGGCGAAGGGAAGCTAGGCGGGCAGGGAATCGTGCTCGTCGGCGATCGGCAAATCGCGGCGAACACGATCATCCTCGCCACCGGTTCGATCAAGAAGCCGATACCCGGGACCGAGTTCGGCGGACGCGTGATCGGCACAGAGGAAGCGTGGGCCCTGGAGGAGCTGCCGAAGTCGATGGCGGTCGTTGGGGCCGGCGCGTCGGGCGCGGAGATCGCCTCCGGCTACGCGCGGCTCGGCACCGAGGTACTGCTCCTGGAGGCTCTCGACCGCGTCCTCCCGACCGAGGACGCCGACATCTCCAAGCTCGCCGAGAGGGGACTGAAGCGTCAGGGCATCAAGCTCCACACCGGGACGCTCGTGGAGAACGTGCGGCCGGCCGCGTCCAGTGTCAGCTGCACGTTCGGCGATGCCACCGAGGAGGTTGAGTGGTTCGTGATCGCCGCCGGCCGCGGCCCCGACATCGAGGCGCTCGGGCTCGACGCTGCCGGGGTCAAACTCGAGGACGACGGCCTCGTTCAGGTCGATGGGGCGATGCGCACGAGCGTCGAGGGCGTCTACGCAATCGGCGACTTGGTCCACGGGCCGGCGCTCGCCCACAAGGCCTCAGACGAAGGCGTAATGGCCGTCGAGGACGCCGCTGGTCTCCAAACCCACCCGATCGACTACATCGACATCCCCAGGGCGACGTTCTGCACGCCGAACGTCGGCAGCTTCGGCCTGACCGAGGAACAGGCTCGCGAGGCCGGATACGACGTCGCCATCGGCAAGGTCCAGTACGGCGCCGTCGGGGCGGGGACCGTCTACGGCGATCGCACCGGGCTGATCAAGATCGTCGGCGACAAGAAGTACGGCGAGCTGCTCGGGGGCCACATCGTCGGCAGCCGGGCCACCGAGCTGATCCAGGAGCTGGTCAATGTCCGCCTGCTCGAGGGCGGCTACCCCGAGCTCGCTAGGACCATCCACGGCCACCCGACCCTGTCGGAGGCGGTCATGGAAGCGGCGCGCGCCGCGGACGGCTGGCTGATCCACGGCTGAACATGGCCGGACGGTGGTGAGCGTGACGCCGGCCCAGCCGGTCTTCTACTACGACCTCGGCAGCCCGGCCTGCTATCTCGTCGCTGAGCGCGCCATGGCCGCCCTTCCCGTGGTTCCCGAATGGGAACCGGTGCTCGGATCGAGCCTCGGCGTTGACGGGACCGACGTCGACCGAGGATCGCTCACTCGCCAGGCGTCGGACTGGGGGCTGCTGCCGATGCGCTGGCCGACGGTATGGCCGCCCGACGTCCGGGCCGCAGCCCTGACGGCGACCTACGCCAAGCAGATCGGGCGCGCGGTGGCGTTCTCGTTGGCCTGCTTCCGCCAGGCGTTCGCGGGCGGTCGCGATCTCGGCGACGGCGACACGGTGCTGATCGCGGCGGCCGCGTGCGAGATGCACCCGACGGCGGTGCTCAGAGGGCTCGAGCTCCGTTCGGTCGAGGACGCGCTCGAGCGGGCCAACGCGCGCGCGCTGGACGCATCCGTGTCCGCTCTGCCAGCGATCGCGATCGGTGATGAGCTGTTCCAGGGTGTGCACGCGCTCGAGGCCGCGGCCGGGGCTCTCGGGTCGCTCACATGAAGGCCAACCGGGCGTTCGAGCTGATCGTTGCTCGCGGGGGACGCGAGCCGGCGTTCCTCGCCGATCGCGACCGGCTCGACCGGGTCGAGGTCATCTCTATCGACACCGGCGAGGTCGAGCTGTTCTGGGAGCTGCCCGCCAAGCAGGCGGCGAAGCTGATCAGGCAGCTGCGCACCGACCTGTTCGAGCTCGATCCCGGAGACTTCATCGAGACCTGGGAAGGGCGCGACGTGGGCGACGACGGAGCGCCATGAGCGCCACCGGCGGCAACCGGGGTGAAACTCGGATCGAGGAGCCGAGCCGCGCGCAGCGGACGATCGCCCGGCGCGCGGCCGAGTCCCGGGCGACCGTCCCGGACATCGAGCTGACGGTCGAGGCCGACGTCAGCGCGGCCCATGCGCCCGTGCACTCGGAGTCGAGCTCGGTAACGGCGTTGCTGATCAAGGCGTGCGCGCTCGCGCTCCGCGAGGTCCCGCGAGCCAATGGCGCGTACCGCGACGGCCGCTTCGAGCTCTACTCGCGTGTGAACGTCGGGCTCGTCGTGGCCACTGGCGACGGGCTGTCGATCCCGGTCGTGTTCGACGCCGACATCAAGCCGCTCCCCGAGCTGGCCGAGGAGGCAGCCAGGCTCGTGGCCCGTGCAGGCACGGGCGAGCTCACGCCACCGGAGGTTTCCGGCGCCACGTTCACCCTGGCCGATGTCGGCGCGCACGGCATCGCGAGCGCGACCCCGATCATCGTGCCGCCGCATGCCGCCGCCGTCGCCGCCGGCGCCGTGAGATCGACCCCGGCCGTTCGGGACGGTGCGATCGTCCCGGGCCACGCGATGACGATCACGCTGGCGGCCGATCACCGGATCCTGTACGGCCAGGAGGCGTACCGGTTCCTCTCCGCGATCAAGGCGCACGTCGAGCACGCTCGAGTCTGAGCGGCCGCCGGGCGGGCAGAATTGCAACAAATGACTCGAGCAGCGGCACTGGCCGAGCAACTGAGACCGGCGATCGGTGACGAGCGCGTGCTCGCGGCGATCGCCGCGATCCCCCGTGAACGGTTCGTTCCCGCGCCGGAGCAATCACGCGCATACGACAACATCGCGCTCCCGATCGCCTGTGAGCAGACGATCTCCCAGCCGCTCGTCGTGGCGCGGATGCTCGAAACGCTCGCCCTCCGGCCACAGGACCGCGTGCTGGATATCGGGACCGGGTCCGGCTATCACGCGGCGCTGCTCGCGCTGCTCGCCGATCACGTGTGGACGATCGAGCGCCACGCCGAGCTCAGCCACGAGGCGCGTGCCGTGATCACCGGGCTCGAAATCGACAACGTCACGTTCATCGTCGGCGACGGCTACCAGGGGTTGCCCGCGGAGGCGCCGTTCGACGCCATCAACGTGGCCGCCGCCACCGGCACCTCGGTGCCGCTGGCGTTGGAGGCGCAGCTGGCCGATGGTGGGCGGCTGGTGGCGCCTGTCGGCGCCTGCGACCAGCACCTGATCCTGACCGAGCTGAGGCAGGGGAGGTTGAGGCGGACGAGGCTCGAGGCGGTGCGGTTCGTGCCGCTGGTGCACGAGTAGGTTGGATGGCGAATGTGGCGATGTGGCGCGATCGCCACCGCCGCGATCCGCCACCGCCACGGTTGGTCTTGCCCGCTGGCGCCTGCGCTCCGGCCTTGGCCGGTGCCCTGCCAGTCCGCTTTGCGCGGCGGCGGCGGCGCGAATCACCCGCGATCGAGGCCCACACGAGCTCCCTTACCAGCCGCCGTTCACCCCGCGACCGGCCTCACCTTCACCGCCGGGCGACCTCATCCCCCGCCTCGCCCGCGACCACGCCCCACGCCCTCCCCACCCAGCCGCTCCTGCATCACCTTGATCGCCACCGGGTTCGCGTCGATCAGCACGAACCGCCGACCGAGCTGCCGGCACACCGCTCCTAGCGTGCCTGACCCGGCGAATGGATCCAGGCACCAGGCGCCGGGGCGCGAGGAGGCGGCGACGATCCGCCGCAGCACCCCCTCCGGCTTCTGGGTGGGGTAGCCGGTCTTCTCACGGCCGTTCGTCGGCACGATTGTGTGGAACCAGACGTCGGTCGGCCGCTTGCCGCGCGCCGCCTTTTCGGCGCTGACGAGGCCAGGCGCCATGTACGGCTCACGCTCGACGGCGTCGGCGTCGAAGTGGTGGGCCCCTGGCGTGCGCACGTACACGAGGATCGTGTCGTGCTTGGCGGGCCACCGCCGGCGCGGCTTGGCGCCGTAGTCGTACGTCCAGATCAGCTCGTTGAGGAACGCGTCGCGGCCGAAGATCTCGTCAAGCAGCAGCTTGCAGTAATGCGCCTCGCGGTAGTCGATGTGGAAGTAGAGCGTGCCGTGGGACGCGAGCAACTCGCGGCAGCGAGCGAGGCGCGGCTCCAGGAACGCGAGGTAGTCGGCGAACGCATCCTCGTAGCTGACGGTCTGCAGCAGCCGTGAGCTGTACCTGCGCCCTCCGAACCCGATCCGGTCTCCCCGCTCGTCGGCGGCCACCTGGAGCGTGTGGCGTGCCTGCGCCCGGCCGGTGTTGAAGGGAGGATCTACGTAGATCAGGTCGAACGCTGCATCCGGAAGTCTTGAGAGGATCGTGGCGTTGTCGCCGGGGATCACCAGACCGTCGGTGAGCGCGAGATTGTCAGCTGCAAAGTCGATATCCATGCGGGCAACGTACCGTCGCCATGCGGTTGACACGACCCGAAACCGCTAGACTCGGGTGTTCCCGTGCTTGCTGAATTCGTTCAGCGGGTCCGTCGCTTCATCTTTGAACGTCGGGTCGCCCGCTTCGCGATCGCGTCGGTGGTCGCTGCCACGACCAGCGCCATCGTGTTCCCGGTCCTCTACGTGCTGGGCGCCTCGACCACCGTCTGCTCGGTGTGCGCTTTTGCCGCCGGCGCGATCCCGAACTGGACGATGAACCGCAAGTGGACGTGGAAGGTCGAGGGTCAGGTGGCGTTCGGGCGCGAGGTTCTCGCCTACATCCTCGTCTCTGCCTCGACGTTGGTCCTGCTCTCGCTGGCCACCGCCTGGACGCACAGGCATGTTCAGGGCATACCTGCGGGCCACGGTATCCGGGTGGCCCTCGTCACCGGGACGTACTTCGCTGTCCTGCTCGTTCTCTATGGCATCCGGTACTTCCTCTACCAGCGCTGGATCTTCTCCGGCAAGAGCCAGGTCCGGGCCGCGCTGAGGTCGCGCCGGCAGCTGTGGGTCGAAGCCCGGGCCAACCGCACGCCGTAGAAGCCATTTAGCGCGGCTGCCGGCACGAGCCGAAGATCTTCACGGTGCCGACGGCGGAGAGCAGGCGGTAGGCCGAGCCCACCGGCGGGACCGGTGCGCGCGTCCGGCTGCCCTCGCCGGCGGACTGGATCAAGACGTTGCCGGTGGCGCTCTCGGTACGCCGCATCGGCACCCCCAGCGTCCAGGCAGCGAGCGGCGCTTCCGACGGATTGGTCGCGATCGAGCCGCACCTGAGCACTCGCTCCGCGCCCCCGGCGCGCTCCACGGCAGGGGGCAGGTCGCGCCGGATCGCCGCCTGGGTACTGAGCGTCTGCGCCGCCGCGCCCAGATGCGGCCCACGTCCAGGGGTTACCACTGTAATCCCGGCGACGACGGCCACCGCCAGCAGGGCCAGGGGCCGCCGCAAGAATGCCCACGCCCAGCCCCACCCGACCGCGGCGACGGTGATCAGCAGCGCGACCGGGGCGATCAGGTAGCGATCGCTGCCCGAAAAGCCGATCTGCGTCAGCACCGCCTCCACGACGATCCACGCGAGCCCCAGCACCGCGGCAAGCGCCACGGCCCTCCGCGGTGCGGTCCACCGCCCGCGCCGGAACACCTCGACCAGCGCCAGCACCACGCCCGCCTTGAACGGAGTCGTCAGCAGCGGCGACGCGCTGCGTGTGATTTCTGAGCAGAACGGGCAGCTGGCCAGCGCCGGGCTTCCCTGCCTTGGGTTCTGCGCCCACCGCACCCCCCGCCAAAGCGATCCCGAGCCCCATAGCTCAGGCAGGAACCACAGCGCCCCGATCAGGGCGACAATGGCGATCAGCAGCCCGCGCGACCCCGGATCGCGACGCCACATCCATAGTCCGTAGAGGGCCAGGAACGGCCACGTCTCGGGGCGGATAAGCGCCGCCGCGA
This sequence comes from uncultured Solirubrobacterales bacterium, assembly GCA_963773165.1. Taxonomy (GTDB): domain Bacteria; phylum Actinomycetota; class Thermoleophilia; order Solirubrobacterales; family Solirubrobacteraceae; genus Palsa-465. The sequence continues at coordinate 58,309 of CAVZAK010000030.1, forward strand.
AACCGAGCCACAGTGCCTGGCGAAGTGCACCGTCGAAGAAGCGGAGGATCGCGAGGAACACCAGCGCGGCCAGCAGGCCCTCCGACTCTCCCTCGAGGACACTGGCTGCGTACTGGTAGAGAGTGAGCAGCCCGATGACGGCAACAGCTCCGGCGATGAGCGCCGGCGCGCGTCCGGGCGCGTCGCCGCGAACGAGCCGCACCGCCCCCACCGCGCCCAGCCCAACGGCCATGATCCCGCCGGCGCGGGCGACCACAAGCCACAGATCCGGTGCCGCGGCGCCGAACGGCGCGAACAAAGTCGTGAAGATCACCGGCAGCGGCTTCCACGTCGGTCCGCCGGTCGTCACGAGCGCAAGATGCGTGATCTCCCGCCCCCAGATGATCCATGCCCAGGGGTCATAGGAGGGAGCCGCCTGGACCGCAAGCGACCCCGCCGCCAGGAGCACAGAGACCGCGGCCAGGATCGTGTAGCCGCGGGGCCGAGAGACTGCGATCGAGGCCCGGCGGCTCGCGATCGCGGTAGCGCCGGTCATTGCCTGCGGCCGGCGTCAGCCGCCGGAGCCGGCCCTGCGCGAGCGCACGCCCCGCGGGCTCGCGCCCCGGTCGCGCCACCAGGTGTGGGCAGCAGCCCGTGCGAAGCGGAGCCCGTACCGGAAGTTACCGTCCTTCTTGGTGTGGCCGGCATGGGTGGCGCGGTCCCGCATCGTGGTCGGCACCTCGGCCAGACGGAAGCCGTGGAGCGCCGCGCTGATCATCAGCTCCGACGCCTGGTACTGGGGCTGCTCGAGGATCACCGTCGCGGTCAGCTCGGGGCTCACCGCGCGTAGCCCGCACGCCGGATCGGTGACGCGGTGGCGGACCATCATGCTGAAGATCGCGCCGAACACGATCACGCCAGCGTGCCTGACCGGGTCCGTGGTCAACTCGCTGCCGAGCCGCCGCGAGCCGGACACGAAGTCGGCCTTGCCGTCAAGGATCGGCTGCACGACCTTCGCCAACTCCTCGGGCTCGTACTGGCCGTCGGCGTCGATCGTCGCGATCACTTCCGCCCCACGGGCCCGGGCCAGCCAGTAGCCGAGGCGCAGGGCCGCTCCCTGACCGCGGTTGACGGGAACGTCACACACGAGCGCGCCAGCCCCCACCGCTTGAGCCGCCGTCTGGTCCTTGGCGCCGTCGACGACGACGATGACCTCGGTCGCCAGGCCGGCGGCCTTGGCTGGGATCTCGGCGATGACCTCCGCCACCGTCGGCTCCTCGTTGTACGCCGGGATCACGATCGCCAGCGGCGCGCCTGTTCCGGGTGGGTGGACGGCGAGGAAGGCGTCAACGGCCTCCCGCTCAACCGGATCGAGCTTGTCGAACTCCGCCTGGCTGACAGACGGCTCTTGCTGCTCGGCGGCTACGCTCATAGCGAACCGCCCGGCACGGCGATTGGCTCCTCGTTCTCGGCGCGCGACCATTCACCCCAGACCGCGTCGATGCCTTCCGAGAAGGTCCATCGCGGCGTCCAGCCTGCTGCCTGTGCGCGGCTGGAATCGACGATCACAGCGGGCATCTCACCGGCCTTGGCGGGGCCGTGGCGGACGGACAGGTCAACTCCGGTTCGGCGCCGGACCTCCTCGACGACCTCGAGCACCGACAGCGAATGGCCGGTGCCGATCACGACGGGCCCGTGCCACTCGTCGCTCAGAAGCGCGAGCCGCATGGCCTGGACGACATCGCTGACGTTCACGTAATCGCGCACCTGTCGACCATCGCCGTAGATCTCGAATGTCCCGCCGGTGAGGATCGCGCGCATCAGGCGGGCGACGATGCTGTCCTTGGCCTGCATGCCGAGACCGTAGACGTTAGTCAGGCGTAGGCACGCGCACCGCACGCCGTAGGAGGCGGTATAGGCGGACATCAGCATCTCCCCGGCCGCCTTCGTCGCTCCGTATGGCGTAAGCGGACGGAGCCGGGCGGCCTCGGTGATCGCGGGCGCGTCCATCGGGCCGGTGACCGCATTGGTTGACGCGAAGGCCAGCGATGCGGTCCCGGCGGAACGGGCGGCCTCGAGCACCCGATGAGTGCCCTCGACGTTCGTGCGGAACGTCTTCTCGGGCTGCTCAAGCGAGCGGAGCACCGAGGTCACGGCAGCGAGGTGGACGACCGAGTCGATGCCGCCGGCGAACGCCCGCTCCAGGATCGCCTCATCGCAGATGTCGCCCTGGACAATGTCCACGCCGGGATCGGGGTGGGGCTGCAGATCGACGACGCGGACGCGGGCACCGTCTCTCGAGAGCTCGGAGACCACCCGGCGGCCTATGAACCCCGAGCCGCCGGTGACCAGGACGCGACGCCCGCTGAGCTGCCCCGACCCGGACTCGCTCACGTCTGTGCCAGCACGCTGGCGGTTCGGGGCAGCTCGCTTGACGTTGCGGCCCACTTGACCGTCGCCTGGATCGCCGCCAGGTCGACCCGATCGCGGTGCTGCTCGACGACGTCGAACAGGTGGTCGATCAGGGTGGTGGACAGCAACGTCGGCTTCAGGCCAAGGCCTTCAAGCGCCGTGTGGACGACGTTGTAGTAGTGGTCGTAGATCTCGACCCGCGGGTTGTCGACGTGCTCGATCGCGCAGTCGCCGGGGAACTGCTCCTGGATCGTCTCGGCGATCTGGTTGATCGACATCGACTCCGTCATCTGGTTGAACACGCGGAACTCGCCCGGCTCGGCGGGGGTCTCGGACGCCAGCCGGATGCATTCGACCGTGTCGACGATGTTGATCAGGCCGCGCGTCTGCGAGCCCTTTCCGTAGACCGTCAGCGGCTGTCCGAGCACCGCTTGGATCACCAACCGGTTGAGCACCGTGCCGAACACACCGTCGTAGTCAAAGCGCGTCCACAGGCGAGGATCGAGCTTGGTCTGCTCGGTGTCCGCGCCATACACGACGCCCTGGTTGAGATCGGTCGCACGCAGACCCCAGATCCGGCAGCCGAACTCGATGTTGTGGCTGTCATGGACCTTCGACAGGTGGTAGAACGAGCCCGGCTTTTTGGGGTAGATCATCCGGTCCTTGCGGCCCTTGTGCTCGATCTCGATCCAGCCCTCCTCGATGTCGATATTGGGCTGGCCGTACTCGCCCATCGTGCCGAGCTTGACGAGGTGGATGTCGCGATCGATGTCCGCGATCGCGTACATCACGTTCAGGTTGCCGACGACGTTGTTGGTCTGGGTGTAGACGGCGTGCGCCTGGGAGATCATCGAGTAAGGAGCAGCCCGCTGCTCGCCGAAGTGCACGATCGTGTTCGGGCGGAAGTCCTGGACCATCTGGTGCACGAACGTCGCGTCGCACAGGTCGCCGACGTATGACTTGATCGTCTTGCCGCTGATCTCCTGCCAGGCTGAGATCCGCTCCCCGAGGGTTGCGATCGGGATCAGGCTCTCGACGCCCATCTCCTCGTCATAGCCGCGACGCGCGAAGTTGTCGTTGACCGCGACTTCATGCCCCAGCGCGGAGAGGTGCAGCGCGGTGGGCCACCCCAGATACCCGTCACCGCCCAGAACCAGGATTTGCATACGAATGCTCCAGTACCTTCAGCTCGTTGTGAGATCTACGGCGCTCGTAGCAGACGAGGACGCAGTCAACTTGGGCCGCGACTCACCGATCGCCGACCTCGAAGCGCACGAGAATAGCCGACCGTGCCACCTGCAGGAGGCGGAAGGCTCCATAACGCTATCCGGTTCGCCACTTTTGGTCCGATACCTCCGCGAACTCGGGTGCCGACCCTGATACCCATGTTGTCGTGATGGCTTTCGCGCGGCCACGGCAGAGGGCGCGGCGGGTCCGCCTGACGGTCGCGCTGGCCGGCTTGATCCTGCTGATCGCGGTCGCGGCAACGCTCCTCAGCGGAAAAAGCGGCCACCCCGGGCTGCCTCTGCCTGGGATCGGCCGTCCTGCGCGCCCTGGCGACCCGTTCGCGTACATCCCCTCACGCCAGGCGGACTTCGAGTCGCGCGCCGTGGCCGGTAGCGCAAACGTGCTCTTCTCCAAGAGCCCCGGCGGCGCGATAGCGACCGCGGCTCGGGTCGCCGCGTTTCGCCCGCTGATCGACAAGGCCGTGGCCGGCACCGGCATCGACCCGAACATCCTCGAGGGCATCGTGTTCGTGGAAAGCGCCGGCCGCCCCGACGTGATCGCTGGGACCGACCCGGCCGATGCATCGGGATTGACCCAGATCCTCGCCCAGACCGGCCAGTCGCTCCTCGGGATGCACATCAACCTGGCTCGCAGTCGCCAGCTCACCGGCCAGATCGGGGCCGCATACGCCGCGGGCCGCGCCAACGTCGCGGTCCGCCTCGAGCGCAAGCGCGCCCAGATCGACGACCGCTTCGATCCCCGCCAGGCTCTGGCGGCCACGGTGCGCTACCTGCAGCTCGCCGAGCAGCACTTCGGCCGCGCCGACCTCGCCGTCGTCTCCTACCACATGGGCATCGGCAACCTCCAGCAGGTGCTCGACGATTACGACGGCGGCCACCCCGTGCCCTACACGCAGCTCTACTTCGACACCGCACCGGACCACCACGCCGCCGCATACGACCTGCTGTCGGGATTCGGCGACGATTCTTCGCTGTACTACTGGCGGGTGCTGGGGGCGGTGCAGATCATGCACCTGTACCGCACGGACCGCCAGGCGCTGGCCCGGCTCGCTGCACTTCAACTCGACGCAGACACCAACGCGGACGTGCTCCACCCGCCCGGCGGCACGACTTCGTTCGCGGACCCGAACGCCCTGTACGACGGCTACCACTCGCGGGCTCTGGTACGACTGCCCGCGGACCCGAGGCGGCTCGGGCTGGCCTACAGCCGGTCGATCGGCTCGCTCGCCCCCTCGCTGCACGTGCCGGCCGCGCTCTACTACGGCCTTCGCCCGGCCGCCCTCGACATGCTGGTCGAGCTCGCCGCGCGCGTCCGCGCGCTTTCGGGGGGGTCGGCCCCGCTGGTACTGGGCAGCGCCGTCCTTGATCGGCAGTACGCCCAGCAGGTGGCCAATCCGTATACCGGCGCCACGACGGGATACGCGTTCCAGATCTTTCGGCGTTACGCGAGCCGCGCTCAGGCGCTCGCTTTCCAGGCGATGCTCGACCGGCTTCAGGCCCTCAACCTGATCGCCTGGGAGCGGACGCCGGAGACGATCGACATCACGGTCGCATCCGATGCGTCCCACGCGATCGTCGACGGCCCATAGGATTCGAATCCGTGACCGACGCGATCCGCACCCCCGACGAGCTGCTCGAGGGCCTCCCGGACTTCCCGTTCGCCCCGCACTACCGCGAGCTCGACGGCCTCCGCCTGGCCCACCTCGACGAGGGCGAGGGGCAGCCGGTGGTGTTCTTCCACGGCGAGCCGACGTGGTCTTTCCTGTGGCGCAAGGTGATTCCGCCGGTCAGGGAGGGAGGATTTCGCTGCATCGCCCCCGACCTGCCTGGATTCGGGCGCTCGGACAAGCCGGTCGACATCGACTGGTACTCCTACGAACGCCACGTCGACGCGGTGGCGCCGCTGCTCGAGGAGCTCGACCTGCGCGACGCGACGATCGTCGTCCACGACTGGGGCGGGCCGATTGGGCTGCGTCTGGCGGTCGATTACCCCGACCGGATCGCGCGGATCGTGATCCTCGACACCGGCCTGTTCACTGGCCGCCAGCGGATGACCGAGGCGTGGATCGCGTTCCGCGACTTCGTCGAGCGCACCGAGGATCTGCCGATCGGCTTCCTGGTGCGGGGAGCGTGCAAGCACGACCCCGGCGACGAGGTGATCGCCGCTTACGACGGGCCGTTCCCGAACCCCGGCTCCAAGGCCGGCGCGAGGGCGTTCCCGCTGATGCTGCCGACCTCGCCGGAGATGCCCGGCGCCGAGGCGGGGCAGCGGGTGCTCGAGGCGCTCGGTGGCGATCGCCGGCCGAAGCTCGTGCTATGGGCCGATTCAGACCCGATCCTCCCGCCCGAGGTTGGCCGGCGGTTCGCCGGCGCCCTCGGCACCGAGGTCCACCACGAGATCGCCGACGCAAGCCACTTCCTCCAGGAGGACCAGGGCCAGCAGATCGGGGCCCTAATCGCCGATTGGCTCGGGTCTTAGGGCACGAGCCCTGCCTAAACGGTTTCGGTCTGGCGAGGCGAGGATGGCGTGGCGGCGGACGCCGCTTCCGTGTCCTCGATCGACTTGGCCGCCTCGGTGACTCGCGCCACGCTCGGGCTCGTCGGCACGGCGGGAGCCGGCGGTTTCTGCTCAGCCAGCGCCACGGACTCCTGCATCCGCGCCTCGTACGCCGCCCGGGCGACGTGGTCGGGATGTGAGAGCACCTGGTCGCCCTTCAGGAACCGGCCGATCGCCTCCGTCGCTTTGCGCGGCATCAGGGCGTTGAGGCGGAAGACGGCGCCAACGGACTTCGGAACGAAGACCTCGTAGCGACCGGTCTGCAGCGCTTCGACGATCGCGTTGGCGACGTCCTCGGGCTCGGCGGTCTTGAACCCGCGCGGCTCCGGCAGTCCGGAGTAGAGCTCGGTGTTGACACCTACCGGCATCACTACGCTGATCTCGACGTCGGTGCCGTGGATCTCGGCGCGGATCGCCTCGCTCAGGCCGACCACCGCGTGCTTGGTCGCGCAGTAGGTGGCGCCGCCGGGGAAGCCGGCCTTGCCCGCCGCCGAGGCGATCTGCACGATGTGGCCGCGACCCCGCGGCAGGAACCGCTCGAGCGCGAGCTTCGAGCCGAAGATGACGCCGCTCAGGTTGATGTCGATCATCCGCTTGGCGGTCGCGTCGGTCTCATCGACGAACTGCCCGACCGGCATGATTCCGGCGTTGTTGATCAGGACGTCGAGCGGCCCGAGCCGGCTCTCGACCTCGTCGAGGAACGTCGCGAAGCTGGCCCGGTCGGTCACGTCGAGCGCCAACCCGATCGTCCCGTTGCCGAGCTCCTGAGCAGTGCGCTCGGCCAGGGATGCGTCGATATCGCCGATCGCGATCCGTGCCCCCTGGGCGATCAGTGCGGCCGCCGTGGCGCGGCCGATGCCGCGGGCTCCGCCCGTGATAGCGACCACCTGGCCGGCGAGCGATCGCGGGACTTTCGCCATGAAATTCGTCCTCCTGGTTGATATCCGTGCCCACGGAGTTTCCGTGCACCGGCCACGATACACCGGTCGCTTGGCTGGTCAGCCAACCGACGGGCCCGGCCGCGTGCGGGATATCCTGCCGCCATGGCGACATTCCGCTACGACGGACAGCGGCTCGCCTATACCGTGTACGGCAGGGGCCCGAGAACGACCGTGCTGATGCCCGCCCTGCTGTTCTCGCAGAAGATGCAGGAGCCGCTGGCGAAGGAGTTGGCGGCACGCGGAAATCGGGTGATCACCTTCGACCCCCTGGGCCACGGAGAATCCGATCGGCCGCGCGACATGTGGCGCTACTCGATGACCGAGTTCGCCCACCAGGCGTTGGCGCTGCTCGACCGGCTGAAGGTGGAGCAAGCGGTCGTGGGCGGTACTTCGATGGGTGCTAACACCACGCTCGAACTCGCAGCGCTGGCGCCGGAACGGCTGCGGGGGATGATCCTCGAGATGCCGGTGCTCGACAATGCGATTCCCGCGTGCGCGATGGCGTTCACGCCGCTGCTGCTGTGGCTTACGTTCGGGGAGCCAATCGCCAAGCGGGTCGCCTACGCTGCTCGCAGCGTCCCCCGGGGCGGCGTCCCGCTCCTGCTCGACCTGTGGCTCGATGCCGTCGCCCAGGACCCGGGGCCGAGCGCCGCCGTGCTCCAGGGGATCATCTTCGGCCGCACCGCGCCGCACCGGGTCGAGCGCCGGACGTTCGACGCTCCGGCGCTGGTCATCGGCCATCCGCGCGACCCGGTGCACCCGTTCTCGGATGCCGACATGCTCGCGCACGAGCTCCCGAACAGCCGGCTGATCGATGCAAGCTCGATCGTCGAGCTGCGCGTCCGCCCGGCACGGCTCACGGCCGAGATCGCCGACTTCGTCGACGAGTGCTGGGGCGTCGGGGCCGGTGAACGCGAGCGCGCCGAATCGGCGGCCTGAACCGCCCGGCTATCGGGGCGCCGGCGGGCCTGGCGGGTCGACGATGTCGCGGCCGGTGGGCCGCATCAGCTGATCAAGCTCCAGCTGCCAGAAGTAGCGGGTGAAAGTGACCCCGGCGTGGAACCGGCCGACGTGGGGTTCGATGACCTCGCCGCGAGCCATCCGCACGATCAGCTCGGGGTACGTTCGGCCCGTCAATGCGGCATACATCGGCGCCGGGAACGCGCCCCCGAACCGCGTGTTGACATCCGTGATCCCCAGGCCGATCTCGCGATCGCGGAAGACCTGGACGGTGCAGGGCCCCCGGACGCCGAGCTTCTCCACGACCGTCCGCCCGAGCTCGACCAGATCGCCGTCGTCGATCACCGTGCCCTTGATCGACTCGCCGCCACGCGACTCGATCATCGTCCGGGGGATCGCGTTCAGGCACCGCCCCTGCAGATCCGACAGGCAGTCGATCGAGTACTCGGGTCCGTCCATATAGCGCTGCACCATCGTCGGTTCGGCGACGTAGGAGACGAAGAACCTAGCTGCCGCGGCGTCGTCGGCGCGATGGATCGAACGGGCCCCGGATCCTTGTCGCGGCTTCACCATGACCGGGTAGCTGTCGGGCTCGGAACCGGGGAGGACGGTCGGCGGCGAGGGCAGCCCAAGTCGCGAGAGCAGCAGGTGCGCGTCGTACTTGTCGTACGTCGCCCTGGCGATCTCCGGATCGGGAACGAACGCCGGCAGCAGGCCACCGGCGCGCGCGATCGCCAGCACCTCGATGTCGAGATCCGTCAACGGCACGACCGCGCCGACGCCGTACTCGGAGCACAGCGACTGGAGCGCCGGGACGTACTCGTCCGAGTCGATCCGCGGCACGGCGTGGCGGACCTGAGCCGCATACTGGGCGGGCGCGAGGGGGTTGGGATCGGCCGCGATCACGGTCGTGTGCTGTGCGAACGCCGAGACGATGTCGTAGCGCTTTCCGACCCCGGTCAGGAGCACGGCCCCGCCCGCCCCATCGCCTACGCCGGCGGCTGCCATCCGCCCCCCTCCCCTTTGTACAGCCCGTGTCCGCTGACAACGAGCGCCGCCGTTCTCGCCAGGATCCTCACGTCGAGCGCCACCGACCGGTGCTCGACATACCACAGGTCGAGCTCGATCCGCTCCGACCAAGGCAGCGAGGCGCGGCCGTTGATCTGCGCCCAGCCCGTGATCCCCGGCTTCACCGACAGGCGTCCGCGCTGGCGCGGCGTGTACTGCTGCACCTGCACCGGAACGGTCGGACGCGGCCCGACGATCGCCATCTCTCCGACCAGCACATTCCACAGGTTCGGCAGCTCGTCCAGCGAGTAGCGGCGCAAGATCTTGCCGACGCGCGTGATCCGGTCATCTCCCTCCTGGATCGCCAGCCCCGCGCCTGTGAACTCGGCGCCGCGGACCATCGTGCGCAGCTTGTAGATCGTGAATTCGCGGCCGTCTTTGCCGACGCGGGTCTGCGCGTAGATCGCCGGCCCCGGCGACTCCAGGCGAATCAGCAAGGACAAAGCCGCCACCACCGGCGCGCTCAGAATGGACCCGAGCAGCGACAGAGCGAGGTCGAGCAGGCGAGCGCTCACCGCGTCCCCTCCGCCGGCTCCCAGCCGGCCTTCGTGTTCCCGACCAACCAGTCCCACAGACCGGCCGCCAGCGAAACGGTCGTCAGCACGTAGTAGCGCGCAATCAAGAACGGTCGCACAGGCACGAGCGGCTCGAGCAGCGCGCCAAGCAACACGGCGACCTGAACCGCCACCGCCGCCGCGTACACCCACCCATCGCCGATCAGCGCGATGCTTGTGCCCAGCACGACCAGATGGAGGAACGGGGACAGGTAGCGGAGGATTCGGTGGGAGAAGATCATCACTCCGTAGAGCGGGTCATAGCCGCGGGGCGAGAGCATCCCGCCGCGCACGACGATCGGCCACGTGTGGCTCATCATCCGGCGTTTGCGGGCGAATTCGCCCTCGATCGTCGGCACCATCTTCTCGCTCGCCCGGGCCGACGGTTCGTACAGGGCCAGCCAGCCCCGTTTGACCATGTTGAACGGGAACGACAGGTCGTGGCCCATGATCGGGTCGACGACGAGGTAGGTCTCGCGTCGTGTCGCGTAGATCGCGCCGTTGCCGCCGGTCACGGACCGCACCCGAGACTCGAGCAGCCGAAGCGCCATCTCGTAGCGCCAATAGAGCCCCTCCTGGTTCGACCCACGCTCGTTGACCAACCGGACGTCGCCGCACACGTAGCCGACGCGGGGATCGGTGAACGGCTCTATCAGCCGCTTCAGCGCGTCTGTCTCCCATAAGACGTTGGCGTCCGAGAACGCGACCAGATCGCCGCTTGCCCGCTCGACGCCGGCGTCCTGCGCCCGGATCTTCCCTCCGCGTGGCAGCTCCAGCACGAGATCCGCGCCGGCCGCGCGCGCTCGCGCCGGGGTTTCGTCCGGCGACCCATCGCAGGCGACGATGATCTCGATCAGCCCGGCCGGGTAGTCCACGGCCCGCAGGTTCGCGACGCGCTCGGCGATCACCTCCTGCTCTGCGTAGGCGGCGACGATCACCGTGACCGACGGCAGCGACCCGGAGCCGGAGCCGGTCACGAGAACGGGCTCTCGCAGCCGCGCGACCAGGCCCAGCAGCACCCAGTAGCCGACGTGCGTGTAGAGCAGCAGGGCCACTGAGAGCCAGAACAGAACGGCGAGGACGGCCACGGCGGCGGATTGTGCGCGATTGGCGGCCCCAGTGCTATCGTCGCCGGGGCCGAGGCCGGGCGATCTGGGGAGTGCGATGCGTGTAGCGACAGTCCGGCTTCTGGTTCTGAGCACCTGGGTGCTGCTTGTCGGCGTGGCTACGACAGCCTCGGCTGGCGCCGCTCCGATCAAGATCATCGTCGGTGCGGGAAACACGGTCACCCCGTCCCTCGATGCCTCGCGGAGCACGACGGCCACCGTCGGCGCGGCCGGCGGCACGCTCTCCACTACAGCGCAGAACGGGACGACGTTCGAGCTGAGGATCCCGCAAGGCGCACTCGCCGGCAGCGAGCAGCTGACGATCACGCCGATCCAGTCCATCGCCCACGCCGGGATGAGGTTCATCGCCGGGGTCCAGCTCGCTCCGGACGGGCTCCAGCTGCTCAAACCGGCCGAACTCGACGTCCACCCGACCCGCCGCACCGGGCGCTCGGGTCAGGTCGCGTTCGGCTACGAGGGCAGCGGGAGCGAGTTCGGGTTGGTGCCGCTGACCACGCGCTCAGCACCTGCGATTCCGCTCACGACGCTGGGCGGCCTTGGCCTCGCCACCGCCACCCGCGCCCAGATCTCGCGGCGCGCGCGCAATCCGCCGAGCGACCCCGGCGCCGCGTGGCTACAGCAGCTCGCGATCCCGCTGCACCAGGAGCGCAACTATCGCTCGGTACAGTCGAACCGGCGGGCGGTCAGGGGCCTGCTCGCCGCGTTTTACACCGGTTACGTGAAGCCGTTGCTGCGAGCCCCCAGCTCGAGTTACGCGGCGTGGAGCCAGGCGGCCGATCGCGGCCTTGCCTGGTCCGACGAGGTCCAGACCCTCGGCTATGGGCGCCGGTTTCCGGGCTACACCCGCAAATACCGCAGAGCAGTTTTCAACGTCGCGCTGCGGCGCCAATGGCGGGCGATCACGGGCGGCTGTGCTGTTCGGCGGACGCTCGGAGCTCTGGAGGAGGCGCTCGTGCTGGCGCGCGCGGCACAGGCCCTGAACTCGGCCTCCAACATCGGCGGCAGCCTCGCCATCGCCGCGGGCCTGGAGAGCTGCGGCGCCCTCAACCTGCGGATCGCGCTCAATCCAACGACCGTCAACTGGCAGTCGGGTCTCGGCTCGAACCGCATCTCCCAGGTCAGCACGGGCGTCCAGATCGCGAGCACGCCGCTGGTGCTCCAGCAGATGCTGGGCACGAACCAGTTCACGTTCGCCTCGGGGCGCGCCGCAGTGATCGAGAACATCAAATCGCTTACGCAGGCACCGACCTACGCCGCCGAGGGGTGCACGAAGCCCACCTTCGTTGGCTTCAGCACCGATGGCTCGCGCATGTACGGGGCGTTTGCGGCGACCCTCACAGTCCCAGCGGACCTGTTCGTACGGACGCAGGCGCCACCGTCGACAGTCGCCGTCGCCGTCGCGGGCGCGGACCTCGCCACCTGGACGACGAGCTGCCCACCCGGCAACACGATCACGTTCAGCCAGTCACCCGGCGCCATGTCCGGCCTGACCGCCGTGACCGGGTTGACGCCAGTCCGTGTGAGCTCTACCGCCAACAGCAGCGCGTCGAAGTTCCAGGCGTCCGCCGACATCCTCGCCGGCAGTACGATCACCGGCTTCGCGAACGGCAACGGCAAGGTCACGGTCAACGTCGCGCATTGATCAGCTCCCGGTAGAGCGCGGCGGTCTTGGCCGCGGCCGCGTCCCACGAATAGGGGCCTGACGCGGCGGCGGTTGCGGCCGCAGCCATGCGCGAGCGCGCGGCCGGATCGCCCAACAGAACGGCCAGCGCCTCTCGCAATGCGCCCACATCGTCTGGGGGAACGAGCACGCCCGCGCCGGTCTGCGCGACCTCGCTGAACCCTCCGATGTCGCTCAGCACCGTCGGCTTGCCGAACGCGAGCGCCGTCGCCAACACGCCCGACTGGTCGAACCGCTCCGTCCGCGAGTACGGAAGCACGACCACATCAGCGCGGCGGAAGTAGGCGGGGAGCGCACAGTCGGGAACGAACCCTGGCACGAACCGCACGCCCGGCGGAGCGCTCGCCTGCAGCGGCGCGAGCGCAATCAGCGGACGGCCGACGATCCACAGCTCCGCGCCTCCGATGCCCCGCCACGCTTCGAGGAGCGCCTCCAGTCCCTTGTAGGGACGGAGCAGGCCGAAGAACAGCGCGACCGGCCCCGCCACTCCCTCGAGCTCGCGGGGCAGCGGGAGCTCGGACCGCTGGCGGGTGAGGTGGTCGAACGCCCCGTGGTGGACGACGTGGAGCTTCGACGGATCGGCCGCGCCCCACTCGATCATCGCCCGCCGGCCATATTCCGAGTGGACGATCACCGCATCCACGGCGTCGTACAGCCGTCGCTGGGCTCGGACCTGGCCCGCCCGCGGCTCGCGCGGCAGCAGATCGTGGGCCGTCAGCACCGTCGGCCGGCGGGGGAGCAGGTACGCATCCAGCCACTGCACGTCCAGCCACTGGAAGTGGACGACCTGCGCCGCACGGGCGAGCCTGCCGTAGCGGAGCATGTCCGGGACGTGCTGGACGAGCTTCGTCGCGCGCCGCACGCCCGAGCCCGCCGGCCCCCGAGCATGGCGGTAAAACCGTTCGCTGATCGCGTACCCATCGGCCACCGGGACCTCGCCGTACGCGGAGCGGCTCGTGATCAGCTCGACCTCGAGGCCGGCCCGTGCCAGCGCGGCGCAGAGCGCATGGTCGTAGGGGCGCGTGAACCCCGACGGGTCGACGACGTGGACCCGCATCAGTCGCGACGCGGATCCGCGAGCGGTCGCCCGGCCAGCGCGGCGAGGCGCCGGGCGGTCGCCTGCACCTCGTCGCCCCCGAGCGGATGGACGCGGGCGCGGGGCTGGCGGATCAACCGCTCGACGGCCGGCGCGAGCGCGGTCAGCGTCGGCTCGCCCGGAGCTCGATGGAGGAAGTCGCGGGCGGAGCGCACGGGGTGGCGCACCGCGAGCCGCAACATGGCCATGATCCGGGCTGCCAGCCCATCGTCCTCACGGTAGGCGATCTCAACCTCGCGGCTGACCTCGATCCACGTCGACTCGGGCGCCCGCTCGCCTCGACCCGGGCGGCGTCGAGCGTCCGGGCGAAGTCGACCAGCGGGTCGCCCGGGACCGGGAAACGGTCGGCGACGAGCACCACCTCCCCCAAGGCCGAAACGCCGCGTTCGGGGCGGTTTGAGAGCATCAATCCCGCGAGCTCGTCGACGGCGAGCAACGCGTCCAGGGCCAGGTACTGGGCGCGGTCCAGCCTCCCCGACTGGGCGTCCTGGACCGAGCGGCGGGTCATCGTCCGGCGACGATCCACCGCCGCAGCGCGCCGAGGCCGCCTCACTCGGCCCCACGCCCGCCCCAGGCCGCGGCGCACCGCGGGCTCGGGCTCGAATCCCTGGTAGCGCCGGCGCAGCCACGCGCGGCCGGCGGCGTAGCCGCGCCACTGCACCCGCAGCTCGCGCAGCGTCGCCCGATACCGGTGCTCGACGCTTGCCTGCGGCCGCAGCTCGAGCCGCCAGCCCGCCCGCTGCAGGCGCCAGCTGAAATCCGTGTCCTCAGCCGCCCGAACGCCCTCGTAAAAACCGCCGACCCGCTCGAAGGCGACGCGGCGCACCATCAGGTTCGCCGCCACCGCACGCGGTAGGTAGGGATGGGCGAGATGAGCCTGCTGGTTCAGGAAGCTGCGCGCCGCTCCGTAGCGCTCGGCGACGGTGGCACCGTCGCCCGCAGGCAGCACCTCGCCGGCCAGCGCGCCGACGTCGTCGGCGACCGGCTCGGAGAAGAACGCGTCGAGCAGCCCCGGTGACACCCGGCAGTCGGCGTCGAGGAACAGGATCCAATCGCCGCTCGCATGCCCGGCGCCGGCGTTGCGCGCGTGCGCAGGTGAGCGCTCGGCGCTCGCCCGGACGATCTTCAGCGCGCTGTGGGCCCCGACGACGCCGGAGTTGTCGGCCAGGATCAGCTCGTCGCCGGGAGCGACGTCGAGCTCGAGCAGAGCTGCCACCGCGGCCCGCGCCGCGACAACGTCGCCGGCGAACGGCATCACCACCGAGACCGAGGGACGGCTCACGCGGCGTCCCCCGCCGGCGACCCGCCGGCGCGCCGCAACCGCGAGAGCAGCGCGCGCGCCTGCTGCAGCTCTTGCGGATGTGCGAAACCGGTCAGGTACAGCACCAGCGGGATCGCGGCGAACACGGCCGCGCGGGTGAGGAAGCCGACGGCGCCGTGGGTGGGGAGCAACAGATCACCACCCGTCGCCAGTGCGCCCATCACCACTGTCACCTGGATCAGACGCCGCCACTCGAACTGCACCGCGAAGGCGCGACGCGTGAGCAGATGCATCACGGTGAGCATGACCACGTATGCGCCGCACAGGGCGATTCCGGCGCCGGCGATACCGAACGTCGGCACCAGCACGACCAGCAGGATCACGTTCGCGGCCAGTCCCGCCAGCGACGCCGGGAAGTTGCGCGTCGTCACCTTGGCGCGGCCGGCGATCACCAGGAACACCACCCACAGCCCGTACATGGCCCAGCCGAGTGCAACCCACGGGAGCGCACGATATGCCTCGAAATAGGACGGTGCAGTCAGTAGCCGTAGGATCCACCGTCCGAGCAGGGCAAGTCCCGCCACGACCCAACCGCTGACGATCACGTAATAGGTCGTGACGAGTCCGTACAGCCGCGCGGCCTCGGCGTCGCTGTCAACCGAGTACGCCAGCGGCGGCCACGCGTACTGAAACGCGCGGACGATGAACGCGACGGCGCCGGCGAGCTTCACCGCGATCGAGTACAGGCCGGCCAACCGCGGGCTGCGGTCGTGGTAGATGTAGTAGCGGTCGATGATGCTGAGCGCGTAGACCGAGATCTCCGCCGGCACCGTCGGCAGACCGAAACGCATCAGCACCGGTAATCCCTCGCCCTTGCCCGGGCGCGGAAGCAGCCGCTCGCGCATCGTCCACCACAGCGCCAGGAGCACCAGCGTCGAAACCCCGTAGTTGCCTAGCAGCAACCCCTCGGGGCCCTTGCCGAGCGCGACCACCAGCACGACCGAGGCGATGATCGTGAACACCACGTTCGTCACCGACGCGATCGCGTAGGTCCGCAGCCGCTCGTCGACGCGAAGCACGGCATACGCGAGCTCAAGGTTGGTGAACGTCCACAGCCCCAGGACTGCGACCCGGAAGATCGACACGTCTCGGTGGCCGAGCACGATCTGCGACAGCGGCCCGGCCAAGGCCGCCAGTACGATCGACGCGATCGTCGTCGTCACCAGCAGAAACAGGAACGACCGCCGGACCAGCGCATCGCGCCGCTCCCGATCCTCGTCCGTGAAGTAGAACCGCAGGAACGACTCGATGATCCCGAAGCGCACCAGGATGCTGATGAAGATGACGCCGTTGCCGAGCAGTTCGACGACGCCGTATCCGGCGGGCGAGATGTACCGGGTGTAGACCGGCAGCAGCAGCACCGCCATGAACTTCGAGACGACGTCCGCCACCTGGTAGGCCGCCAGCGAGTTGACGAGCCGCTTCAGATAGCTAGTCACGTCGCCACACGGTACGGATCGTGACGGCCGGTGCTCACGGCCGTAGCAGTCCCGGACTCAGTGCCGTAACAGTCCCCAGACGGTCTGGATCAGCTCCTTGGCATCGACGTTGCCGGCGAGCGACGAGCCGAAGCCGACGAGGCCGATATCGATGACGTCGCCGCGGCCGAGCTGGTAGCCGATGATCGACGGCGTGGTGTTGGTGTTCCCAGCCGCCGACAGGAGCTTCGCCGGCGGTGCGACCTCGATCGGCTCGAACGAGCTGTAGCCCTGAAACGCCCCCGAGGTGGCGGAGAAGATATGGAGCTGGTCCTCGATGACGGTGATCAGGTCGGTGTTGTCCGTGACGAGCGTTCCGGGGCGCGCCGACAGGGCGTCGGTGCTCGTTGGCCCGGTCGGATTCTGGGCTGTCGCACCGTGGATCGTCACACCCCTCCGCAGAGAGTCGATCCCCAAGGACAGGAGATGGCCGCCGTCCTGCACATAGGAGCGAAGCTGTGCGGCGAACGACGCTGGGATCCACCGCTCGCTCCCGGCGAGAACCACGCCCGTGTGGCCGGCGAGCGTCGGGCCGGTGCCGTTGATCAAGGCGAGATCGGTCGTCAGGTCGTAGGGAAGGTGTGCCTTGTCGAGGTAGGCCAGGAACGCCGCCTCGTCGGTGAAGCCCGGCGGGAGTCCGTCGGCGAGCACGCGGTCAAGCTGGATCGGACCGCCCGTCTCGAGCGTGTTCGGCACACCGTCGCGCGGTGGATCGTCGACGGGGTTCTGGCCCTGCCACGTGAGCGCCGGCAGCACGACCAGCACCCTCGGGTGGTTGTTGGGGCTGGGGTAGCTCGCGATCAGCGGCACGTCGGTGGTGTGGGCGCCGGAGCGGAGCACGAGGTGATACAGCCCGGCCCCCTGCGCCGGCGGCAGCTTCACCCGCAGCGCAAAGCTCCGCTGGCGGCCGTGTCCGCTCGGTTTGCGCGCGCCGACCCGCCACAGGCTCCACCGGTACGGCCGGCTGCGGGCATCGACATACGCGGTCGCCCTCGACCCGGCGGCCACCGGCGCCAGCGGCGGCTCGGCGGCCAGGTAGCGGACGGTCACGCCGGCGTCCGGAGTCGATCCCGGTGGCGGGGGCTTCAGCTCCGGGAAGGTCCCGGTGTCGCACGCGGCGTCGGTCACACTGAGGCCGACGAGGTAGGTCCCCGCCGGCGCGGGCTTGCCCTTGATGAGGCCGTTCCACGTCGCCTCCGTGCTGCCCCACTTCGTCTTGAACTTCTTGACCAGATGCAGTCCGCCACCGGGGAGGTCGGTCCGGTAGAGCATGATGAATCCGCTGCGCCCCTCCGTGCCCTTGTACTTGATCGTCACCGGCGTGTGGCCGAGCGGGATCAGCGACGGCGAGACGCTCGTGACGACGGGGTGCGGCGGGACCGTCAGGACCTTGATCGGCTCGGGTCCGGCCGGGTTCGAGATCTCGATCGTCCGGCCCTGGTGCAGCAGCGCCACGCGCACGTAGTACGTGCCGTCGGGCGCAATCGACCCGTTGTCCTCGCGCCCGTTCCAGCGGAAGTACCGGCGCTTGGGGTGCGCTCCGCCACGCATATGGACGCCCGTGGCGAGCGTGCGCACGATCGTCCCGGAGGAGTCGACGATGTAGACGTCGACAGTGTCGCTGCGGTGCTGCAGGTAGAACGAGACCTTCATTGAGCTGTGGGGGATGCCCCCGCACGCACCGGCGCCGTAAGGATCGATCACCTCCGGCACCGGACGGGGATAGCCGGCGAGCAGAGGAGTGGTCACCTTCAGGTGCTGGACGACGAAGAACGCGGCGGCGCTCGCCAGGACCAGCACCACGAACGAGAACACCGGCAGTCTGCTCACAGCTCGAAGACCGCCGCGTTGGGCACGGTGAAGGTATGAAAGGCATCGAGGCCCCGGGGGTCGGCCGCGCAGAGCATCACCCGGATCGAACCACCGTGGCAGACGACGAGCGCCGGCAACTCACGAGCACGACGGACGTCGGCCACGGCGGCGCTGACGCGGTCGAGTTGATCGCGCAGCGATTCGCCGCCCGGAAACCGGAACGAGTCCCCGGCACGTCTCCACGCCGCATAGCCCTCGGGATCGTCGCGCTCGATGTCGATGAACAGCCGCCCTTCCCATTCGCCCCGGTTGGCCTCGCGCAGCCGGGGATCGAGCCGCGGCTCGAGGCCGATCCGGGCACCCACGATTTCTGCCGTTTCCCTAGCTCGCGAGAGATCCGACGACCACAACGACGCCACCCCGGCGCCGGCCATCCGTTCTGCCAACTCCGCCGCCTGACCGCGGCCGGTGTCGTTCAGCGGGGTGTCGCGGAACCCCTGGACCCTGATCGGCTCGATGTTGTCGTTCGTCTCGCCGTGACGTGCGAGCACGACCGCTTCCGGCGAGAACCGCTCATTCATACACGCTTGACGCGGTGTCCGACCGCAATCCAAGCCTGATCGTCTCGAGCGAGAGGACGTCCTCGGGCGCGATGTTGCCGAGGTTCACATCGGCGCCGAACCGGCGCACGAACCACACCTGCTGGTCCTTCTGCGGTGCCTCGAACAGGATCTTCTCGGGCGCTACGGCGTGGACGATCTCGTCGATCAGCCCCATCCGCACCTCGCCGTCGTGACGGAAGATCCCGGCGGTGCCGCTCTCGCGGGCCTCGGCGATCACCTTCCAGGCGCCGGCCTCGAGCTCCCGTTCGATCTGCTCGACCCAGCGGTATGGCGCCATGATCCGCGTGTCGTCCTTTGAGCCCACCTCGGACAGGACCGTGAACTCCTTCGACAGCCGCTCGATCAGCTCGAGCTTGTCGTCGTGGCGCAGTTCGATCGTCCCGTCGGAGACCTCGATGTAGGTCAGGTCGAGCTCGCGAAGCCACTCGATCAGCGGCTCGAGCCGGTTCTGGGCGATCGCCAGCTCGGTCAGCGTCCCGCCGAACACAACCGGGATGTCGTGCTGGCGATAGCGCTCGAGCTTCGGCTTGAGGTTGCCCGTACGCAGCGGTGTGCCCCAGCCGAGTTTGACGACATCGATGTAGTCCCCGGCGACCTCGGCCAGGCCGTCCACGTCGGCCACGGACAGGCCGCGGTCAAGCACGTGGGTCAGCCCGTTGTCGCGGGGCTTTTCACTCCGATCGGGGAGGTCGAGTAGTTCCGCCATGCGGATCGTCGGCTAGGCCTCTTCAGGCCTCAAGGGGTATTCGCCAGATTCGCGCCGACGGTAACGACGACGTTCGTGGTGCAGGGGTTCTGGCCCGAGCACGCAACGGACTGCGTGTTCTGGTCGACCGGCTGAACCACCGACGGACCCAGCTTCAGCGTCGTCGCCACGGCTTCGGCTTCCCGTTTGAAGCCCGGGAGATAGGCGACCGTCGTCGTCGTGTGGGTCTGCAGCGGCGCGTTGCCTTGCGTCCCCTGCTTGTAGCCGACCCCTTCGAGCCGCTGAAGGAGCCGGTGGGCGAGGCCGTTGGTCGCCGTCCCGTTCAGCACCGAGACGGTGACCGTTGCCGGATTGATCGTCGCCGCCCGCGCACGACGGTCGCGCGGCGCGTTGGTGACGCGGGATCGAGCTCGAGCTCGAGCTGGGGCTGGAGCTGCCCAAGCTGCCGGTGACGATCAGCAGCACAACCACGATGCCGATGACGCCGAGCGCGGCCAGCGCGATTCCGAGCCCGCGCGGCATGCGAGATCCCGACCGCGGTGGGGGAACGCGTCCAGGAGGTCCACCTGCGGGCCTGCGGCCCGGCGGCGAGCCCGGAGGAGCGCCTCGGCGCTGAATTCCCGGCTGACCGTCGACTTCCGCGTTCCCGGGCGCCGTCCTCGGGGGGACGGTAGCGCCCGAGCCGTTCGCCCCGCCCGCGACGGTCGCTGGCGGCGGGGCGCCCGCGCCGGCGACGGCAGCCACCGGTGCGGCTACCGCCACCGCGGCTGCGGCTTGCTGGCTGGCGGCGGGGACGGCAGCGGGGGCGGGGATGGCGGCCGGGGTGGCCGTCGGGATCAGCCGCGTCGCGGCGGCGAGCGCCGGCGCAGCGACGCCGGCGGGCGCAGCCGGGACCATCGCCCGTGCGGCGATCGGGCCCGGGGCGACGGCGCCAAGGTTGACCGGTGGTGGCGCCTGCATCGCCGGTTGGGCGCGCGAGAGCTGCGCCAGCCGCGCCTCGAGTTGCTGGATCCGCAGGCCCGCCTCGTCGGCATGGTTGCGCAGCGCGTTGGTCTCTCTCGCCTGCGCGAAATAGAGCAGGATCAGCAGCGCCAGCCCGATGATGGCGGCGAAGCCAGCGTCAGCACCCACCGAGTTGATGAAGTGGTGGATAGATAGAGCGAACGGAAGCGTCCCCATACTGTGCGACCCGAGTCTACGTAGGAATGTGGGCGTCTTGCCCCGCCGGAGTGACGGCGCGGCCGCGCGCAAGCTTCGCCACATGTTCGGCGAGCACGGCCGCGTCTCCTTCCAGCACGAGCAGGTTGATTTTCTCGAAGCACTGCTCCACCCAGGCCGGATCGAGCGGGTCGCGATCGGCGCGGAGGATCTTCTGCGCCGGTGTCGGCTGCATCCGCTCGTAGGGGTTGAACAGATCCTCGTGGAACTTCTCGCCGGGGCGGGCGCCGACGATCTCGATCGCGATATCCCGTCCGGGCTCCAGTCCCGACAGGCTGATCATGGTCTCGGCCAGGTCGATGATCCGCACCGGATCGCCCATGTCGAGCACGAACACATCGCCGCTGCCACCACCGAGCGATCCCGCGCGGATGATGAGTTGCACGGCCTCGGGAATCGTCATGAAGTAGCGGTGCATCCGCTCGTCGGTGACGGTCACCGGACCACCGGCGGCGATCTGGCGGCGGAAGATCGGGACCACTGAGCCTGACGACGCGAGCACATTTCCGAATCGCACCGTCGAGTAGGTCGTCGTCGGAAAGCGTGCGGCGGCGGCCTCGACTGCCCACTCGGCGAGCGCCTTCGACGCTCCCATCACCGTCGCCGGGTTGACCGCCTTGTCCGTCGAGACGAGCACGAACGTGCCGACGCCGGACTGGCCGGCGATCCGCGCGACCACCCGAGTGGCCAGCGCGTTGTTGCGGATCGCCTCGACGGGGTTGAGCTCCATCATCATCACGTGCTTGTAGGCGGCGGCGTGGAAGATCACGGTCGGCTTGTGCTCGGAGAGCACCTCCCGCATCCGCTCCTCCTCGCGACAGTCAGCCAGCACCGGCACCGCCGTGCGCACGTGGCGGTCCTCCTCGAGCTCGCGCATGATCTCGAACAGGTTGTCCTCGGCGTGGTCGACGAGCACGAGGCGGAGGGGGCCGACCCGCGCGATCTGACGGCTGAGCTCGCCGCCGATCGAGCCGCCGGCGCCGGTCACCAGCACCACCTCGCCGGCGAGGTAGGCGCCAACCCGCTCGAGCTCGATCCGCACCGGCTCGCGCCCGAGGATGTCCTCGACGCGGACCTCGCGCAGCTGACGGGTGACACGAAGCTGGCCGGAGCCGTCCTTGAGCAGTTCGAACACGGTCGGTGTCGTGCGGACCGGGATTCCGCGCTCGCGGCATGCGGTGACGACGCGCGCGCGCAGCGTCCCCGGCGCTGACGGGATCGCGATCACGACCTCGTCGGGCTCGGCCTCGTCAAGGACCCGCACGAGGTCCTCGCTCGTGGTCGTCCCGAGCACCTTCAGTCCGTACTCGTCCTTCATCCCCTGCTTGCGAGGGTCATCGTCGATGAACCCGACCGGGCGCAAGCGCAGCTGTGGGTTGCGCACGAGCTCGCGAACGACCAGGCGGCCGCCGTCCCCGCCGCCGACGATCAGGACGTCGCGGGCGCCCTTGCTGACGCGGAAGCTCCGAACCCGCCCCTCGACGATCAGGTGCACGAGGAACCGGGCGCCGACCAGGAACGCGACGGTCATCAGCGTGAACAGGGCAATCACGCTCGCGGGGAGTACCACCGCACTCGACTGGATCGCGTGCCGATGGTGCCTGAACACGAACTGTTGCGAGGTCTGCACCGGGTGCAGAAGCGCGATCGCGCCGACGATCAGCAGCGTCGCCACGATCACGCCCTTGACGACCGCCTCGTAGTCCCGCTGGCCGATGAACGTCCACAGGCGCTGATAGAGCCCGAACGCGGCGAGGACGACGAGTACGACGGGGACGACCCACCAGATCGTCGCGTCGAACAGGTCGTCATAGCGCGTCAGGACGTGGCCATCGAACCTCAGCTGGAAGGCGAGGAAGTAGGCGAGCGCGACCAACACGCCATCCACCAGCAGCAGGGGCAGAGAGTGCCGGTGGACGGGAAAGGCCGCGGATCTGATCCGCCGGCGCATGCGGGGCATCATTGTAGGCGTTGACGCTGACTCGTTCGTTAGCGTGTTCTAAGCGGCCGAACCGGGCCGCTCAGCCGAAAATGACCGCGATCGACAATCTATTGGACCAGGCTCGGGCCCAGCTCGAGCGCGTTTCGCCTGTCGAGGCTCAAGCAGCCGTCGGCGACGGCGCCTTGATCGTCGACATCCGCGCCGAGAGCCAGCGAGCCCAGGACGGTCTCGTGCCGGGCGCGCTGTTCATCCCCCGCAACGTGCTCGAGTGGCGTTGCGACCCGAGCTCGCCGTGGCGCGATGCGGACGCGTCTGACCCCGGCAGGCAGGTGATCGTGATGTGCAACGAGGGCTACCAGTCGAGCCTCGCCGCCGCCACCCTCAAACAGCTCGGCCGCAGCGATGCCACCGATCTGATTGGCGGCTTTCAGGCCTGGCGCGCCGCCGGCCTACCGGTTGAGCGGGACCCCTCGGCGGGGCCCCGCTCAGAGCCGGACTGAGCGCTAGTAAAACCCGCCGGCAGGCGGTTGATGGGCCTTTGGCTTGCTCGAATGGAACACGCCGGAGCGCTTCAGCACGTGTCCCTTGCTGTCGAGCGCCACGACCTTGTAGGCCCGGTAGCTGCTCTTCAGCCCGATCGCGGTCTCGAAGCCGCTCCTCGCCCTCGTCGCGACGATCGCCAGATGGCGGGCGTCGCGCCCGGCGAGCACGCGCCACCGGGCCACGCTGGTGGCGCCGTTCCAGCTTGCGTACACGGTCGCCCTCTTGCCGTTCTTGTGCGCCGCCGCGCTCGGCCCGTACAGCGGCTTGCCCGTCCACCGCTCGACGAACGCGCGATAGCTCTCATCGGGACTCGGCAGCTGGGCCTCGAACAGCAGCTTGCCTGCCTTCGTGAACTCGGCGAAGTACGGCTGCTGTCCGAATCCGAGCAGCACGTTGCCGTTCGGCAGCAGCTGATTGTCGCCCTGACTGCCGACCGTGACGCCAGGTAGGGAGTACTGCGAGACCAGCGTCACGGCTCGGGCCGCCGTGTCCAGCTGGAGGACGAGCCCACGTGTCGGCCCGTTCGGCGGCAGGAAACCGGTGGCGCCGAACCCGCAGCAGCCGTTGTCGAACATGCTGATGGTGCCGTTGGGTTGTAGCTGCACATCGTGCTGCCACTGGAACGACGCATTTGCCGGCACGAAGAACGTGCTTGCCTTGCCGCCGAGCGTCCAGATGATGTTCCCCGTGTTCTCGTCGACCAGATAGGCGGCCCACATGCTCCGCATCGAGGCGAGGAACCGGCCCTGCGACAGGGGCTGGATGGCGTTCAGGTGGAACGCGTCCCAGCCGATGCTCGCAGCTGCCGGGTTTGCCGGCGGTGGCGGCTTGGTCTCGGACTCTGACAGCGGGATGTGAGCAACCGCGTCCCAGCTATAGACGAGGTGGCCGGTGTTGAGGTCGTACTCCTGGACCGCCGTGTCGGTGAGCGTGCCGTTCAGCACTCCGCCGTACGGCACCAGGTCCATCGGGATGTTCTTGTACGCCGTGACCCACGCGAAGTGACCGCCGGTGATCGCAAACTCGTGCGGGCTGAAGACCCAGCCGTCCTGGCCCGTCAGCTTCGCCACGATCTTGTAGTTCTGATTGACCACGTAGTCGGTCCCGCTGAGCGTCGCTCCCGTCGGCGTGAGATTGCCCTCCCACCAGCTCAGCGCCGGCTTGCCGTTGTACGTCTGCGTCCTGAAGTTGAGCGAGTACACGTTGTCCGGCACGCCGTGGATCCAGACTGGCTGCATCCTGTGGTCGTACATCACCGGTCCGCCCTGACCAACCATCGGAACGGGGGAGCCGTCGGAGTTCGTGATGCCGAGGTTCTTGAAGTTGGAGATCAGGAAGTAGCCCGGCGCGAGCTGACTGCTGTTCGCCGACTTCAGCACCTTGATCTTCGGCGGCGCGAGCTGCGGCTGCGAGACGTAACGCCACGCGCCCGTCCTCACATACGAGCCGATCGGGGCGGCTGCCTGCGCCACCGCCGCGACCACGGCGGTCGCGGACAGGGCCACGGCCATAGCCGCAGTTAGCCGTCTGAGAGATGGACTTAGTTGTCTCACGTGACTCCTTTGGTCGAATCGCTTTTCCTAACCCGCGGTGGCGACGATCGGATCGCCCCCGTGCTACCGCGCGCGTATCAGTCGTGAACTCTTGAGCGGCCTACCTTTCCCGTCGAGCGCTTGCACCTTGACGTAACGCTCCCTCCTGATCTGAATCCTGGTCTCGAAGCCGCGGATCCCCACGGTCCTCAGCGGCTCCAGAGAGTTCGGGCGCCGACCACCGAACACCCGCCAGCGCCTGGTTGCGGTGGCCCCGTTCCAACTCGCCCACACGACCGTTATATGACGGCGTTCGCTGGCCGCGACCGACGGTGGGTACTGCGGTCTCCCGGTCCACGAAAACTTGTATGCCCGGTAGTTGGCGTTCGCGTCGACGAAGTGGCCGTCGAACACGGTCCTGCCCCGCGAGTTGAACTCGGTGAAGTACGGGAACTGCCCCCAGCCGACAAAGTGATCGCCGCCGGCGAGGACCTGATCGTTGCCCTCGAAGTTCGGGGAGAGCCGCGGTGAGTGCTCGTCCTGACCGATCTTCGTCGCCCTCATGCGGCGGAAGTTGAGCGCCAGCGTCAGGCCGCGGGCCCACCGTTGCACGCGCGGCGGCCCGCCGCCGTCGTCGAATAACGTGACCGTGTTGTCCGCGTTGCCGTGGACACGGACGTCGTGCTGGAACGCGAACCGGGCCCCGCGGCCCATCTTGAAGCTCGACCGCTTACCGCCGAGGATCCACATCACCTGGCCGGTGTTGTGGTTGATCTTGTACGCGGCGAACGTATTCCTCGAGGAGACGATCAGGTTGCCGTCCGTGTCCTGCTGGATCGAGTTGACGTGGAAGTAGTCGTAGGGGTGATAACGGCTGCGTGGGACTCCCTCGTAACTCGAGCTGAGCGGCACGTGGTCGAGCGCGTCCCACTGGAACAGGACCAGCCCGGTCCGGACGTCGATCTCCTGGACGACCGAGTCGAGGACGATCCGCCGCTTCTTGCCGACGGTCCAGTAGAGCGGTGTGTACGCGGTGATCAACGCCGTGTTCTCGGATGTGAGCTGGAACTCGTGCAGGTCGGCCTGGAGACCGTTCGCCGCGTGCACGGTCGCGATCGGGGTGTACGTGGTGTCGTTGATCACGTCCTCCCCCTGACCGACGCCAGCGGCGTTGACGTTGCCCTGCCACCACGTTAGGACGGCGCGGCCGTGGTACGTCTGGACCCGTACGTCCGTCGCCCCCTCCCCTTTCGCAAGCGGGTGAAACCAGATCAGGCGCCCGTTCGAATCGAGGATCATCGGCCCGCTCTGCAGGGGTCCCGCCAGCGGGCCGAGGAAGATGTAGCCCCGCGCCGGCCTGGAGCGCGTCACGGTCCTGACCGTCACCGGAACCAGATGGGGTTCGGAGTGGAATCGCTGGACGTCACCTCGCACGCGCGGAGTCGGCGGACGGCGTCCGGGCGGGATCCGCCCGGCCGGGTTCGCCACGACGAACTGGTAGCTCCCACCCGAGCCGCCGATGATGTCCAGCTTCGTCCTCACCGTCACCGTCTCCCCGGCCGCGAACGGCTTCGCCGGGAGGAAGCTGCCGCCGTGCCCGTCGGAGTCGGCCTCGACCGTCCCGGCGTGGGCGCCGCTTCGAGACCCGGCCACCGAGATCGCCCCGAACTGGCTGACGGGCACTCCACGCAACGTGATCTGGGACACCGGGAGGGCCGTATGGCTGCCCGGGATCGGGAACGCGTAGACCGGCGCCGGCACCGCGTACGAAGTTCCGGACGCTCCGCATACGGCCAGTAGGGCGACGACCGTCACGCCGCCCGCGAAGGCGAGGCGAACGCCAACTATTGACTTCACTTCCCCACCAGCCGACCCGGGCCGAGGTGACCAGCCATACGTTCCTCCCCGTCATGCGCTTCGTACCTAGAGGCCCATCCCGGCCGGCTCGGAGCCTAAGGGGAACATTAAGGCATTTCGTGTAGGGCCGTCGTAAGCGCCTTTATGTCGGTCCCGAAACCGCCGTCAGCAGCAGAGCGGCGAGGATCGCCGGGTCGCGCCTCACCCTGTCCACCGCCTCGGCGTCCGGGCGCTTTTCAAGCCTCACCTCGTCCGCGCTCGTCAGCCGCCGAAGCCTGCCCTCGGCGATCAGCCGCTCGTCGACGGCGCCCAGACGGCCCTCGAACACCGTGAACACCGGGGTCCCGAGCGCCACCGCCTCTCGATTCATCGTCCCTCCGGCGGAGACGACGAGATCGGCGAACGCGACCAGGGACTGCGCGTCGATCGCCCGCTCGGGCACGAGAAAGCCGGCTCGCGTGAGCTGCGAGCGCTGCCCCGGCGTACGTGGAAGCACGACCGTCTGCGGGCTGCGAAGCCGTTCGAGCACCTGCGCGAA
Source organism: uncultured Solirubrobacterales bacterium (assembly GCA_963773165.1). Lineage (GTDB taxonomy): Bacteria > Actinomycetota > Thermoleophilia > Solirubrobacterales > Solirubrobacteraceae > Palsa-465. The sequence continues at coordinate 85,501 of CAVZAK010000030.1, forward strand.
CAGATCGTTCTCGAACCGGTGGTACAGCGACACCTCCGGTGGGGTGCGGAGGACCGCCACGGGTAGGCCTAGGTCGAGGTCCAGCTCGCCGAGCACGGCGGGATCGGGCTCGAAGTCGCTCAGGTAGTACTCCTCCTTGAGGCCGGGGTAGGCGCGGAGCTTCCCGCGGGCGCCATAGCGGTAGAGCCGTTCGGGCGGGATCACGTCGGGCACCACGACGGCCCGGGCGAGGCGGCAGTTGATGTTGTGCTGAACCGTCGCCCACTCGTAGTCGAACATCGTCGCGCTCGGGATACGAAGCATGCGCGGCAGCAACGGTTATGTCGTTGGATCCGTGCCCGAGCGCGAGGTCGAATCGCCGGCCCCGGGCCCACCGCCGGAGCGCCAGCGAGCGCTCGAAGAGGCCCCGCGCCTTGGCCGCGAGGTGTTCCCCGCGGTGGTGGCCAATCGCCGTGTGCTCGATCCCGAACCGCTCACACAGCTGGAGCGTCTGCGCGAAGTCCCGCGCCGTCACCTCCACCTCGTGCCCCTGCTGGCGGAGCGTCGCGATCACCGGCCTCATCACGAGGACGTGCGGCGAGTTCGTGAGATCGATCCAGATCCGCACCTGACCGCCGCTACGCCCCGGCCGCGAGCGCCGCCACAACGAGCTCGGCGGACTCGACGCCCAGCACCGGGCTCATCGGGACGGCGAGATTGGTCCTCGCCAGCTCGTCGGTGACCGGAAGCGAGAGACCATCGTGGGCATACAGGCGCCATTGCCGGCTGACGGTGAAGCGGCGTGCGGTAGTAGGCGCGCGCCTGGATGTCCCGCGCGCCCAACTCCGCCAGCAGCGCATCGGCGCGCGGATGCGTGACCACGTACAGGTGCCACGCCGGCTCCGCGCCATCGGGCGCCAGCGGGAGCGACACGTACTCGCCGAGGCCTGCCTCGACGTAGGCGGCCTCCGCCGCCCGGCGCCCCCGTGACCAGCCGTCGAGCTCTCGCAACAGCACCCGTAGAACCGCCGCCTGGAGTTCGTCGAGGCGAGAGTTGTAGCCCACGTACTCGAACGTCTTCTTGTCGCGCGAGCCGTGGAACCGAAGCGCCCTCGCGAGCTCGGCGATGTGCCCGTCGTCGGTGGCGATGGCCCCGCCATCACCGAAGCAGCCGAGGTTCTTGGACGGGTAGAACGAGAACGTGGCGACGTCGCCGAGCGCACCGGCTTTGACGCCGTCAAGGCTCGCTCCCGCGGCCTGCGCCGCGTCTTCGAGGATCGGCAGACCGAGCGCTCGCAGCTCCGCCACCGGCGCCGGACAGCCGAACAGATCGACGGCGACGATCGCCTTGGTGGCGCTCGAGAGGGCCGGCCGGACCGTGTCGGGCGTGACGTTCCGGGTGTCGTGGTCGACATCGCAGAACACCGGCGTCGCGCCGGCGGTGACCACCGCCTCCGCCGTCGCGTAGAACGTGAATGACGGAACGACCACCTCGTCGCCGGGCTGCACGCCGAGCGCTCGGAGCGCGATCGTGATCGCATCAGTGCCGTTGGCGACCCCGATCACGTGCTCGACGCCGAGGTACTCCGCGAACTCGCGCTCGAACGCGTCGACTTCCGGCCCGAGGATGAACGCGCCGCGCCCGACCACCTCACCGATCCGGATGAGGATGTTCTCACGCAGCGGGGCAAGTGGCGTCGCCGTGTCAAACAGTGAAATCGTCATGTCCAGCGCCAAACCCTACCCGTGCTTCCGGTGTAGACCTGTTCCCGGCCGCTACCCTTGGCCGCCTTGCTTCTGGCCCTTGCCTCAGTCACCGATTCGCTAGTCACCCTGGCGACGCACGTGATCCGCGATCTCGGTCTCGGCGGCGTTCTCCTGCTCACCACGACCACCGGTGTGGTCGGTCTGCCGGGCACCGAGCCGACGATGCTGTTCGCCGGTTTCAACGTGTACCAAGGCCACCTCACGCTGCTCGGCATCATTGTCTTCGGACTCATTGGCGACATGCTCGGGGCGTCAATCGCATATGCAATCGGCTACTTCGGCCGAACCGAGCTGCTCGAGCGCCAGGGCAGCAAGTTCCACGTCAGCCGCCGACGGTTAGACCTCGCCAACCGCTGGTTCGAGCGGTGGGGCTCTCCGGTCGTGTTCTTCTCGCGGATGGTTCCGGTGGTGCGGGCAGCCGTTCCCTACGCGGCCGGCGTCGGGGAGATGCCGTTCTGGCGTTTCTTCATCCTGGCTGCGCTCGGGTCGATCCCGTGGATTGTCGGCCTCGCCTTCGTCGGGCGCGAGGTGGGGAGCAGCTGGCAGAGCTGGCGGCACAGCCTCGAGTACGTCGACTACGTCGGCGCGGCAATCGTCGTCGGCGTGATCGCCTATCTGATCGTGCGGCGCACCCGAGGAGGAGGCGGAGGCCCGGCGACGGATGTCGTGTCCTGACCGGACGCCCGACGTGCGCCTGCCGATCTGGGAGGCGCTCGCCCTCGGCGCGCTGCACGGGCCTGCCGAGCTCCTGCCGATCTCTTCCTCGGGCCATGTGGCGCTGGTGCCGTGGCTGCTCTCGATGCGCTATGTCGAGCTCGACGACGAGCTGCGCAAATCGTTCGAGATAGTCGTTCATGCCGGGACCGCCGCGGCACTGTTGATCACGCTCCGCGACGAGGTCTCGGGCGCCGTCCGCGATCTGAACAGCACGGCGGCTCGCGTTGATCGCGTTGTCGTTCATCCCGCCGGCGATCGTGGGCTACGGACTCGAGCGACAGATCGAGCGCCACCTCGGCACGCCGGGGACGATCGCCGGGGGCCTGCTCGCCGGATCGGTGGTGATGGCCTGGGCGGACCGCGCCCCGCAGGAACGCCATCACGACCAGGCCGGCGCCGCCGACGCGCTGTGGCTCGGGGTGGCGCAGGCGTCCGCGCTGATTCCGGGCGTGTCGCGCAACGGGGCGACGCTCGCGGCCGCGCGGCTTCGCGGTTTCGCGCGCGAGGACGCCAACCGCCTCTCGCGCCACGTCGCGCTCCCGGTCATCGCCGGCGCCACGCTGCTCAAGGGAATCCGTCTCCGCCGCCGGGGACTACCTCCCGGCACGGCCGTCCCGCTGGCCGCCGGCGCCGCCGCGGCGTTCGCCTCGACTCTGGGGTCGACATGGCTGATCCGCCAGGTCGAACGGGACCGCTCGCTCCTGCCCTATGCCATCTATCGGAGCGCGCTGGCCCTGATCGCGCTCGCGAAGCTGCGGGCCGACCTGTCAACCAACCCGAGGTCTGCCAGATCGACCACAATGGGACGGTGACCGACGCGTACACAGCCGCCGGCGTCGACACGAACCAGGCAGACGCCGGCGTCGCCGGGCTGGTCGAGGTGCTGCGCGGCATCGAACCCGGCCGTTCCCCGCTCACGGTGCCCCTCCCCGGTCACTACGCAAGCGTGGTGCGCGTCGCCCCGAACCTGGGAATCGCGCTCGCCACTGACAGCGTCGGCTCGAAGGTGATCGTCGCCGAGCAGGCCGGCCGCTTCGACACGATCGGGATCGACTGCATCGCGATGAACGTCAACGACCTGATCTGCGTCGGGGCGGAGCCGCTCGCGATGCTCGACTACATCGCCGTCGAGCGCGCCGACCCGGCGATGCTGCGGGAGATCGCCGTCGGCCTGCGCCTGGGCGCCGAGGCGGCTGGCATCGAGATCCCCGGCGGCGAGGTCTGCCAGGTCCCGGAGCTGATCCGCGGCCATCCGTCGCCGACCGGCTTTGACCTCGTCGGCTCCGCGTTCGGCACGGTCGCGCTCGACGCGATCATCGACGGCAGCGCCTGCCGGCCCGGCGATGCGGTGATCGGCCTGCCGTCGTCGGGGGTCCACTCCAACGGCCTGACCCTTGCGCGGCGAGCGTTGCTCGAGGACGGTGGCCTGGCGCCGGATACTCGCCTCGCCGAGCTCGACGGTGCGACAGTCGCCGACGTGCTGCTCGAGCCGACCACGATCTACGTCCGCGCCGTGCTCGACCTCCTCCGCAGCGACGTCACCGTGAACGGCCTCGCCCACATCACCGGCGGCGGACTGCTGAACCTGCTGCGGATCGGCGACGGGGTCGGCTACGAGCTCGACGCGCCGCTGCCCGTCCCGCCCGTGTTCGAGCTGATCGCATCGCTGGGGGACGTCTCGGTGGCGGAGATGTGGGAGGTGTTCAACATGGGCTGCGGCTTCTGCGCGATCGTCCCCCCCGAGGATGCGGCCGCCGCGGTCACCTCGCTCGACCGCCATCATCCGGGCGCGGCCGTGATCGGGCGGCTGACCGCCGACCCAGGCCGGATCACCCTCCCGGCGCTCAAGTTGACCGGTGGCTCCGAAGGGCTGCGGGTGGGTTAGTCGCCTCGCTTCTGTCGCGGCAAACGGCCCGAAACCGCTACCGAAACGCTTGCGCGACAGCGTCGCGTCGGCCCGCGTGTTTAGGTTGCTCTCGGTTGGATCCGAGCGCCGATGTTGGCGCGCTTCGCAAAGCCCGCGGGGCGACTCTCACTTCGCCCCGCGGGCACTCCCTACGCCGGTGCCCACAGTTCCCCTGCTGGCGTGTAGGGCCACGGCCTGACGTCGACAGGCATACCCGTTTTGGCCGCTGCTGCAAGGATCTCGAGCACAAGGGGCTGCGGCTCGCCGAACTGGCGCGCCATGCCGCACATCACATAGTTGATGCTGAGTGTCTGGCCAAACTTCCACTCCAGCTTGCGGAGCGCGGGCTCGAGCGCCCATGACTAGGGACAGTAAGGATCTGTGAAGTACGTCACGACGACGGGCATGTGGCGCAAAATAGAGACAACCCGATGAGCACCATGCTCGGCACGACACTCAGCGGCCGTTATCGGCTCGAGGCCAGAATCGGCGCTGGCGGGATGTCGACGGTATACCGGGCCCTCGACCTGACGCTCCAGCGGCCCGTGGCGATAAAGCTGATGAACCGCGAGGTCTCGACCGACTCCGACCAGCTCGAGCGATTCCGGCGCGAGGCGCGCGCGGTGGCGCAGCTCTCACACCCGCACATCGTCGGCGTGATCGACGCCAGCGAGGACGAGGGCCGCCCCTACATCGTGTTCGAGTACGTCGAGGGTGAGACGCTGAAGGAGCGGATCCGCCGTCAGGGCCAGCTGCCCGTAGCCGAGGCGGTCGCATACGCGATCGAGATCGCGCGGGCCTTGGGGGCCGCCCATGCCCGCCACATCGTCCATCGCGACGTCAAGCCGCAGAACGTCCTGATCGACGAGGAGGGGTCGGCGAAGGTCACGGACTTCGGGATCGCCCGCACGCTTGACGAGGAGGGGCTGACCGCCGACGGGCGCGTGCTCGGCACGACCGACTACGTCTCGCCCGAGCAGGCACTCGGGCAGCCCGTGACCGGCCAGTCGGATCTCTACTCGCTCGGGATCGTCCTGTACGAGATGCTGAGCGGCGAGGTCCCGTTCACCGGCGAGAACCAGGTGGCGGTCGCGATGAAGCACGTCCGTGAGGAGATTCCCGACGTCCAGTCCAAGCGGCCCGAGATCTCGTCGGCGCTCGCGGTGATCGTCGACACCGCCACAGCCAAGCGCCAGGAGGACCGCTACGCCGACGATGCCGAGCTGATCGCCGACCTGGAGGACGGGCTGGCGATCGAGACGACCCGCGCGGGCAGCGCCACCGGCGAGGTCACGAGCGTGCTGCGAACCCTCCCCGCTCGCAAGCAGCGCCGGGTGCCGTTCCGGGTGAGGCACCCGGCGATCTCGATCCTGGCCGTGCTGATCGTCGTCGCGCTGCTGGGCGGTGGCGCGGTGTGGCTGGGGACGCGCACACACCACGGCACCGGCAGCCCCGACACGCCGGCGCCGCCACGGGCGCCGATCCCGGTGCACCTGTGTCAGAGCTGCGCCTACGGCTTCAACCCCCTCGGCAACCCCACCGACGAGCACCCCGATGCCAGTCTCGCGATCGACAACCAGCCCGGCACCTACTGGAACACGCAGACCTACTACGACGACAAGCTCGACAAGGCCGGTGTCGGCCTGTATGTCGACGCCAACCCGGGCACCACGGCCCGCATCCTCCGCGTGTCGACGGCGACGCCGGGGTTCACGGCGACGGTCTACGCCCGCGACACGAAGCCGCCACTGCGATGGCCCGACTCCGGCTGGGCCCAGATCTCGGCGCCAACAAACATCGCCGCCAAGCGCGACATCAAGTTGACGAGCGGCACGACCCCGTACCGCTACTTCCTGCTGTGGATCACCACCCTGGGCGGCCACAGCAGCCTGGCGATCGACGAGATCACGCTGTACAAGTAGAGGCGGTTAGAGGCGCGCTTCGCGCGCCTGTGGCGTGGCTTTCGCGCGTCCTGTCTGTTGAGGGGCGGCTTGGTGGCGATCGACTCAGAGCCTGCGGTCGCTTCGCGCCCGCGGCCTGGGATGGCAGTCGGCTCGGTGTTTGGCATCGAGGGGGAGGGACTGGGCGCGATCGCGTGTCAGTTGGGGATACAGCCCCCAACTTTGGCGTCTCCGTCCCGCCCCTCGGGGGTGGATTCATCCGGTCATCGCAACACGATGGTGTTTTCGTGGTTTGGTGATCGGAGGGTGGGATGGCGAAGGGCAGGCGGTATCGGTGGTTGACGCCGGAGAATCGGCGGTTGGTTGAGGAGCGGTTGGCGGTTGGGGTGCTGCCGCGGGTGATCGCGGTCGAGTTGGGGTGCTCGGCTAATACGGTGTTGCGGGCGCAGGCGGATGCGGTGTTGCGCCGTCAGCGGCGTCGGAGGGATTCGGGGTTTCGGCTCTCGATCGAGGAGCGGATCGAGATCGGGATGAGGGTCGCGGCTGGCGAGTCGAACGCTGTGATCGCGCGGGGGTTGGGTCGGCATCGATCGACGATCGGGCGGGAGCTGGGGCGGTGTGGGAAGCGGCGTGGTCACTATGCGCCGTTCGCGGCTGAGCGGCGGGCGCGGCGGTTGGGGTGCCGGCCGAAGGCGACGAAGCTGTCGGCGAGTCCTCGGTTGTTGGCGGAGGTTGAGACTGGGCTTTTGAGGCAGTGGTCGCCGGCGCAGATCTCCGCGCAACTGAGGGTCGATTACCCGGATGATCTGGAGATGCGGATCAGCCCTGAGACGATCTCGGGACAAGAACGCCAAGGTTCGCCCCCGGGTCCCGCGATCGCACCCGACCCACCCCTCCTCAGCGAAAGCACTCGCGCCACCGCTCCCTCCGCCTCTAGAACCGGTGGCGCCCCTCCGCCTCGTGCCGCTCGATCCCCAGCGCCACCAACCGATCTAGCAGCTCCGGATACGGGATTCCGCTCGCGCCGAACAGCGCCGCATAGACGCTCGTCTCCGTGAACCCCGGCATCGTGTTCAGCTCGTTGACGAGCACGTCCTCACCGTCGACGAAGAAGTCGACACGCGCCAGGCCGCGGCACCCGGAGGTCAGGAATGCGGTGACGGCCAGCGAGCGGACCCGCTCACGGACGTGGTCCGGGATCCGCGCCGGGACGACCAGCTCCATCCCGCCGGGCGTGTACTTCGCTTCGTAGTCGTACCAGCCCGACTCGCCGGCGCCGAGCAGGATCTCGCCCGGCTGCGAGGCGATCGGATCGCCGTTACCGAGCACCGAGCACTCGACCTCGATGCCGCCACAGGCCGCCTCGACGATCGCCAGCTCGTCGTGCTCGAACGCCGTCGCCAGCGCAGCCGGCAGCTCGCCGGCGTCGGCCACACGTTCGATCCCCACCGACGACCCGAGCCGCGCCGGCTTGACGAACACCGGCAGGCCTAGGCCGCGCAGCCGATCGAGCTCGGCGGCGGGGTTGTCCCGGAAGTGCTCCTCCTGCACCGCTTCGTGGTTGACCTGGGGAATCCCGGCGCGCGCCATCAGCTGCTTGAACAGAACCTTGTCCATGCACACCGCTGACGCGAGCACGCCAGCGCCGACGTAGGGGATGTCAAGGCACTCGAGCAGCCCCTGCACGGTGCCGTCCTCGCCGAATGGGCCGTGGAGCGCGGGGAAGACCACGTCGGCGCCCTCGAGGCCTCGGCCCGGCACGATCTTGAGCTCGCGCCCGTCACGACGCCACACTCCGTCGCGCCCGACCTCGATCGCGATCGGGACGTGGCCGGCCTGCACCAGCCCGGCCCGAACCGAGGCGGCCGACGCCACCGACACGTCGTGCTCGGAGGAGCGGCCTCCCCCGAGAATCGCCACACGCAGGGACGGGCCACTTCCCGCCGGCATGGTCATGTTGTGGTCGTTGGCGTCGTGGTCGAAGGGGTCGTCGTGGTGCTCGGGGTGGTGGTGGAGGTCGTCGGTGGCGGAGGGGCCACGAAGTGCCCGACGACGATCGTGACCGTGCTCCCCTTCTTCACGCTGGCCCCCGCGCCCGGGCTCTGAGAGACGACGATCCCATCGTTCTTGGCCTTCGTCACGGTCTTCGTCTGCTTGACGACGGTGAACCCGGCAGCGGTCAGCTGGCTGCGAGCGCCGGAAGCGGTGTCTCCCTTGACGTCGGGCACCTTCGCGGTAGTCGGCGCCTTGGCGATCACGAGCGAAACATTGCTGCCCACGACCGCGACCGTGTTTCCGCCCGGGGACTGGCTGACCACATCGCCCGCCGTGGCGGTGCTCGACGTCTGCGTACTCGTACTGAACGTGAAGCCGGCGTTCTTCAACGCCTGCGTCGCGGTGCTCTCGGTCTCGCCCACGACGCTCGGCACGGCGGCGGTGGGCTTTCCGGTGGAGACCGTCACGGTCACCCGTGTGCCCACCAGCGGGTTCTGGCCGGCCCCCGGGTCCGTGCTGATGACATCCCCGGCCGCAACGGTCGGCGAGCTCTGAGACACGACCCTGCCGACCCGCAGATGAGCTCTTCGAATCATCCGCTTGGCCGCGGCCAGCGGCAATCCTCGGACAGCGGGTACGCTCGCATTGCCCGGGCCCGACGACACCGTCAGCGTCACCGTCGAGCCCTTGGTCGCCTTCACGCTTGCCGACGGATCCTGACCGATCACGATGCCCGAGGTCTGGCTTGAGGGCGCGCTGATCACGGCCACTGAGAAGCCGTCGTTCTGGAGCTCCGTCCGGGCGGTGTTGAGGGGCTGCCCGGTCACTACTGGCACGACTTGCTTCGCGGGCCGCGTCAACAGGTACACCGCCACGCCACCGCCGATGAGCAGCAGGACCAGGAGGGCGACCAGCCATGGCCACCATCGCCGGCGCCGCTCGTAGGGCTCTTCCCACCCGGCGCCGTCCTCGGCGTCGTCCCATGGCGCCACCGGCTCCGGCGGCTGCAGGGCGGCGCCGCCTCCGTCAACGGGGATCACTCCCAGCGCCGCCATGCTCGAGGTCCTCTGCCCGCGCGACTCCGAGACGATCAGCTCTCTGACCCGGGTCAGCGCGGTGATCAGCTGGTCGGCGTCGGCGGGACGGTCGGCCGGATCCTTGTTGAGCGTCCACAGCACGACCTGCTCGAGCTCGGGCGAGATGTTCGGGTTCAGCACGCGCGGCGGAGTCGGCGCCTCGGACACGTGCTTGAGCGCAATCGTCACCGCGGACTCAGCGTCGAACGGCACGCGGCCGGTGAGCATCTCGTACAGGACGACGCCGATCGAGTACAGGTCCGACGAGGCGCTGACGGCGTGGCCCTGCGCCTGCTCAGGGGAAAGGTATTGAGCGGTGCCCATGATCGAACCCGTCTCGGTCATGTCCGAGGCGCCCGCGCGGGCGATCCCGAAGTCCGTCACCTTGGCGTGGTCGGTCTCGTCGACGATCACGTTGTGGGGTTTGAGATCACGGTGGATGACGCCGTGGCGGTGGGCGAAGCGCGCGGCCTTGAGGATCTGGATCGTGATGTCAATCGCGCGCAGCTGGTCGATCGGCGCCTCGCGCCGGATCAGCTGCTTGAGCGAGCGACCCGGGAGGTACTCCATCGCGATGTAGTAGGTGTCGTCGTAGGCGCCGCGGTCGTAGACGCTGACGACGTTCGGGTGCTGGAGGCCCGCGGCTGCCTGCGCCTCGCGCCGAAACCTCTCGACGAAGCCCGGGTCCTCGGCGAACCGGTGATAGAGCAGCTTCAGCGCGACGTTGCGGCCGAGCTGCTGATCCTCCGCCAGGAACACGTCGGCCATGCCACCGGCGCCGAGCCGGGAGACGACCTTGTAACGCCCATCGATCAGCGTGCCGGTGGCGAGCTCGGGCATCGGGTCACTTACCTTCGGCCAGTAGCGTCTGGATGACGGCCTTCGCGATCGGCGCGGCGACCGTGCCGCCGAACCCGCCCTGCGTCTTCTCGATCGTGACCGCCACCGCGACCTTGGGGTCCTGGACCGGCGCGAAGCCAATGAACCAGGGCTGAGTCAGGTTCGAGCCCGGAAGGCCGATCGATGCCGTGCCGGTCTTGCCGGCCACGCTGATGTCCCCCAGCTGGGCCGGCGTGCCGGTGCCCTCCTCGACGACGCGCTTCATCATCTCGGTGATCTCGGCGGCGGTCGAAGGCTTCATCACGGTGTGCCACACGGTGGGATGCACTGTCTCGACCGTCTGGCCGTCCTGGTTGACGGCGCGCGTCATGAAGTGCGGGACCATGAGCACACCGTGGTTGGCGACCGCAGCCGCGACCAGCGCCATCTGGAGCGGTGTGACCTGCAGTCCGCCCTGCCCGATGCCGATCCGGCCGATGTCCTCGTTCGGGCTCGCCGGCAGATAGGGGCGCCCGGTCGGGGAGTACGGGCGACTCGCGAAGATCTCGTCCGGCGGATAGTCCAGGGGCGGCTTGGAGTAGAAGCCGAACCGCTTCATGTACTTGGTCATCGTCCCGCGGCCGACGTTCTCGGCCACCTGTGCCCACACCGTGTTGACCGAATACGTGAGCGCGGTGGTGAGATTGATCATGCCGAATGACTGGTTGTTGTCATTGGCCAGCGGCACACCGGAGATGGTCTTCGGTGAGTTGCCGCTGAGCACCGAGTTCGGCGTGTACTTGCCGCTGTCGATCGCGGCTGTGGCGGTCACGACCTTGAACGTAGAGCCCGGCGGATACCGGCCCTGGGTCGAGCGGTTGAGGTAGGAGATGTTCGGGCCGATCGCGTTTGGATGGTTGTTGTCGTAGCCGGGATTGGCGACCATCACCAGGACCGAGCCGGTCTGGGGATTGAGCGCCACGACAGAGCCGGCTCGTCCGGCGAGCTGCTGGAGCGCGACCTGCTGCGCTTTTGGATCGAGCGAGGTGTAGACGTCGTCGCCCACGCGGTTCGACGTGAGTGGCCCGAACACCGAGCTCAGCCCCGTCTGGATTCCCCGCAGCTCCTCGCCACGCGAGAGCTCCAGTCCGGCCGCCCGGCTCTCTCGGGGCAGCGAGTAGCCGATCACCTGGGCGAACTCGTAGCGGGTCGGATAGAAGCGCGACCACGTTCCGCCCGGCTGAGGGATCGAACGGGCGAGGACGGTCCCGTCGTCGGCAACGATCCGGCCGCGCTTGATCCGCAACTCCTGGACCAGGGTGCGGTCGTTGAGCGGATTGTTGCGAAGCGACTTCGCGTCGAGCACGGTCCACCGCGTCGTCCACACGATCAGCAGCGCGAACAGCACCACGATCAACCCGAAGAGACGCGCGATCTGCCTGTTCACGCCGGCCTCCGGGCCCGGTCGGAAACGAGCAGCAGCAGTGCCAGCAGCACGAAGTTCGCGACGATCGACGACCCGCCGTAGGAGATGAACGGGAGCGTCACGCCTGTCAGTGGGATCACGCGAGTGACCCCGCCGACGATCACGAACACCTGTAACGCGAACACGGCCGTCAGGCCGGTGGCTAACAACTTCGAGAACGAGTCACGGGCGAGCACTGCGGTCTTGAACCCGCGTGCGGTGAACAACAGGTAGGTGAGGATCACCGCGCACGCTCCGAATAGACCCAGCTCGTCGGTGATGACCGCGTAGATCATGTCCGTCTGCGGCGCCGGCAGCAGGATGAAGTGCGTCCCCGGGATCGTCAGCGTGGCCTGGCCGAACCCTTCGCCGAACAATCCCCCGGCGGCCTGGGCGAAGATCGCGTTGGCTAATTGGAAACTTCCGCCGGTGCGGCCGTAGAGCGCTGGGTTCAGCGGATGTAGCCACGCCTCGACGCGATCGTGGACGTGCGGGATGTGAGTCCCCAGGTACCAGGCGCCGATAGCGAACGCCGCGAGCCCGACGGCCACGAACGACAGCCGCCCGGTGGCCACGTACAGGATCGCCAGCAGCGCCCCGTAGAACATCAGCGACGAGCCGATGTCGTGGAGCAGGATCAGCACCAGCATCGCGAACCCCCAGAACACCAGCACCGGCCCGAAGTGCTTGAGCGGCGGAATCGTGATGCCGAGAAACCGGCGCGCGCCCATGACCATCGCCTGGCGGGTGTCCCGCAGGTAGCTGGCGAGAAAGATGACCAGCCCGATCTTGGCGAACTCCGCCGGCTGGAACACGAACAGCCCTGGGATCCGGACGCCGAGATAGGCGCCGTTCGCCTGATAGCCAACGTGGGGCAGGCGCGGCAGCACCAGCAGAACGAGCGAGGCGACGACGATCACATACCGGTAGCGCTCGAGCTTTCGGTAGTCGCGGCACCAGACGATCGTGACCGCGAACAGGATCAGCCCGAGCACGAACCATTGAGCCTGCTGGCGCGCCAGCGTGGAGTCGATCCGGTAGATCATCACGATCCCGAAGCTGGCCAGCAGCGCAACCAGAGGGAACATGTACGGGTCTGCGTACGGCAGCGTCATACGGATGAAGATGTGCGTCGCCAGGCACAGTCCCAGGAAGATCGCGCCGTAAGTCAGCGACACGTTCGAGAGCGCGTTCGACCGCTGGATGAATACGCCGGCGAAGCCGGCCGTCACCAGCAGGGAGGCCGGGATCAGGCCGATCAGTTCGCGGTTGCGCGCGCTCACCAGCTCTCCTCCGCCGCACTCATTTGCTCACCTGGCCGAGCTCGAGGTCACGGACCAAAGCGATCGCGCTCGACTGCGAGCGCAACTGGTCGTTGAACACCGCCCCGCGGCGGTCCGCTGGAACCAGCGAGCCCGGGACACCCGAGACGTACACCGACTCGTACAGGCGTATTCCCGCCGGCAGGTCGTACGGGAAGCCCCGATAGATCGTCACGATCCCTTGTGGATTGGTCCCGATGAAGTACAGCTGACGGCTTGCGAGGTAGCCCCCGGCTGCGATCAGCCCGAGCACGATCAGCGTAGCTATCAGCGCCGGCGCCACCCTTGAGAACCTCCGCTGGCGCGGCTCGCGACCCCGGCCCGGTCCTGGCGCGGGACGGGTGGGGCGATATGGCTTGAGCGGGGTGACGGGTGCTGGTGGCGCCGTGACCGCCTGCACATGCATCGTCTCGGGCTCGGTGGCCCGACCCGATCCGGGCGATCCGGGTTCGGACGCCGGCGCATCGCCCGGCTCCTGGTCGGGATGAGCCGCCTCAGGGGCCAGCGCGCCGACGATCGTCGGCGCATCGATCACTCGCGTCGCCGGCGACGTCCTCGAGCCGGGTCAGGACGACCGTGATGTTGTCGCGCCCTCCTGCGGCATTCGCCTCCCGGATCAGCCGCGATCCGGCCTCTTTCAGCGAGGGTGAGGACTCGAGCACCTCGGCGATCTTCTCCTCGGTGATCATCGACGTCAGCCCGTCGCTACACAGCAGCACGATGTCCCCGTCCCTGACCGGGTAGCTCCACGTGTCAACCTCGACCGACGGCTCTGGGCCGAGCGCACGCGTGATGATTGACCGCTGGGGATGTTCCTCGGCCTGCTCTTCGGTGAGCTTGCCCTTGCGCACCAGCTCACCCACGAGCGAGTGATCCTGCGTCAGCCGCCGCAGCTCGCCGTCGCGGAACAGGTAGGCCCGGCTGTCCCCGACGTGGGCGATCGCCAGGTGCGAGTCGTCGACGTAAGCGGCGGTCAAGGTGGTCCCCATGCCGTGTCGCTCGTCATCGGCGTGCGAGAGCTCGTGGATCCGTCGGTTGGCCTCGCGCACGCGATCGGCGAGCCGCTCCTCCGGGCTTCCGGAATCCGGGAGCCCCTGCTCGAACGTCTCCACGGCGAGCCGCGAGGCTACCTCGCCCGCCTGTGCGCCCCCCATCCCGTCGGCCACGACGAACACTGGAGCGCGGACGTACATCGAGTCCTCGTTGTCCCGGCGCTGGCGGCCGGTGTCGGTCATCTGGATCGTTTCAGCGGCGCGAATCATGGGCTATTGCTCGTATGAGAACTCGCAGTCACCGATCCGGATGTGGTCTCCGGAATGCAAAGGCTGCGGACCGCCGAGCGGCTCTTCGTTGAGGTATGTCCCGTTGGTCGAACCGAGGTCCTCAATCACGACCATGTGCCCCTGGCGAGTGATCCGAGCATGACTCGAGGAAGCGAAAGGATCCTCGAGACGGATCTCGACATCGCCGCGGCCGAGCGTAGCGCCGTTGGAGACGTCGTACGCGGTGCCGGGCTCGTGACCCTGCGCGCGTTCGACCAGCAGGCGAGGCTCGAAATCGTCGAGCGGCGCGAGGCCGTCGGCCGCCGAGTACATGCCGGTCGCGTCGCTCGCCGCGGTGGCGTCGGACTCGACCACGCCTCCATGACCTCGGCGCAGGTCCTTCATTGCGCTTCGCGCCACCCACAACAGGAACAGGTATAGGACCGCGAGAAATCCAAACTTCAGACCAACCGACACAGGTTCGAGCATGGGCTTCCTATTCCAGCTCGAACGTGAGTGCCGAGGTACCGAGCTCGATCTCGTCCCCGCGCTTGAGGACCTCCGGGCTGTCGATCCGCCTGCCGTTCAGGCATGACCCGTTCGTCGAGCCCAAGTCGCTCAGCACCCACGATCCGCCACGAGGACGGATCTCCGCGTGTTGGCGCGATACGTTGGGATCGTTGAGCACCACGTCGCACTGCCGACTGCGCCCGAGCGTCGCGCCTGTCGGGCCCACCACCAGTCGCTTGCCGTCGAGCAACAGCAGCACCGTCTGCGCGCGGGAGCGCGCCCGCTCCTCGAGCGGCTCGGACACTCGCCCGGCGGCGCTGTAGATCATCGTCCTCCCCGACTGGGGCTGTTCGTCCGGAACCTGAATCGGCTCCGCCGGCGCATCCTGCGGCGCCTGGATCGGACCGGTCTGGATCCCGAACTCCCCCAGCCCGAGCCGATCGTCGGTCTCGAACTCGATCACTGGGCGCGCCATCAGAGCGAGTCGCTCGCGGCGGGCGTACTCGAGCAGGTACCCGGCGAGCTCGGTCGCCAGTGCATCTTCGTAGTCCGCGAACCGCTCTCGGTCACGCGGGGAGAGGAACACCCGGTATTCGTTCGGGACATAGGTTCGCGAGACCGATAGCGACTTGTGCTCCTCCATCTCGCGGGCGAGCTTGCGGGCGATCTCGACCGGGCGAACCTCGGAGCGGAAGGCACGGCTGAAGGTGCCTTCGACTAGGCCGGCGATCTTGCTTTCAAGGCTTCTCAGGACACTCATGAGCTGCCCCGCAGGGCGCTCCCATGCTACGAAACTCCGGCGGGATCGCGGCCGGTGCGCAACCGTTCGCGCAAGCTTGGAGCAAGCGCGATCAGCGCACCCGCGAACGTACCGATCAAGGCCGTTCTCTCGGTCGGTTGCGTGGTCCCGGCGTGCGCGATCGAGATTGCGGCGCCGGTCGCAGAAACCAGCGTGGCCGACCAAACGACAACGAACACTGTATCGAGCGTCAACGAGCGATCCCTTACCAGCCAGGGCAGCGTCACAGCCGCGACCGCCCACACCGGCGCGGCGGCGAGCGCGCCCGAGGTGAGGATCGGCCGAAGAACGACCGTCGCCGTCTGGTTCAGCGACGCGCTCCAGATGTGCAGTGGCGGCGTGCCGGGAAGCCGGCCCAGGTACGTGCTCGTACCAACGAGCGGCACGGTCAGGACGATCCAGATCCAGCCCGTGGCCCCAAGAGCCGCCCGGCGCCAAGCGGTTCCGCCGCGCGCGGCGAGCGCCGGCCACGCGCCGCCGAGGCCGACGAGCGCCAGCGCGGGCGCCCCGGCCGCGAGGCTCCACGCCGTGCCCCGCCGCGGCATCAGGACGATTGGAACCAGGGCGCCGACCCCGATCAGCACCGCCGCCCCGGGCCGCTGCTGAGCCGCCGCGGACACGACCAGGGACCCCATCGCCACGACCCAGCCGATCCGCGGCAGTGCGGCCACGATCACCGCCGCCACCAGCGCGGCTGCGGCCGGCGCGATCACGGGGTGCGCCAGCACGCTGGTGCTGAGCCACCAGATCAGAGCCGCAGTCGCCGCGCCGGCGAGACCACGCTCGGGCCATGCCGGCATCTGCATGGCCTCGGCCGCCTCGTCGCTGGCGGGCTCGTCAGTGTGGGAGGCGGGCCGTGCGCCCCTGCGGCCGGCCTCGGCCCCGGTGGCGTCTGACCACCGCGCCACGTCGACCTCGTGATCGCCGGTCGGCGGGTCTGTGGCGAGGCGAGGCCACGGGCCGGTCACCACCCCCGGCGTCTCGGCCAAGGTCGGGAGGGCCTCGACGAGCGCCGCCTGCAGCTCCTCGAGGCTGCCGCGCTCCCGGGCGCGGGGCCGCAGGGCTAGATCCACGGCGCGGCCGAGACCTTGGGGAAGGTCTCGCCGCTGCCGGCGCAGCGGCGGGAGATGAGCTCCCAGTCGCCGGGCGCGCTGGGCGGCCGTACCGGTGCGCACCGGGTTGACGCCGGTCAGCGCCTCGTAGGTGACGAGGGCCAGCG
Organism: uncultured Solirubrobacterales bacterium; assembly: GCA_963773165.1. GTDB lineage: Bacteria > Actinomycetota > Thermoleophilia > Solirubrobacterales > Solirubrobacteraceae > Palsa-465. Next base: position 102,238 of record CAVZAK010000030.1, read on the forward strand.
AATACACGTCGGCGGCCGCGCCCACCTTCAGCCCCTCGGCCTGCTCCGGCGCCATGTAGGCCGCCGTGCCGATCACGTCGCCGGTCCGCGTCAGCGTGGCGCCGCCGATCACCCGCGCCACGCCGAAGTCCGTCAGCTTCGCCAGCTGCGACGGACTGGGCGGGTGCTCAGGGATGAGGACATTGGACGGCTTTACGTCGCGGTGCACGATCCCGTGGGCGTGGGCGTGGGCGAGCGCATGGCACATCACGACCGCCACCTGCGCGATGTCGTGGTCTGACATGCGCCCGGCATCCAGCATGTCCCCGAGCGTCTCGCCTCGGACGAGCTCTGAGACGAGGTAGGCGCCGTCGTCGTCCACGGCGGCTTCGTAGAGGGTGACGATGCCCGGATGCGAGAGGCGAGCGGCGGCCCGCGCCTCGCGCTCGAAGCGCCCGCCATGAACTCGCTCGCGGGGCAGGATCTTGATCGCGACGTCGCGCTCCAGTCGTTCGTCGCGAGCCAGCCAGACCGTCCCAAAGCCGCCGGCGCCAAGCCGGCGTTCGAGCCGGTAGCGCTCCAGGACCAGCGAAGGCTCACGGGTGCGGCCGCGGGGTCCACGTGGCGCGGTCCGGGCCTCATGCGGATCCTCGCCCGAGGGCACGCGCGCGGTCGGGAGCTGACTTGGGCCCATTCACGGCCTTTTCCACGTCGCCAGGCCGGTCCCTGCGAGATCGCGGGGGGAGCAAGGGGGGTGCGCGCGCCTTTGCAGTCAGGACCTGCTTATCCAGCCGTCCTGACGGTCATACTGAGGCTTTAACAACCTTCAAGGAGCGAGAAGCTTGTCGTTCTTCGACGAGGCGGATGAGCCTCGTACCGCTACGCAGACACCCCCGCGTAGACGTCGTCCCTCCGGTAGTGGCCGCCGGCCCCCCACCGAGCGTCAGTCGATTCAGGTCCGTCGCGCCGTCGCCGCGGGGGTGCTGCTCGTCGTGCTGATCCTGATCGTGCTCGGCGTCCACAGCTGCCAGGTCAGCTCTCGCAACAGCGCGCTCAAGGACTACACGAACAACGTCTCCTCCCTGATCCAGCAGTCCAATGAAACAGGCGTGAACTTCTTCAAGCTCCTCTCCAGCGGCGCCGCCGGCAACGTCAGCGGTCTTCAGAGCTCGATCGACCAGGCGCGGATGACCGCGCAGGCCCAGCTCGACAAGGCCGAGAAGCAGGGCGTCCCCAGTGAGATGAAGGCGGCCCAGACCAACCTCGTGCTCGCCCTCCAGATGCGCCGCGACGCGATCGCGAACGTCGCCCAGCAGATCCAGCCGGCGCTGGGGACGGCCACGAGCAAGGACGCGGTCCAGTCGATCGCCGCGCAGATGGCCCGCCTGTACGCCTCCGACGTCGTCTACAAGGACTACACGACGCCGCTGATCGCGAGCGCTCTGCACGCTGCCGGAATCGCCGTCGGCGGCACCAACGGCGAGTCGATCGCCAGCGGCCAGTTCGTGAACGACCTCGGCTGGTTGCAGCCTGCGTTCGTCGCCACCAAGCTCGGCTCCAAGTCCTCGTCCGCCGGTGGCAAGATCGCCCCTGGGCTCCACGGCCACGTTTTGAACTCGGTCAGCGTGGGCGGCACCCAGCTCCAGACGGGATCGACGAACACCCTTCCGGGCACGCCGGCGCCAACGTTCGTCCTCAACTTCACCAACGCCGGACAGAACACGGAGACCAACGTCGTCTGCAAGGTGTCGGTGAGTGGAACCACCGACAGCGGCCAGAAGGTCGTGGCGCAGACCACGGCCGGGGAAACGACCGATTGCCAGGTCACGCTCGCCTCGGCCCCAAGCCCGGGGAATTACACCGTGGACGCGACGATCGAGCCGGTGCCCGGCGAGAAGCACACGGCGAACAACACGCTGTCGTTCCCGGTCACGTTCCAGTAGCGGCGGGTCGTCGCCACCGTAGATCCGCCTATTCTTTCGCAGGTGCACGACCTGACCAGCACTGCTGGGATCGTTGCGATCGGCGCTGGCGCGGTCGCCGTGGTGTCGTTTCTGTTCTGCATCGTCCTTGCCTTCAGACTGCGGCGGGTCCGCAAGGATCAGAAGACCGTGCTGGGCGACGGGCACCAGGATCTCGTCGCCCACGCCGCGGCGCTCCAGTCGCAGTTCGAGGCCCTGTCCGACTACGTGCAGGATGCCGCCGCGCGGCTCGATCAGCGCGTCGGGGCCACCGAGCACCGGTTGGACGGCGCGATGGCCTACCGGGCACTCGTTCGCTACGACGCCTACGGCGAGATGTCTGGCCGCCAGTCGACTTCGATCGCCCTGCTCGACGCGAACCGCTCGGGCGTAATCCTGTCCTCGATCCACCATCGCGACCAGGCGCGCCTGTACGCCAAGCAGGTCCTCAATGGCCAGCCCGAGTTGGAGCTCTCGCCCGAGGAGGACGAGGCGATCCGGCTCGCGCTTGCCGGCGACGGCGGCCCGGCCCAGGCGACGTAGCGCTCCCCGCCCTTGTCCGCGATCCGCGCCGGCTACTTCGGACCCGAGGGCACCTTCACGCACGAAGCGCTGATCGACGCGGCGGGCGCCGCCGAGCTGGAGCTCGTCTCGTTCCCGACCATCTATGACACGGTGATGGCGGTCCACGACGGGGCGGTCGAACGGGCCCTGGTTCCGATCGAGAACTCGCTCGAGGGCTCGGTCAATGCGACTCTCGACGCGCTGGCGATGGAGACAGAAGACGTCCGCATTCTCGGCGAGGTCGTCCACCCGATCCGCCACTGCCTGATCGCACGGACCGAGCTCGAGCTGAGCGAGATCGAGGTCGTCGTCTCCCACCCGCAGGCCAACGCCCAGTGTTCGTGCTTCATTCGCACTCGCCTCGCCGGCGCGAACGTCCTCTCCGGCAGCTCCACCGCCGAGGCGGTGAGAATGGTGGCCGAGCAAGACGGTCGCTGGGCGGCGATCGGAACGCGGGTGGCGGCTGAGCGCTACGGCTGCCACGTGCTGCGCGCGGGGATCGAGGATGTCTCCGAGAACGAGACGCGCTTCGCGTGGCTCGGACCCGCCGGCGCGGAGGCCGGAGGCCCGCGCGACGGGGCGCCGGCGATCGGTCCCTGGAAGACCGCGATCGTATTCTGGGGTCGCGGATCGGAGGCGCCGGGGTGGCTCGTCAGCTGCCTGCTGGAGTTCGCGAGTCGGGACGTCAACCTGACCCGCATCGAGTCACGGCCGCGCAAGCAGGGGCTAGGTCGGTACATGTTCTTCGCCGATCTCGAGGGCCACGACGCCGAAACTCACGTCGCCGACGCGCTTGAGGCCATGCGCGCGCACGTCGAGGTGCTCCGCGTGCTGGGGTCGTTTCCCGCCGCTTAACGGTGGCTGGCGCCGCTGGGCCCCTCGCTAAACTGGCGCCAGCATGGCCTCCTCCGTACCAGGCCCAGTCTGGTCCGCGCCGTCTTTACAGCACCAGCGGCGCGGGCGTGAGGTTGGCCGGGTGCTCGTATTGAACGCGACGTACGAACCGATCAACGTCTGCACAGTCCGTCGCGCGGTCGTGCTGCTGCTCAAGGAGCGCGCCGAGATGGTCGAGCGCGCCGAGCTCGAGCTCCATTCGGCCAGCTGCACGATCGCCCGTCCGGTCGTGATCCGCCTCGTCACCTACGTCCGTATCCCGCGCGACACCCACCGCCGCAAGATCACCCGCCGGGCCGTGTTCGCCCGCGACGACTGGACCTGCCAGTACTGCGGCTCCCGTTCAAACCTCACCGTCGACCACGTCGTGCCGCGATCCAAGGGCGGCACCTCGAACTGGGAGAACATCGTCGCCTCGTGCGCGCCGTGCAACCGGCGCAAGGGCAACGCCCTCCCGCACCACGCCGGGATGCAACTGCTCAAGCAGCCCCGCACGCCGAGCCCGCACGTCTTCATCCAGGTGGCGAGCCCGACGATCCCGGCTGCATGGCGTCAGTACCTGGCGGCCTGAGCGGGCCGGCTCCGGGCCAGCCCCCGTGGCACAGCCCCAGCTATGCCGCGTACCGCTGGGCGGCGCGGGCCCGGGCCTTCGCGGCCTCGACCTCGCGGTCCTTGGGTGGCGCCGACGTGTGCAGCTCGCTAAGCAGCTGCGTCGACACCGCGGCGACCGCGTCGATGGCGCGCTCAAACGCCTCGGCGTTGGCTTGCGAGGGCTTCGTGAAGCCGCTGATCTTGCGGACGTACTGGATCGCGGATGCACGCACCTCCTCGTCCGTCGCCGGCGGCTCGAAGTTGTAGAGGGTTCGGATGTTTCGGCACATGAGGCAAGAGTAGAGGGCGAGGGCTCGTGGCGGCTGGCAAAAGCGACCGCCACCGCCAACAACGCGCAAGGGGCGCCGTCGACGCGGCGCCCCTTGCAAACTGCTTCTGGCTAACTATCCGAGGTGGACTTTGGTCAAGCCGGAGGGACTAGGGCCGGCGTCCACATCGGTGGTGTCGCGGGGGGACTCCGCTAAGCGGGGTCAGCCTCCGACCTAGCGGCCGGACACCTCCAGGGTCCCGCATAAACTGTCAGACAAGCTCGGACCACCTCCTTTCTCTGGTAGTCCGCAGGATAGCGAAGCGCGTAGACGCGCTCAGCCCTCAGTGTCTGACTCGTCGCCGACCACAGGCGGGTCGTCGCCGACCAGGGGCGGCTCGTCGTCCGCCACGGTCGCGGCGGTGGCTGCGTCAGATTCCACGACCAGCGCAACCGCGCTGACCTGGTCATCGTCGCGGATGTTCATCACCCGGACGCCTTGGGAGGCTCGGCCGTAACGGCTGATCCCTCGCACCGAGGTCCGCTGCACCATCCCGTTCTGAGAGATGAACACGAGCTCCTGGTGCTCTCGCACGACGAGCGCGCCGGCGAGCTGGCCCTTGTTCTCAGTCAGCTGGATAGTCTTGACGCCCATCGTGGCGCGACCCTTCGCCGGATACTCCGAGATCAACGTCCGCTTGCCGTACCCATTCTCGGTCACTACCAGCAGCTCCTGATCGTCGCGGGCGACGTCCATCGCCAGCACCGAGTTGCCCTTCTGCGAGACGTTCATCCCTTGGACGCCGCTCGTGTCACGACCCATCGGCCGGACCTTGTCCTCGCTGAACCTGGCCGCCTGGCCAGACCGCGAGACCATGATGATGTCGTCGTGGCCGCTGGTGCGCCGGACGGCGATTAGCTCGTCGTCGTCGCGGATCTTGATCGCGATGATCCCGTCGGCCTTGATCGGCGTGTTGTAGGCGATGAACTCGGTCTTCTTGATCATGCCCTTGCGAGTTGCGAACACGAGGTACTTGCCCTCGCTGAAGTCACGAGTAGACAGCACGGACTGGACGCGCTCGCCCTCTCGCAGCGGCAAGAGGTTCACAAGCGCGCGGCCACGCGCGGTGCGCGACGCCTCCGGGAGCTCGTAGACCTTCAGCCGGTAGACCTTGCCGCGGTTCGTGAAGAACAGCAGGTAGTCGTGGGTCGAGGAGACGAACAGGTGCTCGATGTAGTCGTCGTCCTTCATGTCCATCCCGGTGACGCCGATCCCTCCGCGGCGCTGCTGTCGATACGTCGAGAGGGGGAGCGACTTGATGTAGCCGGAGTGCGTGATCGAGATCACCATCTGCTGGTCGGCGATCAGGTCCTCGATGTCGATCTCACCCTCAGCGTGGGTGATCTCGGTGCGCCGATCATCCCCGTAGGTATCGGCGATCTCGGTGAGCTCGTCCTTGATCAGCCCGTAGACCCTGCTCTCGTCGCCGAGGATCTCGCGCAGTTCCTTGATCCTCTCCATCAGATCGGCGTGCTCCTGCTTGATCTTGTCTGCCTCGAGCGCGGTCAGCCGGCTGAGCGTCAGCTGGAGGATCGCTTGCGCCTGGACGACGGTCAGATCGAACCGCTCGACGAGGCCGTTACGCGCCGTCTCCGGATCGCGCGAGCCGCGGATCAGCGCGATCACATCATCGAGGTTGTCGAGCGCCACCAGCAGCCCTTCGAGGACGTGGGCGCGCTCCTCGGCGCGGCGCAGCTCGTACTTGGTGCGGCGGACGACGATCTCGCGCTGGTGATCGACGTAGTGGCCGAGCACCTCGCGCAGCGAGAGCGTCCGCGGGACGTTGTCCACGAGCGCGACCATGTTCACCCCGAAAGTCGCCTGCATCGGGGTGTGCTTGTAGAGCTTGTTGAGGACAACCTTGGGGATCGCGTCGCGCTTGAGCTCGATCACGATCCGCATCCCGTGCCGGTCGGACTCGTCACGCAGGTCGCTGATCTCGGGGATCTTCTTGTCGAGCACGAGATCGCGAATCTTCAGGATCAGGCCGCCGTCGCCACCCTTGCGCACCTGGAAGGGGAGCTCGGTGACGATGATCGCCTCCTTGCCCTGTCCGATCGGCTCGATGTGCGCCTTCGCCTGGACCCGGATCCGCCCACGGCCGGTAGCGTAGGCCTCCCGGATCCCCTCGCGGCCGAGGATCGTGCCGGCGGTCGGGAAGTCCGGGCCCTTGATGTGCTTCATCAGCCCCTCGACGTCGATCGCCGGGTTGTCGATATACGCGATCGTCGCGCCGATCACCTCGCGCAGGTTGTGCGGCGGAATGTTCGTGGCCATCCCCACCGCAATCCCCGAGCCGCCGTTCACGAGCAGGTTCGGGAACCGCGCCGGGAGCACGACGGGCTCCTGGCGGCTGCCGTCGTAGGTCGGCGTGAAGTCGACCGTATCCTGGTCGAGGTCGCGCAGCATCTCGGTCGCGAGGCGATCTAGACGAGCCTCCGTGTACCGCATGGCTGCCGCCGAGTAACCGTCGATGTTCCCGAAGTTGCCGTGGCCGTCGACGAGCGGGTAGCGCATCGAGAAGTCCTGAGCGAGCCGCACCAGCGTGTCGTAGATCGCCGAGTCGCCGTGGGGGTGGTACTTGCCCATCACCTCGCCGACGATCTGAGCGCACTTGACGTGCCTGCGGTTTGGCTGCAGGCCGAGCTCGCTCATCACGTACAGGACCCGACGGTGGACGGGCTTCAGGCCATCGCGGACGTCGGGGAGCGCGCGACCGACGATGACCGACATCGCGTAGTCGAGATACGCAGAGCGCATCTCCTCCTCGAGGCCGCGCGGCTCGATGTTGCCGCCACCGATGGTGTCGATCGCAGACATCGTCCTCCCTTATACGTCGAGATTGGCCGCGAGCGCGTTCTCTTCGATGAACGCGCGGCGGGGCTCGACCTGATCGCCCATCAACATCGAGAACACCTTGTCCGCGGCCGAGGCGTCCTCCAGCGTGACCTGCACGAGCGTCCTGCTCCCAGGATCCATCGTCGTTTCACGCAGCTCTTCGGCGTCCATCTCGCCGAGGCCCTTGAAGCGGTAGTACTCGATCCCTTTCTGCGAGACATCGAGGATCGCCTGGCGCAGCTCGTCGAAGGTCGGGGCGTCGCGCGTCGTCTCGCCGAGCCGGACCTGGAACGGGGGCGTTCCGGCGAGTTCCGCGAGCTCGTGATGGACGTCGGCAAGGCGGCGGTACTCGTTGGCGTCGAGCGTCGCGCGCCGGACGTGGTGCGTACTCGCGAGGCCGCTCTTCGCCTCGATCGTGCGAATCACGATCTCCTCGTCGTTCTCAGCAACCAGCTTGATCGAGTACGACTCGCCGTTCTGCCCGTCCTTCGCGATGTGGCGCATGAGGCTGTCGACATCGGTGATCTGCTCCTCGAGCAGACGCGCCTGCTCGAGGAATGTGACGACGCCGTGTCCCTGGGACGCACGGAGCGCTGCCGCCCACCCCTCGTATTGCTTGAGCAGCCGCGAGAAGCGCTTCCAGCGCGCCTCGGTCAGCTTGAACTGTGTGTTGTACCGGTCGTAGACCTCAATCTTCTCGAACTTGTCGCCGAGCAGAATGTCCTCGAGCTCGGACTCTCGCTCGAGGTAGCGGTTGTGCCGGCCTCGGGTCAGCCGGTACAGCGGTGGCTTGGCGATGTACACGTAGCCCGCCTCGATCAACGGCTGCATCTCCCGGAATAGCAACGTCAGCGCGAGCGTCCGGATGTGGGCGCCGTCGACGTCGGCGTCGGTCAGCAGCACGACCTTGTGATACCGGGCCTTCGTGATATCGAACTCGTCGCGCACTCCCGTCCCGATCGCCGTGATCAGGGCCTGGATCTCGGTGTTCGCCAGGACCTTGTCGATCCGGCTCTTCTCCACGTTCAGGATCTTCCCCCGCAGTGGCAGGATCGCCTGGGTGTTGCGGTCACGCGCCCCCACGGCGGAGCCGCCGGCAGAGTCGCCCTCGACCACGAACAGCTCGGCCAGCGAAGGGTCCTTGACGGAGCAGTCTGCGAGCTTGCCCGGAAGTGTCGAGTTCTCGAGCGCCGACTTCCGGCGGGTCAGGTCGCGAGCCTTGCGAGCCGCCGCGCGGGCCTGCGCCGCCTGGACCGCCTTGCGGATCACGGCGCGAGCGTCCTGGGGATTCTCCTCGAGGAACTCCATGAGCCGCGCGTTGACGATCGAATGGACGAAGCCCTGCATCCCCGGGTTGCCGAGCTTGGTCTTGGTCTGGCCCTCGAACTGGGGATCGCTCAGCTTCGCCGAGATCACCGCCGTCAGTCCCTCGCGTACATCCTCGCCGGTGAGGTTCTCGTCCTTCTCGCGGAGCTCGCCCTTGTCGCGCGCGTACTTGTTGAGCGCGCTGGTCAGTGCTGAGCGGAAGCCGCTCAGATGGGAGCCGCCCTCGTGCGTGTTGATGTTGTTCGCGAACGAGAACACCGACTCCTGGTAGCTCGCGTTCCACTGCATCGCGACCTCGAGCGCGCCCTCGTCGCTCTCCCCCGTGAAGAACACGACCTTCTTGTGGATCGGCTCCTTGTTCTCGTTGAGGTAGGCGACGAAGTCGACGATCCCGCCCTCGTATTCAAACTCGGCCCGGTGGCCGGTGCCGCGCTCGTCGACGATCGTGATGCGCAGACCGGCCGTGAGAAACGCCGTCTCACGCATCCGTTCCTCGATCGTCGTGAAGTCGAAGTCGAGCGTCTCAAAGATATCCGCGTCGGGGAGGAACGTGATCGTCGTTCCGGTCTCCGTCGTCGGCGCGCCCTTCTTCAAGTCGTCCAGCGGCTTGCCGCGCTCATAAGACTGAGTCCACGTGAAGCCGTCGCGGCTCACCTCGACGTCGAGGCGCTCCGAGAGCGCGTTGACGACGGACACACCGACCCCGTGGAGACCGCCCGAGACCTTGTAGCCGCCGCCATCGCCGAACTTGCCGCCGGCGTGTAGGACGGTCAACACGACCTCTACGGCAGGTCGCTGCTCCTTCTCCATGATCGCCACTGGAATGCCGCGGCCGTCGTCGACGACGGTGACCGAGTTGTCGGGGTGAATCGTGACCGACACGGCGTCGCAATGGCCTGCCAACGCCTCGTCCACAGAGTTATCAACAACCTCATAGACAAGGTGGTGCAAACCGCGCGGCCCGGTCGAGCCGATGTACATGCCGGGACGTTTGCGTACTGCTTCGAGTCCTTCCAGGACCGTGATGTCCTGGGCGTCATAAGTTGTTTCTTGCGGGCGCCGGTCGGCGCCATTGTCATTCGCCAACGATCCTCCGATGACGTTGAGACGCCCCGGTACCGCGCCACGTGCGGCGCGCCGGGGCGTCGGAAGCTGGTACACGTAAGAATAGCACAGCGGACCCCTGAAGATCCCCTTTGGACGATGATGATTTGCCTGCAAAAGTGCAAAAAATCGCCGGTCTCTGGAGCCCGATAACGAAGCGTCGGGGAACGCGCTTTGCTCCACTCGAAGACGTGAGCAATCGGAGCCGCCTGATCACGACGCCACGCACCGCAGCCGCTCGATTCGACGCTCGCCCAGGAGCTCGTTCAGACGCCTCAGGATCGTCGGCGACATCAGGTCCAGTTCCTGGGCCCAGACTCCGCCTGAACACGAAACCGTGACGACCCCTCGCCGTTCGGAGATGGGCGCTGCCTCGGCCGCGATCGCGGAGCCGACCGCGTGTGGCCATGCTCGTTGGACGTCGGCCAGCAGCGTCGCCGGGGCTAGGTCATCGCGCAGACCCTCGAGCGCGGCGCTCATCGAGCGGGGACTTGGCCGGTATCTGCTCACGCGACCACTGCCTCGCCCAGGATCCGGCCCGCCGACACCTCGATCCGGATCACATCCGCCTCGCCGGCCGCCGGCACGTGCTCGAGGTCCGTGCTGGTGATCACCGACTGGCCGCCGCCGGTCCGAAGCAGCTCCACGAGCGCCTCTCGGCGATCCCGGTCGAGCTCGCTCATCACGTCGTCGAGGAGCATCAGAGGCGGGGCGTCTCGGGCGGCGGCGATTGCCTCGCGCTCGGACAGCAGCAGCGCGAGCAGAGCGAGCCGCTGCTGGCCCTGCGACCCGTAGATGCGAAGCTCGCGCCCGGCGCGCAGCATTGAAAGGTCGTCGCGGTGCGGGCCGTGCCCGGTGTAGCCGCGCATGATGTCCCCGTCGTGGCGCTCGAGCAGCTCGGCAGCGAGCTGCTCGGCGTCGGTGGCGTGGGACCTCGGCCGATAGTGCAATTCAGGGTCGCCATCCAGCCCCAGTGCTAGGCCCAGCCGCGAGAACGCCTCGCAGACCCGCTCGGTTGCCGCAGCACGATCGGCCATCAGCGCGATCCCTTGCTGGGCCAGCTGCCGATCCCAGGTCATCAGCGACGCCCGCGAGCCCGAGCCGGAACGGATTCGGGCGATCAACGCGTTTCGCTGGGCGAGGGTCTGGGCGTACGCGCGCCGGGTCGCCGCCCGCGCCGGCCACAGCGCCGCCACGAACTGGTCCAGGTGCGCCCGGCGCAGCGTCGGGGCGCCCTTGACGAGCTCGAGCCTGTCGGGCAGGAAGACGCTCACCAGGGGGCGGTCGCTTACATCCAGGAGCCGATCGACGATGGCACCGTCGACGCGCATTCGCTTCGGTTCCCCCGGGACGAACCCGACCGACAACTCGTGCATCCCATCGTGGCCTTCGGCGGCGACGACGACGCGGGCCGCGCCGGCGCCAAAGCGGATCACCTCCCGTTCGTTGCTCGTCCGGCACGAGCGCCCAGTACAGCCGAAGTACAGAGCTTCCAGCAGGTTCGTCTTTCCGGCTCCATTGGGGCCCCACACGACGGTCACCCCGTCGCCCAGCGAGGCTTGCGCGTCGTGGTAGCCACGAAAATCGCGCAGCCTGACGCCGGTGACCCGCACGGGACTACACGTTCAGCCTGATCGGCATGATCAGGTATTTGAAGCCACTCGCGTCGGCTGACTCGATCAGTCCGGGACGGAGGGGGCTGATCAGCTTCAGGAGTACATCGCCCTCGTCGATCGCCTCGAGCCCGTCCCGCAGGAAGTCCGGGTTGAATCCGATCTCCAACGGCTCCCCCTGGAACGCGATCGGCAGCGATTCCTGCGCTTCACCGACGTCCGGCGTCTGCGCGGAGACGGTCAACTCGCCGGGCGTGAACGCCAATCGCAGCGGGGCATTCTTCTGGGCCAGGAGGCTGATGCGGCGGACGACGTCGGTGAGCTCCGGACCCCCAACACGGAGCTCGTGCTCGAAGCTCTCGGGGAGCAGTTGGCGGTAGTTGGGGAACTGGCCATCGATCAGGCGTGAGGACAGAATCACCTTGCCGTACACGAACAGAATCTGGTTCTGGCGGACAGTCACCGTCACCTGGTCCTCCTCGCCGTGCGCGGACACCCGCGCCAGCTCCTGGAGCGCCCGGGCCGGCACGTTGACCTCGAACGCCGAGGACAGAGGCGTCTCCAGCGCGGTTTCCTTGACGCTGAGTCGGTACGAGTCGGTCGCCACCATCCGTAGCTCGCGCTCTGACGCCGATACGAGGATTCCTGTGAGAACCGGCCTCGTGTCGTCGCGCGACGCCGATCCGGCAACCTTCAGAGCGGTTGAAACGAACGCCTCCGACGGCAATGAGACCGCCGCGTCACCGTCCGGCTCCGGAAATGGAGGGAAGTCCTCGGTCCGCAGCGTCCGAATATGGAACGTGGCCGAGCCGGATACAAGTTCGACGTCCTGCTCGGCCGCGCGAACCTCGAGCGACAGCTCTGGCGAGGGCAAGGACCTGACGACGTCGAGCAGCAACCGAGCGGGCAGGACCACGACTCCCTCGCGGACGACGTCAGCCTGGAGCGGGACCCGAAGGCTGACGTCCATGTCCGTGGCGCGTAGCTCGCAGGCATCGGCCGATGCCGAGAGCTGAACACCCGACAGCGCCTGGATCGCGCTCCGAGTCGAAGCGACTCTGCTGACTGTCTGGAGCTGTCCGAGCAGAGCGTCTCGCTGTAGGGAGATCTTCACGTTGAATACCTCAGAAGGAAGATAGAAGTCATAGGGCGAATAGAAGCTGTGGAGAAGTACGTATTCATCCGCAAGGAGCGGGCTAGTTGTCGCTCCAGCAGGACACTCAAGTGTGTCAACGGAAGCGGTCGCTTCCGCTCGTGGTCAGGGATCCAACCAGGTGATCGACTTCACCGGCGGCCTCAGGGTCTGTGCGGATACGTTCTGAGACGCGCTTACACGCGTGGAGCACCGTCGCGTGGTTGCGGCCGCCGAACGCCTCGCCGACTGCGCTGAGAGAGGCATTGGTGAGGTTTCGAGAGAGGTGGATCGCCACTTGGCGCGGCCAGGCGACGCGCGCTGCCCGGCCGGCTGATACGAGCTCCTCCACCGAGATTCCGTAGGCGGCGGCAACCGCGGCCTGGATATCCGGAATGGATAACGGCTCTCGACCGGCTCAGGGGATGAATGTCGTCGAGGACGTCGGAGGCAAGACGGCGGTCGAGCGGTCGACCCGTGAGCGAGTGGTGGGCGACGACTCGGATCAGCGCACCTTCGAGCGCGCGGACGTTGTCGGTGACTCGTTGGGCGATCTCGTCAAGGACGTCGTCGCCGGCGACTGTGATCCGATCGAGTACTGCGCGCTTGCGGAGAATCGTGACGCGCGTGGCGAAGTCGGGCGGTCGGATGTCCGCGACCAGCCCCGACTCGAACCGTTCTCGGAGGCGTTCCTCGACTGTCGAGAGCTGGCGCGGGAGGCGGTCGCACGTCAGGACGAGCTGCCGCCCCGTCTCGTAGAGAGCGTTGAACGTATGGAAGAACTCCTCTTCGGTCTTCGCCTTGCTGGCGAGGAATTGAACGTCGTCGATCAGGAGCACGTCGGCATCACGATAGGCGTGCTTGAAGTGGTCGATTGAGCGCGACCCGAGCGCGTGGATGAAGTGGTTGGTGAAGGCCTCGGCCGTCGCGTAGCGGACTGTGGCGCCTCCACCAAAGGCGAGCACGTAGTTCCCGATCGCATGGAGGAGATGCGTCTTCCCGAGCCCTGGCGGGGCGTGGAGGAAGAGCGGGTTGTAGGCCTGTCCAGGCAGCTCGGCGACGGCGAGCGCGGCCGCGTGGGCGAGGCGGTTGCCGTCGCCGATGATGAATTGATCGAAGCTGTAGCGCGGGTTGAGGGTCTCGATTGGGCCGCTTGGAAGGCTCGCCGGCGCCGCAGAGTCGGTATGAGCGGGGCTGGCCGGGAGAACCGGCTCGAGTTCGACTCGGTCGAGCTGTCCGAGGACGGCCCGAGCTGAGGTCTCAAGGATGCGACCGAATCGCCTGATGACCCAGGCATGGGTCGACGGTGGGCCCTGGAGCACGAGCGTCTGGCCGTCCCATGCCTTGAACGTCAGCGCGGAGAGCCAGATGTCATACGTCGAGTCGCCGACAACCCGCCGCAGTTCGGCGCGGATCTCGCGCCAGCCAGGTTCGAGCTCGGGTTGCGCACGCAGCTCCAAACGACTCCTCCCAGGAGCGTCAAAGGACCATTTAGCGAGGACCGAGCGCACTGGCCCGGAGGAGCCGAATATACCGAGGTCGCTTGGGTGTGACGGCACCCGCGCAGGTGCGTTGACGCAAAGCGCGAAAAAAAGAATAAGGCCGCTAAACGGCGCGCCTCACGAGTCCCGTAAGGTGGTCTGATCGTCCCTCGAGAGGGCCCCCGACCGGGTTCATGGACGGTCGCTTGGCCCTGCGTATACTGACCGGAACCCCTAGAGGTCTGTGAGCCATGAAACGCACCTACCAGCCGAAAAAGCGCAAGCGCGCGCGAACGCACGGGTTCCGCGCTCGGATGCGGACCCGCGCCGGGCGCATTACGTTGAAGCGCCGTCGCGCGAAGGGTCGCAAGCGGCTCACAGTGTGATGGTCCGGTCGACCGGCTCGCGGCCGCGCGCCGGTCGAGGACGGCTGTCCCGCAGCGCCGACTTCGACCGTGTCTTCAGGACGGGTCGCTCGCACGCAGGCCGTGATCTCGTGCTGTACGTCTTCCCGCGCGGCGCCGGCGAGGCATCGCGCCTTGGTCTGTCGGTCTCGCGGAAGGTCGGTGGCGCTGTCGAGCGCAACCGCGTCAAGCGGCTGCTGCGAGAGGCGTTCGCGCAGGAGAGCGCGCGCCTTCCAGCGGGGACGGACGCAGTGGTAGTGGCTCGCCCCGGCGCCGGGAGCGCTTGCCGAGCGCGATGGGCTCGCCGGTATCCAGCGGGCCTTGAGCGAGCTGGTCAGCCAGGTCGACGGGGCCGCTCAGCCGGAAATGGACGGATCGCCGGCCGCTGAGAACGCTGCGCCGTCTCAGGATCGGCAACCGGCGGTTGAGGCGCAGGATCGGGAGCCGATCCAGTGAAGGCCCTGCGATCAGTCGCTATCGCTCCGATCCGGCTCTACCAGCGGTTGCTCGCGCCTCTGTTCGGGTCCCGCTGCAAGTACTACCCGTCGTGCTCTGAATATGCCGCGCAGTCGATCGCTACATTCGGCATACTCCGCGGGCTGATCCTGGCCGGCTGGCGGTTGCTTCGATGCAATCCCTGGAGCCACGGGGGCTTTGATCCCGTCGAGGGTCAGCGCCTGTTCAAGACTCGAGCGCCGGCAGCGAGCGCCTGACCATGCTTCTCCTCACCGCGAACATCTTCCAACCGCTGATCGACGTCTTCGAGTCGGTCCTCAAGGGGATCCACGGCGTGATTGGGGGGTCCTGGGGCTGGTCGATCGTGCTGCTGACCGTGCTGATCAGGGCACTCCTGATCCCGTTGACGCTCAAGCAGTTCCACTCCATGCAGAAGCTCCAGCGCCTGCAGCCGCAGATGAAGGAGCTTCAGAACAGGTACAAGGACGACAAGCAGCGCCAGCAGCAGGAGCTGATGAAGTTCTACAAGGAGAACCACGTCAACCCGCTGGGCTCCTGTCTCCCACTCGTCGCGCAGCTGCCGGTCTTCATCTCGCTCTTCTACATGCTGCGCTCGACCCTGCGGATCGATATCTGTCCGCAAACTCAGCGCGCGGCACAGCACATCGGCCCTATGACGGCCATCAACCATGCTCACACGGTCCCGTGCGGCCCGAACAACGGCGCCGGATTTCTGTTCATCCCCGACCTGACGAACAAGGCCAGTGGCGCGGTGCTGGTTGTTCTGATCGTTCTATACGTGGGGACCCAGCTCGGCTCGAGCCTGCTGATGTCGAGTCCGACGATGGACAAGACTCAGCGCCAGATCATGCTGGTAATGCCGCTGTTCTTCGTCATCTTCATCATCAACTTCCCTGCCGGAGTGATCGTTTACTGGATCACCACGAACACGTGGACGATCGGTCAGCAGTACATCGTGCGAAGACGCCTCGGGCCCATAACCCCGCCCGTTGTCGCGGCAACGGGCGGCTCCGACGGTGCAACGAGCGCCAAACCCGAGCGGGCTCGGCCCGCCAAGGAGCAACCGGCCCAGGCCAAGAAGAATGGCTCAGAGGCGGACGGTGCAGCCGCAGCAGCAGCAGCAGCCGGCGCCGGCGCTGCCGCAGCGGCGAGCGGCGGTGGCCTCGGCGGATTGCTGCGCGGCCGGACGAAGGACAAGGAGGCTGCTGCAGTGGTGGCCGATTCCGGACCGCGGGGCGCACCCCCACCGCCGCCTAGGAAGAAGAAGAAGCGATCTGGCCGGAGGAGGTAGGAGTGACGGCGCTGAGCGACCCCGCGGAACGTGTCCGCGAACTGATGGAGAGGATCTCGAGCGAGGCCGGTGTCGACGCGTCGGTGGAGGTCAACGAGGACGATGACGGCGTCACGGCCGAGTTCGTGGGCGAAGATCTCGGGCTTCTGATCGGACATCACGGTCAGACGATCGACGCGATTCAGCACCTCGCCTACCGCATCGCCTTCAGGGGCCACGAGGTCCGCAAGCGCGTCGTCGTCGACGCGGCCGGTTACCGCGAGCGCCGGGCTGTGGCCCTGCGTGCCGCGGCAGACCAAGCAGCCGAGGCCGCTGTGCATGACCGCCGCCCCGTCCCGCTCGAGGCGATGAGCGCACTGGAACGCAAGGTCGTCCACGAGCACCTGAAGACCCGGCACGACGTCGAGACCTATAGCGAGGGCCAGGAGCCCGCGCGGAGGCTCGTCGTGGCGCCCCTGGTGGACTGAGGTTCCGCGGCGGCCCAAGAGCTCGGGCGGGCCGAGGCCCTCTCACCACCGCACAGGTCCCCGCTGGCGTTTCACGTTTTTTCTTGCGGTGAAACAAGCTGACCCGCTACAACAATGGCGTGGCGCTATCCGAGTTTGATCGCGGTCTCGTCGTCGGACTGCTGATCGGCGAGGGCTCGTTCGGTGGGGACGGCAAGCAACCCCAGGTCACGCTGCGCATGCACACTCGTCACGAGGCGCTGTTCAACTGGCTCGTCGAACGATTCCCCGAGACCCGCCTTTACGGCCCGTACCACCACGGCGGTCGCTCGTACTACCAGTGGATGGCGCGCGGGCGGGTGCTCGTGCGCGACGTTCTACCTCTACTCGAGGAAGAGCTTCACGCTGGACTCGACGGTTATGCCACGGAGCGACTGACCTCGATGTGCGAGCGCTATCAAGGGTTCATCGCCCGGGAACGCGCGCGGGGCGCGGAGGACGAATGAGCGTCGCCGGCACGGACAGGGATCTGGCGGATCTCGCCGCTCGGTACTCCCTGCCGCTCGCCTATCGCGGCCCAATTGCGGTCGCTGCTGAAGTTCGTGGCCGGTGCTCCGCACGCGCCAACGACGCTCCGAGATCCCGAGGCAATCCTTGGCGACCACCTCGCGGATTCGTTAGTCGCCCTGGAGATCGCCGAGGTCCCGGCCGCGCGAGACTTGGCGGACATCGGGTCGGGCGCTGGCTTCCCCGGCCTGCCGCTGGCGATCGCGCTGCCGGACAGCTCCGTGACCCTCGTCGACAGCAGCTCCAGGAAGTGCGCGTTCATCTCGGAGGCGATTCGCTCGTGCAGCATCAGCAACGCTCGCGCCGTCCACGCTCGCGCCGAGGAGTGGCCCGAGGGTGTCTGCGCCTTTGACGTCGTAACGGCACGGGCGGTGGCCTCGCCAGACGTGGTCGCCGAGTACGCGGCTCCGCTGCTCCGGGTCGGCGGCTCGCTCGTTGCGTGGCGGGGGCGGCTCGAAGCGCCCGAGGACGCCGCTGCTGTGCAGGCTGCCGAGGTGCTCGGCCTTGAGCTCCGCGAACCGGTCCATGTGCACCCGTATCCGGCCGCCAAGCACCGCCACCTCCAGCTCATGTTGAAGGTTAGGGAGACCCCCGCCGGATTCCCGCGCCGGCCCGGCGTGGCGCGGAAAAAGCCGCTCGGAGCGCACTAAACACCCGGAACATGTGACAGGTCTGTTGCGGCGGATCCACAACGCGGGCATCTGACCGCGAGCGGCGGTAGCTTGGTGGCGATATGGGCACGGTGTACGCGATCGCCAACCAGAAGGGGGGCGTCGGGAAGACGACGACCGCGGTCAACCTCGCCGCGTGCGTCGCCGAGGCTGGGTACGAGACGCTGCTCGTCGACATCGACCCCCAGTGCAACGCCACGCTCGGCATCGGAGTCGGCAAAGACCTCCCGACCACCGTCTACGACGTCCTCGTCGGATCCACGAGGCTCGAGGAGATCATCGTCCCCAGCTCGATCGACCACCTGGCGGTCGCGCCAGCCGGCCCCGATCTGGCGGGCGCCACCGTCGAGCTCCCCCGCGAACCCGGCTCCGAGCTCCGGCTGCGCTCCGCGCTCGAACCCGTCCGCAGCCGCTACGCCTTTGTGCTCCTTGATTGCCCGCCTTCGCTCGGCCCGCTCACGATCAACGCGCTCGTCGCCGCGGACCGGGTGATCGTCCCCGTCCAGGCCGAGTACTTCGCGCTCGAGGGGCTCGCGGGCCTGCTGGACACGCTTTCGCTCGTCCAGCGCGAGCTCAACCCTCGTCTGATCGTGGCGGGGATGCTGCTGACCATGCATGACGGCAGGACCCGCCTGGCCCAGGACGTGGAGCGCGAGGTCAGAGAGCATTTTCCCGAACTGGTGTTCGATACGGTGATCCCGCGGAACGTCCGCGTCGGCGAAGCACCAAGTTTCGGTAAACCGGTGATCCACCACGATCCGCACTGTGCCGGCGCGGACGCGTATTTCGAGCTCGCAAAGGAGGTGGCTGCTCGTGGCTGAGCGTCAGAAGGGAATGGGCCGAGGCCTGGCGGCGATCCTCTCGGTTGCGCCCCAGGGACGACGCCGAGGAGCTCCGCCAGCTGCCGGTCGAGATCATCTCGCCAAACCCGAGCCAGCCGCGGCGCTCGTTCGACGATGAGAGCCTGATCGCGCTGGCCGACTCGATCCGCGCGCGAGGCGTGCTCCAGCCCGTCCTCGTCCGGCCGCACGCCGGCGGCCGCTACGAGCTCATTGCAGGCGAGCGGCGGTGGCGCGCGGCCGGCATCGCCGAGCTCGAGACGATTCCCGCCGTCATCCGCCGCCACGACGACGCCAATTCGCTCGAGATGGCGCTGATCGAGAACATGGCCCGCGAGGACCTCAACCCGGTAGACGAGGCGCGGGCCTGCGCCGCTCTCGTCGAGGAGCTCGGCCTGACGCGCGAGGAGGTCGGTCTCCGCGTAGGGCGCAGCCGTGTCGCGGTCTCAAACCTGATCCGCCTGCTCGATCTCCCCGACGAGGCACTCGAACTGATCGAGCGCGGCGAGCTCACGGAGGGCCACGGGCGTGCGCTTCTGCTGGCCGACGACCACGCCGATCGCCGCAAGCTCGCCAAGGATGCCGTCGCCGGCCGCTGGTCGGTGCGCGAGCTCGAGGCGCGCGCGCGGGCCGCCGATGGCGCCCCTTCGCAGCGCCCCCCTCGCCGTCCCCGCCAGCGAGCGGTCCATCCCGACCAGGCGGCCGCGATCGAGCAGATTGCCGACGCCCTCGGCGAGGTCCTGGGCGCGGACGTCGACGTCGTGCCGGCGGGCCGCGGGTACCGCGCCCAGCTCAGCTTCGCCTCGCTCGACGAGGCTCTCGACATGGCCCGCCGGCTGCGCGTCCGCGCGGCTGCCTGAGGCGTCGAGGCCCGCCGATAGCGCCACCCCGCCGCGCTCCGGGCCGCGACGGCGTGGGGCTAGAATCCACCGCGGATCGAGCGCGAAACGTGCCCAGTCCACGCAGGGCGATTAGCTCAGTCGGTTAGAGCGCTTCTCTGATAAGGAAGAGGTCCCAGGTTCGAGTCCTGGATCGCCCA
>CAVZAK010000031.1:0-93803 GCA_963773165.1 uncultured Solirubrobacterales bacterium
CGACCGCGCGGCGCAATCGGATTCGCCCGACAGCGCTACGAGGGCTCGGAGTCGAGGGCCAGCCCGAACGGGCTCCCCTTGAATCCCGACAGATCGCCCACCGCGACCCGGAATGGATAACGCTCCCGCCCAGCGCGTTGACCTGGCCGAGCGCTGCGTCCATGTCAGCGATCGCGAAATAGGGCAGCGAGACCGTGTCCCCCGGACCGGTGCCGCGCTCGTGGATGCCAAGGGCCGGATCCCCGGTGTGTGTCTGCCAGCCACGGCCCTCGGCCTCGCCGCGCTCGGCCAGCTCGACGCCGAGCAGACCCGACCAGAACCGTCGAGCGCGGATTCGATAATCGGCGGGGAACTCGACCAGTGAGAGCGGGCTGTCCACCGAGAAGACCATAACGCTCGCCGATGCGGCCTTGCGGACAAACCCGTCGGTCCTGCTCAGCAGCTGCGTCTGACTCGTACCTCGTCACAAGAGTCGTTGAGCGTCACCAGCCAGGGTGGCTGAGATCGAAACCTTTTCCTCCAGCTCAAGACAACTACCGAGCAGACGGTGAGCGTTTCACCAAGCCTGAAGACAGGCAGCGTGTTGCGACAATCGCCGCCGTTGTTCTGAGCGATACGTTCGGCCGTTTCATCAACCGCGCGCTGAAGAGCGTCTCGCCGCCGCATCAGCGCCTCGCGCTCGGCCGCCAATCTCTCCCGCTCTTCGCGCGCTGCGGCTTCCCTTCGCTCGAGTTCTTTGAGCCCGTGTTCAAGCGCTGCCCGCCAGGTCTCCGCATCGGTCCGCAGGGTCTTGGCGAATGACAGAAGCGTTGCGAATTCTGCCCGCAGCTCCCGCCGCTCCTGACTCCTGGATCGCGCCCGAGCCACACGTTCGTGTAGGGCTTCGAGTTGCCGCCTCAGCTCCTCGTGCTCGACCCATCCCCAGCGTGGATACCCATCATCAGACGCGGACGTATGGTCGTTCAGCGTCTTGTCAACCGCCACGGCCTCGCGAGCGATCGAGACCCGCAACCGGGCGATTTCAGAGACAACATCGGGTTGAACGACGACGCGCAAAGCCGAATCGTTTCGCCACACCCGACACGCGTCAAGGGCGGTTGCACACAGATTGACGCGAGGATGCGCCGCCGGTGTTAGCGGTTTCTTCCTTTGCGCCCTGTGATGGGTTTGCCCCAAATGTCAGTGACAGGCTGACGTTTCTTTCGTGGTGACGCAGCGGTCTGGGGCGGCTCGGATGGCTCGGGGGCCGCGGGCGGTTGATCAAAGATCGACTCCCGATAAACCCCCAGCCGCTCGAGCTCGGCCACCGTGTCCTCTGCGCGTTCCCGATCATGGTCGGTCACGTCCAGTGTCAGTTCTTCAAGCGGGACGCCATGATCCCGGCTTTTTTGGCGTACGTAGGTGAGGTGGGACACCTCCGCTAAGCGCCTGACCAGCTCGTCTCGGGAGATTGACAGCGTGCAGCTCCTCAGTTCGGTTCTCGAGGTTGGGACAACCTTATCCCGGAGGCCGGCAGGCGCGAACACTGTGGGTGTCGACGGCGAAGCAGGCATCGGCAAGACGGCCGTGCTCGACCGGTACCGATGAAACTGGGCGCAGCGAAGACGCGTAGGGTTTTACCTACGCGCTGAGGAGGACAAAAGACTGTTCGTCCAACGTCGCATACGCGCGCGTGTTCCGTCTATCCGACTCGAAAGAGGTAGTGCGCATTGGCTGAGTCCGACCCCACGATCATCCTCGTGCACGGCGCGTTCGCCGATGCCTCCGGCTTTCGTGGACTGTACGACGAGCTTGCTAGCGAAGGCCTGACGATCATCGCTCCGCCGAACCCGCTGCGCGGGCTGACCGGCGGCGACGGCGAGTACCTCAAGGGCGTGATCGGCGAGATCGAGGGGCCCGTTCTGCTCGTCGGGCACTCCTACGGCGGCTCGGTCATCACCGCCGCTGGCGTCGCCGAGAACGTTGTCGGCCTCGTCTACATCTCTGGCTTCGCCCCGGACGAGGGTGAGAACCTGACCGATCTGCAGTCGAAGTTCCCCGCTCCAGGCATCGTCCCCTACATCGTGCCGCACCAGCTACCCGATGGCGGCCAGGAGTTCATGCTCGCACTCAACGGTTTCCATGGGTCGTTCTGCGCCGACGTCCCTGTGGCATACCCGTCCGGCCTGGGCGGTGCTGCCAACCGCCGACCGGTGCATCGACCCCGGCGTCCACCACTTCAGCTACGAGCGCATGGGAGCGCAGATCACCGAAGTGGAGGGCGCATCGCACGTGGTCATGATCTCCCATCCAAAGGAGGTCGCAGCCGTCGTGACGACCGCTTTGCGCACCTGCGCCGTCAAGCCGGCCTGATCTCATTCCAGGGCGTCCCAGGGTCTGCGCCTTGACCCATTCGCGATCGTCAGCGCCGGATGCCGGCTACGAGGGCGTCCCAATTGCCGGCGGCGATCCGCTCCTGGTCAGCCCGATCGAGCCCTGCGGTCTGAAGGAAGTGCTCGACGCCTCCGTCGGGGCCCGGTCGGTATGGATAGTCGGTCGCGAACAGGATGCGCTCCACGCCGACCACCTCGACCGACCACCGCAGATAGCGATGGCTGTAGACGCCGCCGGCAGTGATGTAGGCGTTTCGGCGAACGTACTCCGAGAACGGCTGGGGGAGCTTGGCCTGCATGGCCAGCCCGTCGGCCCGGTCGAGATAGAACAGGACGACCTCGCCCCAATGGCCCAGGAGGACTTGGAGGTCAGGGAAGCGGTCAAACACGCCGGCGAGCGCGAGCCGGAGGAACTGCACGCCGGACTCGTAGTGCCAGCCGATGCCGTAGGTTGCGAACGCGTTGTCGATTGCGTCGTCGAAGCCCGCGTACAGCGCAGCCCGAACGCGCGGCTGCGGGATCTGCGGGTGGATGTACAGCGGCGCGCGGAGTGACGCAGCGGCCTCGAATATCGGCCAGTTGTCGGGATGGTCGAGGTTGCGCTCACCGGTGCGGCCGAAGAGGAGCGCACCGTTGAGGCCGAGCCCGGCGACCGCGCGCTCGAGCTCTCGCGCGGCTGCGGCGGGCGCGGGGGTAGCGAGGGTGGCGAAGCCCTGGAACCGGTCCGGGTAGGCGCTCACGAGCTCGGCGATGCGGTCGTTCGTCTCAACCTGCAGGCGGGAGGCCTCATCCGCCGGAAGGTTCTGAAGGCCGGGCGAGGTGAGCGAGATCACCTGGACGTCGAGCCCCGCCTCGTCCATCGCGGCGATCCGGCGCTCCCCGGCCTCACGGAGCCGCTCCCCCATCTCCCCCGGAGGGACGCTGGCCCGCGAGTCCTCACGCGCGCTGGAGCCGAGCCGGCTCCACGCCGAGGCGACCGCGTCCGTGACGAAGTGCTCCTCAGTTCCGATCGTCTTCATCTGATGCCTGCCTCCTGTGGGTACCGTGGCCTTGATCCGCGTCTTTCCGGCGAACGGTAGCCGCGCCGTACGGACTCAGAGGGAGCCCTGCCCCGCATCACAGTTCGTGTCGTCGGGTTCTTCTTCCACTGTTTCGCGTACCTCCAGCAGCCGCGTCTTTGAGGCCAGCGTGCGCTCGCGCCGCAGCCGGTCGATCGCCCGGTTGCGCGCCGTGGTCACCAGCCACGCGCCGGGGTTGTCGGGAGCGCCGTTGCGCGGCCAACGTTCCGCAGCGATCGCGAACGCCTCCTGGACTGCTTCCTCGGCACGATCGATGTCACCGAGGAAACCGACCAGCGAGGCCAGCACCTGGCTCCACTCCTCGCGGAAGACCCGGTCGATCAGCGCGGGGCCTCCACGACCGGACGCACTTCGACTGACCCCCCCAGACGCAATGCCGGAATCCGGGCTGCGATCTCGAGCGCGCCATCAAGGTCATCGGCCTCGACCAGATACCAGCCGCCGAACACCTCCTTGGTGTCGGCGAACGGGCCGTCTGTGAGGATCGTCTCCTGGTCCTTGATGCGCAGCGTCGTCGCATTCTCGACCGGATGGAGAGCCGCACCGCCGAGAACGCGCGGATCCTCGCGGAGCCCGTAGTACTCGCCGGAAACCGCCTTGCGCTGTTCGTCGCTGAGGCCCTCGTCGTCGTCAGGCCGCCGGTAGATCAACAGTGCGTACTGCATCACGTCTCTCCATTGTGAGGCTTCGTTATCGACATCCAGACGAACAGACACAGTGCGAGCGGACACCCGCAAGACGCCGCCATTCTCGCGCTCTCCAGCTCACTCGACATGGCCACCGGGCTGTCCCCTCGATCGCCTCCCGTTCGTTGTCGAGAAAACACCAACCAAGGAGGCAAGGATGGGTCGCGTAGTCGTCATTGAGTTCGTATCCATCGACGGGGTCATGCAGGATCCGGATGGCAGAGGGGGTTTCGACCGCGGAGGATGGGCCTTCCGCTACGGGCCGGAGGCCGTCGCCGGCGACAGTTCAAGCTCGGCGAGCTGCTCGACACCGGCGCGCTGCTCCTCGGCCGCCAGACCTGGCAGCTCTTCGCCGAGATCTGGCCGTCCCGCGACGACGCATTCTCGACAAAAATGAACACTATTCCCAAACTCGTCGCATCGCGAACACTCACGCGGGTCGACGAATGGCAGAACTCAAACCTGTTCCGGCGCGACCTCCTTGCGGAGGTAGCCGCGCGGAGGGCGACCCAAGATCTCATCGTCGCCGGCAGCGCTAGCGTCGCCAAGAGCTTGATCGCGAACGACCTCGTCGACGAGTTCCGGCTTCTCGTCTTCCCACTGGTCATCGGAACCGGCACACGCCTATTCGAGGACGACACGCCGGTCGAACTGGAGCTCATCTCAACGGGGCGGGCTGGAGCAGCTGCACTGCTCATCTATCGACGAGCGAGCGCTGCGTAGAACGCGCGCCGAAACCATGCCGTGGGTGCTCGCGCGTGGCCAGGCAGACGCTCTACCCTCGTGGCATGGCAATCATCGTCTGCCCGAGCTGTGAAGCGCGCAATCGCGTCGGCCCGATCGCGTCAGGATTCCCTCGGTGCCCCAGGTGCAAGGCAGAACTTCCCTGGCTGGTCGACGCTGACTCGGAGACGTTCGCCGCCGAGACGAACGCGTCAGTGCCGGTGGTCGTTGACTTCTGGGCAGCCTGGTGCGGGCCGTGCCGGATGATCTCGCCCGTGCTGGAGGACCTTGCCGGCCGGCACGCCGGGCGGATGAAGGTCGTCAAGGTCGACGTCGACGCCAATCCGGGACTCGCTGCGCGCTTCCACGCCCAGTCGATCCCGCTCCTGGTTGTGATGCGCGACGGGGTGGAGGTCGACCGAATCGTTGGGGCGCTCCCGCGTGCCGCGCTCGAGCAGCGGCTCGGGCCTGTGCTCGCTAGCTGACAAGCGCCTGCTGGACTTCCGTCCGGGTGCACCCTAACCCCGTCTTGCCGTCGCGCGGTTCCTCGAAGACAATCGCCGCACGATGTTCGCGAACGATTGGAGACTGACGTGTCGCTCTACCTAGGTCGCTTCAAATACTCCGCCGACGCGATAAAGGCGATGATCGAGACTCCGCACGACCGTGGCGCGGTCGCCGCCGAAGCTGCCGAGTCGCTCGGATGCAAGCTGCACGGGATCTGGTGGGCGTTCGGCGAGCACGATGGCGTGTTCCTATTAGAGGCGCCGGATAACGTCGCTGTAGTCGCCCTAGCGATGGCGGTCGGCGCGAGCGGGCAGATCAGCACCGAGACCACAGCCCTGCTCGACATGGACGAGGCACAGGAGGCCATGCGCAGGGCCGCGACCGCGACTTTCCGCCCGCCGAGTTGATCGGCGGATGCTCGCCGATCAGAGCCCCGTGTGCGCGGTGAGCCTCCCGCCCGCCACCGCCCCGCCAAGTGCCCGGTAGTCGCGATCGTTCTGCTCAGCGTAAGCGACCGCGAAAGCACAGATCGCACGGTCGAAGGCATCCGAGCCGCCGAGATAGGCCGCGATTGCGATCCGATCGCCCGTCCGCGCGTGAGCGCGGGCTAGCGTCCAGCCACACATCTGCCCCCACAGCGCCATCCCCGCTGCGGTCATGCCAGCGACATCCGCGGACCCTTTCCAGTCCTTGAGCTGGCGGATATAGAAATCACGCTCGCGGCCGCGCCACCGGAAGCGGTCCCAGCCAAGGAAGATGTCGCTCGCTTCCTGAATCAGCTGTTGGCCGACCACGACCCGTTGGCCGTGGTTCGAGAAGTCGCTTTTCGACGCGAACTCCTCGAGCACGGACGTCTCGGCCTCCTTGACCTGTAAGAACAGTGGCGAGCCGCGACCATCGAGCAGCAACAAGATCCAGGCCTCGCTCCCAACACTGCCGACACCAACGACCTTGCGAGCAAGATGAGCAAGCCGGTACTGGCCGAGCAGATGCTGCTGGTTCGGCAGCAGCGTCCGCTGGTAGGACTCAATCAGGCTCTGCAACGTCTCAGATAGGACGACGGAATCGACGCCGACAATGATTTCCTCGACGGGCACGATCAGCGGAGG
Organism: uncultured Solirubrobacterales bacterium; assembly: GCA_963773165.1. GTDB lineage: Bacteria > Actinomycetota > Thermoleophilia > Solirubrobacterales > Solirubrobacteraceae > Palsa-465. Next base: position 6,477 of record CAVZAK010000031.1, read on the forward strand.
AGCACTGACGATCCGGCACTGACCATCGACGACACGGGCGAGCTTGTCGAACGCTTGCAGGTGGTCGTGAGCGCGCGCCTTAGCGATCGCCTGCCACACGCTCGGCGTCTTCTTGCGGTCAAGCAGCGACCGAAAGCGAGGCAACAGATCGTCGAGGTCGAGGTGCTGGTACCAGACCTCCAGCATCGACATCGACGAAAACTCGCGCATTGCTTCACGATATGAGCGAACCGCTCGGCGCACGATACGCGACCGTTCCGCCGTGCCGAACCCGCTCTCACGGCCGGCTACCTCTAAGCTCGCGGCGAGTCGCTTCACGTCCCACTCCCACGGCCCGCGCGCGGTCTCGTCGAAGTCGTTGATATCGAAAACGAGGCGCCGCTCAGGCGAGCCGAAGATCCCAAAGTTCGACAAGTGCGCGTCACCACAGAGCTGCACCTGCAGCCCCGAGATCGGCGTTGCGGCGAGATCAGAGGCCATCGGCAACGCGGCGCCGCGAAAGTACGACAGAGGCGACAGCAGCATCCGACCGTGCCGAATCGGGACGAGCTCCCCAATACGGCTCTCGGCCTGCTGCTCGAGCAGCTCGATCGGATCACCTCTGCCAACGAACGGCTCCCACCGCCCGTGAGAAGAACGGGGAACCGTCTTACGAGCGGACTTCCCGCTTGCTGCCCTTTCGGCGGCCGAGTGGTAACCCTGACCGTCCGGCGCAACAGGGCCACGCGACCCCCGGGGGCTGCGTACGACGATATCGGCGTACGTCTCACCGTATTCCGCATTCACACCCACTCGCGCTCCCATTCTATTCCGCGTCCCCCTCGCGGGCCTGGATTCCAAGCGGTCATCACACCAGCGCTCGCCACTAGAGCAGGCGGCGCGTGGCCTCCCGCTCTAATCCGAGCTGCGAGTCTGCGCGCGGCGACGGATCGCAAATAGCGGGGCGCCGCACTCGGGACAGTAGCCCCGCCAACCAGCACGCCCGTTGGGCAGGGTTATCTCGTGGGGGTCGGCAATAGTCACCTTCTCGCCGCAGACACATCGGCCCTGAGGTCCGGGATCCCTTGCCGCTGGGTCCGAGTCGGCCACGCCTACAGCATATTTCGTTCTGCAGTGAAACCGAACAACAGCGCCGTCACTGGCAACTCGCCTGACGATTGCTCGCCGACGGCCCGATTTCTCGGAGGAGCTTGACATATGCCGATATCGGCATATGATGGCGCCATGGCACGAGCAGCGACGACGTCGGACGTCTTCAACGCGATCGCCGAGCAGCAGCGCCGGGAGATCCTGGTGCTCTTGCGGGCGGGTGAAGGGCCGGTGACCGAGTTGGCCCAGCAGCTGGGGATGACCCAGCCGGGGGCGTCCAAACACCTGCGGGTGCTCCGGGAGGTCGGACTGGTGCGGGACCGCAAGGCAGGCAAGCAACGCCTGTACGGCCTTGACGCCCGCGGGCTGCGACCGATTCACGAGTGGACCGGCGGGTTCGAACGGTTCTGGAACGAGAGCTTCGACCGACTGGACGAGTACGTACAAGACCTCAAGCAGGCAAGGCAGGAGGAGTAGCTGATGAGCGCGACGGGACGAGGAGCGCCAGCGGCGCAGTCCGCGACGGCCGACCGCGAGATCGTGATCTCCCGGGTCATCACCGCCCCGCGGGAGCTGGTGTTCGAAGCGTTCACCGAGGTGCGCCACCTGTCGCGGTGGTGGGGACCGGACGGGTTCACCACCACGACGCGGGCGTTCGAGTTCCGCGTCGGCGGGGAGTGGGACTTCGTGATGCACGGACCGGACGGGACGGACTACCAGGAGTGGATCTCCTGGACCGAGATCGCCCCGCCGGAGCGGATCGTGCTGCTGCACGGCGAGTCCCGCGGGGACCCGAATGCCTTCGAGTCGGTCTTGACGTTCGCGCCCGACGGCGCGGCGACCCGGATCGAGATGCGCACGGTGTTCCCCACCAAGGAGCTGCGCGACGAGGCCGTCGAGAAATACCACGCGATCGAGGGCGGCCAGCAGACCCTGAGCAACCTGGCTGCCTACGTCACCGAGATCGTTCAGAAGGGAGTTGAGGACTGATGGCCGGGAAGGTGTTCTTCAGCGTGACGATGTCCCTGGACGGGTTCATCGCGCCCGAGGAGCGCATGGACGACCCGGATGAGCAGCGCTGGACGGCGCAGTGGATGGAGCTGCAGCAGTGGATATTCCCGCAGCGCTTCTTCCGGGAGAACCTGAAGCTCGGCGAGGGTGGCGAGGAAGGGCGCGAGAACGACATCGTGCGGGGGACGTTCGAGCGCACCGGCGCGAGCGTAATGGGCAAGCGCATGTTCGATCTCGGCGAGCAGGCGTGGCCGGAACAGGCGCCGTTTCACACGCCGGTCTTCGTCGTGACGCACGAGAAGCGTGACCCCTGGGAGCGGCTGGGCGGGACCACCTTCCACTTCGTCAACGACGGCATCGAGCCGGCGCTCGACCAGGCCCGCGAGGCCGCCGGCGACCGGGACGTCCGCATCGCGGGCGGCGGCGCAACGATCCTGGAGTACGTGAACGCCGGCCTGATCGACGAGTTCACGATCGCGCTCTCACCCGTGCTGTTCGGCTCCGGAATCCGCCTGTTCGAGGGCGTGGACGCGGGCCGCGTGGCCCTGGAGCCGGTACGCGCGGAGCCGACGCAGCGCGTGACCCACCTGACCTATGCAGCGCGGGAGCGGTAGCTGTCTCGACCTCAGCGCTCGGTGGCGCGATCGCCCAACCCCGGGAGTGAGCGTCGCCGGAACGCCATCATCCAACGGCGCCCGGTTTGCACGGCTCGGCGCGACCCCGGTCGCCTACCCACCGTGTCCGCGTAGTGCCGCTGTCGCGCAGCGGCTTCGAAGAGGTCTTGTTGGCGGCCGCGCGCCAGCTCGGCATTCAAGTAAGAGAACATGCTGACGACCTCCTGGCTGTAGTGGGCTAGACGATTTAGAGCCTTACAGCGTGATAGCACGCCGACGGCCCGATGTAAAGCTCTATCCAGGAAAGCCCATGTTGTAGGATGGACGCATGGACCCCCAGGTCACCGACAGCCCGCCACCTCTGGACGACGACACACCCGTCGAGCTGCGGGGTCTGATCAACTTCATCAACTCGCGCGCCAGCACCCGCCGGCCGGAGCGGTTTGACACACCCAGCAATGCAGCCGCGTTCCTCTCCCATTGCGAGCTCGGCTACAACGGGCAGGGCCTTTCAGCATCGGACACGACTCGCCTAAGGCGTCTGCGCGACGCGATCATGTGCGCCCTAGAGGACCCGACGGACCCAAGCGGCTGGGACGCCATCAACAAACTCGCCGCCACCGCACCACTGCGTCTACACACCGCGATCGGCCCTACCACCAGCCTCGAAGCAACGCGTACCAATTCCGCCGACGCGGTTATCGCCCGCGTCCTTGACCAGCTCGCGAATGCAATCGCCACTGGCCGGTGGGATCGGCTCGGCGCCTGCGCGAGGTGCCGGCGGGTCTTCTACGACAGCACCCGCAGCCACACTCGACGCTGGTGCTCCTACGCCAACTGCGGCAACCGCGCCAATGTCGCCGCCTACCGCAACCGCGCGCGGCAATGACGACTCAAGACAAGTCGAGCCCGGGGGTCAAGCGACCCGGCTCTCGCCAGCCCACGTCCACCGCGGAACCTCCCGCAAGGGGTTGAGCTCGGCTTCAGTCTTCGCCTGGGAGTTCTGCATCGCGACGCGCGTGCCGAACTCCACGTGCTCGCGCACGGCGGAGCGAAACGGCTCGTCGTCGGGCATCCCCGCCGCATCGAGCGCGGCCATGTACAGCTCGACGAAACGCTCGCGCTGGGCCTCGGTGATCTCAAGACCTCGATGCACGTCGATCAGGTGCTGAAAACCGAGCTCACGCGTGAACCGGTCAGGGCCACCAAAGCTCTCGGCCGTGAACATCGTCAGGTGATCGACGTGTTGCTGCTAACCCCGCGGGATGGGCCGGACTCCACGACCGCCGCGAAGTCTTTACGATCGCCCTGACCCTTTAGGAGAACCGATGCCCACCGCAGAGATCGCCGACCCCGTTCGCGAGTTCCTCGCAGCTGACAGCCATCCGCTGCTGATCGACGGCGAGCGGGTCGATGCCGCCGACGGACGCACCTTCGACACGCCCGATCCGTCGACCGGAGAGCGCTTGGCTACGGTCAGCCATGCAGGCGCGCAGGATGTTGACCATGCCGTCGCGGCAGCGCGCAGGGCGTTCGCCGACGGCTCGGACTGGCGCACAATGACCGCTGCGGACCGCGGCCGGCGGCTGGGCGCGCTCGCCGCGCTGCTCGACGCGCACGCTGAGGAACTCGCGCAACTCGAGTCGCTCGACAACGGCAAGCCGCTGACGTTCGCACGCTCGGTCGACGTCGCCAAGTCCGTCGCGCATCTCGACTACTTCGCAGGTTGGCCCACGAAGATCGAGGGTGCTGTCGTGCCCGTGTCTGCGCGTGATGTGTTTTGCTACACCCAGCGCGAGCCGGTCGGCGTTTGTGGTCAGATCATCCCCTGGAACTTTCCACTGCTGATGGCGGTCTGGAAGATCGCGCCCGCCCTGGCCGCCGGCTGCACAACGGTGCTCAAGCCCGCCGAGCAGACGCCCCTGACCGCGCTTCGGCTCGGTGAGCTCGCGCTCGAGGCTGGAATCCCCGCCGGCGTTCTCAACGTCGTCACGGGGGACGGCGAGACCGGGGCGGCGCTCGTCGACCATCCCGGGGTCGACAAGGTCGCGTTCACAGGCTCGACCGTCGTGGGGCGCGAGATCGCCGCCCGCGCGGGCCGCGCGTTGAAGCGCGTCACGCTTGAGCTCGGCGGCAAGTCGCCCAACATCCTGCTGCCCGATGCCGACGTCAAGCGGGCCGTCAAGGGCGCCTTCACCGGCATTTACTACAACAGCGGCCAGGCGTGCAACGCGGCGTCGCGGATGCTCGTGCCCAAGGAGATGTTCGACGATGTGGTTGGCGCGCTGGCGGACCAGGCCAGCCGGACAGTCCCCGGGCCCGGCCTGGATCCGAATACGTTCGTCGGGCCGCTCGTCTCCGCCGAGCAGCATGAGCGCGTGAGCGGCTACATCGACGTCGGCCGCTCCGAGGCCGAGCTCGTCGCCGGCGGCAAGAGCGACTTCGGCAACGGCGGATACTACGTCGAGCCGACGGTGTTTACGACAACTGACGATGGCGCGCGCATCGTCCGCGAGGAGATCTTCGGGCCTGTGCTCGTGGCGCAGCCGTATGAGTCGCTCGAGGAGGTGGCCAGGCGAGCCAACGCCGGGGAGTACGGCCTCGCGGCCGGTGTCTGGACGCGCGATGTCTCAAACGCGCACCGGCTCGCCGCGCTGTTGCGCGCTGGGTCTGTCTACGTCAACGCCTGGGGGATCGTCGACGCGGCGGCGCCGTTCGGCGGCTTCAAGGCCTCGGGCGTCGGCCGCGAGCACGGCGCCGCTGGGTTGGACGCGTACCTGGAGCCGAAGTCGGTTTTCGTGCAGCTCTAGATCCCACGCTCGGACCCGCAATGCCGGCGTCGGGACGAGGCTCGGGACAGAGTTCGCGCCTTGACGCTCCTCCGCTCCTCCGCGGGTTTGCCTTCCGGTCTCAATCCTCGCCCCGACCGGCCGTTCACAGAAATAACGCAGGAACGCCGCCGGAGCTCTCACCAGCACCGCCCTTTCTCAACCCAAGACCGAGCTCGAGCGGGTTGGGAACCGCGACGCCTACGGGACGACAAGCCGCAAGAGGACTCGAGCAGGTCGGGTCGGTGGCTCGAGTGACAGAAAATGTCTCGCTGGCCCCAGCCGACCACAGAACGGGCACGTCAGCTGGTCACTAATCGACAGCGGGTGATCGCCGATCGCGATCGGCGCGTCACAGTCACGGCATGCCAGGGTGCCGACTCCCAGCACCGCCGAGCGAATCGTCGGGCGCTTCTGTTCGTATACCGTGGCCGCGCGCGGGGTCAGCGCAGGACCGTCAGCAGCCGGGCCGATGCCGCGAAACGGCGTCACCGTGACCCGGCGGCGCGTGGAGCGGTGGGATCCGGCTCACCCGGGTCCTGGTGCTCACGCGCGATGAAGTCCTCAATATCGGCTTGGTCCGCGCGCGAGCGCTCGGCGACCCGAAGCAGGTTGCTCATGGTCGCGACCTCCTCGATCTGCTCACGGATGAACCACTGCACGAACTGCTCGGAGGTATAGTCGCCCTCCTCGCGGGCGGTCGCCGCGAGAGCGTTGATCTGGTCGGAAACGCGTCGCTCCTGTTCGAGTGCCAGCGCGATCGGCCCGACCACATCCTCGAACCGGGCGCGTGGCGCCTCGACCCCGGGGATCGTGACCTCGCCGTCGGTGTCGAGCAGGAACTGAACCATCATCATCGCGTGGTCTCGCTCCTCGAGCGCCTGACGGTAGAAAAAGCCCGCCAGCTGCGGTAGCGCCTCGGAGTCGTAATACACAGCGCAAGCGACGTACTGCTGATGGGCCGCGAACTCGTTAGCGATCTGTTCGTTGAGCTTGGCCGCGAAAGCGGGGACCGGAGGCACGACCCGGATCCTACACGGATCCATTAGGTCGCCCTAACCTTGTCCATGTGTCGCGAAGCTCTTACCGTCGTCCGCCTTGCTAGTCACGGCGGTGAACTGGACCGCGATCAACGCGATCGCGACGTCGCTCTTGGCCCTCGGCTTGCTCGGGGGGTTCGGCGCCGCGCTGTTCGCCGCACAACAGGTGCGGGAGAGTCGCAAGAGCCGCGAGGCGCAGATGGCGGCCGAGTTCTTTCGCCGATGGAACGAGGATGCCCTCGTCGAGGCGCGTCGATTGGTCGGACGGTTCAAGTCGCCCGATGAGCTACGCGATGCGTTCGCCGCCTACGTAGCCGCCGATGCCCCGGAGGCTTACGTTCTCAACCGCGAACTCGACTACTTTGAGCAGCTGGCTGCACTCGAACGCCTCGGCGCCTTCGACCTCGAGCTGATCAAGCTGCTGCTTGGGCGCACGCTGATCGAGCGGTGGGAGATGTGGAAACCCGCCCTTCAGAAAGCGTATGGACCGGGCGTATACCCGTTGTTCGAAGGTCTCGCCGCAAAGCTGAGGCGTGAGCTAGATGGGCCGGCTGAGGCCATCGGCCGCTGAACGATCAGCCTCCGCTGCCGGCGCCGTTCTTGTCGAACTTCGCAGTGAAGTGGCTCTTCGGGCACGCCGAGCCGACGATCTGAGCAGTCCCGCGGAACTTGCCGCCCGAGAACTTGCCCTTGAACAGAACAGTGCCCTCGACGTGACCGAACGAGCCGCCATTCTCGGTCGAGATCGTCGTCTTCCCATGGAAGCTGAACTTGTTGTGCCTAAATCGGAGCTTCGGGCTGTCCCAGTACTCAGCGACGGTGGGCGACGTGAAGCACGCCACGTAGAGGTCGACTGTTTTCGGCGGCTTGTTCACGAAGACAGACAGGCGAGGGTGGCTCGAGGCGTAATACCCTCGCGGCACGGGGCCCTTGGTTGCGGCCCAAGCGGCCGTCGCGATAGCGGCCAAAATGAAAAGCGCCGTAGCGAGCACTGCAATCTTGCGGCCCATGCGGTTTGCCCCCTTCTCGGTGAACGCGATGCCCGGGGCGATGATACTCGCGACGCACGTCGGCCGCGCTGCAAATCAATCGCGCGATGGCCGCGTTTCGTCCGTGGTCGCTAGGGTGTGTGAATGAGTGCCGACGCGCATGCTGGAGCGTCGGCGGTGGGCGCGGGAACAGCGAAGGCGGCGGGCGCGGCGGGGATCGTGCTGATGACCCTGGCGGCCGGGCAGTTCGTCATGGCGCTCGACACGACGGTCATGAACACAGCGATCGCGACCGTCGCCAAGGACGTTGGCACCACGGTGACCGGGATTCAGACCGCGATCACTCTCTACACGCTGGTGATGGCGTCGCTGATGATCACGGGCGGGAAGGTCGGTCAGATGATCGGGCGCAAGCGGGCGTTTGCGATCGGGTGCGTCATCTATGCGTGTGGTTCGCTGACGACCGCACTGTCACAGAATCTGACCGTGCTGATGATCGGCTGGTCCGGCCTGGAAGGGCTGGGAGCGGTGCTCATCATGCCGGCGATCGTCGCGCTGGTGGCGTCGAACTTCGGCAGGCCCGACCGTCCGCGCGCGTACGGCCTTGTCGCCGCGGCCGGCGCGATCGCGGCGGCGCTCGGGCCGCTGGTCGGCGGCGTGTTCACGACGTACGCGTCGTGGCGGTGGGTGTTCGCCGGGGAGGTCGTCATTGTGCTGGTGATCCTCGTCCTGACTCGCCGCATGAAGGACACGCCGGCGGAGGAGGGCGCCCGGCTCGACCTGATCGGCACGGCCCTGTCGGCTGTCGGCCTCGGTGCGATCGTGCTCGGCATTCTCAAGGCGGGGACGTGGGGGCTGGTGCAGCCGAAGCCGGACGCTCCCAAGTTGTTGGGGCTCTCTCCGGTGATCTGGCTGATCCTCGCCGGCGCCGTAGTGATGGTCCTGTTCCTGTGGTGGGAGAACCGGCGCGTCAAGCGCGGCGATGGCGCGCTGATCGACCCGGCAATGCTGCGCAACCTCCAGCTGCGCAACGGGGTCCTGTCCTTCTTGTTCATGTTCCTCATCCAGGCGGGAATCTTCTTCACTGTTCCGCTGTTTCTGTCTGTCGCGCTCGGGATCTCGGCGGTTGAAACCGGCGTGCGGCTGCTGCCGCTTTCGCTGTCTCTGCTCCTGTTCGCCGTCGGCGTCCCCAGGCTTCGCCCAAACGCGTCGCCGAGGCGCGTCGTCCAGCTCGGGTTCATCATGCTGTTCGCCGGCCTCGTGCTTCTCGTCGCCTTGCTCGACTATGGCGTCGGCCCCGCGATCGTCACCTGGCCGTTGCTGCTCGCGGGGTCCGGGCTTGGGATGATGGCCTCCCAGCTCGGCGCCGTGACGGTGTCGTCGGTACCCGACGAGAAGAGCGGCGAGGTCGGCGGCCTCCAGAACACCGGCACCCAGCTCGGCGCGTCGATCGGTACGGCACTCGCCGGTGCGGTGCTCATCTCCGCGATGACGACATCGTTCTTCACCGGTATCCAGAACAACCCCAAAGTTCCTGACAGCGTCGTGTCGCAGGCGCAGACCAAGCTCGGAGGCGGCGTGCCGTTCATCTCAGAGGCCGACGCCAAGGCTGCGCTGAAAAAGGCGAACGTGCCCCCCGCGACCGCCGAGGAGATCGTCAACCAGAACGAGAAGAGCCAGATCGACGGACTGCGCGCCGCCGAGGCCATCCTCGCGCTGCTCGCGCTCGTTGCTCTGCCGTTCACCCGAGGCATCCCGACTGTCCAACCCGGCGCCCAAGCCAAGCCCAGACCATCCCCGGCATAACCGCAGTCATCTGCGATCAAAGGAGGTCAACTCTGATGCATCCATTTCGCGCCGCCGTTGAGGCCGGCGACCACGCGGGCGTCGTCGCGCTGCTCGCCGACGATGTCGTGTTCCGAAGCCCGGTCGTCTTTGCGCCCTACCACGGGCGCGACGCGCTCGCCGCGATCCTGCTCGCGGTCAGCCGCGTGTTCAAGGACCTTCACTACGAGCGCGAGATCGGTGCAGCTGGGGCGTCTGACCACGCGCTCGTGTTCAAGGCCCGGATCGGAGATCGTGAGGTCCATGGCTGCGACTTCCTGCACACCAACGGCGACGGGCTGATCGACGAGTTCACGGTCATGGTCAGGCCGCTGTCGGCCGCGGTCGCGCTCGCGGAGGCGATGAAGAGCCAGCTCGAGGCCGCCCAATACGAGCTCGGCTTACAGGCCTGACGACACCCGCGGCGCGATCAATGGCCAAGGGCCGACGGCGTCAAACGGGGAGTGCGCCGCGCTTGACCATCTTCATCGTGAACTGCGAGTTGACGCGGGCAAGGCCAGGTAGCTCGGCGAGCTTGCCCATGTAGAAGGCCTCGTACGCGTCCTGGTCGGCAACGGCGACGCGGACGATGTAGTCCGGCAGGCCGAACATGCGGCGGCATTCGACGACCTCGTCGAGGACGGCGATCCCGACCTCGAACGCCTCGACCGTGGCGCGGTCCTTGAGCGTGAGCTCGACGTGCACGGTGACTTCGAAGCCGCGACCCACCGCCGCCGGGTCTATGTCCGCGTGGTAGCCGCGGATCACACCAGCGCGCTCGAGCGCGCGCACGCGACGCAGGCAGGGGGAGGGTGAGAGACGCACACGCTCGGCGAGCTCGACGTTCGCGAGCCGGCCGTCGGCCTGGAGTTGACGCAGGATTGCGCGATCCAAGGTATCCATTGGCAGATCATGCCAAAGAGCGCGGCCAGAAGGGCGAGAAAGGCAAGGACATGCCGCCCGAGCATACTTATCATTGCGGCATGGCCACCACGATGTCGAGGGCACCGAGCCGGACGCTCAGCGGTGCCGTCGGGATCGGGATCGCGGTCGGCATCTACGGCGTCTCCTTCGGGGTGCTCGCGGTGGCGGCCGGCCTGAGTCCGGCCCAGGCGTGCGTGATGTCGATGCTCGTTTTCACCGGCGCCTCGCAGTTCGCGTTCGTCGGAGTCCTGGCGGGTGGCGGCGGGGCGGTGGCGGCGATGGCCCCGGCGGTGATGCTCGCAGTTCGCAACGCCGCCTACGGCCTGTCCCTCACGCCAATCCTGCCGAAGCGTCTCGGCGGCCGCGCGCTCGCCGCGCACCTCGTGATCGACGAGAGCACGGCCATGGCGCGGGCCCAAGACGACCCCCGTGCGGCGCGGCGTGCGTTCCTCACCACCGGCGTGACCGTGTGGCTGTGCTGGAACGCCGGCACGCTCGCCGGCGCCCTGCTGGGCGGAGTGCTCGCCGACCCGCGTTCGCTCGGGCTCGACGCGATGTTTCCGGCTGCCTTCCTTGCCCTCCTGGCGCCACAGCTTCGCCGCCCGGGCGCCCCCGTCGCCGCGATCACCGGCGCCATCATCGCCGTCGCCGTCCTTCCCTTCACCCCGGCCGGCGTCCCGATCGTGGCCGCGCTCGTCGGCGTCGTTCCCGGCGTGCTCGTCGCGAAAGGGGTTCGGTCGTGAGCTGGACTCTGCTCCTGGTGCTGTGCGCCGTCTCCTACGGGCTCAAGGCAATCGGTCCGCTCCTCGCCGGCGGACGCGAGCTCGGCCCGCAGGTTCGCCGGACGCTCGATCTGGTCCCGGTGCCATTGCTGGCGGCGCTGATCCTCACGCAGACGCTCGGCGACGGGCACCGGCTGGTGATCGACGCACGGTTGCCGGCGCTCGCCGTCGCCGCCATCCTCGTGTGGCGGCGCGCCCCGTTCCTGGTTGTTGTGCTCGCCGCCGCCGCGAGCGCCGCGCTGCTGCGGGCGCTTCCTTGATCGGCGCGGCCGTCGCCTCACCGGTCATCGTTGGCGGTTCGCCGCCTGCCACTGCTCGGCGCGAATCGCCCACCGCTCATGATCGCGCCAGCGCCCGCCAATCTTCAGGTAACGCTCCGAGAAGCCCTCGCGGACGAAGCCCAGCCTGCGCACGAGCCCGATCGAAGCCGCGTTCCCCGGCTGGATGTTCGCCTCGAGGCGGTGCAGGCCCAGTTCCGTGAACGCGCGCCGCAACACCAGCTGTAGGCCCTCGGTCATGTAGCCGCGTCCGGAATACGCGGCGACGCCCCCGTAGCCGATGAAGGCGAACTGGGCTTGGCCCCGGACGATTTCGTTGATGTTGATGAAGCCGACGATCGCCCCATCCTCGCGCCGGCAGACGAGGTGTGGCTCGTACCGGTCGTCGTGCACCCGCCTCAGCAACCTGTCGAACTGCTCAAACGTCGTCGGCGGTGTCAGCCACGGACGGTGGAGCTTCCGGCTGGAGCGCATCGCGGCGATGAACTCGTCGCAGTCGTCCGCGGTCGGCGAGCGCAACAGAACGCGCGATTGGGGCGAGCGTGTCGCCTGCGGTTGCGCCGGCATCGAGGCTATTGCGAGTTCAGGTAGGTGACCACCGCAAGCACCCGCCTGTGGTCGTCTGGCGACTGCGGCAAACACAACGAGCCGAAGATGCTCTTGATGTGCTTCTCGACGGTGTGCTCAGTGACGAACAGCCGCTCAGCGATCGCCCGGTTCGAGCGCCCCTCTGCCATCAGCCCGAGCACCTCTCGTTCGCGCTCGGTGAGCTGCTCGAGTGGGTTGTCCGCCTGGCGGCGTCGGCCGACGAGCTCCCCGACGACGGCCGGGTCGAGTACCGAGCCTCCATGACCGACGCGATTGACGCTCGATGAGAGCTCGTCGAGGTCGGAAACGCGCTCCTTGAGCAGGTACCCGACCCCGTCGGTCCCGGTCGAGAGCAGCTCGAGCGCGTAGCGAGTGTTGACGTGCTGGGAGAGGACGAGAATCCCTACCGCCGGCCACCGCTCGCGGATCACCTTCGCCGCGCGCAGCCCTTCGTCGGTATGCGTGGGCGGCATGCGGATGTCGACGATGGCGACGTCCGGCTCCGAGCGCTCGACCAGCTCGACCAACGCCTCACCGTCGCCGACGAGGCCCACGATCTCGAAGCCCGCCTCCTCGAGCAGCCGGGCCAGACCCTCTCGCAGAAGGACGGCGTCGTCGGCCAGGGCTACGCGCACGGAAACTCTGCTCGCAGCGTCGTACCCCGGCCCGGCGGGCTCGAGACCGTGAACCGGCCGCCGAGCGCCTCGACGCGGTCGGCCAGTCCGCGCAGCCCGGAACCGCCGGCGGTGGTTGCGCCGCCGATCCCGTCGTCGCTGACCTGAACGGTCAGGTAGCTGCCGTCGTCGGCTGCGGCCACTCGGACCTCGCTCCCGTGTGAATGTTTGGCGGCGTTCGCGAGTGCTTCGCTGGCGACGAAATAGGCGGCGCTCTCGATCTGATCGGGGACGCGCCGATCCAGCGCCAGGTCGAGGTGCGTCGGGAGCGCGGCGCGGCGGCACAGCTCGTCAAGCGCCGCCGCCAGCCCCCGCTCGGTGAGCAGGGGTGGATTGATGCCGTGGGTCAGCTCGCGCAGCTCCGCCATCGCCACGGATAGCGCCTCGCGCGTCTCGCGCACGAGCGGTTGGGTCGTAGCGTGCTCGGGCAGCTTGGACTCGAGCAACCCGAGCGACATCGCGATCGAGACGAGCCGCTGCTGGGTGCCGTCATGGAGATCCCGCTCGATCCGCCGCCGCTCGGCGTCGGTTGCCTCCACCAGTCGCGCTCGCGATGCCTGGAGTTCGACCAGCCGGGCGCGCAGCTCGGCCTGCAGGCGCTCGTTCTCGAGCGCGAGGCTCGCGGCGGCGCAAACCGAGCTGACGAGCTCGGCGTCGTGCTCAAGCACCGGATCGTGCAACAGCGCGGCGATCGGCTGTCCGTAGCGCTCCACAAAGGTCGCCCGTCGCGCGCTGTCGGCGTCTGGGAGCGCGACCTGGCGGCCGTCGCCGTCGACGTAGCACTTCTCGGCCGGGAACCAGTAGGCAAGCTCCAGCGATGGGTCGCCGAGGGCCCGGGCGAGCGCGTCGCGAAGATCGTCAGACGGGCTCTGGGTGCCCAACTCGACGACCAACCCGGCGACCATGCCGCGCGCCAGCCGTCGCTGTAGGAACACGTACAGAATGGCGATCGGGACGGTCGCGGTCGCGTAGAACCAGACCGTGGCAGGGAGTGAGCTCAGGGGGTCGCCGAGCAGATCGAAGGTCACCGTCCAGACCAGCGCCACGAGCGAGACGGATCCCGCCACCAGCACCGGAGCGACAGCACGGCGCTGTGCCGGACTGGACCGCGCCCACCGAGTGACGAGCACCGTGACGACGGTCGCGATCACCGCGCCACCGACCAGTCGCTCGAGGTTCAGCCATGCTTGGGCCTTGTGATTGTCGTGTACGACCTGCAACAGATTGTCCGGGCATCCCGGACAGCGGATCCCCGCTTTGTTGCCGTACAGCATCGCCAACAGCTGCATGCAAAACAGGCCGACCGTGGCCCACATCAACGAGCGATCGAGTCTCCCTTGCAACCGCCCGGACGGGAACGAAAGCAGCAGGTAGACCAGGCCAACTGCCCACACGTACTGGATCGCTGATCCGAAGGTGTAGAGCCACGGTGCCGACGCCTCGCTGAGCTGACCGGCGAACCACAGAAAGCCGGTGATCACCATCACCGGGCCGAGCCGGTTCTCCGGCCGGCTTCGCCACGAGGCGAGCCCACAGCCGATCAGCGATGCCCCCACCACAAGCGTGAGCACGGCGTCGGGCTCGGTGGGACGGTCCGGTGGCTGGTGGGCCGCCAGCCACGCCGCGGCGACACCAGCCACCACGCCGGCGGCTGCAATGGCGTACAGCCTCGCCTTCATGGCGACAGATTCTCGCGCCTCGGTCACTCGCTCGCGATGGCTGCAAGCACGTCGAGGTTGGCCGCTCGCCGGGCCGGCCAGGTGGCGGCGGCGAGGCCGAGGAGTGCGGAGAGGACGAGGAAGCCAATCAGGCTGGGCACAGGTATGGCGATGTTGGTGACGCTGCTCTGCCTGAGCGACGAGGCAAGCGCGGTGCCCAGTCCGGTCCCGATGATCACGCCGACGATCGCGCCGAAGAGCGCGATGATCACGGACTCCGAGCGGATCATCTCCCGGACCTGGCGGCGTTTCATCCCTACGGCGCGGAGAAGGCCGATCTCGCGCGTGCGCTCGAATACGGAGAGCATGAGCGTGTTGACGATGCCGACGAGCGCCACCAGGATGGCCAGTGCGAGCAGGACATACACCAGCCCGATCTCCTGGTTGACCTGGCTCTTCTCGGAGCTCTCGAACCCAGCCCGGGTCTTGTAGCTGACATTCGCGTACGGCTGGAGCACGCGGTTCAGGGTGCTCCCGATCCCTGGGGCGCCGGGTGCCGTCCTGAGCAGGACGCCGACGGGGAGGGGGTTATTGAAGTGGGAGAGGAAGAAGCCGTCTCCGACAATGAAGCTGCCGACCAGCGGGTTGGGCTTGAAGATTCCGCCGATCCGCATCGTGGTGGAGCCGGTCTGAGCGAACTTGACGCCCACGACCGACCCAACCGACAGCCCGTCCGAGTTTGCCGTGTTGGTGTCGACCAGCAGCCGACCGGCGGCCATCGCAGGGGCCCCACTGCCGGAGGTGACGTGCAGGTTGACGGTCTGCGACAGGCCATCGGGCGATGCGGCGGCGAGACTCGAAAGTGAGCCTCGGAACTCGAACTGTCCCCGGTACACAGTCGTCGTCGTTGTCACTCCAGGTAGGCCGGAGACGGCGGCCGTAACTGATTTGCTGAATCCGCCTGACCCGGTGATGATGTAGTCCGCGCTGACGGCGCTGTCGACCTGGCTGGCAGCCGATTTGCTGAGTGAGGCGCCCAGCACGGCGATCGTCGAGACGAGCGCCAGACCGATCATCAGGGCGGCGGCGGTCTGTGCCGTCCGGCGCGGGTTGCGCATCGAGTTCTCACGGCCGAGCCTTCCCGGGATCCCGAGGAGGGCGGCCGGCACGCGTCCGAGGGCGCCAGCGAGCGGCCGCGCGATGATCGGGACGAGCATGCCGGTGGCGATGAACACGGCGACCGCGCCGAGGCCCACCACTCCCACGGCTGGCTCGGCGAGCCCCGCGAGGAGTAAGGCGACGCCGGCCAACAGCGCGCCGAGTCCGGCGATCACGCGCCGGCGCCGCAACGACTGTGGCTGATCTTCGCTGTGATCCACCAGCGCGGCCACCGGCGCAATCCGTACGGCGCGACGGGCGGGGACGATCGCCGAGATCACGGTCACGGCGACGCCAACCGCGATCGCAACAATCACAGTGCGGGTCTCGAACACCAGGGGCGCGGACGGCAATACGATGCCGAATGCCTTCAGGAGGGCCTTGAGGGCGAGCGCGGCCAGGACCCCGAGCCCCAGCCCGATCAGCGAGGCCGCCAGCCCCGTCAGTGCGGCCTCTCCCAACACCGAAAGGAAGATCTGGCGGCGGCTCGCGCCGACAACGCGCAACAGCGCCAGCTCTCGGGTCCGTTGACCAACGGTGATCGAGAACGTGTTGAAGATCGTGAACGCGCCGACGAACAGCGAGATGGCCGCGAAGATCAGCAGTGCCGTCGAGATAAACGAGAGCGCGTTGTCGACCGCATCGGAGAGCTCGTTGGCGACGGTTCGCCCGCTGACTACCTCGAAGCCAGGCGGGAGAATCCGGGCGATCGCCAGTTGGAGCTTGACGTTGTCGGCTCCTGGCGCCGCCAGGACGCTGATCGAGTTGTAGTGGCCGCGGGAGTCGAACAGCGACTGTGCCGTCTGCTGGTTGAAGCCGGCCAGCGTGACCCCGGCCAGGTTGTTGTCGTTGCCGAACGTGACGATTCCCGTGATCGTGAACGTCCGGGGCCGGTTCGGCAGGTTTATGAGCACCCGGTCGCCCACGGCGAAGTGATGCTTGGCCGCCGTCGCCTTATCCATCACGACGTCGTCCGGGCCCGTTGGAGCGCTGCCCTGGACCAGCCGGTAGGGAGACAGCTGGCGGTTGGGGTCGAACGAGAACCCCAGGCTCGAGGTCCCCCCGCCACCGATCGCGTTGCCGTCACGCGTCATGAACTGCGCGTAGCCCTCGACTGCGCCGTAGACGTACGCGACGCCCGGCAGCGCGCGGACGTCTGCGGCGATCGACTGCGGAACCGGCTTGCGGCTTTCGGTGCTGTTGATCTGGGCCGCGTTGTCGTTGAACGCCGCCTTTCCCCGGATCTGGAAGTTGACGTGCTCGTAGGCGGTGCCGATCAGCGTGTTGAATGTCCGGTTGAGGGTGTCACCGAGGATCAGCGTTCCGGTTACGAACGTGACCCCGAGCACGATCGCCAGCGCGGTCAGCGCCAGGCGCAGCTTGTGGGCCAGGAGGCCGTTGATGGTGACCTTGCGCATCTCAGCTGCCGAGCTGCTTCATCTGTTCGAGCACCCGGTCGGCGGTCGGAGAGAGCAGCTCACCCACGACCTTGCCGTCGGCGAGGAACACCACCCGGTCGGCGTAGGCGGCTGCGAGCGGGTCATGGGTGACCATCACGACCGACTGGCCCTCCTGACTGACCGCGCGGCGCAGGAATGTCAACACCTCCGCCGAGGCGTTTGAATCCAGGTTGCCGGTCGGCTCGTCAGCGAAGATCAGCTCGGGCCGGCGGATGAGAGCCCGCGCGCACGCGATCCGCTGCTGCTGGCCACCGGAAAGCTCACTCGGACGGTGTGACAACCGGTCCGCGATCCCTAGCTGCCCGACGAGATCGTCGAACCACGCCCGGTCGGTCGATCCCCCGGCGAGGTCGATCGGAAGGGTTATGTTCTCGGCCGCAGTCAGCGTCGGGACGAGGTTGAACGCCTGGAACACGAACCCGACGCGGTCTCGCCGCATCTCGGTCAGCCCAGCGTCGTCGAGCGTTCCGATCTCCTGCTCGCCGACGAAGGTGCGTCCCGACGTCGGCTTGTCCAGGCCAGCCATGCAGTGCATGAGGGTCGACTTCCCTGACCCCGACGGACCCATGACGGCGGTGAACCGACCCCGCTCGAACTCGACGTTGACGTCATCGAGGGCGCGCACGGCGACGTCCCCAGACCCGTAGGTCTTGTCCAGGCTCTCGGCGCGGGCCGCCGGCGCTGCCGGTGCGCGCCCTGCCTCGTTGATCTCAATGCTCGACACGACCCACAGGCTGACCGCCGCGGCACGTTCTGAGAAGCCGGACAGCAGGAGTCTTGGGTGGTACGGCTAGCCTTACCACGGCAGGGGCCGTGGACTCTCGCCGCCTCGACAGGCCGCGCAATACTCTCGCCACGGTGGGCTCCACCGACGATGCTCGTGGCAACTGGGGACGGCGTCGGCCGCGGCGGGCCGGCCGCGCCAACAGCGACGCGGAACGCCGGGCTCTCGCGAAGGCGAATGCGCGGCCCACGAGATGGGCGGAGCAGCCGGTTCGGGAAGGGTTCGCCTCGTTGGCAGTGGACGGAGGGGCACGGGGGAGCCCGCCGATGGCTGCCATTGGGTATGTGCTCCGAGCCGCGGATGGCTCGCCGCTGGGATCGCACGGCGAGGTCATCGGCGTCGCCGGCGCGACCACCGCGGAGTACCGGGCGCTACTTGCCGGCCTGACGCGGGCGTACGAGCTTGGACTCGACAGGGTCGATGCTCGGAGCGACTCACGACTCGTCGTGTCTCACCTGCGGGGTGAGCGGCGGCCCAGAAATCCGGGGCTCGTCGCGCTCGGAGACCAGATCCTCGAACTCACGACGAGGATCGGGAGTGTGACCGTCACGTGGATCCCCAGCGGCGCGAACGGGGCGGCTCACGCGCTCGTTGCCGACGCTCTCGCCCACGCCGCCGATCGTCCTCGGTAGACGAGATCCGGTGTGTCCGCTTGACACCATGCTAGATAACCGTTAGCCTCGCTGTAGATAACGGTTAGAGAGGGGGTGGTGCTCGGTGTCTGAAGCGGTTGGCATGTTGGGCAAGGAGCCTGCTCACGGCTACCAGTTGCGGGTCGTGCAGGAGGTCCTGCTGGCGCTCCTCGCCAAGGAAGCCGCCCACGGCTACCAGGTGCGCGCCATGCTGCAACTAGCGCTCGGCCCGCTGGCGGAGGTGCTCAACGACGGCCACGTGTACGTGACCCTGAACCGGCTCGAGAAAGCCGGCCTCGTCACCTCGGAGCGGGTCGGCCAGGCCGATCGGCCCGACCGCAAGGTGTACGCGCTGACCGCGTCCGGGCGCGAGCGGGTGATGGATTGGCTGGCGGATACAAGCTGGCCGAAGCCCGCGCCCGCGGAGTTCCACCTCAAGCTGGTGGCGGCCGCGGCGGCCGGGCTGGGCGACCCGGTGCGGATCGTGGACCGGCAGAGGCACGAGCTGCTCGAAGGTCTGGGCGCGGCGCAGCGAGCCGCGTTGGATGAGCCGGAGGGCTCGGTCGCGGGACTGCTGCTCGAGGGCGTGGTGCTGAGACTGCAGGCTGACCTGCGCTGGCTCGAGGCCTGCGCGCAGTACTGGACTTCGACGACGAGGGGACGATGATGCAGCCCAGCCAGTCACAGATGCAAGTGGGGCCGGTGGTCCGGACCCGTGGGTTGCAGAAGGAGTACGGACGTGGCGCCGGGCTCGTGCGCGCGCTCCATGGGGTCGATCTCGATGTCGCCAGCGGCCAGACGCTTGCGGTGATGGGTCCTAGCGGTTGCGGCAAGTCGACGTTGCTGCATCTGCTTGGCGGCCTCGAGCGTCCGTCGTCGGGGGAGGTCTGGCTCGAAGGGCGCCGGATCGACCAGCTCGGCGAGCGGGCGCTCGCCCGCTTGCGCCGCCACGCGATCGGCTTCGTCTTCCAGGCTTTCCACCTGATGGAGGAGCTGACCGCCGTCGAGAACGTCGAGTTGCCCGCGCTGCTGGCCGGGCGCTCGCCGCGGACGGCTCGGAGCCGGGCCGTGGAGCTGCTCGACCAGGTCGGACTCACAGATCGAGCTGACCATCTCCCGTCGGCACTCTCGGGCGGCGAGCGTCAGCGGGTGGCGATCGCCCGCGCGCTCAGCAACGAACCACTGGTCGTCCTCGCCGACGAACCCACCGGCAATCTCGACAGCGCGGCTACTCGAGACGTGCTCCGGCTGCTCGATCGGCTTCGCGGGGGCGGCCAGACGCTGGTGATAGCCACCCACGACTCGCGGATCGCGGCCACCGCCGACCGGCTCGTCTCGATGCGTGACGGCGCGTTCGTCGAGGAGACAAAGCTGAGGCACGGCACGCCCCGGCATCTCGGCGACCTCGCCGGGCTCGAGGGGTAGCGGGATGGGTCGGCTCGTGCTCATCTGCCGCCTGGCGGCGCGGGACCTGCGCCGGCGCCCCGGTGAAGCCGTGCTTCTGCTGCTGGCGATCGTCGCCGCCACCACGACGCTGACGCTCGGGCTGTTGCTGCACGGCGTGACCAGCCACCCATATGACACGACCCGAGCCGAGACGGCCGGGCCCGACGTCGTCGCCAACGTCACCCCGCTGCCAAACGGCAAGCCGGCCGATCTCGCCGCGCTGCGAGCGCTGACCCGGGTTCACGGGGTCGCCGGCCACAGCGGACCGTACCCGCTGATACAGGGCGTCGCCAGGCGAGACGGCCATGCGGCCGCGGTTCAGCTCGAGGGGCGCGACGCGGCGTCGGCGTCGGTCGACCAGCCTAAGCTGACGAAGGGGACCTGGCTTCGCCGGGGCGGCGTCGTCGTCGAGCGGAGCTTCGCCGATGCGTTCGACCTACACGCCGGCGATCACATCACGCTCAACGGCCGGCCGTTTCGGGTGGTCGGCCTCGCCGTCACCGCGGCGATGTCACCCTATCCGGCGACGTTTTGCCTCACCCCCTGCGGGCTGGGCGCGCCGCCATCGCCCAAAGGCGCGGCGGCCCCGCACGCACCCGAGGCGCACCCCGGCCTGATCTGGATGACCCGGGGCGATCTCAGCAGCCTCGGCCCCCAGGCGGCGTCGCTGTCCTACGTCTTGAACCTGAAGCTGGCCGACCCCGCCGTGGCGCCGGCGTTCGTCAACGACGAGAGCTCGGCGTCGTTCAGCGCGCCCTCGCTGGAGGCCTGGCAAGGTCTCAGCCAAGACGACGGCAACCTGGTGCGCAACGAGCAGCGGGCGCTCCTGACCGGTAGCTCGCTGCTCAGCGTCCTCGCCCTGGCCAGCATCGCCGTGCTCGTCGGAGGTCGGATGGCGGATCAGATCCGGCGCGTCGGACTGCTCAAGGCGGTCGGCGGGACTCCGCGCCTGATCGCCGCCGTGCTCCTCGCCGAGTACGTGGTCCTGGCGCTGGTGGCGGCCGCGATCGGGCTCGCGATCGGATGGCTTGCCGCGCCGTTGCTGACCAGCCCCGGCGCCGGGTTGATCGGGAGCGCCGGCTCGGCCCGGGTCACATCGTCGACCGTCGAGGTGGTGGTGGCAGTTGCCCTCGTCGTCGCTGCGGTCGCGACGTTTATTCCGGCGTTGCGCGCCTCCCGAATGAGCACGGTCCTCGCGCTCGCCGACTCGGCACGGACGCCCCGACGCACGGGCTGGTTGATCGGACTCTCGGCGCGGCTGCCCGTCCCGCTGATGCTGGGGCTGCGGGTCGCCGCCCGCCGGCCGCGACGCACTGCGCTGTCCGTGCTCAGCGTCATGGTGACCGTCACGGGAATCGTCGCCGTGCTCGCCGCTCACACCCAACTGAGCGCCCAACAGGTAGTCGGCTCCTCGGGTTTGTCGAATCCCCGTGCCGATCGCCTTAACCAGGTCCTACTGGTCATCACGATCATGTTGATCGCGCTCGCTGCAGTCAACGCGGTCTTCATCACGTGGGCGACAGTGCTCGACACGCGGCACTCCTCGGCTCTGGAGCGTGCGCTGGGCGCGACCCCACAGGAGGTCAGCGCGGGACTGTCGGCGGCGCAGGTGCTGCCCGCTCTCGCCGGGTCGATTCTCGGCATCCCGGGAGGGATCCTGTTGTTCAATGCCGTCTCCCCGACGAGGTCGGCGCACGTCCCGCCCGGGTGGATCCTCGCCGTGTTGGTGGGCACGCCGCTCGTGGTTGCGCTGCTCACCGCCATACCGGCGCGTCTCGGGGGGCGCCGGCCCGTCGCCGAGATCCTCCGGTCCGAACTGGCGTGATGCTGTGGACCGGCGGTCCTGCCGGTCGGCGCTCGTCGCTCAAGCTCAAGCGATCGGCCAGTCGTGGACCGGCACGTTTGAGTGCATGTGCTCGCGGTAGATCATCGTCATCCGCCGTAGCGCCTCGTGGCGGTCCATCGACCGGTCCTCGTAAAGGCGGTGGAAGGTCTCGGTCTGCCAGGAGGCGCCGTTCCGGAGCGTGACGCAGCGACGCTCGATGATTCCGAGCAGACGGTCCGCGTCGCTGGACGCGACACCGGAGCGCTCAAGGCCCTCGCGGGCGAGTGGCAACAGGCGTCTGAGCACGAGCTCGGCCACCGGTACCTCGCCCACCCCCGGCCAGTACAGACGGGCGTCGATGCCGTCGCGCGCGCCGGCGTGGAAGTTCTCCTCCGCCGCCGAGAACGACATCTGCGACCACACCGGACGCTCGTCATCGGCGATCACCCGCAACAACCCGTAATACAGCGCGGCGTTGGCCAGGATGTCAACGACCGTCGGCCCGGCAGGCAGAACTCGGTTCTCGACCCTCAGGTGCGGCTCGCCGCCGACAACGTCATAGATCGGACGGTTCCACCGGTAGATCGTGCCGTTGTGAAGGCGCAACTCCCCGAGGCTAGGCACATCGCCGCGCTCTAGCGTCTCCAGCGGATCCTCGTCCTCGCACACGGGCAACAGCGCCGGGAAGAAGCGGACGTTCTCCTCAAACAGATCAAAGATCGAGGTGATCCACTGCTCCCCGAACCACACCCGCGGGCGAACTCCCTGCGCCTTGAGCTCCTCCGGACGGGTGTCCGTCGCCTGCTCAAACAATGCGATCCGAGTCTCCCGCCACAACTCCTTGCCATAAAAGAACGGCGAATTCGCCGCCACCGCCAACTGCACCCCGGCGATCGCCTGTGCCGCGTTCCAATGCCGCGCAAACGCATCCGGGTCGACCTGCTGGTGTAGCTGCACGCTCGTGCACGCGGCCTCGGGCGCGATCGTCTCCGCGTACGTCGACAGGCGCTCAACGCCGGCGATCGAGATCTCGAGATCCTCGCCCCGAGCGGCGAAGATCTGCTCGTTGAGCAGCGCGTAGCGAGGGCTGGAGCTGAAGCTCTCGGCGTGCAGGTGCTGCGGCCCGACCGTCGGGAGAATCCCGATGATCATCATGTGCGCGCCGACCGTGCGCGCGTGCTCCTCGGCGTTGTTGAGGCTCGCGCGAGCGTCCCGCTCGAGGTCGGAGAACACCTCGCCCTCGAGCAGGCGCGGCGGGACGTTGATCTCGAGGTTGAACTGCCCGAGCTCGGTCTGAAAGCTCGGGTCGGGGATCGCGTCGAGCACCGCGGCGTTGACGAGGGCCGGCTCGCCGACGTCGTCGGTGAGGTTCAACTCGATCTCGAGGCCGAACGAGCGGCGCTCAGGATGGAACTTCGCCTCGGAGAGCATCCGGGCGAACACGTCGAGGCAGGCCCGGACCTTGCGTCTGTAGCGTTGACGGTCGTCCCGGCTGAACGCCTTGGCCGCGACCTGCTGGCCCATGCGCACAGTATGGCCAACGGATCTCTGCCGGCGACACTTTCCATCCCCCCGAGCGTAAGGACGTGGCCGGTATGGAGTTCGAGCAGATTCTCACGCACCTCGACGAGGGCATCCTCACGATCACGCTGAACCGACCCGATCGACTGAACGCCTGGACCCCGACCATGGCAGGCGAGCTGATGGCCGCGCTCGATCTTGCCGACGCGAGCGACGAGGTGCGGGTCGTGGTCGTCACGGGGGCCGGTCGCGGTTTCTGCGCCGGGGCCGACCTGTCCGGCGGCGGCGAGACGTTCGACCGCCGTGGGCGTGTGGCTGAGGGGGCGGTTCATCGCGACATGGGCGGGCGGTTCACGCTGCGGGTGTTCGACTTGACCAAGCCCGTGATCGCAGCCGTCAACGGTCCCGCCGTCGGCGTCGGCGCCACTATGACGCTGCCGATGGACATCCGGCTCGCCGCTGAGGACGCCCGCTTCGGCTTCGTGTTCGTGCGCCGTGGAATCGTTCCCGAGGCGTGCTCGAGCTGGTTCCTGCCGCGGGTGGTCGGGATCAGCCAGGCACTCGAGTGGGCTGAGACGGGCCGGGTGTTCTCAGCCCAGGAGGCGTTGGAAGGTGGACTGGTGCGCAGCGTCCATCCCGGCGGCGAGCTGCTCGACGCGGCCTACGCGCTCGCGCGGGAGATCGTCGAGAACACGGCGCCGGTGTCGGTCGCGCTCGCGCGACGGATGATGTGGACGATGCTCGGGGCCGAGCATCCGATGATCGCCCATCGAGCCGACTCCCGCGGCATGTTCGTCCGCGGTCAGTCGGCCGACGCACGGGAGGGCATCACCGCGTTCCTCGAAAAGCGCCCGGCGGTGTTCCCTGACCGAGTCAGCGACGGGCTCCCCGACGTCTTCCCTGGATGGCAGGCGCCGACGTTCGAATAGCGACCGCCGATGAGATCCTGGGCTGGCCGGGGTCTTAGCTGGTGAACCCAACCGAAGGAGGATGAGATGTCGACAACGGCGAGCAGGATCGACCAGATCAGCCTGGTCATCGTCGCATCGACCGACCAGGATCGGTCAATCGAGTTCTACGAGAAGTCCCTGGGCTTCGAGAAGCGCACCGACGTTCCGTTCGGTGGCGACTACCGATGGGTCGAGGTCTACCCCCCGAACGGGACGGCGGGCATCGCGCTCGCGCCGCCGCGGCCGGGCGATGAGTTCAAGCCTGTCGAGACCGGGATCGCGCTGACCACCGACGACATCGACGCCACCCACGCGCATCTGCTGTCAAAGGGGGTCGACGTCGACGCCGAGGTGTCCCGGATGGGCGGACCCGTGCCACCGATGTTCTGGTTCCGGGACCCAGACGGTCACTCACTGATGGTCGTCCAGCAGGCCTGAGCGCGACGGTCGCCGCTTGACGGTCGGAGCCCTGGATGCCACGATCGCCCGGAACGTGTGATTTTGGGCGGTGCGTTTAGCCGGGCGGTCCGCCTCTTATTCGGAGGTGTATGCGTGGTTCGGATCGTCTGTGCCGTCCTGGCCTTCGTCGGCGCTGGGCGCGCTTTCCGGCGGGAGCGCTGGCCAATACCGGCCACGGCAGTGGCGCGGTGGCGGCATCGTTCGTCGCGCGCGGGAGTGCTGAACAGGCGTATGTGACCGGTCTTCGCGGCGGCGAGAGGCTCGTGCTGGTCAGCCGCCGCGGCCGCCCGGTCCAGTCCAAGCGGGCCGATGCGCTCGGCGGGATCGTCTTCCGCGACGTCAAGCCCGGGGCCGGCTATCGGGTGCGGGTCCCCGGGCGCGGCGGCGCCGAGTCGCCGCCGTTCACGGTCATCTCGCTACGACCGGCCCCGCCGAGCACGAGGATCTACGACCAGGCGCTGCCGACGAGCGGCTACGGCTACGTCACGACCAGGGACGGGACGCAGCTGGGGATCGACGTGCGGCTGCCCGCCGGCAGCGGTCCCTACCCAACCCTGATCGAGTACGCCGGCTACGGCTACGCCGACCCGGCCGGTCCCGACATCGGCATCGCGCAGATCGCCAATGTGCTCGGCTTCGCGGTCGTCGACGTCAACATGCGAGGCACCGGCTGCTCAGGCGGGGCCTTCAACTATTTCGAGCCGTTGCAGAACCTCGACGCGTACGACGTGATCGAGACCGTCGCCCACCAACCGTGGGTCCTGCATCACCGCGTCGGGATGATGGGCATCTCCTACGGGGGCATCAGCCAGCTGTTCGCCGCCGCCACCGACCCGCCGGACCTGGCGGCGATCGCGCCGCTGTCGGTGATCGACAGCAGCGCCACGACGCTGTATCCGGGCGGGCTGCTGAACACCGGCTTCGCTTTGGGCTGGGCCGAGGACCGCGACCACGATGCCCTGCCGGCCTCTCCGACCGGCGGTGAACCGTGGGCGTATAAGCGCATCCAGGAGGGCGATCGAGACGTGCAAGGCGAACCAGGACCTCCACGGCGAGGCGGTCAACCAGGTCGCCAAGACGCGCGCCAACTCCCACTACGTCCCGTCGGTGGCCGACCCGCTGGATCCGGTCACGTTCGTGCACAAGATCAAGGTCCCGGTGTACCTCGCGTGCCAGTGGACCGACGAGCAGACCGGCGGCCACTGCGCGGACCTCGCTCAGCACTTCACCGGCACCGACCGCAAATGGTTCACGTTCACGAACGGCGCCCATATCGATTCGCTCGATCCGGCGACGTTCACCCGCTGGTACGACTTCCTCGAGCTGTACGTCGCGCACGTGGCGCCGAGGCTGTCGGCGACCGAGAGGGCGTTGGCCCCGACCGTGTTCCAGGCGGCGATGGGAATTCCGGGAGTGACGCTGCCGAACGACCCGATTCAGACCGAACCGAGCTACGCCAGCGCCCTGGCGGCCTTCCAGCGACTCCCGGAGGTGCGGATCCTGTTCGACAACGGTGCCGGCAGTTCCACCCCGGGCGCGCCGGTGCCGGCGTTCGAGCAGTCGTTCTCGCGCTTTCCGCTCCCCGGGACCCGCGCGGAGTCCTGGTACATGGGGAGCGGCGGCGCGCTTGTGTCGCGACCGCCGGCCAAACGGGGGGCCGATCAGTTCAAGTGGAACGCCCACGCACTGCCCCCGACCGACTTCACCGGCGACACCGGCTCGGGGCAGGGTGGGCTGTGGACGGCCACGCCCCAGTACCAGTGGGAGCAGAACCCGCCGGGCACGGCGCTGTCGTACGTGAGCGCGCCGCTGGCGGCGAACACGGTCGTCGTCGGCGGCGGGGCGGTGCAGGCATGGATCAAGGCCTCGGCCCCGAGCGTCGACCTCCAGGTGACGGTCTCGGAGATCCGGCCGGACGGCAAGGAGACGTTCGTGCAGGACGGTTGGCTCCGAGCCAACGAGCGCAAGCTCGCCAGGTCGAGCACGCTGCTCGAGCCGCAGCTGACGTTGCGCAAGGCCGACGTCAGGCCGCTGCCGAGGGGTCGCTGGACCGAGGTCACGATCCCGCTGTATTACGAGGGCCACGTTTACCGGCGCGGCTCCCGGATCCGGATCGTGCTCGCGGCTCCCAATGGCGACCAGCCGATCTGGGCGTTCGCCGACACGCGGCCGAAGGGACAGGCGACGGTGCGGCTCGCCTACTCGCGCAAGACTCCGTCGCGATTGGTGCTCCCAGTCGTGCCCGGGATCAACGTGCCCACCGGACTGCCTCCGTGCCCGGGTCTGCGCGGCGAGCCGTGCCGCGCCTATCAGCCGTTCATCAACCGCAGCGCATAGCGGGCCGCCTCACGCCGGTTCGAGCGTGCGGTCGAGCAGCGCGAACAGCTCGGCGAAGTGGCGCTCGCAGGCGGCCTGATTGAAGGCGGCCGTGTCGGACATCGTGTATCCGTGGTGAGCGCCCTCGTAGACCTCGGCCCGGTAGCTGACGCCCGCGTCATCGAGCGCCAGGTCGAGCGCCTCGATCTGCTCGGTGGTCATGCTCGGATCCTGATCGGCGTGGCCGAAGTAGAGCTCGGCAGTCAAGTCTGCGGCGGACCGGTGCGGGCTGTCGGGAGCGTCGGTCACGAGTCCGCCGGCGTGAAAGCCGCCCAGCGCTGCGACCCGGTCCGGATACGCGGCGGCGAGTCGCCAGCCCACCCGCGCGCCCATGCAGTAGCCGGTGATTCCGACGGGCCCCGACGCCTGCTCACCCAGCACGTCCAGGTAGGCGGCGCCGTCGCTGTTGATGTTCTCGGGCGTCAGTTGCCCGATCATCGGGCGGATGGACTGCATGAATCCGGCCCGGTTGTCAGGGTCGGTCAGGTCCGGAACCGGGAGCACCGGCGCCCGGCCCGAGCGGTAGAAGAAGTTCGGCGCGAGCACGACATAGCCCCGCGCGGCGATCCGGTCGGCCATCTCCTCGATCCGAGGGCGCAGTCCGATCGCGTCCATGACGAACAGGACCGCGGGGTGCGGATGATCGTCGTCGGGCTGGGCGAGGTACGCGTCGGCGACGCCGTCCCTGGTCGTGATATCGATCTGGGAGCGTTTCATCGCACCAGCATGGCACGCGCTCGCCGGGCGGCGCTCACAACGACGCGAACTCCTCGAACATCGCGCGGGCGGCCGCGGTCCCAAGGGGGACGTACTCGACCAGGAACCGCTCGTTCGGCGAGTGGATGTTCGCGTCCGGCAGCGAGAAGCCGGTGATGATCGTCGGGATCCCCTTAGCCGCTAGCGCGGGCACGATCGGGAGCGTGCCGCCGGAGCGGGTCAGGGCCGGCCGCACGCCCAGCACCCGCTCGAACGCGCCGAGGCCGAGTTGCACCGCCTTGGTATCGGGCGAAACCACCCCCGGCGCCGCTGCCGAGAGCAGCTCGACGGTGAGCTCGGCCCCGTCGGGCGCCGCCTCACGGATCAGTCGCTCGAACTCGGAGGCGATCTCGTCCATCTGCTGACCCGGTGCCAGCCGGATCGAGACGTTGGCGACGGCGACGACCGGCAGCACGGTCTTCTCGAGGTGCGGCGATCCGCTCTCGATGCCGTTCACGTCGAGCGCCGGTTCGGCGAGCGTACGCACGTAGAACTCCTCGGCCGCGCGTGCATCCATGGGGCGCGCTTCGAGCTCGGCCAGCTCGTCGGCGCCCGCGGGCAGCGAGCGCCAGCTGTCGAGCTCGGCCGGAGTTGGCGGTTGCGCCCCCTTGCGGAGGGGCTCGGCCAGCCGGCCGTCGACGGCGATCAGCGCGTCCAGCGTCCGGATCAGCGCGTGGCCGGCGTTGAGCGCGGCGCCCCCGCACAGCCCCGAATGGAGGTCCTTGGCGCCGGTCCGGATCGTCACGTGGAAGTACACGAGCCCGCGGGTCGCGATGTTGAATGCTGGGCGGCCGCGACGGATCATTCCGCTGTCGAAGATCACGGCGACGTCGGCGCCCCGCTCGTCGCTCTCCAGGAACTCGACGATCGAGTGTCCACCGGTCTCCTCCTCGCCGTCGCAGGCGAACCGCACGTTGACCGGGAGTTGCCCCGCCTGGGCGAGCTCGCGGGCACCGGCCAGCAGCAGATATAGCTGTCCCTTGTCGTCGGCGACGCCGCGGGCGTACAGGTGCTCACCGCGGATCTCCGGCTCGAACGGCGGCGACTCCCACAGCTCGAGCGGGTCCGGGGGCTGGACGTCGAAGTGGCCATAGCAGAGGACCGTCGGAGCGGTCTCAGGGTCGCGGGAGGCCCGGAGCTCTCCGATCGCGAGCGGGCGACCGTGCCAATCGACCAGCTGACACTCGCCGTCGGCCCCGCGGATCAGGCCGCACACCCACTCTCCCGCGCGCTCGACGTCGGCGGCGTGGGCCGGGTCGGCGCTGATCGATTCGATCCTGAGGAATTCGGAGAGCTCGTCAAACCACTCGGGCACGGCCACGAGCCTACTTGACGATGGTGATTGGTCCTCTCGCGGGCGCTCGCGCCGTCGGCTTCTCGAACACCTCGACACGATCGCCCGGAGTCATCCCCGCCTGCTCATAGATCCGGAACGCGCCGGGGTTGTCGGAGGCGACCTCCAGGCGGGCCTCCCGCAGCCCGGTCTGCGCGAACGCCGCGAACACGGTGAGCAGCAGGGCTGTCCCGATCCCTTGTCCGCGCTCTGGTTTCTGCACCGCGAGCAGATCGACGTAGCCGATGCCCTCGCGCCGCCGCCGGCACAGCGCAAAGCCCGCGACCGCGTCGCCGCGGTGAGCCACGCGGCTCAACGAGGGGTCCAGTTCGGGAGTCGCCAGGTGCTCGTCGCGGAACGCGCAGAAGCTCTGCGGCTCGTAATCCGCGCTGTCGGCGAACGCCGCCGCGTCCGCCTGATACACGGCTCGCGCGTCGCGGGCCACGTCGAGACGATCCAGCGTGATCCCGGGTGGTGATGAGGGGATGGCGGGCGGCACTCCCAGCTTGCGCTTCATCGTCACGACGCTCCGGGCCCTGCGGTAGCCCGCGCCGGACAGCAGTTCCTGGGCGCCGGCATTGCGCTCCGGGAGGGGCTGGCGGTGGGTGTCGCGTCCGCGCGCGGTGGCTAGAGCTTCGACCCAGCGCAGTAGCGCCGATCCGATGCCGTGCCCCTCGTGGCCCGGGTCTACGAACACAAGTGCGCCGGGTGTGAACAGCGCCGCGTAGCCGACGACGAGTCCGTCCTGCACCGCCACGGCGGCGTCGGTGGCCGGCTCGAACCCTCCCACGCGCCACTGATCGACCAGCATCTCACCGACGAAACCCTCGGCCCCGAAGTCCCGCAGATCGCGCGCCGCGATCACCCTCAGCACGGCGTCGCCGTCCGCGTGGCTCGACGGGCGCAGCCAGAACACATGCGAAGTCTGCCACCGCAGCTAGGAGCAAATAACCTGCGTGGATGAAGCGCGAGACCCGACTCGCCAGTGCTCGGTTGCCCGAACTGGACCGCGCCACGATCCACGCCTACGAGGACGGGATGCCCGGTCCGTTCCTCTACCAGCGGATCGCCCACCCGGTCGGGGCCGAGGCGGAGCGGTTGCTCGGGGATCTCGAAGGCGGCAAGGCTCTGCTGTTCCCGTCGGGATCGGGTGCGACGACGGCGCTGGCGCTAGCGCTGCTCGAGCCGGGGGCGACGGTCGCCGTCGCCGACGGCGGCTACTACGGGACAGTGGGCCTGCTGCGCGGTGCGCTCGGTCGGTGGGGACTCGAGGTGATCGGGTTCGACCAAACCGGACCGCCGCCGCCCGCGGATCTCGTATGGCTGGAGCCGTGCTCGAACCCGCTGCTCACGTTTCCTGATCTTGACGCGTCGATCGCCGCCGCGCACGCTGCGTCCGCACGGGTGGTCGTCGACAACACGGTGCTGAGCCCGCTGCTGCTGCGCCCGCTCGAGCACGGTGCCGACTTCGTGCTCCACAGTGGCTCCAAGATCCTCTCCGGACACCACGACGCGCTCATCGGCGTCGTGAGCTGCGCTCGCGCGCAGGACGCCGAACGGCTCGCGGCGTTTCGGACGGCCTCGGGGATCGTCGCCGCTCCCGATCCCGTGTGGCTGCTGCTCCGCGGGCTGAAGACGCTCGCGCTCCGCGTCGAGCGCCAGTCCGCGAGCGCGCTGGGGCTCGCGCGCAGGCTCGTCGATCACCCCGTAGTCGAGCGAGTCCGCTACCCGGGCCTCGGCGACCCCGTGGCCGCGCGCTACGTGACCGCGTTCGGCCAGCTGCTCTCGTTCGACGTGGCCGACGGTGAAGCGGCCGCGGACGTGGAGCGGTCGCTGCGGCTGATCGAGAACGCAACCAGCCTGGGCGGCGTCACCTCCACGCTCGAGGCTCGGGCGCGGTGGGAGGGCGCGCGCGTGCCGCCCGGCCTACTGAGGCTGAGCGTGGGCCTCGAGGATCTCGAGGATCTGTGGGCCGACCTGGATCAGGCGCTGACAACGTCCGGGAAACGCACCGGTAACGGCTGAGACGGCCTTAACGGCCGAGGGTGCGGACGAGCTCGCGCGCCTGCGCCGGCAGCGGCGCGATCAGCTCGCGCGTGCGAGAGAGGCCGGCTCGGAGCTCGACGTCGCCGACCTCGACGGGAAGCATCGAGTCCTGGAGCTCGGAGATCATCTCGTCGGCGGTGCGGATCTCGTCCGCCGCGCGTTCGATCTCCTCCCGCGGCCCGGCCGGAAGGCCGCGAGACGGCTGTCCGAGCTCCTGGGTGGCGATCTGGTAGCGGGCGGAGAACTCGGCGTGGGTGCGGCGGGCGAGGCCGTAGGCGGCCTGAAGCGGTCGGAACAGCCGCTCCTCGAGCCGGTCCGCGGTCTGCTCGTCGAGCAGCTCGTACGCCTCGCCGAGGCGAGCGACCGCCGTGCCAAGGTGCTCCGCGGCGCTCGCGAGGTCATCGAGGATCTGCTGTCGCGCGTCCGCCGCCTTGTAGCTCATGCGGCGATTCTTCCAGCTTCGACCAGAAACGGTTTAGGGCGCCCGTCCCGGGGGCAGACCGCGGGAGACGGTTAAGGAACTGCGCCCCCACTTCCTTGACCACTCTGGGAGGACCCAGATGGAACTGGGTCCTCCCGGAGCTCTCCTCCTCATACTTTCCTCGGCGGCTGCTACCGTCGCCGCGTCCCGTGCCTGAGCAAACCGTCGAAGCACCTCGATTCCTCGAGCGGGCCCCGGGGCGCCACCGTGGCCGCGGGCGCCCGCCGGCGCTCGAGCTCGCGTGGAAGCTGCGCTGGGTAATCGGGGCGGGCGTGATGCTCGCCCTCGCCCTGGTCGTCGTGCTGTGGGCCAGGACGCGACCGGGCTATGACCCGTATGGATGGCTCGTCTGGGGCAACCTCACCATCCACGGAAAGCTCGACACCAACGGCGCCCCGTCGTGGAAGCCGCTCCCGTTCATGTTCACGGTTCCGTATGCGCTGATCGGCCATAGGGCGATGTGGCTGTGGATGATCACGTCGGTGGCGATCTCGCTGAGCGGTGGCGTGTTCGCGGCCCGGATCGCCTACAGGCTGGTCGATCCGCCCGAGGGCTACCGCTGGGCGGGTTGGATCGCCGGCGCGTTCGCCGCGGCGGCTCTGTTCGGGATCGACTACTACACCCACTACATCCTCAGCGCCCAGTCCGACACGATGATCGTGGCGCTGTGCCTGGGCGCGATCGACTGTCATCTCTATCGCCGCTACAAGTGGGCGTTCACCCTCGGGATCCTGGCGGCGCTGGGGCGTCCGGAGACCTTTCCACTGATCGGCCTCTACGCGATCTGGCTGTGGCTGAAGTTCCCGCGGCTGCGCCCGCTGGTCGCCGGCGGGATCCTGCTGCTTCCGGTGATGTGGTTCGGGATTCCAGGACTGACCTCCAAGAGCTTCTTCACCGCAGGGAACATCGCGCTGAAGTCCCCGCGCGCGCTTCACCAGAACAAGCTGTTCGGCGAGCTCGGCCGATTCATCAGGCTGCACGAGACGCAGGTCTATCTGCTGGCGCTGCTCGGGGTCGGCCTGGCGGCGCTGCGTCGCGACCGGACGACGCTGTTGATCGCAGGCGCAGCGGCGCTGTGGGTGATCGTCGAAGTCGGGTTCGTGCTGCACGGTTGGCCCGGAGTCCCGCGCTACCTGTTCGAGGCCGGTGGTGTCATGTGCGTCCTGGCCGGGGTCGGGGTTGGCCGGATTCTGGTCGACCTGCCCCCCCTCCTCAGCCGGGTCCGGATCCCCGCCGGCGTCGGGATTGCGGCCGCGCTCCTGATCGTCGTCGCGATCTCGGCTTCACTGCTCCCGGCGGCCCGGACCCAGGTCCACATCGAGCGTGCGGACCTCACGACCCAGCGGGCGCGGACCAAGTTCGTCGATCGTCTTCCCGGCCTGATCGCCCGGCTCGGGGGGCCAAAGCGGATCTTCGCGTGCGGCCAACCCAGCTCGCCGATCGGCGATCAGAGCCTGCTCGCCTGGGATCTCGGATCGAACGTCGGGCGGCTGTTCTGGACTGCGCAAACTCGGCAAGGTCGACCCCCGCCCGGTCGTCTTCTTCCAGCCGACGCCACACGCATGGAAGGTGACGACGATCGACACCGCGCCCTCCAAGCGGGCCGAGTGCAAGAGCCTGAACGTCGTGAGTCTCGTTACCTGAGGTTGGGCGAGCCGCTCGCCGGTGGCTCATGCATGCGATGCCGCCACGGAGACGATCGTGTCGGCCAACTCGCCCCGCGTTCTGCAGATGGAGCAGGTGACCGGCGCGCTCGATCACCTGGACGCGGGCGCCGGGGATCTGGCGCTCAAGCTGCGCGATCGCGCCCGGCGGGATGACGTGGTCGTCGCTTCCGGCGACGATCGTGGTCGGCGCGGCAATCTCGCCCAGCCGCTTTTCGAGGATGGGGAGATCGCGGATCAGTGCGCGCTGCTCGTAGGTGAAGGCCCGCCAAGCGGACGGCGTCAGGAGCCGCCGGCCCGCGCGGCTCAGGTACCGGTCGTCGATCGCCAGGCCGCGGGCGATCCGGCGGCGCAGCGGGGCTGCCGTCAGGGCCGCGCCGGCGCCGCTCAGCGTCACCGCGCTGGCCAGGTAGCCGACCACGGGAGCGGCCAGCCACCGGTCTACCTCGTAGAGCGACGCCCCGTTGGCCGCCGGGGCCACCAGCACCAGCTCCTCGACGCGGTTCGGGTGATGGACCGCGAGCCACGCGCCGACGGCGGCGCCGAAGCTGTGGCCGACTACGATCGCGCGCTCGAAGCCGTGATCGTCCAGCGCGCTCAGCGCCGCCCGGCAGTTGCCCGCGAGATCGGACGCCTTGCTCTGGCCGTCCCACCCTGGGCGATCCAGCGCCACGGCCTCGGCGCGGTCGCCAATCGCCGCCAGCACTCGGTCCCAATCTCCTGCGCCGCCGGGCTGGCCGTGCAGCAGCAGTACGGCCGTCAACTCGCGGAAGGGGCGCCCGGGGGTCCGGCGCCGCGCGGGTCGGCTCCGACCGGTTGGCCGTCGCGGCCGACGTAGCCATCCTTCCCGCCGACGATCACCAGGATCGCGTCCCCCTCGCCAACGTTGCGCATGCCGCGATGGGTCTTGGCGTCGACGCGCGCCACACCGCCGGCGCCGACCAGGTGGCGCGAGCCGTCGCCGAAGCGGAACTCGACCTCGCCGCGGTGGACGAAGTAGATCTCCTCCTGCTCGTCGTGGTAGTGGACACCGCTCTCGTACCCCGGCGGCAGCACGATCGCGTTCATCCCGAACGCGGTCACGCCAACCTCGTGGCGGATCTTGCGGAAGCCGTAGCCATCGCCCATTTGGTCGAGGCTCGAGATGGCGTAGCCGTCGCCTTGAATCGCGTCACCCATCGTTCGACGTGAATGCTATTGGCTGTCGCTCCGAAGGCGAGTTCGGAGTGCGGCCGGACGACCTTCGGCGGCATACTAGGGTGGTGCCCTCAGCGATCGTAACCGAGGCGGTTGCGCCATTGCGCTCAAACCCGTCCCGATCAGCGATCCTGCTCGACATCGACGGGACGCTGGCGCCGATCGTCGAGAACGCCGCCGCCGCCCAGGTGCCCGAGGCGACCCGTCAGCTGCTGATCAGGATCGCGCGCCGCTACCAGATGGTGGCGTGCGTCAGTGGTCGCCAGGCGTCCGACGCCCGCGCGATGGTCGCGATCGGGACGATCACCTACCTCGGCTCGCACGGGGCCGAGCTGCTGCGTGCCGGCTGGACTGAGGCTGAGGTCGATCCTGCGCTCGAGGATTGGGCTCGCCGGATCCACGACTTCGCTCGTGAGGCCGACACCGCCGACCTGCGCCGGCGGCGGGTCCGGATCGAGGACAAGGGCCCGATCGTCGCCTTCCACTGGCGCGGCGCGCCCGACGAGGAGGCTGCGCGCTCGGCGATCGACGCGGTCGCGGCCCGGGCCGAGGCGGCGGGACTGCGCACGCACTGGGGACGCAAGGTCCTGGAGGTTCGACCCCCGGTGAAGATCGACAAGGGCGCGGGGATCGCCAAGCTGCTCACGAACGTCGAGCTCGACAACGCGCTGTACGTCGGCGACGACGTGACCGACCTCGACGCGTTTCGGACGCTCGCTCAGATGGTGCAGGACGGACGACTGAAGCGGGCGATCAGGGTGGGCGTGCGTTCGGACGAGGGGCCTTCGGAGATCATTTCGCAAGCGGATATCGTGGTAGACGGAACGAGCGGCGTGGAGCAGCTGCTTTCGCTGCTTGCTGCAGACTGATGCGATTCCCCGAGTTCCTTCGTACGACCGTCCTGATCTGTGCCGCAGCCGCGACCGTGCTCGGCGCTGTCACGCTGGCCGGCGCCAGCGGCGCGAACGATGACCTGCTGCTGCCCTTCGCCGCTGGGTGGTGGGCGGTCGCCGGCCTGATCGGCGTCTGGCTCGGGCGCCGGGCGAACACGTCGTCGCAGATCGCGGCGCTGCTCGCCGGCGCGCGCACGCAGATGATGCTGCCGGAGCTCAACCCCGGGCGAACCGTTCTCAACCGACTGTGGCCCCTGCTCGTGGTAACGGTCGGCGCTGGAGCAGTGGCGTTCCTCGTGCCGCAGGTTCCCGCCGTGGCCACCGGATTCGCGATCATCTGGGCGCTGGCATGGCGCCGGCAGGCGTCGGCCGTGACGGCGATCGAGGAGCGCGACGGCGCGCGCTTCTACGTGGAGCGGACCTCTCCGCTTCAGCCGATCAGGCTGGTCCGAACGCCGGGCTTCCGCTCGAATCTGTTCGAGCTCAACGGCCATTCGGGCCGGCGCCCGGCGCACCCGCGCTCCTAGCGTGGCCCGCACCGACGTCCTCGTCGTCTCGGTCGGCAGCACGACCGGCTGGCGAGCGGCGGTCGACGAGCTCGTGGAGTCGATCGCCAGGGCCGGGGCCACGGTCGAGCTCGCGGCCGCTCGGCCCGCTCCGCGGGTCCGCACGATGGCGCTCACCGACTTCGTCGAAGCGCGGCTCGCCCGCGAGGCGTGCCTGCGCGGGATCGCCGCGCACGATCCGGCGGCGATCATCTACTGCTCGATCACGGCCGCGCTCCTCTGGCCGCGGCCGGGGGCGATCTCGCTCGACTCGATCGCCGCCGAGAACCGGCCCGGCCGACACGGGATCTGGCAGCGCGCGGTCGAGCGCCGGCGCCTCCGGCGCGCGCCGCTGGTGCTCGTGTGGAGCGAGCGCTCGCTCGACCCGCTCCGGGGCCAGCACTCCGACGTCGTACTGGCGCCGCCGCCGGTCGAGGGCGGCGCGACTGATGGCCCCCGCGACATCGCTGCGGTCACGTACGCCGGAGACCCGCTGAAACGGCGGCTCGACTTCGTGCTCGAAGCGTGGGCGAGGGCCCGCCGGGGAGACGAGAAGCTGGTCGTCACCGGGACCGACACGATCCGCTCTACGGACGGCGTCGAGGTCGCCGGATCCCTGAGCCCGGCCGACTTCCGGGCGCTACTGCGCCGCGCGCGAGCGTTCGTGGCGGCGCCGCGGCGCGAGGACTTCGGGATCGCGGCCCTCGAGGCGCTCGCCCACGGCTGCATGCTCGTGACCACACCCTCGCTCGGGCCCTACCCGGGGCGGGATCTGGCCAGGGAGCTGGACCCGAGGCTCGTCAGCGACGACCTGGCGGCAGCGGTGCGGATCGCGCTCGACGATCCGGCTCCGGGATATGCCCGGCGCGCGGTGCCCCTGCTCGAGCCGTTCCGCCGCGAAGTCGTTGACCAAACAATCGCACAACACGTCCTAACCCGGTTGGTGCCAGGATTCAGACCCGGATGACCGCGTTCATTCCCAGTCCGTCCGCGAACGGCTTCTACATCGGGCCGCTGTTTGTGCACGCCTACGGCCTCGCCTACGTGTTTGCCGTGCTCGCGGCGATCCTGGTCACGAGCCGGCGGTGGGAGGCGCTGGGAGGCCATCGCGAGCTCGTCTACGAGGTCGCGATGTGGGGATTCCCAGCGGGCCTGATCGGCGGGCGCATCTACTTCCTGATCACGACGCCCAGCCAGATCCCGCCGCATTGGTGGGGGCCGTTCGCCGTCTGGAAGGGGGGCCTCGGGATCTGGGGCGGCATCGCGGCCGGGGTGGCCGCCGGCCTGTGGGTGCTTCACCGACGCCTCGAGAAGCCCGACGTGTATCGGTTCATGGACTGCGCCGCGCCGGCGCTACTCGTCGCGCAGTCGTTCGGACGGATCGGCAACTACTTCAACCAGGAGCTGTTCGGCAAGCCGACGACGCTCCCGTGGGGCTTGAAGATCTCCCCGGCACACCGCCCGCCGGGGTTCCTCCAGTACGCGACGTTCCAGCCCACGTTCCTGTACGAGATCATCTGGAACCTGTCGCTCGCGGGCTTCCTCGTGTGGCTCGGCCGGACGCGGCGGATCCGGGCCCCGGGCCTGTTCGCGCTATACGTCGCCGGTTATTCCGGCTTCCGGGTGTACGAGGAGACCCTCCGGATCGACTACTCGAACCACATCCTGGGGCTGCGCCTGAACCTCTTCGTCGCTGCCATCCTGTGCATCGCCGGGCTGGTGTGGTTCGTGGCGATCCAGCGCGGCTGGCGGGTCCCTCGTCGCCGGGTCCGCCGCGGTGCCGAGCTGCTCGGGCTGGCGTGGATCGTCGCCTGGGCGGCTGGGTGTGGATCGAGTGGGTCGGCTCAGCGCCGGACCTACGTCCCGACCACGGTCGTGACCCCGAGCGCGCAGGTGCGGACCTCGTCTGCGGTGAACCCGGCCGTGAGGCCCGAAGGCTCGCCGAGCGCAGCCAAGGTGATCACATAGTGGTGAGTGGGCCCGTGCCGGTGACCGGGGCGCCGCGCCGTCACGCCGCCGATCGGCTCCGCTTGCGCATCGACGCCACCTCGGCCCACGGCCTCGTGTTGGCGACGTCGGCGGCGGTCAGCCATCCCCGCCTCGCCGTCGCGATCCCGTAGCGGGCCACCTCGAACCCCTTGACGCGGTGGGCGTCGCAGTTGATCACGATCGGCACGCCCGCGGCCGCCGCCGCCCGCGCGTTCGTCTCGTTCAGGTCGCGGCGATCCGGGCTTGCATTGATCTCGAGCATCGTCCCCGTGCGCTCGGCGGCCTCGATCACTCGCTCGATGTCGAACGCGTAAGGCCGCCGGCGCTCGATCTTGCGGCCGGACGGGTGGCCGATCATGTCGACGAGCGGATGCTCGATCGCCCGCACGATCCTCGCCGTCATCTCCTCGGAGGGCATCCGGAACGAGGAGTGGACGCTCGCGATCACCCAGTCGAGCTGAGCAAGCACGTCGTCTTCGTAGTCGAGCGT
Source organism: uncultured Solirubrobacterales bacterium (assembly GCA_963773165.1). Lineage (GTDB taxonomy): Bacteria > Actinomycetota > Thermoleophilia > Solirubrobacterales > Solirubrobacteraceae > Palsa-465. The sequence continues at coordinate 44,781 of CAVZAK010000031.1, forward strand.
CCCGTTCGGGAGGACGTTGACCTCGCTCCCGGCGAGCAGCTCGATCCCGTCGACGGTCACCGAGCGGATCCGCTCGATGTGCTCCGCTAGGCCGTCGGGCGAGAGGTCGACGCCGACGACCGCGGAATGGTCGGTGATAGCGAGGTACTCGTAGCCGGCGTCGCGCGCGGCGATCGCCATCTGCTCGATCGACGCGGTCCCGTCGGACGCGGTCGTATGGCAGTGCAGATCGCCGCGCAGATCGCCCAGCTCGACCAGCTCCGGCAGCGTGCCGTTCGCGGCCGCCTCGAGCTCGCCACGATTCTCCCGCAGCTCGGGCTCGATGTACTCGAGTCCGAGGAGCGCGTACACGTCCGCCTCGTTCTCGCAGCGGTGGGTCTCGCCGGTGGTGTCGTCGAGCACCCCATACTCGGAGACATGAAGGCCCTTGCGCACTGCGGCGTCGCGCACCGCCATGTTGTGCTCCTTGGAGCCGGTCAGGTGCTGGAGCAGGTTGCCGAACTGGTCGGGGGCGACGATCCGAAGGTCGACGTGCAGGCCGGTATGGGTCCGCAGCCGCGCCCCGGCTTCGCTCGCCGTGCCCGCCGACTCGACGAGGTCGAGCTCGATCGCCGCGCGGGCGAGCTCCGCGGGGTCGCTGGCGGTGGCGATCACATCGAGGTCCTTGACGCTGTCGGTCATCCGCCGCGCCGATCCGGCGAGCTCCACGCGGTGCGCGGCCGGGTGCTGGCGGAGCGCGGCCAGCAGCGGCTCGCCGGCGGCCAGCGCCCGGTTCAGGACAACGCGGGTGCGCGGCTCGTCGGGCCGGTGGGCTTCAAGCGCGGCGACGATGCTCTCCTCGGCCTTCGGGCCGAACCCCTTCAGCGTTCGGATCCGGTGATCCTGGGCGGCGGTCCTCAGCGCGTCGAGCGAGTCGATCTGGAGCTCGTCGAACAGCCGGCGGGCGCGCTTGGGCCCGAGGCCGGGCAGATGGGTCATCTCGATCAGCCCCGCCGGGAACTTGGCGCGGAGCTTGACGGCTGCCGGAATCGCTCCGTCGTCGGCGAGCGCCAGCACCTTTTCCTGGATGATCGCGCCGACTCCGGGAAGCTCCGTGGCGCGGCCCTGGCGAGCCAGCGCCGTAACGGACACAGGCGCCTCGCGGATCGCCTTGGCGGCGTTGCGGTAGGCGACGATCCGGTGCACGATCGCGCCATCGAGCTCGTATAGGTCGCCGAGCTCGTCGAGCGCCGCCGCGATCTCGGTGTTAGTCGGTTCCGCCATCTCGAAACGTAGGCTAGTAGCCCCCCGAGCTCCGGGAGTCCATGCTATACTTTCTGAAGTAACTCGTTGAAACAAGGAGCCCAAATGGCAGGCATCGTCGGCGAAGTCACCGATAACAATTTTCAGGCCGAGGTAATCGAGTCGGAGATCCCGGTGCTGGTGGACTTCTGGGCGCCGTGGTGCGGGCCCTGCCGGATGGTCGCGCCTGTCGTCGAGGAGATCGCCCAGGAGCGCCAGGGCGAGCTGAAGGTCGTCAAGATGAACACGGACGAGAATCAGGAGACCGCGGTCAGCTTCAACATCATGTCGATCCCCACGCTGATCCTGTTCCGCAACGGACAGCCGGCAAAGACGGTGATCGGCGCATATCCGAAGCGCAAGCTCGAGGCAGAGCTCGAGCCGGCGCTGGCGTAAGCCTCAGGCGGCTGCGACCGCCACCGAGAGTCGGAGCTCGCGCCCATCGATTTCGATCGGCGCGGCGCCGTTCAGCGACTCGTAGCCGACCTCCACGGACAACGTCTCGTTGGCCAGATACCGCTCGTGCGTTCGCGCGGCAGCCAGCAGCGCGGGATCCCCGTCGAGCGTGAGCACGATCCGGTCGGTCACCTCTAGTCCGGCGGCCCGGCGGGCTGCCTGAACGGCGTGGACGATCTCTCGGACCCACCCCTCGTCGCGTAGGTCGTCGCCGACCTCGAGTTCGAGCGCCACCGCGTGCGAGCCCTCCCGCTCGACCTGGTACCCGGCGAGCGGCTTCATCGACACGAGCAGATCGTCGGCGGTCAGGACGTGGTCGGCACCGCCGACCGAGATTGCGATCGTCCGGCCGTCGCGCAGGGACGAAGCCACGAGCGCCGTGTCGAGCGCCGCGACGGCGGTGGCGGCGAGCGGCATCTGCTTCCCGAACCGGGGCCCCAGCGTTCTGTAATTCGGCTTGACCTCGACCTCGCCGAGCTCGTCGGCCTCCGAGACGAACCGCAGCTCGCGGACGTTCAGTTCCTCCCGGACGATCTCGGTGAACCGCTGGATTGCATCCCGCTCCGCCCCGGTCGCGACAACCACCGCGGCCCGCAGCGGCTGGCGGACCTTCAGCTTCGCCTGGGCGCGGGCGGCGAGTCCGAGCCGCACCGTCTCGCGCGCGATCGCCATCGCCTGCTCGAGCTCGGGATCGCGCTCGCCCGGAGTCGGGAAATCGCACAGGTGAACGCTGGGCTGCGCGCCGTCGAGGTTGTCGTAGATCTCGTCCGACAGAAATGGGCAGAACGGCGCGAGCAGCTTCGACAGAGTCACCATGCATTCGCGGAGCAGGCCGAAGGCGACCGCGTCGCCCTCCCAGAACCGCCGACGCGAGCGACGGACGTACCAGTTCGAGAGCTCGTCCACGAACTCGGCGATGGAGCGACCGGCGTTCGTGGCGTCGAACGATTCCAGCCCGTCGATCACCGTCTCGATCGTCCCATGCAGGCGCGACAACGCCCAGCGGTCCAGATCGCTGGCGCTCGACAGGTCAAGCGCGACGTCGCGGTCCATCTCGTTCGCGTTCGCGTACAGCACGTAGAAGCTGTACGTGTTCCACAGCTGCAGCAGGAACTGGCGAACGGCCTCCCCGATCGTCTCGAGCGAGAACCGGTAGGTGTCCCACGGCTGCTTTGAAGCGAAGAAGTACCAGCGGAGCGCGTCGGCGCCGTAGGTGTCGATGACCTCCCACGGCACGACCACGTTGCCGAGCGACTTCGACATCTTTCGGCCATCCTCGTCGAGGATCAGCCCGAGGCACACGACGTTGCGGTACGACGATTGGTCGAACAGCAGTGTCGAGACCGCCAGCAGCGAGTAGAACCAGCCCCGGGTCTGATCGAGCGCCTCGCAGATGAAGTCGGCCGGAAACCGCTCCTCGAAGTGCTCGAGGTTCTCGTGCGGCGCGTGGTACTGGGCGAACGGCATCGACCCCGAGTCAAACCAGACGTCGATCACCTCCGGCACGCGCCGCATCTCCTCGCGACACTCGGGGCACGGGAAAGTGACCTCGTCGACAAACGGGCGGTGGGGATCGGTGAGGGTGACACCGGAGAGCTCGGCCAGCTCGGCGAACGAGCCGATCGTATGGACGTGCTCGTTGACGCAGCGCCACACCGGCAGCGGCGTTCCCCAGTAGCGCTCGCGCGACAGCGCCCAGTCGACGTTGCCCTCGAGCCACTTGCCGAAACGGCCGTGCTTGACGTGCTCGGGATGCCAGCTGACCGATTCGTTCGAGGCCAGCAGCCGGTCCTTGATCTGGTTCGTGCCGATGTACCAGGACGGCTTGGCGTAGTAGAGCAACGGCGTGCCGCACCGCCAGCAATGGGGGTAGCTGTGCTCGATCGTCTCGGCGCGGAGCAGCCGCCCCCGCCCACGCAGGTCCTCGATCAGGTCGGGGTCGGCCTCTTTCACGCCTCGCCCGATATACGGGCCGATCCGCTCGTCGAACGTGCCGTTTAGTCGGACCGGGTTAATAACGTTCAACCCGTACTGCTGCCCGAGGCGGAAGTCGGGCTCGCCGAACGCGACCGCCGTGTGGACGAGGCCGGTTCCCTCGTCGGCGGTGACGAAGTCTCCGATCAGCACGCTGTGCCCCAGCTCGCCGTAGGCACTGCCGGGGATGAACTCGAACGGCGGGTCATAGCGGACGCCCTCGAGCTCTGAGCCGGGGAAGCTCGAGAGGATGTCGGCGCCCCCGAGCACGGGCTCGAGGAGCGCCTCCGCGAGGATGAAGACGGGTCCGTCGTCGGTCCTGGCGCGGATGTAGGTGAGGTCTGGGTCGACCGCGACTGCCGCGTTTGAGACCAGCGTCCACGGCGTCGTCGTCCACACCAGGAGCTCGTCGCCGGCGCGCGCCGCGGCGTGGTCTTCGCGGACCGGCAGGCGGACGTAGACCGACGGATCGAGGACGTCGCGATAGACGTCGGGCTGGCCGAGCTCGTGGCTTGACAGCGTGGTCTCGTCGCGCGTGCAGTAAGGGACGACCTTCAGCCGCTCGTACAGCAGCCCTTTGTCATAGATCGTCTTGAGCGCCCACCACACGGACTCGATGTAGTCGGTGTCGAGCGTCTTGTAGGCGTTCTCGGTGTCGATCCAAAATCCGATCCGCTCGGTCAGCTTGGTCCAGTCCTCGACGTGGCTGAGCACCGTCTTGCGACACAGCGCGTTGAACTCCGCGATCCCGTAGCGCTCGACGTCGCCCTTCGAGGTGAAGCCGAGCTGGGCCTCGACCGCCAGCTCGACCGGCAACCCGTGGCAGTCCCAGCCGCCCTTTCGCTCGACCCTGAACCCGCGCATCGTCTTGAAGCGCGGGAAGATGTCCTTGAACACCCGGGCCAGGACGTGGTGCGAGCCCGGCGGCCCGTTGGCCGTCGGCGGGCCTTCGTAGAAGCCCCACGGTGGGCAGTCGCGGCGGCGGCGGACCGACTCGTCGAATACCGCCCGCTCGCGCCAGCGCTCGAGCACGATCTCCTCGAGCTCGGGGAACGAGGCGCGTGGATCGACGGGGCGATGGGGCTGGGACATGGGCGGCGGATTCTAAGCGCCGCCCGATGCCTGCCAGCGGCTACCTATCTGGCGAGCGCGACCGGTACGACCGTCGGGCGGGCGGCGCGAGCCGCGGCGAGCTGCTGGAGCTTTCCCACGAGGAGGTCGCGGGCAGCGGTTGGGTTCTGGCCCAGCCGGCAGACCGTGCTCGCGCCTGTGTCCGGGACGGCCCCTCGGTAGTCGAAGACCGTAACCTCGGGGACGGTGCCACGGACGGCGTATACGAGCCGGCCGATCGCGTCGAGCGTTACCCGCCGTCCCGTCAGCACGACCGCGTTCGGGTAGAGCGCGCGTAGCGCGCGGCCGAGGCGTGCCGGATCGGTGGCCGGGGATAGCGACAGCGTTCGCATGCCGCCACGTCTGACGACGAGTTCGAGCGCCTGAGCGTGCAGCGCGTCGAGATCGAGCGGGGCGGAGGCGTCGAGGATGAGGATGGCTTCGGGGCGACTCGCCGGCGGCGCCACGCGCTTCATCGCCGAAAGCCAGCCGGTCGCGAACCGCCAGCCGAACTCATACTCGACCGTCGGGCGCTCGTCGCGGACGTGGGACTGCAGCGCCTCCAGCAGGATCTCCTCGATCGTCCGCTCGACCGAACGGAGGGCGAGGCTCTCCTCGAGCAAGCGGGCCGCCTTGTCCTCGTCGAACTCCGAGAACGCAGACGCCAGGCGAGTGGAGGACGACGGTCCCTCGCCGCGCTCCTGTGCGAGCGAGACCGCCGAGGAGACGTTGTGAGTCTCGGCGAGAGCGAGCCTCAGCGACTCGATCTCGGTCAGGGCGTACTGGCGGTGACCGCCGGGTGAGCGGAGCGGGCGCGGGAAGTCATAGCGCCGCTCCCAGCTGCGAAGTGTGTTCGGGCTGACGCCGAGCATGACGGCCGCCGCGTTTGTCCGGATCCCATTCATGTGGCGAAGTTATCGTGAGGATTTGGTCGGAATGCAAGGAGCGCAAGCGCCTGTGCAGTACGGGCGGAATGGTGCACTTGCAGGAGTTTTGGGGGGCGGGGTGGGGCGGTGGCGCGGTGGCGGGTCGGTGGCGGGGGCGGGTCGGTGGCGGTCCGCGCCTGGCTTTCGACTCTCGGCCCGCCGACGGTCCGCGCACGCGGCTTTCGCGAGGTGGTCGGCTCGGTGTTTGGCAGCGAGAGGGGAGGGGTCGGGGCGCCATCGCACGCCTGGGAACCTGGGCAACACGACAGTCCGGCGCCAAAACCCGAGCCTTGACGTACTGCCCATGAAGAGCCTGGGTAGCACGACACGGCTCGCGCCAGGCGCCGATGTTGTCGTGTTACCCAGGATTTGCGACCCGCGGGATCCCGCGATCGGACCTCACCCTCCGCTTTCCCCAGCAGAAGCACTCGCGCTACCGCCGCCGCCCGCGGTGTTTGGCCACGAGAGGGCGCGATCGCGGCGCTTCGATGATGCACGGCGCGCCATTACCGCGCCAAATCCCGAGGCCCGGCGTGCTGTGCACGAGGAGTGTGCTTGACGCGCCACGGCCCTCCACAGGCGCCGGTGTTGGCGTGCTGTATCATCATCCCGAGCGGCAAATCGGGGTCGAAGCGGCCCCGATCGCACGGGCGCGCCACGCGCCGGCAACCAGGGAGAGGAGGCGCCTGTCTAAGAGTCGAAGACGAGCAGCGCGGCCCGCGGCGGACCACAGGCGGCGATCCGCGCCCGGATCCGGACGCCGAACGTATTGGCCGGCCGGATCGTGACCGCCTGGGCGCCATCCTCGCCACGAGCGGCCCAGGTCACGGCGACCGCGAGGTTGTGCGGGCCGGCGGCCTCGGCGTCAGCGGGGACGACGAGCTCGGTCAGGTGACGATTGACCGCGTCGGTCTCGCTGACTGCAAGCAAAGTTTCAGCGGCTCCGGAGACGGCGCAGACCGACATCGAGCTGTCGATCACGATGAATGCGGCGCCGGGCCCGGGCGCGACGTCTTCGCCGGCGGTGAGCAGGAGTCCGAGCTCGCACGAAGCGCACACGCGAGAGTCTGCGTCGGGAGCGGGCGCAGAACCGCAGTGACTGCAAAACGAAACCTCCGGAACGGGTTCCGGAGTTGGTACCAGGCTCAGTCGGCGGTTCAGTCGGACAGTGGTCATTGGCCCCCTCGCGGGACGCGGGTCTTACAGAGATGCGGTACGCGCACCCCCGGGAAGTTCGCCGGTGTGCCGTGGCGCCGGGGCGATAGCGACTGCTGCTGGCTTTGCGCGCTCGACTTCGACCATGTCGAGGATCCGTCTTTGCGCCTCTCCGGCGCTTGCAGGCAAAACACCTGTACCAGTTGTACGCATTCGCACACGCTCGCCACCACGGCGATAGACTGCTACTGGCAGTGCTCCCGCTGCCAGCCGGACCGCGTAGGCCCACCTTGCGACTGCGTCGTCACCCAAGTGCCCTCCTGCGAGCACCACGAGATTCGGTCGGTGTACAGCGAGGGCGTCCCCAATTCCCGACACGCCTCGAGCGGACAAGCTCAGGACCCTCACTCCTGCCCGCACGCAGAACAGCTCGAGCGCGCGAATGTGCGGCGCGTCCGGATCAAGTTCATCTCGTGATGCATCGCCAACCACGATCGAGACGGGGCGTACGGGCGGTGGCGCGAGCCGCTGCGCTCTGCGCAACCAATCGGCACCCCAATGGGCTGCAAATGCCCAGGCCGCCGACTCGACCGAGTAGCGACGGGCGATCTCGTCGAGCGTCGGCAGTAGCACATCTGCGACCGACCTCTCGACCGACCGCAGCGCCAGGGCTGCCTCGATCGCCGCATCAGCTCGCTCACGCTCGTAGGAGACAAGTGCTCCGACAAGCGAGTTGCTATCCGCGGCCAGGCCTTCTCGCGCGCGCGAGACCGCCGAGGAAATCGACAGACCTTCCTGCAATGCGTCTCTCAAGGCGGCGACTTCGCCATGTGTGAACAGGCGATGCTTGCCCGGGGAACGCTGCGGCTTTGGGAACCCAAATCGGCGTTCCCACGCCCGCAATGTGTTCGGGCTGACGTTCAGCAGCGCAGCCGCTTCGCTTGTCTTCAGATAACGCATGCACGGGAAAGGTCGGCGCAACCGTTGCGATTCATATACCGCCGACGTAGAATTGGACAAATATACGATATAAAGCTGTGCAAAATCGCTCGGGATCTCTCGCTTTGCTCTAGGCGGTACCGGTGGTGGGAGGCGAAAGTCGGTCGGGGAGTCGACGGCGGGAGAGCACGAACCATTGGCGGCTGGGGCCGCCTCAAGCTTGTCGAGGAGGACCGCGTGATCTGGCGCAACAACTAATTCCGCGGTGAACTACTGGTTTTCCGGGGTAGTTCGCGGTAACTTGCCCGCATGCTCCGCCGTTGGGCCGGAGACTGGGCACGCACGTCCAGGTTGACCGGGGCCACCTGGGTTCTCGTCTCGGCGGGACTGATTGGTGCTGTCGTGATTGCGGTGGTCGACGGCCGGCACGATCATGTGACGAGCCTCTCAGCGGTTCTCGGAGTCGCTGCGGTTTTGTCCGGCGTAATCGGCGTGGCGGAGAGCGGGACGTTCAGCGTCTCCGCAACGTTCATCGTGGTCGTCCTTGCTGCCGCTTTCTTGGGTCCGGCGAGCGCGTGCGTCGTTGTGATCCTGTCGGAGCTGGCAGCGGCCGCACGGGTCCGAACCCCGCCGCGGGTGGTCCTCATCAACCTGCCGGCCGGTCTGATCCCAGCGGCAGCGGCTGGACTGGTGCTCCGCCAGTTCGCGTCACAGCCCACCGACACTCTTGGCTTCTACGTGCTGCTCGGACTCACGGCGGCAGGGGCGTACACCCTGAGCTTTGTTGTCTTCGCCTCCTGCCGCCGCGTCTACCTTCCGAATGCGACTCCGGTCGGGATCCGGGATTTCACCGAATCCCTGCCTGGCGCCGGGCTCAGCATCCTTCTCGTTCTCGCTGGCGCCAGCATTTACCTCAAGGTTGGCCTGCGCGGGATCGCTTTTGCACTGGCCGCCGTGTTCGCCTTTTCGTACATGGCCATCCTGCTTCGACGCGCACGCCACCGCTCCGAGCAGTACGTCTCCCTCTCCTGGGGCGTGCTTGCGGGGTTGATGCGCTCGCTCGACATCCGCGACCAGCGCGCCGCGCGCCACGCCGCCGCCGTCGCTCGGTTCGCGAGGGACATCGCCCGGGAGGTCGGGATGTCGGAGGAGGAGTGCGAGCTGGCGCACACGGCGGGGCTGCTGCACGACATCGGCCACTTCGCGCTCTCGGATCGGGTAGCCGAACGCGGCCGGGCGCTCACGGACGAGGACTGGACGGCGATCCAGCGCCACCCGGTGCTGGGCGCCGACATGTTGAAGGACCTCGGGATGTATGGACCCGTCGCCGAGATCGTGGCCGCGCACCACGAGCGGATCGACGGCCGGGGCTACCCGCAGGGCCTGCCCGCGGATCAGATCCCCGAGATCGCGAAGATCATCGCGGTCGCCGAGGTTTACGACACGCTCACGGCCAGCGACACGTACCGGACGAGGATGAGCTCGTTCGAGGCGCTGAACGAGCTGAACCGGGTCAAAGGCACGCAACTCGACGCCCGGTACGTCGACGAGCTCTCCAACCTGCTCAGCGGCGAGGGCGTCGAGTACAGGCACGCAGACGCAGCCGACTTCGACACGGAGCTCGCGATGGAGCGCCGGATCAAAGAGGCGGGTGCAGGCTAGTTGACCGATCCCCTTTTCGCACCCACGGCTGGCGTGGGCAGCTGAAAACGAGATCGGTCATCTAGGCGCTCAGGCGCGTCGAGTGACCCCTGCCCGGCTGCGCGTCCCGCTGCAGCGAACCGATGAACTGCTCGATTTGCTGATGGCTGAAACGACGCTGACCACCGGGGGTACGGTAGGACTCCAGATAGCCCATGTCCGACCACCGGCGAATCGTGCCGAGGGAGACTCCGAGCGCACGCGCGGCCTGCGAGGTTGAGAGCCCGAGGGGGCTTGTGCGAATTTGCTCCATGAGAGCATTTCAGTGCCTATGGGGAGGGTTGGCCAGGGTCGTACAGCATTTGCACAACCTCGCGATGCGAAGATCACAAATCCCGTAACTAGCGGTAAAGGTTTGTTCTATGCGGCTTCGGCTATATCACCACGACGACGGAGCTCGCATCGCCTACCGCGAGACGGGAACGGGCCGAGCGCTGGCGCTTTTCCACTCGCTCGGGCTCTCGCACCGGGAGTGGGAGCCGATCGTCGCGCCCCTCTCGGCGCGGTTCCGCGTCATCCTTCCCGACCTCCCGCTCCACGGCGATTCTGAGGATCGGCCGCGCCATCCTTACTCGCCCGAATGGTTCGCGGACGTGCTGGCCGGCTTCTGCCAGGAGGTGATGGGCCCGAGGCCGATGCTCGCCGGCCACGACTTCGGGGCCGAGGTCGTCGTCCGCGCCGTCAGCGCCGGCCGGGTGCAGCCCAGCCGGCTCGTGCTGATGCCCAATCGCATGCACCACCGCGATACGAACGCCGGCAGGCGGGCGGCGTGGCGGACGGCCTGTCGGACGGCCGCGCTGCCGGGGCTCGACCGGCTGCTCTCCCACGGCGCCAAGGTCGTCTTCCGCCCGGCCGTCGGCGAACAGCTCTCGGCACAGCGCAACCCCGCGGCCCGCGACCTCGTCCGTCACGCGTTCGCCGACGTGGGTGGGAACGGGAACCGCGCACGGTCGTGGGCGAAGTTCGCGCGGCGGTGGCCGGTGGAGGCGCAGAGCCAGCTGCTGGACGCCTATCCGCTGATCCACGCCTCCGTTCTGTTGCTGTGGGCGGATGAGGACAAGATGCACCCGATCGAGACCGCGCGCGAGGCGCTCGACCTGCTCCCCGACGCCCAGCTGCGGACCGTTCCCGGCGCCGGCTTCCTGATGGCCTACGACGACCCCGTGGCCGTGGCCCGCGAATTGATCTGGTTCTGCGGCTAAGCGCTAGCTTGTTTTGTAGAACCAGATATCGACACGGCGAAAGGACCAGGCATGGGCGTTCAGGAGAAGGAGCAGCTCTGGGGTGGCGAGACCACCAAGGCGGTCTCGAACTTCCCCATCTCTGGCGAGACCGTTCCGGCGCCTGTCCTGCACTGGCTGGGGCGGATCAAGGGCGCGGCGGCGCGCGTCAACGCCGAGCTCGGGCTGCTCGACCAGGACCGCGCCGACCGGATCGCCGCCGCCGCGGACCGCGTGGCCGAGGGCGAGTTCGACGACCAGTTCCCGATCGACGTGTTCCAGACGGGCTCCGGAACCTCCACGAACACCAACGCCAACGAGGTGATCGCGAAGCTCGCCGGCGACGGCGTCCACCCCAACGACCAGGTCAACATGGGGCAGTCCTCCAACGACGTCTTCCCCTCGGCGGTCCATCTCGCCGCCCTGGACTTGGCCGAGAACTCGCTGCTGCCCGCGCTCGACCAGCTCGAGGCGGCGCTCAGCGCCAAGGCGGGCGAGTTTCACGACATCGTCAAGGCCGGCCGCACGCACCTGATGGACGCCGTGCCGGTCACGCTCGGACAGGAGTTCTCGGGCTACGCGGCCCAGGCCCGCCTCGGCGCCAGGCGGATCCGCAACGCGCTTCCCCAGGTGGCGCAGATCCCGCTCGGGGGGACCGCGACCGGCACCGGCCTGAACACCCACCCAGAGTTCGCCGCCCGTGTGCGCGCCCGGTTGACCGACACGACGGGACTCGAGATCCGCGCCCCCGAGGACCCGTTCGAGGCCCAAGGCAATCGTGACGCGCTCGTCGAGCTCTCTGGCGCGCTGAAGGTCGTGGCCGTGTCGCTGAACAAGATCGCCAACGACCTCGCGCTGATGGGGTCAGGTCCGCGGGCGGGGATCGGCGAGCTGTTCCTCCCCGAGCTCCAGAAGGGCTCCTCGATCATGCCCGGCAAGGTCAATCCCGTGATCGCCGAGGTCGTGATCCAGGTCGCGGCGCAGGTGATCGGCAACGACGCCGCGATCACGGTCGCCGGCTCCCAGGGCCAGTTCGAACTGAACGTCCGCGTACCGCTGATCGCGCGCAACCTGCTGGATTCGCTCAAGCTCATGACCAACGCCTCGCGGGTGTTCGCCGAGAAGTGCGTAGACGGCATCAGGGCCAACGAGGAGGGGTGCCTGCGCTCAGCCGAGGCGACGCTGGCCGCCGCCACCGCGCTGAACCCCTACATCGGCTACGACAAGGGCGCGGAGATCGTCAACGAGGCGGCGAGCTCGGGCCGGATGCTCCGCGAGGTCGCCTACGAGATGGGCGTCGACGAGGAGACCTACAACAAGGCGATGGACCTGCGCAAGATGGCGCAGGGCAACACGTAGGCCCGGCGATACGCAGCGCCCCCCGGATCCGGCCCTTAGGGCAGAGCCTCCGGGCCCTATCTCGTTAGCTCTGCACGCCCGGATGCGATCGATAACCTTCGCGATGCGTCGTCCTCGGGGGTTCGCGGTAGCGCTGCTACCGCTTCACCCCGCTGCGTCCTCGCCTCGCTCGGTCCTCGACCGCCCCGGTCGCACATCCCCAACGAGCTAGGACCTTCTACATCGCCACCGTCTCGGCGCCCAGCTCCTCGGAGATCGCGATGTCGAGCGAGTAGTCGATCGGGACGACGATCACCGAGGGGACGTCGAGCGAGAGGGCGTGGCGCAACCGCGCTGAGAAGTCGTCGGGGGACGCGCAGCGCCACGCCGGCATCCCGAACGACTCGGCGAACTTGACGAAGTCGGGGTTGCCGAAGTCGACGCCGAAGTGGCGGCCGAACTTGCGGTCCTGCTTCCACACGATCGAGCCGTACTGGCCGTTCTCCCAGATGATGTTGACGACCGCCGTGCGCAGCCGCACGGCGGTCTCGAGCTCCTGCGCGTTCATCAGAAAGCCGCCGTCGCCGCTGACCGACACGACGTTGCGCTCGGGGTAGACGAGCTTGGCGGCGATCGCCGTGGGCAGCGCGAACCCCATGCCGGCGAGGCCGTTGGCGATCAGCACGGTTCCGGGTTCGTGGGCCGGGAACATCCGCGCGATCCACAGCTTGTGCATGCCGACGTCGGAGACGAGCAGGTCGTCGGGGCCGAGCGCGCTACGGATCTCGTACAGGACGCGGGGCGGCTGCATCGGGAAGTGCGCATCGCCGCGGGCCTCGCCAAGCGCCCCGAGCACGAGCTCGCGCAACCGGCGGGAGCCGGAGCTGGAGGTGACCCGGCTGCAGTTGGCGGCCAGGCGGGAGAGGACGTGGGCGATGTCGCCGATCAGCTCGACCTCGGGCACGAAGAACTCGTCGATCTCGGCGGCGACGCTGTCGATGAGGATGATCCGCTTGTCGGCCTTCGGGTTCCAGTGCTCGGGCGAGTGCTCGACGAGGTCGTAGCCGATCGCGATGACGACGTCGGCGTCCTCGAACCCGGCCATCGCGTAGTCGCGCGACTGCAGGCCGACGGTTCCCAGCGCGTGGGGATCCTCGTAGTCGAGCAGCCCCTTGGCCATGAACGTCTCGGCCGCGGCGATCCCGGTCGAACCGACGAAGTAGCGAAGCGCGCGCCCGGCGTGGGCGCGGACGGCGCCGTTGCCGACGAGGGCGATCGGGTTCTCGGCGGAAGCGATGATCTCGGCCGCGCGCTGGAGCTCGCGGATTCCGGGCTCGGGCTGGACGGGGTCATGGCGGGCCAGCGGCGCGGCGTCGAGCGGCCGCGCCATCACGTCCTCGGGCAGCTCCAGGTGGGTCGCTCCCGGCTTCTCCGACTCCGCCACCTTGAAGGCCTTCCGAACTACCTCGGGTACGATCTCAGGACTGGATACGCGCGCGTTCCACTTGACGATCGGGCGCAGAATGCCAAGCAGGTCGATGTACTGATGGGACTCCTTGTGCATACGCTCGAGGTCGGACTGACCGGTCAGGGCGACGAGCGGGGCGCGGTCCAGGAACGCATCGGCGACTGCCGTGACCAGGTTGGTGGCGCCCGGGCCGAGGGTCCCGAGGCAGACACCAGCCCGCCCGGTGAGGCGGCCGATGGCGTCGGCCATGTAAGCGCCGCCCTGCTCGTGGCGCACCGGGACGAACTGAATCGAGGAGTCGGCGAGCGATGCGCTTAGATCAAGGGTCTCCTCGCCGGGAATTCCGAAGACATACTTAACCCCCTCAGCCTCCAGACACTTCACGAACACATCTGAAGCTTTGCGCTCGGCCACAGCGGCAACCTACCGGATCACAGCGGCGCTCCTAGCGGTGAGCGCGCTCGTGCTGCTGTCCGCCTCGAGGGCGAGCGCGGCGAGCACTTTCTACATTCAGGGCGCCGGAAACGGACACGGCGTCGGGATGAGCCAGTACGGCGCGTACGGGTACGCACTGCACGGCAAGAGCTACCGGTGGATCCTCGCGCACTACTACCGGGGCACGACGCTCGGGACCGCCAATCCGCGCGAGAGTGTGACCGTGCTGCTGAGCACGGGCTCGGCGGCGTTCAGCGGCGCGACCAAGGCCGGCACCAAGAAGCTCAAGGCCGGCAAGACCTACGTCGTGGCGCCGAACGCCGACGGTACGCTCACGCTCGCTCCCGTCGGCGGCGGTAAGAAGATCACGGAGCTGGCGGCGCCGTTGACCGTGTCCGGCCCCGGCCCGCTGGACCTGGCGGGGCTGGGGCAGTACCGCGGCTCGCTCGAGTTCCGGCCCGACGGCAGCGGCGGGATCGAGACCGTCAACGCGATCGGGCTCGAGGACTACGTGCGCGGCGTGATCGCCGCCGAGATGCCCGCCAACTGGTCGGCCGAGGCGCTCAAGGCGCAGGCGGTCGCGGCGAGGACGTATGCGATCACCTCCGACGCCGGCGGTAGCGACTTCGACCTGTACGCCGACACCCGCTCGCAGATGTACGGGGGCGTCGCCGCGGAGACGCCGACGAGTGACGCCGCGGTCGCGGCGACCCGCGGTCAGATCGTCGCCTACCACGGCGCGCCGGTCGTTACGTACTTCTTCTCGAGCTCCGGCGGGCAGACCGAGAACGTTCAGAACGTATGGCCAGGTTCGACGCCCGAGCCGTGGCTGCGCGGCGTCGTGGACCGCTACGACGGCGCCGGCGGTGATCCCTACCACCGGTGGAGCTATCAGCTGTCGATGGGGGCCGCGGCGGCCAAGCTCGGGTCGTGGGTCAAGGGCAAGCTGGTCGGGATCAAGGTCACCCGGCACGGGGTCTCGCCGCGGATCATCACCGCCGAGGTCGTGGGCACCAAAGGGACGACCACCGTGACCGGTAGTGAGCTCGAGCAGACATTCGGGCTGCTCTCGACGTGGGCCTCATTCACGACGATCTCGACCGCGCCGGGGCGGTCGGTCGCGGGCACGGCCGGGGTGGTGGGGAGCCGCAACCGGCGGGTGAGCGCCCAGGCGCGCGCCGTGATGGCGCTCGTGCCACTCGTCGATGAGCTCGTCGGCGCCGTCCCGGGGCTGCACGGGAAGGTGTACCCGGCGCCAGCGCACGGCAAGATCGCGGTCCAGCTCAAGACCCGTCACGGCTGGCGCACGGTCATCCGTGCCCGCGTCGGCGCCGGTGGCGCCTACGACGCGGCGCTGCCGGGCCCCGGCACCTACCGGGTCGTGTACGGCGGGCTCTCGGGCCCCTCGGTCACGGTCCTGTAAGGCCGTCGAGATGCCCCGCCCGCTGATCGCGATCGACGGACCGTTTCTGCTCTACCGGTCGTTCTTCGCACTCCCCGACTCGATCAAGGGCGTCGATGGGCATCCCGTCAACGCGCTGCTCGGCGCCGCCAACCTGACGCTGCGGATCGCGGCCGATAAGGATCCGCGGGCAATCGTGGTGTGCTTCGGGGCGGAGGCCGCGGCGTATCGCGTGCAGCTGTACCCGGACTACCACGCTGCACGACCTCCGGTGCCCGACGCGCTGGCATGGCAGTTCGACCAGGCGCCTCGAGTTCTTCGATGCGTTCGGATGGGCCTCGCTGACGAGCGAGGGGCTCGAGGCCGACGACCTGCTCGGGTCGCTGGGGGAGGTCGAGGCGGCCGCCGGCGGGGAGGCGCTGCTGATGACCGGCGACCGCGACATGTACCAGTGCGCCGGCGAGCGCGTCAGCGTGCTGTTTCTGAAGTCGGGCAAGGTCGGGATTCGAGGAGATCGACCCGGCGGAGGTCCGCAAGCGTTACGGGATTCCGCCGGAGCTCGTCCCGGACTTCATCGCGTTGCGCGGCGATCCCTCCGATGGGCTCCCGGGAGCGCCGGGGATCGGGCCCAAGACGGCGGCCGAGCTGTTGGTCAAGCACGGTTCGCTCGAGGCGGCGATCACCGGCGCGGAGGGCGAGCGGCCCCGGACCGCGGCGGCACTCCGCGACCACGCCGACGAGCTCCGCGCCTTCGCCGACATCGCCACGCTGCGGACCGCCGACGTCGAGCGCCCGGCGGACCGGGAGA
This sequence comes from uncultured Solirubrobacterales bacterium, assembly GCA_963773165.1. Taxonomy (GTDB): domain Bacteria; phylum Actinomycetota; class Thermoleophilia; order Solirubrobacterales; family Solirubrobacteraceae; genus Palsa-465. The sequence goes on from CAVZAK010000031.1 coordinate 60,994, forward strand.
CCGACTTGAAGGGCGGCGCGGCCGCGGCGAGCCACTTCGGGATGGGTCGCCTCGCCGAGCGCCTCGAGAACGCGGAGAACCTGGCAGACCTCTGACCGACGAACTGTGGCGATCTTGTCCCGAGGGGTGGGAGCGAAACCCAAAGTTCGCCGCCTCTACGGGGTGAACTTGACCGTGATCACGTCGCCGTCGGTGACCACGTAGTCGCGCCCCTCGAGCCGCAGCGTCCCCCGGTCGCGGGCGCCGGCGTAACCCGCGGCGGCGACGAGCTCATCCCACGGCACGACCTCGGCGCGGACGAAGCCGCGCTGGATGTCGGAGTGGATCATGCCGGCCGCGTGCCACACCGAAAGCCCGCGCCGGAGGTGCCAAGACTGCGCCGGCTTGTCCTCGCCGGCGGTGAAGAACGCGATCAGCGCGAGCAGCGAGAACGCGCCGCGGACGACCGCATCGAGACCGGACTCGGTCAGCCCGAGGTCGGCGCGCATCGCGGCCGCCTCCTCGGGCTCGAGCTCGGCGAGCTCGGCCTCGAGCCGGGCGGAGATCGCGACCACGCCCGCCCCCTGGTCCGCGGCATACGAGGCGATCGCGGCCGGCACCTCGGTCGACCCCTCATCGACGTTGGCGACGAATAGCACGGGCTTGGCGGTGAGCGGCTGGAGCAGCGTCACGGCGTCGGCGGCCTCCGCCGGCGCCGGCACGGTCCGCGCCGGGCGCCCCGCCCGCAACGCCTCGATCAGCTCGGCGAGCCAGGCCGCCTCGGCGATCGCGTGGCGGTCGCCGCTCTTGGCTGTCTTGGAGACGCGCTCGAGCCGGCGCTCGGCCTGCTCTAGGTCGGCGTACAGGAGCTCGGTCTCGATCGTCTCGATGTCGGCGAGCGGGTCGACGCGGCCCTCGGGGTGGACGACGTTCGGGTCCTCGTGGGCGCGGACGACATGCACGATCGCGTCGGTCTCGCGGATGTTGGCCAGGAACTGGTTTCCGAGCCCCTCGCCGCGATGGGCGCCGGCGACGAGGCCGGCGATGTCGTGGAAGGCGATCGTGTCGGGAACGACCTTCGACGCCCTGACCGTCTCCGCCACGGCGTCGAGTCGCGAATCCGCCACCGGGACCACGGCGACGTTCGGCTCGATTGTCGTGAACGGGTAGTTCGCGGCCTCGGCCGCGGCGCCGGTCAGCGCCGTGAACAGCGACGTCTTGCCCGCGTTGGGCATGCCGACGATCCCGACCTTCATCGCCAGATCCTCGCGAACGCGTTGCCCAGGACGGCCCCGGCGAGGACGTCGCTCGGGTAGTGGACGCCGAGGTAGGGGCGGCTGACGGCGAACGCGCTCGCGGCCGCGTACAGCGGGGCGGCCGGGAGCAGTCCGCTGTAGACCCGTGCGCCCGCGAACGACGTCGTCGCATGGGCGCTCGGGAACGACAGCCTGGTCACGGTAGGGGTCAGGGGCGGAAGGTCCGGGAGCTCGGGTCGCCGGCGCCTGACCACGAACTTGATCGCCTGGTTCAGTCCGTAGGAGTCGATTACCGCCGTGACCCCGCGCAGCCAGCCGGCGCGGCGCTTGGCGTCGAGCGCCGCGCCGGCGAGGCCGAGCACAATCCAACAGCCGCCGTGCTCGCCCAGCCGCGAGTAGGCGGCCACAGCGCGCTCGGCCCACGGCGCGTGGCCCTTCGTCCGCGCGAAGATCAGTACTGCCCGGTCGAGGTCAGCTGCCGGCAATGGCGCGCCGGGCCACTAGGTCCCGAACCCGACGCGGTGCTCCTCGTCGTCGACGAGCACGTACACGATCTTGCTCAGGTCGAGTGCGACCGTGCCGTCCTCGGCGGTGAAGTCGTGCCAGCCCGGATCGCCGAGCGCCTGGCGCAACCGGGTCAGCTCCTGGGGGTTGACTCGGGCGCTCAGCACCTGGCCCCCGAGGAAGCCGATGCTGATCTTTTGCGGTTTCTCGTTGCCTGCGGTCATTGCGTGTGGCTCGGTTCGACGATCTCGGTTAGGACGCCCCCGGTCGACGACGGGTGCACGAAGGCTACGCGGGAACCGCGGATCCCGTTGCGCGGGTGCTCGTCGATCAGCTTCAGGCCGGCTCCGGCGAGCGCCGCGAGCGTGCTCTCGACGTCGGCCACGCGGTAGGCGACGTGGTGAAGGCCGGGCCCCTTCCGGGCCAGGAACTTGCCGACCGGCGTCTCCGGCCCGAGCGGGGCCAGCAGCTCGACGTGACCGTCGCCGACGTCGAGCAGAGCCGCGTCGACGCCCTGCTCGGCCACGGTCTCACGATGCACCAGCGGCATCCCGAGCGTGTCCCGATAGAGGGCCAGCGCCGCGTCGATGTCCTCGACGGCGACCCCGACGTGGTCGATTGTGGACAGCATGCGGCCGGAGGATACCCAGCGCCGGGAGCTCTCAGCGTGAGAGCAACAGCGCGTCCTGCGCGCCGACCCTGGCGTGCGCGGCGCGGAACCGCGCACCCCTCAGCTTCAGCCGTCCGCCCGATTGGACATCTCCGCCGGCGAACGTGATCCGGTGGCGGTAGGACCGGGTCAGCCAGCGGCGCCTGACCCTGACTCGCGTGGTCGTTGGTGTTGACGATCACGGCGCAGCGCCCGAACGCGTGGCCTCGGTAGTAGCACCTGGCGAACTCGCGGCGGTAGACGCCGGGTGCGACCCGGAGGTTGTTGTGGCCGCCGCGCTTGCACACGAGGCCGCTGCCCTGCAAGCAGCCGCTGCCCCGAGGCCGGCGCATCGACTGACGCGGCCGGGTCGGGACGATGCCCTCCTCTGGCCAGATGGCGAGGTCGCGGTTGTCCTGCTCCAGGTCGGACCAGCTGACGATGTGACCGCGGCTGTAGCCCAGCAGCACACTGGCGGCCTGCATCCGGCGCGCCGCCGCGGACCCGGCGTAATTGTAGGAGAGCAGCACCATGAAGTCGCTGGGCGTGTGGTCGACGTAGGCCATCTCGTCGAGCATCGTCGGGTACGCCCAGGCCGGGTTGATGAGCGCGCCGTTGTCTTCGGGCACGTCCTCGGCGATCAGCCCGTTGACGAGGCCGGGATGACCGAGCAGCGGGAACGGCGTGCTGAGCCACGGGTTGGCGCCGATCCCGTTGTCGACCTCCAGGAACGGGCTGCCGTTGGCGTGGGTGAGCGAACCGGCCATCTGCTCGTGGGCCGCGACCAGCTGCCCTCCGTCGGAGATCTCCTCGCTGGAGGCCAGGCCGGTGCCGAAGAACTGGGACGCCATGCTCGCGCCCGTGTTGTCGACCATCAGCCCGTCGTAGTCGTTGAAGCTGGCCTTGACGTAGGAGGCGAAGAACGCGTCGGCGGCGGGGTTTGACTGGTTGAGGTAGTAGCCGCCTCCGTAGGCCGACGTCCGCAACCGGTGGGCTGCGTCGCTGTAGCCGGGCTCGTGCAGGTACCAGCTCTCGGGGACGGGGATGCGGGCGAGCGGGCTGTCGGCGTAGATGATGCTGCTCTGGAGATAGGCGATCGCCGTGCAGTAGTGGACGCCGCCGCCGTGGCAGTCGTTCAGCACCTTGGGGTTCTCGGCGCCGCAGTTGCTCTCCGCGTAGGTGACCCAGGCGCGGACGAGACCGGCGCTCGCTCCCTTGCCGCCGACGCAGCCGTCATCGTATGCCCACGTGGCGACATGGGTGGGGACGGCGCGGTGGGCATGGGCCCGGTGCCGCGTCTTCCCGCTGGCGGGGGCGGCCAGCATCAGCACGGAGGCGCAAGCGAGCGAGACCAGCAGGGCGACGCGGATATGCATCAAGTGTTGGTGGGGGCGGGGAACCGGGGGTGCAAGTCCCTTGGTGAGACTTCGCGGCGGCATTGATTACCGGTCGCGCACCCGCCCAATCTGGCGCCGTGGAAATGTTCAATTTGCGGACTTCAACTCTCCGCAAAGACGGCGCAGAGCCGTGGACGAAATGACTAGAGAATTGCGGGCTCAGAACCTCGGCGAGCGTTCCGCCGGCTTCTCGGCGGTGGCTGCCGCGATCCCGATCTCGCCGTGGCCAATCCGCGGCGGGGCGACGCTGGGGACGCCGTCCATGACCTCGTCGATGTCGCCCCGCTCGAGCACCTCGTTGGCGAGCAGGCGTGCCGCGAGCTGGTCCAGTTGTGGGCGGTGGTTGTCGAGGATCGAGGTGGCGGTCCGGAACGCTTCGTCGGCGAGGTCGCGCACCTCCTCGTCGCGGACCCGGCGGGACGCTTCCGAGGCGGGCCCCTCGGCGACGATCCGCAGCGAGGTGATGCCGGTGCCCATGGCGTAGTCGTGGACCATCGCGTGGGCGATCTCGGCAACCCGCTTGAGGTCATCCGACGCGCCTGTGGTGATCGACTCGAACACGAGCGACTCCGCCGCGCGCCCACCGAGCAACATCGTCATGAAGTCGATCAGCTCCTCGCGCGTCTTGAGGTAGCGGTCCTCTTCGGGCAGGTTCAGTGTGTACCCGAGGGCACGGCCGTGGGGGACGATCGAGATCCGGTGGACGCGGTCGACCGATGGCAGCAGCTCGCCGCAGACGGCGTGGCCGGCCTCGTGGTAGGCGACAACGCGCTTCTCGTGATCGGTCAGCGCCCGGCGCGACTGCATCCCGGCGACGACCCGCTCGAGCGAGGAGTCGAAGTCCTGCATCGCCACGTTCGGAGCGCAGCGCCGGGCGGCGAAGATCGCGGCCTCGTTGCAAATGTTCGCGAGGTCGGCGCCCGTCAGCCCCGCCGTCTGGCGCGCGACCAGCCTGAGGTCGACGTCTTCGGACAGCGGCTTGTTGCGCGAATGGACCTGGAGGATCCGCTCGCGGCCGAGCACGTCGGGCGGTGAGACGAAGATCTGGCGGTCGAAGCGACCGGGGCGCAGGAGCGCCGGGTCGAGCTTCTCGAGCAGGTTCGAGGCGGCGATCACGACAACGTCCTTGCGCGCCGTGAAGCCGTCCATCTCGACCAGCAACTGGTTGAGCGTCTGGTCGCGCTCGCCGCTGATGTCCATTCCTCGGTGCCCCCCGACCGCGTCGAGCTCGTCGATGAACACGATCGCCGGGGCGTGCTGGCGGGCGATCTTGAACAGGCGCCTGATCCGGGCCGCGCCGAGGCCGGCGAACATCTCGACGAACGACGCCGCGGACTGCGAGTAGAAGCGCGCGCCGGACTCGTGGGCCACCGCCTTGGCGAGCAGCGTCTTGCCGGTGCCGGGCGGCCCGTGCAACAGGACGCCCTTCGGCACCTTGGCACCCATGTCACGGAACCGCCTGGGGTCCTTCAGGTAGTCGACGATCTCGCGCAGCTCCTCCTTGGCTTCATCGGAGCCGGCGATGTCAGACCAGCCGATCGGAGGCGAGGCCTCCGGCTTGATCTGCACGGGCTTGGTCCGCGGCATGTAGCGGATCAGCGCGAAGATCGCCACGACCAGCAGGCCCATGAACAAGATCGGCAGCCACTGCAGCAGGAACGTCTGGACGTCCGGCGCCCACAGGAAATTCGCGAAAATCATGGACCACTCCGGGTCATCGGCACCGAAGTCCCCCTACTGAACCCTCTCCAGCCGCGGATTCGGCGAATAAGCCCTCCCCACCTTCGCGCACGGGCGCCCCTCGACGATCACGACGTCGGCCGTGAAGTCGTTCTCGCCCCGGATCAACGAGGACCCGACGCCGTAGGCGTCGACGGCGACGCCCGCCGACTCGAACTCTCTGATCCGGGCGGCCGTGAAGCCGCCGCTGGCGACGATCCGGACGTTGGCGAAGCCCGCGCCGTCGAGCGCGACGCGAACCTTCTCGACCAGGCGTGGGTTGACGCCGGTCGGCCTGAAGCCGCCCATCTCCCCCCACAGCGACTGGTCGACGAGATCCTCGGAGGTGTCGAGCCGGACTCCCCACAGCTTCGGTCCGAGTGCCTCTGCCACCTCGAGCGCCGTACGCACCGAGTCGTTCTCGAAGTCGGCCAGCACGGTGATGTTCATCTCGCCGTGATAGCGGTCGGCGAACACCGTGGCGGCCTTCGTCGTGTCCCCGCCATACGCGGCGATCAGGCCGTGAGGGACGGTCCCAATCCCGCGGCCGCCCCACCACGAGGCCTGAGCCTCGGTCGAGACGCCGATCGCGCCGGCGACGTGGGCGCTCCAGCCGTCGCCGGTCTGCACAAGCCAGTGGTCGTGGCGCGCGGGGAAGTAGAAGATCTGCTTGCCCCGGGCCGCCTGAACCACCTCGAGGACGTTGCTCATCACCAGCGACCGGCGCGCCATCACGCCGAGGTAGACCGTCTCGAGATGCGCGAACAGGCTGTAGTCGCCCTCGATCGTCATCACCGTCTCGCGCGGCGCGATCGCGTCGCCCTCGTGCAGCGCATGGACGACGAGCTCGTCCCAGCCCGGGAGCCACCGCTCCCCGTCGGATCGGCCCGAGCACAGCTTCAGGATCGCGATCGCCTCGTCGATCCCGCCGAGCACGGACTGACGCTTCTGGAAGGCCTGCATCGTCACCCGCGGGTGATGACCGTCCTCCTCGAGCAGCTGCTTGGTGTAGACGAAATAGGCGTCGGAGTAATAGCCGTCGCGGATCCTGTCCACCGGTAGGCGGAAAACGGCGGGATCGAGACGCGTCGTGGTCTCCGTCGCCATCGGCGGAGTGTATTTGCCTTCTTATAGGGGCCGCGAGCTCGTGCCCGCGGGATGTCGCTCCGGCTCAGCCGACGACCGTGAAGGTGTGAATCGGGCTGACGACCTCGCACCCCTTCGCCTTGCACAGCGGCGCGACGTGCTCGGCCTGCCAGTAGTACTTGCCCGGCGTCACCGCCCAGTAGCCGGGGAAGTTGAACGGCGTCTTGTAAATCCACTCGCCGCGGTGGCCCTTACGGGGCGCCAGCGCCACGAAGTCACACTTCGAGCCGCAGGTCTTTGACTGTGTGAGCCGACCGAAGCGGTTCAGCGTCTTCCTCGCGGAAATCGTGACGTACACCGGGCGGACGCTTTTGGGGACCCCAGCGTCCTTCACGATCAGGGTGACGACGCCGGCGTGGACCCGCGTGCCCTTCCCCGGTGACTTGAGCACGGGGTGAGAGAACGGAGAACCGAACGCGACGCCGGCGCCGGCAAATGCGACGGCCGGCACCGCGATCACCAGCAACATTGCTCTTGGCCACAGACGTGTGGTCATGGCTACCTCCCTTGATTGCTAACCGGCCGCGAGAGCAATTTACCGCTCCCCTACGGCCCACGCGTCGCGCGCCTGGACGGGCACAAATGGCCGTGGTAGGCTGGCCTGGCGATGTTTGAACGCTCTCGACCGTGACTGCACACTCCGCTGCCGCGCGCTGATCGCGCCGGCCGCTCGCGCCGTCCCGTCGTTTCGTCGCCGTCCCGTCGTTTCCGCTAGTCCCGTTGAGAGTGTGTGATGAGTTTGCACCTGCGCGTTCTGCGCCACCCCAGTTTTCGATACCTGTTCCTCGGCCAGGCGGCCAGCGCCATCGGCGACCGTGTCGTCGTCGTTGCGCTGGCGCTGTTCATCACCCAGCGGACCGGCTCGCCGACCGATCTCGGTCTCGTCCTCGGCGCCCAGACCCTGCCGCTGGTGACGCTGCTGCTGATCGGCGGCGTGTGGGCCGATCGCCTGCCGCGCCACCGGATCATGGTCGCCACCGACCTGACGAGGGCGGCGCTGCACACGGTCGTTGCGCTCCTGATCTTCGCCGGGACGATCCAGATCTGGCAGCTGATCGTGATCGAGGCACTGTTCGGCGCGGCCCAGGCGTTCTTCCAGCCCGCCTACAGCGGCCTGCTCCCGCAGACCGTGCCCGAGGAGCTGATCCAGGACGCCCGGGCGCTGACCGAGTCGATGTCGAACCTCGCCTTCCTGATCGGGCCGGTGCTCGCCACGGCGCTGGTGCTCGGGATCGGCGCGGGCGAGGCGTTCGCGTTCGACGCGGCCACGTTCGTGCTGAGCGCCGCGCTGCTGACGCGCGTTCGCCCCCGGCCGCGCGGCGAGGCCGCCGACCCCGAGTCGGTGCTCGCACGAGCTGCGCGCCGGCTGGCGCGAGGTCCGCTCGCGCACGTGGGTGTGGGTGACGATCACCGTCTTCACCGGCGCGGTGCTGTGCGTGTACGCGCAGTGGTACGCGCTGGCGCCGGTGATCGCACGCGATGTCTACGGGGGCACCGGTGTGTTCGGCCTCCTGGAAGCGGTGGCGGGTGTCGGCGCCGTCTGTGGCGGCGTGCTCGGCATCAGCTGGCGGCCGGCCCGTCCGCTGTTCGCGGGCATGTTGCTGGTACTTGCATGGCCGGTGCAGGACATGGTGTTCGCGCTCGGTGCACCGCTCGCGCTCGTCGTCGTGTGCGCGTTCGCGACCGGGTTCGGCTTCTCGCTGCTGATGATCTGGTGGGAGACGGCTCTGGCCCGTCACATTCCCGCCGCCGCGCTATCGCGCGTCAGCGCCTGGGACTGGATGGGGTCGCTGGCGCTGCTTCCGCTCGGCTTCCTGCTGGCCGGGCCGCTGGCGGCAGCGTTCGGTCCGCGCACCGTGCTCGGCGTCGGCAGCGCGATCGGCCTGATCCTGCTGCTCGCCGGGCTGCTCCCGCGTGAGACGCGCGAGCTCGGCGACTTCGGCTCAGCCGAGGAGCTCGCGGGGAAGGTCGGCGTAGAACTGCGCGGCGAAGCCTAGGTCGCGCACGTCGATCCGCTCGTCGGCGCTGTGGATCAGCGGCGCGGCCTCCAGCAATGACATGTATCGCTGCGGGAAGAAGCCGTAGGCGACGCAGTCCGGAAACGCCTCGCGGAACCAGCGCGAGTCCGAGAAGCCCGGCAAGATCACCGGGACCGTATCCGCTGCGGCATCGTTGGTCTTGATCCAGCTCTCGATCGCCGCCATCAGCTCTGTGTCGAGCCGTCGAGCTGTTGCCGACGACGGTTTCAGTGAACTCGAGGTCGAGTTGGTCGAGGTTGTCGCCGAGGACCTCCTCGATCCGGCGCCGCGCGGTGTCCTCACCGAGGCCGGGCGGCACCCGGCAGTCGACCTTCACGTAGGCGCGGGCGGGGATCACGTTCATCTTGTCCGAGGCGTGGGCCATCGTCGGCGTCATCGTCACGCCGAGCATCGGCTCGATGACGGTCAGCAGCGCCGGCGCGCTCGCTCTGATCCGCTCGAGCGCCGGCTGTGGATCCTCCGGGTCTGCGCCCAGCCCGCGCAGCAGCGCGGCGGGTCCGTCGGTGATGTCGAACCCGGGCTGCTGTGTGGCGAATCGCTCGAGCACCGGGGCCAGCTTGAGCAGCGCGTTCTCACCGGTCCGGGGCAGCGAGGCGTGACCGGCGATGCCGCGGGCAGTGAGCTTGAAGCGGAAGATCCCCTTCTCGCCGCAGCAGACGCCGTAGCGGCGGGCGCCGTCGAGCTCGAACACATGGCCCCCGCCCTCGTTGAGCAACATGTCGCAGCGGACCTTGTCGGGATGCTGCTCGGTCAGCCAGCGGGCGCCGACGTCCCCGCCCGTCTCCTCATCGGCGACGAACACGAGCTTCAGCGCGCCGCGCGCCGGGCGCCACCCGTCGCGGGCGAGCGCCGCGCCGGCGACCGCCTCCGCGGCGACCTGGGACTTCATGTCGAGCGCGCCCCTGCCCCACAGGTAGCCGTCTTCGACGTCGCCGGACCACGGGTCGTGCTGCCAGTCCGACGGGTCGGCCAGCACCGTGTCGACGTGGCCGAGGTAGCAGAGCGTGGGCCCCGGCTCTGAGCCCTTGAGGTCGGCGATCAGGTTCGGCCGCTCATCGCTGGTGCCGAGCATCTCGACCTCGAACCCGGCCTGCCCGAGATAGCCGGCCAGGTATTCGATCGCCTCTCGCTCGTTGCCGGGAGGGTTGACCGTGTTGAAGCGGACGAGCCGCTGAAGGACCTCGGTCGTTTCTTCCTGGAGGGCTGGCGCCATGCGCTGCTGGAGCGCTAGGGTGGGTCTCGCCGTTGCGGCGGGACCCACCCGGCGCCATTACGATCCCGCCCTGTGGCGGACGGTGTGGCTGACGAATTGAGGCTGGCGCTCGAGTTGGTGGACCTCGCGGATGCGATGACGCTATCTCGCTACCGCGCGGACGATCTGGTGGTCGAGACCAAGCCTGACCTGACCCCCGTCACGGAGGCCGACCGGGGCGTCGAGGAGGCGATCCGCGAGCGGCTCGCCGCGATCCACCCCGACGACGCCGTGCTAGGCGAGGAGTTCGGGGCGACGGCGGCCGGCGGCAACGCTCGGCGATGGATCATCGATCCGATCGACGGCACCAAGAACTATGTGCGTGGGATCCCCGTGTGGGCGACGCTCCTGGCGCTCGAGGCGGGTGACGAGTTGGTGTTGGGGGTGGTGTCGGCACCGGCGCTGCACCGGCGGTGGTGGGCCACGAAGGGCGCCGGCGCGTTCGTGGACGATGGACTCGGGGCCGCCCCCCGCGCGATGCGGGTATCCGGCGTGCGCGAGCTTCGTGACGCACAGCTGTGCTTCTCGGAGCTCGTGGGCTGGGATCAGTCGGTGGGGCTGAGCCCGCTGCTCGAGCTGGCGCGCACGTGCTGGCGAACGCGCGGTTTCGGGGACTTCTGGGGCTACATGCTGGTCGCCGAGGGCGCCGCGGAGATTGTCTGCGAGCCCGAGGTCTCACTCTGGGATCTCGCCGCGCCGCGGGCGATCGTCGAAGAGGCGGGGGGCAGGTTCACCGACCTCGCTGGCGTTGCTACGGCGGCAGGAGGTGATGCACTTGCGACAAATGGACTCGTGCACGACGAGGCCCTGGCGATAATCGGCCGGCGGCCAGCCGGCCCGGACAGGACACGAGAGACGCTCGATCGGCTAGCCACCTCCGACCCGTCCGTCTCGGCTAGGCTGAGCCCAGGGCTGAATAACCGTGGAGAGGAGTGGCATGCGCAAGCGAGTCTCTTGCCTTCTGGGGACGACGGTGGTTCTCGTCTTCGCCGTGTCCGGGGTGGCCGGCGCCAACGTGACGCTCGGGAGCACGACCGAGCCCACCGGGGCCGAGGCGGATCAATGCTTCGCCGGCGGAGGCGGTGCGGCCGACATCCTCGCCCAGATCACCGACGATCCGAGCAACCCGTACACGGTGCCTGCCGGGGGCGGCGAGATCACCTCGTGGTCGACCGACACGGCCACGGCCGACGACGTGTCGGCAACGCCGTTGACGCTCGTCGCCGTCCGACCTGGGGGCGACAGCCAGTACTCGGTCGTCGGGGCCGACGCCGAGACGCTGCCCACGCCGCTCCCACCCAGCGGTGTCGCGACGTTCACGGTCGAGCACCCCATCATCGTCCGAGGCGGGGACGTGCTCGGGCTGTACTCGAGCAACATCGGACTCGACGCTCCGGTCTGCTTCTTCGACAGTGGCACCGTCCCGTTCGACGACAGCATGACCGCGATCGCCGACCCGGCGACACCGGCGGCGGGCCAGTCGTTGCTGACGGACTCCTCGGTGGGGCCCAGCGGCCTCGGGTTCATGCTGGACGTCGCCGCCACCGTCGTCCAGCAGCAGGACGTCGGGGTCATCACGACCGCGACGCCGTCGCGCGCCGCGGCGCACTTCCCCGCGCTCCTCTCCTCCACGGTCACGAACGGCGGCCCCAGTTCGGGGCCGGTCAGGTTCACCGACAACGTCCCATCCGGGCTGACGATCGATTCAGCCGCGGCCGGGCAGGGGACCTGCCTGACCAGCGGGCAGACGGTCACGTGCACGATGACCGGCCTCCTTGCAGGCCAGTCGGTGCCGGTGAACGTCGTCGTCACGCCGGCCAAGACCGCCAACTTCGTGAACAGCGTCTCGGTCTCGACGGTGTTCCCGGACCCGACCCCGGGCAACAACAGCGCGTCGGCGATGGTCGCCGTGGGGTCCTCGGCGGCTAGCGGATGCATCGTCCCGAAGCTCCGCAATACGCCGTCGTCGGTCGCCAGGACCGTGCTCAAGGACCTGGGCTGCAAGGTCAAGATGACCCATCAGCACAGCACGAACGTCCGGAGGGGCAACGTCATCAAGAGCAAGCCGGGGGCGGGCAGGCATCCCGTCGGCACGACCGTCAAGCTCGTGGTCTCGTCCGGGCGGAAGCAGCCGAAGCACAACAAGCACGGCTGACGGCGTCGCGCCCCCCATACTTCTCGTATGGAGCGGCTGTTTGGCAATGATGAGGTGACCGACAGGCCGGCGGTGCTCGCCGACGCGCCGCTGGCGACGCGGATGCGTCCGGCGACGCTCGATGAGTTCGTCGGTCAGGACCGGTTGCTCGCCCCAGGATCTGCGCTGCGACGGGCGATCGAGGAGGGCCATCCCCATTCGATGATCCTCCACGGACCGCCGGGGAGCGGCAAGACGACGCTCGCCCGGCTGGTGGCCGAGGCGTCGGGCGCCGCGTTCGAAGAGGAGAGCGCTGTCCAGGCCGGCCGTGCCGAGGTCCGCGCGGTGATCGAGCGGGCTCGGGAGCGGCTGCGGGCTACCGGAACCAGGACTGTGTTCTTCCTCGACGAGATCCATCGGTTCAACAAGGCCCAGCAGGACGCACTGCTGCCCGCCGTCGAGGAAGGGCTGGTGACGCTGATCGGCGCGACCACGGAGAACCCGTACTTCGAGGTCAACTCGGCATTGATCTCGCGGACGCACGTCTATGAGCTCGAGGCGCTCACCGCCGTCGACATTCGGTCGCTGCTCGATCGGGCGGTACGCCGGGGCGAATGCGGGGATCCGACGCTGATCGACCCCGAGGCGCTCGAGTTCCTGGCCGAGCGCTCGGGCGGCGACGCCCGGACGGCTCTGAACGGGCTGGAGCTGGCGTGCGAGGCGGCCGGGGCGGGCGAGCGCGTCACGCTCGCCCACGCCGAGGACGCGCTCCAGCGGCGTGCCCTGCTCTACGACCGGCAGGCCGATCGCCACTACGACACGATCTCGGCCTGGATCAAGGCCACGCGCGGCTCGGATCCGGACGCCTCGCTGTACTACCTGGCGGTGATGCTCGAGGGCGGCGAGGATCCGCGCTTCATCGTCCGCCGGATGGTCGTGCTGGCGTCGGAGGACATCGGAAACGCCGACCCCCAGGCACTGGTCATCGCCACGGCGGCGGCGGCGGCGGTCGAGCACGTCGGCCTGCCCGAGTGCCAGTTCGCGCTCGCCCAGGCGGCGATCTACCTGTCGCTGGCGCCCAAGTCCGATGGGGTCAAGCGCGCCGTGATCGCCGCCCGCGACCACATCCGCGAGCGTGGCGCGGACCCGCCGCCGCCGTACCTGCGCTCCTCCACCCGCAGCGATCGACAGTACGACAACCCGCATGGGCGCCCGGGCCATCTGTCCCCTCAGGAGCTGCTGCCCGACGCGGCGATCGGTGTGCGCTTCTATGAGCCAGACGACGCCGAGGCCGCGCTGCGCGAACGACTCGAGCGGATCAGGCGGGAGCGTGGCCGCGGGTGAGCGACGGCCTTGAGTCGTTCAACCCGGCGACCAGCGATCGGATCGGCGCGGTCCCGATCACGCCGCCGGACGAGGTCGAGGCCGTCGTCCGGGCCGTCGCCAAAGTGCAGCCGTTCTGGGCCCAGCTGACGCTGGGCGACCGGGCGCGCTATCTCGAGCGGGCGGCCCAGGTGGTGATCGATGAGGCGGACGAGATCCGCGACCTGATCGTCCGCGAGCAGGGAAAGCCCCGCAACGAGGCCTTCACGATGGAGGTCCTCCCGACGATCGATGCGCTGGGCTGGATCGGCGGTGCCGGGCTCGAGTTCCTTGCCGACGAGAAGATCTCGATGCCACAGCTGTTCCTGAAGACGAAGAGCTCGGCCTTCATCTACGAACCGCTCGGGGTGATCGGCGTGATCTCGCCGTGGAATTACCCGTGGAGCATCCCGCTCGGCGAGGTGGCGCTGGCGCTGATGGCGGGCAACGGGGTCGTCCTCAAGCCGGCATCGCTCACGCCGTTGATCGGCGAACGGATCGGGCGGGTGTTCGAGCGGGCCGGGATCCCGGAAGGGCTGGTCCGCGTGCTGCACGGACCGGGAACCGGTCAGGCGCTGGTCGAGTCGAGCGTGTCGAAGGTGTTCTTCACCGGATCCGTCGACACCGGGCGCCGGGTCGGGGAGGAGTGCGCGCGCCGGCTGAAGGGGTCGGTGCTGGAGCTAGGCGGCAAGGACCCGATGATCGTGCTCCCCGACGCGAACATCGACCATGCTGTCGCCGGCGCGCTGTGGGGAGGGTTCGCCAATGCGGGCCAGACGTGCTCGGGGATCGAGCGGGTGTACGTGATGCGTGAGGTGGCCGAGCGATTCACCGACAGCGTCGTCGCCGGGGCGCAGCAGCTGCGGGTCGGCGACCCGCTCGGGTGGGAGACCGAGATCGGGCCGATGGTCTCGCACGAGCAGTTCGAGCTGGTGCGCGAGCTGGTCGACGACGCCCTGTCCGCCGGGGCGACGATCCGCTGCGGCGGGCCGATCGAGCCGCCCGACGGACTCGCCGGCGCGTTCTATGCCCCGACGGTCCTGAGCAGCGTGACCCACGCGATGCGGATCATGCGTGAGGAGATCTTCGGTCCCGTACTGCCGATCGTCGTAGTCGACTCCGAGGACGAGGCGGTCGCACTCGCCAACGACTCCCAGTTTGGGCTGGGGGCGTCGGTCTGGACGTCTGATCGGAGCAAGGGCGAGCTCGTGGCCCGTGAGCTGCAGGCCGGCATGGTCTGGATCAACGACCACATGTTCAGCCACGGCGCCTGCCAGTGTTCGTGGGGAGGCGTCAAGGAGTCCGGCCTCGGCCGGACGCACTCGAAGTTCGGCCTCTATGAGTGCGTGAACATCAAGCTGCGTGTGTGGGAGCCCTCCACCGTCCGCGACGCCTGGTGGTACCCGTACGACGAGACGCTGGGGCGGGCCCTGCGCCAGGCGGCGACGATCCTGTACGGGCGGCCCTCGATCCGCGCCGGCGCCCTGCGGGCGGGGATCGGGCCGCTGGCGAAGGTGGGATCGAGGCTGGCGCGGGATGCGCTGAAACGGTAGGCGCTAGCTACCCTATTGGCATGCCCGCCCAGGCGTACCTCGGGAAGGAATGTGTGTGCCAGCTGCGCAAGGGCATCTGCGACCAGTCCTGCGTTCAGGACATGCTCCAGACGCCGTTCTACATCGCCTGTCTGCGGCTGAAGGGCCGCCGCTGCTTGGTCGTCGGTGGCGGTGAGGTCGGGCTGGAGAAGGTCGAGGGATTGCTCGCGTGCGACGGGGACGTGACGCTGGTGGCGCCGGAGGCCCATCCCGAGCTCGCCCAGCTGGCGCTCGAGGGCTCGATCCGGTGGGAGCGCCGCGAGTATCAGGCGGGCGATCTCGCCGGCTGCCTGATCGCGATCGCCGCGACCAGCGACACCGACACCAACGTCCGCGTGTTCGAGGACGCCGAAGCGCGGGCGATGCTCGTGAACGTCGTCGACGTCCCGCCGCTGTGCAACTTCATCCTCCCCGCGATCGTGCGGACAGGCCCGCTCGCCGTCGCGATCTCGACCGCCGGCGCCTCGCCGGCGCTGGCGAAGCGGATGAAGCGCGAGATCGCGGAGCTGTTCGGCGAGCCCTACGCGGTGCTGGCGATCCTGCTCAACGATGCCCGCGGCTGGGCCAAGGCGACCCTCCCCACCTACCAGGACCGCAAGGAGTTCTTCGAGTCGATCGTCAACGGCGAGCCCGACCCCGTTGAGCTGCTGCGGGCCGGCGACGTCGCTGCCGTCCGCGATCTGATCGAGTCGGCCCAGCGCGTCCATGCCCCCGCCTGAGCTCACGCATCTCGATTCGTCAGGGCGTGCGCGGATGGTCGACATCGGCGAGAAGTCCGCGACCGAACGCCGCGCGGTGGCCCAGGCGACCGTCTCGGTGTCCCCGGCGACGGCGCAGGCCGTGCTCGCCGGAGATGCGCCCAAGGGAGACGTGCTCGGCGTGGCTCGGATCGCGGGGATCCAGGCGGCGAAGCGGACGTCCGAGCTGATCCCCCTGTGCCACCAGCTAGCGCTGTCGTTCGTTGGGGTCGAGGCGTCGGTCGACGGCGCCGGGGGAAAGATCGTCCTGACCGCCGAGGCGCGCACGACCGGACCGACGGGCGTCGAGATGGAGGCGCTCACGGCCGCCTCGGTGGCGGCGTTGACGGTCTACGACATGGTCAAGGCGGTCGAGCGCGGGGCCGAGATCGGGCCCGTGGTGCTGCTCGAGAAGTCCGGCGGGCGCTCGGGCGAGTGGCGGCGCCAGAAGCTGTAGGCGATCGCCCGTCGCGTAAGCTCGCGGCGCATGAAAACGGCAATCCTGACGATCTCGACGTCCGTCGCCGCCGGGCGAAACGAAGACAAGTCGGGCGTCGCTCTCGCCGAGCTCGTGACGGCCGCCGGCGCGGAGGTGATCGCGCAAGAGGTCGTGAGCGACGACCAGCCGGCGATCGAGGACGCCCTGCGCCGGCACGTGCGCGCCGGCGCCTCGCTGATCCTCACCACCGGTGGGACCGGGCTGACGCCCGACGATGTGACGCCCGAGGCGACCAAGGCGGTGATCGACCGCGACGCGCCCGGGTTCGCCGAGGCGATGCGCGCCGAGTCGCTGAAGTACACGCCGATGGGGATCCTCACCCGAGGCGTTTCGGGTATCGCCGGGCGGACGCTGATCATCAACTTCCCCGGGAACCCGAAGGCGATCGGCCAGCTGTTCGGAGTCATCGAGCCGACCCTTCACCACGCCGTCGCGACGCTGCAGCGCGAGGGTGGGCGGGGCGGCCTCGCCGCGGCTGACCACGAGGCCGGTGGCCGACACCCCGGCCATTGAGCTGCGCGGCCTGACCCGCCACTTCGGCGAGCGGACCGCGCTGCGGGACGTATCGGTCTCAGTCCCGGCCGGGGCGACGCTCGCCGTGCTCGGGCGAAACGGCGCGGGCAAGTCGACGCTCCTTCGCATCCTGGCGACGCTGTTGCGCCCGCACGGCGGAGAGATCGCGCTGTTCGGCGAGTCGCTGCCGGGACGCGCGTTCGCTGTGCGCGGCCGGCTCGGGCTGCTTGCCCACGAGCCGCTCCTGTACACCGACCTGACGGCGCGCGAGAACCTCCGCTACCACGCGAGCCTGCACGGCGTGGAGCGCGAACGCGTCGAGGAGCTGCTGGGCGCGGTCGGGATGCAGCCCTACGGCGACGAGCCGGTTCGCCTGCTGTCGCGCGGGATGGTGCAGCGGATCGCGGTCTGCCGAGCGGTCCTGCACCGACCGGCGCTGCTCTTGCTCGATGAGCCGCGCGCGAACCTCGACCCGGCCGCCAGCGACCTGCTCGAGCCGTTGATCGGGCGGGCCAGCGGCTGCACGCGGGTGATCACCAGCCACGACCCCCGGGCGGCCCTTGCCGAGGCCGACCAGGTGCTGGGACTCAAGGCCGGGCGGCCGCTGATCGTCTCCGAAGCGCGAGAGATCGCCGACCCCCAGCTCTCGGAGCTCTACCAGTGAAGGCCGCGGCCGCCGTTCTCCGCAAGGATCTGCTGCTCGAGCTGCGGACGCTCGAGACCGTGCCGGCGATGGTGCTGTTCTCGATCGCCACATTCGTGATCTTCCACTTCGCCCTGAACCGGGAGACGATCGAGGGACAGCTCGCCGCCGGCGTGCTGACGGCCACGCTGCTGTTCGCGGCGATGCTCGCCATCAACCGCCTGTTCGTCGCCGAACGGGAGCAGGGGGGATTCGACGCGTTCCTGCTGGCGCCGGTCGATCGCACGGCCCTGCTGATCGCCAAGGCATCGGCACTGTTCGCGTTCCTCGCCGTACTCGAGGTGATCGCCGTCCCGGCGTTCGCCGTGCTGCTGCTGGGCCCTCCGATCGGCCCATCCCTGCTGGGGCTGATCGCCGTGCTGGCGCTCGCCGATCTGGCGCTGGCCGTGGTCGGGACGCTGGTCTCGGCGATCGCCGTCCACACGCGCGCCCGCGATCTGATCGGCCCCTTGATCGGCCTCCCGCTGCTGATTCCGGCGCTGATCGCGACCGCCCGCGCCACCGGTCCGCTGCTGCGGACCCATGCATCCGGCTCGCCCCCAGGCAAGTGGCTGGCCGTGCTGGCACTTTATGATCTGGTGTTCGTCTTGCTTGCGTACGGACTATTTGACTTCCTGCTTGAGGACTAGTTCCGTCAACCCCTACGGCCGTGGTCTCTACGGCCTTTCGATCGCGACCGTCGCGACGATCACCCTCGCCCTCGTGCTCGTCTTCTTCTACGCGCCACTTGACGCTAACCAGGGATTCATCCAGAAGATCTTCTATATCCACGTGCCACTCGCGATCGTCTCGCTGTGTGGGTTCATCGCCGGCGGCGTGTTCGCGATCGGGCATCTGCGGACAGGCGATCGGCGGTGGGACATGCGCTCCTATGTTGCGATTCACATGTCGCTGATCTTTGCCGTCGGAGGACTGATTACGGGATCGATCTGGGCCAAGGCGTCGTGGGGCCACTGGTGGGTGTGGAATGAGCCGACGCTCGTCTCCTACCTGATCGTGATCCTGCTGTTCGCGACCTATCAGCCGATGCGGTTCTCGATCGACGATCCCGAGCGCCAGGCGACCTACGCCAGCGTGTTCGCAATCGTCGCCGGCGCGTTCGTGCCCCTGAACTTCATCGCCGTCCGCCTCGCCCAGCAGTACGTCCATCCCCGTGTGCTGACGCTGACGGGCGGCAACCTCCCGGGTTCGATGCGGCTCACCTTCCTGGTGTCGCTGGTCGGGATCGCCTTGCTATTCGTGACACTGTGGAAGTTCGAGATGACCGCCAAGGACGCGCGCATGCGGCTTCGCCGTGCCCGGCGCGCGCTGCTCGGCGAGGACGCGCTGCGGCCGCTGGGAAGGAGCGCCGCCCCATCATGAGCGCGCTCGTGACCGCGGTGGCGCCGGCGCTCCCGCTGCACTCGGCCGGCAAGTACGTCGCCGGCGCCTACATCGTGTTCGTCGCTGTCATCCTGATCTATGTGACGATCATGGCGCGGCGGCTGAACAAGACCGAGCGCGAGCTCGCCGACCTGAGCCGCCAGGCGCGGGCGAAGTCCGACGAGGCCGGTAGCGAGTCTGACCGCGAGCCGGAGCCGGTGGCGTGAGCGAGCTCCTCGCGATCGGCGTATCCCACAAGACCGCGCCGGTGGAGGTCCGCGAGCGGCTCGCCCTGCCCGACGCCAGGGCCGGCGATTTCCTGCGCGACCTGCGCGGAGCGGCCGACATCCACGAGGCGGTCGCGGTCTCGACGTGCAACCGGACCGAGCTCTACCTGGTCGTGGGCGATCCGGTCGAGGCCGAGAGCCGGGTGCTGGCGATGCTGGCCACGCAGGCCGGCATCCGCCCGACCGCGCTCGCGTCGGCGATCTACTCGCATCGCAACTGCGACGCCGCGCGCCACCTCTACCGGGTCACGGCCGGGCTCGAGTCGATGGTCATCGGCGAGGCCGAGATCCAGGGGCAGGTCAAGCGTGCCTACGACGCCGCCCTCGCCAAGGAGACGGCCGGCCCGCTCACCAACCACCTGTTCAAAGCTGCGCTGGCCGCCGGCAAGCGCGTGCGCACCGAGACCGCTATCGGCGAACGCCAGCTCAGCCTGCCGGCCGTCGCCGTGACCCTGGCCCGCGAGCTGCTGGGAGCGCTCGACGGCCACGAGGTTGTGATCATCGGCACCGGGGAGACGAGCGAGCTGGCCGCGCGTGCCCTGGCCGACAGCGGCGGGCGCACCGTGTTCGTCGCCAACCGCCGGCGGGATCGGGCGATCGGTCTCGCCCGCCGCTACGGCGGGACGAGCGTCAGCTTCGATGAGCTTCCCGAGGCCCTGAGCCGGGCCGACATCGTCGTCGCCGCCACGGCCTCGCCGCATCTGCTGCTGGAAGCGCGGGAGCTGGCGGAGGTGATGGAGAGCCGGGACTGGCGCCCGATGCTGCTGATCGACCTCGCCGTTCCGCGCGATATCGACGCGGCTTGCGGCGAGCTGAGGGGGATCTCGCTGTACGACATCGACGACCTGCAGGCCGTCATCGATCGCAACCGCAAGGTCCGCCAGGCGGAGGCGCGCAAGGCCGAGGGGATCATCGAGGAGGAGATCCAGCACTTCGCCGCCTGGCTCGGGTCGCTCGAGGTGATGCCGACCCTGGCCGCTCTGCGCGCCCACGCCGCGGAGATCGCCGAGCAGCTCGTCCGGGAGAACGACGGCAAGTGGGAGACCGCATCGCCGCGCGACCTCGAGCGCGTCGACGCGCTCGCCCGCGCGGTCGTCAACCGGCTGCTGCACGAGCCGACACTGCGGCTCAAGGAGTTGCGCGACGATCGGGTCCACGCGCGTACGGCGCTCGTCCGCGACCTGTTCGGGATCGCGAACGAGGAGTCCGGGCTCGTGGCGGACGAGGAACCGTCCGAACAGCTCGCCGAGGTCCGGGCGATCTCGGAACGCCGTCGCAGCTGATGCGAATCGGCACGCGCGGAAGCGCGCTCGCGCTCGCTCAGGCACGATCGGTTGCGGCGACGCTGGGCGGGTCGTGCGAGCTCGTGACTGTCACCACCTCAGGCGACCGCGACCGCGCGATCGGGGACAAGTCGCGATGGGTCTCCGAGCTCGAGCGCGCGCTGCTCGAGGACCGGATCGATCTCGCCGTCCACTCGGCCAAGGACGTGCCGGCCGAGCTCGCCGACGGACTCGAGCTTGCCGCCATCACCGCCCGCGCGGACCCGCGCGACGCGATCTGCGGAGCTCCGGCGCTGGCTTCGTTACCGCCGGGGGCGCGGGTGGGGACGAGCAGCCTGCGCCGCCACGCGCAGATCCGGGCGGCGCGCGAGGACCTGGAGGTGGTTTCGGTTCGCGGGAACGTCGACACGCGGCTGCGCAAGCTCGCCGCGGGAGAGGTCGATGCGCTCGTGCTCGCGCTCGCGGGCCTGGAGCGGCTCGGTCTTGCCTCCGAGGCCGGTGGCGCGCTCGACGAGCTCGTGCCCGCCGCCGGCCAGGGTGCTCTGGCGATCGAGGCGCGGGCCGGGGCGCTCGCAGGTTCCGTGCTCGATCGCGTCTGCGATCCCGACGCGATGGCCTGCGTGATGGCCGAGCGCTCGCTGACCCGAGCGCTTGACGCGTCTTGCAACACGCCGGTCGGGGCATTCGGCCGGCGGGTGGACGGAGGGCTCGTCGAGCTCAGGGCCTGGGTCGGGTTGCCCGACGGCTCGGCGTGGCTGGCCGACCGCCTGTCGGGCGACCCCGATCGGATCGGAGACGAGGTCGCCGAACGGATGCTCGCCGCCGGCGCCGATGACCTCCTGCGCCAGGCCGCGCTGCTCGCGGGACAGGTGGCGTGACCGTCTACCTGGTCGGCGCCGGACCAGGCGATCCCGGGCTGCTGACGGCGCGGGCACTGGAGCTGATCGCCGGCGCCGATGTGATCGTCTACGACCGATTGATCCCTCGTGGTGCGCTGGACGGAGCCAGCGCCGACGCGGAGCTGATCTACGCCGGCAAGGAGGGCGGCGGCCCGTCGACCTCGCAGGACGAGATTGTGCAGCTGCTCGTGACCCGCGGATCGGCCGGCGATGCTGTGGTGCGGTTGAAGGGTGGCGATCCGTTCGTGTTCGGGCGCGGCGGTGAGGAGGCGGAGGCGCTCCGGGCCGCCGGGGTACCATTCGAAGTGGTGCCCGGAGTGACAGCCGGCGTCGCCGCGCCGGCCTACGCCGGGATCCCGGTCACCCACCGCGACATGGCCAGCGCCGTAGCGTTCGTCACCGGCCACGAGGATCCCTCGAAGCCCGAGTCGGCGCTCGACTGGCGAGCGCTGGCGGCGTTCCCCGGCACCGTAGTCGTTTACATGGGCGTCAGGCAGCTCGAGGCGATCACCGAACGGCTGATCGCCGGCGGGCGTTCCCGGCTCGAGCCCGCCGCGGTCATCGAGCGCGGCACGCTGCCGGACCAGCGCGTGGTCACGGGGACGCTCGAGTCGATCGCCTCGGTGGCCGCCGACGCGGGGGTGCAGGCGCCGGCGATCGCGCTGTTCGGTCCGGTCGCGGCGATGCGCCAGCGCCTGGAGTGGTCCGAGCACCGGACGCTCCATGGCGTGACGGTGGCGGTGACACGGGCACGGGTGCAGGCCAGCGCCCTGGCCGCCCGCCTCCGCGCGCTGGGCGCTGAGGTCGTGGAGGCGCCGGCGATCAGGATCGTCCCGATCCCGGGCGAGGCGCCCGAGGTCGAGCGCTACGACCTGGTCTGTCTGACGAGCCCGAACGGCGTCCGGTTTCTGTTCGAGCGGATGGCGGCGGCCGGCCGCGATGCGCGGGCGCTGGCCGGCGCCAGGGTCGCGGCGATCGGGCCCGGTACGGCGGCGGCGCTGCGCGAGCATGGCGTGATCGCCGACGTCGTGCCCGAGCGGTTCGTCGCCGAGGGGCTGGTGGAGGCGTTGGCCGACGTGCCCGTTCAGCGTGCGCTCGTGGCCCGCGCGGCCGAAGCGCGCGACGTGCTGCCCGACGCGCTGCGCGAGCGCGGCGCCTCCGTCGATGTCGTGGCGCTGTACGAGACGGTGGCGGAGCCGCTCGGCGAGGACGCGCTCGAGGCTTTGGGGCGGGTTGACTACGTGACCTTCACCTCGTCATCGACGGTCACGTTCTTCTTCGACGTCGCCGGCGATCGGCTGAGCGAGGACGCCCGCCTGGTGAGCATCGGCCCGGTCACGAGCGCGGCGCTCCGGGCCCGCGGTCGCGAGCCCGACGTCGAGGCCGAGCAGCATGACATCGACGGGTTGGTGGCGGCGCTGGTGGCGGACGCGGGGCGGTAACCGGGTCGCCTGGCTGCGGTCGAGATGTGGCGCGGGTGAGGTGTGGCGCGGGCGCCCGCCGCTGCCAACTTCGGCGTTCTTGTCCCGAGGGGTGGGACGAGAACGCCAAAGTTGCCTCTGTGTCTCGAACCGACGCCAGACCCGGAGCGGCAATCCCGCCCCACCGCCACCGCCCCGCCGCAACTCTCGCGCCACACGCGGGTTCTTCGAAGTCGAGTTAGCGATCAAGCTCCGAAGGAGTTGTGAATGTCACGAGTTTCTCGCAGCACCCTGATGGTGCTCGCCGCGACGGTGAGCCTGATGGTTGTCACCTCGGCTGCTGCGCAGGCGAAGGTCTTCCAGGTCACCGGCACCCAGACGACGATCACGCCGACCTCACAGGTGGCGGGCTTCCTCGCCTCGCATCACGTCACGGTCAGCGCGATCGGCCCGGCGACGATCTCGGGCGGCGCCGTGACGCTGCCGATCGCCGGCGGGTTTGTCACGAAATCCACCAACGGGGGCCTGCTGCGCCACACGGGCGGCCTGAAGTTCACGGTTGGTTCGCGTTCGGTGGCGGTCACCCACTTCGTGCTGATCGCCCACAAGGTCCACGGCCGTCTGCTGGCCTGGGTCGGCGGACGCCGGATCACCGTGGCGCGGCTGATCAACGCCTCGCGCACGGTCTCTGGCAAGACGGGAACCCTGACCGGCGAGCTGACGCTGTCGGCGGTAGCCGCGCACAAGATCAACAAGCGACTCGGCAAGCACATCGTCACGGGGGGCACTGAGCTCGGGACGCTCTCGAGCTCCGTCACCGTCGCTTAAACAGAAGCTCCCTGCACTTGGGGGACGGGCGCCGGCAGGGGCGCTCGTCCCTTAAGACTTTTTGTCGTCACCCATCTGGTCGTGGCGGTTCCTAAGCGGATCGCCCCACGTCGGCCAGCGTTAGGATCGGACTCATGAGAATCAGAGCGTTGCTCGCAGTTGTACTCGTCGCCGCGTTTGCGGCGTCCGTTGCCGCGGCGCCGGCCGGCGCCCACACCGTCTGGCTGTGCGCCCCGGGCAAGAAGCCCGACCCCTGCACCCCGGGCCTGTCCACCACCGCCTACTCCCCGACGCTGACGAAGCTGCGGGTCGAGCATCCGAAGGCGGTCAGGAAGCCGAAGATCGACTGCTTCTACGTCTATCCCACGGTCAGCGACCAGAAGACCGGCAACGCCAATCTGCAGATCGACCCGGAGGAGAAATCGATCGCGCTCTACCAGGCGGCGCGGTACTCGCAGTACTGCCGAGTGTTCGCGCCGATGTACCGGCAGGTGACGCTCGACGGCATCGGCCTCGGCACGCCGACCACCAAGCCCAACCCGGCGCTCGCGCTCGATGATGTCGAGGCTGCCTTCCACACCTACCTGACCAGGTACAACCACGGCCGCGGCTTCGTGCTGATCGGCCACTCGCAGGGCTCGTTCGTGCTCGAGTCGCTGATCGCCAAGGCCGTCGATCCGAAGCCGGCCGTGCGCCGCCGGCTGCTGTCGGCGATCCTGATGGGCGGCAACGTACGCGTGAAGACCGGCACCGGCGTCGGTGGGTCGTTCAAGCACATCCCCGCGTGTCGCTCGAAGACTCAGCTCGGCTGTGTGATCGCGTTCTCGACGTTCGATCAGCCGGTCCCGTCGGACAGCCTGTTCGGCCGGACGACGGTGCCGGGCGAATCGGTTCTGTGCACGAACCCCGCGGCGCTAACCGGGGGCAGCGCGCTCGTCGATCCGATCTTCCCGAGCGCGCCGTTCGATCCGCAGAGCACGCTCGCCGTGGGCATCAAGCTGCTCGGTCTCACGCAGCCGACGCCGAACACGGTGTGGTCGACGGAGCCCGGCGCCTACCGGGCCGAGTGCTCATCGGCCGGTGGCGCCAACGTGCTGCAGATCACCGCACAGGGCGGAGCGCAGACGGCGAAGCCCAGCCCCACGCCGGAGTGGGGTCTGCACCTGATCGATTCGAACGTCGCCCTCGGCAACCTGATCGCGATCGTCAAGGCGGAGGCCGCCTCGTTCGCCAAGAGCGGGCGGTAGCCCCGACGAGCGCGGTGAGCGCTCCGGTCATCACGTTCCTGTCGGACTACGGCCTCGCCGATGATTTCGTCGGCGTGTGCCACGGGGTGATCGCGACGATCTGCCCCGAGGCCCGGGTGATCGACATCACCCACGGCGTTCAGAGGCACGACGTACGCGCCGGCGCGGTGATCCTCGCCGGCGCGTTGCCGTACGTGCCGGTCGGCGTGCACCTGGCCGTGGTCGATCCCGACGTCGGCGCCGAGCGGCGAGCGGTGGCGTTGCGGCTCTCGGATGACCGCGTGCTCGTCGGACCCGATAACGGGCTGCTGTGGCCGGCGGCCGAGGCGGGGGGCGGGACCGTCGAGGCGGTCGAGATCGCGACCTCGCCGTTTCGGATTGAACCGGTATCGGCGACGTTCCACGGGCGCGACATCTTCGCGCCCGTGGCGGCACGGCTCGCGGCCGGCGCTCCGCTCGCCGATGCGGGTGACCCCTGCGATCCCGAACTGCTGGTCCGGCTGAACCTGCCCCGGCCCCGCCGCGAGGACGGGGCGTTCGTCTCACACGTCGTCTATGTCGACCGATTTGGCAATGTGCAGCTCGACGTCGAGCACGACGACCTCGCCGACTCGGGGCTCAAGCTCGGCCACCGGGCCAAGCTCACGCTCCCCTCCGGCGGGCTCGAGGAGGCGCAGTTTGCCCGGACGTTCGCGGATGTCGACCCGGGCCGCCTGCTCATCTACGAGGACGCCCACCGCCGGCTGGCGCTGGCCGTGAGCCATGGCGATGCCGCCGAGCGATTGGGGCTCTCGGTCGACGACGAAATCCGGATCGCGCCGAAGTGAGCGCTGCCCTAGGCCGGCCGCGGCTCCACCTCCGGCTCACTGATTCGACGAACGCCCTCGCGCGCGATCTCGCCTCGCGCGGAGCGCCTCACGGCACCACCGTGACGGCGCGGGAACAGTCCGCCGGCCGCGGCCGCCAGGGCAGGAAGTGGCTCGCACCGCCGGGGAGGGCCGTGCTGTGCTCCGTCGTGATCCGGGATCCCCCGCGACTGCTCCCGCTCGCTGCCGGCGTGGCCACGGCTGAGGTCGTGGGCTCGGCGGCCAAGCTGAAGTGGCCCAACGACGTCCTCGTCGACGGTCGCAAGGTCGCGGGAATCCTGGTCGAGGGCCGGCCGCAGGAGCACTGGGCCGTCCTCGGCATCGGCCTCAACGTGGCGCTCCGGGCTGAGGATTTCCCACCGGAGCTCCGCGATACCGCAGGGACGATGGGACTCGCGCTCGATGCGGTCGAGCCGACGCTGGAGCGGCTCCTGGACTCGCTGGGCCAGTGGATCGACTCCGATCCGGGCCTCGTTCTGGAGGGCGTGCGAGCGCGCGATGCGCTACACGGATTTCCCGTGCGCTGGGGAGGTGGCGAAGGTGAGGCCGCCGGCGTCGACGATGATGGGCGGCTGATCGTCGTGACCGACGGTGGGTCGATCACGCTCGAGGCGGGCGAGGTCCACCTCGGCACAAGGCAGCCGGACTAGGCGGCCTCTTCGGCGCTGCGGCCGCGCGCGGCCGGTTCGTCGTCGAGGCCCGCGTCGGGCGTGTCGTCCGAGTCATCGTCCGAGTCGTCGATCGTCGTCGTCGTCCGAGTCGTCGTCGTCCGAGTCGTCGTCGTCGTCGTCCGGGTCGTCGATGTCGTCGTCATCGTCATCGTCGTCGACGGCGTTGTCGTCGTCGCGGTCGAGCTCATCGACGTCATCCGTCGCGTCAATGGTCGCCCCGTCCGTGTCGGTTTGTTCCTCGTCGGTCGCGACCGCCGTCGCGACCACGGCGCCCTCGTCCGGGGCCACCTGGGCGTCGCCGCCGGACTTGCGCCGCCGCCGGCCCTTGCCACGCCGCCCCTTCGGGAAGTTGCGCAGCAGCTCGCGCGCCAGCGCCGCGGGCTTGCGAGCCATCCGGGTACGCGCCCCTCGAAGAGCCTCCTCGGCCTCGGGGGTGTGCGCGAGCGCCGCCGCGAGCAGGGCGGCCGACAGGCGTCGATCCTCCTTGCGCGCTGCGTGCACGAGCCGGCGGGCGTTGCGCGCATGGGCGGCGCCGCTCGAGTTGACCAGCAGTCCGAGCAGCCGCTTGGTCTCGGGCCACCGCTGGACGGCGTACTCCTCGTGGACCTCGCGGGTGTACTCGGCCATCCGCCAGATCCAGGCGTTGGCCTGGTCGCGTCGTCCGATCCGGCGCTCGGCGAGTGCCTGGAGCATGATCTTCACGCCCTCCCGCCGCTCATCGCGCGGCCACCCGGCCATCATGTCGATCGCGGTGTCGAACGCCTCGGCGTCGCGGCTGGCGGCGATCTCCTGGAGGGCTCGGAGCCGGAGCTGAGAGTTGCGGTTGCGCTGGACGGCGTTGAGCAGGAAGCGGCGCTTGAGCTCGCCGCCCCGATCGAAGTGGAGCATCGCCTTGGCCCGGCGCCATCCGTTGGGAGCGACCCGTGCTCCGGCGAGAGCCGCCCACACGTGCTGCTCGCCGTAGTCGAGATGCTCGACGGCGATCCGCCACAGCTCGCGCTCGAAGACCTCGGCGCGCCGCTCCGGGTCGGGCGTGACCGGCAGCACTCGGCGCTCCACCCGCACCCTGCGGCCCCGGCCGCGGCGGACCGGCCCGACGACGATCGCGCCGCCGCGGTAGACGTCACGGTCGAGCAGCGAGTGCAGCGTCACGACCGGATCGTCGTGCTTGGTCGCGGGGTGGACGAAGTCGATGACGATCCCCGCCTCCTTGCCCTGGTTGCGTCGGGTGACACGGCCGACGCGCTGCTGGTAGATCCGCTTGGACGCCGTCGGCGCCAGGTGCATGCAGATCGTGGCCCGGGCGCTGTTCCAGCCCTCAGCGAGCAGCTGGGCGTTGACGAGCACGTCGATCTTGCCCGCCTCGTAGTCGGCGAGGATCTTGGCCAGCTGGCGCTTGGGCGTCTCTCCGGACACCGCCTGCGCCTTCATCCCGAGGTCACGGAACGACTGGGCGACGTTGTAGGCGTGGCGGACGCCGGCGGAGTAGACGATCCCGGGCACGCCGTTGAAGCGGGTCTTGTACAGATCGGCGATCGCGAGGTTGAAGGGCGTCTGGTCCAGCAGTTCCGCCAGCATCTCCTGGTCGAATTCGGTGTCGACCTCGCCGCGCCGCAGGGGTACCTTGGCGATCGTGCGCACTCCCGGCCCCGGCGGGATTCGAATGCAGCGTAAGGGGGAGATGACGCCGCGGCGCGCGGCTTGGGCCAGATCGAAGCGCGAGGTCTGCGTCGGGAACAGGTCCGTGACGTGCCGCGCGATCAGGGCGCCGGTGGCGGTCATGCCGATGAACACGGGTCCGGACCAGCTGCGGATCGACGCCGAGGTCTTCTCCCCGAGCGCCGTGTGGGCCTCGTCGCAGATCACGATCGTGTAGGCGTCGGAGACCTTGCCGGAGTTGCGAACGAACCATTGGTAGGTCTCGACCGTGACCGGGCCGTTGGCGGCGTCATGGCTGCCGAGCAGCGGCGCGCAGATCCGATCGCGGTAGCCCCGGTCGCGCAGCTCGCCGTTGAACTGGTCGACGAGGTTACGACGGTGCGTGAGAATCAGAATGCCGCCGGTCCGCGATGCCTCTACGAATCCGAGGGCCGCGACGGTCTTGCCCGCACCCGTGGCGTGTTCGAACCAGAAACGGCGCGCTGCGTTGGGATCCTCGGGCTGCTCGGGGAGCTGGATGTCGTCGTCGAGGCCTTCGTCGTCCCGCCAGTCCTGGGGCTCCTCGTCCTCGGGTTCGTCGTTGTCGTCATCATCGAGCTCGAGGTCGGAATCCTCCTCGCCGGGGATCGCCACCGATGCGAGCCGGGTCGGCTCGAGCGGCAAGCCGTTGACGCTCCCATTGCCGTTGCCATTGCCATTGCCGTTGCGCTGAGCCTCGGCGAGCAGCGCGGTCAGCGTGCCCGATAGCGCGTCGACCTGGTGGGCGGACAGGATCGTGCCGTCCACGAGATGGGGCTCCTCCTCTGAGAGCAAACGCTCGAGTCCGAGCAGGAGCGAGAAGTGCCGCCGCCACTCGATCGAAGGCTGCTTGGCGCCGGCGTCTACCTCGCCGAGGGCAGCGTCGAGCGCACGGCGCCTCGCGGAGCCGGTTGCCAGGGCGTCCTCGAGTGTCTCGCCGTCATAGACGAACCGCTCGCGCGTGAACAGCTCAGCTCGCGCGATCGCGGCAGGACTCGGAAAAGGGGTGGAATCACCCATCGGAATTGAAAGGTTGCGTTTGAGGTGCAAGCCGCGCGTCTACGTGTATCCGCGGCTCCAGGTGGTCTCGGCAGGTGCCGAGCAAAGGCGAGGTAAGTCCACAGAAACGCTGCCCCCTCGCCGACTCTCCCTGAGAAGATAACGACTATTTAAGCAGATCGGTGTGCGGCTGGATCAACTGAGGCTGTGGCAAGCTGTGAATCGTGAACAAGCACGCGTTGTGGGCGGCCCGGATCGGGGCCACGATCGTCCTCGCCGGGCTCGCCGGTTGCGGTGCAGCGACCCCCCACAACGCGGCGCCACCGCAGGGCACCGTAACGGCCGCCTTCAAGGACTCACCGGCGCCGCTCGCCAAGATCCACGCCCAGGCCAACCAGCTGATCGGCGGGGGACCCGCGGCCTTCGAGGCGCGGCTGCGCTCGCTCCGGGGCCATCCCGTCGTCGTCAACATGTGGGCCTCGTGGTGTGAGCCGTGCCAGTCGGAGTTCCCCACCTACCAGCGAGCATCGGTCGCGTACGGTCGTCAGGTGGCGTTTCTCGGCATCGACGCCAAAGATCAGAACGCGGCTGCGACCGCGTTCCTGCATAAGTTCCCGGTCACGTATCCGAGCTACACCGACCCCAATGGAAGTATCGCTTCTGCGATCAATGCCTATCAGGCGTATCCCCAGACGTTCTTCTTCAACAGCCAGGGCAAGAAGGTGTTCGACAAGGCCGGCCCGTACCTGAGCGTCGCCGAGCTCGAGCGCGACATCCGGCACTACGTGCTGACATGACGCTGGTCGGCTACGAGGTCCGCCGGCTCCGCGACCAGAGCGAGATGCAGGCCGCGCTGAAGCTGCGCCATGACGTGTTCTGCGTGGAGCAGGGCGTGCCCGAGCAAGAGGAGCTCGACGGGCGCGATCACGACGGGATTCACCTGGTCGCAATCCACGGCGGAGAGGTCGTGGCCACCTGCCGCATCCTGCTGATCGGCTCCACCGCCCAGTTCTCGAGGCTCGCCGTCCACTCGTCGATGCGCCGGCGCGGGATCGCCACCGAGCTGCTGGAGATGGCCGATGAGGAGACCCGTGCGCTCGGCGGACGGCGCATCGTGCTCCACGCCCAGACGTACGCCCAGGAGCTCTACGAGCGGGCCGGGTACCGTCCCCGCGGGCGGATGTTCACCGAAGCGGGGATCGATCACATCGCGATGGAGAAGCAGCTCTGAGGAAAACTTGAGATGCCGGAGCTTCGGGTCGATCCGCTGACCGGGCAGCGGGCGATCGTTGCGCGCGACAGGGCCGACCGTCCCGGCGGTGGTCTGTCGGTCGAGCCGCCGGCGCCGATCGACCCCGACTCCGATCCGTTCGCGGAAGGCCACGAGGACCGGACTCCACCGGAGGTCTACGCGGTCCGGCCGAACGGGAGCTCGCCGGACACACCGGGCTGGACGGTACGAGTCGTCCCGAACCTGTACCCGGCGCTGCGCGAGAACTCCGAGCAGCCTGAGCGCCATGCGAATCCAGATCTGTTCTGGGCCGCCCCCGCCCGCGGCGCCCACGAGGTGATCGTCAACTCGCCCAAGCCGGTGGTTTCGCTGTCGGAGCTGACCGCCGAAGATGTCGAGGCCGCGACGGCCGTCTGGCGCGAACGGATGCGGGCCCACGCCGACGCCGCCTACGTCCATCTGATCGTCAACGAACGCCGCGAAGCCGGGGCGTCGCTGCCCCACACCCACGCCCAGCTGTACGCGCTCGACTTCGTGCCCGCCGCGATCGCCCGCGAGCGAGAGCGGTTCGGCGCCTACGCGACGCGGACGATGGGCGGGAACCTGCTGGCCGACCTCGTCCAGGAGGAAGTCCGCCAGCGCGAGCGGATCGTGGCAATCGACGACGAGACCGTCCTCATGGCCCCGTACGGGGCGCGGGTCCCGTTCCAGCTCCTGATTGCCCCTCGCACGCCACGGCTGCGCTACGAGGACGTGGGGCCCTCGGGCGCGGCGATGCTCCACGAGGCACTGTGCCGTCTGCACCGGCGGTTTGAGTGTGCGCCGCCGCTGAACCTGTGGATACGCACGGCCCCCAGCGGCGCCGAGCACTTCTCGTGGCGGATCGACATTCTGCCGCGGCTCACGTACCTGGCCGGGCTCGAGCTCGGCGCCGGCGTGAACCTGAACATCGTCGCTCCGGAGCAGACGGCGGCCGAGCTACGGGGGCTGTAGCCGTGCGGGCGGTGGTGCAGCGCGTCAGCCGCGCGGCCGTGAGCGTCGGTGGCGAGCTCGTCTCCGAGATCGGGCCCGGGATGCTGGTCCTCCTCGGCGTGGGTCGCGAAGACGGCGAACGCGAGACGGACTGGCTCGCCGACAAGGTCCTGGCGCTGCGGATCTTCGCCGACGAGGAGGGGCGGATGAACGAGCCGCTCGGCGAGCGCGAGGTGCTGTGCGTCAGCCAGTTCACGCTGTACGGCGACGCTCGGCGGGGCAACCGGCCCAGCTATGTCGCCGCCGCCTCGCCCGAGGCAGCCGAGCCTCTGTACGAGCGATTCTGCGAGCGGCTCGGTGCGAGCCGCGGGATATTCGGGGCCATGATGGCGGTGGAGCTCGTGAACGACGGCCCGGTCACGGTCATCCTGGAAAACCCTAGATAATCGATGAGATGACAGAACCCGAGGACGCACTGGAGCGGGCACGCGCGTCGGCGGCGTCGATGCGTGCCTCGGAGGGCTACGGAGACGACACCGAAGCCCGCGGCGGCAGCCGGAGCCGGTGACGACGGACAAATTGCTCGCGTGGGCGCTGATCGATCCCGACATGAGCGTCGTCGGCTCGACACACCGCGTTCGGGCACCGATAACGCACATCAAGCGCCTGCTCCTGCGCCTCCTTGCCCAATATCACTCCGAGCTTCTCGCCGCCAGGCTCGGTTCAACGTCGGCGTCGTGGGCGAGCTGCGCCGGCTCGAGGAAAGGATCGACGGGCTCGAGCGAAAGCTCGACGAGCACGGCCCGTCATGAACGTCCATCAGATCCTCTCGGGGGCGGGCCGACACGACGCGATCACCAGCGAGGCGCTCCAGTTCCGCTCGAGGTTTCGAGAGTTCGGCTGGGGAGGGTCGGACCACGCAGCGCGGATCGCCCCGGATCGAACGGCTCGATCGCGCCGCTCCCGCGACTGTCCGTGAAGCGCGATGACGTGCTGCTCCTGCACCACTCCGCCGGCGCACCGCGGCTGGCCGAACTGCTCAGACTCCCCAACCCGAAGCTGCTCCTCTACCACAACGTCACCCCTCCGGCCTGGCTGTGGGATCGGCGCCGGTGGCGGCGTTCCGTTGCGCGATCGGGCTGGAACAGCTTCCCGAACTTGTCCAGGCCGTAGACGTCGCCGCCGCAGCGTCCGCCTACAGCGCAGCGGAGCTCCGGTCGTTTGGAGCTACGCGGACCGAGGTGATCCCGCTGCTCGTCGACACCGCCCGGCTGGGCCCGCCAACGGTTCGCCATCCGGGCCGGTCGCCGGTGGTCCTGTTCGTGGGGCGTCTGTCGCCGCACAAGCGCCAGGCCGATGTGATCCGAGTGTTCTCGCTCTACCGCCGCTACCGGGCTCCCGGGGCGCGGCTGATGCTCGTGGGCGATCCCGTCAGCACGGACTACGTCGCACACCTGAGACAGCTGGCTGAGAGCCTGGCGCCCGGTGCGGTCACGATCGAGAGCGGGTTGACCGAAGCCGAGCTCGGGGATCGGTACCGGTCGACGGACGTGTTCGTGTGCCTGTCGGCGCACGAGGGCTTCTGC
>CAVZAK010000032.1:0-237085 GCA_963773165.1 uncultured Solirubrobacterales bacterium
AGATCGTGCGTAGAGCGAGGAGCTCGAAGGACGCGGTGAAGTTCGCTGCGCTGTTCGACGATGGGGACACCAGCGGATATGACTCGCCATCCGAGGCTGACCTTGCGCTATGCAACCTCCTGGCGAAGTACCGAAAGATCGAGAGCAGATCGCCCGCATTGTGGGGCGTAGCGCGCTCATGGACGGGAAGTGGGAGCGTGAGGATTACCGAGCGCGGACCATCGACAAGGCGCTGTCTGATCGCTACTCCACGCTGCCAGAGCATGCGGATACGCCGCTTCGCGTCCGTTCACCGGACATGGCAAACGCCCGTCCAGTTACGTGGCCCTGGCATCACCGCATCCCGAATGGATACCTTAGTTTGCTGCTCGGGGAGGAGGGCGTCGGCAAGGGCACGCTGATCTGCTGGGTGATCGCTCGCTTTCTCGTGGCGAACTCGAAGGCGACTACTACGGGGAGCCTGTCCACGTCGGGGTGATCGGCGATGAGGATGACTTCGACGACGTATGGACTCCCGAGACTCGAAGCCGCAGGAGCAGACGTCAAGTACGTCCACTACATCGACCGGGCTACTCGCGAACGTCGAATTGGAAGCTGATCAGGAACGAATCGCCACGGTGGTTGAGGAGTTCAACATTCGCTTCCTCTACCTAGATCAGCTGCTCGACAACCTGGGCGTGAAGGTTGATGACTGGCGACGTAAGGAAGTTCGCCAGGCGCTTCGCCCAGCGAGAGCGCTGGCCCGTGGCTGTGCATCGCCGTGACCGGGTCGCTGCATCCCAACAAGCGCGGCAACTCGTTCCGAGAATTGCTGTCTGGTTCGGTTGCGTTCAATGCAGTATCCAGGTCGAGCCTCCTACTCGCCACATGCCTCGACAATCCCGAGCGTCGAGCACTGGTGAGGGGGAAGGGCAACTTGTGCCCTGACCCATCAGCGTTCGAGTTCAGATCAAGGAATACAAGATCAAGGACCACGGTGAAGTGTTCCGTGGGCCGGTGCTCGACCACAAGAGCATCACCCACACTGATCTGACCAAGGATGACTTGATCGGCAACGTAGATCCAGATTCAGCATCGAAGGAGGGCAAGGCAAAAGCACTCATTACCACAATGCTGCCGAACGATGGCAAAGGGCATCCGTGCAAACCAATTCTTGTCGAAGGCGAACGGCAAGGACTTGAATACCACACGATGGCCCGAGCGAATTCAAGATGAGAATCATCTGGTACCGCGATGCGAAGTTCCAGAGCGAGGTGTTTTGGAAGTGGCCGGTTGCGGTGAAGATGACGAAGCGACGGAGCAGCAACCGATGACCGCCGCTGTGATGACACGCTCGCATACGATGTCAGGTGTGCACAATGTCATGTATGTCAGGTGTGCGATGAAGATGTATACGTCCACACACCTTACACACATGACATTGCGTACACATTACAACGTGCAATGAGCATGTGTCAGGCGTGCGACGAGAGTCTATGGGTGGCAGTACGTACACCGAAGACCATCAGGGGAGAATTGATGAGCAACACCGCGACGCAGACCCTGATACTCACACTCACTTCGATTATCGATGACAGGATCCGTGTGGCGATAGAAGGCTATGCAAGCAACGAGTGGATGAA
Source organism: uncultured Solirubrobacterales bacterium (assembly GCA_963773165.1). GTDB lineage: Bacteria > Actinomycetota > Thermoleophilia > Solirubrobacterales > Solirubrobacteraceae > Palsa-465. The sequence goes on from CAVZAK010000032.1 coordinate 1,623, forward strand.
TAGCAAGACCGCAGCTGCATACATTGATGCTCCTGTGTCGCGTGTTCACGATCTCGTGATGACGCAAAAGCTGGTACCGCACTATGAGGGGAGCAGGTTGCTGTTTAGGCGTAGTGAGCTAGATGAGTACTTGGAGGGGAGAGCATGAGTCTGCTTATGGTCCGGCCTTCGGTCTGTCCCCCAAGACACCAAAAAGGCCACTACTACGAGCGCCTTATTAGCTGGCACTCGCCCAGGGTACAGCGCCACTACACCACGCAGGACCGCGTTCACGGGGGTTATCACACCTACCGCAATTTGCAGCGCTTTTGCGCGTGTCAGAGGATTGGTAATCCTAGTACTCAACTGGCCACTTCGCACGACCCAGGCCCAAACTCTCTTGGGACTCGCTGGGGTGGGGTGGTACCTACAGTACCGACGCGAGTCAACCAAAGGGGGAGATCTATCTTGCCTAAACGTATAGCTGCTCGCACCTTGACACCACAGGCATCTACCAACGGTCTTCCGCGCCCGCTGCCAGTCAGAAAGCCCACATTCCAAAACAGATCGCTCAACAACTTGCCCGGTTGGGTAGTGCGCAACTGGCCCACACAAGCAAACGGTAAGCTGTGGGGAAGTGGATACCTGCCTTTTCGGTGCTCTTCTTCCTGGCGGCCTACCTAGACAATGGCATTGATGACCCCACGATTCGAGAACTGAGCGCATGTCTACCACACCTCGGCACAGTTCGCATCCTACGCCTGGTGGACAAGCTAGAAACTAACGGGTGGATCAGTGTGAAGCGTGGTGACGACATACAGCACGAGCACAACCGTTACAGCCTCATCCTCGACCCGGCAGACCAGTCAAAAATTGGGAAACGCAGACAAAAAGGAGGACTAGTGGCAGACAACCAAAACCGGCCCATAAAGACGAAGCGTCGTGTACGCCTAAAGCCGTACCAAATGCGCCCCGGCAACTGGGAGAAACCATTCCTGAAGGAACTCGCTGCAAATGGTGGTTGCGTGGCCTCCGCTGCTGAGGCAGTAGGCATCAGTCGGCCGGCGGTGTACGCACGTAAGCTGCGCGACGAGAAGTTCGCGGTTGATATGGCCGATGTACTCGACTACACCACCGAGGGACTGGAGTCATCCGCCTACAAGCGCGCTGTGGAAGGAGACACGCTGCTCACCATCTTCCTGCTCAAGGCGCGTAAGCCGTGATGTACCGCGATAACTACGTGCCAAAGGGCGACCTGGACGAGGAGCAGCTGGCGTTGCTCGCCGACGTGGTCAAACAGGCGATGTACGAATCTGGCATCAGCGCCAGTCAGCAGAAGGTGTTCACCAACGTGCTGGAGCGACGGCTCAAGGCCCAGGAGGGCGTACTGGTTGAAAGCACCGCGCACGATATCGAGGAGGAGCAGCATGACCACAACAGTAAACTTAGAGCAACCCTGCCGTTGTGCGCCGTGACTGGGTACCGGACTCCACGCCCTGGTCAGTGCTCAACCAGTTGCATGACGAGCACGTCCAAACCCTCAACGACCTAAGCCAGATCAGCGCTGAGTACCACACGCTACGCGCTAAGTACGAAATGGAGGACGACCAGGCGCTGGAAGCGCAGCAACGCGCCTACAGCAACGGCGATGACGCAACGAAATTGCCCAAGCGCACACCTCAAGGAACGCGCACGACGCGGCTGAACGAGTTGATGGAGCGTGGGAAGGTGGTGCAGGCGCATCTACGGGAACTGGTGAACCGCATCGTGTCAACCGTCATTCAGCACGAGTTGGACTGGACCGACGAGTTGCGCCAGGGCGAGTACCGCGCGAACGAGCAAGTCAAGGAACTCAAGGCACAACTGGCAGAGGCGCAAGAGGTCGCCGAACACACTCCCGACCTACGCACCTGGTTAGAGCGTACAGCCAAGAACCGCACTGGTGACCACCTGCATTTCGGTTGGTTTAGCAGCAAACCGACCACCGATCTCCTCACGATCAGTAACGAAGGCCGCAGCAGGTCGACTCCATACCGAGCAACGCTCTACTCGCTGAGGAGCAGGGCGGTGGTATCGACAAGGAGCATCCCAGCAAGACAACCGAATACGACGACGAAACGCTCGACTACTCCAGCGACGAGTACATCGACCAGCTGGACGAGCAGTTGCGTGACCACGCCAGGAAGCGGCGTGTGGGTAGCGCGACGCCAGGCGGAATGTAAGCGGTGACATTTGTCACCAACTGTCTAACACGTTATACAAATGACCAGGAAGGAAGTCAATGACTCACACAAGTGAACACGACCAACGCCGGAATGCCCTTCAGCAAAAGCAGTCAAGGCAGGCAAACTGGTGAACAACTCAAAGGCGTACCACATGGTGTCCGACTTGTACGACAGCGACCCGGTGGCTGAGCGCGTCGTCAACGATCTGGCAGAGTCCCCTCTACGAACCGGGCCATTTGGCGCCCAAGCTCCCCCTGCACCGCAGGAGTACCCGCCCAACTGGTTGTCGAGCACTGAGCGTGCGCGTGTCGCGCAGGCCAACAGCGGTGAGTACCGGTCCATAACCAGCGTCAATGACTGAATGTCCGCAATTGCGGACAAGGATAGAACACCATGGCACCAGTTGTAGTGCGTGGTCCCAACGGCGAAGTGATGCTACAGGGCCCAGCACCAGACCCAGATCCACATCCTACGCCTCAAGCGTGGGTCCCCCCAGGCATGGCCGCACCTGACGGCACGCTCCCGGATGCTTCTCATGGCCCATCTGGGCCTCACGGTGACGGAGTCGCCGGTGGGCCGTTCACTCGCCCCTGCTAGGTCGCGCGATGACGCGCTACCGAGTCGAATACCCAAGTGGGCGAGTCGTCTACGCTCGTGGCAATGCAGATTGAGATGTGCCCAGCTGGACGACCGCGATCTCACCCGTGGCAGGCGCGTGGAGCTCGTGTGTGATCCGCGCGCCATGGTCACCCGGCGCGATGGCGACAACTACCAAACCGTGTGCTGCTTCAACCCTCGTGACTTCCCACTGAGTACGTTCTCTGATGCGATGGCAAGTTGGCTCGTGAAGAATCCAGAATGGGGTAACACCGCACCAAAGGGTTGTGACGCGGACCGGGACCGTGCGCTTGACGTGGTACACGTAGTTGGTAGCGACGCACCTCGACAAGAAGTCAAGCTGCACTTGTGACGATGACTGCCTTTACAACACTTGCTGTGAGGTGCTCCAATGGGTTGTTCCTCGGGACAACAAGCCCACCGAGTGAAAGAGGTTCTCAGCGGGGGTTGTGCTTGTTTGCGCTCTCGCGCTCCTTCCTCCAAGGGGAAGAATGCCCCAGGCAGACCAACTCCACTGTTTGGTTGCGCTTCCCCTGCTCGGTGGCCCTTACCACACTAAAGGCGCTTGAAATACTCGCAGTAGTGTAGTTAGCTCCCTTGCGCGTCACACTCTTTTGTGATAAAATGCACGTTGCAGTGTGACAGTCACATAAATGTGGCGTCGTGGTGTTGAAGCCACCACGACGCCTTGACCAAACGAAGGGTGTACTTCGATGGCCAAACTAAATCGTAGCAGGCGACTAGGCCTGTTCAGGTTCGACTGGTTCCGCAAGGCAAACCGCCTGCGAGTGAAACTGGTCGACAGGATCACAGGACAATAAACTAGGCAAAGCGACGCCGGGGGTGCCGAACACACCTCCGGCGTCATAACCACCGAAAGGTTACATTTCGATGGACGATGCAAACAATAGCGGTCGTGGCAAGTCAACCTACACGTTCGCGAAGACCAGTGTGCCAGGCGTGTTCAGGCGCGGCGAACGGTACTACATCGCGTTTCGCTTCAACGGGAAACTGAAGTGGGACGGCGGGTATCGAACACTCGACGAGGCGCGACGAGCGAAGCACTTGAGGCAGGCCGACGTGACGAGAGGCGAGTACCAGGAACGCAGCACGGTCACACTCGCTGCCTTCGCGCTCGAATGGGTGGAACGCTACCAAGGCGGACGGCGCGGGTTCCGTGAGGAAACACGCGACGACTATCGCCGGCAGATCAAGGCGTACTTGATCCCGTTCTTCGGTGAGCGGCAGCGGTTGACCGACTTGAGTCCATCGCGCGTGGCCCAGTTCGTCGCGTGGCTCGCTGACGAGGACCAGCAGAAGCGTCGCCTGGCAGACGGGACGATTTCCAACATCGTTGCTCCACTGCGCTCCATGTGCGCGACAGCTGTGCGCGAAGGCCTCATCCGCTCATCACCGTGCCAATCGATCGCGCTACCGAATCGCCAGCAGATCGTGGACGACGAGGAGGAGGTCCGCACGCTCACCACTGAGCAGTTGCAGACGTTCCTTCAGGTGGTGCATCCTGACTACAGGACCTTCTTTCACACACTCGCCGTTACGGGGCTGCGCATCAGCGAGATCCTGGGTCTCGAATGGCGTCACGTCGCAACTGATGGCAGCGATCCTCACATCAAGGTTCGCCAGCGTGTGGTGCGCGGTCAGATGGGACCGCCAAAGTCAAAGCGCGGTAGACGGAACGTGCCCATTCCACATTCGCTTGTCATCGAACTACGCCAGCTGCATGCGTCGACCAAGTACTCACGCGCGGATGACCCTGTGTTCGTATCGAGGAGTGGAACCGTGCTACGGCCGAACAACGTGTGGTCGCGAGTCCTCAAACCAGCAGCAGGGGAGGCAGGAGTTCCCGACCTGGGATTCCACTGGTTCAGGCACACTCTGGCAGCGATGCTCATTGCGGACGGGCGCAACATCGTCCAGGTGTCGAGATTCCTAGGACACCATTCGCCCAGTTTCACCTTGACTCGCTATGGAGGGTTGATGGACAGCGATCTCGGAGGCGGGATCGACGTGCCACCAGTTGATGGTCCATCGTTCGGTGATCTGCTCGTCGATGCCGAGGCGCTGTATAACGAGTGTGAACCTGCCGGACAGGACGCTACGACAACCAGCGATCCGGACTTTCGCGCTTTGCTCGCTCTTTCCGACCAGGCGACAACCGGCAACACCGGGTGAGAGTCTTATGATTCCGCTGCTCTAACCGACTGAGCTACTCCGGCGGGACGTGCGACTTTATCGGGCCGAGGGGTGTAGGAGCGGGACGAGGGACGTCCAGCCGGTGCTCAGAATGGCGAGGAGTGAGGGAGGCGTTATCACGGTCGCGCTGCCGACGGTCGGGCGCCGGCTGCAGGCGACGTAGCCCCCGGTGGTCCAGCTGAGGAGGCCCACGCCGTACACGAGGTGCGGCTCGCCGTCGTGCAGCACGAACGCGCCATCGGGAAGCTCGGAGAACGGCGCGCCATGGAGCCGGCGCTCGCCGGAGCCGGGCCGCACTCGCTCGCCGTGCAGCTGGGCGTCGATGGCGTCGGCTCCGTGCTGGCCGGGATGGAGCGCGCTCCAGATCGCCGTGAAGCGGTTGTAGTCCGCCCGCCGGCACAGCGCGCAGGGGCGGTGTCCGGCGGCGAACGCCGTCGCCTCATCGAGGAAGAACAGCTCGGTGAAGCGGCCCGGCTGGAGCAGCGGCGTGCGGCGCCAGCCGCGGAACTCGAGCTGGCAGGAGATCCAGCGGGTGCAGCCCCACCGCCGGCGGATGCGACCGCCGGCGTCGTGCATACAGCCGCGGTTGCCGTAAACGAGGCCGCGGTCCGGCGTGGCGACCAGATCGCCGAGCGGGGTCACGCGATTCTGAAGCGGTGAGCTCAGCGTGTGAGCTCCTGCTTGACGACCTTGCCGAGCGCGTTTCGGGGCAGGCTGTCGACGAAGTGGACGGCTCGCGGCCGCTTGAACGGCGCCAGCCGTTCGGCGGCGAACTCGATCACCGCGCGCTCGCTCGGGCGGTCAGCCGCCGCGACGATGAACGCCGTGACGAGCTCACCCCATTCCTCCGAGGGCGTTCCCACGACCGCCACCTCGGCGACGCCGTCATGGGAGAGCAGCACGTCCTCGACCTCGCGGGGGTAGACGTTGAGCCCACCGCTGATGATCAGCTCCTTGGACCGGCCGAGGATCCGCAGGTAGCCGTCGGGGTCAAACGCGCCGAGATCGCCGGTGCGAAACCACCCGTCGGTGAAGCTCTCGGCGGTCGCCTCTGGCTGTTCCCAGTAGCCGGCGAACACGTTCGGGCCGCGGAGCAGGATCTCATCGTCGTCGGAGAGCTTCAGCTCAACGCCCGGCAGCGGGAAGCCGACGCTACCGGGCCGGCGCTCCCCGTCGTAAGGGTTGGAGACGTTCATGAGCGTCTCGGTCATCCCGTAGCGCTCGAGGACCTGCTGCCCCGCTCGCTCCGCCAGCTCCCGGTGAAGCTCCGCGGGGAGCGGTGCCGATCCGGACACGCACAGCCGCAGCGTCGAGAGCTCGCGCACCCGCCGCGAGCGAGCGAACCGGTGATACATGGTCGGCACCCCGAAGAACAGGGTCGCGTGGTGCGTCCGAGCGGCGTCGAGCACGGCATCGACGTCGAACCGTGGGAGCAGCACCGCGGAGGCGCCGGCGAGGAGGGTGCCGTGCAGCCCGACGCACAACCCGTGGACGTGGAACAGCGGCAGCGACAGGACGAGGCGGTCCGATGCGGTCCAGCGCCAGGCAACGGCAACCGATTCGACGCCCGCCAGCAGGTTGGCGTGTGAGAGGACCGCGCCCTTCGGCACGCCCGTCGTCCCCGACGTGTAGCCGATCAGGGCAGGCGCATCGGGGCTCGCTGCGTCGAGCCGGCCCGGCTCCGCGTCGGGGAGATCAACGGCAGGGGTGAGGATCACGGTCCCAGGCTTCGCCGCTGCCGAGACCCAGCTCGCGCGCTCCGGATCGTCGAGCAGGGCCGCCCGCGGAGCCGCGTCTCTGACGACGTGCCCGAGCTCCCGCTCTCGGTAGGCGGTGTTCGCCGGCACCACGACGATCCCGGACCGGAGCGCCGCGACGTGGGCGAGCACGAGCTCGAGCGAGGACTCGGCGCTGAACAGCATCCGATCCCCCGGCTCGATCCCGGCGGCCAAGAGCCGGCCGGCCAGTCGGCGCGTCGCCTCTTCGAGCTCCTCAGCCGAAATCCAGCCGTGGCTTGGCGCGAACACCAGCGGCGCCGTTGGGGCGCCGGCCCAAACCGTCCGCCAGGCGGCGGGCAAGCTGCCCTTGGCCGTCAAGTCGCGCGGATCGAACCGCGCGCCCGCGGGCAGGTGCGGCTTCCAGTCTTCAGCGGACATCGATCTCACCGTACGCCACGTCCGTACCATCCACGGCCGTGAGGCTCGCCGGGATCGAGATCGGGGACATGGTCGAGGTGGATCGCCTCGGGCGCCGGTTCCACGCACTCGTCACCGGCAACTCGCCCGGTGGGTTGGCGATTCTGCCGATCGATCGACGCATCACCTATCGGACCTGCCGCTCGCACGAGGTGCTGGCTCACTGGGCAAAGCGCGGGCGGCCCCGGGTGACCGAGGAGCCGCTCGTGCCTGAGCACCTGCAGCTCGAGCTGGACACGACGGTCCGGGACTGATCCCCGCGAATCAGCATGACGACGCTGCTGGCGATCCCGAACGTCTCCGAGGGCCGCGACCGCGCGGCGATAGAGGCGATCGGGGCGGCGTTCGACGGACGGCTGCTCGACGTTCACTCCGATCCCGATCACCATCGCACCGTGTTCACGCTCGCCGGCGAGCCGGGGTTACTGGCATCGGCGGTCCGAGACGGGACCCTGGCGGCGATCGAGCGGATTGACGTCGGGAACCACTCCGGACTCCACCCACGGGTGGGCGCCGTGGACGTGGCCCCGATCGTGTTCCTGCGCGAGGCCGACCGCGGCGCGGCGTGCGCCGAAGCGCTCGCGCTCGCCGACATGCTCGGTGCCGAGCAGGTTCCGGTGTTCCTGTACGGCCTCCTCGCCGGTGGGAGGACCCGCGCCGGACTGCGTCGCGGAGGCCCGGCTGCGCTCGCCGAGCGGATCGAGCGGGGTGAGCTGGCACCCGATTTTGGGCCGCGCGGGCTTCATCGCACCGCTGGCGCCGTGCTCGTGTCGGCTCGCCCGCCACTGGTCGCGTTCAACGTCGAGCTCGCGCCGCCGGCGACGGTCGAGGACGCCAAGGCGATCGCGGCGAGGATCCGCGAGGGTGGGGCGGACGGCATGGAGAGCGTCCGCGCGATCGGGCTGTGGCTGGCCCGGCGAAACGTGGCCCAGGTCTCGATGAACATCGAGGACCATCGGACGGTCAGGCTGGCGGACGTCATCGCCGCGATCGAGGCCCACGCGACGGTGGCGGAGGCGGAGCTGGTCGGTCTCGCGCCCAGCCACGCATTCGAAGGCTTCCCGCGCGACATCCCCGTACGCAATAAACGGCTAATCGAAGACGTACTCGGGGCCACCGACCCGCCGGCGCACTAAAGTCTCATTAACCGTGGCCCAGACCAAGCGCAAACGCCGATCGAAGCACCGCGGAAACGCCGCCGGCACGATCGAGGCGCGAGGTCGAACGGGTCGACCGCCCTCGCCGGAGGAGAAGAAGAAGCAGTCTCGCGTCGATGCGCGGGAAAAGCGGCTGAACACGCCCCCGACGTGGCGCTCGTCGATGGTACGGGCCGGATTCGCCGCGGTGATTATGTTCGGGTTCCTGCTGCTGACGACCAAGAACCACAATGTCGTGGCCGCGTTCAGCTTCGCCATCGCCGCGCTGGTGCTCTACGTACCGGCCGGCTACTACCTCGAGACCCACCTCTACCGGCGCCGCCAGCGCAAGAAGGCGGCGGGCGGATGATCGACGTGCGGATGTTCACCGTCGGCCCGATCCAGGAGAACTGCTTCATCGTCAGGGCGAAGGACAGCGATCGCGGCCTGATCGTCGATCCCGGCGAGGAAGCCGATCGCATCGTCGGAGCGCTCGACGCGATTGGGATCAAGACCGTCGAGGCGATTCTCCTCACTCACACCCACTTCGACCACGTCGGCGCCGTGGCGCCGGTGGCCGCGGCGACCGGGGCGCCCGTCTACTGCCCGGAGCTCGAGACCGAGGTGCTGGCCAACATCATGGACTACGTGCCGTGGCCCGGATTCGGGCCGTTCGAGAGCTACGACGCCGATCACACGGTGAGCGGCGGCGAACGGCTCGAGCTGGCAACCCTAACCCTCGATGTGATCTTTACCCCTGGCCACAGCCCGGGCCACGTCACCTACGCGATCAAGGACGAAAACGCCCTGTTCTCGGGCGATGTGCTCTTTCAGGGCTCGGTTGGCCGCACCGACCTTCCCGGGGGTGACTGGCCCACGCTGCTCGCGTCGATCGAGTCGCTGGTCGAGGCCTTCCCGCCGGAGGCGACGCTCTATCCGGGACACATGGGGCTGACGACGCTCGGCCACGAGCGCGCCACGAATCCGTTCCTGCGCGAGCTCGCCGCGAAGTGACCGCGCCCGGAAGCTCAGCGAACCGGTGATCCAGGCCCCCAAGGGCACGTTCGACGTGCTGCCCGACGACGCCGCGCGCCGGGAGCTGATCGAAGCCCAGATCCGCAGGACACTCGGCGCCGCCGGCTATCGCCGGATCGAGACGCCGACATTCGAGTCGACCGACCTGTTCGCACGCGGCGTTGGCGAGGCGACCGACATCGTTCAGAAGGAGATGTACACGTTCGACGACGGCGGAGGCCGTTCCCTGACGCTCCGTCCGGAGGGAACCGCCCCCGTGTGCCGGGCCTACATCGAGCACGGGATGCATAAGCTGCCCCAGCCGGTCAAGCTGTGGTACCTATCGACCTTCTTCCGCGCCGAGGCACCCCAGCGCGGGCGCTACCGCCAGTTTTGGCAAGTTGGAGCCGAGGCGATCGGCTCCGAGACGCCCGAGACCGACGCCGAGCTGATCGTCCTCCTCGTCGAGCTGCTCGACGCGCTCGGGGTACGGGGACTGTCGCTCAAGCTCTCGAGCCTCGGCACTCCCGAGACCCGCGCCGATTATCGCGAGGAGCTGAAGGCGTATCTGCGGACGCACGAGTCAGGCCTGTCGCCCGAGGTCGTGGCCCGCATCGACCTCAACCCAATGCGCGCATTCGACGCTACCGACCGCCGGACGCGCGAAACGATGAAAGCGGCGCCGAAGCTGCTGGACCGTCTCGTGCCCGATGACGCAGAGCACTTTGCGCAGGTGCGGTCGCTGCTCGACGGCGCCGGCATCCGGTACGAGCTCGACCCGACGCTCGTCCGCGGCCTCGACTATTACACGCGTACCGTGTTCGAGTTCGTGAGCGACGCGCTCGGAGGTGCGCAGTCAACGGTCGGCGGTGGCGGCCGCTACGACCGCCTCATCGAGCAGCTCGACGGACCACCGACGCCGGCGTCGGGCTGGGCCGCGGGGATCGAGCGGATCCTGCTCGCGAGCGAGCAGCGTAATCCGGCGCCGGAGCTGGTCGACCTGTTCGTGGCGCTGTCGGCGCGCGACGGGGTGCCGGGCGCGTTCGAGCTCACCTACCAGGCTCGCCGGGCGGGCCTCCAAGCCCAGCTCGAGCTGGCGGGACGATCGCTCAAGGGACAGCTCAAGCATGCCGACCGGCTCGGAGCGCGATATGTCGCAATCGTCGGCGACAACGGCGAGGCGAGCCTGAGGAACATGCAGTCGGGCGAGCAGCTCGAGACCGAACTCCAAAACGTGATCCCGACGATCCTCCGGAGCAGCCGCCTGTGAAACACGCGCCGCGGCCCAACGATTACCGCGACTCCTGGTGCGGGCAGCTGACCGCGGAGCGCGCCGGAACCCACGCTCGCGTCGCCGGCTGGGTACACCGCCGCCGCGACCACGGCGGCCTGATCTTCATCGATCTCCGAGACCGCTCAGGGATCGCGCAGCTGGTGTTCCATCCCGAGACCGCGCCGGCGGCCCACGAGATCGCGCATCGGTTGCGCTCAGAGGACGTGATCACCGCAACCGGCACCGTGACCCGCCGCGAGCCCGAGAACGTAAATCCGAACCTCGCGACCGGCGAGGTCGAGCTGGCCGTCGATTCGGCGACGTTGCTCGCCGACGCCGACACGCCGCCGTTCCCGCTCGACGAGGATGTCGCCGTCGACGAGAGCCTGCGCCTCAAGTACCGGGCGCTCGACCTCAGGCGGCCATCGGCCCAGCGGCACCTCGCGCTACGCCACAGGGTGATCTCGACGATGCGCGAGGTTCTCAACGACCGTGACTTTCTCGAGATCGAAACCCCGTATCTGACCCGCTCGACCCCCGAGGGCGCCCGCGACTATCTAGTTCCCGCGCGCGTGCAGCCCGGGTCGTTCTACGCGCTCCCGCAGTCCCCGCAGCTGTTCAAGCAGCTGCTGATGGTGGCCGGCTTCGAGCGCTACTACCAAATCGCCCGGTGCTTCCGCGACGAGGACACGCGCGCTGACCGTCAGCCCGAGTTCACCCAACTGGACATGGAGATGGCGTTCGTCACCGAAGACGACGTAATCGAGTGCATGGAGGCGGTCATGGGCGCCGTGTTCGAGCGCGAGCAGTTCGACGTGGCTCCGCCACCGTGGCCGCGGATGACGTTCGCCGAGGCCGTCTCCCGATACGGGATCGACCGTCCGGATACCCGGTTCGGGCTGGAGCTGCGGGACCTCGGCGAAGCGGTCGCCGGCTCGCAGTTCCAAGTGTTCGCCGGCGCGATTGCCTCCGGTGGCGTGGTCCGCGCGATCAACGCCGGCCGGCGGGAGCTTCCCCGTTCGGAGCTCGACGCGCTGACCGAGCTGGCCAAGCGCCACGGCGCCAAGGGCCTGGTCTGGGCGTTCGTCCAGACCGACGAACCCGGCTGGCGTTCCCCGATCGCGAAGTTCCTGACGGCGGACGAGATCGCCGCGGTCAACGCCAGGCTCGATGCCTCGCCCGGCGACCTGCTGCTGATCGTTGCCGATGAGATCACGACCGCCGGCCAGGTCCTGAGCGCTCTGCGGATGGAACTCGCCGATCGCTTCGACCTGATCCCCGCCGGGCGTCACGACGTGCTCTGGGTCGTGGAGTTCCCCGCCTTTTTCTGGGACCCCGAGGCGAGGCGCTGGGATGCCGCCCACCATCCGTTTACAGCGCCGACCGGCAACCTGGACGATCCGGGCGGCCTGACTTCCCGCGCGTACGACCTGGTCCTCGACGGCTCGGAGATCGGCGGCGGGTCGATCCGTATCCACGAGCTGGAGATCCAGCAGCGCGTGTTCGAGTTGCTCGGGATCGGCCCCGAGGAAGCCCAGGCACGGTTCGGCTTCCTGCTCGACGCGCTTCGCTACGGCGCGCCTCCGCACGGGGGGATCGCGATGGGAATCGATCGGATCGTCGCCCAGATCGCCGGTACGGAATCGATCCGCGACGTGATCGCCTTCCCCAAAGCCGCCAGCGGCACCGATCCACTGACCGGCGCACCGGCCCCCGTCGACCCGGCGCAGCTGCGCGAGCTGGGTCTGCGGCTCGCTGTCCAGCCACCCGTCTAGACACCCCACAAAAGGGCTCATGTTTCGGCGCGCCGTTGCCGAAGATGCGAATAATGGACAACGTCTCGCGTCCGCTGATCGCCCTGCTCGCCGCAACCGTCGCCCTTTTCGCGCTGTATTTCGTCGCGCTCAGAGGCTCGCCGAAGAGCGCGAGCTCGTCTGGGACGAGCTCGCAGAGCCTCAAGGGCTACCAGTCGGACATCTCCGCCGCGCAGCACGCCGTCGCCGTCTCAGGCGCCAACGATGCCGCCAGCGGCGGTGGCAACGACGGATCTACGACTCAGGCACCACACACGGGCCTGGTCGTCCACAGCTCGGGAAGCTCCAGCGCCGCGAAGGGCGCGGCCGGCAGCTCAACGGCGAGCAGCGCGGCAAGCAGCGCCTCGACGAGCGCGAGCAGAACGAGCAACGGCTCCGGGGCCAAGGTGACCGTCACTGTCACTCACAGCACTTCGGCGACACAGCATCGACTGAAGGTGGTCGACGGCGCGCTCGCCAGCAAGAAGGTCCTGGCGATCCTCTTTTACAACCCGGCGGGTGCCGATGACCGCGCCGTCAGGCAGGAGCTCGCCTTGGTCCCAACGCACCACAAGCTCGTCGTCAAGGTGGCGGTCCCGATCAGCGAGCTCGCCCGCTACCAGGTGGTCACGACCCAGGTGCCGGTCAGCCAGTCGCCGACGCTCGTGTTGATCGACCGCACAAAGCAGGCGACCACGCTCGTCGGCTACGCCTCGAGCTACGAGATCGCCCAGCGCGTCGACGACGCCCTCGCCGTCAAGTAGCTCTCGCACGCGGCCACTCTATCCTCGCGCGGGTGGACCCCGTCGCGTTCGAGCACCATCTGACCTCGCCGCAGGGCCGCGGCCGCGTGCCGGCGGACGACTTCACCGTGATCGCCGACGGCGGCGCCTGCTGTGACTCGATCCGGTTCTCGGTGAGCGTGGGCGAGGACGGCCTGCTCGACGCCGGGTTCGACGCCGATGGGTGCGGTGCCGCGACCGCCGCCGGGAGCGCAGCCGTCACGCTTGCGCGGGGGTGCTCGGTGCTGGACGCCGCGCGCATCGGGGCCCGCGAGATCGCGGAGGAGCTCGGAGGTCTCAGCCCCGGGAAGCTGCACGCGGCCGAGCTGGCTGCGGACGCGCTCGCCCGTGCGCTCGGCGGCGCCGCCCGAGAACGTTGCGCCCTCGACCAGTCCGGCGTCGGGTTCACGCACGCTCGTGGCGATGAGCGGAGGCGTCGACAGCGCCGTGGCCGCGCTCCATAGCGCGCAGGCCGGGGAGACGGTTGCGGTCACGCTCGAGCTTTGGGCCGATTCCGAAAATGACGCCGAGCGCAGCTGCTGCTCCGCATCCGCCGTGGCGCAGGCGCGCACCCTCGCGCACTCAATGGGACTGGCCCACTTCACGATCGATCTGCGGCGCGAGTTTCGCGACGGGGTCGTCGACCCGTTCATCGCGGGCTTCGCGGACGGCGAGACGCCGAACCCGTGCATCGGCTGCAACGGTCACGTTCGCCTCGATGCGATGCTCGAACTCGCCGACCGTCTCGGCGCCGACGCGCTCGCCACCGGGCACTACGCCCGGATCGCCGAGGAGGGTGATCCCGCCGGGCCGCTGCTGCGCGTCGCTGCCGATCGGGCCAAGGATCAGACCTACATGCTGTCGGCACTTTCGCCGAGTTCGCTGCGCCGGCTGCGCTTCCCCCTGGGTGGGCTGACCAAGCCCGAGGTCCGGCAGCTCGCCGCCGACGCCGGACTGCCGGTCGCGAGCAAGGCCGACTCGCAGGACCTCTGCTTCTTGGCCGGGACAACGAGGTCGCGGTTCCTCGCCCGGCACGGAGCACTGCGAGAGCGGCCCGGGAAAATCACCGATTCCTCCGGGAACGTGCTCGGCGGTCACAGCGGCCATGAGCGCTTCACGGTGGGGCAGAGGCGCGGACTCGCGGTCGCAGCCGGCACGCCGCTGTACGTTCTCGAGAAGGACCCGGTCGAGAACCGCTTGATCGTCGGGCCGCGCAGCGCCCTGCACACCAAGACCGTGACCGTCCGCTCGGCCCGGCTCCATCGCGCCGGGGCGCGAGTCAATCGCGTCAAGGTCCGGTACCGCTCGACCCCGCTGCGCGCGCGGTTGACCGGGGATCCGCCGCCGGGTCGCCACCCGCAGCTGGCGATCGAGCTCGCGGACGGCGTCGACGGCGTCGCGCCTGGCCAGCTCGCGTGCATGATGGATGGAGAGCTCGTGGTCGGCTGGGGGACGATCGCCCGGACGCGCGGGATCTGACCGGACCTCCTCCGGCATCAGTCTTTAGACTCGCTACCGCATGAAATCCAGGGGCCGCCTCGTCGCGGTCGCGGTTCTGGCGTTACTGGTCGTAACCGCCATCTGGGTCGCAGGTGGAACGGCTCGTCGACCGGGGCCGCCCACAGTGCGAAGCCGCCGACAGCTGCGAAACCGCCGACGCTATCCGCGGAAATAGTTCGGAGCAGCGCGGTCCGCGTTGCGCGTTCGCGTCGGCTCCGGCATGCGCGGATGATCGTCTGGGGGCACGGATCGTGGTGCTGGTTCGGCGACCCGAGAGCGGTTTACATCGGCGGGGGGCAGGAGAAGACGTTCGTCGGTTGGATCGATTGGCGAGGGCACATCACGGTTGGCGAGTACGGTTCTCGCACGGGGTCGATGTCATGGCACGTGATCGGCAGGCGGGCGCCCGACGACCACGCGAGATCCGTCGATTCTGGTTGAGCCCGATGGCCGGCTGACGGTGTTCTGGTCCGGACACAACGGACCGACGATGAACTACCGGACGACGGTTGCTGCTTACGACATCAGCCGCTGGGGACCGGTCCACCACGTCCGTTCGCAGCTCACGGGTCCGAAGGGCTTCACGTATCCCAATCCGGTGATTCTCACCGGCGAGCACGACAGGCTCTACCTGTTCTGGCGCGGGGCGGACTGGAGCCAGGACTTCGCCACCCGCGGGATCGACGGCAAATGGAGCCCGGCGCGGCGGCTGATCGCGGTTGCACACGAGCGGCCGTACGTGAAGCTGGCGTCCAACGGGACCAACACGATCGCGCTGGCCTTCACCAACGGCCACCCGCGAAACACGGTGACCAACATCTACTACGCCGCGTATCGCGACGGATCGCTGTGGACTGCCGGTGGCCGGCGGATCGCGAGCATCGACGATGGCCCCATCTCGCCGCAGCGGGCTGATCTCGTCTATGACGCCGAGAAGACAGGGATTCGCTCGTGGGTGTGGGATGTGGCGCTTGATTCGGCCGGCCGGCCGGTGATCGTCTACGCGACGTTCCCATCGCCGTCGCGCCACGTCTACTGGTACGCCACGTGGACCGGAAGGCGTTGGATCTCCCACCGGATGACCGTCGGCGGTCCGACGATCAGCCCGCAGACGATCGAGAAGCAGTACTCGGGCGGGCTCGCGTTAGACCACGCCAACCCCTCGATCGTCTACCTGTCGCGGAAGGTCCACGGGCGGTTCGAGATCGAGCGATGGACGACCGACGACGGCGGCTATCACTGGCGCTATTCGACAGTAGTCAGGACCCGCGGGTCCGACGATGTGCGACCCGTGGTCCCGCGAGGAGCCGGCGGCCCGATCGACGTGCTGTGGCTGCACGGCCAGTACAACGGGTACCGCGACTACCGGACGTCGATCGCCTTTCTGAAGTAAGCCGGCTGCCTACACTCCTTGGCCAATGACCTCCGACGAGATCAGGAAGACATACCTCGAGTTCTTCGAGGCACGTGATCACAGGCGGCTCCCGTCCGCTTCGCTGATCCCTGCCGAGCACGACCCCTCGGCGCTGTTCACGATCGCCGGCATGCACCCGTTGAAGCCGTACTTCGCGGGCACCGAGCGCCCTCCGCACCCGCGGGTCACGACCTGCCAGACGACGTTCCGCACCGCCGACATCGAGATCATCGGGACAACCAACCGGCACCTGACGTTCTTCGAGATGCTCGGGAACTTCTCGTTCGGGGACTACTTCAAGCGCGAGGCCGTGCGCTTCGCGTGGGACCTGTCTCGAGAGGGCTTCGGCTTCAACGAGCAGGACATCTGGATCACCGTCTTCGGAGGGGATGACGAGCTCGGGCTCGGGCCCGACGCGGAGGCGATCGAGGCGTGGCTGGCGGTCGGCGTTCCTCGCGAGCGGATTGTCGAGTGCCCGCGTTCGGAGAACTTCTGGCAGGTTGGCCCGACCGGACCGTGTGGGCCGTGCTCCGAGCTGTACTTCGATCGCGGTGTCGAGTTCGGCAAGCTCGATGACCTGCCCGGCGGCGAGAACGAGCGTTTCCTCGAGTACTGGAACCTGGTCTTCATGCAGCTCGACCAGAACCCGGTGAACGTGCTGGCCCCGCTGCCGGCGAAGAACATCGACACGGGCCTCGGCCTGAACCGGATGGCGTCGATCCTCCAGGGCAAGCCCTCGGTGTTCGAGACCGATCAGTTCGCCCCGCTGATCTCGCTTGGGGAAGAGCTCTCCGGTCGTCGCTACGGCCGGGACTTCGAGACGGACCGGGGGCTCAGGATCCTCGCCGACCACGGCCGCGCGATGACGTTCCTGGTTGCCGATGGGGTCGTCCCGTCCAACGAGGACCGTGGCTATGTGCTGCGCCGGATCATGCGCCGCGCGATCCGCGAGGGCCAGGCGCTCGAGCTCGAGCCCGGATTCCTGAGCCGCTACGCCGTCCTTGTCACCGAACTGATGGGCACGGAGTACCTGGCCCTGCGCGAGCACCGCGACAGCGTGGGCAAATGGCTCGAGTCCGAGGAGGAGAACTTCGGGCGGACGCTCGAGCAGGGGAGCAAGCTGCTCGACGAGCTGATCGCGCGGACCAAGGAATCAGGAGCGGAGGGAATCAGCGGCGAGGATGCGTTCCGGCTTCATGACACCTACGGGTTTCCGATCGACCTGACGCTGGAGATCGTCGCCGAGCACGGCCTCGGCGTGGACGAGCAGGGCTTCGAGGCGAACATGAACGAGCAGCGCGAGCGCGCGCGGGCGAGCTCGGCTCGCGATCGTGGCGGCGTCCCGGGTCTCCGCGAGCGGGCGCAGTCATTCGCCGGCGCGGCCGGGTTCGCCACCGACTTCGTCGGCTATGAGACGACCGACCGCGAGACGACGGTCGGAGCGCTCGAGCCTGACAACGGGCGTCTGCTCGTGAAGCTGGTCGAGTCGCCGTTCTACGCCACCGGTGGCGGACAGATCGCCGACTCCGGATACGTGGAGTGCGCCGACGGCGACTGTCTCGCGCGCGTGGAAGATGTGCTGCGCCTCGGCGATGATCAGGTCGTGGCGCTCGTCCCGGAGCGTGGAACGCTCGAGGCGGGCGAGCGCGTGCACGCCCACGTAGATCGGGCCACTCGCCACGCCACCGAGTGCAACCACACCTCGACCCATCTGCTCCACGCGGCGCTCAGGCAGCTGCTCGGAACGCACGTTCACCAGGCCGGCTCGTACGTGGGCCCGGACAAGCTGCGGTTCGACTTCACGCACGGGAGCGCACTGTCGGCGGAGGAGTTGCGCGCGATCGAGGATCAGGTCAACGTCTGGATCCTCGAGAGCCAGCCTGTCCGCGCCCTGACGACCACGCTGAACGAAGCCAAGCGGCTGGGGGCGACGGCGCTGTTCGGCGAGAAGTACGGCGAGGTCGTGCGGATGGTCGAGGTCGGGGACGGTTCCTTCTCGCGCGAGCTGTGTGGCGGTACGCACGTGCGCTCGACCTCGGAGATCGGCCTGTTCAAGCTCACCGGCGAGAGCTCGAGTGCCGCCAACGTCAGACGGATCGAGGCACTGACCGGGCGCGCTGCGGTTGAGCTGATGCGCCGGCATGACGACGTGCTGCGCAGCGCGGCGGCGACGCTCCGGGTCCCGCCGGAGGCGGTTCCCGAGGCGGTCGATGAGCTCCGCGGACGGGTGCGCCAGCTCGAGCTCGTCGCTCGCGAGGGCGGTCCCGGCAACGGAGCGATCGACATCGACGGTCTGGCGTCCGGCGCCCAGGCGCTCGACGGCGCACGCATCCTCGCCGCCGCCGTTGAAGGCGTCGACGGCAAGGCGCTGCTCGAGATCGCGGACCGGCTGAAGGCCAAGCTCGGCGACGCAGCGATCGTGCTCGGCAGCGCCGGCGAGAGCCGAGTCGACCTCATCGCCAGCGTCGCGCCGTCGCTCGTCGCCCGCGGCGTTCGCGCCGGTGAGATCGTGAAGATCGCCGCTGCTGAGGTGGGGGGCGGCGGCGGCGGGCGCGACACGCTCGCCCGCGCAGGCGGGCGGGACGCGGCCAAGCTTCCCGATGCAATCGAGGCGGCGCGAAGAGCGATCGAGGCGGCTCTCAGCCGATAAGGTCATGCGGGTGCTCGCGCTCGATTACGGCAGCGCGCGCTGTGGTTGTGCCGTGAGCGACCCGACCGGCGTGCTTGCAACACCAATCGATCCAGTGCTTTTGCCTCGATCCCGGCGTGGGTTCGGGCGTCTGCGGGCGCTCGTGGCCGAGTTGGGCGTCGGCCGCGTCGTGATCGGCTTGCCGCTGTCACTGTCGGGCGCAGACACGGCACAAACAGTCGAAACTCGTGAGTTTGCGGCGGCGCTCGAACGAAGGCTGTCCGTCCCGGTCGAGCTTTACGACGAGCGGTTCACCACCCGGCTGGCGGAGCGGACCGGCGGCCACGCGAGCGAGGACTCCCGTGCAGCCGCCCACCTGCTCGAGGGCTGGCTGGCGGCCCACGAAGCCTCTCCGGAGGCGGCTTCGTGAGCGA
Source organism: uncultured Solirubrobacterales bacterium (assembly GCA_963773165.1). Classification (GTDB taxonomy): domain Bacteria; phylum Actinomycetota; class Thermoleophilia; order Solirubrobacterales; family Solirubrobacteraceae; genus Palsa-465. The sequence goes on from CAVZAK010000032.1 coordinate 20,829, forward strand.
CTCTATGGAGCGCAGCGAGAAGGAGCGCGAGGCGGCCCGCATCGAGCGCGAGCGCCGGCGCGCGGAACGGGCCGGTTCCGGACCGGTCGCCTCGCAGGACGGAACCGGAGGAACAGGCGTTGGAGGGTGACGGGACGCAGGACTGGGAGCAGCTCGAGGACGGGGAGGAGTCGACCGGGAGGAGCTCGAGGACCCGGAGGAGCTCGAGGACGGGGAGGACCCGAGCCTCGACTACGACGAGGATGACGAGCTCCCGGCGGGCACGAAGCGGATCTCCCGCCTTCAGCGTCAGCGCATCGCCGAGTCCTCCGGGCGCCCGGCGCCGCCCCGCGAAGCCGCCAAAGCCGAGGCGCACCCCCAACCGCCGGCACTCCTGGGGCGTCCGAGTGCTGTCTCTGATCGCGCTCGTGCTCGCCGGAGGGGTCATCTGGTTCCTGGTCGAGCTGCTGCAACCGTTCCACGGTTCGGGCCATGGCAGCGTCACGGTCACGATCCCGCCGCATTCCACCTCGAGCGACATCGGCGATCTGCTCGAGCGTGACGGCGTGATCGATTCGAGCTTCTTCTTCGACGCCCGGGCGACGCTCGCCGGCGATCGCAGCGACATGCGCGCCGGCACCTATCAGCTGATGTTCGATATGCCTTACAGCGCGGTGCTCAGCGCCCTGACGACTCCACCCACTGCGGCGAAGGTGAGCAACCTGACGATTATCGAGGGAGAGACCCGCGCCAAGATCGCCGCCGTCCTGCACGCCCAGCACATTCGGGGCAACTACCTCGCCGCCACCCGCCGCTCACCCCTGATCAACCTGAGGGCGTTTGGAGCGCCGCGTTCGCTGCCGTCGCTAGAGGGCTTCCTGTTCCCCTCGACCTACCAGCTGCGCGATCCGATCCGGGTCAGCGGTCTCGTCACCGACCAGCTCAAGACCTTCAAGCAGCGGTTCGCCACCGTGAATCTTTCGTATGCCCGGAGCAAGCACCTGACGCCGTTCGACGTCCTCACAATCGCGTCGATGGTCCAGGGAGAGGCGCAGACGCTCCACGATATGCCGCTGATCGCCTCGGTCATCTACAACCGTCTGCGCGACGGGATGCTGCTTGGGATCGATGCCACGACCCGCTACGCGACGGGCAACTTCACGACGCCGCTGACCAACGCACAGCTGCACTCGAGATCCCCCTACAACACGAGGGTCCATCCCGGGCTTCCGCTGGGCCCGATCAACAGCCCGGGGATGTCGGCGATCGAGGCGGCGGCTCACCCGGCTCATACGAACTACCTGTACTTCGTCGCAAAAGTGTGCGGCAACGGCGCGTCTGCGTTCGCCTCGAACTTCGCGCAGTTCCAGCGTCTCGAGCAGCAGTACCAGTCGGCGCGAGCGGCGCGCGGCGGCAAGTCCCTGACCCACTGCTGAGCCCTTGCCGCCCGCCGAGCGCACCCGTCTCGGCGTACTCGGCTGGCCCGTCGCCCACAGCCGTTCGCCGGCGATGCACAACGCGGCGCTCCGAGCGGTGGGTCTGGCCGACTGGCGCTACCAGCTGCTGCCGGTCCCGCCCGAGCTGTTCGAGGAAACGACGAGGGCGCTGCCGGCGGCGGGCTTTCGAGGTGCGAATGTCACGATCCCCCACAAGGAGAGGGCGCTGCTGCTCGCCGACCGGGCGACCGTGCGGGCCAGGGCGATCGGCGCCGCCAACACGCTCGTGTTCGACGAGCGCTCAGAGATCGAGGCGGACAACACCGATGCCCCCGCGCTGATCGCTTCGCTGCCCTTCTCCCCCAAGGGCGCGAGCGCTCTCGTGCTCGGCGCCGGCGGCAGCGCGCGGGCGGCAGTGTGGGCGCTGCTGGATGCCGGCGCGCGCGAAGTACGGGTGTGGAACCGCACCGCGGAGCGCGCTCGCAGACTCGCCGATGAGCTCGGGGCGGTCGCCATCGACCGGCTTGCGGACGCCGACCTGCTCGTCCACTGCACACCGGCCGGACTCGACGGAAAGGGCAGTGTTTTCAAGGAGACACCGCTCAGGGCCGATGAGACGAGTCGGTACCTATGCGTGGTTGATCTCGTCTACACAGCTACCGAGACGGCTCTCGTGCAAGCGGCGCGTGCGCGCTCTGTCGCCGCCGTCGACGGGCTTCAGTTGCTCGTCGGCCAAGGCGCCCTGAGCTTCGAGCGCTTCACGGGGATCGCGGCGCCCGCCGCGGCGATGCGCGCTGCCGTCCAGAGGACCCAATGAGCGAACAAGCACCGCGTCTACGCGCAGTCGAAGAGTCATACGAGGAGCCGGACGCCCCGATCGTCGCCGGCGTCACGCCGCCCAAGCGGCGCGGCGGGTCCGGCCGGTTCGTGACCGACCTCCTCGTCGAGCTCGGGTTCGCAGACGAGGCGCGGGTCCAGCGCGCGATCGAGCAGGCGAAGTCGCGCGGGATGCCTCCGGAGCGGCTGATGCTCGAGGAGTCGATGATCAGCGGGGACCAGCTCTCGAAGGCGATGGCCGAACGCTACGGCCTCGACCATCTCGACCTCGGCATCTTCAAGGTCGACATGAGCGCCGCCAACCTCCTGAGCGCCAGCGCGGCCAAACGCTACGGGGCGGTCCCGGTCACTTACCTTGACGACAGGACTCTGCTGGTCGCGATGTCCGACCCGGCCAACGTGCTCGCGATCGACGACATCGCGCTGCTGACGCGGCTCGACGTAAAGCCGGCCGTCGCCTCCGTCGACGACATCACCTCGTTGATCGCCCGGATGAACCGGTTCGAGGACGCCGTCCAGGAGGCCGTGCAGGAGGGTGAGGACGGGGCCTCCCCGCTCGAGATCGTCGATCTCCGCGAGTCGGCCGAGGACGCGCCGGTGATCAAGCTCGTGCACTCGATCATCGCGCAGGCGGCCGAACAGGGGGCATCCGATATCCATTTCGAACCTCAGGTCGACGACAGCGGCCGAGCCGGGCGCGAGCTCCGCGTCCGGATGCGGATCGACGGCGTGCTCAACGAGGAAACCGTCGTCCCGAAGCGGATGGTCTCCGGCGTCATCTCGCGTCTGAAGATCATGGCCGACCTCGACATCGCCGAGCGACGCATTCCCCAGGACGGCCGCGTCGGTCTGACGATCGAGGGCCGCCACGTCGACATCCGCGCGGTGACGATTCCGAGCGTCCACGGAGAGTCGGTCGTCCTTCGAATCCTCGACAAGGAGAGCATCCGCCTCGAGCTCGAGAGGCTCGGCTACCAGCCACACGAACTCGAACGGTTTCGCAAGTCGTTCAACAAGGCGCACGGCGCCGTGCTCGTCACGGGGCCGACAGGTTCGGGCAAGTCGACGAGCCTGTACGGCGCGCTGGTCGAGCTGAACACGCCCGAGAAGAACATCATCACGATCGAGGACCCAGTCGAATATCAGATCAGAGGGATCACCCAGGTCCAGGTCAACAACAAGGCCGGCCTGACGTTCGCCAACGGGCTCCGGTCGATGATGCGCGCCGACCCGGACATCCTGATGGTCGGCGAGATCCGCGACAGCCAGACCGCCCAGATCGCGATCGAGGGTGCGCTGACGGGGCACATGGTCCTCTCGACGCTCCACACGAACGATGCTCCATCGTCGATCACGCGTCTGATCGAGATGGGCATCGAACCGTTCCTCGTAGCCTCGGCGATCGACTGCGTCGTCGCTCAGCGGCTCGCCCGTACCCTCTGCTCTCACTGCAAGCAGCGGACGATCATCCCGTCGGAGATCCTCCGCGACCACGGCTTTGCCGCCCAGTTCGACATCGAGGCCTACGAGCCAGCCGGGTGCGTGCGGTGCGCGGGGATGGGCTACCGCGGACGCGTCGGCCTGTTCGAGGTGATGCTCATGAACGACGAAATCCGCTCGCTCACACTCGAGCGCTCCTCCGCTGCGGCGATGACGGCGGCCGCGGTGCGCGGGGGGATGCGGCGCCTGCGCGAGGACGGCCTGGACAAGGTCAAATCTGGACTGACGTCCATGGCGGAAGTCTCTCGCGTAACGGGATCGGGCTGAGTTGCCGATAGAGCTGCGATGGCCACCGGTTCGCCACCGCTGAATAGAGAGGCAAGGCATGGAGCTTGACTTCGCTGACGTCCTGCTCGAGGTCATTGACCGACGAGCTTCAGACCTTCACATCACCGCGGGCGCGCCGCCGATGATCCGCGTTCGCGGCCGCCTCACGCCGATGGAGGGCTATCCGCAGCTGACACCGACGGACACGCGGGAGATCGTCTACTCGATCCTCTCCAACGCGCAGCGTCAGAAGCTCGAGACGAACTGGCAGATCGACCTCGCGTACCAGGTGCCCGGCACGGCCCGGTTCCGCGTCAACGCCTACTTCCAGCGCTCCAGCCTCGGCGCTGCCTTCCGCTTGATCCCGTTCGACATCGTGCCGCTCGAGAAGCTCGGGCTGCCGACGGTCGTGAAGGAGTTCGCGAACAAGCCCCGCGGGCTCGTGCTCGTCACGGGTCCGACCGGCTCGGGCAAGTCGACGTCGCTTGCGTCGCTGATCGACGTGATCAACGAGACGCGCGAAGAGCACATCATGACGATCGAAGATCCGATCGAGTTCCTGCACCGGCACAAGAAGTGCATGGTCAACCAGCGCGAGCTGGGCGCCGACGCCACCAGCTTCGCCGACGCGTTGAAGGCCGCGCTGCGCCAGGACCCCGATGTGATCCTCGTCGGCGAAATGCGCGACCTGGAGACGATCTCCACCGCGATCACCGCAGCGGAGACCGGCCACCTCGTGTTCGCGACTCTCCACACACAGGACACACCGCAGACGATCGATCGCATCATCGACGTGTTTCCGTCCGCGCAGCAGGGCCAGATCCGCGCGATGCTGGCGGTGGCGCTCCAGGGGATCATGACCCAGACCTTGCTGCCGACGGCGGACGGGGCTGGACGGTGCGTCGCCTGCGAGGTGCTGGTGCCGACTCCGGCGGTGCGCAACCTCATCCGCGAGGCCAAGACCCACCAGATCTACTCGGTGCTGCAGACCGGCGGTTCCTACGGAATGCAAACGATGGACGCCTCGCTTGCCCAACTTACCCGTGCGGGCAAGATCAACCGCCAGCTCGCCGAGTCCAGAGCGCATTCGGTCGAAGAGCTGCGTCGCCTGCTCGGAGGCGCTCCCACATCCAACGGCCACAAGATGGCGGTCTAAACGATGGCTACTTACACCTTCAAAGCGATGGACATCGCCGGCGTGCCGGCGCGCGGTGAGGTCGACGCGGTCTCCAAGCAGGCGGTCGCCGATCAGCTGAAAGAACGCGGCCTGATCGTCCTCGAGATCGCCCACAAGTACCGCTCCAAGGAGCTCAACATAGAGCTGTTCAAGCGCGTCAAGGCCAGCGAGCTGGCGGTCGCGACGAGGCAGCTCTCGACGATGATCTCCTCCGGTATGACGATCCTGCGGGCACTGACTGTGCTCGAGGAGCAGAGCGACAACACCCTGCTCAAGGAGACGCTCGCGAACGTCCGCGGGGACGTCGAGGCGGGCATGATGCTCTCCGATGCGCTCGAGCGTCATCCTAAGGTGTTCAACCCGCTGTTCGTGTCGATGGTCAGGGCAGGGGAGACGGGCGGTGTGCTCGAGGAGTCGCTGATGCGGACCGCGGATCAGCTCGAGAAGGATGCGTCGCTGCGCCGGCAGGTTCGCGGGGCGATGATCTACCCGTCGATGGTCATCATCTTCGCGACGATCGTCCTGCTGGCGTTGGTTGCGTTCCTGATTCCCGTGTTCGAGGGAGTGTTCAAGCAGTTCGGAGGCAAGCTCCCGGCGCTTACGGAGGTCATGGTCAAGTTCTCGCACCTGGTCAACGATCAGTGGTACATCCTGGTGTTGTTCGTCGGAATCACCTCCACCGCGTTCATCTACTTCAAGAAGTCGAAATGGGGCCGCCCGCGCTGGGATGCGTTCAGGCTTCGGGTGCCGATGAAGATCGGCGACGTCGTCCAGAAGGTCGCGATCGCGCGTTGGTCGCGGACGTTCGCGTCGCTGGTATCCGCCGGCGTCCCGATCATGCAGGCGATCGAGATCACCGGCAAGACCGCCGGCAACGCGGTGATCGAGCGGTCGATGGCGGACGTGATCGCGAATGTGAAGAACGGCGGAACGATCTCCGAGCCGCTGAGCCACGCCAAGGTGTTCCCGCCCATGGTTTCCCACATGGTCGGCGTCGGGGAGGAGACCGGTGCCCTGGATACGATGCTCGCCAAGGTCGCCGACTTCTACGAGGACGAAGTGGAAGCCGCGATCAAGGCCCTGACCTCGATCCTCGAGCCCGCGATGATCATTCTGGTCGGCGGGATCGTCGGGGTCATCGTGATCTCGATGTACTTGCCTCTGTTTGACGTCTACAACCAGATCGGGAACTAGCGCTCCCGCCGCCGCTTTGCGACTTGCCGCGGCACGTGCCGTTTCTCTGGCGCTGGTGGCGTTCGGCGCGGTGTGGGTGGCGTGGCTCGGCTTCCACGTCCAGACCGGCGGCGACTACCCGCTGACGTTCGCCCCCCCGATGAACGCCCTGCTTGACGGCCACGTGGGGGCGTTCTTCAACCTGCTTCCCAACGACGGGGCGGGCGGCTCGGTGCTGCTGAGGGCGCCAGGGGCGCTGCTTGGCAAGCTGCTCGTCGGCAGCCCGATGGCGATCTTCCGGTTCGGCGCGCTCCAGTGTCTGCTCGCCGCCGGTGCGCTCGGACTGTGGCTCGCTCGAGGCATGCGCGAGCGGGGGTGCTCGACGGCGGCCCGAGTGGCGGTCGTCTCGCTTTGCGTGGGCGTGCCGGCAATCCTCGACGCGATCCTCGTCGGCCATCCGGAGGAGGTCCTCGGCGCTGTGCTGTCCGTCACGGCCGTGCTGCTCGCCGCCGATGACCGGCCGGCGCTGTCGGCGATGGCGCTGGCGCTGGCGATCATCAACAAGCCGTGGGCCCTCCTCGCGATCGCCCCGACGCTGCTGGCTGCCCCCCGGCGACGCGGTCGGCTCGGTGCGCTCGCCGCGGCCCTGTGCGGGGCGTGGTTCGGCACGGCGTACCTGGCCGCGCCCGGACCCTTCGTGCACTCGCTCGGCGGCCTGTCGATCGTCGCCCATCCGCAGGAGCTGTGGTGGCCGCTGGCGCACCTGACACGCGATCCCAGCGTCACGCCCGGGTACTACCTGCCGGCGCTGATCACCGACCACGCGCGCGAGATCGCGGTCGCGCTGATGGTCCCGCTGTCGATCCCGCTCGCTCGTCGCCGCGACCGGACCACGGGCGATTGTCTGGCGCTGCTGGCGCTGTTGCTGCTCCTCCGATGCCTGCTGGACCCCTCGAATCACGTCTACTACGAATTGCCGTTCGTGCTGGCACTGGTGGCGTGGGAGGCGAGGACTGCGTCCGCGCCATTGCTCTCGATGCTCGCGACCGGGTTGCTCTGGCTGGTCTTCGGACCGATCTCGACGAACGCAAGCCACGACGTCCAGTGGCTGGCATACGCGGCGGCGATGGTGCCCTTCATCGTCATCCTTGCCCGCTCCGCCGCTATCGTGCCGTTCCGTGATCGTCACCGACGCCGTCGCGGGCTACCTGCAGTCGCTCAGGCCTGAGCCAGACCCGGTCCTGGTCGAGATGGAGGCCCATGCGGCCCGCGACCATGTCCCGGTCGTGGAACCCACGACCGGGCAGCTCCTGCAGGTGCTGGCGCTGGCGTCGGGTGCACGGCGGATCGTCGAGGTAGGGACGGCGATCGGGGTCTCGACGCTGTACATGGCGCGTGCCCTCCCCGACGGCGGCGAGGTCGTCTCCTTCGAAATCGACGCCATGCGCCACGCCGCGGCTCGGGACTACCTCGAGCGCGCTGGCGTGCTCGACCGGGCCGATCTGCGCCTGCAGGATGCGCGCGAGGGGCTGGGCTCGCTCGATGGCGGCATCGACATGGGATTCATCGATGGGGTCAAGGCGCAGTACGGCGACTACCTTGACCTGTTGCTGCCGTTGCTACGAGCCGGCGGCGTGCTGGCCGTGGACAACGTGCTGATGTCAGGCACGGTCGCCGAGGGGCGCAGCGATGGCGCTTGGACCGATCAGCAGATCGCCGGCGCCCGAGAGCTCAACCGGCGGTTGACCCGCGATCACCAACTGGTGACGACGGTCACCCCTGTCGGTGACGGCGTGCTCGTCGCGGTGCGCAGATGAGCACTGGGACAGATGGGGCGTCCTCGGAGCCGGCTGTGTGCAGCCCGTGCCGCGGGACGGGAACGGTGATCTCCAACCTCGGTGGTGACAGTCACACGGTTACCTGCCCCTGGTGTGGTGGCACCGGGAGATTCGAACGTGGGCGCGATGCGCAGGCATCGCCCGCAGAGCGTCCAGACGGCTAACAGCCAACAGTCGGAAAAACGTCCAAAGTCGTCAAGCCACAGTGCTTGGGACCCGATACGTTCGCTGCCAGAGCCATTCGGTGCCAAAGGCAAACCGCTCGTGAGGGCGGGACGCAAAGCCACGGGTCTCCGTCGGGGAGGAAGCCGGGTTGCCACCAAAAGCTCGAAGCTGTCCGAGCCGCGTTGGCAAGGAACCAAGGGATCTGGCGAGACCCAATCCACCGATCCCAGGAGGATCAATGCTCCAAAAGCTACGTCGTCGCGCCGAGGAAGAGAAGGGGTTCACCCTGATCGAGCTCCTCGTCGTGATCCTGATCATCGGCATTCTTGCCGCGATCGCGATCCCGGCGTTCCTCAACCAGCGCGGCAAGGCATATGACGCTGCGGCGAAGTCGCAGGTCAAGACCGCTCAGACGGCGATGGAGACGTACGCGACCGACCACAACGGTACGTACACCTCCAACAAGTCCGACCTGGTCGCCATCGAGCCGACGCTCGGCGACACCGGCACGGGCTCCTCGCTCACGGCCGTGACCGGCAACACCACGACCGGCTACACGCTCACGTCCACGGCTTCCTCGACGGGCGATGCTTTCACGCTCGTTGACAACGCTGGCAGCGTGACCCGCACCTGCACCACCGGCAGCGGTGGCGGCAGCCCGGGCGGTTGCTCCGGCAGCACCTGGTAATAAAGGTCAAACGTGGACCTTGGTTGGGGCGGGCCTTAGTGCCCGCCCCGACTTTTTTCTGAAGCCACTTCGTTGAAACCTGTCACTCGTATCAGCCTCGGTTTGATCGGCGCGTCGGTTCCGGCCGCAGCGCTCGCAGTAGCCACGACCGGCTCGGTCGATTACGGCGCCGGGATGAAGACGGGAGACAGTCCACTGCCGGCGATCACGGCGTTGCTGCACGGCAACCTCGCCGGCGTGGCACATCAGCAGCCGGTCATCGGATTGACCTCGATCATATGGCGGGCGCCGTTCGTCGCGCTGGCTTCGATCTTCACCAGTCGCATGATGGTGGGCTATCAGTTCGGCGTGTTCGCGTGTGCGCTCGTCGTCGGCTGGGTGGGGGCCGTCGTAGCCCAGCAGGCGTACCGCCGCGGCCAATCGTGGTTGGTCGCCCTCGGAGCGCTCATCGTGATGATGCTGAGCCCGATGACGATCGGCGCGAGGCTCGGCGGACATCCCGAGGAGCTTCTGGCGGGCGCGCTGTGTGTCGGCGCCGTGCTCGCGGCGCTCCATGATCGGCCGCTCCTCGCCGGCGCGCTGCTCGGCCTGGCGCTCGGGACCAAGCAGTGGACCCTAGTCGCGGTGGTACCTGTGTTCATCGCCTGCCGCGCCGGCCGGATTCGGATGCTGGCGGTGGCCGCCGCCGTCGGCGCGCCGCTCGCGCTGGCGCTCCCGCTGGCCGACCCAACCGCGTTCTCGAATGCCGCCAAGCTGATCGGGAACCTGAACGAGGTCAGCTTGCTCTCGTGGTGGTTCCCGTTCAGCGTCTCGCACACCGTCACCGTCCAGGTCATCGGCGGGTCCGCCACGGCCACGTCGCACCTGTTGCCGTTCGGCTTGACCCGAACTAGGGTGTTCTGGTTGATTCCAGCGGTGGCGGTGTTCGTCGGCTGGATCTTTCAACGCTGCCGGGACGATCGGGACCCGATGGACGCGCTCGGGTTGCTGGCCCTGCTGGTGCTGCTGCGCTGCACGCTCGACCCCTCGGACGTCTCGTACTACCACGCGCCGTTCGTCATCGCACTGCTGTCTTGGGAGACGGTCACGCGACGTGGCGTGCCGCTCATCTCGCTCTTCACGATCGCCGGAATCTGGGGGCTCGAATACCACGTATTCACGACGGCGCCGCTCGTGGCCGGCTACGTGACGTTGACTCTGGGGCTGACCGCATACCTCGCCGTCGTGCTGTTGCGGGGTCCGTCCCATGGCCGGGACCTCGACGAAGCGCTCGAGATCTCGCAGGCGATTCCAGCATGAGCACCCTGAGCCACCGACACCATCCCACGGTCAGCGTTGCGGGTCTGGCGGCGGTTACGGCCGGACTGCTGACCGCCGGCGCGGTGGCGGTCGCGTCGCTGTCCGTTCAGGGAAGCGGCGACTACCAGGCGCACGGTGCCGTGTCCGGCGACAACGCCGGGCCGGCACTGCTCGCGCTGGCGCACGGCCAGCTGGGTACGTTCGCAAGTCACCAGCCCCTGATGGGACTGTCGTCTTTGATCGTCAGGGCTCCGTTCGTTGCGCTCGGCTCGGCGATCGGCGCCAGCGGATTGACCGGTTACCGGCTCGGCGTCCTCGCCTGCCTGCTGCCGTGCGCCCTGTTCCTCGCCTGGGCCATCGCCAAGCTCTCGTCACCGGGCCCGATCGCCGGGGCAGCGCTGGCCGCCGCTCTGGTGCTGCTGTCCCCGGTGAGCAACAACGCGCTGAGCTCAGGGCATCCCGAGGAGCTGCTCGCCGCGGTCGCCGTCGTCGCCGCGACGCTCGCTGCGATGGGAGGACGTTCAACGTGGGCGGGTGTGTTGCTCGGCCTGGCGATCGGCACCAAGGAGTGGGCGGTGATCGGCGTCCTGCCGGTGCTCGTCGCGGTGCCGGATCGTCGTCGGCTGGTGTGCGCGGTCGCCGGTGCCACTGCGCTGTTGCTGCTTGCGCCGCCGGTGCTCGCCGACCCTCATGCTTTCTCCGCAGCGAGTCGCTCGCTCGGCGATACCCATCTGGTCAACGCGATCAGCGGCTGGTGGCCAGTCAGCTCGAGGCCGGCCGACATTCCCGCGGGAGCGCCGCTGGTCGGCGTGCTGCCGGGCTCGCTGGAGAAGTCCTCGGCACTGGCAATCGGGTTCGTCGCCTCGGTTGCGATCGCGGTCGCACTCTGGAGGGTCGCCGCCGCCCGCGGCCTGCGTACGGACCCGCTCGCGCTGCTCGCGCTGCTCGCGCTGTTGCGGTGCCTGATCGATCCCGGCCCCGTCGAGTACTACTACGCGCCGGTGGTGATCGTCCTCGCGATCTGGGAGACGGCGGTGCTCGAGCGCTTGCCGATCGTCGCCGCCTGCACGCTCGCGGCGGTGACGTTGACCTTTCGCGCCGCGGGTCATCTCGGCGCCGCCGAACTGAACGCGCTATCGCTCGGCTGGGCAGCGATCCTTGGTGGCTATCTCGCCAGCCGGATCGTTCGAGCCCGGCACGCGGTCGGCCCCGCCGCCTCGGGCCTCGCTCAAGCACCAAGCTGCGCCGCCGATAACGCTTAGGTGCGAAAAGCCATCGCGACAGTTGCGCTGCTGGTCGCACTGGCCAGCCCGCCGGCGGCGCTCGCTTCGTCGCAGTCCCGGTCGCCCACGTCCGACAACGCCCTCCAGGAGAACCTAGCGGCGATTCCGGATTTGGCCTACACGCCGCCCGGGTTCACGAGTACCGGCCAACAGGCGGTAACCGCCGCCGAGTCGAATCGGACGATGCTGGCGCTCCATCGCCACATGCATCCGCTGTTCGTCAAGCCGATGGTGTGGAGCGGCCAGATCTGGTCGGTCGAGTTCGCGTACGGGCCGAGGATCGTCGCCGAGGTCGACGAGACAACCAACGCCCACGTCACGCGCGTGTGGACCGGTCCGCTGGCCGCGGCAGTGTGGGCGCGCGGCCACTACGCGCCGATCTTCGATTCCGCCTGGGTGGTCGTTCCCTTTGCGCTGCTGTTCCTGATCCCGTTCCTCGACATCAGGCGCCTGGCTCGCCTCCGGCACCTGGATGCGCTCGTCGTGCTGTCGTTCCTGCTGTCGTACTGGCTGTTCAACAATCTTCACTTTGATGCAGCGGTGTGGCTGGTCTACCCGCCGCTCGTGTACCTGTTGATCCGGATGCTCGGCATCGGACTGCGTGCCCCCAAGTCGGATGGTGGGCTCGCCCCCTGGCTCTCGCCGCGCGTACTGATGGTCGGGCTCCTGGTTCTGGTCGCTGCCCGGGTCGTGCTCAGCCTCGTCGACGGCGAGGTCATCGATGTTGGCTACGCGTCGGTGATCGGTGCCAGCCACGCCATCCATGGCCAGTCGCTGTATTACGCGGCGGCCGGTCATCCCGATACGTACGGTCCGATCGCCTACCTCGCCTACGTCCCGTTTGTCCTGTTGTTCCCTTGGCACGGCAGCTGGGACTACCTTCCCGCTGCCCATGCCGCGTCGCTGACGTTCGACCTGGCCACGTCGTCGGTCTGGTGCTGCTCGGGCGTCGCCTGCGCCGGGGGCGCGAGGGGCTGAGGCTGGGGCTCGCGCTGGGATGGGCGTGGGCGGCGTGCCCGTTCACCCTGATGGGGCTGATGGAGCACAGCAACGACGGGCTCGTGGCGATGCTCGCCGTATTCGCGCTGCTCGCGTTCAACTCCCCGGCCGCGCGCGGCGCGCTGCTGGGTCTTGCGACCGCCGCCAAGTTCTCCCCCGGCGCCCTGTTGCCGCTTTTCGCAGGCCGTCGCGATCGCGGGCTCAAGGGCGCGGTCATTTGCGTCGCCTCGTTCACGGCGGTGCTCGTGGTGTCGATCGGCCTCTACCTCCCGAGCGGGGGACTGGCCGAGTTCTATAACCACACGATCGGCTTTCAGATAAACCGCATCGACGTCTTTTCGCCTTGGGGGATGCACCCGGGGCTGGCTACGCTCCAGACGGTGCTCGAGGTCGCGGCCGTGGCACTGGCGCTCGGCGTCGCCGTCGAGCGCCGGCCGCGGACACTGGTCCAGGTTTGTGCACTCGCGGCTGCGGTGACGATCGCGATCCAGATCCCCGCCACCCACTGGTTCTACTACTACATCATCTGGTTCGTCCCATTCGTGCTGGTCGCGGTGCTGGGACGCTCGACCGACGGGGCGCTCGCGGTTGACGAGCGAACCGAAGGCGAGGCGATCGAGATTGCGCCCAGCGACCAACGCGTCCCGGCCCTGGTGGGCGGCTGAGGTGCCGGCCATGGCCGTAGCGCTGAGTGTGGTCTACGGAGCCGTGATCGGCTCCTTCCTGAACGTACTCACCTACCGACTGCCGCGCGGAGAGTCGCTGGTCTCGCCCGGCTCGCACTGCCCCAACTGCGGATCCGGGGTCAAGCCCTACGACAACATTCCGATCTTCGGTTGGCTGTTGCTCCGGGGGCGCTGCCGGGCGTGCGCCGAGCCGATCTCCGCCCGCTATCCGATCGTCGAGGCGGTGACCACCGTGCTGGCGGTCGCAGTCGTGCTGACCAAGCACTCCGCACACGACATCGCACTCGGGCTCGTGCTCGTTGTGATCCTGGTGCCCGTCGCCGTGATCGACTTCGAACACCGGATCATTCCCAACAAGATCACCTTCCCGGCCGCCGTCGCTGCGATCGCGATCGGGCTCGTCACCAGACCGTCCGGCGTTCCCGAACAACTGATCGCCGGCGCGGCCGCGGGCGGCTTTCTGCTCATATTCGTGCTCGCGTACCCCCGCGGGATGGGGATGGGCGACGTGAAGCTGGCCGCGGTCCTCGGTCTGTTCCTCGGAGCCGCATCCGCTGTAGCGCTGCTGGTCGGCGTCGTCGCCGCGACCACGGTCGGCGTCGTGATCATGGCGAGGCTCGGCGTCGCGAAGGGACGGAAGACCGCCGTGCCGTTCGGCCCGTTCCTCGCATTCGGCGGGATCGTGGCCCTGCTCGTCGGCACGCAGATCGTCCACTGGTATCTCCACACGATGGGCTGAGGCTCAAGCGGCCGTCTGGCTCTGCCGATGCTGAGCAGGGCCCGCAGCCAGCGGGCCGTTCGATCATGTCGTCAACGTCGGCAGCGCTTCTGTCCCCAGTTCGCCCGCGGCCTTCCGCGCGCACGCGGGGTCCTCTCGGCAGCCGCCCCGCACTCGTCGTCGCGGTGGCGACGCTCGCGCTCGCCTGGGCGGCACTCGTTGCCACCTACCAGCCGCCTCACATCGCCGTGCCCAAGGCCGTCGCCCTCCAGCACGCCCTCGCTGAGCGCAGCACCCGGTTGATGCTGAGCAGGGTCCATTGGACCCGTCTGGACGTGACCGCCGTCGATCGCCAGTACGAGATGCTCGGCTTCTACCGGGGCCCGCGTCTGGTTGCCACTGTCGACGTGCGCGACAGCGACGGGCGCGTTCTCGTCCTCGACGAGACGAACCTGACGCACACCAGGTACGTCTACGGCAGTGACATCGCCAACGAGCTCCAGGTCCTGCTCGGTCTGTCCGCGGTGTTCGTGCTGATGGCCGCGGTGTGGCCGCTGTGGCGGATCCGCAACCTCGACGTCGCCGTGGCCGCCAGCACCGCGTTCTCGATCCTTCTTTTCAACCGCTGGATGCTCGACCGGATGGTGTACGTCAGCTACGCGGCGATGGCATACCTGGCGATCAGATGTGCGTGGCGCGCGCTCGGGCCGCAGCGGGCCGAGCGGCCGGCGAGGCCGATCTACGAGGAGCTGACGCGAAGCTGGACGGCGACCCAGCAGGTTCGCCTGCTCCGACTCTTGGCGCTCAGCTGCGCGTTGGTGGTCGTGATGGTCGGGCTGAGCTCGCTCAGCGTCATCGACGTCGGCTACGCCGTGATGGAAGGGGCGACGGCAATCGTCCACGGCCTTCTGCCCTACGGTCACGTCGGCGACATCCTGCACGGCGACACATACCCGATCGGTTCCTACCTGCTGTACACGCCGTTCGCGTTTCTGTCGCCTGTCCACACCGTGTTCGACGACGCCGACCCCGCGTTGTGGGTGGCGGTGGCCGCGGCGCTCGCGGCCGCGTGGGGGATCAGTCGGCTCGCCGCGAATCGCCCGCCCCGGCCTCGTGCGAGTGAGAAACGGGCCGCTGAGCTCCTCGGCCTGCGCACCGCGATCGCCTGGCTGACGTTCCCGCCGTTGCTGCTGACCGTGTCCACCGGCACCACGGACGTCGTGCTCGCGGCGCTGCTCGTGGGCGCGCTGCTGCTGTGGCGAAGGCCCGCCGCCGGCACGGCCGTCCTGTCATTCGCAGCATGGTTCAAGCTCGTACCGGCGGCGCTGCTGCCACTGTGGATCGCCTCGTTACGGCGGGCCGGGATCGCCCGCGCGCTGGTCGCCGTGGCGGCGGTCAGCGGAGCGATGCTCTCGGCACTGGTCGCACTGGGTGGCGCCGATGCGCTGATGCGGATGGTCACCGCGATGAGCTTTCAGCTGTCGCGAACTGCGCCGAACACGCTGTGGACCTTCGCCGGGAGCGTTCCTCTCCAGCAGTTGACCGAGGCGCTCACGCTCGCCTTGGTCGCCGGCGGGGCGGTGCGGCTGTGGCGCGACCAAGCACTCGCCAACGATCGCACGCGGTTCGCGGCGCTGTGCGCGGCGGTCCTGCTCGGGGTGCAGCTCGCCGGCAACTACTGGACCTT
Source organism: uncultured Solirubrobacterales bacterium (assembly GCA_963773165.1). Taxonomy (GTDB): domain Bacteria; phylum Actinomycetota; class Thermoleophilia; order Solirubrobacterales; family Solirubrobacteraceae; genus Palsa-465. The sequence goes on from CAVZAK010000032.1 coordinate 36,561, forward strand.
CATGTACCTCACGTGGGTGTTTCCGTTCATCGCACTGTCGCTGCTGGCAGGTCCGCAAACCACGGACACCGCGAGATCGATATGCCGCTAGCAGTCGCCGGAGCGAGTGCGGCGTCGCCGCGGTTCCGCGGTCTCTCCTCGTCACGTTCCGAGGAATCGACGTTGCGCGACACGTGGCGCTGGTTCGCGCTCTCGTCGTCTGCTGATCTGGTTCGTGGGCTGCACCGCCGTAGCCGCGCTCGGCACCGCCGCGCTCAATCTGCGCCAGTACGACCCAACGGGGATCTCGACGTCGTTCGGTCTCCTCGGCAACGTGCTGGCCGCGCCGGCCGTGCGCTGGGACGCGATCTGGTACCTGCAGATCGCGGAGCATGGGTACCGCACGTCGCAGGACGCCGGGTTCCTGCCGCTGTACCCACAGTTGATCAGGGTCGGCTCGATCTTCACGGGCTCGCCCGTGATTGCCGGGATCGTGATTTCACTCGCCGCGCTGTTCGTCGGCCTGGAGATCATCCGCCGTCTGACGGCGCTCGAGCTCGGGACGCATATCGCAGGCACGACCGTCAAGTTGATCGCGTTTGGTCCGGTGGCGCTGTTCATGTCCGCGGTCTACACCGAGTCGCTGTTCGTGATGCTGTCGGCCGGCACGTTCTATGCGGCCCGCCGCGGCCGATGGTGGCTGGCGGGGGCGCTTGGAGGGCTGGCCGCACTCTCCCGGATCGGTGGCTCGCTGTTGCTGGTCCCCGTGCTGTTGCTCTTCTTCTACGGGCCGCGCACGGATCTGGAACCGCAACTGATGCGCGCATGGTGGAAGCCGAGGTATCGGTTCAGTCCAGCGGTCCTGTGGACGGCGTTGATTCCAGCCGCCAGCGCGGTGTTCTCGGGCTACCTGGTGCTCCGCGGATTGGGTGCCGACGCCACCCTTCACGCTCAGCAGACCTACTGGGCTCACCGGATCGGCCTGCCGCTGACCGCGGTTTGGCAAGGCGCCGGTGCGGCCTGGCATGAGCTCGGTCAAGAGGTCACCGGCATCAGCCCGCCATTCAGTCAAAGCGACTCGATCCTCCAGTTCACCGCGCTCCTGTTGGCGGTCGTCCTGCTGATTGGTGCCTTCCGGCGCCTACCGATCGCATACGGGACATATGTCGCCTTGGGCCTGCTCCAGGCCCTCGCCGCGCCGACGATCGGCGATCCGCTGCGTGGTCTCGACCGATACGCAAGCATGCGCTTTCCGCTGTTCATGTGCGCCGCAGCGTGGGCGGTCGAGCGCGGCGCCGAGCGAAAGCTGCTGGTGATCTCGGTGTTGTTGCTGGTCTTCTTCACCATTCAGTTTGCGACCTGGCAGTGGGTCGGATCGGCGGTGATATAGATGTCAGCGATCTCAATTGTCCGGGATCGTGACGAGGCGATCTCGCTTTCCACGTGGGGGGCGTTTTGGCGCTCGCGCCTGTTGGTGTGGGTTTCGGGGTGCGTCGCCTTGCTGGTCATGGGAACGTCGGGAGACGAGTGGTCGGTCGACCCGAACAGTCTCAGCGCCTCGTTTGGTCGGGTCGGCAATGTTCTGATGGCGCCGGCGATCCGGTGGGACTCGATCTGGTACGTGCAGATCGCTCACAGCGGCTACTCGAATTCACATGCTCCAGCGTTCTTTCCCCTGTACCCGTTGCTGATCCGCGTCGTTGGCTGGGTCGTCGGGTCGTTGCCGCTGGCTGGGCTGTTGGTGTCGTTGGGGTCGCTGTTGGCCGCGTTGGAGATCGTTCGTAGGCTCACCGAGCTCGAACTGGGCACTGAGGCGGCGGGAGCCGCTGTCCTCCTGCTCGCGTTCACCCCGATGGCGGTGTTCTTTTCCGCCGTCTACACCGAATCGCTTTTTCTAGCGCTGTCAGCGGGAATGTTCCTCGCCGCGCGGCGCGAGCGATGGTGGCTCGCCGGACTGCTGGGCGGCCTTGCCGCGGCGACCCGGGTTACGGGCGTCCTGCTCGTAATCCCGTTCGCGCTGTTGTTCTTCGAGCAGCGAAGGCGCGCCGTGTCGGCCACGCCGCTGGGAGTCGTGCTTCCCGCGCGCCGCCACTTCCGCAAGGTCCTGTGGGGGCTGCTGATACCCGCCGGGGTCGTCTCCTACAGCGCGTTCCTCGCCGCGAAGGGGTACGGCTGGATGGCGTCGATGCAGGCGCAGGACGTGTTCTGGGGCCACTACCTGACGGGACCGTTCGGCGGGGTCCGCGACGGCGTTGCGGCCGCCTGGACTCAGCTCCACGCGACCTTCTCGGGGCGCCCCTCGCCGCCTGACCATTCGCCGGTCCTTCAACTTATGGTGCTGGTCGTCTGCGCAGCCGCGCTCGCCGGTACCGTCAAACGGCTTTCGCCCGCATATGCCATCTACGCAGCGGCCGCTCTGCTGGTGACGATCTCCAGCCCAACATCAGGTGATCCCCTGCGGGCCCTGGACCGCTACGCGGCGGTCCTGTTCCCTCTCTTTATGGCCGGCGGCGCGTGGGCGGCAGAACGCGGCCTGACGCGCAGGCTGGTGCTGGTGTCATCAATTGGACTGGTGTTCTTCGCGGTCCAGTTCGCCACGTGGCGGTTCGTGGCCTGAGCGCATCGCGCTCGGCCGCGTTAGTTCCGCCCATTCGAAAAGCAATGTGTCCAGACACGCCTGGACACCACTCAACTTCTCTGGCCCAGGCGCCGATCAGTTCCTCCGAATGGCACTCGTTTCGGGGAAGAGGGTTGTTGGACTGGACATCGAGCCTGGGTACGTGGCTGCGGTTGAGTCACGCCCGGGCGCGGTGAGCGTCGAGCGCGCTGCAAGCGCCCCGCTGCCTCCAGGCGTCGTCCGCGACGGCGAGGTAGTCGATGTCGAGACCCTCGCCGAGATCCTCCGCAAGATGTTCGCCGACCACAAGCTCTCAAAGAAGGTGCGGCTCGGCGTTGCTAATCAGCGCATCGTCATGCGCACGCTCGACCTTCCGCCGCTGAAGGACGCCAAGGAGATTGAGTCGGCGGTGCGCTTCCAAGCTCAGGATCACATCCCGATGCCGCTCGACCAGGCCGTGCTCGAGTACCACATCGTCGGAGACGTCGAGACCTCCGAGGGCACTCGCACCAGGGTCATCGTCGTCGCCGCTCGCCGCGACATGATCCAGCAGCTGCTCCAGGCAACCCGCAAGGCCGGCCTGCGGCCCCACGGGATCGACCTCTCAGCGTTCGCGATGATCCGCGCGCTGCACCGCGCCGGTGAAACGGACACGACGCTTTACATCAGCGTCGGCGGTATTACCAATCTCGCGGTCGCCGTCGGCAGCACTTGTGTCTTCACCCGCGTTGTCGCTCACGGCACCGAGGCGATCGCCAGCGAGCTCGCCGAGCGCCGCGAGCTGACGATCGAGCACGCTCACGGTTGGCTTCGCCACGTCGGACTCCTGGCTCCCGTCGACGAGATCGACGGTGAGCGGGAAATCGTGCTCGAGGCCCGCGAGGTCCTCAGCGACGGCGTGCGGCGGATTGCCGATGAGGTTCGTAACTCACTCGACTTCCACGCCACGCAGACCGACGCGACGGCGACCCAGCGGGCGGTGCTCGCCGGGCCGGCGGTGGCGATCCCGGGCTTCGCCGATCAGCTCGGACAGGAGATCGGGCTTCCGCTCGAAGTCGGCCTGGTAGCCGAGGCACGCCCGGGGGGCTTCGGCGGCGTCGACGCCGGCCAGCTCACGGTCGCTGCCGGGCTTGCCGTTGAGGAGATTCCAGCATGAAGGCCGTAAACCTCATCCCCAGCGACAACCGTCGCGCAGGCTTCAACTCGGGGCTGAGACTCGGCCCGGCCTACGCCGTGCTCGGCGTGTTGGCCGTTGGCGTCGGTCTGATGACGCTGTACGTGCTGACGAACAACACGATCTCGAAGCGCAAGTCGGAGATCGCGAGCGTTCAGACCCAGATCGTGCAGGAGCACGCGCAGGCGGCCCATCTGGCCAACTACGTCCGCTTCGCTCAGCTAGCGGAGGCCCGCGCCAAGACGGTCCGCGAGATCGCGACGACCCGTTTCGACTGGCACGCCGCCCTCGCCGACCTCTCCAAGGTCGTTCCCAGCAACACTTCGCTCCAGACGCTCAACGGCAGCGTCGCTCCTCAGGCCACCGTCAGCGGCGGCGGCGGCGCCGGCTCGGCGCTCCGGGCGGACGTAGCGGTCCCGGCGATCGAGCTGACCGGCTGCTCAAAGACTCAGGATGACGTAGCACAGCTGATGTCGCGGCTTCGCGTCATCAACGGAGTGACACGCGTGACGCTCAGCGACTCGGTCAAGAGCAACGCCAGCACCGGCAGCCCGAGCGGCGGCGGCGGTTGCGGCGGCAACACCCCCAGCTTTGACGTGGTGGTCTTCTTCAAGCCACTCCAGGGCGCGGATCCGACGACCGGAGCCCCCGCGCCCAACGGCACCAGCACGACTGCCACAGGAGGGACCCAGTGAGCCAGCGTGACCGCACCATCCTCGGCGTCGTCGTGCTGCTCGTGGTCCTCGCCGGCGGGTGGTTCTTCGTGATCCAGCCCAAGCGCCAGCAGGCGTCGAAGCTCGGCGCTCAGCTGACAACCGCTCAGAGCGAGCTCAGCTCGGTACAGGCCCAGGTGGCCGGCGACGAGGCGGCGAAGAGCGCGTTCGGCAGGAACTACACGACGCTCGCCCGGCTCGGCGAGGCGGTGCCGACCAACGACAACGTCCCGTCGCTGGTCTATCAGCTTCAGAACGCGGCGAGCGGTTCCAAGGTCGATTTCCGCGGACTCACGCTCAACCCGGCTTCGTCCTCGTCGTCGACGACGCCGACCACATCGTCCTCCGCCAGCCAGGCGGCGACGGCGGCGCTGCCGCCCGGCGCGGCCGTTGGCGAGGCTGGGTTCCCGATCGAGCCCTTCACGTTCACCTTCCAGGGCAACTTCTTCCACCTGTCGAACTTCTTCCATCGCCTGCAGCAGTTCGTCGTCGCCAACAACAACACAGTGGCGGTTAGCGGCCGACTGATGACACTCAACGCGATCAGCTTCCAAGCATCTCAGTCAGGGTTCCCGCAGATCACAGCCACGATCTCCGCGACCACCTACCTGATTCCGCAGTCACAGGGGCTCCTTGACGGCGCCACGACCGCTGGCCCCAGTGGATCGTCGGTCTCCGTGGCAACCCCCTCATCAGGCTCATCCAGCTCGGCACCCGCCGTCGTTACCCCAATCGTGAGATGAAGAACTTCCTCAACGGCATAGTCAACGATTTCCGCGAGAAGAAGCTCTGGCCGATCGCCGTGGTTCTGGTTGCCGCGCTTGTCGCGGTGCCGGTGCTGCTCTCGAAGAGCTCGTCCTCGCCCACGCCCGAGGCCCAGGTCCCGGTGGCGGCTCCGCCGGCGACGGCGTTGCCGGCGGTTAGCGTCTCGACCTCGGTCGGCACGACCAAGCTCACGGGTAAGTCTCGCGACCCGTTCACGCAGATTGTCAAGAACACGACGACCACCGCCGGTGGCACGTCGGGTTCGTCCGGCGGCGGCTCGGGGTCTTCCACCGGTGGTTCAACCGGCGGTACCGGCTCGACTGGCAGCGGCTCTGGCTCGACCACCGGCGGCGGCTCGACCGGCGGCTCGACGGGCGGCTCGGGCTCCACCGGCGGCTCGACCGGCGGCTCGACCGGCGGCTCCGGCGGCACGGGCACCTCCACGGGTGGCGGCACCGGGTCGAACGGCACGATCCCGAGCGGCAAGCCTAAGCCCGCACCCAGCGGCCTGTCCGACAAGCAGTCTTACAACGTCACGGTCGCGATGACCAATTCGGCGGGCGGGGTCGATACGACCAACTCGCTCGAGCGCCTCAGCGTGCTCCCGAGCGCGCAGCAGCAGCGCCTGGTTGAGCTCGGCGTCCTCAAGGGCGGCCACCGCGTGCTCTTCGCGGTGGAGCCCGGGACCGTGCTCGCCGGCCCCGGCAGCTGCACGCCTGGGCCGATCGACTGCCAGATCCTGTCGATGGCGCCCGGCCAGACCGAGCGGATCTCGGTGCGCACGCCGAGCGGCGTGAGTTCCGTCGCCCTGTTCGCGGTAACGCAGATCAGCGCCGCTGACCACTCGTCCGCGGCCGCCGCCGACAAGGCGCGGCGCGCGGAGTCCGCAGCCGGTCGCCGACTGCTGAACAAGAACTCCACGCTGACCGCGCTCTCACTCTTCCAGTACAAGCCGAGCATCGGCGCAATCGTCGACCTGCGCAATCTCACAGTTGGAGGTAACTGATGCGCCGTTGTTCACTGACCACCCTGGCAATCGCGGTGACGTTCGTCATCTCGCTTGTCGTGGCCGGCGGCGCGCAGGCTGTCGTCGTGAAGGAAAGCGGCAACGAGTACGGCGTGTCTCTGGTGCCGAGCGCGCGTGAACCAGGGAGCACCACCGCTGGCTATCTGGGATCGGCGGGCGTCCCAATCGCAACGTCGACTGGGTCATGCGCGGATCCGGCTGCCGGCACTGAGCCGGACATCCTCAGCGCCGGCTCGTGGCCGCTGAGCGCCCCGGCACAGCCGATCTGCTGGCATGGCGGCCCGGTGATGCACGCGAACGAGACGTTCACTCTGGCGTGGGAAGGGCAGGCACCGAACACTTACTGGTCTTCGACCAAGAGCTACTTGCAAAGCTTCCTCAGCGACGTGGCGGCTGACAGCGGCTCGCTCGACAGCCCCTATGCTGACACGACTCAGTACTGGGATGGCTCGAGCGTTCAGCACCGTGCGGCCAACAGCTCAGTTTTTGGTGGGGGCTGCGACGACAACGGGACCGCGAAGTGCCGGTTTGGCAGTATCACGGGTTCTGGACCGGGTAACCCACTGCCCAGCTCGAGCGACTGTCCTGTCAACGGAGACAACGTGTTGGGCGGAGCCGCTGGTGGGGGTACCGCCAAAACGATTCCGAACAACCTGTGCCTGACCGCCTCCGACGTTCAGCACGAGGTAACGAGCATCGTCGACAATGACGGCCTGATCAAGTACGCCAAGCCCGGGCACACCCCGTTGGTGACGGTGCTGACACCGCCTGGCGTGGTGGTCTGCCTCGATTCCGCCGGTACCTTGTGCTCGGTGAACGGTCGGCTTGCCCCGCCGCCGCCGACGGTGACCACCGCCGCCGCTGCCGGGAGCCCTCCCGTGGGAACGGTTCCCGCGGGGACCTACCACGTGGAGATCACGTACGAGACCACGGGCGGGGAGACCATGCCGAGCGCTTCGTCGACCATCACCACGACGGGCTCCGACTCGACGATCACGGTCACGTCTCCCGCGTCGAGCACTGGTGTAACCGGCTGGTATGTGTACGTCGCAGATGCCGGCGGCTCGATCTTCACCCGTCAGGGGGGGCTTCAGACGATCGGTACGGATGACCAATTGAATTCGACCGGCAACTCAGGGATAACGCCACCCTCCGGGGCCGCGTCCTTCTGCTCCTATCACGCCGAGGCGATCGACCCGGTGAGCCATCAGCCGGTGAACTACGTGGTCCAGCCGTGGACGGCGTTCACCAGCTGTGACGAGCCGGACGTACCACCGCTGCCCGAAAGCCCCACGCCTGCCCAGCTTGAGAAGAGCGCAGGCCAGCGGCTCGCGAGTCCTCTCAGCCAAAGCGAGATCGCGACGATCGTCAATCCGGATCTGAACGGATGGTTCGGGCTCGACGGTCTCGAGACCGACGACCAGAACAGCTGCCAGCCGCTGGGCTCGGGGCTCGATACGTTCACGTTCGGCAGCAGTGGCGAAGCTCCGTACTTCCTCCAGCGGGAGTCGAACAACGCCGCGGTCGTCGACAGCGACCCGTATACGTACAACGGTTGCGCCCCCAACGACGTCCTTGAGCCGGCCTTCGTTGTGCCGAGCGCGATCAACCTCGGCGACACGATTGACCTCGACGGGTCGGCGACCGCTTCCACACTCGACATTCCCAACGGCGACTACAAGTGGAACTTCGGTGACGGTTCTGGCGGCACCGGTCCGAGCGTCGAGCACACCTACGCAAAGGCCGGCAACTACACGACCACTCTGACGGTTACCGACCGCGGCGGCAATCAGGCCAGCCTCGGCGAGGTGATCCAGGTCCTCGGCGCCTCCGGCCTGCCCGGCCCCTCGACCAAGCCGGCGGGCTCCGGCGGGCTCCAGGTCCGCATGCAGCTGATGCCGCAAGGTCTGAAGGCCGTCCTTCGCTCCGGCATCGCCGTCCGGGTCAGCTCCAACAGGGCTGCCAACGGGATCGCCTCGGTCTCGATCACCCGAGGCACCGCCAAGCGCGCGCACATAAAGGCCGGGCACGGGCGGACGGTCGTGATCGGCAAGGGCACCCTGACGGGTGTCAAGGACGGAACGGTCAACCTCCGCCTGCACCTGCGCAAGGACGTCGTCAAGCGCCTCCGCCATCTCAAGCACGTGACGCTGACGGTCAGGCTCGCGCTCGTCTCCTCCGGTGGCGGCCAGATCGCCATCGACGCCGCCGGGCGCTACTAAGCCGCACCCCGCCGGCTTTGCCCGGCGAACACCGCGGGGAGGGAGCGGGCTGGGCCCGACCGCAGGCGATCACGCGCCACCGTCTCCAAAAACCTGTATAGCGCGCCATCCGCGTCGAAAAACCCAAGCCCCGGCGCGTTAAGCGTGCTCCTCGTGTACAGCACGCCAGGGCTGGGTATCCGGGGTTGGAATTGGCGCACTGTGCAGGTTCTGGAACGCGCACGAGCGCCAAAAGCGACGAGCGCCCGTAATCTTGGGCGCCGATGTCAGCGCTACGACTGATCACGGCCGGTGAGTCCCATGGCCCGGGGCTGACCTGCATCGTCGAGGGCCTTCCCGCCGGCTTGGAGCTCGACCGCGACGCGATTAACCGCGACCTGGCTCGCCGGCAGCTCGGCCACGGCCGCGGCGGGCGGATGAAGATCGAGCGCGACCAGGTCGAGGTGACCGGCGGCGTGCGCCACGGGCGGACGCTCGGCGGACCGGTCGCCCTCCAGGTCGAAAATCGCGACTACGCGAACTGGGAGGAGCGGATGAATCCGTGGCCGGTCGAGGCGCCGGTGGCGGAGGTCCACCTGCCCCGGCCGGGCCACGCCGACCTCGTCGGCACGCTGAAGTACGGGCTGACCGACGTCAGGGACATCCTCGAGCGCGCCAGCGCCCGCGAGACGGCGGCACGGGTCGCCGGCGGCGCCGTGGCCAAGGCGCTGCTCAGGGAGCTGGGCGTCTCGATCTACTCTCACGTGATCCAGATCACGGGAGTGAGCGCGCCCCGGCGCGACGATCTGACTCCGCGGGACTTCGAGCAGGTCGACGAGTCGCCGGTCCGGTGCCTGGATCCCGAGACAGGCGCCGCCATGGTCGCCGAGATCGATCGGTTGCGCAAGGCGAACGAGTCGCTCGGAGGCGTGTTCGAGGTCCGGGCGTTCGGCCTCGTGCCCGGTGTGGGCTCGCACGTCTCCTGGGAGGAGCGACTCGACGGCCGGCTCGGCCAGGCGCTGCTCTCGATCCAGGCGATCAAGGCGGTGGCGGTTGGGGATGGGTATGAGGTCGCGGGGCTGCCGGGCTCCCAGGCTCACGATGAGATCTTCCACGACGAGGAGCGCGGCTACTTCCGCGAGACGAACCGGGCCGGCGGGGTCGAAGGCGGGATGACGACCGGTGCGCCGCTGGTCGTGCGCGGCTCGATGAAGCCGCTGCCAACGCTGACGAAGCCGCTGCGGTCGGTCGACATCTCGACTCACGAGGCCGCCGAGGCGCTGCGCGAGCGGACAGACTCGTGCACGGTTCCGGCGGCCGGCGTCGTCGGCGAGGCGATGGTGGCGTTCGTGCTCGCCGATGGCTACCGGCGGAAGTTCGGCGGCGACCACATCAACGACGTCAAGCTCGCGCTGCTGGCATACGAGGAACGGATCGGGTGGAAGGGGGTCTGACGCTCCCGATCTCCGGTCCCGCCGGGCGCTCGATCGTCTGCATCGGGTTCATGGGGGCTGGGAAGACGACCGCCGCGGCGAGTGCGGCGGAGGTCCTCGGCACGGCTTCGGTGGATGTGGACGGCGCGATCGAGGAGCGCCTCGGGAAGTCGGTCGAACGGGTGTTCGTCGAGGACGGCGAGGCCGCGTTCCGCGCGATCGAGGAGCAGGTCACGCTCGAGTTGCTCGACCGCCGCGACGCTCCCGTGCTGGCGCTGGGGGGCGGCGCCATCGGCTCCCAGGTCGTGCGCGACGCGCTCCGTGAGCACCTCGTCGTGTGGATCGACATCGAGCTCAACGTGGCATGGGCGCGGTCGCACGGCAGTGGCCGGCCACTGGCGCGCGACCGTCGGGAGTTCGAGCGGCTCTACGCCGCGCGCGAGCCGATCTACGCCTCGCTGGCTGACGTCACGATCCCGGCGCGCCGCTCCCAGCAGATGCCGCTCGTGCTCGAGGCGCTCGAGGGACTGCCGGCGCGGGCGAAAATGCTGTGGGCAACCAGCGACTCCGCCGATTACCCGGCTTACATCGGCGCTGGACTCCTCGGCGAGGACGGCTTCTGGCCGGCGAAGGTCGACGGGCGCAGGTTTCTGGTCAGCGACGGGCACGTTGCCCGGCTGTATGCCGACCGGTTCGAGCCGCTGTACGGCCGGGTGATGATCATGCCGGGGGAGCAGTCCAAGACGGTGGCGCACGCGGAGATCGTCTGGACCGAGCTGGCGCGAGCGGGGATGACGCGGCGGGATCTCGTGCTCGCCCTCGGCGGCGGCGTGGTAGGGGACCTAGCCGGCTTCTGCGCCGCCACCTACCAGCGAGGAGTGCGCTACGTCCAGCTGCCCACCACGCTGGTGGCGCAGGTCGATTCCGCCTACGGAGGAAAGACCGGCGTCGATCTGGCCGAGGCCAAGAATTACGTGGGCGTCTACCACCAGCCCTCCGCGGTGATCGCTGACACGAAGGCGCTCGAAACGCTGCCCCCGGCCGAGCTCGCCGCTGGCTACCCGGAGGTCGTCAAGACCGCTTTGATCGCCGGCGGCGAGCTATGGGAGCGGATCCGTTCAGGCGCCGACCCCGCCGCCCCGGAGATGATCGCGGCGTGTGTCCGGGCGAAGCTGCGGATCGTCGCCCAAGACGAGCGTGATGGCGGCGCTCGTCAGGCCCTGAACCTCGGACACACGGTTGGCCATGCGATCGAGACGGCGACGGGCTACGCCCGTTACCGCCACGGCGAGGCGGTCGGTTTGGGGCTGCTGGCCGCGCTGAGGCTGTCGGGCCAGGACGCGCTTCGCGAGGAGGTGCGGGTCCTGCTGGTCGACCGCGGGCTCCCGACCCGGCTCGACGGAACTGATCCCGACGCGGTCGTGATGGCCACCGCGCGCGACAAGAAGCGAGTGGGCGAAGGGCCGGTGCCGTTCGTGCTGCTCGACGGGCCCGGAGCCGCGCGCACCGGCTGTGCGGTTCCGCCGCGCGAGCTGATCGCCGCCGTGCGAGAGTTGCGCGGACCGTGACCGAAGACGCCCCGGCACCTAGCATTCACAGGCGGATCGAAGTGATGCACGGCGTGAACCTAGACCAGCTCGGTCGCCGCGACCAGCGCCACTACGGCGAGCTGACGTTTGGCGAGCTCGAGCGCCAGATCTCCAACACCGCGGCCGAACTTGGGCTCCAGACGCGGTTCTTTCAGACCAACCACGAGGGCGAGTTTGTCGAGCACCTCCACCGCCTCGAGGGCCTCGCCGACGGAATCGTCATCAATCCCGGCGCCTGGACCCATTACTCCTACGGGATCCGCGATGCGCTCGAGTTGACCGGCCTCCCGGCCGTCGAGGTCCATCTGTCCGACGTCGACAACCGCGAGCCGTGGCGCCGCCATTCGGTCATCCGCGAGTTGTGCATCGATCGCGTCGCCGGCAAGGGCCCCGCGGGCTACCGGGACGCGCTCGTCCGGTTAAAACAAGAGCTCTCACCGTGATGGATCGCGCTGATCGCCTGAACCAGCTGTTGACCGAGGAGGGCCTCGATCTGATCCTCGTCACCGATCTCGTCAACGTCCGCTACCTGACCGGCTACACCGGCTCGAACGGGCTCGCGTTGGTGGGACCGCGGACGCGGACGTTCGTGACCGACTTTCGGTACGTGGAGCAGGCCGCCGAGGAGGTGGACCCGTCCTACGAGCGCCGACTCGCGCCCCGGGAGCTGCTTGACACCGCCGTTGAGGAGCTTCCGGACGGCGCCGTGCGCCTCGGGTTCGAGGACGCCGCCCTGTCGGTGCGCCAGCACGGTGAGCTGCGCTCGCGGCTGCCGGATGCGGTCGAGCTCCTCGCCGCCGGCTCGATTGTGGAGCGGCTGCGCGCCGTCAAGGACCCGGCCGAAATCGAGGCCATAAGGGCGGCGGCGGCCGCCGCCGACGAGGCCTTCCAGAGCGTCATCGGGGACGGACTCGTCGGGCGCACCGAGCGGGAGGTGGCGCTCGCGCTGGAGTGGGAGATGCGGGGGCGCGGGGCGAGTGGTCCCAGCTTCGACCCGATCGTGGCCGCCGGCCCCCACGGAGCGCTGCCACACGCCCAGCCTCGGGACGTGCTGATCGGCGCGGGGGAGATGGTCGTGATCGACTGGGGTGCGGTCGTCGCCGGATACCACTCGGACTGCACGCGGACGGTCTCCGCGGGCAACCCGAACGGCGATGCCCGGGCCGTCTATGACCTGGTGCTCGAGGCTCAGCTGGCCGGCCTTGGGTCGGTCAGGGCAGGAGCTGATGTCCGCGACGTGGACGGCGCAGCCCGGGACGTGATCGACGCCGGCGGTTACGGCGCGCAGTTCGGTCACGGTCTGGGGCACGGCGTCGGGCTCGACATCCACGAGGAGCCGCGCCTGTCGCAGCGTGCCGAGGGCGAGCTGGTGGCCGGAAACGTCGTCACGGTCGAGCCAGGGGTTTACCTGGCCGGGCAGTTCGGGATCAGGATCGAGGACTTGACCGTGGTCACGGCCGAAGCGTGCGAGATCCTCACGTCGGTGACCAAGGAACTGATCGTCACCGACTGAGTTCCGACGCTCTCTACACTGGCCCGTCGCATGATCTCCACAAATCAATTTCGCAACGGATCTCACATCGACGTCGACGGGACGATCTTCAAGATCCTCGAGTTCCAGCATGTCAAGCCAGGCAAGGGCGGGGCGTTCGTACGGACGAGGCTTCGCCGCGCCAGCGACGGCGCCGTGATCGACCGGACCTTTCGCGCCGGCGAGAAGTTCCGGCCGGTGCGCACCGAGGTGCGGAAGATGCAGTTCCTGTACCGCGATGGAGCAGACGCCCACTTCATGGACAGCGAGAGCTACGAGCAGCTGACAATCCCGGAGAGCGCGCTTGCCGAAGCGCTCCGCTGGCTGCGCGAGTCCGATGAGGCTGACGTCCTCTACATCGACGACGAGCCCGCGGACATCCAGCTGCCGAGCGCGATCGACCTGACGGTCTCGGAGACGGAGCCAGGAGTTCGCGGCGACACGGCCTCGGGCGGCGGCAACAAACCGGCGGTGCTCGAGACCGGCGCGCGGATCCAGGTTCCGCTGTTCATCAATATCGGCGACGTCGTCCGGGTCGACACGCGTTCTGGCGAATACGTGTCGCGTGCGTGACACGGGCAGAGGCGTGAGCCTCGTTGCGTAGGAGCGAGCAGCGCCGCGCCGCGGTGTTCGCCCTGTACCAGAGCGACCTCCTGAGCCGCCCGCTGGAGGAGACGTTCCCTCGCGACACGCACGAGTTCACGCGCGCGCTGGCGGGGCTCGTCCGTGCCCATCAGCCCGAGCTCGACGAGCTCGTCCGCGAGCACGCCAAGGGCTGGTCCCTGGACCGGATCGCGCCGCTCGAGCGCTCGATCCTGAGGGTCGGCCTGGTCGAGCTGCTGTATCCGGACGAGGTGCCGGGAGATCAGGCCATCCCGCCAGAGGGAGCGATCAACGAGGCGGTCGAGCTCGCCAAGCGGTTCTGTGGGGCCCAGGCGCCGGCGTTCGTGAACGGCATCCTCGGTACGGTTCTGCGCGAGCGCTCCAGCGCGGCTCACTCCGGCGGCGTGGAGGAATAGCGCAGGACTTCAAGCGCCGCACGGCGGCCGCCGATGAAATCGGCATGAGCGAGAGGACGTACGCTCGGGTCCTGGGTGCGGGGGCTCTGATCCTTGCCGCCGTGATCGCCTCGAGGCCAGGAATCTTCTGGGACTACTCGACCGACGCCGGGCCGGCGCTGACGGCGATTGCGCACGGCCACATCGGCGGCTTCTTCGCCCACCAGCCGGCGATGGGTCCGCTCTCGCTGTATCTGCGCGCCCCGTTCGTGGCGGTCGCCGCGGCCCTGCACGACGGGGGGGTCGGGCTGTACCGCTGGGGCTGCGTGCCGTGCCTGCTCGCGGTCGCCGGAGTGGCGCTGTGGATTGCCGTGATCGCCCGCCGCCATGGAGCGGGACGCCTCGCGATGGCGCTGATCGTCGTTCTCGCACTCGTCAACCCGCTCGTCAGCGACGCGCTGTACTGGGGCCACCCGGAGGAACTATTGACCGCGAGCCTGGCGATCGCCGCGATCCTGGCCGCGACCGAGGGTCGCGGCCTGCTCAGCGCCGTGCTGGCCGGACTGGCGATCGCCAGCAAACAGTGGGCCGTTCTCCTCCTCGCCCCCGCGATCCTGCTGCTCGAGCGCGACCGGATCCGTGCGCTCCTGACCAGCGGCGCGGTGGCGGCACTGGCGTGGCTGCCGATGGTGGTGGTCAACCTCGCGGCGTTCCGCCACGCACTGCGCTACGTCTCTCACCCGCAGCCGGTGGTGACGCTCTACACGTGGCTGTATCCGTTATCGCCGACGGGGACGGTGACCGTCACGAACATCTTCGGCGACGCGCGCACGTTCGACGCCCACCAGTTGCTGAGCGTCGAGTCGACTCTGGCCCGGCCGCTGATCACGCTGCTGGGGGTCGCGATCCCGCTGTTCGTATGGTGGCGCGCGGACCGCCGCCCCAGTATCGAGCAGATGCTCCTGGCGACCGCGATCGCGCTCGTCTGCCGATGCGCCCTCGATCCCGGGTCGATGGCCTACTACCACTTCCCGCTACTCCTGATCCTGCTCGCCTACGACGCGGTCGCCGGGCGCAAGGTCCCGCTCGCCGGCCTCGCTGGTGTGGCCGTGTCGTTCGTCGTGCTCGACCGCTCCCCGGCATACCTGGGGATGGGGCCGGCCAACTACCTGTACATCCTCGCGACCGTGGTCGGATGCGCGGTCCTCGCCGCAGGTCTGTCGAAAACGCCCTCGTCGACCTCGTGTTGGCCACCTAAGGGCAACGTAGGAACTGCTCGCGAAGTTTCGGCACAGCAGCCACAATCAGAGGTATGAGACTGCTTGTCGTCGACGACGATCGGGCGCTGCGGGATGTGCTGCGCAGGGCGCTGATGCTCGCCGGCTACGACGTCCGGCTCGCCGAGAGCGGTGCCGGCGCGTTAGCCGAGGTCGCCGCCGCCGTGCCGGACGCCGTCGTATTGGACATCGGGCTTCCGGACATCGACGGGCTCGAGGTGTGCCGGCTGCTGCGCCGCGAGGGCAACCGTGTCCCGGTGCTGATGCTGACCGCCCGTGACGCCGTCTCGGACCGCATCGACGGTCTCGACGCCGGCGCCGACGACTACCTGGTCAAGCCGTTCGACATCGACGAGCTGAAGGCGCGGCTGCGGGCTCTGCTGCGTCGCGCCGGCGGTGACGCGTCGCCCGACGGCGGTCTGTCGTTCGCCGAGCTGCGGCTCGACCCGGCCCGGCACGGAGTGATCGTCGGCGATCGGTTTGTGGAGCTGACCCGGACCGAGTACCAGTTGCTCGAGCTGTTGATGCTGAACCCGCGCCGGGTCCTTCCTCATAGCCTGATCTACGACCGGGTATGGGGCTATGACTTCGGGCCCACGTCTAACGCCCTGCGCGTCTACATCGGCTACCTGCGCCGCAAGCTCGAGGAGGCAGGCGCGGAGTCGGTGATCCACACCGTCCGTGGCGTCGGCTACGCGCTCCGCGAACCCGAGCCGGCCGTGGCATGAGCCTGCGGGCGCGGATGGGAGTGGCCGCCGGAGGCGCCGTCGCGATCGCGGTGCTCGCGGTCGCGATATCGGCGTACGCGGGGATGCGCTCCGAACTGCGCGGGCAGGTCGACCAGTCGCTGCAGGCCCTGCGCAAGCAGGTGCTCGGAGGGCCCCGGCCGGGGGGCGAACCGGGCGGCGGTGGCGGCCCACCTGGCCAGAACGGCTTTGGGGAGCCGGCAGGTGTCCGAGACGAGGGTCTGGGCATCGACCAGCGGACGGGTCCCGCGTTCGGTGGTCCGCGCGGGATCGTCACGCTGATCTATCGGGACGGCGCGACTTACAACCCCTCCGGTCAGCGCGGCGAGATCCCGGTCGACGCACAGATGAAGAAGTTCGCGGCGTCCGGGCGGGGCGAGTACTACACGGACCTCAGCGCCAATGGCACCCGCATCAGGGCGCTCGTGACCGGCCTTGGCGACGATGGGGCGCTGGCGGTGGCGCTGCCGCTGACCGACGTCAACAACGCCCTCTCCAGCCAGTTGCTGCTGCTCGTCCTGATCGCGGCCGGCGGGATCGCGCTGGCGGCGCTGCTCGGGATCCTGGTCGCCCGCACGGCGCTCGCGCCGATCGCCCGCTTCACCCGCCAGACCGAGTCGATCGCAGCCCACAACGAGCCTCTGGAACACGAGCGCCTCGAGGTCGTCGGCGACGACGAGCTTGCCCGGCTGGCGCAGACGTTCAACTCGACGCTCGACGCGCTCGAACGCTCCGTGGAGTCGCAGCGCAACCTGGTCGCGGATGCGTCACACGAGCTGCGCACGCCGATCGCGTCGATCCGGGCAAATGTCCAGCTGCTGCGCGACGAAGCGCTGCTCTCGCCCGAGGACCGGCAGGCGCTTCGCGCGGACATGATCGAGGAACTCGACGAGCTCACGGCACTCGTCAGCGACGTCGTCGAGCTCGCACGGGGGACGAAGGCCGAGGGGCCCCCCGGCGATGTCCGGGTCGATGAGATCGTGGCCGAAGCCGCCGAGCGAGCGCGTCGCCGGGCACCGGGGCTGACGATCGACTGCAAGCTCGAGCCCACGCTGGTGAGGGGCGAGGCGGATCGGATCGCCCGGGCCGTCGCGAACCTCCTCGACAACGCCGCCAAGTGGAGTCCCCCCGGCGGCGTCGTCGAGGTCGAACTGCGCGGCGGGACCCTGACGGTCCGCGACCACGGTCCGGGCTTTCACGAGGATGACCTGCCGTTCGTGTTCGATCGCTTCCACCGTGCCAAGGACGCTCGCTCGAAGCCCGGGTCCGGGCTCGGTCTGGCGATCGTGCGCCAGGCCGCCGAGGCACACGGCGGGTTCGTCGAGGCAGGCAACGCCCCCAGCGGCGGCGCGCTGCTGCGGATCAGCTTCGGAGAGCCGCTCGAGCTTGAGCCGCAGCCCCTCGAGCGGATCAGCGCGCCCTGAGTCGGCCCACCCGGGGTGCCCGGCAGCTCTCGTGGCTGCGGCCCGACGCGCTGACGGTCACGGTGATTGTCCGGGCACGCCGGCACGCGGCAATCTCGAGCACTGGCGTCCCGCGCCTGGAGACGATTGCCCCGCCCTTGACGCGGACCGCGTAGTGGCCGCCGTAGACGAGCGCGGGCGTCGCGATCGCGGTCCGCGCGCCGGTCCTGAATCTGCCGTGGTCGCTGGCGCGAGCGGTCCCGTAATGGAACCTGAAGACGCGCGAGGAAGGATCGAACCCCCACGACAGCGGCGTCCCCGAGATCAGCTGGGGATATGGCTCGGCGAGCGCCCGCAGCGTCGCCGTCACGACATTGGCGCCGGTCGGTGGCTTGGAGGGGTCGCGGACGATCGCCTGCTCGTCGCCGGGGCCAGATGTCGTCGGGTCGTTGCAGCCGCAGTAGGCCCACTCGAGCCACGGGACCATGTTCTGGTCGGCGAGGCGTACCACCGTTTCGAGGGTGGCCGTGTCGTTGGTGGCCCCGAACTCCGTCATCATCGTCGCCTCGCGAGTCTGTGCGACGTGTTCGGCGGCGTTGGCCATGACCTTCCCGAACGTGGAGCAGCTGCCGGTCAGGCAGTAGTCGTGCCACGAGAACCCGGCTCGCGGATCCTCGAGGGCGCCGACGTCGGTGGGCTCGCCGAAGTCGAAGAGCACGTTCGGCTCGTACCACACGAGCGTTCTGCGGTCGGCCGTGCGGATCGCGGCGGCAACCTTGCGGTTGAACGCGGTCAGCGTGGCGTCGAACGCGGGGCAGCCGTCTGGCGCCAGGCAGGTGGCGTATGCCGTCCCCGGGAACGGCTCGTTGAACAGCTCGTAGCCCAGCACCGAACGATCGCCGCGGAACCGGTGCGCGACGTGACGCCACGCGGCGCCGTAGCGGTCCTCGAGACCGACACCGCCGGGACCGGGGCTGTTGGCCCAGAAGTGGTCGAATGCGTGCTGAAGCGCGGGCATGTCCAGGTAGTCGCCGGGGAACCCGGTCTGCGGAGCTGGTGGCAACCCGTCGTCCTCGACGGCCCAGTCCGGAGCGCCCTCGCCCTGGAAGAGCTCGTTGTACATGTCCTGATGGAAGTCGAGCAACGAGACGATCCCGTGGCGGGCCAGCGTCTTGACGGTCGCGGCGATCTGATTCAGGTAGGCATCGTCGTAAACGCCGGGCTTGGGCTCCACCGCCTTCCAGATCACGCCGACCCGAACGGCGTTGAACCCAACCGCGGCGAGGAACGCCGCGTCGTCGTCACCAAAGCCGGTCGCGGACGGGTAGTAGGGCGCGATCTTGTAGACCATGTTGACGCCGTGGACGATGACCACCCGCCCCCACGCGTCGGTGATCCAGCGTCCGGAGTGGCCGAGCGGCAGCTTCGGCGTTGCGATCGCCGCCGGCGAAGCCTGGGCGCCAGCGCACAGCGCTAGAGGAGTCAGTGCCGAAACACACGCGAGCGCAAGCGAGCGCATAACAATCCTCATCGCGGCGCGTAAGCGTACGGGTTTCGGTCAGACGTCTAGGTTTCCTCCAGATTATTTGAGCGGCGGGGCGCGCGAACCGAGCCTGTGAGTGGGGCGTGCTGGCGCGTTCCCCGAGTGGGCAGCCTCGCCTGGCGCGCCCGCCCGCCGGCACACCCCAATTTTTTTCTGGCGGCCCGGCGCCAAAGAATTGCTTGAGCCCGACGCCTTATGGGTAACTCGCTGCTCGATGCGCGAGAGCGGTGATGCCGTCAGCGTCGCGCGGTCGGGGCTGAAGTTGCTGCCGGGCCAAGAGACGCCATCAGGGCTCCGAAGCCTGTGGCCTGGAGCACGTGGCGCTCCTCTACGGCGACCTCGATGAGTTTCTGGCCGGCGCCGGAGAGTTCCTGCAAGCCGGCGATGCCGTGGGCGAGGCGCTGATGGTCGCGATCCCGGGTGAGAAGATCGAGCCGTTGCGTGAGGCGCTCGGTGACACGGCGGATCGGGTCCGGTTCCTCGACATGCGCGAGCTCGGGCGCAATCCGGCCCGGATCATCCCCAAGGTCCGCAACTGGACCGACCTGCAGGAAGAGTCCCGCTGCCGGTTCATCGGCGAGCCGATCTGGCCCGAGCGGAGCGAGTCAGAGGTCGTCGAGGCGACCCGGCACGAGGCGCTGATCAACATCGCGTTCGCAGACGTCGACGCCTCGATCCTGTGCCCGTACGACGTGACCGGGCTCGGCCCGAGCATGCTCCTGGACGCCGAGCGGACCCACCCGCACCTGATCCGCGGAGCGGACCGTCGCGCGAGCGCTCGGTACGCGGATCCGCTCGACATATGGCTCGCGTCCGAGTGGTCGCTGCCCGAGCCCGGAACGACGCTCGCCACGGTCGCTCTGAGCAAGGATCTGGCGGCGGTTCGCCAGATCACCGAGGCGTGCGGCCGCGACGCCGGCCTGTCCAGCTCCGCCGTCCTCGATCTCGTGCTCGCGGTCGACGAGGCGGCCACCAACGCGGTCCTCCACGGCGCGCCCCCAGCCGAGCTCCGCATCTGGCGCGAGCCGGCCGGGATCGTGTGCGAGGTCACCGACCACGGTAGGCTCGCCGATCCGCTCGCGGGCCGGCGCTTTCCGTCTCCGGACTGGACCTCGGGTCGTGGGCTCTGGCTGATCAACCAGCTCTGCGACCTCGTCGAGCTGCGGCCGCTGGCCGAGGGCACCGCCGTCCGGATGCACGCCCTGGCCGGTAGGTAGGCGGTCGGCGGACGGGCGGGCGTAGGGGGCGACGGACGGTCTCCTAGGCTTCGTGCGTGCGGCGCGGAGCCCTCCGGCGTAGGAACTTCCGGCTGCTGTTCCTCGGGCAGGCGATCTCGTCGCTTGGGGACAGGCTGGTTCCGGTCGCGCTCGCGTTCGCGGTTCTGGACCTGACCGGCTCGGTCACGGATCTCGGACTCGTCCTTGCCGCGCAGACCGTGCCGCTGATCGCGTTCGTCCTCCTCGGCGGGGTGTGGGCCGACCGGCTGCCCCGTCAGCGCGTGATGCTGGCCTCGGATGCGGTTCGGGCCGTGGCGCAGGGCGTCAGCGCGTTACTGCTGCTGCAGGGCCAAGCCCACATATGGCAGCTCGCCGCGTTGCAGGCCGTATACGGCGCAGCCGAGGCGTTCTTCGGCCCGGCGTCGACCGCCGTCGTTCCCCAGACGATCGATTCCGGCGACCTCCAGCAGGCGAATGCGCTGATGGCGCTGAGCGGCAACGTTGCGGCCGTGCTCGGACCGGCGTTCGCCGGCGTGATCGTGGCGACGATCGGCTCCGGCTGGGGCCTTGCGATAGACGCGGGGACGTTCGTCGCGAGCGCGATTTTCCTGGCCCTCATGCGTGTTAAGCCGGTGATCGTCGCGTCGCGGTCCAGCACGCTCGCCGAGCTGCGGGCCGGCTGGGAGGCGTTCCGGTCGCGTACGTGGCTGTGGGTCACGGTCGGTTACTTCACGCTGTTCATCGGTTTCGTCTACGCCCCCCTAATCGTGCTCGGCCCTCAGGTCGCGCGGACCGAGCTCGGCGGTCCGGGAGCGTGGGCCGCGATCAGCACCGCGCTTGGTCTCGGGTCGCTGGCCGGTGGCCTGCTCGGCCTCCGCTGGCGCCCGCGGTACCCGCTCCGGGTCGCTTTCATCGCGTTTCTGATCGCCGGGCCGGCGCTATTCATGCTGCTCGCCGCACACGCCCCGCTGCCTCTGATCGTTGCCACGGCTCTGGTCGACGGGGCGTCGGGCACGCTGTTCAACACGATGTGGTACACGGCGCTCCAGCGCGATGTGCCCGCAAACGAGCTCTCGCGCGTGAGCTCGTGGGATTACCTCGGCACGGTGGGGATGCTGCCGGCCGGCCAGGCGATCAGCGGGCCGATCGCCGATGCGATCGGCCTGTCGACGACGCTGTACCTGGCCGGGGGGTTGTTCGTGGTCCTGTTGCTGGCCGTCCTGGCCGTGCCGGCCGTGCGCAACTTCCGCGGCGAGGAGGCGGTCACAGCGGCATAGCGTGCCGCCCGCCGCGCGCAGTTCGTGTTTCAGAATTTGCCGAACACGGTGAGCCGATCAGTAATGAGAGAGCACTTAATCGCTTGAAAGCGGACCGCAGGGGACGTAGCCGTGTCCACGGCCTCGGTCCCGTCATCGCGCCACGGCGCGGGCCGCGGTACGCGGCGCGGCGCGGGCTTTTTCGCGCGGCACAAGCGGGCGATCGCAATCGCCGTCCTCATCGCCTCGATCATCGGCTTTGTCTACTTCGTGCTCCCCGAGGTCAGCGGCCTGAGAGGGACATTGCATCGGCTGAAGGACGCCGAACCGGCGTGGATCGGGCTCGCGGTGCTCGTCGAGATCCTGTCGCTGACCGGTTACGCGCTGCTGTTCCGGACCGTGTTCTCCTGCCAGGGAACCCGCGTCGGCTGGCGCGAGAGCGCGCAGATAACGCTGGCGGGTACGGTCGCGAGCAAGTTGTTCGCCGCGGCGGGCGCTGGTGGCGTGGCGCTGACGGTATGGGCGCTGAACGCGGCCGGGTTGCGGCCGCCGACGATCGCACGGCGGATGATTGCGTTCGAGCTGCTGCTCTACTCGGTCTTCGCCGGAGCCTTGTTGCTGGCGGGTGTCGGTCTGCGCGCGGGCGTGCTCGCGGGGGTGGCGCCATGGACGCTCACCGTCGTGCCCGCGGCGTTCGCGGCCGGCGTGATCGCGGTCACGATCTCGCTACGAGCCTTCCCGGCCGGCCTCGAGCGGCGGATCGTCGCCTGGCGGGACTCGAACCATCCGGGTACTCGGTTCGTCTCGCGGCTCGCCACGGCACCACAGGCAGTCCGCGACGCGACCTCGATCGTGCTCGACCTGATCCGGGACCGGGAGCTCGGGATGCTCGGGGGGGTCCTCTACTGGGCGTTCGACATCGCAGCGTTGTGGGCGTCGTTACACGCCTTCGGGAACCCGCCGCCGGCGGCAGCGATCGTTATGGCCTACTTCATCGGGCAGCTGGCCAACGTGATCCCGCTCCCAGGTGGCGTGGGCGGCGTCGAGGGTGGCACGATCGGCGCGCTGATCGCGTTTGGGACCCCCGCGAGCCTCGCCGTGCTCGGCGTCCTCGCCTACCGTTTGATTTCGTTCTGGCTCCCGACGCTGCCCGGCGCAATTGCTTACGTGCGGCTGCGCGGCACCGTCGCCCGGTGGCGAGAGACTGACCTGGCGGTTGCTGACGCGAGCGAGGCCCCACTGCCGATCGTTGATCGCGTGCATCGGGCTGAGGGCGTAGGCTTGAGGAACTCTTGTCGGCTCTCTATCAACAGCTCGACGTCCCCGCGCAAGCGTCACGCCGTCGAGTTGTTCGAGGGCTTGCCGGCCCACTACGAGCGGATGGGATCGATCCTCAGCTTCGGCCAGGATCCACGCTGGCGTCGGGCCCTCGTCGACGCGATCGATCCGCAGCCTGGTGAGCGCGTGCTGGATGTCGCCACCGGGACCGGCCTCGTCGCTTTCGAGCTCGTCCGGCGCGGACGGAGCGAGGTGGTCGGCCTCGACCAGAGCGAGCAGATGCTTGCCGGCGCCCGGTCGCGGCTGGCCGCCGAACCCGCCCTGGCGGATCGGGTGCAGTTCGTGAGCGGCGAGGCAGAGCGACTGCCGTTCGGCGACGCGGCATTCGACGCGCTCACATTCACCTACCTGCTCCGCTACGTCGATGATCACCTGGCGACGATGCGCGAGCTGGCCCGCGTGCTGAAGCCGGGCGGCCGGATCGGGATGGTCGAGTTCGGGGTTCCGCAGAAGGCGCTCCCACGCGCGCTGTGGCGGGTCCACACACGGGTTGGCCTGCCGCTGCTGGGTCGCATCGTGTCCCCGGCGTGGGTCGACGTGGGCCGGTTCCTCGGGCCCAACATCGAGGAGTTTCAGCGCGGCGAACCCGACCTCGCCCTCCTCTGGAACCGCGCCGGCATCGGCGACGTGAGGATCCGTCGGATGAGCTTCGGCGCAGGCATCGTGATGTCGGGGGTCAGGGATGGCGACCGCACCCCGTGAACTGGACCGGCCGGCGTTTTACGCGCTGCGGCCGGGCGGCTGGCGGGACCTGATAACGCTTCTGCACCCTCCCTACACGGCATGGCATCTGAGCTACGTCGCGCTCGGTGCGGCCGCGGCGGCGAAGATCTATCCCATCCGGCTCGTCGCCGCGCTGGCAGCATTCCTGCTTGCCGTCGGGATCAGCGCCCACGCGCTGGACGAGCTCAATGGGCGGCCGCTGAAGACCGCACTGACCCGCCGGACGCTGATCGTGCTGGCGGCCGTATCGCTGGCCGGTGCGGTGGCAATCGGCGTCGTCGGGATGTTCGTCGTCTCACCACTGCTGGCGCCGCTGGTGATCGCCGGCGGGTTACTGGTCCCGGCGTATAACCTCGAGCTCGCGGGCGGGCGCTTTCACAACGACACGTGCTTCGCGCTGGCCTGGGGCGGGTTTCCGGCGTTCACCGGCTACTTCGTCAACGCGCTGACGGTCCGACCGGCGGGGGTGCTCGTGGCCGCCGCGTGCTGCCTGGTCAGCGTCGCGCAGCGGCGACTGAGCACGCCGGCCCGCGAGCTCCGGCGACGGACGACATCCGTCGTCGGCGAGCAGCGGTTGACCGACGGCCGCGTGGTGGAGTTGACCAAGGAACGGATCTCCGAGCCACTCGAGGGCGCCCTCTCGATGTTGTGGATCGCCCTGATCCTGCTCGCCGCCGGGCTGCTCGCAGTGCGTCTCTGAGCGCCGTTCGGCGAGTCCTACACTGGGTCACTTGACCGCGCGCGGTACCGATTGGGGTCTCGCGGCGCTGGTGGCGTTGTTGATCGTGACCGGCGCGTTGACGTTGTTCGCGGGCGGCTCGGGGGACGCGTGGGTGTTCGTCGCTCACGACGGCGCCGGGTTCGCGATCGTCCTCCTGCTCGTGTTCAAGCTGCGCCGCGTCTGGCCGCGGCTGCGCCGTCCCGAGCGGTGGGATCGGAGGACGCTCGCCGGCGTCCTCGGGACAGGGCTCGTCGTCGCCGCGCTCGGCTCCGGCCTTATGTGGGCCGACGGGGTGACCCCGCGGCCGGCGGGCTACAGCCTGCTGGCGTGGCACGACGTCCTCGGTGTCGTGCTGGCCGCGGCCATCGTCTGCCACATGGTGTTCCGCGCCAAGCCTATGCGGACTCGCGATGTCGTTCACCGCCGCCAGTTTCTGACCGGCGTCGTGATCGGCGCCGGTGGCTTCCTCGCCGCCCGCGGGCAACGGCCGGTCGAGCGGCTCCTCGGCCTTCCGGGCGCGCACCGCCGGTTCACGGGGTCATACGAGGCGGACTCGTTCGCTGGCAACGGATTTCCGTCGACGTCGTGGGTGGCCGACAACCCCCAGCCGATCGCGCTCGATGACTATCGCCTCCAGGTCGGAGGCCTGGTTGCGCACAGGCTCGTGCTGGCCCTCGATGAGCTCACGTCCGACGACGAGCTGACTGCCACGCTCGACTGCACCGGCGGTTTCTACTCCACGCAACGGTGGAGCGGAATGGGGCTCGGCCGGCTGCTGCAAAAAGCCGGAGTACTGCGCAGCGCCGGTCACGTGTCGATCGTCTCGCGGACCGGGTACCGGTGGAGCTTCGCTCTCGACGACGCCGACCAGCTGTTGTTGGCGACCCGCGTCGCCGATCAGCCTCTGAGCCACGAACACGGCGCACCTGTACGCCTCGTGGCGCCCTACTCACGAGGGTTCGAGTGGGTCAAGTGGGTGGAGCGGATCGACGTCCGTGAGCTTCCGGACTACGGCGCGCCGGCGTCGACGGTGTGGAGCAGTTTCACAGCTGCGGGCAGGGGTGATGCCTAGCACGGTCGGGGCTCGGGGCGTTGTTATCGCGGCGATTGCGCTGGCCGCCTGCGCGTATGTCGTGCTGCAGCCGGGGGCGTGGCCGCCGTCGTCGCGAGGGCGGCCGCGCACCACGGGCACTGTCAGCTCGGTCCGGCCGGCGATCCCGCTGCCGCCGGGGACTGTCGTGCCCGCAGCCAGCCTCGAAGCTGGGCTGTTCGCCGACACCCGGCACGGCTTTACCCTGGCCAGAATCGACGGCACCGAGACCTATCCGGCGGCGACGGTCGATGGCGGCAGAACATGGCGGATCGACGGATCGCTCCTCCCGGCGGCGTCCGCCGGCTCCGGAGTGATCTCGCAGCCCGGCATCGCCGGCCCCAGGACCTACTTCGTGTCGGAGGGCATCGGCGCAATGACGGTTGTCGAGGTTACGACCGACGCCGGCAAACGGTGGTGGCAGACGTTGCTGCCGGGCGGAGCGGTGTTCGTCGGAGCCTTCGATGGCGAGCTGACCGCGATCGTGGCGGGCGGCGTGAGCCGGCCGGGGGGTCAGGAGACGTTCCTGGCCTACCACTCCCGCACAGGCAGGCGCTGGACCTACGACGACTCGCTCGACGCGGACAGTTAGCCGGGCACTAACCCGTCAGCTGCCCGTCCACTTCGGTGGCCGCTTCTCGAGGAACGCGCCCATCCCCTCCTGGGCGTCGGCGGCCATCGAGTTCATCGTCATCACCGATTTGGCCAGGTCGTAGGCACGATGCTCGTCGAGTTCGACCTGCTGGTAGAACGCCTCCTTGCCGATCGCAAGCGTCAACGGGCTCGAGCGCGAGATCGATGCGACGAGCTCGTCGACAGCGTCGTCGAGCTCGGCGGCCGGGACGACGCGATTGACCAGGCCCCACTCGAGCGCCGCTTGGGCGGAGATCGGCTCGCCCGTGAGCAGCATCTCGAGCGCGCGCTTGCGACCGATCGCGCGCGATAGGGGCACCATCGGCGTCGAGCAGAACAGGCCGATCTTCACGCCCGGCGTTGCGAATCGAGCGTCGTCGGTGGCGACGGCGAGATCGCACGCCGCCACCAACTGGCAACCCGCCGCGGTTGCGATGCCATGGACCTTTGCGATCACAGGCTGCGGGACGCGATGGATCGCCTCCATCAGCTCCGTGCACCGGTCGAACAGGGCCTGGTAGAAGGGCAGCTTGCGGCCAACCATCTCACCGAGGTCGTGGCCGGCTGAGAACGCCACACCCGAGCCCTCGATGACGATCGCCCGTACGTCGGAGCGCGCTCCGAGCGCCTCCAGCACCCCGATCAGCTCGGTCATCAGCTCGAGCGACAGCGCGTTTCGTTTCTCAGGTCGCGCGAGCGTGACCCGCGCCGCCCCGTCCCCGTCCTCGACCGCCACCGTCCCTAGCTCGGATTGGCCAGCCACACTCGCCATCGTCGGCTTAGCGTAACGGGTCTTCGCCGGAGTTCTGAATAGTTGGTGAACACGGCGCGCCAGGTGGTCCGGCCGATCCTGCGCCCTGCCAGAATCGCGGCGATGGAGGAAAACCGCCGTGCGTCGGTTCTGGTCGTCGACGATGAGCCGACGATCGCCGAGATCGTGGCGCGGTATCTAGACCGCGCCGGTTACCGGACGCGCGTGGCCGGCGATGGTCGCGAGGCCATAGAGCTCGCCGAGATCGAGCGGCCCGATCTTGTCGTGCTCGACCTGATGCTGCCGCGGATGGACGGCCTCGAGGTCATGCGGCGCCTCCGCGAGCACGACCGCGACCGGATCGCGGTGATCCTCCTGACGGCGAAGGGAGACGAGTCTGACCGCGTCATCGGGCTCCGATTGGGGGCCGATGACTATGTCGTCAAGCCGTTCTCGCCGGTCGAGCTGACCGCGCGGGTGGGGGCTGTCTTACGCCGGATCGACACCTCACCCGAGCAGGAAGAGCCGATCGAGGTCGAGGGGCTGATGATCGATCCCGCGGCGAGGCGGGTGCACGTGCGAGGTGAGGAGACTCAGCTCACGCAGCGTGAGTTCGACCTGTTGTTGTTCCTGGCCCGTCATCCGGGACAGGTCTTCTCCCGCGACCAGCTGATGGAGGCCGTCTGGCAGTACTCGTTCTATACCGACAGCTCGACAGTGACCGTGCACATTCGCCGCCTGCGCGCCAAGCTCGAGTCCGACCCCGCGCAGCCGCGACGACTGCAGACCGTGTGGGGCGTCGGCTACCGGTTCCAGCAATGAGCCGCCGGTCGGCGCTGGCGACTGCGCTCGCCGCGGTCGTTGCCGCAGCGATCGGGATCTCATCGTTGGGCGGTGGGACGCTCGTGGTGCTCCTGATCCTCGCCGGAATCGGGTGCGCCGCCTTCGCGGCCGCGCGGGTTGCTGTCGCGGCTCGGGCGCGCGGTCGAGCTGGGCCCCTGAGCCGGCAGTTCGCGATCGCGGTGGCGATCGTGATCGGCCCGTTGCTGCTCGCGCTCGTAGTCCTCAGCTTGATGATGTTCGTCTCCGGCCACGACGCGGCGATCGTGGCCGTGGTCGTTGCGTTCGCCGGAGTGGTTGGGGTTGTCGCCGCGAACGAGCTCGCGGCCGCGATCATCAACGATGCGCAGACGATCCGCGCCGGCCTGCTCGCGGTGGGCGAAGGCGAGCGTGACCTCACGATCTCGACCAGCGCCCGGGACGAGCTCGGAGACGTCGCCGACGCGGCCACCGCGATGCTGGAACGGCTGACGGCGGAGGAAGCGGCGCGCGACCAATCGGAGACGGCCCGGCGGCACCTCGTGGCGGCCGTCTCTCACGATCTCCGTACCCCGATCACGTCGCTGCGGCTGCTCGCGCAGGCCGTCGAGGACGAGATCGTCGACGGGGACGCCCGACGGGAGTACCTCGAGCGGATGCGAACGCACATCGTGGCGCTCAGTGCGCTAATCGATGATCTGTTCGAGCTCTCACGCCTCGAAGCGGGTGACATCCGATGGACGCTCGAGCGCGTATCGCTTGATGAGCTGGTAAGCGACACCATCGCGGCGATGCGTGTGCACGCCGAGCTCAAGGGGGTCGCGGTGCGCGCCGACCTGCCCGATTCGCTGCATCCCGCCCGGGCAAACCCGGAGAAGGTGCAGCGAGTCCTGTTCAACCTGATCCAGAACGCGATCCGCCACACTCCCGCCGACGGCAGCGTTGTGATCCGGGCCGAGCCGGTGGCCGACAGGATCGAGATAGAGGTCGCTGACACCGGCGATGGAATTGACGCCGCTGAGCGCGAGCTGGTATTCGGCCCCTTCTACCGCGGCGGGGTGAACGCATCCCGCACCGGTGATGGTGCGGGGCTCGGGCTGGCTGTGTCACGGGCGATCGTCGAGGCCCACGGCGGTCAGATCTGGCTTGCCGACTCGCCCGCCGGAACGCGGGTGAGGTTCAGCCTGCCCGCCGCCGCGTGAGAACCGGCCGAAGTTCTTACGGTTCCATATCAACGGCCATGTAACTGTTGATGCGGTCGCGCTGGTCTGCTCCAATGGAAGTCACTATCCGGTCGGCGTGACACCGAGTTGGTGCACACCCCCCGGCCGGCAACTGACGGCTAACGGCAACAGCTAGCCACAAAGGAGAAGGAATGCGTTCCTCATTGGGAGTGCTGCGTCATGCTGCGCTGCTCGCGTTCGTGATCGCGGGAGCCGCGGCGGCGACCGCGAGTGCACATGGACGAGCAGTAACTGGTCACGTCTACGTCAACGACAACACGGCATCGGCGAACACGATCGCCGCGTTTGACCGTCACGCAGACGGAAGCCTGACGCCCGTCCCGGGATCTCCGTTCCCGGCCGGTGGAGCGGGTACGGGCGCGGGCCTCGCGTCGCAGGGCGCGCTCCAAATCACCGATAACGGCCGGTACCTGGTGGCTGTCGACGCCGGCAGCAATCAGCTCTCGGTGTTGCGGATACACCGTGACGGCTCACTCCAGCTCGTCCGCGACGGCGTTGTTTCATCGGGCGGCGTGCTACCCGTCAGCGTCGCGATCCACCATCGCCTCGTGTACGTCGCCAACGCAGGCAGCGTCGGCCCCAACTACACAGGGTTCATCCTCAGCCACCACGGCCGCCTTTACCCTCTCGCCGGCTCGACCGTCACCCTGCCCGACGGCTCCCAGCCCGGCGATGTGCTGTTCAACGGAGATGGACGGAAGCTCGTCGGAACACGCGTGGCAAGTTCCAAGATCGACAGCTTCACGGTCGGGTGGAACGGCCTGCTGAGAGCCGCGCCGGGATCGCCGTTCCCCGCTGAGGGGCTCGGCCCGTTTGGCAGCGAGTTCCGTCCCACCAACCCGGATCAGCTGTTCGTCTCGAACGCGCATAACACCGCGACGGATTCAGGCACCGTGTCGGCTTTCAGCGACTCCGGCAACGGCACGCTGTCGCCGATTGGTTCCTCCCCGTTCGCCGATCTCCAGATGGCTCCCTGCTGGGTCGAGATCAGCCACGACGGACGCTTTCTGTTTACCGTCAATACCGCATCCGGTTCGATCTCCAGTTACTCGATCACCAGGGGCGGGACCTTGACGCTGATCGGCAGCACCCCGGTCAGGGGCAGCGGTGGCGTCGGCGCGGTCGACGCCCGCCTGAGCCCCGATGGCCGCACGCTGTACGTCGATGAGAGCGCGGCCGGCGAGGTCGGCGCTTTCGCAGTCAACGGCGGCACGCTCACGGAACGGGCCACCTCCCCGACCCCGTTGCCGGCCGGCGCCACGGCGGCGGGCATCGTCGTCAATTAACCAAATAAACGGAGCCGGGAGCGTGATCGCTCCCGGCTCCGGGGGGTGGTGGCTTGGGAGAGAGGTCAAGCCACGGCTATGCGAAGCGGGGCCGCAGGATCGTCCTGAGCCGGCGGCGCGGCCGGGCGACCGACAGGTGCCGCGCGCGCAGGCGCAGGAGCCCCACAGCTGCTTCGGTATGGAGGAAGGGGTTAGCAACGACCCGCCCGTCGGCGAGCGACATGGCGGCGACTGCCTCGCCGTCGATCAGCGCAAGCAGAACCTGTCCCGCGAGCCCCGGTGCGTCGTCGAGGTCGGCGAGCCGGCGCACGACGGCGGTCTCGTCAGGTTCCGCGAACCTCAGGGCGACGATCGCGCCCTGTGCCGGCTTCGCGGCTAGCGGCTGCGTCGTGGTCGTCATGGAGCGCCGACGTGCCGAGTCCCGGTGCAGATCGGCAGTGTGTTCGGCGGCCATCAGTGCGTTTATGGAGGACGGACCCATGATCAAAGCTCCTCTCGTGATAAGGAGATGATGGAGCTAAGACCGCCCGCACACATCGGGCAAAAGGAGCGATCTAAGGGGTCTGACCCCTTAGTCGACGGCGTGCGGGCCTTACCTAGGCGTTGGTCGCGAACTCAGGCTCGCGGCGGGTGCTCTGCACGTCGCGGCGAGTGACCGCCAGGAACGCGACAAGCGCGAAGATGATGAGCGCGAGTGCCAGGGCGACGGTCCCGTCACCCCACCCGAGTCCGCCCGCGCTCTGGGGCTTGCCCATCCAGTCGGCGAACGACGCGCCGAGCGGCCGGGTGGCGACATAGGCGAACCAGAACGCGAAGACCTCATTCCAGCCGAAGCGCCAGTAGCCGATCGCCGGCACGGCGATCACGGCCGCGAACAGCAGTCCGGAGGCGAAGTACCCGAGGCCGAACGTGGTCGCCACGAGGTCCCCGACGGCCGTTCCCATCGCGAACGTCGCCACGACCGCGGCCCAGTAGAACGCCTCTCGACGATCGGTGTCGATGCTGTGGATCGAGAGGGTTCCTTCCGTCCGCTGCCAGCTGATGAACACGGCCGCCAGCACGATCGCGTAGAACACGCTCGAGACGGGATAGGGGACTCCGAAGCCCACGTGCAGCACGTCCGCAGCCATCGTGCCGAATATGCCGACGGCAACGACGGCCAGCCAATATGTCCACGCGATATACCGCCGCACCGAGAACTGCAGCGCCAAAGCGCCCACGAAGCCGATGAAGCCCAGGCAAACGGCGAGCTCGGGATTCATCGCGTGGACCAGGTAGTCGGAGGTCGACTCACCCATCGCCGTCGACAGCGCCTTGATCGCCCAGAAGTACGCGGTGATCTCGGGGACCCTTAGGGCCCCGCGCACCGTGATCTGTCCGAGCCGCGCTCGCCCTGATCGCCCCTGCCCTGTCACCGAGATCAAGCTAATTCCCCCGCATTTATGTTCGATAAGGATCGTCAAGGTTGTAGGGTGCCCGGGGTGAACAACGAAACGATCGTCCAGGGCCTGGTTCGCCTCCGCGCCGCGGTCGGCGCCGGCGCCTGGCTGGCCCCGAGATTCTCCGGCCGGCTGTTCGGATTGGATCCGGCCGCGAATCCCCAGGCCCCTTACCTCGGGCGGTTGTTTGGTGCGCGCGACGTCGCGCTCGCGGTCGGCCTGAGCGCGAGCACGGGCGCCGAACGCGCGCAGTGGCTCAGGCTCGGTGTTGCCTGCGATCTGGCCGATGCCGCCGCGGGGGTGCTGGCTGGAAGGAGGGGCGAGCTGCCGAAGCGGGCGACCGTGCTCGTCACGGCCACGGCGCTCACTGTCGCGGCGCTCGGGATCGCCGGACTCCAGGACCAGCAGTCGTCGGTCTGAAGCGCCCCGGGCTAGGCCGGATCCAGCGCGAGCACGCGCTTCAGGAACGCGTGCTCGGCGGACAGTGCCACGTCGGCGACGCTCATCGGGAGCGAGACGAAACCGTGTGGCGCCTCGGCCCACACGTGGAGCTCGGTCACGTGGTCGGCGGCGCGCCAACGGGCCTCCATGAACAACGTGTCGTCCAGCAGCGCGTCCTGCGTGCCGACCGTGAAGACGGCGGGAGGCATGCCGGACAGATCGGCGTACAGAGGTGAGATGTCCGGGTCGCGGCGTTGCTCACGGTCCCGGTCTCCCAGGTACTGGTCGCCGAACCAGTTGATGATCGGCTCCGAGAGCACGAGGTTGCGGTTGCCCCACAGTCGCTGGCTCGGGGTCATCGACAGGTCGAAGGCGCCGTACTGGAGCACGGCCGCGCCGAACGCATCCGTGACCCCGTGGCGGTCGCGCAGCCGCAGCAGTGTGACCGCGGCCAGATGGGCGCCGGCCGAGTCGCCGCCGATCGCGAGGTGACTGGGGTGGTCGAGGGCCTCCTGGCCCGCGTCTCCAAGCAGCCACAGCGCTGCGGCCTCGCAGTCATCCGGGGCCGCAGGATAGGGGTGCTCGGGCGAGAGCCGGTACTCGACGCTGACAACCGTCAGGCCTGTCTCCCGAGCGAGCCGTTTCAGGCGGAGGTCCTGCATATCGCTCCCGCCCAGGGTCCAGCCACCGCCGTGAATATGGAGGAAGGCTCCCCGAGGCGCCGTGTCCGGCCCGATGATCCGCAGCGGAACCGGCGGGGCGCTCCCGTTGACCTCGATCGTGCGGGCTTCGTCGAGGAACACCGGAGCGGGATAGATGAAGCTGCCCTCGCGCCGTGCGCGCCGGCTCTCCTCTGGAGGGAGCGTGTGAATCGACGGTATCGTCGCCAGAAGGCGTTCGAGCTCGGCGTTGAAAGCGCGTGTCTCGGCGAGCAGCGCAGCGGGATCGTATGAACTCATCAGCGCCTGATCATCTCATTGATGGGCCATCACCGCCGCGTTTCAGCGCCGCGCAGATGCGTCACCGACGAGAGCACCCGAGCTACGGGGCGCGGACACAGCTTGTGGCCACCCCCGCTTTTCGTGAGCATCCCTCGATCGCCAGCGCCGCTCGACGGAAGGCGAAGTAGGCCGGTTTCTTGACGATCCTGCCGTGGTTGAAGTCGAGCAGACCGGCGAACTGAAACGGGTCGCCACCGGGGATGCCGTCGGTGATCCACGTGTAGTAGTAGAAGCCGAGGAGCCCAAGCCGACGGCGGTTACGGGCGAGCAAGGGGAGGACTTCGGCGAGCCGACGGGCTTGTCCAGCCGCGGTCGTCTCGTAATCGGCGCCGAACGGCGTCCGGTGAAGTGCCGAGGGCCAGTTCAACTCGGTCAGGATGATCGGCTTTCGCCGGTCGCTGGCGGCGTCCATGACTCGCCGGACCAGAGTGAGGATCGTGATCACGCCTCGCGGAAGCTTCGTATACGGGTGAACGGC
Organism: uncultured Solirubrobacterales bacterium; assembly: GCA_963773165.1. Lineage (GTDB taxonomy): Bacteria > Actinomycetota > Thermoleophilia > Solirubrobacterales > Solirubrobacteraceae > Palsa-465. The sequence goes on from CAVZAK010000032.1 coordinate 69,994, forward strand.
GACCGCGTCGAACAGCCCGTGGGCGCCCGCCTTGTAGAACTTCCCGAGATCCGTCCAGACGCGGTTGGGCATTCCGGCCAGCACGACCTTGGCGCCCGGATCGGCCCTCTTGACCGCTGCGTGGGCAGGGCGCAGCAGGTTGATGTAGTTGGGGACCATTGGAGCGGGCCAGAAGTACAGGACGTTCGGCTCGTTCCAGATCTGCCACATCCGGATCGGCACCTTCGGGAGTCCGCGATGCTGGCGCCAGAAGCTGCCGTGTGGTCCGTATCGGAGCACCAGCAACCGCAGGTAACTGGCATAGGGGCCCGGCGAGCGGGGGATACCGATCGTGTCCTCGGGATGGGGCAGCTGATCCCAATACGGCGCATACAGGACGACCGGCAGCACGGTCAGATGTCGCCGTGCCGCAAGCCCGACGATGCGATCGGTCTCGGCGAAGCTGGTCGGCACCGGGTCGGGCTCAAAGTTGCCCACCTGATCGAGTGGGACCGCGTTCCAGTTCGGATACGGCTGGGCCGCGCTCCAGTTGAAGTCGACCCGGATGCTCTCGACGCCGCTGGCGACCATCCGGTCGAGCTCGTGTCTTGGCTGCCCGACGGACGAGAACAGCGGGCCATTGGCGTTCATCCCGACGAACCCGGATGGGACCTTGGCGATCGCACAGGGCGGGATCACCAGCACCGCGACCGATCCTGCCAGGCCGACAAGGATGCGGCGAAGGCCTCCCATCGCCACGAGTCTAATTACCCGCGCTCGCAGCTTCGCGTCTGGGTCGTCCTCTACGTTGCCGGGATGGCGGAAACAGCTTTGGCGCGCAGCCTCGGCAGGGTCTTCGATGGGATCGCGGCCGAGTACGACCGGAGCCGTCCCACATACCCTGATGAGCTCGTCGACCGCGCTCTGGAGCTAGCGGGGCTCGGCCGCGGGGATCGCGTGCTGGAGGTCGGGTGCGGTACCGGCCAGTTGACGCGCAGCCTCCTTGCGCGGGGCCTACACGTCACGGCGGTCGAGCGGGGGGCGCAGCTGATATCGCTCGCCGCGCAGAAGTTGGACGGCCTCGGAGATGTCGAATTCGTCAGCGCACCGTTTGAAGAAGCGCAGCTTCCGCGCAGGCACTACCGGGCCGTGTTCTCCGCCGCTGCGTTTCACTGGATCGATCCCGAGGTGAGTTGGGAGAAAGCTGCGCGCATGCTCGCTCCCGGCGGCACGCTCGCGCTCATCCAGCACTGCGGTCTCACGGGCGGCGACGGCGCCGACGACCACCAGGCGCTGCTCTCTGGCCTCGCGCGGATCGCGCCGGAGATCGCCGCAAGCTGGCCGACCTACCGAGAGCTCGCCGCGATCGGCGCTGGCGTCCGGCAGCGCCGCGACAACGTCTCCGAGGTGTGGGCTTGGGTCGGTAGCCACGACGTGGCGCGGGTCTACGCCGCGGCTCTGTTCGACGACGTCCAGATCGCGACTGTGCCGACCGTCATCGAGCAGAACGCCGACGAGCTCAACGACCTCCTGCGCACCGCGTCTTTCTACTCCCGGCTCTCTGCGGACCAGCGCCAGGCCATAGAGCGCGAGCATGTCGAGATGTACCAGCGCCTCGGCCGCCCGATCCGATCGAGCATGGTGACGGTGCTCGTCACGGCGCAGCGCGGTTGAGCCAGCAGATCAAGACGCTGGAAGCCGAGCTTGGGGTTCGGCTCGTTGGGTCTTCACAGCTCACGACGCTCGAGGCTGGCCACTGCGGCGATCAGGACGATCAGGAACCAGCAAGCCACCCATAGGAGGTACGGCCATGACAGTGCTCCTTGGGCATAGAAGGGGTCTCCGTTTCCCCCTTCGACCAGGTGCTCGGCGATCACCGAGGGAGGCTGGAGGTAGTAGATGGCACCGTGCCATAGGCCATCGGTGGGGAGCAGGATTCGTCCCACCTGCCCCACGGTTCGCAGCGCACCGATGTTGAGCGTGCTGCCCAGCGTCCCAACTACTCCGGCGAGCCATCCAGCGCCGAATACCGCGACGCCGATTACGCCCGCGGCGATAGCCGGCATGCGCGTGCTCAAGAACAGGGACAGCGTCAGCAGCAGCGCCCCCTCGGCGAACAGGTAGACGCCGGCGAGCACCGGGTTCGGAGGAACGAAGCCGCTCACCCAGGCGACGACGCCGAACTCGAGGGCGCAGACGATTCCGGCGTATCCGGCGAGCAACACTGCCAGTCCGAGCCACTTGCCGAGCAACACCTCCGTCCGCCGGATGGGGCGGGTCACCACCGTCATGAGTACGCCCGACTCGACCTCCGAAGAGATCGAAGGGGAGGCGATCGCCGACGCGCTCAGGGCGACGACGAAGCTGAACATGAACATGACCAGGATGAGCGCATCCGGTACCGCGAGATGACTTTCACCGGACGTGATGGTGTGGGTATGGCTCAAGCGGTCGAAGCCCCACGCACTGAGCCCGACCATGACCACGGTGATCGTGACGAAGGCGAGGAGAAGACGCCGGCGCACCGCCTCTTTGATCGTGAGCGCGGCAATGGTCAAGGTCGGGTTCATCGCTCGCCCAGGAGCTCGAGGAAGCGGGCCTCCAGACTCTGATGCTCGGGGATCACAGCCTCGAGCCGCCCGCCGAGTGCGATCACCTCGTCGACGAGGTCGGGGATCCGAGAGGGGTCGATGCCATCGACCGAGACCCACTCCTCCTGGCGATGCCATCGACCGAACCGGCCCAGGCTGCTCCACCAATGGTCTTCGAGCCCTCTCACCTTGAGCCGCGCAGTGCTGTGGTGGCCGAGGAGGGCATCGAGGGTGCCGGTGGCGATGGCGGTCCCCTTATCGATGACCGCCACGCGATCGCATACGTGCTCGGCCTCTTCGAGCAGGTGCGTGTTGAGGAACACCGTGGCCCCACGCTCGCGAAGCCCACGAATGATCTCGCGCACGTCGTGGCGCCCGACAGGGTCGAGGGCGCTCGTGGGCTCATCGAGCACCACCAGCGAGGGGTCGCCGAGCAGCGCCACGGCGAGCCCCAGCCGCTGCTGCATTCCCTTCGAGAAGGTGCTCACCCGGTCATCGCCGCGCTCGAGCAGCCCAACGGTCTCCAGGGCGCTGCGCCCCTCCTCCTGCCAGGCCGTTCTCGGCAGCCCGAGTAGTCGGCAGTGGAGGCGGAGCACCTCTGTGGCGGTGAGCAGGGCTTGGAAGCGAAACAGCTCGGGGAGGTAACCGATGTGCCGCCTCGTCTCGCGATCGCCCAACGGCGCGCCGAGCACCAACGCCTCGCCCCCGCTCGGACGCGCCAGCCCGAGCAGGAGCTTGACCACCGTCGTCTTGCCCGCCCCGTTGGGGCCGAGGAAGCCGAAGACCTCACCCCGCTCCACCGTCATACACAGCGACTTCACGGCGATCGTGTCTCCGAAGCGCTTGGTCAGACCGACCGCGTGGATCGCCGGGGATGGCGTCGGCCGCGGCGAGCGGTTATCGAGACCGGGATCCGCGGCCTCGGACACCCCGGCGAAGGCCTCGGATCCGTCGCGACGCTCGACGGCGGCGCTCTCAACCGAGTTGGTCGGCGACATCTAACACATCTTGAGAATCGAGGATCCCGGCGACGACGTGGACCATGTCTTTCCCGTCCTCCCAGATCACCGCGGCAGCCACGTTCGAGGGGTCAGCGAGAAGCACGCCAGGCCAACCCGCGACCCGCACCGAGCGAGCCGAGGCACCTGGCGGAACTGGCACCGGGAGGGTCGTTCCCTGATCACCGAGGAGTCGGACGTCCTCCGCGAGCCCCGCGGGTATGCCCGGCTGGTCGAGCAAGAAGGCTTCGATCTGGCTCATGGTCGCACCCGTGGAGAGCGCCGTCGGACGGGGCATCGTGATCACTCCGAGTGTGGGCAGGTCGGCCCCGCTCGCCGCCGTGTACTCCGCGAGGACGGCCGGACCGGCGTCGAGGGTAACCGAGCTCCCTCCGACAACGCTGGCGGTGGAGTTGAAGGTCACGGTGGCGCTCACACGCGGCTGAACGATGAACTGGTGGATGGCGCCCACGCCGGCGGGGAGGTGGGTGGGCAGTGACACCCGAAAGCCGGCCTCCGCCGTGGCCTTGGCCACCGAGGACGCCCGCTGGACGGCTCCTGAGGTCCATTTGATCGTTCCGAAACGAAACGCGCTTGATCCGCTTGGGGTGGGGAAGCCTCCGAGCACGGGGCTGTTGTCCAGGCCCATGAAAGCGGTGACCGCCTTCAGGTCGCCCCGGCTCAGCGACACCGGTGCCACGTGGGTAGGCGCGAAGATCGTGGTGAGCGTGGCCGCGGCTGCCGTGCCCGCGACCACGATCCCGATCGCCGCGATTGCCAACCCGGCGCGCAGCGACAGCCTCGGGAGCCTCGGAGACCGCCGGAAAACCGGCGCCGCCCTCCGGCGACGATTGGGTCCGTCCGCCGAGTGCCGCTGCAGCTCTCGCTGGAACCGCGCCCAGGCCATGTCTGTCCCGGGTGCCAGCTCGTCGCCCGACAACAGTCGGGCCGCGAACTCGGTGTCGTCGGCGACCCGCGCTCGCCGAGTGCCGCAGCGCTCGCAGCCGGCCAGGTGGTCGGTGACCCTGTCCGGTACGGCCAGGGGCTCGTCGTCGAGCCGCCGAAGCAGCCCGTCAGCTACGTGTCTCACGGTCCATCTCCTTTCGCAGCGCGGACTCTGCCCTTCTGAGCAGAGTCCCCACGTGTCCAACCTTGACCCCGAGCGCTTCCGCAATCTCCGCGTAGCTCATGCCACCGTGGCGCATCACCAGCACCGCGGCCGACCGCCGCGGCATCCGGGCCAAGACGCGGCGCAGCTCTGCCCGCGCTTCCCGGGTAGCACCACCGCTTCCTCGGCACTGGGCAACGCGCCCCCGTCCTGGACCAGAAGCTGACGCTGGTCCCGACGCCGCTCCGCCCGGAGTACGTTGAGCGCCGTGTGCACCGCCGCGACCCGCACCCATCCGGCGGCCTGCTCGTAGTCGCCGGGGAAGCGTCGGTAGGCCGACAGGAACACCTCCTGCGCGACGTCCTGCGCCCGCTGGAAGTCGCCGACGACACTCTGGGCGAGGCGCACGACGACCCGGTAGTGGTCGCGGAAGAACGCTTCGAAGCCAGCCGACGCAGATTCGCCAACCACGCGTTCCGAGCGCTCGTCACGTCGCGCTTGCAACTCCATCACACCTACTCAGCACCGCCGTGGCCCTAAATGTGACACCTTCACGAAGACCGGGCGCCCCACAACATCTGTCCAGTTTGTCGCCGCATGCTTGTCAACCGGCCGTCCCGGGTTTATCTTCGTTTGTCAGGTTTCTGGATGGTAAGGGCACCGCACTGGTATTGAGCGTGATGCTGGGCCAGCCAGGGCCTATGACACGGTCCAAGATCGCCGAGGGATGCCGCCGAGCCGGCGGGGTCCTTGGGTGAAACCGGGCAGTCGGTTCTATGCGCGTCGTAGAGCTTCTGTTCGGGGCCTGCTCTGATCGCACCGAAGCTCAAAAGGATCGGTCAGGTGCAGACACTCGAGGAGTTCCTAACGCGCAGCGATCTCGCGATGCGCTGCCGTGAAGTCGACCCCGACGGCCGTCAGCTGCTGCTGACCACCGCGCCATGGGCCCCCCATCAGTATCGCTGTGAGCTGCACGGGTCAAACGGCGATCGACCGGTGACAACGATCGTCGGTTCCGATGACGGGCCGCCTGAGATATCCGATGTGTTGGACGAGGTCGCGGCCGAAGCGGCGGTCGTCGAGACGGCTCGTTGCTTCGAAGAGTGGGCGGTTCTCATGGGGTTTGACTCTGACAGTCGCCACGCCGAGCGCGTTTACCGTGCGTGGCGTCACCGCACCAGCAACTTGCGCAAACTGCTCGGGACTGAGCGGTACGAACGGCTCCTGTGGGGAACGGAGCGACTCTAGGGCGGCGGAGCGGTTCGCGTCCAGCCGCGGAGCGGGTTACCCACCTCCTCTCCACTTCCAATTTATACCGCAGAAAAGCTTCTCATGAGGCCTCGATTCGAGGCGCATAATGGCCCGCCGCACGGTGGAACCAGAGAACGCGAGTGGAGTTGACCGGGTCCACTCCGAGGAGGTGAGCGGATGGGCTGCTACGTGTTGGATTTCCAGAAGATCGACCCGACCCAGGTTGCGCTCGTTGGCGGCAAGGGCGCGCACCTGGCGGAGCTTTCGCGGATCGAAGGCATCAGCGTTCCCGCTGGTTTTTGCGTGACGACGGACGCCTTCCGGCGGATCATGGCGCAAGCGCCCTCGATCGATAACCGGCTCGATCGGCTGTCGCGTCTGGAGCCGGACGACCGGGAGGCAATCCGCGCGCTCAGCGCGGACGTTCGCCGGACCCTCGAAGGGATCGCCATCCCCGAAGATCTGGCGGCGGCGATCACGAGTTCGCTCGCCAGGCTCGGCGAGCAAGCCGCATACGCCGTCCGATCCAGCGCGACGGCGGAAGACCTGCGGACGGCCTCGTTCGCCGGCCAGCAGGACACGTACCTGAACGTCCTCGGGCCGGCGGCGATCCTCCGGCACGTCAGCCGGTGCTGGGCCTCGCTCTTCACCGAGCGGGCCATCACCTACCGGCTGCGGAACGGCCTCGACGAACGGGAGGTCCACATGGCCGTGGTCGTCCAGCGGATGGTTTTCCCGCGGGCGGCCGGCATCCTGTTCACGGCCGATCCCGTCACCTCGGACCGGAAGCTCGCCTCAGTGGAGGCCAGCTTCGGCCTCGGTGAGGGCCTGGTCTCCGGCCTGGTGAACCCGGACGTCTACAAAATCCGCGACGGCCGGGTCGTTGCCAAGGCGGTCGCCACCAAGAAGCTCGAAATCGACGCCTCGCCTGCAGGCGGGACGGTAGAGCAGGCGATCGAGCCCGAGCGTCAGGAGCAGCCAGCGCTAACGGATGCTCAGGTCGTCCGGCTCGCGCAACTGGGGCGGAGGATCGAAGCGCACTTCGGCCGCCCCCAGGACATCGAATGGTGCCTGGCCGACGATGGCTTCCAGATCGTCCAGAGCCGGCCGATCACCACGATCTTCCCCGTCCCGGCGGCCAACGACGGTGAGAACCACGTCTACGTCTCCGTCGGTCATCAGCAGATGATGACCGACGCCATGAAGCCCCTGGGGCTCTCCGTTTGGCAGCTGACGACGCCGCGGCCCATGTGCGAGGCGGGCGGGAGGCTGTTCGTCGACGTTGCCCGACAACTGGCTTCGCCAGCGAGCCGCGCATTCGTCCTGGGGGCGTTGGGGAGATCTGATCCGCTGATCGGGGACGCGCTCCAGACGATCCTCGAACGCGGCGACTTCATCCCATCCCTTCCGGACGAGAGTTCCGGCGGTGCGACGGCTAGCGGTCCACCCGCCGTCGGCCCGCCGTCCCCTATCGAGACCGATCCGGCGATCGTCGTCGAGCTGATCGGGCGCACCGAGGCCTCCATCGCCACCTTGAAGCGCGACATCCGGACGAAGTCGGGATCGGAGCTGCTCGACTTCATCTTGGCGGACTTCCAGGAACTGAAGCGGATCTTGTTCGATCCGCGAAGCCATCAGGTATTCATGTCGGCGATGGAGGCGAGCTGGTGGCTCAACGAGCGGCTGCAGGCGTGGCTCGGCGAGAAGAACGCCGCCGACACGCTCACGCAGTCCGTCCCCCACAACGTCACGTCGGAAATGGGGCTGGGGCTTCTGGACGTCGCGGACGTGATCCGCCCGCATCCAGACGTGGTGGCTTTCCTGGAGAACGTCGACGACGAGAGCTTCCTCGACGACCTGCCCAAGCTCGCGGGCGGGCGGGAGGCGCGCGCCGCCATCCAGGCCTACCTCGACAAGTACGGAATGCGCTGTGTCGGCGAGATCGACATCACGAAGCCACGGTGGAGCGAACGGCCCACCGAGCTCGTGCCGATGATCCTCGGCAACATCAAGAACTTTGAGCCCGGCGCGGGTAAGCGGCGGTTCGAGCAAGGTCGGCAGGACGCCTGGAAGAAGGAACAGGAGCTGCTGGCGCGCTTGCGGGTCTTGCCGGGCGGGGAGCGGAAGGCCGAAAAGGTCAAGCGGATGATCGATCGGGTCCGGACCTTCATCGGATACCGGGAGTATCCGAAGTACGGCATGGTCAGCCGCTACTTCGTCTACAAGCGGGCCTTGCTCGAGGAGGCAGAGCGCCTCGCGAAGGCCGGCGTTCTTCGAGAGAAGGAAGACATCTTCTACCTCACGCTTCAGGAGCTCCACGATGTCGCGCGCACTCATCAAGTGGATGACCAGCTCATCCGCCGGCGCAAGGAAGCGTTCAGGTCGTACCAGGCGCTCACGCCGCCCCGCGTGCTCACGTCGGACGGCGAGGTCATCGCTGGGGCGTACCGACGCAACGATGTCCCCGCGGGCGCGCTGGTCGGCTTACCCGTTTCCGCCGGGACCATCGAGGGGCGGGCACGCGTGATCCTGGATATGGAGCAGGCCGATCTCGAAGCGGGCGACATCCTGGTCACCGCCTACACCGATCCCAGCTGGACGCCCCTGTTCGTGGCGATCGAGGGCCTGGTGACGGAGGTGGGGGGCCTAATGACCCATGGCGCGGTGATCGCACGGGAGTACGGCTTGCCGGCCGTCGTGGGGGTGGAGCGTGCTACCCGGCTGATCGGGGATGGCCAGCGAATCCGGGTGAACGGAACCGACGGGTACGTCGAGACCCTGCCCTAGCCGCGCTCAAACGAGGACCGCGAGGACGCCGACGCGTTCGCATTCCTTCGGACTCGCCTATGCCGTGAACACGTCCGCCAGACGCGCCACCAAGCGCACGAGACCCTCTTCGCTCGGGGAATAGGCACGCTGACGGGCGGCACCCGGGGTCGCCACGAGTGTTGCTGCCTGCTCGAACTCGTCCAGACAGCCGAGTGCCGAGGCGTGCGGCTGAGCCGCGTCGAGCAGCTCGTCAAGTATCTCGGGGATCGGCCGGAGCGTTTCCGTGGCCGGGTCGATCAGGCGGGCTTCGACACCATCGCGAGCGGCAAGGAAGCGGTTCTCGGCGAGCATCTCCTCGAGCGAGGAGGCATGCTCTGACCCGTACGCCTCCTCCAGCTCCAGCCGAGCAATGGATTGGACGAGCGCCACCAGCGTCGCCGTTTCTGCGACGCGCGACTGAGCATCCATGATTCGAACCTCGACGGTACCCAAGCGGGGCTGGGGACGAACGTCCCACCAAAGGAAGGTCGGCTCGGGGAGCGCCCCGACGCGGAGCTGAAGGTCGACGGCCTCGACCCACTCGGCGTAGGACCCGTAGCGTCGCGGCATGCCCGTCCGCGGGAAGGCCTGGAAAAGGATCGTCCGAGTGGAGGCGAATCCTGCATCGCGACCCCGCCAGAAAGGCGAGTTGCCCGACAGAGCGAGCAGAAGGGGGAGGTGGACCCGAAGCCTGTTGTAGAGATCGATCGCGCGCTCCGGGTCTGGTACGGCGACGTGAACGTGCAGCGCGAACGTCGGTTCACGCGTTGTCAGGTCCCGCATGGTTCGCCGTATCAGCCGGTAGCGGCTGGCAGATGTGACCTCTGTCTCTGACCAGAGTGCCAGCGGGTGCATGCCGGCGCTCGCGGCGGCAAGGCCCATCCGCCCAAGCGCATCGGCCAGCTCGACGCGCTGCCGCCGCAGCTGGGCGACCGCCCGGCCCACCGATTCATGTGGATCGGTCCTGAGCTCGATCGCGGCCTGATGGGTCTCGGCGCTGACGTATCCGGCCAGCGACGCGGGCAGCATCTCCAGCACGTCGTCGATGCGCTGCGCGGGCGCCCATCCCTTTTCGGGGTCGAGGAGCATGACCTCCTCCTCGACGCCGACGCTGTATGGACGAGAGTCGCAACTCCACTCCGCCCACTCGGCCTGAGCGACGATGCCGTGATGACTCACTGAGGTACCCATCGCCGACTCCGAAGATACGCCCGTCAGTCCCGTCCTGCCCCGGCCATTTGTACAAACATCTCGGCCGACGAAAGAAACACCCCGCAAATTGGGCGAGGATCAGCGGCGCCAGTGCCGCCGTACCCAGTCCGCCGCTAAGCGGCGCGTCGCAGCGTCGCCGGTCCAGCCGCGACGCTTGCCAGCATTTCAAAGAGCGCCAGATGTATCGGAACGTCGCGCAGAGCCTCTGCGTGCCATTGAACGGCGAGAACGAATGTCTGCTCGGGGTCCTCGATTGCCTCGATCGTTCCGTCCGGCGCCCATGCACAGGCACGCAGACCAACGCCGAGGCGGTCCACAGCTTGGTGGTGGAATGAGTTGACGTTCAGCTCCGTCGTGCCGAGTACTGAGGCCAGCGTGCTTCCGGGGGCCACGACGACCGGATGAGTCGGCAGGCGGCCGTCTTCGATCTGGCGATGGGTGATCGCGTCGCCCACAACATCTGGCAAGTGCTGGTGTAAGGTGCCGCCGCGGGCGACGTTGAGCGTCTGCGCGCCGCGGCAGATGCCGAGGATCGGCAGCTCGAGCCGCGCGGCCTCCCGAGCCATGGCGTATTCAAAGCCGTCGAGCTGAGGCTCGGTCACCCCGAGCTGCACGTGAGGCCCGGCCCCGTAGGCACACGGGGCGAGGTCCGGCCCCCCTGAGAGAACGAGCCCGTCGAGGCGAGCGAGCATGCGAGGGACGTCCCGGTCAGCCAGCGGAGGCACGACGACCGGGATCCCACCAGCGGCCTCGATCGCCTGCACGTAGGTCATTCCGAGCGCCATCTCTGGGATCGGCGGCTCGCCATGACGCTGGAGCGTTCGTAGCTCCCCGGGGCGCAACTCGGAGGTCGTTATGCCGATCAGCGGTTTCACGGCCGAAAGAATCACCGCAAACTGCGGGATTGTCTATCTCCACATGGATAAAGAGCGCGGCAGCGAGTTTGCGTCGCGGTCGGCCTTGTGGCCTCCCTATAGGCCCGTTCGCTTGATCGCGGGCGGCTGGGTCGAGAGCTTGCCGGCGGTTCGGCTCGCGGGGGTTGATCCGTTGTCGCTGCCGATCAGCGTTGCCGTGATCGCGCCGTTGTAGAACGACGTACCGCTGTTCGACGTGTAGTCGGTGCACTGCACCGAGACCGTGCCCCCGGCCGGAACGGAGAGAGCGGCCGCGATTGGGATCGTCTCGTAAGTCGCATTCGCGGTCGGGCCGACGGTTGCGAACGCGCCGGTTGCGCCCCCGTTCACCGCGGCGATACAGGCAACAGTGTCGCCCGAGGCAACGACGAGCTGGACGCTCGCGTTTACGTAGTAGTGCCCGCCCGGCATGTGAACGGCGGCCGCCGATGGGCGAGCAAGGATAAGGACGTCCAGCAGGAGCTCGCGAACGCACAGGACGCCGGGCTCTACACCGTCGCGGGTTTCACCGGCCTGCGCCAAGGTGAGCTCCGCGCGCTTCGCTGGAAGCACGTTCGTTTCGCCGACCGTACCCTCGTGGTGGTTGCGGGCATCTCAGCCGGACTCGACTCGACGACCAAGTCCGGCAAGTGGCGCGCGGTCCCGTTAGCGCGCGAGGCGTTTGTCGCCCTGGACGAGCTCAGCCGGCGCGAGTGGTTCACCGGCCCCGACGACTTCGTGTTCTGCGGCCCGGCCGGCGATCCACTCGACGACTCGGCGCTGCGACGTCGATACAACGCGGCGAGGGACGCGGCCGGACTCCCGCGACTGCCGTTCCACCACCTTCGGCACACGTTCGCGACACTGGCGATCCGCGGCCTCGATCCCGCGACGGCTCAGACGCTCATGGGCCACTCGAAGATCACCACGACCGAGCGCTACCTACACGCGCGGCCTCTGAACGAGCTGGCCGAGCGCATGGACGCGATCTTCGGCGTGGCGGCTGCTGAGCCTGCACCCGGCGCGCTCATCGGCGGCGAGCGCTGATGCCGACCTACGTCTCCGAGCTGCTGCTGACGTTCGCGGCGATGGACAAGCTCGGCGCGCGGTCGATCTCGGTGTTCGAGGTCCGCGAGCTGCCGTGGAACGGCGCTGTCTTGATCCGTAACCCTGCCGCCGGAGCAACCGATCGCCGGCTGCTACTCGGCCAGACGGACGGCGGTCGCTGCTTGACGCTGGTGATCGAGGCGACAGAAGAGCCGACCACGTGGCTCGTCATCACCGGCTGGGAGTCGAGCCCACATGAGCGTAAGATCATTGAGCGTCAGTCATGAGCGAATCACCCTGGACATCTGACGATCCTCAGCCGGGCGATTTCGACGCTGAACTGGAGAACCTCGATCCGGCGCTCGTGGAACGGCTTCCGCCCAATCCGGACGCAAAGGTGCGGATGGTCGTCGACCTCGACGGCGATGACGCCGCGCGGCTGAGCCGGATCGCCATCGCACGTGGCGAGGATCCGCGCGAAATCATCTCGAGCCTCCTGCGCGCCGCCGATCGCAAAGCAAGCGACCTCCCCGCGGCCTGAGCTAACGATCCGGCTTCGGAAGCCGGCTGATCGCGTCCTCGAGCTCCGGTCGGAGGAAGCGCCACGTGCGCCCGAGCTTGCGGCCCGGCAGGATGCCGCGGCGGGCGTACTCCTTGACGGTGTAAGGCTTCAGGTCGAGGAGCGCCGCGACGTCCGCGACCGTGAGTACGTCCTCTCGGGTGATGCTCATGGCGTCCGAGCATGGTAGCTTAATTGCGCTAATCACGCTACTGCTGATGGGAGCGCCGTGGACGACGAAGCATCAGAGAGACCGGACGATCCCTGGCTGACGCTGGCCGAGATCGCGGAGGAGCTGCGGCTCAGCCCAGCGACGATCCGGTCGTGGATCTCGAAGGGAACGTTGAGGGCGATGCGTGCCGGGCATCGGAAGTGGCTGGTGCGGCGCTCGGAGCTGGATCGCATGTTGCGTGGCGAGGCCTTCGAGGATGCCCCTGCCCCGGCGCCCGATCCGTCGGCGCCTGGTCCTCGGCGGCGGCAGAGGCGTTTCCCAGACACGATTACGCCGCCGATCGCGCGCCCAGGGCCGCCGGAGGAGGAAGACATCGACCCCGAGGAGTGGCTCGGCATCGTTCAGTGGGAGTGGCTCTCGGCGCTTCGCCAGAGCGAGATGGCTCCGCCGGACGCCTGGTTCCCTGGTCGGCTGCAGCTGATAGCGGAGGCCGCGGCGCGCAAGGCGGCTGCGCTTGCTCTGTTCCCGCCGGACGAGGTGATGCGCTGGGAGGGCGAGCCGGACGGGGTCGGGGTCACGTTGTCCTACGAGCTGCGGGCGGGAGGCCATCGTCCGGGCCCGCCGGAGTTGTGGGCGGAGTTCGATTCAGCCGTCGGCCGGCTCGGGATTGCGATGCAGACTGGTGAAGCGGGGTTGATACGAGGCTCGCTCGAAGAGCTGTCGGTGACGCTGCACGACATCGCCGACTCACTTGAGCGCTACCGCGGTCGGTACGGCAACTGGACGGAACGGCCGACGCGGCGGCTGGCGAAAGACGCAGAGCGCCGAGCTGACCCAGGGTCCGCAGCTACAGAGGAAAGTGTTTCGTGAGCTGTTGTTTCCAGTTCCATAGCTCGGCCCGCCTCCGCCCCCGAGTTTGCTTGGGATCGGGCGCTTCGGTGCGCATGACTACCCGTCCTCCACGTGTTTGGCGAGGGGGGGGGAGTGCGGGTAGTCATGCGCATTCAGCTGGTGGGTGATGTTAGGGAGCGGAGGCGGGCCGAAGGCGGGCACGCTGGGCTGGATGCTCAGGTTCCTTTGGGGACGGAGTGAGGTCGTTGAACGGGATGCCAGGCGTCATGCAGAGATGCGAGCTGCCGGTGGAGGCCGTGGTGTCGGCGAGCCGGGCGGCGGGAGGAAGGGGTCGGTTGTGACTCGGGTTCTTCGTCCTGGGCCGGGGTCGATGAAGGGTCTGGAATGGCTGGCACGGGTCGGGCCGTCGCCGCTGGATCCGTGGCGGTATGCGATGGGCTGGAGCGAGGTCGCCGCGCGGCACCACGCCCGACGCCTCGAGCGCGAAGGATGGCTCGAGCGTTGTCCGATGGTCCGCGGGCAGGGCTCGCTGTTCCTCGCCACCCGCAAGGGCGTCCTCGTCCTCGGCCTGCCGCTCATCGCCGCCACAACGCCGGCGCCGACGTGGTGGGCCCACGACAGCGGCTGCGCCTGGACTGCTGCGTGGCTCACGGTTCGCGGCCGGAGATACTTGGGGCCGCGGGAACTCGGCGACGATCCCGAGTGGTCGGGGCAGCTCACCTGGCTCGATCGTCACAGCTCCAAGCGGTCCGCGCACCGGCCCGACCTCGTCGGCTTCGTGGGCGACAGACGGGTTCCGATCGAGGTCGAGCTTGCGCCGAAGTCGAAGTCGAGGCTCGACGCGATCCTCAAGCTCCACCTGGCCTGGGTCGCCGCCCACAAGGCGAGCGGTATCGTCTACTTCTGCGGCGACCAGGAGGGCTCGCGCCGGATCGAGCGAGCGGGTGAACGCGTCGGCCTCTATCTCTCCGACAAGTACCTCCGAATTGAGCTGCTCGACACGATCAAGGCGCAGACGGTCGCGGCCTTCGAGACGGCCCGGGCGGCCGCCGAGCGGACGGCTGCGTGATTCGCACCGCGCCCAGATGGTCGCCACCGCGACGCGCCGCCAAGACGCCTCAGGGAATCACGCCCTTCGTATGACCGCATTGCGCTGCTATCGGCAACGCCGAGCGCCGCCGATCGGGATCATGGCGCTCCGCTCGTCAGCAGTGGTGCCGGCCGAAGCCTCCTCCGTCGCCGACGGAATCCTCGGCCTCCTGATCCATCGGCACGATCGCGCTGGAGAAATGCGGTCACGCCAGCTGGCGCCTCGGCTGGCTCTCCGTCGAGATCAGCATGGCCCGGCGGCCGGCCGAGCCGGATATAGTGAGCGCCGAACTCACGGGGCGGGGCGTTGGCATCAGCTGATCGCGGGTCTCGTGCGGCACGCGGTTTGAAAGGAGTCGACGATGAGCTCCGCCTGGAGGGCGTTCTGGTCGTTGTGTCGGGTGGGGGCAACTGCGGGCATTGGTCTGGTCGCTCGTTTGGTTGCAGGCCCGATCGCTGCTGCTGCTCGGTTCCGTCGTAGTGTGCGCCTCCGGCTGGTGGTGTTGTGGTCTCTGGCGACCGTGGCCGGGGTGACCGGCGGGTTGGTGGCCCTGGCGGTCCCGGGTCAGGGGAGCGCCGAGCTGGCGCCGCCCCCGAGGTCGCTACCGGCGAACTGCGTGGTCGCGTTCGGGACAGCAACGTGCACGTTCGCGTATGTGGGCGCTCCGCAGTACTTTGTCGTACCTGCTGGTGTGTCGTCGATCGTGGTCGGAGTGGACGGGGCGCAGGGCGCGGCGGGGGAGACGGCGGCGGGCGGCGCTGGCGGGATCCAGGCGGGCGCCTTGGCGGTCACGGGTGGCGAGCAGCTCGACGTGTTCGTCGGCTCGTCCGGCGGTTACAACGGTGGTGGTGTTGGCGGCTTCTTCAGCGGTGGCGGTGGCGGGGCGTCTGACATCCGCACCTCGCCGTTCAGTCTCGGCGACCGGGTGGTCGTCGCCGGCGGTGGCGGCGGTGGCGGCGGTGGCGGCGATGTCAGCGGACCCACGATGACCCCGCCCGGCGCCGGCGGTGCCGGTGGGGCCGGTGGGGCGGTTGCCCCTGCGGTGACGGGCGGCGGCACGCCTGTGACGCTCGGTGGTGGTGGCGGTGGGGCTGGCGCCACGGGCGGCGCCGCCGGCGCCGGCGGCGTGCTGGGCGGCGATATGGGTGCCGACGGTACTGGCGGCGGGGCGGGATCATCGAGCCGGGGCGGGTCCGCAGGCACGGGCGGCGAGAGTGACCTCGGGGCAGCCGAGTTTGGTGGTGACGGCGGCGGTGGTGGTGGCGGTCACGTCGGCGGTGGCGGCGGCGGTGGTGGGGCCGCGGACGGCACCCTTTCGACGGCCGGCGGCGGCGGCGGCGGTGGCGGCGGCTCCAGCTATATCGTTCCCAGCGCTGTCGCTCCCACCAGCACGACGGGGGTCAGGACCGGAAACGGTGCCGTTCAGATCTCCTTTGCGGTAACGCCGGCGAACGTCACGAGCGTGCCAGGCGCGAGCTTCCCGACCGAGATCGCCCACAGCTTCGAGGTGACCGCGAGCGGTGTCCCGACACCGGCGCTCGCTGAGACCGGAGCGCTTCCGGCCGGCGTCACGTTCACGGACAACGGTGACGGCACCGCCACCATCACCGGGACTGCCGCACTAGCCTCGGTCGGCAACTACCAACTAACGATCACCGCCACCAACGGGGTCTCGCCAACCGGCACGCAATCCTTCGATCTGGTCGTCCCCGGCCCACCGAGTGCGACGATCAACGCCCCCGGCACTGGTGGCACCTACGTTCGCGGGAAGTCGGTCCGGACGGCGTTCGGCTGTGCCGATGCGGCCAAGGCGGCCGGAATCAGTTCCTGCACCGATTCGAATGGCCGGTCAGGCTCCATGGACACGGGCTCGGGCTCGACCGGATCGGGAACGCTGAACACCTCGGCGGTCGGATTCCACACCTATGCCGTGACCGCCATGAGCCACGACGGTCAGAGCGCTCAAGCTTCGATCAGCTACGCGGTGATCGCCGCGTCCGTCACAGTCGGCACCGTCAAGATCGAGCGCGCCAAGATCGACAGCAAGCACGACAGGGCCGCGTTCAGCTTCAAAGCGATCGGTGCCGCCACTAGCTTCCGATGCGCCCTGATCAAGCAGAAGAAGCACCACAAGTACCCGAAACCCTCGTTCGCATCGTGCCACTCGCCGAAGGCCTACCAACACCTCAAACCCCGAAACTACAGGTTCGAGGTGGAAGCTGTGAGCGCCACAAGCCACAGCACGCCCGCCAGCAAGAGCTTCACGATCACCTGATGCCGCATAGTGAAAGCAGCGCGAACAGACCGGATCACTGGAAGGGCGGGCTCGCGCTAACCACGCATTTCGGCGATGGTCGCGAGATGTTCAGCGACGGACCGGCATCAGGGGGCCGGCGGCGGCAGCGCAATCACGCATCTCGGAAAGAGGCGCCGGGCCACCGAGCGGCCTGAAGACGCGACAAGTCGCTTTCGACCGACGCCCCCCGATTCCCTTGCCACGCCTGCGATCACGCGCTCGCCATGGACCCCGTCTCCCCTAGTCGACCGAAGCGGTCACGTCGTCGACATCGCTGGTCCGGCTGCGCGCTACCGCTGCCGGGACATAGGGGCCACTAGGGACTTCGTGGAGAGGTCGACCGATTCGACACCACAGGAGGGGCGCCGCGCCGACGAGCTTCCCCCACGCCGACCGTACTCTCGGAACTCGGGTCCGTTCGTAACCTCGCGGCGGGTGTTGGGAGGTGGCGAGCCTTCGCGCGGACTCATGCGCCTTGAAGGACGCGAGGCTTGGCTATTCGGGTGCGACGATCTCGAGCGCGCCGAACCCTTCTAGTGGCCTGTCGATGAAGAAGATCTCGAGCGTGAGGTCGGGCTCGACGTGGGCTTGGGAGAGGAACGCGAGCACTTGGCGGCCGGTGAGCTTCTCGATAGCGTCGGTGAACCGCTTGCTGACCATGTTCTGGAAGTCATGGCGCATATCGACCACTCTCCCTGGTTGGCCTGAGTCCATGATCGTCTGCTCCAGCGGCGTGAAGCCGCTGCCGCGCATCACCACGACGATGATGTCGTCGAGCGCGTACGTTTTGGCTTTCATCGGCCCACGGCCGTAGTGCTCGCGCAGGATCGCGACGATCGCGTTCGAGATCTCAGCCAATAACTTCCCGCCCCTGAGGGGCCCTGCCCCAACGGCTGGTGATCCTTGTGCTTCGTCCATTCTCCTGTTCCGAGAGGCCCGGGAAACCTCATCCGCCCGTCGCTCACGGTTGCTAGGTCGGGCGCTAGGCACGGTGAACCCCGTGAGCCTTGCCACGTCAAACGGTAGCGCGCGCGGCGAGTCTGTCAACCGCTCGCGCCAGCGTCCTGAGCCCCGCTCAGGCGTAGGGTGAGCCCGTGAATCTCAAACTCACTGCCGCTCGGGCTACGCGTGGCAGTCAGGGCCACCCCCGCCCGGACGAGACTGGTGCTGCCACCAACAAGGGGCAGTCTCGCCAGCGCCTTTGGGCTGGGATGGGAGTGCCCCTTCCGGACAGCAGGGGTCACCGCGCGGCGCATCGGTGCGTCGCGGACCGCGTCGACGCACGGTGGCTACTCCTCGACGCCTGAAGCGGCCACGGCAACCGGGCTGCCGCTCCGCTCGGAGAGGGGCGGTCTGATCGAGACTGCCGCGTGGGCGAGAAAGGAGAAGTGAAGATTGGATCCGAGGCGTAGCTGCAATCGTTCCAGCGGAGGAGCACGCCTCGTGCCTAGGCAGACACCCGCATTCTCGTGTGATTGCGCCGCGAGGCTCGTGGTGCAACCGCCAGCTGGCTCGCCGCCGGGGGCGGCCGTTGCTCAGCCGCGCTCGCCGACGTCCACGTACTCGCGGTCGAGCGCGCCTGTGTACAGCTGGAGCGGCCTGAACGTCGTCTGCTCGGGGTCCTTGATCATCTCGACCCACTGCGCGATCCATCCGGCGCTGCGGGCGAGCGCGAACATCACAGGGAACATCGGCGGCGCGATGCCGAGCGCCTCGTATGTGAGGCCGGAGTACAGATCGAGGTTCGGGTACAGCCGGCGGGAGGTGAAGTACTCGTCGTCCAGCACTTGATGTTCGAGCTCGTCGGCGATCGCGAACAACCGGTCGGGCTGGCGGTGCTCGTAGAGCTGCTCGAGCTGCCGGCGTAGCACGCGCGCCCTCGGGTCGTAGGTCTTGTAGACCCAATGGCCGAAGCCCAGCAGCCGTTCGTTCGCTGACTTGACGCGTGCGAGAAACGCGGGTACCTCGCTGGGCGATCCGATGCCCCTCAGCATCGTCAGCACGCCCTGGGCGGCTCCGCCGCGCATCGGCCCCGACAGCGCGGTGACACCGGCGGCGACGGCTGCGTATGGATTCACATGCGTGGAGCCGACCGCGCGCACGGCGGTCGTGGAAGCGTTTTGCTCGTGGTCGGCATGCAGCATCAGCAGCACGTCCAGCGCGCGCTCGATGATCGGGTCCGGGGTGTAGCGAAGCTCGCTCATCCGGAACATCATCGACAGCAGGTTCCCCGTGTAGCTGAGGTGGTCCTCTGGGTGCACGTACGGCAGCCCCTGCAGGTGGCGGTAGGAGAAGGCCGCCAGGGTCGGCAACTTCGCCAGCAGGCGGACCACCTGCAGCTCCCGGGCCTTCTCGTCGTACACCTGGTCGGCGTCGGTATAGAAGCTGGAGAGTGCACCGACCGACGCGGCCACCATCGCCATGGGGCGCGCGTCATACCTGAATCCCTCGATGAAGCCCTTGACGTTCTCGTGGACGAAGTTGCGGGTGCCGATCTCGTGCAGCCACGACTCATACTGCCCCGCGGTCGGCAACTCCCCGCTGATCAGCAGATACGCCAACTCGAGGAAGTTCGAGCGCTCGCACAGCGCCTCGATCCGGTAGCCGCGGTGCTGGAGGATCCCGGCCTCCCCATCGATGTGCGTGATCGCGCTGCGACACACGGCCGTGCTCGAAAGGCCCGGGTCGTATAGCGCAAGCCCACCCGCCTGCCTTCCGAGCTCCGAGCTGCGGACCGCGCCGTCGTCGATCGGCAACTCGAACCGCTCCCCCGTGCGGTTGTCGATCACGGTCAGCGTGCTCCGGCTCGCCAATCCGTCGGCCCTATCGCCCGATCGTTGCTCCACCTGGCCAATCTTGCCCGCACTCATGCGTCGCTCCGCTCGCCGTTGGTCACATCACTCACATCACGATCGCATACCTGGCCTTCAAATCACGTGCAAAGACGGGCGATCCGTATAAACGTTCTGTGAAGGACACGCCGCAGCGCCTGCGCCAGCCGCGATCAGTCCCACACCTCGTTGGCCACGTCGACAAACACGTCCAGGCTTGTCCCCGATTACTCAGCAGCGGGGTGGCAAGACCACGGCACGCCCGCCCTTGGTGATCAGCCACGGATCCCAGGGCCCACACGGGCTGCCAGCTAGTCACTCTGTTCGGCGAGCGCACCTCGGCCAGTCGCCCGCCCGGTGATGGTCACACCGTCGCTTGGGTAGACGATCGACTCGTGCTGGTCAGCCCACCGAACACGATAGTGCTCGTGGCCCGCGCTGCCCAGCAGCTCGACCACCTTCCCGCGCCGCGACGGCCAACCATGCAGGCCGCGCGCTTCAATCTGATCCCCCACCCCCGCCGTGCCCGTCATTCGCGCATTTCTCATGTCTTCACCTCCGAGGTCGTCGAATCCTTCTCTTCTACCTCCTTCCCGGCACGCAGCGCAACGGTGCGATCCGCTGGCTCCCCTCGGGGATATCTACTGAGGACGAGAACGCGATTCAGCGCACCCAACCGCGAGCACGGATGCAAAGCGCCCGATTGCGGCACCGAGCCGAGGCGCTGGCCAGCAAGCCGAGGCCGAGCCGCCGCGTGCCTGTCAACGCCTCCTGCGCCCGCGACTCGTGGCCCAGCTCCATCACGGCAACCGCTGCGTCGCGGTGTTCCGCTGGTCAAGCGCCGAGACGGCGGGCGCTAGCGGACCATCGGGAGCAGCGTCAACGAAAAGGGGCTCTCCGTCGATAACGGTCCGACTCCGCTTGCCGGGCGGCAAGCAAGGCTCGGCGACGCGCTTCACCGAGCCCCGTCGTGCCCGATATGGCACGCAGGCCCCGTGAGCTGCATGCGCACTTCGGCGAGAGGCGAGCGAGCGGTCGATCATGAGCTCGATGGTGGCTTCACGAAGGCTGAGCGGTCTTGCCTCGCTGGTTCTGGCCTCTGCGGACTTCTGCTCTGGATCCTCAGCCAGCCGGAGCGGCAGCCCGCAGCCGGGTTCCCCGTGGGCGACGATGCAGCACCTCGCCGGTACCGGGTGCGATCGCCGACGGGATAGCGATCGATTGGGTTGGCGACGAGACGGGAGTTGCGCAGGTCCTGCATCGTGATCGACCGGGCCGGGTCGGCCGGCGGGGCGGTGGCGGGCTCATGGTGTAGCTGTGCTCGCCGGTGAGTTGCGCGCCGTCGGCGTCGGTCCAAGTCATTGTGTTGACGGGGCGGGGGCCGGGTAGGTACGAGGCATTGATGGCTGTGATCTTGACGACGCCGACCGTACAAACGTGACGGTGCCGGTCGGGTATCTGTGGTCGGTCGCGGTTGTCGCTCTGGGCACGTTCTTGGCGTTGAGACCGCTGCGGCACCCGTGGCCATTGCGGACGCTGAGCTTTTTCTTCGGCATCGTGGTCAACGAGCTTCCGTTCGTCGCGTTCTACTGGCTGGTCGCCTCGACTTTGTTGGCGCTGGCGCAGGGGGATCTGAGCTCCCCGGGCGGCTTGGCGGCGCTCGGTATCGCTGCGCTGACGACGGCTGGCCTCGGGGCCGTCACTTGGCGGGGGCTCCAGGCCGGGCCGGCGATCGAGCAGGCCATCGGCCGCGAGCTCGGCACCAGCCGGTGCCAGGCGTCCGACCACGCGGCGCACCCCCGCCCCCCGAGGGGGTATTCGCTCGCGCGCATCGTGTTGACACCGTTTCCGTTGTGGCGCCGTGATGTGGAAAGGATCGCGAACGTCAGCTACGGGGACGCGGGGAAGGCGAATCGGCTGGATGTCTATCGCCATCGCTCCCATCCCGCCGGCGCCCCATTGTTGATCCACTTCCACGGAGGACACTTCCGGATGGGCGCCAAGAGCCGCGAGGCCCGTGCGATCTTTTACCGGCTCGCTAGCCATGGCTGGGTGTGCGCCAGCGCGAACTATCGGCTACGGGAGGCGGGCCGGTTCCCGAACTCCCTGATCGACGCCAAGAAAGCGATCGCTTGGGCGCGGCGACACGCACCGGAGTACGACGCTGATCCGACGGTGCTGGTGGTAGCCGGCAGCTCTGCGGGAGCGCACCTCGCCTCCATGGCCGCGCTGACCCCCAACGACCCCGCGTTTCAGCCTGAGTTTGCGAACGAGGACACCTCCGTAAGCGCCGCCGTCTGCCTCTACGGCTATTACGGCAACCGCGGTCTCACCGGACCGCTGGCCTCGTCGCCGCTGGCGTACGCGCACGCCGATGCGCCCCCGTTCTTCGTTGCGCACGGCACCAACGACACCGCCACGTCTGTCGAGGCCGCCGCACACTTCGCCGAACAACTGCGAAGCATCTCCGCCAGCCCGGTCGTCTACGCGCAGCTGCCCGGCGCGGGGCACGTCTTTGACATGTTTCGCTCCCTGCGGTTGGGGAGGGTCATCGACGGGATCGAGGCCTTTGCCGCCTGGCTCCGTCACAGCCGTCCAAGCCCCACAACCCCCCGGATAAGCCGGCCAACTGATCCCACACGCAGAGATTGAGCAGCCTGTATGCCGTCACCCGCCGACGCTTCAGAGCCCTGAGCGTCGATCAGCGCCGCTTCCCCATTCACGAAGCAGCGGAAGCTCCGGGCAGCGTGACCGAGCACAGTGACACTGCCGCTCTCGACGCGAAGGAGCCACGAAGTCGCAGGCGGAATCGTCTGGGCGCGCAGCTGCTGCCGGACAGAGGCAGCCACGCGCGCGATATCAGCCGGGCGTACCTGCCCAATTACTGTGCGAACACGAACGCAAGCCGCCCAGAGCCTGCAGATCCGCCCCGGTCCTCGCCCACGAGCGCGACTCTCGACGATCGAATCGCGGGGCGGCCCGAGCCTAGCGGCGTTTTGGTAGCGCCGGGTGGTAGCGCCACGCCCTCATCACCCGTCTGCGCCGTCTGATCAAAGAAAAACCCACCGATTTGGAGGGTTTTTCCGAAAGCGGCTGAAGGGGCTCGAACCCTCGACCTTCTGCATGGCAAGCAGACGCTCTAGCCAACTGAGCTACAGCCGCGAGAGGGGCGAGTATAACCCCGGAACGAGCCTCCGGCCCCGGCCTACGAGCAGACCGTACTGGCTTAGCTACTGGGCGGCTGCCACAGGCGCTGGGCGCGGTTCGGGCGGCATGACGGATAGAGGCGACGACCGGAATCGAACCGGTGTAGACGGCTTTGCAGGCCGCTGCGTAGCCACTCCGCCACGTCGCCGCGGTCGCCAAGGGTAGCGGCCGCGCTGACCCTCAGGAGGGCGAGGCGCTGCGAAGCGTGACGATGTTTCCGGCTGGGTCTCGCACGGCCGGATCGTCACCGACGGACTCGATCTCGAGACCGGCTGATCGGACGCGCTCGAGAACACGGTCAAGATCCGTGGTCGTCGGCACCAACACCTCGAATGAGCGCAGGCCCACGGAGCCGACTGTCGGGGGTGGCGACCCCGCGCTTCGCCACGTGTTCAGACCGAGGTGATGGTGGTAGCCACCGGCGGAGACGAACAGCGCTCCCGGGTAGGCGCGGACCATCACGTCGAAGCCGAGCACTCCGTTGTAGAAGCGCTCAGCATCCGCCAGGTCAGAGACTTGAAGGTGGACGTGCCCGATCGAGGTCCCATCGGGAGCGAGCTCTTGAAAGCCGTCGGCGTGAGCGAGCTCACCGAGCACGTCGTCCAGATCGAGCGGAAGCGTCGCCATGCGAAGGCCGTCCGGCGTGCGCGACCAATCCTCACGCGGGCGATCTCGATAGATCTCGATCCCGTTCCCGTCCGGGTCGGAGAGGTACAGGGCCTCGCTCACCAGATGGTCGGACGCCCCCTCCAACGGCCAGCGGGCCTGGGCGAGCCGGGCCAGAGCCAGCGCGAGGTCGCGGCGAGAGGGCACGAGGATCGCGAGGTGAAATAGACCCGTCGCGCGCGGGTTCAGCGGCGGCGCGGAGCGCTCGCCACGAACCTCGACCAGCGGACGCGCCGCGTGCGTGCCAAATGAGATCGTGCCGTCATCGCGTTCGAACGGCCGGAGCCCGATCGCCCGCTCGTAGAACGACCGCGACGCGTCAAGATCTGCGACCGTCAACCGCACCGGACCGACAGTCGTGCCGGGGTCGATCGAGACTCCGTTGCGCGCGTCGACTGCGGTCGCCATCGTCATCGCAGCTTACGCCGCCTGCGCCACCTCATCGTGGCGCCGGGCAAGTTTGTCGTGCTCTTCTTCCAGGCTGACGATGATGTCATTCAAACGATCGCGGATCTCGAGGTCGACCAGCACGCCGTCCTCGTCGAACCGCTCTGGCGCCCGACTCACAGGGAGCTCGGTATCCAATACGCGCGCGGAGGCGATCCCGAGCGCCTTGCGAAGGTGATCCTGGGCCCAGACCGCACCGTAGTCGGTGACGCTGGCGCCGACAACGGCCACGGGCTTGCCCCATAGCGCCGAGTCCTTGCCGTATGGCCTGGAGGCCCAGTCGACGGCGTGCTTGAGCTGCCCCGGCATCGTGCCGTTGAACTCGGGAGTGGAGAACACGACTGCGTCGGCGGACGCGATCTGATCACGCAGGCTCTGCACCCCAGCCGGCGGGGCATCGGTGTCACGGTCTTCGTTGTAAGGAGGCAGCGCCTCCAGATCCTGGTACAGCTCGATCTCGACGTTCGCTGGAGCGAGCTCTGCGGCGGCCCGCAGCAGCGCCGTGTTGTACGACGCTGCCCGCAGGCTGCCGGAAATTCCTAGGACTCGCATTGGTTACGCGTTCTTGACGGCCGAGACGCTGACGACGAGCTTGACCTCGTTTGAGACGAGGAGGTTGCCGTTCGGCAGGGTCTGGTTCCACTTGAGCTCGAACTCACGGCGATCGATAACGCCCTCGACCTCGAACCCGATCCGCTCGTTGCCCCATGGATCGGCACCGCCGTCGCCGACCGTGCCGGTCAGCTCGATCGGCTTCGTGATCCCCTTCATCGTGATCTCGCCGTTGAGGCGGATCTTGCCGTCTTCGGTGCTGTCGATCGCGGTGGTCTCAAAGGAGATCTCGGGATACTGCTCGGCGTCGAAGAAGTCCGGCGCAGTCAGGTGCGCGTCGCGCTGCTCGTCGCCTGTGTCGATGCTGGCGACCTGCACCGATCCCCTCAGCACGGGGGTTGAGCTGGTCGCGTCGATGGTGCCGCTGAAGGCGCGGAACGCGCCCCGCACGGTCGCGATTCCCATGTGGCGCACCTCGAACCCGACGCCCGAGTGGCTCGGGTCGATGCTGTACGTGCCGGTGGGAATGCGCTCCGGGGAGATGGTTGTGGCTGACATTGGTTCTCCTTTTGAAGTTTGGTTGAGCCTGCAACCATCTTACCAGATTAGCTTGCGCTGTCAAGTATTGATGGCTCAACCATATTTCGAGAAAAAGCGCCCAACCGGAGGCCGGGCGCGGGAACGCTAGCCGCCGCGAGGCGTTCTTCCACGGGCCCGGGGGGCCCCGGGGATCCGGCGCCTACTCGACGGTGCAGGCGCCGCCGCGGTGCGCACCGGGCAGCCGGCTGAGTAAGGTCGCGAGCTGAAAGATCTCGTCCTCGCTGAACTGCTCGAAGAACAGCCGGCGAATGCTGGCGACGTGCGTGCACCCGGCGCTGCGGAGCTTCTCGTGGCCCGTGTCGGTGAGCTGGGCGTAGGAGACGCGAGCATCATTCGGACACGAGATGCGCTCGATCAGGCCGTCACTCACGAGGCCGTCGATCAGTCGTGTGATCCCGGACCGGGTGAGCATCGTGCTTTCAGCCAGTGCCGACATCGGCAGCCGGCGGTCGTCCGCCTGGGCCAAGTAGAGGAGCACCTCATAGTCACGCGTGGTGAGGCCGTGCTCGGCTACGAGCTCAGCATCGAGTATGCGTAAGATCGATGCATGGCTTTGGATGTAGCTGCGCCATGCCTCGAGAGCCGCTCCATCAAGACGAGAGACCTCAACTGCTTCCATGTCTCTGATTGTAGTTGACGGGTCAACGTCATTCGTGATAAAGGCGCACGTGTGAGCGGCCGGTTTCCGAGCTAGGTCTGAGATCGTGGAGCAGATCGCCCCTGGCCTCTGGCATTGGACGGCCCGACACGAGCACATTCACAGCGCCGTCGGCACCTACTACCTCGCGGACTCGCGCGTGCTGATCGATCCGATGATCCCTGAGGACGGTCTGGGTTGGTTCGAACAGCACGGCGTTCCGGAGCACGTACTGCTCACCAACCGGCATCACGACCGCCAATCGTGGCGCCTGAGGGACGCGTTCGGTTGCACGATCCACTGCGTCAGGAACGGGATGTACGAGTTGGAGGGACGTGGCCCGGCGGAGCCATTCGATTTCGGAGACGAGCTGCCAGGAGGCGTCATCGTTCACGAGGTAGATGCGATCTGCCCCGATGAGACGGCCCTGCACATACCTTCCCATCGAGCCCTGGCGTGTGCGGACGGGGTGGTCCGTTCCCGCGACTCGGGCGAGCTCGCGTTCGTTTCGGACCACTTGATGGACGACCCTGAGGAGACCAAGGCAGGGCTCCGGAGGGCGTACCGGGGCTTGCTCGACCTGGACTTTGACCGGTTGCTGCTGGCCCACGGGAACCCGGTCGTGAGCGACGGCAAGGAAGCGCTGAGGGCGTTCGTCTCCTAGGTGTGCGCGGTGACTGCGGCGATCGCTCGGCGCGCTTAGCCCAGGCCCACCGGAGGGGTGGGAGGTTGCTTGGGCGCGGGGGGGGCGGGGCACCACGGGTTGAATGGGACGCCCTTGCACGGGTGTGGCATCGTCGCCAGGTGCGAAGGGAGCGAGTGCATGACCACGTGCGTACGGCTCGGGTAGGGCACACCGCCGGGACACGTGATGCTCCCACCGACCAGCGATCCCTCGTTGCCGCAAAGGATCTCCAGGACCAGCGGCACATTCTCGTTGGCCGGCGCGCTCGCGCCTGTGCACTTTGGGTACGTCTGCTGGAGGTCGGCCGGAGACGTGGTGAGTCCGGCAGGGTCGGTGTTGCCGCTGAAGCAGTTGGTCGGATTACCGCTCAAGAAGTTGAACGTGGCGATGTCACCGTTCGTCGCGTGACCGTAGGAGCCGTTGTTCGCGAATCTGTTCTTGAGGACTGCGTCCCCCCAATTGTCAAACAGGCATGCGAGCGTGATGCCGAGGAGAGTGAAGTTCAGCTTGCCGCCGATGCAAGGTGGTCCGCCTTCCCCCTGCTGGACCTGGATGAGCACTCCCCACGCGTCGTTGCGCATGATCCGGTTGTGCATGACCGTGTCATTGCGGGCTCCGCTGAGTGACAGACCGACCCCGAGGGGCGTGGAACCGGCCTGGCCCACCTGGGGCACGTTGGGGTTGTTGTTGTCGTGTACGTAGTTGTGCATAAACACCCAGCAGGAGTGCGTATGGGTGATCGGGCTCGTCCCGCCGTGCGGACACGCCCCGTTCTGCGGCGACGGGGCGTCTCCGTTCTCGGTGTCGGTGTCGAACCCATCCTGGTTCAGGTCGAACTCGGAGTTCTTGACGACGAGCGAGCCACCCGAGTTGGTCCCCGAATACCCGAGCGAGTTGAACTCGGCGTGGGCGCCGTTGATCACCTGGTCGCATCGCTGCTGGCAGGCACCGATGTAGTAGCCGGAGTCGCTGAAGTTGCTGGCGTACGTCTGAAACCAGGTGCCACCGGTCCAGTTGCTCGAGAAGATCCCGTACTGCGCGGGGGTACCGTTGTTCCGGTAGAACGTGTTCGTGGCACTCAGATAGGAGCCGTAGTAGCCGTGGCCTCCGATCTTCCCGCTGTTGTCGCCGCCGTTCCACCAGATCTCGTTGCCCGCGTCGCCCTTGCCGCCGAGGAAGTTGCAGACGGTCAGGTTTTGGACCCAGACGTTGGCGGCCTTCCAAACCATGATGCCGTTGAGTCCGAGACGTCCGCCCGAGCCGCGCGGACCGAGGTTCTGGTCGCTCCCCGCCCGGCTGCAAGCGGGGCCCGACTTGGTCCCGTCGATGATCACCTTGTTGCGGTTCATCCCGCGAACGTAGATCCGAGGCTTTGTGATCAGGATTCCCGCCGGGGTGTCCTTGCGGCCGGCCGGCTCGGAGCTTGAGGTCGTCTTGTGGTCGCCTGGGCCGACCAGAATCCAATCCCCGGGCCGAGCCGCGTCGACCGCGGCCTGAAGCGTTCGGTATTGGCCGCGGATCCCTTTGTAGGTTCCGACCCGTAGCACTCCTGCGCTCGCGCCGGCCACCGGCACCAACACCGCAAGCGCCGCGAGAGCCGCGAGAGCCGTTGCGCGCTGACGATTCACGGTGAACCTCCTCCTTAAGGGCCCCGGAGCCCGGCTCTCTCCAAGCGTCGGCCGCGACTCGATCAGCCTCAGTCAAGACATCGTGGCTTCTTCGCCTGAGCGCCGCATCACCCATTTGGAGTGACGCCGAGGGCTCGAAGCAACGCCGGCAATCGTGAGCTCCTTGCCTACGCCTTCAGGTCTCACAGGAAAAGCCAGTGGGCGATGCTGGGCTCGAACCAGCGACCTCCGCCTTGTCGAGACGGAAGCGCTCGCCGCGCCTCACCAGGGCTCGTGCCCGGCCGCCTGCTCCTCCTGGGCCAGTCGTCGCATCGTCTCAGCGCTACTGACCTCATGCAGCTTGGAGAGGTCGCCCCATTCGTCGACGACGTCGTCGCTCTCAGCCGCACGGAGAGCGCGCTCAGCCTGTTCCTCGCTCCAATGAGGTGCGTGTTGCAGGAGCTTTTCCTTCGCGGTCACGACAAGCAAGAGCGTACAGCGACAGGTCACGCGTTCGACCGCCGGCGATCGGGACGATCGAGGTGTCGCCAACGCGATCGCGAGCTCGGCGCCGTCGGGATGAGCAAAGCGGACGTCAGCGGCCGTGCCACCTGCGACGCATGCGGGCCGCAAGATGCTGCGTCGGGTGCTCTACTCGCGGATCACGGGTTCGTCGCATGGTTGATCGGGGGGATGGTCGTAGAGTGAGTTGCAGCGGAGTGGACCCTCCTGATCCCGTGGCTTCAACGAACGTCGCGGCCGACGGCGAGATTGCCGTCGTGGTTGGACGCGGAAGGGAAAAGAACGACGATGAGAGCCAGCTCGGCCGTCGTGACGCCGGCGCTCAGACGGCGAGGACGGTCCAGAAGCTAGTTCTCGCGCCGCGGCCCGGAGTCGGTACCGGGGTTCGTCGTGCCGGGACTCGCTGAGCTCGTCGCATGCTGCGTCGCGGACTATGCGACGAACTGGGACATGTTGTCGCAATCACGATGAGCTTGCTCGGATCACGCTGCCCGCTGCTCGCACTCTCCTCCTACGTGCGGCCGGCGCCGGCGCCGGACCGGTGGACACCGTTCTCGACTGTGCCGGCTCTCGTGATCGCGGATGGGCTCTGCGCCGATGGCGAACGTAAGTCCGGCATCCGTCTGCTGATCCCGCGATCGTCCCGGGAGCGCACGGAGGGCCCTAAGCCTGGGCGCAGGATGGCTGACTGACCAGCTCTGACCAGCTGCGCTGCTCGACGCACTTGACATCGGGCGTACCGGGGTCTGACCCAATCAGGAGGTACGGGGTACGGCGTCGCAGTTGCGGCCTCGTCAGCCGCGGCGGTTGCCTGGGCTCGCGCTGCTGGGCGGTACTCGCCCCGATGGCGAGCCGGCAGGCTCGAATGGACGCCGGCAAGGAGCTGAGGACTGCTGTCTTTCTCGGGCGCAAGGCGCCGTTCGTGCTGAAAGCTGGTCTCAGGCAGACCTTCACGAAGCTGGCGGACTCCGCGATCGCGCAGGTGCCCGCGGCCGATCGCCCGTTTCTCGCGACCCGTTGATTCGCGACATCCACCTCCGCACGATGCGCGAGTTCTTGGGCAATCCCGACGCGGCGATCGAGGAGAGCCGCCTTCTGGCCGACCGTGGGGCATCGCCCCACCACCAGCCGGCGGGATACCGACCGCATTGTGGACGGGCGAACTGGACGAGGCGCACCCGCCGGCTCACGCCCGCCGCGTGGCCGGACTACTGGGCGGGGATCTACCGGTAACCGTCGTCCCGGGCGCCGGTACCTTCGGGCTCGACCGAGTCTTCCCGGACGTGTTGCGGTTCGCTGTCGGTCGCCAACCGACGAGACCCGCGGATCGCGGCGCACCGGTCGAAACGAGGCAGCGCGAGTCAAAGCGAATCCCCTGTGACTATCGAAGTGGGCGATGCTGGGCTCGAACCAGCGACCTCCGCCTTGTCGAGACGGCGCTCTCCCAGCTGAGCTAATCGCCCGGGAGGGTTCGTAAATTTAGCGTGCATAGGTCGGCGGGTCACGGGGTAGACTCGCCGTCGATGTCGAGAAAGCTTCGGCTGCCGCTTCTCGTGCTTGCGTGCGTAGGGTTCACGGCCGGTGCCGCGGTCGCCCAGTCTTCGTCCAATACGTCGGTCAAACCCAGGACTGGCAGGACGCATACGCGGTTCGTGGTCAGTTTTGTCCCCCCGGCGAGCACGAGCGAGGGCACCACCACCACCTCACATATCCATTACGTGGTCTCGGCGTCCATGCGGTCCCATCCGCGCGGCTGCAACTCCACGGTGTCGAGCACCGTGGACCAGGCTGTCGCCGGATCGATGAGCCACGTCCAGCTGAGCCCCAACAATGGTCATGGTCACTGGTGCGGCGGCCTGTTCCGCGGGCAGATCGTGGAGTACGTCACGACGTCCTGCGGTTGTCCCGGCCCGGTACACGCAGCCATCGTCTGCCCGCTGGGCGCCCGGTCGGCCAGCGGGAAGCCCCGGCTCTGCCCGTTAAAGCCGGCCCGGTCGACAGGCCCGGACATCACGGTCGCCCCGCAGACAGTCGGAACGTTCAGCTTCCGCGTCCGCAAGCGCCGCTGACCGGCCAGCCGCCGGGACGCCGTCGCCACGAGGCCGTCCACGGAGCGCACGGATAGCATCCGGCGCCGATGGACTACGGGCTCCCCGATGGCAGCAGGCTGACGTTGCCCGACGGCGCCACAGGCGCCGATGCGGCCGCGGCGATCGGCCCGGGCCTGGCCCGGGCCGCCCTGGCGATCAAGGTCGACGGGGAGTTGCGCGACCTTGCCCGGGAGCTCCCACGCGGAAGCGGCGTTCCGACGATCGAGATCCTCACCGATCGCAGCGGACCCGAGGCACTCGCGCTGATCCGCCACGACGCCGCGCACGTGCTCGCGGCCGCCGTCACGGAGCTCTACCCGGGGGTCAAGATCTCGATCGGGCCGCCGATCGAGAACGGCTTCTACTACGACTTCGACTTCCCCGTCGGGACGACGATCAGCGACGCCGACTTCGAGCGGATCGAGGCGAAGATGCGCGAGCACATCGACGCCGACGAGCCGTTCGTCCGCGAGGACGTAGCCGCTGGGGCGGCGCTCGAGCGCTTCCTGTCCGAGGGGCAGGACTACAAGGTCGAGCTGATCGAGGATCTGGTCAAGAACCAGGGCGTGCACACGGTCTCGCTCTACACCAACGGCCCCTTCACGGACCTCTGTCGCGGGCCCCACGCGCCGAGCACCAAGCGGATCAAGGCGTTCAAGCTCCAGTCGGTGGCGGGTGCCTACTGGCGCGGCGATGCGAGCAATCCGATGCTCACGCGCGTGTATGGAACCGCATTCTTCTCCGCGAAGGAACTCGAGCAATACCTGGAGCAGGTCGAGCGGGCGCGCGCCAACGATCACCGTCGCCTCGGGCCTCAGCTCGGCCTGTTCACGTTCTCGGACGTGGCACCGGGGTCGGCGTTTTGGTTCCCGGCCGGCGCGGAGGTGTTCAACTCGCTGGTCGCGCTGAGCCGGGAGATGGGGCCCCCGCGTGGATACCGGGAGGTCAAGACGCCCCAGCTGTTCGACAGCTCGCTGTGGAAGACCTCGGGCCACTGGGAGAAGTACCGCGACAACATGTTCGTGACCGAGACCGAGGATCGGCCGATGGCGCTCAAGCCGATGAACTGCCCCGGCCACTGCCATCTCTACTCGCTGCAGAAGCACTCCTACCGCGACCTCCCCGTCCGCTACTTCGAGCCCGGACTCCTGCACCGAAACGAGCCGAGCGGGACGCTCCACGGGCTGCTGCGGGTCCGCCACTTCACCCAGGACGACGCCCACATCTTCTGCACCGAGGACCAGATCCAGGACGAGGTCGCAGCCGCGCTCGAGTTCGCGTTCGCGACCTACGACGTGTTCGGGCTTGACGTCCGCCTCGAGCTCTCGACGCGGCCGGACACGCGGATCGGGTCAGAGGCGCTGTGGGACCACAGCGAAGCAGCGCTCCTTCAGGCGCTCGAGAGCAAGGGTCTTTCGTACGACCTGAATCCGGGCGATGGGGCGTTCTACGGGCCGAAGATCGACACTCACATGACCGACTCGCTGGGCCGCTCCTGGCAGCTCGGAACCGTTCAGCTCGATTACAACTTCCCTGAGCGCTTCAAGCTGACGTACACGGGCGCCGACAATGCCGAGCATCAGCCGGTGATGATCCATCGGGCGCTGATGGGTTCGTATGAGCGGTTCATCGGCATTCTGCTCGAGCACCTCGGCGGCGAGCTCCCCGTCTGGCTGGCCCCTGTACAGGCGATCGTGCTCCCGATCGCCGACCGTCATGTCGGACATGCCGCACACGTCGCCGGCCGGATCCGAGGGGCCGGTTTGCGGGCCGAGGTCGACGAGCGCACGGAATCCGTCGCGCGCAAGATCCGTGACGCCGAGCTGCGCAAGATTCCTTACATGCTGGTTGTGGGGGACCGGGAGCAGGAGCACGACGAGGTCGCCCTTCGCGAGCACCGGCGCGGTGACGCGGGATCGATGACCGTTGCGACGTTCGTCGAGCGGCTCGAATCTGAGGTGAAAAGTCGCGCCAACCGCTAATTCGGCCGCTATACTGGCCGCCGTTGATCCAACTGCATCACCACACACGGCCCGGCGCCGCTTGACGTCACGCCGCCACCGCAACTAGTGCCGGTTCCTCGAAGGTTTGACCGGCGCCCGCCAGAGCGGGACCAGACTCGGATCAACGACCGGATTCGAGTTCCCGAGGTACGGCTGGTGGGCGAGGACGGTAAGCAGATCGGGGTCATCAAGACCTCGGAGGCGCTTGTCTACGCCCAGGAGCGAGATCTCGACCTGGTCGAGGTCGCGCCGGACGCCCGTCCGCCTGTGTGCCGAGTCCTCGACTACTCCAAATACAAGTACGAGCAGGCGCAGAAGCAGAAGGCGGCTCGTAAGCACCAGCAGCAGATCACGGTGCGCGAGATCAAGTTCCGCCCGAAGATCGCCCAGAACGACTACGACACGAAGAAGAACCACGTCCGCCGGTTCCTGACCGGTAAGGACCGCGTGAAGATCACAATCATGTTCCGCGGCCGCGAGGTCACGCATCCGGAACGCGGAATGGCGCTGCTGGACCGGCTCGCCGAGGAGCTGTCGGACATCGGCGTCGTCGAGCAGTCGCCCGTCCAGGATGGCCGCAACATGACGATGATGCTGGCCCCGTCCAAGGCGATCCTTGCCGGTGGGCAGGAAAAGAGCGCCGACGGCGAAGAGGAGGCGAGCGTCGATGGCGCCACAGGGCAGAGCGCCAACGGCGTCGCGGACGCGAGCGCCGATGAGGCGAGCACCGACGGCGTTGCCGAGGCGAGCACCGACGGCGACGCCGAGGCCTCTGCCAATCACAGCGAACAGGATGCGGTCAGCACCGAGCCCGCGTCGCAAGCGTCAAGCGACGCAGCGGCCTAGTCTGGCCCAGAACACCGTGTGGCGCCGACGCTGTCTGCTTTACTAAGCGACCCGTCATGCCCAAGATGAAGACGCACTCCGGCGCGAAGAAGCGCTTCAAGCTCACCGCCACCGGCAAGGTGCGCGGCCGTCACGCGTTCTCGACCCACATCCTCGAGAAGAAGTCGCCCAAACGCAAGCGTCACTTCGGCGAGCCGGCCGTGATCTCCAGCCATGACGAACCGCGCGTGAAGAAGCTGCTGGGAGCGAAGCGCTCATGACAAGGGTGAAACGTTCGATTCACGCGCGCAAGAAGCGTCGGGCGACGCTGGCGCTGGCCAAGGGTTACCGCGGCGATGCCAGCCGCCATTACCGCACGGCGAAGGAAGCGGTGCTGAAGGCCGACCAGTATCGCTATCGCGACCGGCGCAACCGCAAGCGCGACTTTCGTCGCCTGTGGATCACTCGCATCAACGCGGCGGCGCGCCAGAACGACATGTCCTACTCCCAGCTGATGCACGGTCTGCAGCTCGCCGGGGTGGAGCTCGACCGCAAGATCCTCGCGGACATCGCCGTCCGCGACGCCGAGACCTTCCGACGCTTTGCCGACCGCGCCCGCGAGGCGCTGGCGGCCGGCTGAGCTCTAGCCGAAACCACCAGCACCAACCCCGGGCGCCGATCCATTAAGGACGGCGCCTTTTTTTATGACCATCACAAGCTCGCACAACCAGAAGCTCAAGGAGATCCGGAAGCTGCAGATGCGCCGCCGCGAGCGCGAGCGTGCTCGTCGCTTCGTCGCCGAGGGCGAGGATCTGCTCGAGGCCGCCGACGCGGCCGGCTGGGAGGCGATCGAGCGGTTCTGCACCGCGGGCAGCGGATTACGTGGGGTCGAGGTCGAGCCCAGGCTGCTCGCGAGCGCTTCCGGGCTCGGATCGGGGACGCGGACCCTGGGGGTGTACGAGCAGCGGTGGGCGCCGACGCCGATCGGACCGCTGTGCGTTTATCTACACGGGGTCCACGACCCCGGCAACGTCGGTGCGGTGCTTCGCTCAGCCGCGGCGTTTGGGGCCTCGTGCGTGGCGATCGGCCCGACAACCGCCGATCCATTCGGCCCCAAGGCGGTCCGCGCAAGCATGGGCGCCGTGTTTGCCGTCCCGCTCTGGCGAGCATCGCTCCGGCGACGATTCGCTCGACCGGCTCCCCGGCACAAGAATCGCACTGGTCTCCAGCGACGGAGCGCCGCTGGCCGAGGCTTGCCGCCCGAGGCCGAGCGAGATCACGCTGCTGATCGGCGCCGAGCGCGAGGGCCTCCCGGCGGCCGTGATCGACGCCGCCGATCTCACCGCCCACATCCCGATTCGCATCCACTCGCTGAACGCCGCGATGGCAGCCGCCGTCGCGCTCTACGAGGTGACGAGATGAACTCTAGGATGGCGCCGGCAAGATGACTGAACGGATCGCACAGATCAGGCACGACGCCGAGGCTGCGATCGCCGCCGCCGCGGATACGCAGGCGCTCGAGGAGGCCCGGATCCGCTACCTGGGACGTAAGGCCGAGCTTCCAAATCTGCTGCGCAACGTGGCCCAGCTGCCTCCGGAGCAGCGGGCCGCGACCGGGAAGGCGGCAAACGAATTGCGCCAGGCGCTCGATCGGGCGATCGAGGAACGCGCCGCGACCCTCGCCGAGAGCGAGCTCGAACAGCGCCTGCAGGAGGACCTGGTCGACGTGACGCTGCCGGCAGACCCGCTCCCGTCGATCGGCCGGCTGCATCTGATGACACGGACGCAGCGCGAGATCGAGGACGTGTTCATCGGCCTCGGATTCAACATCGCCGAGGGGCCCGAGGTCGAAACCGTCTACTACAACTTCGATGCGCTGAACTTCGCGCCGACGCACCCATCGCGCCTGACGACGGACACGTTCTACGTCAAGCCGCTCACGGACATCCTCGACCCGCAGGCTCGGTTGCTGCGGGTTCACACCTCGCCGGTCCAGATCCGCGCGATGGAGGCAGAACCCCCACCGATCTACATCGTCATGCCAGGCCGCGTCTACCGGCCCGACAACGATGCCACCCATACGCCCCAGTTCCACCAGATCGAAGGACTCGCGGTCGACACCGACGTCACCCTCGCCGACCTCAAGGGGACGCTGCTTGCTTTCGCGCGTGCGATCTTCGGCGAGGAGCGCCAGGTCCGGCTGAGGCCCCACTTCTTCCCGTTCACCGAGCCGAGCGTCGAGGTCGACGTCTCGTGCTTCAACTGCCTCGACGGCGTGGCCGCGGATGGCCAGCGGTGCCCACTATGCAAGGGGACGGCGTGGATTGAGATCCTCGGCGCGGGCATGGTCGATCCGAACGTATTCGAGCACGTGCGCGACCACGGTTACGACCCGGAAAAGATCCAAGGGTTCGCCTTCGGAATGGGCATCGAGCGGATCGCGATGCTCAAGCACGGCGTGCCCGACCTGCGGCTGCTCTACGACAACGACGTGCGCTTCCTGGAGCAGTTCGGATGAGGGTCCCGCTGGAATGGCTCCAGCAGTACTGCGCTCCGCGGCTCGATGTGCACGCGCTCGGCGACCGCCTGGCGATGACCGGCACCGAGGTCGAGCGCATCGAGCGCCATGGCGTCGGGGCGCTTCAGAACTTCGTTGTCGGCCGAGTGCTCGAGGCAGGGCGTCATCCGGATGCCGACCGCCTCAGCGTCTGCCTCGTCGACGCCGGTGACGGCGAGCCGCGCCAGATCGTGTGCGGCGCCCCGAACGTCGCGGTCGGCCAGACCGTAGCCGTGGCCAAGCCGGGCGCCGTGATGCCGGACGGGACCAAGCTGCGCAAGGCCAAGCTCCGCGGGCAGGAGTCAGACGGGATGATCCTGGCCGAGGACGAGCTGGCGATCGGCACCGAGCACGCCGGGATCATCGTGCTCAGCGAGGACGGCCTGGCCCCTGGGACCCCGCTCGAAGAGGTCCTGCCGATCGCGACCGACGTGCTGGTTCTGGAGGTGACCCCCAATCGCCCGGACTGCCTGGGCATCTACGGCGTCGCCAGAGAGGTGCACGCCGCGACCGAAGCCCCCTTGCACGCGCCACCCTGGGCCCAGGACCCACACCCCGGCGGCGAGGTCCGCCAGGCAAAGATCAGCGTCGAGTGTCCGGAGCTCTGTCCCCGGTTCACCGCCCGCGTGTTCGAGGACGTGAAGGTCGGGCCTTCGCCGCTGTGGCTGAAGGCCCGCCTGATGGCCTCCGGTCAGCGGCCGATCTCCAACGTCGTCGACATCACGAACTATGTGATGCTGCTTACCGGACAGCCGCTGCACGCGTTTGACCTGGACCGTGTCGCGGGCGCAGAGCTGACGGTCCGTCGCGCCGAGGACGGGGAAACGATCGAGACGCTCGACGGCCAGACGCGGACGCTCGACCACGAGATGGTGCTGATCGCGGACGCCGAAGGCCCCACGTCGATCGCCGGTGTGATGGGTGGCGCTCGCTCGGAAGTCGCACCCGACACGACCAGGGTGCTGATGGAGGTCGCGAACTGGATCGGGGCGAACGTCCACCGGACCTCGCTCAAGCTCGGGCTGCGCAGCGAGGCCTCGACACGGTTCGAGAAGCAGCTTCAGCCTGAGCAGGCACTGGAGGCGCAGGCAGTGGCGACGAAGCTGATGGTCGAACTGTGCGGCGCCCGGGCCGTACCCGGGACGATCGATGTCGGCGGCCCGGGCCCGGAGCCGCGGACGATCCGGCTCCGGGACGCGCGGATCGCGAGTCTGCTTGGGACGCCGATCCCGCGCGAGCGCTGCCGGCGCATCCTTGCAGCGCTCGAGTTCGTGACGACCGACGCGGACGACGGCCTCGACGTCAAGCCTCCGGCGTTCCGCCGCGACGACGTCACCCGTGAAGCCGACCTGATCGAGGAGGTGGCCCGGATCGACGGCCTCGAGAAGCTGCCGGCCACGCTGCCCTCGCGGCACGGCGCCTCGGGACTGCTGACGACGGCTCAGACGCTGCGCCGGCGCGCGGCCGACGCGCTGACGGCACAGGGGCTCGACGAGATCGTGGGGTGGAGCTTCGCCCGGCCCGAGCTGGCGCGTCGCCTCCGGCTGGGACCTCAGCGGACCGTGGAACTGGCGAATCCGATGTCAGCGGAACAGTCCCAACTGCGAACGACGCTGCTCGGCTCGCTTCTGGACGTCGCTCAGCGCAATCTTGCCCACGGATCCTCGACGGTCCGACTGTTCGAAGCGGGTGCGATCTACCTCCCCAACGGGGAGAGCGGGCTCCCACACGAGCCCTACCACGTCGGAGCGCTGCTCGTCGGCGACGTCAGGCCCGCGAGCTGGCGCGAACCGCAGCCGCGGACTGCCGACTTCTTCGCCGCCAAGGGGGTGCTCGAAGGGCTGCTCGACACGCTCCGCGTTCCGTGGGCGGTCCAGGCCGAGCCTCGGCCGTTCCTTCACCCCGGTAAGGCCGCAACAATTCTCGCCGGCGGGCGACCTGTGGGATGGCTCGGCGAGATTCATCCCCAGGTGGCGGCCGAATGGGACATTCGCGAGACGATCGCGGCGTTTGAGCTCGATCTCCACGCCGCCACAGTCGATGCCGTACTTACACCGCTCTACGAGGACGTTACGAGCTTCCCCGAGGTCCGCGAGGACCTGGCGGTCGTCGTACCCGACCGCGTCACGGCAGCGGAGGTGCTCGATGTCGTGCGCCGCAGCGGTGCGCCTTTGCTGGCCGCGGTCGAGGTGTTCGA
Source organism: uncultured Solirubrobacterales bacterium (assembly GCA_963773165.1). Taxonomy (GTDB): domain Bacteria; phylum Actinomycetota; class Thermoleophilia; order Solirubrobacterales; family Solirubrobacteraceae; genus Palsa-465. Next base: position 108,276 of record CAVZAK010000032.1, read on the forward strand.
CGTCTATCGCGATCCCGACCTGCTCGGTGCGGGCAATTACTCGCTGGCCCTGCGCCTCTCCTACCGGGCGCCGGACCGCACGCTCACCGATGAGGAGGTCGCCGAGCGGCGCGGCCGAATCGTGGCGGCGCTGGCTGATCAGCTGGGCGGGTGGGTCCGTGGCACCTAGAGACCGTCTCAGCGTCTCAGTATTCGGTGCCGCGGGATTCACTGGCGCCCTGACAGCGAGGCTTCTGTACCGCCACCCATCGTTCGAGCTGCGGGCCGTGACCGCCCGCTCCGATGTCGGTGTGCGCCTCGACGAGCTCTACCCGCACCATCGCGTGCCGCTGATGCTCGAGGAGCTCGACCTCGACCGCCACGGCGAGATCGACGCAGCAGTCGTCGCCTACCCCCACGGCGCGGCTGCGCCGCTGGTCGTCGATCTGCGCAGCCGGGGCGTCCGAGTCGTCGACCTGAGCGCTGACTTCAGGCTTCGCGATCCCGCCGTCTATGAGCTCTGGTATCAGGAGCACCCGGCCCCGGACCTGCTCGAGGAGGCGGTCTACGGATTGCCCGAGCGCTATCGCGATCAGATCCGCGAGGCAGATCTGGTGGCCAACCCGGGTTGCTACCCGACGGCCGGACTGATCGCGCTGGCGCCACTCGCCCGCACCGGGCTGATCGAGGACGTGGTGATCGACGCCAAATCGGGGGTGTCGGGCGCCGGCCGCGCAGCCAACGAGAAGACCCACTTCGTGACCGTCGACGAGAACGTGAACGCCTACGGCGTGCCGCGCCACCGCCACACGCCCGAGATCGAGCAAGAGCTCGAGCGGCTCGGCGCCGACGTGCGCATCACGTTCACGCCGCATCTGCTCCCGCTCGACCAGGGCGAGCTCGTCTCGTGCTACGTCAGGCTCGCGGACGCCGGGCTCGATCTCCCACAGCTCTACAGCGACGCCTACGCCGGCGAGCCGTTCGTCGAGGTCGCAGCGGCTCCGCCCGGCGTGCGCGACGTCCGGGAGACGAACATCTGCCGGGTGTCCGTCCATCGGGACGAGCGCACGGGGCGCGTGATCGTGTTCGGTGCCATCGACAACCTGTGGAAGGGCTCCGCATCACAGGCCGTGCAGAACCTCAACCTGATGTTCGGGTTGCCTGAGGCGGAGGGGATCGCTTGACCGCGCTCGATGCCTTCTTCAAGTCCCGCTGGATCTCCGCCCCTGCGCAGATGACCGCGCTGCCGGGAGGGCTCCCAGGCGGATTCCGCGCAGCCGGTATCGCCTGCGGGATCAAGGAGTCGGCGGCGTCGGACCTGGGTCTGATGGTGTCCGATTCGACGCAGACCACGAGCGCCGCGCGGTTTACACGCTCGGGCACGCTCGCGGCCCCGGTGTTGCTCACGATGGAACGTACGCGGCTCGATGGCATCCGGGCCGTCGTCGTGAACTCCGGAAACGCGAACGCCGCCACCGGCGGCCCCGGGCTCGAAAACGCGGCGACGATGCGCCAGGCGGCCGCGCTCGCGTGCGGGGTGGAGTCCGACGACGCCGTCGCGGTTGCCTCGACCGGAGTGATCGGCGTGCCTCTGCCGATGGAGCCGATCGTGAGCGGGATCGCCGCCGCCGGTAAGCAACTCCGCCCGGACGGCGAGGTTGCCTTCGCCGAGGCCATTCTCACGACCGACGCGTTCGCCAAGCAGTGCTGCTTCGGCGTTCAGCTGAGCGCGGGGACCGTACGGCTGACCGCTCAGGCGAAGGGCGCGGGGATGATCTCGCCGGGGTTCGCCACGCTGCTGGTGTTCGTCCAGAGCGACGTAGAGCTCTCGCCCGAGACGTGCGACCTGCTGCTCGGCGTCACCGTCAAGCGCTCGTTCGAACGAATCAGCGTCGATGGGCAGCTCTCGACCAGCGACACGGTCATCCTCCAGTGCAGCGGGGCATCCGGCGTCACGGTCGAGCCGCAGACCGAGGACGAATTGAGGTTCGGCGAGGCGCTTGACGCCGTGCTGCGTCAGCTGGCGCTGGAGGTCGTCCGTGATGGCGAGGGCGCCCGGCGCGTGGGGCGGGTGGTGGTACGCGGCGGCGACGATCCGACGGTAGAGCGCGTTGCCCGTGCCGTAGCCAACTCGTCGCTGGTCAAGACGGCGCTGTACGGGGGCGATCCAAACTGGGGACGGATCGTCCAGGCCGTCGGCATCGCGACGGCCGGCATGGCGCCGCTCGACCTCGACATCGCGATCGAAGGCGTTCAGGTGTGCACGCGCGGCGCATACGTCCCGCACGATGGCGAGGCGCTGAAGGCGGCAGTGCAGGGAAGCGAGGTCGAATACGAGATCGGGCTGCCCGGCGAAGGGGCTGAGACCGAGCTGTTCTTCTCCGACCTCGGTCACGAGTACGTGACGATCAACGCGGACTACACCACGTGACCGATTCCCACCGATGCGCGACGTAGCAACCCTCCTCGAGGCGCTGCCGTACATCCGCGACTTCCACGGCAAGACGGTCGTGATCAAGTACGGCGGCGCGGCGATGATCGACGCCCAGCTCAAGGAGGAGTTCGCCCGGGACGTTGTGCTGCTCAAGTACGTCGGTATGAATCCAGTAGTCGTGCACGGCGGCGGGCCCGAGATCACCGCCTACATGGAGCGTCTCAACCTGCCGGTCGAATTCGTCGACGGGCTGCGAGTCTCCGACCCGGCGACCGTGGAGGTCGCGAAGATGGTGCTCGTGGGGAAGGTCAACAAGGACATCGTGCTGCGGCTCGGCCGCCATGGCCAACCCGCCGTCGGGCTGTGCGGAGACGACGGGTTGCTGTTCCGGGCCGCGCGACAGACGGCACCGAGCGGCCAGGACATCGGCTTCGTCGGGCGGATAGAGCGGGTCGATGTCGACGTTCTCACTCATGTCGCCCAGGACTACATCCCGGTGATCGCGAGCGTCGGTGCCGATCGGGAAGGGCAGTCCTACAACATCAACGCCGACGAGGCCGCCGGGGCGGTGGCGGGGGCTCTGCGCGCCTACAAGCTCGTGTTTCTGACCGACGTCGCGGGCTGGATGCGCGACCCGTCCGATCCCTCCACGGTCGTCTCCGAGGCCGACGCCAACGAGGTCGCCGAGCTGCTGCCGAGCGTGGCGGGCGGGATGCGGCCGAAGCTCGCGGCATGCCTGGAGGCGATCCGCGGCGGTGTCTCCCACGCACACATCGTCGACGGCCGCGTGCCGCATTCGTTGCTGCTGGAGCTGTTCACCGATGCGGGCCAGGGGACCAGGATCGGGGCAGCCACATGACGCTCGCCGAGCTCCAGGAGATCGAGCGCGAGCACGCGATCGCCACCTACGCGCGTAATCCGGTGGAGTTCGTGCGCGGATCCGGATGCCGCCTGTGGGACGACGCCGGCAACGAGTACCTGGACTTCCTCGCTGGGATCTCGGTACTGAACGTCGGCCATTGCCATCCGCGCGTCGTCGAGGCCGTCCGCGACCAGGTCGGCCGGCTGACCCACGCCACGAACCTCTATTACACGGCGCCCGGCATGAGGCTGTGCGGGCGGCTGGCCGGTAGCTCGCTGGGGGGCAAGGTCTTCCTGACGAACTCCGGTGCCGAGGCGGTCGAGGCCGCGATCAAGCTCGTGCGGCGCGCGCGCCCGGGCGGCACGGTCGTCGTCGTCCAGGACGCGTTCCACGGCCGCACCTACGGCGCGCTGTCGGCGACGCCGCAGGAATCAAAGCAGGCCCCGTTCGCGCCGCTGGTTCCCGGTTTCGTCGTTGTGCCCAAGGATCCGGATGCGCTCGAACGGGCCGTCGACGAGCACACCGCAGCGGTTCTTCTGGAGCCGATCCAGGGGGAGAGCGGGATCCACGTCCTGCCCGACGAGTTCCTGTCGGCGGCGCGCGACGTGTGCGACCGCACCGGCGCCGCGCTCGTGTTTGACGAGATCCAGACTGGAATGGGGCGGACCGGCTCGTTGTGGGCCTACGAGCAGACGCCCGTCGTCCCCGACGCGCTCACGACCGCCAAGGCGCTCGGCGGGGGATTGCCGATCGGTGCCCTCGTGACCGGTGAGCGCCTCGCCGACACGTTCGAGACGGGAGACCACGGCTCGACGTTCGCCGGCGGTCCGGTGATCGCGAGCGCCGCGCTGGTGGCGCTGGACATCTGCTCGGACCCCGAACTGCTGGGGAGCGTACGGATGCTCGGAGAGCGGCTCGCGGCCGGTCTGGCGCAGCTCCCCTTCGTCGATCGCATCCGGGGACGGGGCTTGATGGTCGCGATCGATGTCGTGCCGGAGATCTCGGCGCCCGAGCTGGCACGGCGGGCCCTGCTCGAACAGCGTCTCGTCGTCAACGCGACCGGCCCCGCGACGATCCGATTTGAGCCGCCGCTGATCGTCACCGAGGAAGAGATCGACGTGGCGGTGCATCGGCTGGGGGCGCTCGCGCCATGACCGAGTTCCTGCCGCCTGACGAGATGACGCTCGACGGGGCGGGTGACGCGCTGCGAAGCGGGGTGGCCGCCGGGGACCAAGAGACCCGGGACGCCGACCGCACGTTCTACGACACGTTCGACGGGCTGTTGCACGCAGAGCGTCTGGAGCTCGTCCACGAGAGCGGGCGGCTTGCGCTGATCGAGACGCAGTCGGGCCACGAGCGCGCGGGGCTCGTGACCCCGCCTCCGACGGCCCCGATGCTCGCCGCCGCGCTGCCGGCGGGGTCGCTGCGCGATGAGGTGGTGGGTGTTTGCGGCGTGCGAGCGTTGCTGCCGCTCGTCCACGTCCACAGCCGCGTACGCACGCTGCGCGTGCTCGATGACGAGGAGAAGACGGTTGTCCGGATGAGCCTGGAGGAGCCCAGGGTCGTCTCGGACAGCTCCTCGGAGAGGCCGCTGCGCCCACGGATCCGAATCACGCCGGTGCGCGGGTATGGAACCGAGTTCGACGAGGTGCGACGACGACTCGAGCGCGAGCTGGGCTTCAAGGTCGCCGACCAGCCGCTCGTGGACGAGGCGCTGCGAGCCGCTGGCGAGCTGCCCGGCGGTACCCCGTCGAAGATCAAGGTTTCCCTCGGCTACAGCCAGCGAACCGACGAGGCGGCCGTGCACGTCCTGCGGCGGCTGCTCGATGTGATCGAGGCCAACATCGATGGAACCGTCGCCGACATCGACACGGAGTTCCTGCATGACTTCCGCGTCTCCGTCCGCCGCTCTCGCGCGGTACAGCGCGAGCTGAAGCGGGCCTTTCCGCCGGCGGCACTCGAGCGGTTCCGCGAGGAGTTCCGGTGGCTCCAGCGCGCCACGGGCGACGCTCGGGACCTCGACGTGTATGTCCTCGAGTTCGAGGAGTACCGCGCGATGGTGCCTCACGGCATGGCTGCGGAACTCGACCCCCTGCTCACTGTGCTGCGCGAGCAACGAGTCGCGGCGCACCGCGAAGTCGGCCGGGCACTGCGCTCGTATCGAGCGTCCCACGTGCTCGGGGATTGGCGCCTGTTCCTCGACCGGCTGCCTTCGCTCCCGACAGATGACCGGCCCGATGCGACGCGGCCGATCGGGGATGTGGCCGGCGAGCGGATCACCAGGGTCTACCGGCGGATGGTCAAGATGGGGGAGGCCATCGACGACTCCAGTGCGCCCGAGGCGTACCACGAGCTCCGCAAGAAGGGCAAGGAGCTGCGCTATCTGCTGGAGTTGTTCGGCGCGGCGCTGTACGCCGAGGATGTCGTCAGGCCGATGGTGAAGGCGCTCAAGGCTCTTCAGGACGTACTGGGTCAACACCAGGACCGGGAGGTCCAGGTCGCGACGTTGCGATCGCTGCGAGACGAAGTCGCTCGATTGCCTGGCGGCGCGGCCGCCGTGATGGCGATGGGCGTCCTCGTCGAGCGGTTGGGTGAGGACGAGCGGGCAGCGCGCCAGGCGTTCGCCGAGCGGTTCGAGGCGTTCGCATCGAAGCCGCAGCGCCAGCTGGTGAAGGACACCTTCGGATGAGCTTGGTCCTCGCCACCTACAACATCAAGGGCGGCGTCGGCAAGACCTCGGCGGCGGTCAACCTCGCCTACCTATCGGCCCGTGACGGCTATCGGACGCTCCTGTGGGACCTCGATCCGCAGGGTGCGAGCACGTACCTGTTCCGGATCAGGCCGAAGATCCCGGGCGGCGGCCGCCGGCTGGTGCGCCGAAAGACCGAGGTCTCCGAGTTGATCAAGGGAACCGATCACGAGCGGCTCGACCTGCTGCCGTCTGACTTCTCCTATCGCCACATGGATCTCGCGCTCGACAGCTTCAAACGGCCGACAGCCCGGCTTGCTCGCGTGCTGGCCCCGATCCGCGACGACTACGACTACGTGTTCCTGGACTGTCCCCCGAGCATCTCGCTGGTCTCGGAGAGCGTGTTCGAAGCAGCCGATGCTCTCCTCGTCCCGATCATCCCGGCGACCCTGTCCGCGCGAACGTTCGAGCAGTTGCTCGACCGGGTGGACGGCCCCCGTGTGTTCGGGTTCTTCTCAATGGTCGACATCCGCAAGCGCCTGCATCGCGACCTGATCGCCCGCTTCCGCCTCGCCCATCCCACAGCCATGCTCGGGGCGGCGATCCCCACATCCGAGGAGGTCGAACTGATGGGCGAGGAGCGCACGGCGGTGGCCGAGATCGCGCCCGGCTGTCCTGCGGCGCTGGCTTACGAGACGCTGTGGCTCGACCTCCGCCGGCGGCTGGAGGGCCCACCGCCGGCTGTCAATACTCTTCGCGGACCACAGTGACTGGGCCGTTTGAACAATCACCGCCGACGGCGAGCTACGAGGCGGTTCCGGGGGAGGTCCATCGCGTTCTGCTGCTCTACAGCGGCGGGCTGGACACGAGCGTGATGCTCAAGTGGATCCAGGACCAATACGAGGCCGAGGTCGTCGCCCTGACGGTGAACTTGGGCCAGCCCGGCGAGGACTACGACGTGATCAGAAGCAAGGCGCTCCAGCTGGGCGCGATCGACTGTCATGTCGTCGATGCCCGCGAGGAGTTCGCGGCACAGTACGTCACGAAGGCGATCAAGGCGAACGCGATCTACGGCCCAGGCTATCCGCTGTTCACGGCCCTCGGCCGGCCGTTGATCGCCAAGCTCGCCGTTGAGCACGCGCGCGCCAATGGCTGCGACACGGTCGCGCACGGCTGCACCGGCAAGGGGAACGACCAGGTCCGGATCGAGTCGACGATCGCGACCCTGGCACCCGAGCTGAAGGTGATCGCGCCCGTCCGCTCATGGCGGATGGGGCGCGACGAGGAGGCCAGATACGCCCGGGAGCACGGGATCCCGGTGAAGGGCGGCACGGAGCTGGCCCCCTACTCGATCGACGACAACCTGTGGGGCCGTTCGAGCGAGGGCCGCTGGATCGAGGAGCTCGACCATGCTCCGGAGGACGACGTCTTTCAGCTGGTCACGCGGCCGGAGGAGGCCCCTGACGAGCCCGAGCAGCTGACCGTCGAGTTCGAGCGCGGAGTCCCAGTGGCCCTCAACGGCGAGCGCCTGGGTCTCGTCGCGCTCATCGAGCGCGCCGGCGAGATCGGCGCCCGGCACGGGATCGGGATCGTCGACCAACTCGAGGACCGGATCGTCGGCCTCAAGGTCCGTGACATCTACGAGGTGCCCGCGGCGGCAATCCTGCTCACCGCCCACCACGAGCTGGAACGGCTCGTCGGGACGATCCACCAGAACCAGCTGAAGCCCACGCTCGATCAGAAATGGGCCTTTCTCGTCTACGCGGGACTCTGGTGGGAGCCGCTCCGGGCGGATCTCGACACCTTCATGGACGCTTCCAACGAGCAGGTCACCGGCACGATCGGCCTCAAGCTTTACAAAGGGTCCGCGCGGGTGGTAACTCGTGCATCACAAAATGCCATCTATGACGCACAATTAGCTACTTTTGCGGAGTCTGGCGGTCTTTTCTCGCAAGCGGCGTCACCCGGGTTCATTGAGCTGTGGTCGCTGCAGTCGCGGATGGCATGGCGCGTCAGGAACCGGGAAGGCGGGTAGCATCGAATTCGATGGGATACAAGGTTCTAGGATTCGCCGTTTGGCAGGGCGGGAAGTGGTACTTGCGCCGTCGGATCCCCGGTCATGTCGGCACATCCGCGATCGGTGCGCTTGCCGCTGCCGTGATCGGCGGCGTGGTCGCGGTTCAACGCCAGCACGGATCGGACTAGCCGCTTCGGGAGAGCCGCCCGGCCCGGGAGCGCTCGTCGCTCGCTCCGGCCCAGGACGGTCGCGCTGATGGAGGAGCCGCCTGGAGTGTCATCCGCGCTCGGGGTCCAGGGACACGGCGACCCCACGATGGCCGAGCTGCGCCAGGAGCTCGACAGCCTCCGCTCAGCGGCCGAACACGAGAGCGTCGCACGGGCGGCCGCAGAGACGCGCGCCGAGATGATCGAGCGCGAGCTGCTCGATCACAAGTCCCGATCGGCGCGCGCCTACGAGGCGATCGAGGAGCTTCGCGAGCAGCTCGAGACGTTGCGCGGCGCCGAGCCTGGCGCGCCGAACGTGACGAACGCGCCAAACGCGCCGCGGCCCGCGCCGAGCGCCCCGTCACCTGCGCCGACCAGTCGTCAGTCGGCGACAACTCCCCCACCGGCTCCGGAAAGCGCGCGACCGATGCCGGAGTCGGACGTAGCCCAGGGACGGTGGCTCGAGCGCGCGCTCCGCCAGTTGGCTCGTCGAAGCCCGCCGCTAGCCGGGCGGCTCCTCGTCGTTCTCGTTCCCGGAGCGGAAATGGAGCAGGAGTGGTTGGTCGAGATGCTGGCCGCCGGTCGGCTGCGGCGCGGCCGTGCTCGCGCACTCGGCGAAGGCAAGAGCTTGGATCAGCTGACGCAACGGCTGACTACGCCGTGTCCGATGGCTGGACTGCGGCTCGCTCCGGGGCTGTCGTTCGCGCTCGCAGCCGTGATGATCGAGCCGCGATGGACAGCAGGATCGCGCTTCACCCTCGCCTACCAGCTGCCCAGCGACGGGAGCCCGGGGCCGTATATGGAGGTCCGCGACGGCCTGCCCGCGACCGTCAGCAGCGAGGCGGATCCCGCCGCTGTCAGTACCACGATCGTCTGCGCGCCGGACCTTCTGACGGCCGTGCTCTCCGGGGAGCGGCCCGTCGGGACGACAATCCTCGGCGACGAGCGTCCTCTCGAGCAGGCCCAGGCCTGGCTCGAACGTGCACAGAGCGACTGAAACCATCCGAGAGCGGATCGGAAGCGGGTCAAATGTCCGCGTCGACGCCTATGCTCGAAATCCGTTCGATGACCAACCCCTGCGCGCATCTCCACGTCCACTCCGAGTACTCGCTACTGGATGGGGCGTGCAAGATCGACGACCTTGCGGCGCGCGCGGCGGCCTTCGATCAGCCTGCGCTCGGGCTGACCGACCACGGCGTCATGAACGGCTCCGTGGAGCTGTTCACCGCCTGCCGCAAGCACGGGATCAAGCCGATCCTCGGGTGCGAGGCATACGTCGTCGATGACCACGCGCGGCGCGCCCCCGGGCGTCTGGAGCGGTTCCATCTGACGCTGCTGGCGGCGACCCCGGCCGGTTACCGGAACCTCGTCAAGCTCTCCTCTGCGGGCTTCCTCGAGGGCTACCAGCGTGGCAAGCCGTCGGTGGACATGGGGCAGATCGCGACGCACGCCGAAGGCGTGATCGCCCTCACCGGGTGCCTTCAGTCGCGGTTCTGCCAGCACCTGCTCGAAGGTCGAGCGCCCGAAGCCCGCGCCCACGCCGACGACCTGATTGAGGCGTTCGGTCCAGACAACGTCTACTTCGAGGTCCAGAAGAACGGCCTCACCGCTCAGGAGCAGGCCAACGAGGGGATCGTGCGGATCGCCCGCGAGCTCGGGCGGCCCCTGGTCGGCACCGGCGACGTTCACTACCTGCGCCGCGAGGACTACCACCACCATGCGGCACTCCTGTGCGTGCAGACCAAGTCGACGCTCAGTCAGCCGAAGATCAGCTTCGAGACCAACGAGTTCTACCTGCGCTCGGGAGATGAGATGGCGCAGGCGTTTGCGCAGTGGCCCGAGGCGATCGCGACTACGCTCGAGATCGCCGATCGCTGTGATGTCGAGCTAGAGCTCGACCGCCAGCTGATCCCGCGCTATCCGACGCCCGACGGGATCTCGGAGGCGGAGTACCTCCGGGAGCGCGTCCAGGAGGGGCTGCGCCGGCGCTATGGGGACCCACCGCCCGCCGCCGCCTTGGAGCGCGCGGACTACGAGCTCGGCGTGATCGAGCGGATGGGCTTTAGCGGCTATTTCCTGATCGTGTGGGACTTCGTCAAGTACGCGAAGGACTCGGGGATCGCGGTCGGGCCGGGTCGCGGGTCCGCGGCAGGCTCGCTGGTCGCGTATTCGCTGGCCATTACCGACGTCGATCCGTTGCGCTACGACCTGCTGTTCGAGCGATTCCTGAACCCCGAGCGCGTGTCGATGCCCGACATCGACATCGACTTCTCCGTCCGCGGCCGCGAGCAGGTGATCCGCTACGTCACGGGCAAGTACGGCAAGGAATCGGTCGCCCAGATCGTGACTTTCGGCAAGATGTTCCCGCGGGCGGCGACCCGCGACGCTGCCAGGGTCCTTGGGCACGATTACGCGGCCGGCGATCGGCTCGCGAAGTTGATCCCGGATCCGGTGATGGGTCGACCTCCGAGCTTCGAGGAGTGCCTCAAGCAAGGGCAGCCGCTTCGGGCTGAGATCGATCGTGATGCGACGGCCAGGCAGATTGTGGAGGTCGCGCGCGGACTGGAGGGCATCGTTCGCAACTCCTCGATCCACGCCGCCGCCGTTGTGATCGCCGACCGTCCGCTGACCGACATCGTGCCGTTGCAGATCGCGGACGCCGGTTCAGACGAGAACGGCGAGAAGGTGTTCCGGACCGTGACCCAGTTCACGATGAAGCCGATCGAGCAGATTGGCCTGCTCAAGATGGACTTCCTCGGGCTGCGCAACCTCGACGTGATCGAGGACGCGCTCGACATCGTCGAGCGCTCGACCGGTGAGCGGCCCGACATGACGGCGCTGCCGCTCGACCACGTTCCGACGTACGAGATGCTCGCCCGCGGCGACTCGATCGGCGTCTTCCAGTTCGAATCCGAGGGCATGAGGGAGGCGCTCAAGAAGGTCCGCCCCACGGAGTTCGACGACCTCGTTGCCCTCAACGCTCTCTACCGGCCCGGTGCGATGGATCAGATCCCCACCTACGCCCGCGGCAAGCGCGATCCGGACTCGATCGCCTATCCCGACGACAGACTGCGGCCGATCCTCGAGGCGACCAAGGGAGTGATCCTCTATCAGGAGCAGGCGATGCGGATCGCCACGGAGCTGGCCGGCTTCAGCGGCGCCAAGGCCGACGACCTGCGCAAGGCGATCGGGAAGAAGAACCGTGAGGCGATGGCCCTGCTCAAACCGGAGTTCGTGGCGGGCTGCCGGGCCTCAGGGACCAGCGCGCAGGTGATCGAGTGGCTGTGGAATACGAACGAGCGATCGGCCGACTACAGCTTCAACCGCAGTCACGCTGCCTGCTACGCCCTGATCTCCTACCGCACCGCATGGCTGAAGGCCAACTACCCAGCCGAGTACATGGCGGCGTTGATCTCCTCGGTGATGGACACCAAGGACAAGGTCCCGTTCTTCGTCGGGCAGGCCGAGCAGATGGGGATCGCGATCCTGCCGCCGGACGTCAACCTTTCCGATCACGAGTTCGTGGTCGTCGACGGCAACATCAGGTTCGGGCTCGATGCCGTGAAGGGCGTTGGCTACTCCGCCGTCGAGGCCATCAAGCGGGCGCGCTCGGACGATGGCCCGTTCCGTGACCTGTGGGACTTCTGCGCTCGCGTGGACGGTCGAGCGGTGAACAAGAAGGCAATCGAGGCGCTGATCAAGTGCGGGGCGTTCGGCTCGACCGGGGCGACCCGTAAAGGGATGCTCGAGGTTCTGGAGCAGGCGCAGGGAGCCGGGCAGAAGGCCCAGCAGGATGCGTTGATCGGGCAGGGGTCGATCTTCGACATGGAGCTCGAAGCGTCTGACGGTGGTCGTGGGATCGGCGTCGCCGGGAGCGCTGCTGCCGCGTTTGCCACCCCGAGCCACGCCCCGATCCCGACGATCGAGTTCGAGCGCGCCGAGCTGCTCGCCGCCGAGAAGGAGGCGATCGGCCTGTTCATCTCAGCGCATCCGCTGAAGGAGGTCGGGGCGGCGCTGCGTGCGCGCGTCGACTGCGGGCTGGGCGAGCTCGGGACCCGCCGCGACGGAGACTGGGTCACCGTGGGCGGGATGATCACGCAGGCGAAACGGATCCGGACCAAGAAGGGCGATCCGATGATGTTCGCGACGCTCGACGATCTGGAGTCCTCCGTCGAGTTGCTCGTGTTCGGCAAGGCCCTCGCAGAGCACGAGACCGCGCTGATACCAGACTCGATCGTTCTCGTCCGCGGCCGGGTCGACCACAGGGATCAGGACAAGACGTGCATCGTCGCCCAGACGATCGAGCGGTTCGAGCCGAGCACCGACGACGTTCAGGCCGCGCGGGAGCAGGAGGTCAAGGCGGCGAGACCGCCGTCGGCCCTGCGCCTGCGACTGGACGCGACCGCGCTGCGTGCGACCGCACTCGTCGAGCTGAAGGAGCTGCTCGTCGGGTTCCCCGGCGACTCCGATGTCGTGATCGAGCTGAACACCTCGGTCGGCAACCGCCGGCTGCGGCTCGGCCGCGAGTTCCGCGTCAGCCGCAGCGCCAGCCTGAACGCCGAGCTAGACGCACTGCTTGGCGATGCGATCGTCGTGGGGGAGGTCGGCGAGGTGCCGGCCCTCGGCGCCGCCTAGAGTTCCTAGGCGATGAACCGCATCGGTCGCTTGACGCCCGTCGGCGCCGTGTTGCTCGGCGTGTTGGTCGCTGGGATTGTCGCTGCGGCGATCGGCTCGAGGGCCGTCCAAGCTGTCGGCCTGATCGTCGTCATCCTGGTGGCTTTGGTGCTCGTGGTCGACTTCGCCCCCCGCACGGTCAAGATGATCCAGCGCGAGCGAGAGAGCGGCGAGTCGCGCCGGCGCTAGGCACCGGGCGGGCTACCGCTTGCGATTGCGCGCGCGGGCACGGGACGCCTTGCCGCGCTTGCGGAGCTTGAAGGCGGCGGCCACGTCCTCGGCCGTCACGCCGCCATTGTCGCGACCGGTCTCGATCACGCACGGCAGCCGCTCGAAGCGGGGCTCCGACAGGTACGTCGCGCACCCACCAGGGCCCAGCTCGCCCTCGCCGAGGACCGCGTGCCGGTCCCGGTTGGAGCCGAGCGGCGTCATCGAATCGTTGACGTGCAGTCCGCGTAACCGATCGAGCCCGACGATCCGCTTGCACTCGTCGAGCGTGTCTGTCAGCCCTTTCGGTGTGCGGATGTCGTAGCCGGAGGCGAACAGATGGCACGAGTCAAGGCAGAGGCCGAGCCGCCGGTCGCCGCCGGCGCCGTCCACCAGCGCCTCCAGCTCCTCGAACGAGCGCCCGAGCGTGCCGCCGGCGCCGGCCGTGTTCTCGAGTAGAAGATCGCACCCGCCCGTTCGCCCCAGCGCCTCCTTGATCAGCTTGCCCGCTCGGCCGATCGCCTTCGGTACGTCTCCCTGCTTGGCGGATCCGGGATGAAGCACTACGCCGACAGCGCCGATGCCCTTGCCGACGTTCAGCGACTGCTCCAGTGACGCCAATGACTTGGTCCGCATGTCCTTGTCCTCGGAGGCGCAGTTGATCAGGTACACGGCGTGGATCATCACCGCCTTGATCCGGGTCGGGGCCATCGCCTCGCGGAACTCCGAATAGTCGTCCTCGCCGTACGCCGTCGGCCGCCACATCCGCGGCGACTGATTGAAGATCTGGATGGCGTCGCAGCCGCGCTCGACGCCACGCTCGATCGCCTTCGACAGGCCACCGGCCTGAGATACGTGTGCGCCGATTAGCATGGGTGACGGTTTTTCATGCGCGTTCGCTTTGCACCATCGCCTACCGGAGCGCTGCACATTGGCGGCGCGCGGACCGCCCTCTACAACTGGCTGCTGGCGCGGGGCCAGGGGGGGACGATGGTGCTGCGGATCGAAGATACCGACCGGGAGCGATCGACCCCTGAGAACGTCGAGCAGATCGTCGACGCCCTCCGGTGGCTGAAGCTCGACTGGGACGAGGGGCCGATCTTCCAGACGCAGAACGCGCGCCGCCACGCGGAGGTGCTCGAGCAGCTCCTGGTCTCGGGTCACGCCTACCACTCGACGGCGACTGCCGAAGACGTCAAGGCCTACAAGGAAGAGAACGGCGCGGACCGGGGCTTCCGAGGGGAGCCAACCAACTCCGGCGCCGTGCGGCTGCGCGTCCCCGACGACGGCGAGTCGATCGTGGACGACGTGATCCGCGGCCTTACGCGGTTTCCCAACGCGAACATGGATGACCCGGTGATCGCCCGGGCGGACGGCTCGCCGCTGTACAACTTCGCGGTCGCGGTCGACGACCTTGACGCGCAGATCACGCACGTCGTCCGTGGCGAGGATCACCTCTCCAACACTCCAAAACAGCTGCTGGTGTTCGAGGCGCTGGGGGTGACGCCGCCCCGCTATGCCCACCTTCCGCTGTTGCTCGGCCCGGACGGACGGAAGCTCTCCAAGCGACACGGCGCCGCATCGGTGCAGGAGCTCCGAACAGCTGGGTACCTGCCGGAGGCAGTCGACAACTACATCGCGCTTCTCGGCGCCGGGTTCGCGGCCGACGAGGAGCACTTCACGCTCGCGGAACTGGCCGAGCGCTTCCGCCTCGAGCGTGTCTCGAAGAACCCTGCCGTGTTCGACGAGCGCAAGCTTCGCCACATCAACGGCCTGTGGATCCGAGAGCTGGGCGTCGATGAGCTCACGCGGCGCCTCGAGGAGCTGACGGGGCGGATCGGGCTGCACGACGCGGTCGCGATCTCCGCCGAGAAGATCCAGACGCTCGCCGAGTTCTGGCCGCTCGTGGGATTCGTGTTTGACGGGCCGGTCGACGATCCCAAGGCATTCGAGAAGACGATCGGACGCAACGGCGGCGTCGATGCGCTGAGGGCCGCCCGTGACGCGCTGGCGCAGTCGGAGGGGTTCGACGCCGATGCGGTCGAAGCGGCGCTGCGGTCGGTGGTCGACGACCGTGCCAGCAAGCCCGGCCAGGTGTTCCAGCCCGTCCGCGTGGCGATCGCCGGGACGACAGTGTCGCCAGGGATCTTCGAGAGCGTCGCGCTGCTCGGTCGCGACGAGACGCTGGCGCGGATCGATCGTGCACTGAAGCGTGCGTCCAGCTGAGACGCTAAACCGGCATCGAACATTTGCCGATACCGTTCTTACGGAAGATTTCGAGAAGGCGAAGACACCTGCGGTGTCGGATCCAACGACAAGGATGAGTGAATCCCCGGTGGCACCTCTGGCTGCTGCAAAAGCTGACCCAACGGACCCGTATGCCGCGCGTGAGCGGCACCACAACGAAGGCCATGGCCGGCGGCTCACGGCCGCGTTCGAGGCGCTCGAGGCGTTCCCCATCCTCGTCGAGTCGCGCAACCGGGTAATGCGGCTGTTCGAGGCGGGCGACCCGCCCACCGCCGACGTGGTCGCCGCCGTCGAGGCCGACGTGGCGCTGGCCGTAGCCGTCCTGCGGCTCGCAAACCAGATCGAGGGACGGACCCGCGGCCGGGTGGACAGCGCGGTCGGAGCCATCGAGGTGCTCTCGCCTCGCACGGTCCATTCGATCGCCAGTCGTGCCCGGACATTCGACTTCTTCGAGCGCACGGCTGTGTGGCAGGGGATCCCGGAGCGGTTCCGGCTCCACGCAGTCGCGACCCAGCGCGCCGCGGACCGGCTCGCCCGCGAGGTGGGCTACGAGGCCCGTGACCGGCTGATGGTCAGCTCGCTGCTGCACGACATCGGCAAGCTCGTCCTCGTCCACGCCTACCCCGGGTATCCGCGACAGATCCACGGCGACGCCCGCACGCCGGAGGACCGGATGCAGCGTGAGCGCCGCGAGCTCGGCGTCGATCACGCGCTCGTCGGCGGCGTCCTCGCCCGGCGATGGGGTCTGCCGAAGTCGATCGCAAGCGTGATCGAGCGCCACCACTCGGACAACAGCGATGGCGAGGCCGCGCTCGTGCGACTCGCCGACATGCTCGCCCACTACGTGTTTGGCGGCTCGATTTCGCCATCGGAACTGCTGGCCGTGGCGCGCACGATCGGAGTCTCTCCCGCCGCGCTTCGAACCGTGATGTACGACCTTCCGCTTCCGAGCACCGGTGGCCGTCCCCGCCAGATCGACCCCTGCCCGATGTCGGCGAGGGAAATCGATGTGCTGCGCCGTCTCGCCCGAGGGATGGTCTACAAGCAGATCGCCAGCGAGCTCGGGCTCTCGACCAGCACCGTTCGTACGCATTTGCACAACGTCTACGGGAAGCTGGGCGCGATGGATCGGGCTCAGGCCGTGCTCATCGCCACAGAGCGAGGCTGGATCTAGCCGGCTGCACCGCTCTCGGGCTCGATGCGGCTACGATCGCTCGAGCCCGATGATCTCGATCACGACGAAGTCGCCTTACGCCCTCAGGGCGCTCGTTGAGCTGCACCGCTGTGGGGATGCCGGCCCGGTCCCGATCGGCGAGCTCGCCCGTCGGGGCGGGATACCGGTGCAGTTTCTCGAGCAGCTATTCGCGACCCTCAGGCGCGCCGGCTTGCTCCGCTCCCAGCGTGGCGTGAAGGGCGGCTACAGCTTCGCGCGACCCGCGACCGACGTGACCGTGCTTGAGGTCGTGGAGCTCCTCGACGGACCGGTGGGGCAGGGGGCCGAAGGGGTGTTCGCCGAGGCGGCGGCCGCGGTCCGCGGCGTCCTCGCCGACTCGACCGTCGCTGATGTGGCCGATGCCGAGGCCAGGGCCCTCGGCGCGGCGATGTACCACATCTGACCAGGCCCCTCCTCACTGAGACGAATGTCCTCGATCCATGGCAGACTCGCCTCCGTGCCTCGCGACCGTCCACGCGTGTCGATCCTGTTCGTGCTTGTTGCCGTTGTCCTCGCGCTCGCCATCGCCGTGCCGGCAGGCGCCGCTGCGCGCGTGCCGACAGGCTTCGTGGGCATGGTCGTGGCAAATCCGGTGTACCCGGCGACCAACTCCAGCGTCGACCTTTCCCAGCAGATGGGGACGATGGTCGGCAGCGGGGTCGAGAGCGTCCGGGCCGTGTTCAACTGGTCATACGCGCAGCCCTACAAGAACTGGAGCCAGGTTCCGGCGAGCGAGGTCTCCGAGTTCACCGACGTTGGGGGCGTTCCCACGCGCTTCGACCAGATGGACCAAATCGTCGCCGCGGCGGCCCAGCGCCACCTCGCGCTCCTACCGGTCGTTCTCTACGCGCCCGGCTGGGACGCGTCGCCCCATCCCGCGACCTCGTACCCCCGGCCCGCGAACCCCGGCCCGTACGGCCAGTTCATGACCGCATTGATCGAGCGCTACGGGCCGAGCGGGACCTTCTGGCAGACCAACTCGCCGAAGGTGCCGATCCGCATGTGGCAGGTGTGGAACGAGCCCAACATCACCGTGTTCTGGCCAACCCAGCCGTTCGAGAAGACCTATCTGTCGCTGTTGCAGGTCGCCCACAACGCGATCAAGAGCGCCGACCCAGGCGCCAAGGTCGTGCTCGCTGGGATGCCCAACTACTCGTGGCTGGCGCTGTCGAAGATCTACAAGCACAAGGGAGCGCGCCGGCTGTTCGATGTCGTCGCCGTCCATCCGTACACCCGCCAGCCGGGCGGCGTGATCAAGATCCTCGGCAAGGTGCGGACGGTCATGAACGCGGCGGGAGACAGGCGTAAGCCGATCATCGCCGACGAAATCAGCTGGCCCTCGTCGCTGGGCCAGACGCGCCACACCGAAGGATTTGACTTCGCCACGACGCCGGCCGGTCAGGCGAAGAATCTCGCCAAGCTGATCCCGATGCTCGGCCGCGATCGAACCAAACTCGGCCTTATCGGCTTCTATTACTACACGTGGGCCGGGGTCGAGACGCGAAACGCCGTCTCCTTCAACTTCGCTGGTCTGTTCCGATTCCAGGCGGGCAAGTTCGTCGCCAAGCCCGCCTTCTACGCGTTTCGCAGCGCGGCGCTGGCGCTCGATAACTGCCGCCAGAAGGGCTCTGTCGCCACGGTGTGCCTGAAGCCCGGCTAGCGGGGCTCGTCGGCGTAAGACCGGTTTCTCGTAGGGTTCGAGGACCGGTGTCGCGTGTCCCGACCAACATTGCCGAGCATGTCGGCCGCACGCCGATGGTGCAGCTGACGAGGATCGCGCCGGACCTCGACGTCGAGCTGTTCGCAAAGCTCGAGGCGTTCAATCCCGGCGGGAGCGTCAAGGATCGGATCGGCGTCGCGATGATCGAGGCGGCCGAGCGCGAGGGTCTGATCGAGCCCGGCGTCACGACGATCGTTGAGGCGACGAGTGGCAACACGGGGATCGCGCTTGCCTTCGTGTGCGCCGCCAAGAGCTACGGGCTCGTGCTGACCATGCCCCAGGGGATGAGCCGCGAGCGGGAGGGCCTGCTCCGCCTGTACGGCGCCACCGTCGAGGTGACTGAATCGCTCGGCGGGATGAACGAAGCCGTCGACGCCGCCAGCGCGCTGGCGAGGCGCGAGAACGTGTTTCTCCCCGACCAGTTCTCGAATCCGGCCAATCCGGAGATCCACCGTCTAACGACAGGCCCCGAGATCTGGGATGCCCTTGACGGCCGCGTCGACGCGTTCGTCGCCGGGGTCGGGACCGGCGGAACGATCACCGGCGCCGGCGAGGCGCTGAAGGCTCGCAATCCCGCATGCCGCCTGGTCGCAGTCGAGCCGAGCGCGTCGGCGGTGCTTTCGGGCGGACGGCCGGGGCCGCACAAGATCCAGGGCATCGGGGCCGGCTTCGTGCCGGCAGTGCTGAACCGCGAAATCCTCGACGAAGTGATCGCGGTCGACGACGAGGCCGCGATCAACACCGCCCGCCTCCTGGCCCGCCGCGAGGGCGTGCTGGCCGGGATCTCGGGCGGCGCGGCGGTGTGGGCCGCGCTCGAGCTGGCGCGCCGCGAGGAGTCGCGCGGGGCCAGGATCGTGACGATCCTGCCCGACTCCGGGGAGCGCTACGTGTCGACGCCGTTCTTCGCGCCGTAGCGATCGTCGACGGCGGCGGGCCAAAAGCGAGCGATTTCAATCGAATACTCCGAAATAGCGTGAAAAAGCCCGAGGATGGGCGTCGGTACGCTTTGACGATGCCTGGCCTGCGGCTGATTGCGCGCACCGCGGCGGAGGTCCGACGCGACGTCAACGCCGCAAAGAGTCGGGATCCGGCTGCCCGTGATGTAGGCACACTTGAGATCCTGGCCACGTGGCCAGGCGTTCATGCGCTGCTTGCGCACCGTTTGGCGCATGCCCTCTGCGACGCCGGGGTCCCTTTGCTGCCACGCGCGATCGCCGCGCTGGCCCGGGCGGTGACCGGCATCGAGATCCACCCTGCGGCGACGATTGGCGAGGGCTTCTTCATCGATCACGGCATGGGCGTCGTGATCGGCGAGACGTCGGAGATCGGAAGCGACGTCACGCTGTATCAGGGGGTGACGCTCGGCGGAACAGGATTTGCGACCGGCAAGCGCCATCCGACTGTTCAGGACAACGTGACGATCGGCTCCGGCGCGAAGCTCCTTGGGCCGATCACGGTCGGGCACGGGTCGAAGATCGGTGCCAACAGCGTGGTCATCCACGATGTCCCGGCGAATTCGACCGTGGTTGGCAATCCAGGTCATCCGGTTCGTGTCGAAGGCCGCCGTCCTGAAGGACCCGATGCCGACTGGGTACACCTTCCCGATCCGATCGCCGACGCGATCAAGGCCTTGTCCAGCCGGATCGCCGCGCTCGAGCAGCCGGGCAACCATCGCGGTGGCGGCTCTGCGGACGGCCGGACGGCGGCCGATGGGACAGCGGACGGCGATGACCGCGCGGCCGCGAGCATGCAGCCAAATCCACCGGTGGGACCGAACCCGGCCGGCGGCTAGTTACGGCTCTACGTGTTCTGCCAGCCCGGTCTCTGAGACGATCGGCATCTGCTGCGGTGGAAGCTCGCCTTCCGCGAAGTTCCGCCGCGTCTTGACGAGATACAGCGGTCTGCCCTTCACCTCGTCGTAGATCCGGCCGACGTACTCGCCGATGATCCCGAGCGCGATCAGCTGGATGCCGCCGAGGAGCAGAATGGCAATCGTGATCGAGCCGAAGCCCGGGAAGGTAGGAACCCATGATCCGCAGCACGATCACGACTGGAATCGCCACGAACGCGAGCGTCGAGATCAGGAAGCCCAGCAACGTGGCGAGCTGCAACGGCCGGTGCGAGAACGACGAAATCGCGTCCAGCGAGAAGCGCATCATCCGTGAGAACGTGTACTTCGTCTTGCCGGCGAATCGTGGATCGCGTGTGTACGGAACGGCGGCCTGGGTGTAGCCGACCCAGACGGTCATCCCGCGCAGGAAGCGATTTCGCTCGCGCATCGAGAGCAGAGCGTCGAGCGGCTGGCGGTCGAGCAGCCTGAAGTCCCCGGAGTTGTGTTGGAGCTCGACCTGAGCGAGCGCGTCGAAGATCGAATAGAACCAGCGGGCCGTGGCCAGCTTGAAGCGTGACTCTCCTTCGCGCTGTTCGCGGACCGCGTATACGACGTCGCACCCGGCGCGCCAGTGGTCGAGCATCCGCGGGATGAGCTCCGGCGGGTCCTGGAGATCCGCATCGAGCATCACGACGGCATCGCCACGGGCGTGGTCGAGCCCCGCTGTCAGCGCCGTCTGGTGCCCGAAGTTGCGAGACAGGGAAACGACGCGCACCCGCGGGTCGCCGGCGGCCAGCCGGTCCAGGGCTGGCGCCGAGCCATCGGTCGAGCCGTCGTCGACGAGCACGAGTTCGAACTGGACGCCTTCGAGGGCCCGGCAGACCCGGGTATAGAACTCGTCGATCAGCGCTTCTTCGTTGTAAACGGGCGCGACGACGCTCAATAGATCGAGCTCGCGAGACTCAGCGATCTCACTGGAGCCGTTCACAACCTGCATGGTATGCCTCCGCGGCTCGGGCGGTGCAGGCTAGAGCCCCAAGAACGAGCCGCCATGGGGAATGTAACCGAGTACTTGGATCAGCTGGACCACCCCCGTCATCACGATGGCGGTCAGCCACAACCTGCGGTCGCTGGCGAGCGCCGCGAGCGGGATCAACCACGCCACGTACCACGGCAGCAGAGCGCTGGCGGTCAACAGCAGCGCCACCGTGGCCCAGCCGGCGCCGTCGATCCAGTCCATCTCGCCCCGCCACACCCGCCGCAGCAGCCATGCCAACGCCACCGCGAATACGGCGGCGAGGAACAGCCCTGTGATGTGGCCGGCATCGCTCAGCCCGAGGCGGGTCGTGATGAACCCGGGGATGCTGTGCCAGTCCCCCTCGCTCTGTCCCTTCTGGAGCGTGCCGAGCATGTGCAGCGGGCCGGTGCCGAACACGGCGAACCCGAGCGCGGCGACGAGCGCGCCGCCGAGCGCCGCCCCGATTGCGATGTCCCGTCTCCGGCCGAACTTCCGCTGTCCACCACCGCCCGCGAGCGCAAACGCCATCGGGAGGACCGCCGTCAACTTGATGCCGACGGCCAACGCCAT
The DNA here is from genome assembly GCA_963773165.1 of uncultured Solirubrobacterales bacterium. Lineage (GTDB taxonomy): Bacteria > Actinomycetota > Thermoleophilia > Solirubrobacterales > Solirubrobacteraceae > Palsa-465. The sequence continues at coordinate 129,943 of CAVZAK010000032.1, forward strand.
CGAGGCGCCACCCGCGCGGTCCCGATGGGCGAGGAGCAGATAGATCCCGGCGGCGACGGCGGCGAGCATCAGCAGGTCGTTGTGGCCGCCGCCGACGCCGTAGAGGACAATCAGGGGGTTCAACCCGACGAGCGCTGCCGACTTCACGGGGTCAAGGCCCCGAAGTCGCGCGCCGTTCCACACGAACGCCACAAGCGCGAGGCTGGACACGGCCGCGATCGCCTTGTACGTCACCGCGCTGGCGGCGATCGACAGCGGCGCGAGCAGGTAGCTGAGGACGGTGAACACCGGTCCATACGCAGTCGGCATCGTCACCCACTTGGCGTCGATGAACGGGTAGACCGGATCCAGGGCGATCGCGTGGGGCCCCTGAAGATATGGATTCGCCCCGTACATCGCTCCCATGCGGGCATAGGCCTGGTAGCTGAAGATGTCCGTCGAGAGCAACGGCGGGGCGAGCAGCACGAGCGCGTGCAAGGCGGCAATCGTCATCAGCACAGTTCGGGCCGATAGTCGGTCCGCGGCTCCGGCGACGACGGCGTAACAGACGAACATGAGGCCGAGCACCCCGATCAGCGCCCCGACGCCGAGGCCGAACCCGGCTCCCCCGAACGGTCCCGCGAGCCAACCCGGGATCGGTCGAACCGACTCCGGCAGCATCGAATCGGTGTTCGCCGCGCCGAGCGTGATAACGAGCCCGGTCAGGAGGAGGCCGAGGAGCCCGAACCGTCCCGCACGCGCCCGCGCGGACTCGGCCCGCGAACCGAGCGCGGGGACGGGGAATTCTAAAACACCACTCTCTGGAGTGGCGCCGAGCGGCCTACGCAGACTCATCGTCGGAATGATGCCCGCCAGGCTCTCCCCGGCGGTTTCGCCATCATTGCAGTTAGGTTAGAGGCAATGCCGGATTCCTGCCCGCGCGAAACCGGTGGTTCTGCACTTTGGGAGGGGTAATGCGCCGCGCGTTCGCTACGGCGTGCCGACCGTCTGACGGCGCTTCCCAGAGCTCTCGATCGCGGCTCGGGCACCTCGACGCAGCCGGGGGACGAGCCACATCGCCTCGAGCGCGATGCGGCTCGACATCTTGCTCGCGCCCACCGTCCGGTCGGTGAACACGATCGGGATCTCCCGGACGGTGAAGCCGGCGAGGATGGCGCGGTAAGTGACCTCGATCTGGAAGACGTAGCCCTCGGCCCGCACGCTCGGCAGATCGATCGCTTCGAGCACGTTTCGGTGGATGCATTTGAAGCCGCCGGTGAGATCCCGTATGTCTACCCGCAGGATCGTCCGGGCATACCAGCCGCCGCCGCGGCTTATGACACGCCGCAGCAATCCCCAGTCGCGCACGCCGCCGCCCGCCACGTACCGCGACCCCAGCACGAGGTCCGCCTCCTTCGCGGCATCCAGAAGGTCGCCGAGGTAACGGGGGTCGTGTGAGAAGTCGGCGTCCATCTCGACGACCAGCTCGGCGCCGCCCGCGAGCGCGACCGCGAAGCCGGCGAGGTACGCGTGGCCCAGACCGGTCTTGGCGTCTCGGTGGAGGACTTCGATTGCCTCGACTTGCTGAGCGAGCTTGTCGGCGATCGCGCCGGTTCCATCGGGCGAGTTGTCATCCACGACGAGCACCCGGTAGCCGCGGACCCCGAGTCGCGTCAGCTCGGCGGTCGTGGCGCGGACGATGGGCTCCACGTTGGCCGCCTCGTTGTAGGTTGGGATCACGACCCAGAGCGCCGCCTTCATGGCTTCCGGGAGCGTAGTGATAGCGTCAGCGCGCCGCGTACATCGCAATTGAGTGCGGTACTCGGCATCATGGCGCAGGGGATTCCGACATGGATGACGGCGTAAGCGCAGCAGGCGAGACGATTGGGCCACGTGTACCGCCACGTGCGCTGCTCCCGCGGCCGATCGCCCGCGCGGAGCCGCATCATCGCCGGCGCCGGGCGATGCTGGCACTCGTGTTCATCGCGGTGGTCGCGTTGATCGGGGGCATTGCCGTCGGCGCCGGAGGGGGGAGCACGGTTCACCACGACGCAGGCGCGACGAGCGGCTACTTCGGGCGGATCAGGACGTTCGCCGGTCGCGGGCCGGGATCCTTCTCGGCAACCGAGCAGGCGGCGCAGAACGCTGCGATCAACCGCACGCTCAGCTACACCCCGTACGTACGGATCGCGGGCTCCCAGCATCGCGAGCTGGCGCTGACATTCGATGACGGGCCGGGGCCGTATACGCCGGCGATCCTCGCGATCCTGGACCGGGAGAACGTGCCGGCGACGTTCTTCGAGGTTGGCGTCCTCGAGACCTACTTCCATGCGTCGACCGCGGCGATCGTCGCCCGCGGGGATTCGATCGGCGACCACACGGAGTCTCACCCACCGATGGGTGAGCTGCCTCTGAAAGTGCAGCGGAGGCAGCTCCTTCAGGACGTCTCGGCGATCGGCGCGTACGGCGCTCCCTTCCCACGCTTGTTCCGTCCTCCCTACGGGTCGTGGGACCCGGCCACGCTGCGGCTCCTGCACAAGTACAGGATGTTGATGGTCCTATGGAGCGTGGATACGAGCGACTATCGGCAGCCCGGCGTCGCGGCGATCGTCCACGCGGCCGTCGCGGGCGCTCGGCCCGGCGCGATCATTCTCATGCACGACGCTGGAGGCAACCGGGCGGAGACGATCGAGGCGCTGCCCAAGATCATCAAGGCGCTTCGTGCGCGCGGGTACAAGCTGGTGACGGTGCCGAGACTGTTGCTCGATAACCCGGCGCCGCACAACCAGCAGATCTCCGCCGTACTGGGGGCTGGCGGGTAGAGCTACCGCCTCACGTACGCCACGCGGTTCCAGCTCGGCTCGGGCGCAAGCTCGATTGCCTCGCCACCCCGGTCGGGCTGGATGTACACGAACGAGCTGGCGTCTTCGTCGAACGAGATGTCGAGCTCGCCTTCCTTGACGCGCTGATCAAGCCAGGCGCTGCGGAAGATCAGCCGGCGGAGCCAGTGGACGAGAGAGCGGTCGGACGGTCCGACCAGCTCGGGCCAGCAGTCGTTGACGTGCTCGCCGAGTCGGGAGGCGGGTTCCGTCACCTCACCGTTTACGACCAGATTGATCAGGTCCTCTGCCTCGTCCTCTTCGACGGTCCCCTCGAGGAATCCGAGCTTGCGCGCCGCTTGCTCGCAGCGCTCGCGAAAATCGCGCTCGTTGAAGGTGAAACGGAGCTCACCGTATTCGAGCACGAAGTCCTCGCCCGAGCTGTAGTTCCCGCGCCGGTACATAGAAGCGTCGGGATCATATGTGGGAATCCTCCCATGCCGCAGCGGATGAATGCGATGTTGCAGGGGAGGGGTGATTTCACGGCCGTTCGGGCCTCTGATGGTCATGGAATCAGGCCCTGCGGTGATCCTCGTGATCGAAGATCACCGTCCCACCCGGACATTTCTAGCGGACAATCTCGCGGCCGACGGCTATGACGTGCTGGAGGCCGAAACCGCTGCCGAGGCGCAGGTCCTGATGGAGACCAAGTACCCCGATCTGGCGATCGTCGACCTGGGCCTCCCGGATCGAGACGGACTGGAGCTGCTGCGCAACGTGCGCGAGGCGGATCGGATCGCAGGGCGGCTGGATCCTGACCTCCCACTCCTCGTCCTGTCCGGCCGCGCTGGCGACCTCGACCGGCTTCGGGGCTTCGACCGCGGGGCAGACGATTACATCTCAAAGCCCTTCTCGTATCCGGAACTGCGAGCTCGCGTCTTCGCGCTGCTCCGCCGCAGCCGGCGCCGGCCCGGAGCCGGGCGTCTGCGCATCGGGCCGCTCGAGCTCGACCCGTTGGCCCGGCACGTCCGCCTCCATGGTGAACCTGTGGAGCTGTCGAAGAAGGAGTTCGCTCTGCTGCGGGCGCTAGCGACGGAACCCACACGCGTATACACACGCGAGGAGCTCCTGCGTAGCGTTTGGGGCTTCAGATCGCTCGGGGCAACAAGGACGCTGGACTCGCACGCCTCCCGCTTGCGTAAGAAGCTCGGCACTGCCGGAGACACGTTCGTCGTGAACGTGTGGGGAGTTGGATATCGGCTCGTCGACGGAGCCATCGAGTGATCGCGACGCTCGGCGGCTGGCTCGTCGCAAGCCTTGCGGCAGCCGTGGCGATCGTGGGGTGGCGCTTGCTCTCGATCCGCAGCGAGGCGGTCACTCGCGCCTCGCACGAGCTGCGCGGGCCGATCACCGCTGCGCGGCTCGGCCTCGAGCTGGGGGTTCGCTCGGGACGGCTCGCGTCCGACCGCCTGCGAGCGATCGACTTGGAACTGGACCGTGCGACGCTCGCGCTCGATGATCTCGGCGGCGCCGGGCTCCTTCGCCGCGCTCCCCATCAGTGCGGACTCGCGAGAATCGGCGAGGTCGAGCTCCGAGAGCTCGTCGCCAGTTCGGTCGAGGCGTGGCGCGCGACGGCCGAGGTGAACGGCGTAGGCATTCAACTGCGCTGGGACGGGGGCGCCAGCGTGGTGCTTGGCGATCGGCTGAGGATCGCGCAGGCCACAGGCAACCTGATCGCGAACGCGATCGAGCACGGGGGAGGGGACGTCGAGGTCCGTGGCGGCGAGCAGCGCGACGGCGTCTGGATCGAGGTCATCGACGGCGGCCCGGGTTTGCCGGCGCCCGTCACCGAGCTGGCGCGCCGAGCGAGGCGCGGATACGGCCACGGCCACGGCCACGGCGATCGACGCGGTCAGCGACAGGGACGCGGCCGTGGGCTCGCGATCGCTGCCGCGGTCGCCGAGGCGCATGGCGGACGCCTGTCGTCCGCTCCCTGCGATCGGGGCGCGCGGCTAGTGCTCAAGTTGCCAGCCGGGCGGCACATAACCTCCGGGGCTTGATGCGCGCCCCCGCGCCCCCGCGGGGTTCGTAGCCGGCACCAGTCGGCTCCGCGTAAAGCGCCAGCGCTCAACACTCCGGCCAGGCCGCCCCACGCACACGCCTCGGACGGAACCGAGCCGTCACTGCAATCCGCCTCTCAGCGCCCGGATCTGCACCCAATCCTGCACCCGCTGAGCACGCGACCGGGCGTCGGTGCGCGGCCGCAAGTCCCCGGCCCCACGGCGTTTTCGACGCGCCAACGCGGCGTCGACCCACAAAGTGGGGCAATGCATGGGAATTAGGTTGCATTGTGGGGGGGAGTGGGGTAGAGTGGGACACGCATGCGGAACCCGGGTGGCGGGGCTCCTCCCACCCAGCCACCCGGGTTCGGAATTCGGTTCATCGAATGAGAACCCTTGATCTTCCGCGGAACCTTCGAACACGCGCTCGACGCGAAGCACCGGTTGACTATCCCGTCGAAGTTCCGAGCGGCGCTCGCGAGTGGGGTGGTGCTGGCCGCCTCGCCCGAGACGAACAAGACGGCGCCCCGGTCGCTGGCAATCTGGACGGCGGAGGCCTACGACGCATACACGCAGGCGGCGCTATCGGGAATCAACCCACTCTCACCGGACGCGCGTGATCTGAAGCGGTTCTTCTTCAACTTCTCCCACGACACCGAGCTCGACTCAGCCAACCGCGTGATGATCCCGCCGCAGCTCATGGAGTACGCCGGGCTCGGCAAGGAGGTCGTGGTGGTCGGCTCCGGCGAGTGCCTCGAGGTGTTCGAACGAGGCAAGTACCACGGCTACAGCGAGGACGTGTTGATCCGGGCCCCCGACATCGCAGCGAGCTTTGGCGACACTACTTGACATGACCCACGCGCATATCCCGGTGCTCGCCGGCGAGCTGATCGACCTCCTCGATCCGCGCCCAGGCGAGGTCGCCGTGGACTGCACGTTGGGCGGCGGCGGCCACGCGCGGCTGATCGCCGACCGGATCGGCCCGGCGGGAATGCTGATCGGGATCGACCGTGACCCGGTCGCCGAGGAGAGGTTCGCCGAGCTCTCCGCCGAGGTGGCGTGCGACACGCGGTTCATCCGCGCGGACTTCGTCACCGGGCTCGCCCACCTGCGGGAAGAGGACGTCAAGGCCGACATGGTCTACCTCGACCTCGGGATGTCCTCGATGCAGGTCGATACCTGGGCGCGGGGGTTTTCCTACGCCTACGAGGCACCGCTGGACATGCGGATGGATCCCGACCAGGACCTGACCGCTCGCGAGATCGTGAACACGTGGGATGAGCGGCGGCTCGCGCGGCTGCTGCGCGATTACGGCGAGGAGCGCTACGCCTCGCAGATCGCCCGCACGATCGCACGCGATCGCCGCCGCGAGGAGCTGACCTCGACCCAGCAGCTCGTCGACGCGATCAAGGACGCGATCCCCGTTCCGGCTCAATTCGCCGGGGGTCACCCAGCCCGCCGGACCTTCCAGGCGCTTCGGATCGCCGTCAACGACGAGCTGGCGCAGCTCGACGCGGCGCTGCCGGCGGCGTGGGAGCTGCTGCGGCCCGGCGGACGGCTGGCTGCGATCTCGTTCCACTCGCTCGAGGATCGCCGCGTCAAGCGGTTCCTCGCCGCCCGGGCCCGAGGATGCATCTGCCCGCCGGAGTTCCCGGTGTGCGTGTGCGGCCACGAGCCCGAGGCCGAGCTCCTCACCCGTCGCGCCGTCGCCTCAACCCCGGGCGAGATCGCGGCGAATCCCAGGTCGAAAGCAGCGCATCTCCGTGCAGCCCGCAAGCTGGAGGTCACGACGCCATGACACCCCCTGCCGCCACGCCCGCCGGCCGCCGAGCCGCCACCGTCAAGGAAAGTCATCGCCGCGCACTGCGCCGCCAACCCACCCCGGCCGCGCCCCGACGGGTCTCGGGCCCGACGGAAGGACGCATCGCGACCGAGCCCGCCCGGCCGGTGCCGCGCCCGCGCCGCACATCGGGATCCCGGCCCGCGCCCGTCCGGGACCGCGGGTACTCGATCCCCGCTCGCGCGCTTGCGGTCGTTCGGGGCCTGCCGGACCACTCGCTGCTCGACCGGATCGTCAGGGGCCGCGCGTGGATCCCGCTGCTCGGCGTGATGCTTGCCGGGATCGTCGCGATGCAGGTCGAGGTGCTGAAGCTCGGCGCGACCATGGGCCGGGCAATCGAGCAGGGGACCGCTCTCCAGAGCCGCAATGAGCTCCTCCGGGCCAGCATTGCAACGCTCGCCGACGATCAGCGGATCGAGCGCATCGCGGCGGACATGGGAATGGTGATGCCGGAGCCGACGGCCGTCGGGTTCCTGTCGATGCGATCCGCGAACGCTCAACACGCCGCCTCCAACATCCATCAGCCCGACAGCACGACGTTCCTGTCGACGCTACAGGCGCTGAACGCCGAGGCCACGCCTCCGGGATCGACCTCCACCGCGCCCGGCGCAACCGGAACGAGCGCGACAGCGACGCCGACCACGCCGACGGGCACTCCGACGACGAGCACTCTCGCGACGAGCAGTCCGACGACCGTGACACCGGCGACGGCCCCAACGACCGCCCCGGTCACGCCGACCCAGGCCGCCGGGCCGACCCAACCGGTCGTTCCCGTCGCCCCGACACAGCCCTCCTCCACGAGCGGGGGCGCGACCGTGGCCACCGGGGGATAGCCGGGGTTGCGCCGGACAGACCGTCGCATCGGTTTCATTTTCCTGGCCTTCCTCGGCCTGCTCGCGATCGCGTTATTGCGCGCCAGCTATCTCGGCGCGGTCCGCGCCCCGGCACTCCGCCGGGCCGCGCTTACCCAGCAGGTCAGCACGACGACGATCCCGGCACCGCGCGGCACGATCACCGATCGCAACGGCGTAGAGCTCGCGATCAGCGAATCGGCCGACGACATCGCCGCTGATCCCTATCTGATCAAGAACCCGATCAGCACTGCGCAGAAGCTCGCGCCGCTGCTCGGCCTGCCCCTGAGCACGGTCCTGAGCGACGTGAGCAAGGCCCATACCGGCTTCGTCTACCTAATCCATCTGCTCCCGGGCGACCGTGCGCAGGCGATCCAGGACCTTCACCTCAACGGGATCACCCTGATTCCGCAGGTCACGCGCGTCTACCCGCTGTCGTGGGCGGCGTCGCAGGTGCTCGGGACGGTCGGCTGGGGCGATCGTGGCCTCAGCGGGATCGAGTACCGCTACAACAACGCCCTGCGCGGGAGCGACGGAATCAGGCGGACGGTCAGCGACGCGATCGGGCAGCCGATCGCGATCGACGATGTGCGGCCGACCGAGCCAGGCAAGACGGTGAAACTGACGATCGACTCGGCACTGCAGAACGAGGTCGAGCAGGTGCTGGCCGGGGTCGGCGCCCAGTACTCGCCGCGGGGCGCCACGGCGATCGTGATGAACCCGAATACCGGGGCGATCCTGGCGCTCGCGAACTGGCCCAGGGTCAACGCGAACGACCTGGCCGAGGCGCCGCCATACGCGACCGACGACCGCGCCGTGAGCTTCAACTACGAGCCCGGGTCGACGTTCAAGGCCATCACGGTCGCCGGCGCGCTGCAGGACGGCGTCGTGAACCCCAACACAGACGTCGACATTCCTCCGGTCCTTCAGGTCGCTGACCGCCAGATCCACGACGCCGAGGATCACGGGTACGAGACGCTCAACGTGGCCAGCATCCTCCGCGTGTCGAGCAACATCGGCGCCGACGAGATCGGGATGAAACTTGGCGCCCAGCGGTTCGACTACTGGGTTCACCGGTTCGGCTTCGGTGAGCCGACCCGCGTCGACCTGCCGGGCGAGGAGCAGGGGATCGTTCTTCACTACTGGCAGTACTCGGGCTCATCGATGGGGAACCTGCCGATGGGCCAGGGTGAGTCCGTCACCCCGATCCAGATGGCGACCGCTTACTCGGCCATCGCCAACGGTGGGATTCTGCGCCCGCCGCACATCGTCGCGGCGATCGGGAGCAAGCCCACGACGCTGCCCGCCGGCCACCGCATCATCTCGCCGACTGCTGCGAGCGAGCTCCGAAACATGCTCAGAGGCGTGTTCGCCGATGGCGGCACGGCATCCGGCGCCGCCATCCCAGGGTACGACCTCGCCGGCAAGACCGGCACCGCCAACGAGGTCGTCGACGGCCATTACTCCGATACCGCGTACGCCGCCTCATTCATCGGTTTCGTCCCCGCCAACCGCCCCAAGCTGCTGGTCGCCGTGATGGTCGATCGACCCCAGGGGCAGATCTACGGTGGCTCGGTGGCGGCGCCGGCGTTCCAGAAGATCGTCGGTTGGGCGGTGCCGTACTTCGGGATCAACCCCCGGTGAGGGCGCGCAAGGCCTCCTATCGCCAGCTCAACCGAGCTGGCGCTTGAGCGCCGCAAGCCGCTCGTCCCACTGCCCGCCGACCTCGGCCATCCACGACACCGCATCGGACAGCGGCGCCGGCGTGACCCGGTAGCGGACCTCGCGCCCGGACCGCTCGCGGTCGAGGAGCCCTGCGTCGGTCAGCGCACCCAGGTGCTTGAGCACCGCCTGTCGGGAGATCGGGAGCTCAGAGGCGAGCTCCGTCGCCGTTGCTCTGGGCTGATCGGCGATCGCGGAGAGGAGCGCCCGCCGCGTCGGATCGGCCAGGGCGCCGAACACGGCCCCGGCTTGATCGGGCTCGGCCGCCATGGTCAAGCCGCCACCAGCGCCGGGCCGAACGTCTTGCCGGCGATTCCGGGAAGTGGGATGCCGACGAGGTCGAGCTGGTCGAGCGGACGTGTCTCGACGACCCGGAGTCGCGTCTGCTCGCCCTCCTCCGTCAACGTCAGCTCGACCCTGGTGGCGGGGTCGTCGTCGCTGGCCCACCAGAACGCGAGGCGCTCGCCGACCAGCACATCCTCCACCCATCCGGTCTTCGTGCCGTCGCCAGAGCGGAACGAGGCGTCGCCGCCGGGCTGGAGCTCGAGCACGACCTCTTCGGCCAGCCAGCCGTCGCTGATTACCGCGTGCCAAACCAGATCCGCCGGGGCCTCCACCGTCAGCTCCCGCTCGATCCTCTCGGTCATCGTGCCTTCCCCTAAAACTCATGTGCAACTGTTTGGTTGCACGTCTGCTATCGTGGCGCAACTAATCGGTTGCACCTTAGCACCCAGAGGAGGTCACCAATGCCACTCGTGCCGATGGTCGTCGAGCAGACCGCTCGCGGCGAGCGCTCGTTCGATATCTACTCCCGACTCCTCAACGATCGCGTCGTGTTCCTCGGCGGTCAGGTCGACGAGGACACGGCCAACCTCGTCGTCGCCCAGCTGGTTCACCTCGAGTCAGATGACCCCGACAAGGACATCCACCTGTACATCAACTCCCCCGGCGGCTCGATCTATGCCGGCCTGGCGATCTACGACACGATGCAGTTCATCCGGCCCGACGTGCAGACGATCTGTTACGGGATCGCCATGTCGATGGGCTCGCTCCTACTCGCCGGCGGAGCGCCCGGCAAGCGGATGGCGCTCCCCAACAGCCGGATCTTGATCCACCAGCCCTCGGGTGGCTTCGACGGGCAGTCGACCGACGTGGAGATACACGCGCGCGAGATCCTGGCGCTGCGCGCACGGGTCGACGAGATCTATGCCAAGCACACCGAGCAGTCGGTGGAGCGGGTCCATGCCGACATGGAACGCGACCGCTATTTCACCGGCGAGGAGGCGGTCGCCTATGGGCTCGTGGACCGAGTCCTCCAGCGGCGGGAGCTCACGAACGGAGCTCGCGGCTTCGGGCGCTAGGACCGCGCAACATCGACGTAGATCGGTCGTCTCCGCCGGCGCAAGTACCCTCCCAGCGGATGCTCTGCAAGCGCGTGCTTCCCTGCGCACCGCCCGACGCAGCCGAACTCGAGATCGCAGGCCTCGCCTACGACAACCGGGCGGTCACCACCGGGACGCTGTTCTTCTGCGTGCCCGGGTTCACCCGCGACGGCCACGATTTCGCCTCCGAGGCGGTCGCCCGCGGCGCGGCCGCGCTCGTCGTCGAGCGCCCGCTGAACCTCGGCGTCCCGGAGATCCACGTGGACAGCGTCCGCGCGGCGATGGCTCCAGCCGCGGCTCGCTTCTACGGAGACCCGACCGCGGAGCTCCAGACAATCGGCGTTACGGGCACCAACGGCAAGACCACAACCGCGTTCATCACCCGCGAACTGCTCGAGGCCGACGACCGCAGGACCGGGCTGCTCGGGACCGTCACGTCGGTGATCGGCGGGCAGCAGCACGAGGTGGTTCGCACGACTCCGGAGGCGATCGACCTGCAGCGCACGTTTCGCGAGATGGTCGATCGCGGCGATCGGGCATGCGTGATGGAGGTCTCCTCCCATGCCCTGGAACTGGGGCGCGCGGACTCGATCCACTTCGCTGTCGCGATCTTCACGAATCTGACCCAGGACCACCTCGACTTCCACCCGACGATGGAGGACTACTTCACGGCCAAGCGGCGGCTGTTCGTCGAGGCCGAGCCCCGCTTTGCGGTGATCAACGTCGACGACCCGTACGGCGCGCGCCTCGCGGGCGACCTCGCGGACCCGGTCACGTTCGCAATCGACGCTCCTGACGCCACCTACCGGGCGCTCGACGTCGAAACGACCCTCGCCGGCGCTCGCTTCACCGCGAAGACCCCCGACGGCGAGGTCGAGATGAGCTCGCCACTTCGTGGCCGGTTCAACGTCTACAACACCCTTGGCGCGTTCGCGGCGGCCAGGGCTGTGGATGTTCCCGCCGACGTCGCCGCCGAGGCAATCGCCGGCGCCGGCCAGGTGCCGGGCCGATTCCAGACCGTCGACGAGGGCCAGCCGTTCGCCGTGATCGTCGATTACGCCCATACGCCCGACTCGCTCGAGAACGTGCTGACGGCGGCGAGGAACTTGACCGACAGGCGCGTCCACGTCGTGTTCGGGGCGGGAGGCGATCGCGACCGCGGCAAGCGACCGCTGATGGGGGAGATCGCCAGACGGCTGGCCGACCGGGTGATCGTCACCTCCGACAACCCGCGCTCCGAGGAACCGCAGGCGATCATCGACGAGATCCTCGCCGGGACCGGTGGTGCCGGCGACGTCGAGCACGATGTAGACCGCAGGCGGGCGATCGCCACAGCGATCACCACCGCCGAGCCCGGCGACGTGGTCGTGATCGCCGGCAAGGGCCACGAGCAGGGGCAGGAGTTCGAGTCGGGACGGAAGCTGCAATTCGACGACGTGACCGTCGCCCGTGAGATCCTGCGAGGCGTGCCTGTCAACGCCGGCGCCCGCCTTCAGTGAGACGATGGACACCCCACCAGGTGGCCGACGCGGCCGGCGCTCGGCTGATCAGGCCGGCGTCGCGTGACCGCGGCCCGGATCGGGTCGTCATCGACTCGCGGGAGGCTGGCCCCGGGGCACTGTTCGTCGGCCTCGCCGGGAGCACCGCCGACGGCGGCTCGTTCGCGGCGCAGGCACTGGCGGCGGGAGCGTGGGGTGTGCTGACCCGCCCTCAGTACACGGATGTCTCCGAGGGTGATCCCCCCGGAGCAATTCTCGCCGCCGACGATCCGCTGGCGGCGCTCCAGCGTCTTGCGAGCGCCTGGCGGAGGCACCTGGCGGCGAGGGTCATCGGCGTGACCGGCTCGACCGGGAAGACGACGACCAAGGACCTGCTGCTCGCGACGCTCGCTCCGCACCGGCGGACGGTCGCCTCACGCCAGAACTTCAACACCGAGATCGGCCTCCCGCTCGAGATCCTGGGCGCTCCGGAGGACACCGAGGTGCTGGTGCTGGAGATGGCGATGCGGGGCGCCGGCCAGATCGCCGAGCTCGCAACCGTGGCCGAGCCGGAGGTGGGGGTGATCGTGAGCATCGGGCCCGTCCATCTCGAACTCCTGGGTACGATCGAGGCGATCGCCGCGACCAAGGCCGAGCTGATCTCCGCGCTGCCCGCAGGCGGCACGGCGGTGCTCCCCGCGCGGGAGCCGTTGCTCGAGCCCCACCTGCGAAAGGACATCGAGCTGATCACCTTCGGCAACGGCGGCGACGTCCGGCTCGCCGCGCAGGACGGGCATCGGATCACGATCGACTACCGGGGAGAGCCGATCGCGCTCGAGGTTCCGTTCACGCAGGCCCACCTGCGAACGAACCTGCTGGCCGCGGTGGCCGCGGCCAAGGCGATCGGCGTGACACCCAGCGGGCGGATCGAGCTCGCCCTGTCGGCGGGGCGGGGACAGCGGACGACGCTGAGGACCGGCGTGACGGTTATCGACGATTGCTACAACGCCAACCCAATGTCGATGCGAGCCGCCCTCGAGGACCTGACCGCAACCGCGAACGGCACTGCCGGCGGGCGGCGGGTGGCGATCCTCGGCGACATGCTCGAGCTGGGGCCCGACGAGCGCCGCTTTCATGTCGAGATCGGGGAGTACGCCGACGCAAAGGGCGTCGAGCTGCTGATCGCGGTCGGGCCGCTGGCCGGGGCGATGGGCGACGGCTTCCCGGGCGAGATCCACACGGTCGCCGATGCCGACGAGGCCGCCGCGATCGCGCCGCAGCTGCTGCAAGCAGGCGACGTCGTTCTGATCAAGGCATCCAGAGGGGTCGGGCTCGAGCGAGTGTGCCGTGCGCTCGGACCGGAGGTGACGGGCTGATGGGGTCGGTCTCCGGACGGATCCTGATTGCCGGGACCTCGGCACTGCTGCTGTGTCTGTTCCTGAGCCCGAAGTTCATCCTGTTCCTCCGCGGCCGGGAATTCGGCCAGAACATCCGCGAGGACGGGCCGCAGGGCCATCAGACGAAGGCCGGCACGCCGACGATGGGCGGCGTGATCATCCTCGTGGCCTTCGCGATTCCGTTCCTGATCCTCTCGACGCGCGACTGGCGGTCACTGGGTGTCCTGTTCGCCACGCTCGCCTGCGCGGCGCTCGGCTTCGCCGACGACTACACGAAGATCGTCAAGCGCCGGTCGCTGGGACTACGCGCGCGGACGAAGCTGATCGTCACGATCGCGATCTCGCTCGTGCTCTGGTGGATCACCACTCAGGAGGCCCACCTCGGCCCGTCGGTCCGCTTGCTGCCCGTCGACGTCAACGTCGACCTGGGTCCGCTGTACCCGGTGTTCATCTACCTCGTCGTCGCGGGAACGACCAGCGGCGTGAACCTCACAGACGGGCTCGACGGTCTCGCAGCGGGGTGCGCGGCGATCGCGCTGCTGGCGTACATCGGGATCACGTTCATCACCCCCGGTTACCACGACCTGACGATGCTGGCCTCATGCCTGGTGGGTGCCTGCATCGGGTTCCTGTGGTTCAACAGCTTCCCAGCGAGCATCTTCATGGGGGACACCGGGTCACTGGGGCTCGGGGGGGCGATCGGCGGGCTCGCGATCATGACGAACACCGAGGTGCTCCTGATCGTGATCGGCGGGATCTTCGTGATCGAGGCGCTGTCGGTGGTGGTCCAGGTATTCGCGTTCCAGACCTTTCGCAAGCGCGTATTCCTGATGGCGCCGATCCACCACCACTTCGAGCTCCAGGCTTGGTCGGAGACGAAGATCATTCTGCGGTTCTGGATCGTCGCCGCCGCGTTCGCCGCGATCGGCTTCACGGTGTACCAGCTCAGCATCCGTGCCTAGGGGCGTGGTGGCCGGTGGCGGCCGACTCTAAGCCTCGGCCCCCGCTGCCGCCGGGCCCCTATCTGGTCCTCGGCCTGGCCCGGTCCGGCATTGCCGCCGCGCTCGCACTTCGGGCGCTCGGGCACGAGGTGATCGGTGTTGACGCGGGCTCCGCGCAAGACGAACGGCTCCAGGCCTCCGCCGGAAGGCTTTCGAAGGCGGGCGTCGAAGTCCACCTGGATGCGTCAGGCGACGTCTTTGCCGCCCGCGCCGGGACGCTCATCAAAAGCCCCGGCGTACCCCAACAAGCGCCCGCCGTGCTCGCGGCGCGAGCGTCGCGGGTCCCGGTGCTCGGCGAGCTCGAGCTCGCCTGGCGGCTGCTCGAGAACGAATTTCTGGCTGTGACCGGCACCAACGGCAAGACGACGACCACGGAGTGGATCGGCCACATCCACCGCGAGGCCGGCGTCCCCGTGGCCGTGGGCGGCAACGTAGGAACGCCGCTGTCCTCGCTGGTCGGCGAGATCGGGACCGAGGTGACGATCGTCTGCGAGGCGTCGTCGTTCCAGCTCGAGGACACGGAGGTGTTCTCGCCCGAGGCCGCGGCGCTGCTGAACCTGGCCCCCGACCATCTCGACCGCCACCCCAGTTACGAGGACTACGTCGCCGCCAAGCTGCGCGTGTTCATCAACCAGGGCAACTACGACGTGGCCGTGATCCCGGACGACCTCGGGATCGAGGACATCGGCGGATGCGCGCGCCAGGTCCTGTTCGGCACGAGCCCGGAGGCCGAGCTGGCCGATCGCGCCGGCTATCTCTGGTGGGACGGACAACCGCTCATCCAGGTGTCCGAGCTGGCGCTGCCAGGCGATCACAACCGACAGAACGCGATGGCGGCGGCGGCGATGTGCCTGGCCCGTGGGCTCGAGCCCGAGGCCGTTGCGGCCGGACTGCGCACGTTCGCCGGCGTCCCCCACCGGCTCGAGCTGGTGGCGATCAAGGACGGCGTGGCGTACGTCAATGACTCGAAGGCCACGAATGTCGCCAGCACGCGAGTCGCGCTGCGAACGTACAGCGAGGGCGTCCATCTGATCGCCGGTGGGCGTGGCAAGCAGCAGGACTTCACGCCGCTGGGGCCACTCGTCGCCGAGCGGTGCCGGGCCGTCTACCTGATCGGCGAGGCCGCGCCGGAGATAGCGGCGGCGCTTGGTGACAGCGGAGTCCCACTCCACGATGAGCGGGACCTCGAACGGGCGGTGTCGGGGGCCCGCGCCCGCGCCCACGCCGGCGAGGTGATTCTGCTCTCGCCGGCATGTGCGAGCTATGACCAATACCCGGACTTCGAGGCGCGCGGCGAGCACTTCCGCCGTCTCGTGGGGGCAGCTTGACACCGGGTAGCCCCTGATGGCGGCCTCCGCGGCCGCTCCACGCCGCCGCCCGGCCGAAGGCCGAGAGGCCGCCGGGCGAACGCGCGCCCCGGCGCGCCGCGTCCCCCCGCCGCTCGAGCACCGGATTCTCGTGACGGCGACGCTCTGCCTCCTCGCGTTCGGAGCGGTGATGGTCTACAGCGCATCGTCCCCGCTGGGCGTGCTGGGCGGGAAGGGGAACGGCACTGGCGAGTTCGTCCGCTATCTGATCTTCGGCGGCATCGGCCTCGCGGCGATGCACGTCCTCGGCCGGCGCGGCCTCGCACTGCTCGACCAGCGGCTCGTGAACCTGCTGCTGATCGGCTCCTTCGTCCTGCTCATACTCGTGCTGGTGCCGGGCTTTGGAGTCGAGGTCAACGGCGCCCGCCGGTGGTTCAGCGCGGGGCCGATCCAGTTCCAGCCCTCGGAGCTGATGAAACTGGCGATCGTCCTATACGTCGCGCGGTACCTGGCCGACCACCCGAAGCGGATGCGGGGGCTTCGCCAGGCGATAGCCCCGATCGCGGTTGTCGCAGGTCCGGCCTGCCTGCTGATCGTCGTCGAGCCGGATCTCGGCACGACCCTGGTGATCGTGTTCTCGGTCACGATGCTGCTCGTCGCCGCCGGCATGCCGATGCGCCACCTCGCGCTGCTCGCTTTGGTGGCCGCGGCGGCCGTGCTGCTGGTGGTGATGATCCAGCCCTACCAGCGGGCTCGTCTGACGGCGTTCCTGCACCCCTGGTCATCCAGGTCGACGGCTGGCTTCCAGGCGGTCCAGGGCCAGATCGCCGTCGGGTCCGGAGGGCTGCTCGGAGTCGGGCTGGGTCGCTCTGTGCAAAAGATCTTCTACCTGCCCGAAGCCCAGACCGACTTCATCCTCGCCGTCATCGGCGAGGAGCTCGGCATCCTCGGGGTCTTCGGCGTGGTCTTCCTGTACGGGATGATCGCCTACGCCGGGCTGCGGACTGCGCGCCGGGCGGCAGGCCGGTATGCCAAGCTGCTCGCCACTGGGCTCACCTCACTGATTCTTTGCCAGGGCATCCTCAACATCTTCGTGGTCCTCGGCTTGGCGCCGCTCACCGGCGTGCCACTTCCGTTCATCTCCTACGCGCCGACGAACCTGTGCGTGATGCTCGCCTCGGTCGGACTGCTCTTGAATATCTCGCGCCCGGGCGCTCGCCGGCTCCAGGTCGTGGGTGGGTCCAGTCGCGAACGTGAGCGGTCCGAGGATCGTGATCGGCGCCGGCGGGACGGCGGGCCACGTCGTCCCCGCGCTGGCGGTGGCGGACGCGCTCCGAGCTGAGGGCGCGGAGGTCTCGTTCATCGGCGGCGAGCGGGCGGAGCTCGAGCTCGTGCCCGCCGCCGGATACGAGCTGCACACGATCCAGGTGCAGCCTCTGTACCGGAAGCAACCCGTGAAGGCCGTGCGGGCCGCAGTGACCGACGCCGCCGCGGTCGGCGCAGCCCTGCGGATAATCCACAGCCTGCGTCCTGCGGCCGTCCTGGGCGCCGGGGGCTACGTCGCCGGTCCTGTAGGGCTGGCGGCGGTCCTCAGCCGGGTCCCGCTGGCGCTGATGGAGGCCGACAGCCATCTGGGGCTGACGAACCGGATGCTGGCTCCACTGGCGCGACGGATGTTCCTGGCGTTCCCGATCGACGGGCGAGATGGACGGCGCTATCGCATCACCGGTCGTCCGGTTCCGCCGCCCGCGACCGACCGTGAGGCGGCGCGCAAGAGTTTCGGGATCGGGTTGGATGAGACATGCGTGCTGGTGTTCGGAGGCTCTCTGGGGGCCCGCTCGATCAACCATGCCGCGATCGAGGCGTTTGCCGGCGCTCGCTTCCGTGTGCTGCACGCGGCCGGCGAGCGGGATATCGGCGATCTCCAGTCCCCAGGCGCCCATTACGACCTGCGCGCCTACATACCGGAGTTCGGTGAGGCGCTGATCGCCAGCGACCTGGTCGTGGCCCGCGCCGGCGGCTCAATCTTCGAGATCGCCGCCGCGGAGCGGCCGGCGGTCCTAGTCCCCTATCCCTACGCCACCGCCGACCACCAGGCCGCCAACGCCCGGTTCATGGAGGAGGCGGGCGCGGCGGTCGTGATCCCGGACGCCGAGCTGAGCGGCCCGCGCCTGGCCCAGGAGGTCGGCGGTCTGCTCGCGGACAAGGTCAGGTTGGCGACGATGGCGCGCGCCTCAGCGGCGGTCGCGAAGCCCGACGCGGCCGGCGAGATCGCCCACGAGGTGCTGGCGATGGGACGCCGGGACCGAGAGGCGGGGTAGACGGCCTTGCTCACCCTCCAACCGAAGCCTTTTTCTCCCGGGCCGGCGTCATTGGGCGGTTGTGGTCCGATCGCGCCCACTACGCCCTCTCGCTGCCAAACACCGAGCCGAGCACCCGCGAAAGCCGCGGGCGCCGGCGAGACGCCCGACAGGCTCTGCGAAGCGCGCGAAACCCGACACCGCCAACCCGCGTGCGGCTCAGTACGGCTGGCTCGGATAGTTCGGGCCGAGGCGCCCGTTCGCGTGCGCCGCGAGGTCGATCCCGCGCGCGGCCCAGAATGTGCCAGAGGAAGTGCCGCCGTTGCACGGCCCGCTGCTGTTGCCGGGCGGCGAGCTCCAGAGGAAAGCGTCCACGTGACTGAACCCGGTGTCGGTCGTGGGCCGAGGTCCCAGGCCGCGGCCGGGCGGGTTGCACAGATCTTCGTTGCCCTGGGTCACCGGGTGGGGATTCTTCTTGGGCCCGTTGCCGTTCTGCGCGGTGTTGATCACGAAGTGGGCGTTGTGGGTCAGGCGGGAGACCTTGTCGCCCCACTTGATCTCGCTGATCGTCCAGTTCAGGTGGGTGTCGTTGGTCCAGAAGCCGCGGATCGTGCCAACGCCCGCCGCGTTCAGGACGCGCGCCGTGTAGCGAGGACCGTTGGCATCCGAGTAACCGGCCTCGAGATAGACCACGGTGTGGGGCAGCGAGGAGATCTTGCTGGCCTCGTAGCGCAGGTCGGCCTCCCAGATTCCCAGCGACCCCATCTTCCGCACGCAGCCCGAGGAGCCAATCCCATCCAGCTCGAGCAGGTACACGGCGGGACGGTTCGCCGTGGCGCGGGCGATCGCGTCGATCCGAGCCCGGAACAACGGCCCGGCGGCGCGTAGACGCGCCGGAGTTGGGCATGCGCCGGCGGCTGGGTGCAGGAAGTATGTGTTGATGATCGGGACGGTCCCCGGATCGGCGGTCATGTTGTGGCAGAAGATCTTGATCGCCTGGCTGTACTCGCCCTTCGGCGATCCGCCCTGGGCGTAGGCACTGAACCGCTGCGGCTCGGGCTCGTCGGCGATCTTCTCGAGGTTGCGCACCTTGAATGCGAGCCCCGGATCGTTGCTCAGCCGCTGCTGGACGGAGGCTGAGCCGAGGATCCGCTGCTGGAACTCCGCCCACGAGTAGTCATCGGCGAAGCTCGCTGGGCTGCGTCCCAGCAGGCTGGCGATCGCGCCGGCCGCCGCCCCGTGCGCGGGGCCATCGACGAAGAAATTCGCACCGTTCAGCGGATTGGCGCCCGGCGGGGTGGGCAGCGCCAGGGGGTTGGAAGGGTCCCGGGTCGACGAGTGTGGATCGCCGCAGACGTAGGAGGATGATTTGCCCCGCGCGCCTGCCGAATGGCCGGCACCCATGGCCACCACGACCGCCAGCGTGGCCAAGGAAATTAATCCTGCCCTCTCCAGCAACGTGCGTCGTCCCCAGCGCATCGCGCCGCTAGTCATATCAGACCTGTCGGCCGCGCGTCGCAGTGGACTCGCCGTTACCCTCGCCGCTCAACGATTATCTGATCGGTGCACTGATGAACGACGATTGGTCATCGCGCCGCCTGCATTTCGTCGGCATCGGCGGCGCCGGCATGAGCGGGCTCGCGCTCGTGGCGCACGCGCTCGGAGCCCAGGTCACGGGATCCGATCGCGCCGAGTCCTCCTACATCCAGCGGCTGCGTGAGCACGGGATCGACCCGGTGCTCGGACACGCCGGGGCAAACGTTCCCGCCGGGGCCGAGGTGGTGTACTCGACCGCGGTCCCGCCCTCGAATCCGGAGCGCCAGGCCGCCCGGGGGCGAGAGCTGCACCGCGCCGACCTGCTTGCCCAGGTCGCCTCGCTGCGCCGCTGCCTGGCCGTCACGGGGACGCACGGCAAGACGACGACCACGGCGATGATCGTCCACGCGATGCTCCGCTGCGGACTCGATCCGTCCTATGTGGTCGGCGGCGAGCTCCGCTCGACCGGATCGAACGCGGGCTGGGGGAGTGGTGAGTGGATCGTCGTCGAGGCCGACGAGTCCGACCGCTCCCTGCTGAAGCTCGAGCCTGAGATCGCCGTGCTCACGAATGCTGAGCTCGACCACCACTCGACGTATTCGTCGCTGCTGGAGCTCGAGCAGACGTTCCGGACGTTCATGGCGCGCGCCGGCGACAAGGCGGTCGTCTGGGACAGGCCCGAACTGCGCTTGCTGTGCCCGCCGGGAGCCGTCACCTACGACGCGCCCGAGCCTGCGCTCGGCCCCGGCGGCTCACGCTTTCGGTGGCATGGGATCGAGGTGTCGCTGACGGTCCCCGGCGCCCACAACGCCGTCAACGCCGCCGGCGCGCTGACCGCGGCCGCGCTCGCGGGCGCCGATCCAGCAGATGCCGCCGCTGCCTTGGCGGACTTCCGCGGGGCCAAGCGGCGGTTCGAGCTGCTGGGCGAGACGAGCGCGGGCGTGCCCGTCTACGACGAGTACGCCCACCACCCGACCGAGGTCGCGGCGGATATCGGCGCCGCGCGAACCTTGGCGCCGGCCCGCCTGGTCGCGGTCTTCCAGCCTCACCTGTACTCCCGGACGCGGGCGCTGGCGCAGGAGATGGGGGCGGCCCTGGCCGCCGCCGACCTGGCCGTCGTCCTCCCTGTATACCCGGCGCGCGAGCGGGCCGAGGACTTTCCCGGGGTCGACGGCCGGATGGTGGCGGTGGCGGCCGCCGATGCGGGACAAGGGCGCCCGGTCGCATGGCTGCCGGGGTTCGACGACGCCCGGCGGTTCCTCGACGCAACGCTGCGCGCCGGCGACCTGTGCCTGGTGATGGGAGCGGGTGACATCGACGCGCTCGGACGAAGCCTCGTTGCCCCCTGAGTTCGCCGCGCCGCGGGGCCGCTCCGCCGCCGGACCCGCCGATCCTCCATTTACCCTGCGCCTGATGGCTGATCCGCCCTCGGGCCTCCACCATGAATACTCACTCTCGCGTCTGACCACGATCCGGACCGGCGGGCCGGCCGAGTTCTTCGCCCGCGTCGGCGCGATCGATCAGCTCGAGGAGCTGATGGCTTGGGCCGGCGGCGAGCAAATCGAAGTAGGGGTCGTCGGCTCCGGGTCGAACCTGCTGGTGGCGGATGCTGGAGTCCGCGGGCTCGTCATCAAATTGGACAAGGAGCTGGCCGAGATAGAACCCAGTGGCACCCGCATCCTCTGTGGAGGCGGCGCCCGCCTGCCCGCGGTGTCGGCGCGGGCGGCCAAAGAGGGGCTGACCGGGATCGAGTTCGGGGTCAATATCCCGGGCACCGTCGGTGGCGCCGTGCGGATGAACGCGAACGCCTACGGCGGCGAGCTGGCACGCGTGCTCGAGTGGGTCGACGTCGTGAGCGCCGGCGGGACCGAGCGGCGCGGCCCGGACTCGCTGGCATTTGCCTATCGGCGCTCGAACCTGCTGCCGGGCCAGGTCGTCGCCCGCGCCTCGTTCTCGCTCGGGCCGGCGGCGCCCGACGACGTCAAGGCGACGCTGGCGGACATGCGGGCGCGGCGCAAGGCCGCGCAGCCGTCCGGGATCAAGACCTTTGGCTCGACCTTCAAGAACCCCGACGACCCGCGAGCGGAGGGACGGACGGCCGGCCAGCTGCTCGACGCTGCCGGCTGCCGTGGCCTGCGGATCGGTGGCGCGAGCTTCTCGGGCAAGCACGCGAACTTCATCGAGAACCACGGCGACGCCACGACGGCGGACGTGATCGCGGTGATGGCCGAGGGCCGCCGCCGAGTGCTCGAGCGCTTCGGAGTCGAGCTCGAGGCCGAGGTTCAGGCGCTCGGGCCGGTGAGGTTCCCGGCGGATTGGGCGCGGGGATGATCGCCGAGGGGTGGCTGGCCGGGCAGCGGCGCAGAGCGGTTCGGAGACGAGCCATCCGGCTACCCGGGCCGAGGCTGATCGCGGCCTTTGCTCTGGTCCTGGCGGTGCTCGCGGGGGGGTGGCTGTGGCTGCGCGATTCCTCGCTCGTAGCGGTTCGCCGGGTGACGATCACCGGCGTGAGCGGACCCGACGCGGGCCGGATCCGCGGCGCCCTGGCACTCGCGGCTCGGAACATGACGACCCTCGACGTCAAGAACGGAGAGCTCAACACGGCGGTCGCGCCATATCCGGTCGTGAAGTCGATCAGCGTCAGCACTCAGTTCCCGCACGGCATGCGGATCCGCGTCACCGAGGAGATCCCCGTCGGGGAGATCATGGTCGGGGGGCGCACGGTTGCGGTCGCCAGCGACGGCGTGCTCCTGCACGACGCGGCGCCAACGTCCCAGCTACCGACGATCTCGTTGCCCTCGGCGCCGGGTGGCAACCGGATCACCGAACGCGATGGACTGCAGCTCGTCGCCCTCCTGGCGGCCGCGCCCTATCAGCTGCTTGCGCACCTCGCCGAGGCGAGCTCGAGCTCCGCCCACGGCCTCGTTGCTCAGCTGCGCAACGGGCCGAACATCTACTTCGGCGACGCCGGCCAGCTCGGCGCAAAGTGGGCGGCGGCGACCGCGGTCCTGGCCAACAGCGGCTCAGACGGCGCTCAGTACGTCGACGTCACGGACCCGCAACGACCGGTGGCCGGAGTGAGCACAAGCTCGCCGTCGGCCGGCTCCCAGAGCGCCGTCGCCGACTCGTCGGCGAGCTCCACCCCGGCATCACCGACGACGCCCACGGGAGGGTGAAGCTGAGCTTGAGGGTTAGGGTCGAAATTTGAGAACTCTCCGGACCTGATCGAGACTTGGGCGATCTGCAACAAACGTTGCGGCAGCGAGAGATCCATTGACTCCCCGCATCATCAAGCCATAACGTGCAAAACTCCCGCTATCAGCGAACCTAGGAGAAAACGCTCAAGTCTACCTTGAGGGTCGGACGGTGATCATGGAAAGCGGTAGCTACCTGGCAGTGATCAAAGTCGTCGGAGTCGGCGGCGGCGGAACCAATGCGGTGAATCGCATGGTCGACGCCGGCCTGCGCGGCGTCGAGTTCATCGCGTGCAACACCGATGCCCAGGCGCTCGCGATGTGCGATGCGGATATCAAGCTCAACATCGGCCACGAGTTGACAAAGGGCCTTGGCGCCGGCGCCAATCCCGACATCGGCCAGGGCGCGGCGGCCGAGTCGCGCGACGACATCAAAGAGGCGCTGAAGGGCGCCGACATGGTGTTCGTCACGGCCGGCGAGGGTGGTGGAACCGGCACCGGCGCGGCGCCGGTCATCGCCGAGATCGCCAAGAACGAGATCGGCGCGCTGACGGTCGGCGTGGTCACGAGGCCGTTCTCCTTCGAGGGCTCGCAGCGGGCCAAACAGGCCCAGGACGGGATCCAGAAGCTCCGCGAGAACGTGGACACGCTGATCGTGATCCCGAACGAGAAGCTGCTCGCCATCGTCGAGCGGCGCACGACGATCCTCGATGCCTTCCGCGAAGCCGACAACGTTCTGCGCCAGGGCGTGCAGGGGATCACCGACCTGATCACGATTCCGGGGCTGATCAACCTCGACTTCGCCGATGTCCGAACGATCATGCACGACGCCGGGACGGCGCTGATGGGGATCGGGAGTGCCAGCGGCGAGAACCGCGCCGCGGAAGCGGCGAAGGTCGCGATCTCCTCCCCGCTGCTCGAGGAGTCGGTCGAGGGCGCGATGGGGATACTCCTCAACATCACCGGCGGCCACGACCTCGGGCTGTTCGAGGTCAACGAGGCGGCCGAGATCGTCCAGAGCGCCGCCGACCAGAACTCGAACATCATCTTCGGCGCCGTGATCGACGACTCGCTCAGCGACGAGGTTCGGGTTACGGTGATCGCCACCGGTTTTGACCACGGCGGGCCGATGCCGAGCACCGCTCGCGAGACCACGCGCCGTGCGCGGCGGGATCGCGACGTCACGATGGACGACCGCCAGCGCTCGTCGCTCGAGATCAGCGACGACGACATCGACATCCCCTCGTTCCTCAAGGACCGCTAGCGGCCATCCGGAACGGGATTGGCCGCGGGCCGGCGGCCTGCTCGGCACAACCGTTGCGCAACGCGACGTTAAGAAGACCGGCGCAACCTCCGGCGTGCCCAACTGTTCTACGTCTGTCAAACCCGCGGCCGACAGCAATTTGCAGCGTGCAGGTGGACTGCTCGCGGATGCGTAGCGCAGTGCGCGTCCGCCCCGCCGCGTGGGCGTTTGCGGCGGCGATCACGGCTGCGTGCGCCGTGGCCGCAGCTCTTCCGGGCGCTGCCCTGGCGCAGCCCGAGTGCGGCCCCGCCGACCGTGCTCGACGGCCCGAGCGCGAACATCGTCGCCCTTTCGGGGGTCTCGGTGGCCCGGGACGGCACGGGTGGCGTTGCCTATCTGAAGGACGTCGGGGGCGTCCAGCACGTGTTCGTCTCGCGGCTCGCGGGCAGCTTCCAGCCACCCGTGCGCGTCGACACCGGGCTCTCGGGGGCGTCCTCCCAGCCCGTGATCGCCGCCGGCAACGGGGGGCTCCTACTGACCGCGTTCATCAACGGCGGTCAGCTGTTCGTGGTCGACCAGGCGAGCACCACCTCTGGGTTCACGACGCCGAGCGTGCTCGCCTCGGGCGCCAGCAACCCGGCGATCGCGATCACCAACCTGAGCAAGGCCTACCTGGCCTTCACCGCCAACGACGGATCGGGCCACGATGTCCGCGGCGCCTACTACTACCAGGGCAACTGGGAAGTCGAACCGGGGTCGTTCAACGTGACTTCGGCGGACGACGCTGGGACAGGCACCGGACGGCCCGCAGTCGCGGCGGCGGGCGATGGCGTCGGCATCGTGGTGTGGGGCGAGGGCGGCCATATCTACACGCGGCGGGTATGGGGCGTGCCACCGAGCGGGACCGGGCCGAGCATCGCCTACGAGCAGGCCGACATCCCGTCGCTGGACGGGTGGAACGAGGTCTCGACGTCGGATCCGGTGATCGGGAGCGGCGGTGACTCCTCATATGTCTCGGTCGCCTTCAACGAGGTGCTCGCGAACGGCAGCCAGCAACAGTCGCGCGTGTTGATGCGACGGCTGCGGGGAGGGATGTACGACGTCCTGGCCCAGCCGGACGGTCTCTCGACGCCGGGAGTCGAGGGCGCCGACGATCCCGGGCTTGCGGCCGGCGAGTACGGCGAGGGGTTCGTGACCTCCTCGCGGGAAGCGTCTCACGAGCTCGTCGAGATGCGACTTGGGAACAACGGCGCCCCGGGCGGGAGCTCGCAGCTGGACAGCCTTCCGAATACCGCGGCCCCATTCGCCGCTCCGGCTCCGGCCGGGCTGCATTCGGACCTGATCGCGTGGCAGGAGAGTCCGGCCGCCGACAGTCCGCAGATCCGCGCCCGCTTCTTCGACGGCACGAGCTTCGGCCCCGAGCAGGTGCTCTCGTCCCCGGCGATGGGTCCGACGGACGCCGCCGACGGGCTGCTCGCCGACGGTGACGGCGCCGCCGACGCCGTCGCCGTGTGGGTCCAGGGGTCGGCGGGCTCGCGGGCGATCGTCGCCGCTCAGCTCTACCAGCCGCCCGGATCGTTCGGCGCGCTGAAGCGTTCGCGCTACGCCCGGAGCGTCGAGCCAACGCTGACTTGGTCTGCCTCGCGCGAGCAGTGGGGTCCGCTCCGCTACGTGGTGACGCTCGACGGCATACAGGTCGGGCAGACCACGGGAACCTCGCTTCGAGCTGCCCACCCCGCAGCTCCCGGCACCGCTGACCCAGGGACTCCACACATGGCAGGTGACGGCGATCAACCCGGCGGGCGTGGCGCGGAGCGACAACACCGCCACGGTGTTCGTCGACACGATCGCGCCCAGCGTCCACGTCAGGCTGACCGGGAGGCGGACGCCGGGCTCCCCGATCCGCATCCGGATCCGCGCCTCGGACGCCGTCGGAATCCCAGCGGGCGAGGCTTCCGGGATCAAGTCGGTCCGGGTGCGTTGGGGCGACGGCATCACCACCCGCGTCCAGGGTGGCAGCAAGTTCCACGTGTACCGGAAGGTCGGCCGCTACCGCATCACTGCGATCGTCATCGACCGGGCCGGCAATACGACAACAGTCGTGGAGAACATCAGGATCAAGGAGCCCCCGAAGCGAAAGAAGCGCAAGCATGGCCATCGCTGAGGTGCGGCGCAGGCTCGTCCGCGCGTGCGGCGCGTGTGCCCTCGCCGCCTCGGTGTGCGCGGCGCTGACGTTGGCGCTGCCGGCCCTGGCCCACGCGCAGGGCCCCGTCTACGTCGCCCAGCCGCCGACCAAGGGAGCGTTGTACCGCGACGGGCAGAGCGGCCGCTATCTGCTGAGTGGCGAATGGCTGTCGCGCCCCGATTTCGCGGACCTCGGTCAGTCGGCCGGGTGGTGGCGCAACGTCGCCGTCGACCGACGGCTGGTCGCCGGTGACGATGCCCAACTCTTACAACGCCGACGATCTGTCGTCGCTGAGCATGTCCGGGTACGTCTGGTGGTACCGCAAGGACTTCACGCTTCCCACCAGCGGCGCCTTCTCGCGCTACGTACCGAGCCGCTTCCGCCACTGGATCCTCCGCTTCGACTCGGTCAACTACCGGGCCACGGTATGGCTCAACGGCCGGCGGCTTGGTAGCCACGCCGGGGCATACCTGCCGTTCGAGTTCGATCTAAAGGGCCTCCGTCCCGGTGTCAACCGGCTGATCGTCCGCGTCGACAACCGCCGCACGCCGGCTGACCTGCCGCCCGGGCCAGTCGGAGGGTGGTGGAACTTCGGCGGCATCCTCGGCGACGTCTACCTCCGTACCGCACAGCGCGTTGACATCTCGCAGGTCCAGGTCAGGCCGGTGCAGACGTGTCCGAGCTGTGCGGCCACGATCGAGGACCAGGCGCTCGTGCGCAACGTCACCGGGGTTCCACAGACGGTGTCCCTGACCGGTACCTACGGCCGCGCCAAGCTCGACTTCGGCTCGGCCACGATCGCCCCCCATGCGACCTGGACCGCACAGGCCACCGCCACCGTCAGGCATCCGCGGCTGTGGGCCCCCGGTCACCCTTACCTCTACAACGCCACGTTCACGGCCTTCGATTCGAAGGGCAGGCAGCTCGGCAGCTACTTCACCTACAGCGGCATACGGACGATCGCCGTCACGGCGGATGGGCGCCTGACGCTCAACGGCCACCTGCTCGATCTGCGAGGCGTGAACCTCCACGAACAGGCTCAGGGGTACGGCGCGGCGCTCGACGTTGCCCAGATGCAGCAGCTGATGTCGTGGGCGCAGCAGGTCGGGGCGACCCTGATCCGCGCCCACTACCCCCTGAACCCGGCAATGGAGGAGATGGCCGACCAGGACGGGATCCTGCTCTGGAACGAGATCCCCGTCTGGGGCGTGGCCAGCCGGTACCTGGATCAGCCCACGTGGGTCAAGTACGCCCACTCCGTCCTGCAGAACAACATCCTCACCAACCAGAACCACCCGTCGATCCTGCTGTGGAGCGTCGCCAACGAGCTGCCGACACCCGCGACGCACCCTGAGGCGTTGTACATCGCGGGCGCCGTCGCGCTCGCGCACAAGCTGGACCCGACCCGCCCGGTCGGCATGGCGATCAGCGACTGGCCGGGCGTCGGGCTGCACGTCTGCGTACAAGCCGCTTCAGATAATCGGCTTCAACGACTACTTCGGGTGGTTCGACGCCGGCGGTGGGGGGACCGACGATCGCGACTCGCTCAGCCCGTTCCTGGACTTCCTGCGCTCCTGCTATCCGACGAAAGCGCTGTTCGTCAGCGAGTTCGGCGCCGAGGGCAGCCGCAGCGGCCCCGTCGAGGAACGGGGCACCTACCAGAACCAGTCCAACCAGGCTGCCTTCCACCTCACCGTTTTCGCCAGCAAGCCGTGGCTCTCCGGGGCGATCTGGTTCGCGCTGCAGGACTTCGCCGCCCGTCCCGGATGGACCGGTGGCGATCCGTGGGGCGACCCACCCTACGTCCAGAAGGGGCTGGTCAGCCTCGCCGGCGCGCTGAAGCCGGTGTTCTCGGTCGTTCAGTCGATCTACGACGGCACGGTGCAGGTCGCCCCAAACATCCGGCGAAGCCACTCGAAGCGGGCACGTTAGGGCCGGGCCCGCGGGAGCCCTCACCCGGGCTGTGTACTAGCCTGGGCTCGTGGCCTCAGCTGCCTCGACCGACCTGCGCCGGACCTCGTTATTTGAGCGTCACGTGGCCGCTGGGGCGAAGCTCGTACCCTTTGCCGGGTGGGAGATGCCGGTCCAGTACGCGGGCATCCGGGACGAGCACCTGGCTGTGCGCAGGGACGTCGGCGTGTTCGACGTCTCCCACATGGGCGAGATCGAGACGCGCGGGCCCCAGGCGGCCGAGTTCCTCCAGCGAATCCTTTCCAACGACGTGCGCCGGCTCCCCGAGGGCGGCGCGCAGTACAGCGTCATGTGCCGGGAGGACGGCGGCGTCCTCGACGACCTCTTCACCTACCGGCTGGCCGAGTGCGTGTTCCTGACGGTCACCAACGCGGCCAACCACGAGAAGGACCTGGCGTGGATGCAGTCGCACGCGGGGGAGTTCGACGTCGACGTGATCGACCGCCATGCGGATTTCGCGATGCTGGCCGTCCAGGGGCCGCGGGCGCGCGAGCTCGTGAGGCAGGTCACGGATGGAAACCTGCCCTCGCGGTTCCACTGCTGCGATCGCTCAGTCGCGAGCGCGGCCACGCTTGTTGCCGGCACCGGTTACACCGGCGAGGACGGCGTCGAGCTGCTGGTCGCTCCGAACGGCGCGCCGGCGGTGTGGGACGCACTGCTCGACGGCGGCGCGACGCCGGTTGGCCTGGGCGCGCGAGACACGCTGCGACTGGAGGCGTGCTTTCACCTGTACGGGAACGATCTGAGCGAGGATCGCGGTCCGATCGAGGCGGGACTCGGGTGGTGCTGCAAGGAGCAGACCGGTTTCATCGGCTCCGAGGCGGTCGCTCGGGCACGCGCGAACGGGACGCCCGAGAAGCTCGTCCCGTTCGTGATCGACGGGCCCGGAATCGCACGTCAGGGCAACGCCGTGATCGGGGGCGGAGTGGTGACCAGCGGGACCTTCTCGCCGTGCCTCGAACGCGGCATCGGAATGGCATACGTTTCCGCTGAGAAGGCCGAGCCCTCGACGCGGATCGAGATCGACGTTCGTGGCACGAAGCGCCCGGCGATCGTCGAGCGCAAGCCACTGCACCGGCCAAACGAACCGCGGAAAGGAGCCTGAGCAATGGCCGACCCCAGCTATCCCGCAGACCTCCTGTACCACGCTGAGCACGACTGGGCTCGGATCGATGGCGATGCGGCCACGTTCGGGATCACCTGGTACGCGCAGGATGCGCTCGGCGAGGTCGTGTTCTTCGACCCGCCGGATGTCGGCAGCCAGGGTAAACAAGGACGAGCCGTACACCGAGGTGGAATCGGTGAAGGCGGTGTCGGATGTGTTCGCACCGCTGTCGGGCGAGGTCGTCGAGGTCAACGCGGCGCTGTCGGAGCACCCCGAGACGATCAACGAGGACCCCTACGGCGAAGGATGGCTTGTGAGGGTAAGGCTGTCGGACCCGTCCGAGACGGATTCTTTGATGGACGCCGAGACCTACGAGGCCACGCTTTCTTGACCCGATACACCTCCGCCACCGACGCCGACCGCCGCGAGATGCTCGCGGAGATCGGCGTGGAATCGATCGAGGAGCTGTTCGCCGACATCCCCGAGAGCCTCCGGCTCGGCCGGCCGCTGGCGCTCGACGAGGGCGTGTCGGAGCAGGAGGTGTTCGAGGAGCTGCGGGCGCTGGCGGCGCGCAACGTCTCGACCGAGGACGAGGTGTCATTCCTCGGAGCCGGCATGTACGACCACTACATTCCCGCGCTGATCGACTCGATCATCCTGCGATCTGAGTTCCTGACCCCGTACACGCCGTATCAGCCTGAGATCTCGCAGGGCGGCCTCCAGGCGATGTTCGAGTATCAGACGGCGATCTCGGAGCTGACCGGCCTGCCGGTCTCCAACGCGTCGGTGTACGAGGGCCCGAGCGCGGTCGCCGCGGCGGGCTATGTCGCCAAGCTCGCCCGTGGGCGGGAGCGGTTCGTGGTCTCGCGCGGCGTCCACCCGCACTCGCGCGAGGCGCTGCGGACACTCGCGCGGGGCTGGGGGATGGAGGTCGTGGAGGCCCCGCTCAAGGCCGGTGTGACCGAGCTGCCCGAGGTCGATCAGGGCGTCAGCGCGGTCATCGTCCAGCAGCCAAATTTCCTGGGCGCGGTCGAGGACCTGAGTGCGTTCGCCGGGCTCGCGAGAGGACGCCGGGGCGCTGACGATCTGCTCGTGCGACCCGCTGTCGCTGGCGCTGCTGCGGACGCCCGGCGAGTGCGGCGCGGACATCGCCGTGGGCGAGGGCCAGACGCTGGGCAATCGGCTCGACTTCGGCGGGCCCTCGTTCGGATTCTTCGCGGCCACCGAGGAGCTGATGCGCCGGATGCCCGGCCGGATCGCGGGCGAGACCCGCGACCTCGACGGAAAGCGTGGTTTCGTGCTCACGCTGCAGACTCGTGAGCAGCACATCCGGCGTGAGCGGGCAACCTCGAACATCTGCACGGCGCAGGCGCTGAACGCGCTCGCCGGCGTGATCTACCTCAGCTGGCTCGGCCGCCGCGGGATCGTCGAGCTCGCCGAGCTGATGCTCCAGCGGACCGCCTATGCCCGCGCGGCGCTCGAGGGGCTCGACGGCGTCTCGCTGCTCCACCGGCAGCCCGTCGTGCGCGAGTTCGCGGTCTCGCTCCAGGCGCCCGTGGAACAGGTGATCGCCCGCTGCCGCGAGCAGGGGGTCAACCCCGGCTACCCGTTGGCGCGTGACTACCCGGAGCTCGGCGACGGCCTGCTGGTGGCGATCACCGAGCAGCGGACCAAGGCCGACATCGACCGGCTGGCCGCGGCACTCGGGTCGGCGATCGCGGCCGAGCGTGCGGGAAGCGAGGTGCGGGCATGATCGCCGCCGCCGACGATCGGCTCACCATCTATGAGCGCTCCAAGCCGGGACGGCGGGCGTTCGTCGCGCCGGCCGTCGACGTGCCCGAGCGGCCCCTCGACGAGCTGTTGCCGCCTGAGCTGCGCCGGGCCGAGCCGCCGCAGCTCCCCGAGGTCGCCGAGCCGGAGATCGTCCGCCACTACAACCGGTTGTCGAAGCGCAACTTCGACCTCGACACGGGCTTCTACCCGCTCGGCTCCTGCACGATGAAATACAACCCCAAGCTCCACGAACGCGTGGCCGCGCTCCCTGGCCACGCCAAGCTTCACCCCCTCCAGGACCCCCGCCGGGCGCAGGGCGCGCTCGAGCTCATGTGGCGCCTCCAGGAGTCGCTCGGCGAGATCGCGGGACTGCCGCACGTTTCGCTCCAGCCCTCCGCCGGATCGCACGGCGAGCTCGCCGGCGTGCTCCTGACCCGCGCCTTCCACGAGGACCACGGCGAGAACCGGACCAAGGTCCTGACGCCCGACACCGCCCACGGCACCAACCCCGCGACCGTGACGATGGCGGGCTACGACGTGGTCAAAGTGGGGACCGACGAGCACGGGAACGTCGACCTCGACGATCTCCGCGCCAAGGCCGACGCGGACGTCGCGTGCCTGATGCTCACCAACCCTTCGACGGTCGGACTGTTCGAGCCGGCGATCGAGGAGATCGCTCAGATCGTCCACGGAGTGGGGGCGACGCTGTATTACGACGGCGCCAACCTCAACGCGATCATGGGGATCTGCCGGCCGGGGGATATGGGCTTCGACATCGTCCACTTCAACCTGCACAAGTCGTTTACCCAGCCCCACGGCGGCGGGGGCCCCGGAGCCGGCCCGATCGCGGTCGCCGAACGGATCGAGCCTTACCTGCCCCGGCCGCAGGTGGTCCGCCGCGACACGGGTGGGAACGGGAGCGCGGCCCCGTACTTCGATCTCGACTACGACCGTCCCAAGTCGATCGGGCGCCTGCGCGGCTTCCAGGGCAACTACGGCGTGTTCGTCCGGGCCTACGCGTACATCCGCTCGCTCGGGCCCTCCGGGCTGCGCGAGGTTTCGGAGGTCGCCGTGCTGAACGCCAACTACCTGCTCGCCCGGCTGCGGCGCGAGGGCGTGCTCGAGCTCCTGCCGGCCGCGTACGAGCGGCTGTGCATGCACGAGTTCGTCCTCTCCGGCGCGCCGATGAAGCACGAGCTCCACATCAAGACGCTCGACCTGGCCAAGCGGCTGCTCGACTTCGGCGTCCACCCCCCGACTGTCTACTTCCCGTTGATCGTCGACGAGGCACTGCTGATCGAGCCCACGGAGACCGAGACGAAGGAGACGCTCGACCGGTTCGCCGAGATCGTCGCGGAGATCCTCCGCGAGGCCCGCGAGGATCCGGACATCGCCCGGAGCGCGCCATACACGACGCCGGTCCGGCGTCTCGACGAGGCCGCCGCCGCCCGCCACCCAGTCGTCAGAGCGCCTGCTCCAGCTACTCCGTGAGCCTGATCGCCGAGGGTGCAGCGGAAATCGCCGCTCGGGCTGAGCGCGAGCTGGAGGCGCTCGTCGCCGTCTCCTCGCCGTCCGGCGACATCCCAGGCGCGGAGGAGGCGATCGCCGTGTGCGTCGCGCTGCTGCCGCCCGAGGCCGAGATCGAGCGCGTGCCGTGCTCGACCCCGAACAGCGCCAAGGATCTGATCGCGCGGATCCGCGGGACGGGCTCCGGGCGGATGATGCTTCTGGGCCACCTCGACACGGTCATCGGCCACGCCTCCCACGCGCCGCTCCGTAGAGACGGCGACCGTCTCTACGGCCCGGGCACCGCGGACATGAAGGGGGGCGTCGTGCTCTCGCTGGGGGTCGCCCGGTCGC
The DNA here is from genome assembly GCA_963773165.1 of uncultured Solirubrobacterales bacterium. Lineage (GTDB taxonomy): Bacteria > Actinomycetota > Thermoleophilia > Solirubrobacterales > Solirubrobacteraceae > Palsa-465. The sequence continues at coordinate 162,946 of CAVZAK010000032.1, forward strand.
TGGCGGCCCACCCCGAGATGTTCGGCGAGCTGTCGGTGCTCCTCGTCACCGACGAGGAGTGGCGCACCGTCGAGTTCGGCCACGTCCAGCGGTTCGCCGGCTACGACGCCTGCCTCTGTTTCGAGGCCGGCGAGCGGACACCCGCCGGCGCGGAGGGCGTGATCATCCGTCGGAAGGCCGCCGGCACGCTGCGGCTCGCTGGGGCGGGGCGGGCAGCCCATTCGGGCAGCGCTCCCGATCAGGGTCGCAACGCGCTCCTGGCGCTCGCGCGAGCGGCGCTGTTGCTCGCCGAGCACCACGACCCCGGTGGGACCGATCGGCTGAGCGTCGTGCCGACGCGGATGCGCTCGGGCGAGGCGCTCAACGTCGTTCCGGCAGCCGGAGACCTCGTGCTCGACATGCGCGCGGACCGACTCGAGGCGTTTGACTCGGTACTCGCTGCGATCCCGCCCGAGATCGACGGCGTGGCGCTCGAGGCGACGATGGAACGCCGCTGGCCGCCGATGGACTCGATCAGCCAGACCGCGGGGCTCATCGAGCGGGCTTCCGAGCGCCTCGGCCGTCCAATCGCGGGCGTCGGCCGCGGTGGCGCCAGCGACGCGAGCCACTTCGCCTCGACGATTCCGCTGACGATCGACGGGCTCGGCCCGCGGGGCGGAGGCGCCCACACGCCCGAGGAGTTCGTGCTGGCGCCCTCGCTGGTGCAGCGGGCCGAGGTGGCGCTAGCCGTCGCCAGCGAGGCGCTTCAGGGTGGCCTGGAGCGTGGCCTCGGCGCGGCGTCGTAGGGCGCGCACCGCCTGCTGGCACCCGCGCGTGGCACTGCTTGCGTGGCAAGGCCCTCCGGGACCATTCAACCGGGCGCGCGCCGAGCGATAGGGCGCGATCGAGCGCTTGATCGCGCGGCGCCCCGCCGGCGTGACCGCCGCATTGGCCGCCGCCACTCCCGCGGGGATCGCGGCCACCTTCGGGCGCGTGTACGCCCACGTGACGAGCACATCGCCGGCGTGGATCCCGCGGACCTGCGGGGCCTGGACGACGACGGTCCGCGAGCCCAGGATGATCCCGGTGCTGGGGTCGAAGATCATCTGGAACTCGTAGCGCTGGGACCCGGCCCGGCTGAGGCCAGGCGGTCCCTGGTCGGTCCGTGCCGCCACCGCCACGCCCGATCGCCCGAGCTGGTCACGGACGGGCCCCAGATATCGGAGTCCCGGCAGCTGCTCGGTTGCCAGGAACGCCGCGGCCCGCGAGGCACCGCTGAGCGGCTCCGTGGCGAGGACCGCGGCGAGCTGGGCGAGGGTCCTGAACGAGTCTGGATGCACGCCCTTGGGCAGATCAGCCCGCAACGTGTCGATCACGCCCGACGCGTCGGCGGGAAAGTCCCGGATCGAGCGCACGTTCCAGTCGCCGTAACCGGGCGTGGTCGATCCGAGCCCGAGCTCCGTCCCCGCGGACGGTTGCCGCCCCGATCCGGCTCGACTGGGAGTCGCCCTGGCCGAAGCCCTTCCCGGTCGCGACGATCCAGCTGTCGCTGTCATAGCTCCCCGTGTAGTCGGGGCCCCAGGCAATCTTTCCGACGATGCGCGTGTACCAGCCCTGGCCAGGCCCCAGCGTGGGTGTTGGGGTGCCCGCGGCGGTCTTGGCGGCGCGCTCGAGCTGCGCCTGCGCCGCGCTCAGTCGCGGCGCCTGTCCGCCCACGGCCGCGAACACGACGACGACGCCAATCACCACGGCCGCGCTGGCCGCGATCGCCAGCCATCCGCCGACCCTCGCCCGGCGCCGGGCCGGCCGCGGCGGGGCGCTCGGCCCTGCCGCGGCCTCGACCAGCTGGCGTTCGAGCTCGGGCAAAACGGTCATCGTGAGGCCTCCATCTGCTTTCTCAGCCGCGCCAGTCCGCGGCTGACGCGCTTGCGTGCGACGCTCGGCGAGCAGCGCAGCCGGGCGGCGAGCTCCCCGTAGTCCTGTTCATCGAGCACCCGTCCCGAGACCGCCTCGCGCATCTCGGCCGGCAGCTCTTCCATCAGTGCGCTCGCCGTCCCATCCTGCGACGCCACCGCCTCGATCCGTTCGATCGCGTCGTCGTCGAGCGATAGCGGCGGCAGGCCAAGCCGCCGCCGGGCGCGGTCCTCGACCCGGCCCCGCTCGATGCTCCGCGAGAGCACGTGCCTGGCGATCCCGAACAGCCATGCCGCCGGCGCGCCACGTTCAGGGCGAAACCCGTCGATCGACCGCAGCCCCGTGGCGAACGTCTCAGCGGTCAGGTCCGCCGCGAGTTCCCCTGAGCGGGTCGCGCGCAGGAAGAAGGCCAGCATCGCGCGCTCGTGGCGGCGGTAGAGCTCGCCGAACGCCTGGGGGTCGTCCGCCGTGCGACGGACCAGCTCCTGGTCGCTGGCTTCAGCCAAGTACCCCATCAACTCTTACTTGCATCTTCGTCTTCCCGATGTGACCACCTGCCATCCTGTGGCCATGAGCGACCAGCTCCCCGTGCGCCCAAGCCAGTCCCAGCGCCAGGGCCTCACGTTGCTGATCGGGATCGTCGCACTGATGTGGGTAATCGAGGTGGTCAACACGCTCGATTCCAACAACCTCGACTTCGACGGGATCTATCCCCGGAACTTCGATCGGCTGTGGGGAGTCTTCACCGCGCCGTTCCTGCACGTCAGCTTCGCGCACCTGATCTCGAACACGATTCCGTTCCTGTTCATGGGGGCGATCATCGCCCTGCGGGGCGCGGCCCGGCTGGCTGTGGTGACCGCGATCGTGATCATCGTTGGTGGCATCGGGACGTGGCTGATCGCGCCCGCGGGGGTGAGCACGGTGGGCGCCAGCGGGGTCGTGTTCGGCTATGCCGCCTATCTGCTGACGCGCGGGCTGTTCGACCGCAGCGTCGTGGAGCTGCTGATCGGCCTGGTCGTCGGCGTGGTGTGGGGCGGTGCGCTCCTGTCGAGCCTCGTGCCCCATTACGGGATCTCGTGGCAGGCCCACGCCTGCGGCGCCGTCGGCGGGGTGATCGCCGCGTGGGCACTGGCCAATCACCGGAGTCCGGCCCCGGCGCTGCCTTCGGCGAGCCAGAGCGCCGGCGCGCTGACCAAGTGATTTAGGGGGCGCGCTCGCGCGCGCCCTGGGGTGTGGCTTTCGCGGTCGGTTCGGTGGCGGTCGAGGGTCGTTTGCTCGGGGGCTGTGAACTCTCGGCCGGCGTGGCAAGCGGTCGGGTCGGTAAACGGCGCTGGGGAGGGGAGCTCGTCGCGATCGCACCCGTTCGATGGTGTACAGCACGCCAATACCGCGCGGAATCCAGAGGCGCGGCGTGTTATGCACGAGGAGTGTGCTCAGCGCGCCAGGGCTCGGATCCGGCATCGGTGTTGGCGCGCCATCCACCATCCCTCGTGACACTCTCGACACGCTCCGTGACACAGTCGCAACGAAGACCGACACGAGCGCCCAACTGGCGCCATTCTCTCCCGGCCGGGAGAAAAAGGCTTCAGTTGGGGGGTGGCGCCCTCACCGGCGCCCTCACCCGGCGATACACAGCGCCCCCCGCACCCGGCCCTCCAGGCAGAGCCCCGCCACGTCTAGCTACGCTGCCGAGCCCATGCGCATCTTCTCCGGGATCCAGCCGACGGGCCGTAAGCACCTGGGCAACTACATCGGCGCGATCACCCAGTACGTGGCCGGGCAGGACCGCGGCGAGGCGATCTACTGCATCGTCGACCTTCACGCGATCACCGTCGCCTATGAGCCCGAGGCGCTCCGCGAGGCCGTGTACGACACGGCGGCGATCCTGCTGGCCGCCGGGCTCCACCCCGAGCGCTGCATCTTCTTCCGACAGAGCGACGTGCAGGAGCACACCGAGCTGTGCTGGCTGCTCTCGAGCGTCACCTCGTTCGGCGAGCTGAACCGGATGACCCAGTTCAAGGAGAAGTCGGGGACCCAGCGCGATCTGGTCTCCGGCGGGCTGTTCTTCTATCCGGTGCTCCAGGCCGCCGACGTGCTCGGCTACCGAGCCCACGAGGTACCGGTCGGCGAGGACCAGCGCCAGCACGTGGAGTTGATGCGCGATGTCGCCGAGCGGTTCAACTCCCGCTTCGGCGAGACGCTGGTGGTGCCGGAGGTCCGGGTGCCCGCTGTTGGGGCGCGGATCATGGATCTCCAGTTCCCGGATCGAAAGATGTCGACCACGGGCGGCAGCGCGCAGGGCACCGTGCTCGTGCTCGACGAGCCGGACACGATCGTCAAAAAGATCCGGTCGGCCGTCACCGACTCCGGCAGCGAGGTCGTCCGGGGGCCGGACAAGGCGGGGGTGTCGAACCTGATCGACATCCTGGCCGCGGTACGCGGGACAAGTCCGGATGAGATCGAGCGCGAGTTCGACGGTTCCGGCTACGGGGCGTTCAAGCAGGCCGTCGCCGACGGCGTCGTGGAATACCTCGCGCCGGTGCGCGAGCGCTACACGGAGCAGCGCGCCGACGAGCAGGAGCTCGAGCGGATCCTCGCCGTAGGTGCTGGAAAGGCCCGCGCGATCATCCAGGACACGGTGGCGCACGTCCGCCAGGCGATGGGCGTCGGGCCGGTCCGGTAGCGCCGCTACTGTCTGCGCTGCCGATGCGCCTGATCGATCTCGAGCTAGACCTCGACGTGTTCGCCGGTCCGTTCGACCTGCTGCTGACGCTGATTCTGCGCGAGGAGGTCGACCTGCTGGAGGTCGACCTGGCCGAGGTCGTGATCTCCTACATCGACCACCTCGAGCAGCGGGGCGAGCTCGACCTCGAGGCCGCGACGGAGTTCCTGGTTCTGATCGCGGCCCTGTTGGAGCTTAAATCGCGGCTGATGCTCCCCGGCGAGGATCCCGAGGAGATCGACCTAGATCCCGGGGAGGCCGCCGAAGAGCTGTTGGCCCGGCTGCTCGACGCCCACCGCTACCGCGCCGCCGCCACCTTCCTGCGGGAACGGGTTGCCGCCCAGGAGGGGTATCGGTTCCGCTCGGCGCCGCTGCCGCCGTCGCTGCGGCGGGCCTCGCTGAAGGACGCCGGTGCCGTCTATGATGCTCTGCGCCTCGCGTCCGCCGTCGGCGACTTGCTCCGGGTCCCGGAGCCGGTCGACGTGCGCCACATCACCGTTCCCAAGGTGACGGTCGCGGAGCGGCTCACCCACCTCCGCCAGCTCCTCAGGCGCGGGACCTTCACGTTCGAGGAGGCCGTGGCCCGCGCCGACCGAGTGACGGTCGCGGTCACGCTGTTCGCCCTGCTCGAGCTCTACAAGCAGGGAGAGCTCACCTGGGCCCAGGACGAGCCGTTCGGAGAGATCATCATCGAGTCCGCCGCGGCCCGGGCGACGACCCGCCTCACAGCATGACGATCGGGCTGGAACAGACGCTCGAATCGCTCCTGTTCCTCTCCGCGGAGCCCGTCGATGCCACCGCGCTTGCCGACGCCACCGGTGCCGAGCTCCACGAGGTCGTCACGGCGCTCGAACGGCTGCGCGAGCACTACGAGTTCGAGCGACGGGGGCTGGTCCTGCGCGAGCTCGCCGGAGGCTGGGCACTCAGCAGCCACCCTGACGCGGAGCCCGCCGCCCGGCGGCTCCTAGCCCGTCCCCGCACACCGCCGCTGACGCCGGCGCAGGCGGAGACGCTGGCGATCGTCGCCTACCTGCAGCCGGTCTCGCGGCCGGAGATCGCCCGGATCCGCGGCGTGAACGCCGAGTCGGCCGCCTCCACGCTGCTCGAGCGGGGCGTGATCGAGGAGGCTGGCCGCTCGCAGTTCGGGGCGGTCCTATACCGGACGACGGAGCTGTTCCTGCGCCTGTTCGGTCTGAACTCGCTCGAGGAACTGCCCGAGATCACCTCGTTCGATCCCTCGCCCGAGCTCGAGGAGGAGCTCCGGGAGCGGCTGCTCAGGGCCGGAGAAGCTCGGGCGAGCGCGTAGGCTCGACCCGCGCCGCCAGCTGGCCACACGCAGCGTCGATCTCGCGGCCCCGGGTCAGGCGGACGGTGGCGTCGAGGCCGTGGCGCTCGAGTTGCGCCCTGAACGCCTCGATCGCCTTCGGGCTCGATCCTTCATAGGGCGAGGCGGTCGGGTTGTACGGGATCAGGTTGACCTTGAACACCCGTCGGTCGAGCACCTCGGCCAGCTGCGTCGCCTGAACATGTGAATCGTTGACGCCGGCGAGCATCACGTACTCGATGAACACCTTGCGCCGCTTGCGGGCGTAGTAGCCCTCGCAGGCAGCGATCACGTCCGGGAGCGGATACCGGTCGTTGACCGGCATGAGCTCCGAGCGCAGCGCCTGGTCGGCGGCGTGGAGCGAGAGAGCAAGCCGGATCGGCATCGGGTCCTCCGCGAGCTGCTCGATTCCGGGGATCCAGCCGACGGTCGAGATTGCGGTGCGGCGGTTGGTGATTCCGAGGTCAGGGAGTCTTCGACAGGCGGCGAGGACGTTGTCGAGGTTCATCATCGGCTCGCCCATGCCCATGAACACCGCGTGGTCGACCCGGTCGATCCGGCGGAAATGGAGCGCCTGGTCGAGGATCTCCCACGTCGTCAGGTTGCGGCCGAAGCGCATCTGGCCGGTGGCGCAGAACGTGCAGGTGAGCGGGCAGCCGGACTGAGATGAGAGACACAGCGATCGCCGGCCGTCGCGGTAGCGCATCAGTACCGCCTCGACAGGACGGCCGTCGTGGGTACGGAACAGCGCCTTCACGGTGCCGTCCTTCGCCTCCGCCTGATGCTCGAGCGACAGCGTCGTGAACGGGACGGCCGCGTCGAGCCGCTCGCGCAGCAGCAGCGGAACATCTGTCATCGCGTCGTAGCCGCTCGCGCCCTGGGCGGCCCAGCGCCAGATCTGCCCAGCGCGGTACGCCGGCTCCTCGAACTCCTTGAGCTTGTCCTCGACAGCGGTCAGATCCATCCGCTCTATGGTGGCAGGGCGATGCGCCTCGCCAAGTACCTTGCCTCAGCCGGCGTCGCCTCGCGCCGCGCCGCCGAGGAGCTGATCCGATCGGGACGGGTGTCGGTCGGCGGCGTGGCGGTCACCGATCCCGCCCGCGACGTCGCCCCCGCCGACTCCGTCACGGTCGACGGCGAGCCGGTGGAGATCGCTTCCGAACGCGTGGTGTTCGCAGTCAACAAGCCGCTCGGCGTCGTCTCAACGGCCCGCGACCCCCAGGGCCGTCCCACGGTCGTCTCGCTCGTGCCGACGCCACTGCGCCTGTACCCGGTCGGCCGACTCGACATCGACACCACCGGGCTGATCCTGCTCACCAACGACGGCGATCTCGCCCACCGGCTGACCCATCCGAGGTTCGAGGTCGACAAGAGCTATCGGGCCGTCGTCGCCAACCCTCCCGTCCGCGACAGCGCCCTGCGAGCGCTGCGAGCGGGGGTTAGGCTCGACGACGGCCGGACCGCGCCGGCGCGCGTGCGACGAGTCGCGGCGGACACGCTCGAGCTCACGATCCACGAGGGGCGCAAGCGCCAGGTCAAGCGGATGTGCGACCACGTGGGCCACCCGGTGAAGCGGCTCGAGCGGATCCGTTTCGGCCCGCTCGATCTCGGAGACCTGCGTCTCGGCTCTTATCGCGAACTCGGGGCGGAGGAGGTTGAACGGCTCGCCTCCGCTAGCGCTGAAGCAACAGCTCGTCGCGGCGCAGCGTCGTCGTTGTGAGGACGCGCGATACCTCGGCCGGCGTCAGCGCAATCGGCCTGTCGGCGACCAGGCGCATGATCATGAACTGGTACACCCGGCGCAGCCACACCTCGTGAAAGCCCGGAATCGGGTAGGAGCTCTGCATCTGGGACGGGATCAGGTTGCATGCGGCGCCCCACCAGCAGAGGTCTTCGCGTGGTGCGGCTGATCGACACAACATCGAGCTCGCGGACGGTCTGTGGGCGATGGTTTCGCCAGAAGCTCAGATGCGGCAGGTACAGAGATAGCGGTAGCAGGTCCTGGTAGTGCCCGATCAGGATCGCCCGTTGCGGCGCTCCCGCGGCCGGTTGGGTGCCGAGCACGCGAGCGACCCCGCGCCAGTCCGGGCGCTGGAGGTTGCGATCAGACGCGACGCTGATGGCGGCGGCGACGCCTGTGGCGCACAGTACGACGGCTGCGCAGATCCCGATCAGGCCTGCGCGGCGCGCGCCCAGCCCACCGGCGACGCAGATCGCGGCCGGCAGCCACAGCACGATCACGTTGCGCGTGATCAGGTCGTCGACGCCGACAGCGACCAGCGCCAAGTTCAGGATCAGCCCTCCCACCGCGAGCGCCCCGACGGCCAGCGCCGAACGCCGTTCGATCCGATCGGAGCGCAACGCAAGCAGCAACAGGCCGACCACCACCATCGTCGCGCCCAACGGCTCGAGCACGGCGTAAGCCCGAGAGCCGGTGCCGATCACGAACTGGGGGATGATCTGGCCGAGCCGCGGGCCGAGGGCGATCTTCGCGATCCAGCTCGCGTTGCCGGTCCCGTTCTGGCTGACCGCGAGCGGGATCAACGCCAGCCCGCAGATGCCGACGATCCCGACCGCGATCCGGACCGAGCGCCGTCCGCCACTCCGAGCCCAGCAGCCAGATCGCCTGGGGGACGATCGCCAGTAGCGCGTAGTAATGGGTCGCCAGCGCCAAACCGGAGGCCACCACCCAAGCCGCCAGCGTGCGCGGCGTTGGGGTCGCACGCGCGTAGGCCAACGCGAGCAGCGCCACCGATGTCAGCAGCACCAGCATCGAGTAGGAGCGCGCTTCCTGCGAGTACCAGATCAGAAACGGGTTGCAGGCGGTCAGCGCGGCGGCGATCACGCCGGCGCGGCGGGAGACGAGCTTGCGCGCCGCCATATATGCGACCGGAACCGTGGCGATGCCGCAGACCGCCGACAGCGAGCGCAGGCCCGCCTCGCCGTAGCCGAACACTCGCGCCCAGACCCAGGCCACGCTGTAGTACAGCGGTGGCGTGGACTCCGACTGCGGGATCAGCCCCAACATCTTTCCGGGCGAGTAATGGACGAGCAGCGCGGTGTTGCCCTCGTCGAACCAGAAGCCCTGATGGCCGATTCCGACGAAGCGCAGCGCGGCTGCGAGCACCGTCAGGGCCGCGACTGCGAGCGTGGCCGGCGAGCTCAGAACGTGGCTTAAGCCGCGCTCACCGCTACCCAGCGATGCTCCTCGCTGATGGGAAAGAGCGCCGACGCTCACGGGCGCGGATGTTAGGACGGGCCGCTGCGCGAACGCGCGGGTCCGCTGTGGCGATGGTGCGACGCCGGATAGACGCAGTCCAGCCTTAACATAATCTCAACATAGATACGTACCACGAGAAAACGCTTACGGGGCAGTATTTTCAGTACATGCGACCGGAGTCGAGTGCCCCCGACCCGGCCGTCGTGCTTGCTTCTGGACCCGTAGCCGGTGCCGGCGCCGGGCCAGGGGACCCGACGGTTGCCCTCCCGCGCCTCACGCTCGGCGCGCGGTTGCACCTGCGCTGGCCCCGAGTCGCGCTACACCCGCTCGCCGGACGCGTCGCGCTCGGCGTGCTCGTGTTCGGCGCGCTGCTCGTCGTCGCGTTCACAACGTCCGGACCAACGCCGCTGGTGGCGCGGAGCGTCCAGACATTCCCGGGCTGGGAGGCCGGCCCGCTCCACGGCCTGTTCCGAGACCTCAACTTCAGCAGCAGCACGGCGGCCGACGTCGGCCTCAGCTTCGTCTTAATCGGGATGTGCCTCGCCTATTACGTGGCGCTCGGCGCGGTGCGGTCGCTTTCGATGCGGGTGATCGTCCTGTGCGTGCTGGCTCTGCACGTGGTCCTGTTGATGGGCCCCCCGCTCACGCTGACCGACCTGTTCAACTACCTCGGGTACGCCCGGCTCGGCGGACTGCACGACCTGAATCCGTACACCCACGTGATCCAGGCGGAGCTCCATGACCCGATCTACCGCTTCTCGACGTGGCACAACCTGCGCAGCCCATACGGGCCGCTGTTCACCGCGGGGAGCTATCTCATCGCCGCGCTCCCCCTGGCCACCGCTTACTGGACGCTGAAGATCGGAGCCGTCCTGGCCAGCCTCACGTTCATCGGGCTGGTTTGGAAGTGCGCACGGCTGTTGGGCCGGGATCCCCGGTTCGCCGTCCTGTTCGTCGCCGCCAACCCGATCTACCTGCTGTACGCGGTCGCCGGCTTCCACAACGACTTCTTCATGCTGATCCCCTCGACCGCGGCGATCGCCTTCGTGCTGTCGCGCCACGATCGCTTAGCCGGCGCCGCGCTGATGATCGCCGTCGCGGTCAAGTTCACGGCGATCCTGCTGCTTCCCTTCCTGCTGCTGGCGGTCCTGACCAACCGCCGCCGGATCAACGTGCTCGTCGGAGCGGTGCTCGCGGCGGTGCCGCTCGGCGCGATGTATCTCGCCCTGTTCGGCTTCTCGCTGCCGAACCTGGTCGATCAGAGCACGCTGCTGACCCCGTGGAGCGTGCCGAACATCGTCGGCCTCGTCCTCGGTCTGGGCGGCGGGACACCCGGCTTGCTGCGGGTAGCCAACGTCCTCGTGATCGTCGTGATCGCGTTGCTCGTCAGGCGGAACCGAGACTGGATCTCGGACGCCGGCTGGTCGACGCTGGCGCTGATCGCGGCGCTGGCTTGGCTCGTACCGTGGTACGTCATCTGGCTGCTGCCGCTGGCCGCACTCGGAACTAGCCTCAACCTCCGGCGCGTCGCGCTCGTGTTCACGGCGTATCTCGTGATCGGGTTCGCCCCGTACACCGGAACGCTGCTCGGAAAGTTCGGCGTCAACCTGATGAACAGCCCGGCCGGGCAGGCGTCGACGACGCTCCAGCACAAACTCGCCCAATAACCCAACTGTCAGCTTTGCGTAAGGTCCAGCGGCTCCGGCGCGCCTTTACAGCCGGTCAACTGTTAGCGTCGTGTTAGATGCGTGTCGAAGTCGGGACACCCGCGCCTTCCGTCGGCCGCACCGCGGCCCCTGTTGCCGTGCTCCGTCGCAGGCTCGACCGGTTCGAGCTCGGCATCCTCGTTGCGTTCGGGGCGGTCTCGCTGTGGGTGCTGACACTCGACCTGCTTCAGGTCGTCGTCAATGGTCGCGTGTGGACGGGCACGGACGGCGTCTACATCGTCGATCAGTTGCAGTACCTGGCTTGGATCCGCAGCGCCTCTCACCACGTGCTCGTGTCGAACCTATTCGTCCTTCGCTCGACGCCCTCCGATTACTTCCAGCCGGCCGTCGTGATCTCGGGAGGACTGACAGCCCTCGGGCTCTCCCCGGCGATATCGCTGCTGCTGTGGAAGCCGGTCGCGGTGGCGGCCGTCTTCTTCTCCTTCCGCGAGTACGTCCATCGCACGGTCCCGGGGCTGTGGCCCCGCCGGCTGGCGCTGCTGCTCGCGCTGTTCTTCGGCTCGTTCACGTTCCTGTACGGATCGTGGGGAGTGATCGGCGACCTGTTCCCCGGCTTCCTCTCGTGGGGATACACGTTCGGCCTGGTTGCCCTGGCGTGCATGGTCGCGGGGCTGCTCACATACGACCGCGCCCGCTCGAGCGGCCGGATCGCCTGGTGGCCGGGATTGCTCGGCGCGCTCGCAAGTCTGCTCCACCCCTGGAACGGAGAGGAGCTGATCCTGGTCGTCGTCGCCACCGAGCTCGTGCTGTGGCGTGGGCTCCCGCGCACGCTTGCGCAATTGAAGTTGCCGGCACTGACGGTCGGCCTGTCCGCCGCGCCGCTGCTCTACTACGCGGCACTCGGCCGCGCCGATATCTCCTGGCGGCTGGCCCGCGAGGCGAGCAAGCACGCATTCTCCTTGTGGGCGATTCTGCTCGCGCTGGTGCCGCTGCTGATTGGGGCGGCTTTAGCGGTCCGCCGCAGGAACGCGAACTTCCTCGCCGTCGCCACGCGGACGTGGCCGCTGGCAGCGCTGCTCATCTTCGTCGTGTCGGCGAGCGGCTTCAGCGCCACTCCGCTCCATGCGTTCCAGGGAGTTACGCTCCCGCTGTCGGTGCTCGCCGTGGAGGGCGTGCAGCGGGTCGGGTGGCGCCGTTTGCCCCGGGTTGGGTGGGTGACGGCGATCGTCGTCTTCCTGATCACGGTTCCGGCCACCGCCTTCGAGCTCAACAACGCGCGCAAGCTTGCCGCTCCGACCCCGGGCAACGCCAACTTCATTGAGCGCAATGAGCGGAGCGCGCTTGACTACCTGGCCGACATCCGCACGCCCGGCGGCGTCCTGACCCGCAGCTACCTTGGGGCCGCCGTCCCCGAGAAGACTGGCCGCCGCACGCTGGTCGGCGACTGCCTGTGGTCCCAGCCCAACTGCGGGGGGCGGATCAACCAATCCCAGGCCTTGTTCGACGGAACATTGCGCGGCGCCGCCGCGCGCAGGTTCGTCCGCGAGACGGGGGCGACGTTCGTGCTTGCGGACTGCACCGCCACGGCCGACCTGAGCAAGACGTTGCGGCCGATGCTCGTCTCGCTGCACCGTTTCGGGTGCGCGACCGTGTATCAGCTGGACACGCCCAGCCCTCCACAGGGCCCTCTGGCAGAATTCCGCGGCCATGCGGCTGTTCGCGCTACGGGGCGCAAGTAGCGTCCAGGCAAACGAGGCCGACCAGATACTGGGGGCCACCGACGAGTTGATGCGCGAGCTGATCGCGCGCAACGCGCTGACGCCCGAGCTGATGGTGAGCTGCATCTTCACGCTCACGTCCGACCTCGACGCACAGTTCCCGGCGGTCGCCGCGCGCCGGCTAGGGCTCGATCGGGTGCCGCTGCTGTGCGCCCAGGAGGTGGCTGTCCCCGGCTCGATGCCGATGGTGATCCGAGTGCTCGTCCACTACTACGCCGTGGATGACCACGTGCCCCAGCACGTCTACCTTGGGGATGCGCGCGCGCTGCGAGCCGATCTCAACTCGGCACAATAGTTCGGGCCATGGCCATCGAGTTCACCGACCGCATCCGCAGGATCCCGGTGTATCCGGTGGCCGCGGGCTACGACCTCGGAGCCGATATGGCGATGCTCGCGTCGAACGAGTCGTGCTTCCCGCCCGCACCGGCGGTCGTCGAGGCCGCCGCCGCGGTGATCGGGGGCGCAAACCGGTACCCCGATCCGGCGTACTCGCCGCTGCGCCGGGCCCTGTCGGAGCGCTACGGCGTCGCGGCCGAGCGGATCGCGCTCGGGAACGGATCGTGCGACATTCTGCTGGCGGCTGGCGAGGCGCTGCTCGAGCCGGGAGCGGAGGTCGTGTACGCCTGGCCGGCGTTCACCGTCTATCCACACCTCGCCGCTGCCGCGGGGGCGCGCGCGATCGAGGTCCCGCTCGATGCCGACGATCGCCATCAGCTGGACGCGATGGCGGCTGAGATCACGGTAGCTACGCGGCTCGTCCTCGTCTGCAACCCCAACAACCCGACCTCGACTTCCGTCGGGCTCGACGAGATCGAGGATTTCCTGGACCGAGTGCCCCGCCACATCTGCGTAATCCTCGATGAGGCCTACTGCGAGTACGCGCTGGCGCTCGGGGACACGTACGCGTCGGTCGAGCTCCTGCGCCGGTTCCCAAACGTGGTACTGCTGCGGACGTTCTCGAAGGTCTACGGTCTCGCTGGTCTGCGCGTCGGCTACGGCCTGTGCGGCTCGGCGGACTTTCGGGTGGCAGTCGACCAGGTCCGCCAGCCGTTCTACCTCAACTCTCCGGCTCAGGCGGCCGCGGTCGAGGCTCTCCGGCACCAGGACGAGGTCGAGCGCCGGGTCGTGCAGGCAATCGCCGCCCGGAGCTCGATGGTCGATGGCGTCCGCGCGCTCGGCCTGTGGGTGGCCGAGTCAGACGCAAACTTCATCTGGCTGCATCTCCCGGACGACGCCGACGAGGGCGAGGTCGTCTCGGGACTGCGCGAGCGCGGCGTGCTTGTCCGCGCCGGCAACTCCTTGGGGCGCGCCGGAGCGCTGCGGGTGACGCTCGGGAGCGATGCCGAGAACGAACGCTTCGTGGCCGCGCTCGGCGAGCTCGTCTAGACGGCGTTTCGTCCTGTCGCTTGGCAACGCGACTGTGGTCTGGTAGAAACCCCGCCGACGCGTATGTCCGACCATCGCCACATCTCCGCTCTCGGCTGGTCCTACTACGCGCGCTTCTACGCCTGGCGATTTAGCTAGGCGCTCGGTCGACGCACCTCCCGCCGCCTGAGGCGGGCGGCCTCGCCAAGAGGCCGGGCGCCGGTAAAGATCTAGCCCCATCAGTGGGCCTCCGACCCCGTACAGTTCCAGGCGCAGAAAGGACCGAAAGATGATGATTGTGATGAAACCGACGGCCACCGACAAGGAGGTCCAGGCCGTCATCGACCGAGTTGAGAGCGTCGGCGCGCGTACCCATCTGAGCCGTGGCGAAGAGGTCACGGTGATCGGCGCGATCGGCGACCGCGAGCACGTGGCCCGCCTCGAGCTCGAGGGCGCCCCCGGCGTCGACCGCGTAGTCCCGATCCTGAAGCCCTACAAGCTGGCCTCCTCGCAGTTCAAGCATGGCCGGCGCACCGTTCTCGACATCGCCGGCCGCAAGGTGGGCGGCTCGAATTTCGCGATGATCGCGGGGCCCTGCACCGTCGAGTCCCGGGAGCAGACGCTCGAGACGGCGCGGATCGTGCGTGATGCCGGCGGCACGCTGTTTCGTGGAGGCGCGTACAAACCCCGCACCTCGCCCTACGCGTTCCAGGGCCTCGGCCAGGAGGGCCTGCGGCTGCTCAAGGAGGCCAAGGAGGAAACCGGCCTCCCGATCGTCACTGAGGTGATGGACGTCCGCGACCTGGAGCAGGTGCTCGAGGTAGCGGACGTGATCCAGATCGGTGCGCGCAACATGCAGAACTTCACGCTGCTCGCCGAGGTTGGCCGTTCCGGCGCGCCCGCGCTGCTCAAGCGCGGCCTGTCCAGCACGCTCGAAGAGCTGCTGATGGCGGCTGAGTACGTGCTCAAGGAGGGCAACGAGTCGGTGATGCTCTGCGAGCGGGGCATCCGAACGTTCGAGACCGCTTACCGCTTCACGCTCGATCTGATGGCCGTCCCGGTCCTCAAGGAGCTGAGCCATCTGCCCGTGATCGTCGACCCGAGCCACGCCGCCGGCCGTCGCGACCTCGTGATGCCCCTGTCGCTGGCGGCAGCGGCCGCGGGAGCCGACGGGATCATCGTCGAGGTCCACCCGCGGCCCGAGGAGGCGATCTGCGACGGTCCCCAGCAGCTGGTGGCCGACGAGTTCGCCGACTATCTGGAACGGGTTCTGGCAGCGGCAGCCGTGGCTGGTAAGGCGCTCTCGGGCGCGACCGTTTGAGGATCGCCGTCGTCGGTGTCGGGCTGATCGGTGGCTCGATCGCGCTCGCTGCTCGCGAGCTCGTTGATGCCACCGTCGCCGGCTTTGACCTGTCCGTGGGAGCACTCGATACCGCCCGCGAACGAGGCCTCCTGGACCGGATCGCCGACACGGTGCCCGATGCGGTCGGGGATGCCGAGGCGGTGTTCGTGGCCGTGCCGGTTGGCGCGCTCCCGCACGCTGTCGGCGAGGTGCTTGCCGCCGCGCCACGCGACTGCGTGGTGACCGATGTCGGTTCGACCAAACGCGCGGTCGTGGCCGCGCACGACGACGCGAGATTCGTCGGCGGCCACCCCCTGGCGGGGGCCGAGAACGCCGGCGTCGAACATGCGCGGGCCGATCTTTTCGAGGGCGCGACCTGGTACCTGACGCCGGGTCCAACGACTTCGGGCGTCCTCTACGAGCGGCTGTACCGGCTCCTGCACGGACTCAGGGCCAGTCCGGTGGCGATCGAGCCCCAGACGCACGACGCGATCCTGGCGACGGTCTCCCACCTTCCCCATGTGCTCGCCAACGTGCTCGTCTCCCAGGCGGCGGACGCGCTCGACGCGGGCGGTGAGCGGCTCCCGGCGACGGGGCCGAGCTTTCGCGACGCCACCAGGGTGGCCGGCGCCCCGAGCGGGATCTGGACCGACATCTACATCTCGAATCGCGATGCGCTGGCGGGCGAGATCGACGCCACAATCGAGCGACTGAGCGAGTTTCGCGACGCGCTCGAGAGCGCCGATCCAGCGCGCATCAGCGCCTGGAACGAAGCCGCTGCCGCCCACCGGAGGCGGTTGCTCGAGGCGCAGCTCGCAGGCGGCCCTCTGTTCGAGCTGCGCGCCTCGGTGCCCAATCGCCCCGGAGTCGTGGCCGAGCTCGCGCTCGAGTTGGGGCGGGCCGGCGTCAACATCACCGACATGGCGCTGTACCCGGCCGCCGATATGAGCGAGGGCGTCGTCGCCCTGTGGATCTCCGGCGAAGAGCCGGCCGGCCGGGCCGAGGAGCTCGTCGGCAATCTCGGCTTCCCGGTGGCTCGCGCATGAACGCCCGGTTCGATCCGACCGGACCACTGCGAGGGCGTCTGGCGCCGCCGCCCGACAAGTCGATCTCACACCGCGCGGCGCTGCTCGGTGCGATGGCCTCAGAGCCGGTGCGGATTCGCAATTACCTGTCCGCGGCCGACACCAGCTCGACGCTCGACGCGGTGCGCACGCTCGGGGCGATCGTCGAACAGAGCCCCGGCGAGCTGATGATCCGGGGCACGGGACTGCGGAATGCCCACGTCCCCGCCAAGCCGATCGACGTCGGCAACGCCGGCACGTTGATGCGGCTGCTCCCGGGCTGGCTCGCCTTCCAGCTCGACGGCCGCTTCACACTGGACGGAGATCAGTCGATCCGGCGGCGGCCGATCGATCGGATCGCGGAGCCGCTGCGCCTGATGGGCGCGAAGATCGAGGCGCGGGACCAGCGATTTCCACCGTTCACGGTCGCCGGCCGCCCGCTCCGCGGGATCGAGTACCCGCTTCCGGTGGCGAGCGCCCAGGTCAAGTCCTGTGTGCTGCTCGCGGGCCTGGTCACGGACGCGACGACCGTGATCGAGCCCGTACCCACGCGCGATCACACGGAGCGGATGCTGCTGCGGGCGGGCGCGGCGCTCACGCGCGAGGTCGATCCGAATCATGGGTTCCGGACCACGGTCCGAAACGCCGACGAGCTCGAGATCGAGTCTGTCGAGGTCCCGGGCGACATGTCCTCGGCCGCATTCCTGATAGCCGCCGGCGTGCTGGTCCCGGGGTCCCGGCTGGTGCTCGAAGGCGTTGGGGTCAACTGGACGCGGACCGGGTTCCTGCGGATCCTCGAGCGGATGGGGGCGATCGTGCTCGGGGAGCTCGAGCCCGTGGGCGCGTTCGCCGAGCAGGAACCGGTGGCCGACCTCGTCGTCACGGGCGCGCCGATCGAGGGCACCACCGTAGACGCGGTCGAGGTCCCCCTGGCGATCGACGAGCTGCCGCTCGTCGCGCTCCTCGGGTGCTTCGCCGAGGGCGAGACCGTGGTCAGGGGAGCGTCCGAGCTCCGGCTCAAGGAGTCGGATCGGATCTCGAGCGTGGTGGAGGGGCTCCGCGGACTTGGTGCCGACATCGAAGCGGCGCCCGATGGGTTCATCGTCCGCGGAAGTGGCTCGCTGCGGGGAGGCCTGATCGACGCCCGCGGTGACCACCGCCTCGCGCTGCTGGGCGCAGTCGCGGGACTGGCGTCGGAGGAGGGCGTCGAGGTGGCCGGCATCGAGGCTGCCGCGGTCTCCTATCCGCGCTTCGGCGAGGATGTGGCGAAACTGGCGGCCGCGTGACGATCGTCGCGATCGACGGCCCGGCTGGGGCGGGGAAGTCGAGCGTTGCGCGGGCCGTCGCATCCGAGCTCGGGTTCACATATCTCGACTCGGGCGCCATGTATCGCTCGGTCGCGCTGGCGGCACACGAGCGTGACGCGGAGCCGGCGGCGATCGCCGGCGGGGTACGGATCGAGCTCGGGGACCGGGTGCTACTCGACGGTCGTGATGTCACGGCTGAGATCCGCGCTCCCGAGGTCTCGGAGGCGGCCTCCCGCGCCGCCGCGGACCCCGCCGTCCGGCAGGCGATGGTCCTCGAGCAGCGCCGGATGCTCGGTGCCGGGGACTGGGTGGCCGAGGGCCGCGACATCGGCACCGTGGTGGCCCCGGACGCCGAGGTCAAGGTATTCCTCACCGCCGATCCAGCTGAGCGGGCGCGGCGCCGAGCCGCCGAACTGGGCATCAAGGAGGCGACGGTGCTCGCTGAGCAGACGCTCCGCGACGAGCGAGACCGGAGCCGAGAACACTCCCCGCTCGCCCCGGCCGACGGAGCAGTCGTGCTCGACACGACCGGCATGACGCTCGACCAGGTCACGGCGGCCGTTGTCGAGCTCGTCAACGAGGCTCGCAGCCCGCGATAGGTCCGTCCGGGCCGGCCGCGAGTTTGCGCAAGTTCTTCGTGTTCGGTTCGTTCCAGCGTGGGCAGGGCACCGATCCAGGTGAGCAGGAGGGAGGCAGGGTCCATGTGGTGGGCCCGGGGTCGGTAGCCTCGGGCCCACCATGAAAGTCGCTGTCGTCGGTTATCCGAACGTCGGGAAGTCCTCGCTCGTCAACCGGCTCACGGAGTCCCGTGAGGCGGTCGTGCACGAGCGGCCCGGCGTCACTCGCGACCGCAAGGAGCTTTCGACGGACTGGAACGGCCGATCGCTGACCCTGATCGACACCGGCGGAGTCGACCTCGAGGACCGCGACGACCTGGCGCGTCAGATCCAGGCCCAGGCACGGGCCGCCGTCGCGGATGCCGATGTCGCCGTGCTGGTGGTCGACGCGAAGGCGGGGCTGCGGCCCGGCGACGCCGAGATGGCCGAACTGCTGCGCCGCGGCTCGGTTCCCGTCGTCGTCGCCGCGAATAAGGCGGACACCGCGGCCGACATACCGCTGACGGCCGAGTTCTTTGCCTTGGGGCTCGGCCAGCCGATCGCCGTCTCGGCCGCGCAGGGGCTAGGGACCGGCGACCTACTCGATCGGATCGTGGAGCTGGCGCCCGATGAGGACATGGAGGAAGAGGCCGGCGACCCGGTCCGCCTCGCCGTGATCGGACGGCCGAACGTCGGCAAGTCGTCGCTCGTGAACCGGTTCCTCGGGACCGACCGCGTGATCGTGTCCGACGTGGGCGGCACGACGCGCGACGCGATCGACCTTCCGCTGACCTTCGAGGGCCGCGATCTCGTCCTGATCGACACAGCCGGGCTGCGCCGGCAGGCAAAGGTGGGGGAGTCCGTCGAGTACTACACCGCGCTTCGATCCCGGCGAGCTGCCGAGCGCGCTGACGTCGCGCTCGTCGTATGCGACGCGACCGACGGGATCACCTCACAGGATCTTCGGATCGCGGAGCTGGCGATGCGCAGCGGCTGCGGGACCGCATTGGTCCTCAACAAGTGGGACCTCGCCACCGATCTCGACCTCGATCATGAACGTGCGCGCGCCAACAAGAAGCTCCGCTTACGCCCGCGAGTGCTAACGGCGAGCGCGAAGACGGGCCGGCATGCCGAGCGGCTGCTGGTGGAGGCGGTCGGCCTCGCGGATCGCAGCCGCGGACGGATTCCGACGCCACAGCTGAACAGATTCCTCGGGGAGGTCGTGGCAGCGCGGCAGCCCCCGTCCGGAGTTGGACCCCGCGGCCATCGACTGAAGCTCCTGTTCATGACCCAGACCGCGGAGCGACCGCCCCGGTTCTCGGTTCAGGTCAACTCCCGGGCCCGCGTGACCCGAGACTACGCCTACTACCTCGAGAACCGGTTGCGCGAGCGCTACCGGCTGGAGGGGATTCCGCTGATCATCGACTTCGTCGAGCGCAACGAACGCCGATCTTCCGGCGCGCGAGGTGTGGCGGCATGAAATATTCCTCGTAATGGCTAACCCGACGAAGGGGATCGAGGACCTTCAAACCGAGTCGTCGGACGGGGTCGCCGAGAAGCCGGGGCCCAAGTCGCCACGCGAGCTCGAGGAGGAGATCGGGCCGCCCGTAGCGCCCCGCATCACCAAGCGCGGCGCGTCGCGGGCGAAGGCGAAGATGGACGGCGCCGAGAAGGAGGTGTCGCCCAGACAGCGCTCACCCCGGACGAAGGCACAGACGTCGGGCAAGAGCACGACCCGGCGCCCGGCACAGCCCAAGAAGCGACCGGCGGCCAAGGCAACGGGGGAGCGCCCGACGCCGGCCAAGAAGCCGGCGGCGGCGAAGCCGACGAGACAGCGCGCCTCCGCGACCAAGGGCAAGACCACGACGCGGCGGTCGGTGCCGGCCAAGAAGAAGCCCGCGCCGAAAACCGTCGTCAAAGCGAAAGCGCTCGCGCCCGAGGCTATTGAGGCGCCGGCGCCGGAGGTCATCGAGGCGCTCGCGCCGGCGACCGTCGAACCCCCGGCGCCGGAGATCACCGCCCAACCGCCGACCACGAGCAAGCGGGTCGCCAGCGTCACGCTGCGCCCTGGATTCGTGCTCGCGGGCGCCGCCGCGGTCCTTCTCCTCGCAGCCGTCGTCGCGTTCGCGCTCTCAGGCACAGGACAGGACCTGCCCCCCACCGGCGCCGCGTCGATCGTGCCCTCCGACGCGCTGGCCTACATCAACCTGTCGATCGATTCGTCCCGGCCGGCGGTCAGGCAGGAGATGGCGCTGATCAAGCGCTTCCCCAGCTATCCGCTGGCAAGCGCCGCGGTGCTCACCCGGCTCACCGAGATCGTCGGCGGAGGAAAGGCCGCCGACTTCGCCAGCGACGTCAAGCCGTGGCTCGGCAACGAGGTCGCGGTCGCCTTCCTGAACACGAGGTCATCCGCGGCCGGCTCGCTGATCCTGCTGGACGTCAGCGACCAGTCGCGGGCTCGCGCGTTCCTGACGAAGTCGGGCGCCACCCCGAACTCGGCCTATCGCGGCGTCCGGCTATTGCGCTACCGGACCGGGACGGAGCTGGCGTTCGTCGGGCACTACCTTGCGCTCGGCCAGGGTGCGAGCGTCCGTGCGGCGATCGACGTCGCCACCGGCGCCGCGCCATCGCTGGAAAAGAACCCCGCATACGTGCGGGCGTCGTCCACCGAACCCACGGACAGGGTGCTCGACGCATACGCCTCGGCGGCCGGCGTGCAGAGGATTCTCGTCTCCCGGGGGGGCCTGCTCGGTGCCCTGGGTGTGCTGCTCTACCAGCCCGCTCTCGACGGGACCGCGATCTCAGTCACGCCGGTGACGGGCGGTGTGCAGGTCCTCATCCACAGCGCGCTCAGCCCGGCACTGAAGCGGCTGGGCGGTGCACCGACGCCTCCCTTCAGACCGACGCTCCAGGCCGATGCACCCACCGGCGCCACGCTCTTCCTGGACACCGACGGCCTCGGCAACGCAGCCCCGCAGGTGTTCAAGGCCGCGGCGGCGGCCGGTATCGCCGGCCGGATCGGCCCGTTGCTGCAACGGCTCGGCGACGCACTCGCCGCCGAGGGCGTGAGCCCGCGGTCGATCGTTTCGATCTTTTCGGGGGAGACAGCGGTGGCCGTGCTCCCGGGAGGCACCGGGGCGTCAGGCAGCTCGCGACCGCCGGCGGTGATCATCATCGCCCGTACGAACGATGAGGCCAAGACGAGGGCTACGCTGGCGAGCATGGAGGTCCCGCTCGCCCAGCTGTTCGCGGCGCCGGCTTCAGGCCCGGGACAGGCACCTGAGTTCAACGACATCCAAGTCGACGGTGTGACCGCGCATCAGCTGTCGCTGACGCCCGGGCTTCAGCTCGATTACGCCGTATTCGACGGACGCGTGGTCGTTTCGACGAGCCGCGACGGGATCGCCGCCGTCGTCAGTCACCAGCGGGCAATTGCCACGGACCCGGAGTTCCGGACCACGCTGGCAACCCGCCCGCCGCGGGTCTCCTCGCTACTCTTTCTCGACCTTAGCCAGCTCCTCAGCCTCGGCGAGCAGACGGGCCTAACGCCAAGCGGGCGCTTTCGGGCGCTTACACCGGACCTAGAGAGGGTCCGGGGGGTGGGCATGGACTCGTCGAGTGGGGAGGCCGATACGACCGCGGAGCTGTACCTCCAGATCCCATGACCACGCTCTCCGACAGAAACGAGTACCTGTTCACATCCGAGTCCGTCACCGAGGGTCATCCGGACAAGATCGCCGATCAGATCTCGGATGGAGTCCTCGATGCGGTGATGCGCGACGACCCAGCTGGTCGCGTGGCGTGCGAGACGCTGGTCAACACCGGCCTTGTCGTCGTCTCGGGCGAGATCACGACCGAGACGTACGTCGACATCCAGGCCATCGCGCGGGAGACGATCAAGCGGATCGGTTATACCGACGCGGAGTACGGGTTCGACTACCACACCTGTGCCGTCATCAACGCGATCGACAAGCAGTCGCCGGACATCGCCCAGGGCGTCGACCAGGCGTGGGAAGCGCGGACACGTCCCGGCGATGACGACGAGCTCGATCTCGCGGGCGCCGGGGACCAGGGGATGATGTTCGGCTACGCCAGCAACGAGACCGAGGAGCTGATGCCGCTGCCGATCTCACTGGCGCACAAGCTCGCCAAGCGGCTCGCCGACGTCCGCAAGGCAGAGATCATCCCTTACCTGCGTCCGGACGGTAAGACTCAGGTGACGGTTCGCTACGTCAACGGGCGGCCGGTCGGAGTCGAGAAGCTCCTCATCTCCACCCAGCATCGCGACGGCGCCGAATCGCTGATCAAGGACGATCTGTGGGAGCACGTAATCGAGCGGGTCATCCCCGACGAGCTGTACGACCCGCGCGCATGCTCCACAAGAATTTCCTCGTCAACCCGACCGGCCGGTTCGTGATCGGCGGCCCGATGGGCGACTGTGGCCTCACGGGGCGCAAGATCATCGTCGACACGTACGGGGGCATGGCGCGCCACGGCGGCGGCGCGTTCTCTGGGAAGGATCCGTCCAAGGTGGACCGCTCCGCCGCCTACGCCGCGCGGTATGTCGCGAAGAACGTCGTCGCCGCCGGACTGGCCGATCGATGCGAGATCCAGGTCGCATACGCGATCGGCGTCGCGCACCCGGTGTCGCTGATGGCCGAGACGTTCGGCACCGAGAAGATCGACCGGGGACGAATTCTCGAGCTGATCGAAGAGCATTTCGACCTGCGTCCGGGAGCGTTCCGCAAGTACCTGCGTCTACACCGGCCGATCTTCCAGAAGACGGCGGCCTACGGCCACTTCGGGCGTGACGACCACGACTTCACGTGGGAGCGGACCGACAAGGCCGACGCCCTGCGCGCGGCCGCCGGGCTCGGGTCGGCGGTCCAAGCATAAGAACCGCGGCCCAGCGCTCACACGCCCGGTTGCATGTGGTGGGCGTCGTGGAGCGCCCGATCCACCGTTCGCACGATCGCGTGCGGACCAGCGACGCCGTGGAACGTGAAGTCGTACTCGGCGCTGCCCGCGGTATCGAAGTCGACGGAGCCCACGCCCAGCATCCGCTGGAACAGCGACTGCCTGCAGTTGACGTTCTGGACGCGCTCGAGGCGGGTCTCGTGCAGCTCGCGGGACAGCAGGCCGGTGTCGATCGTCAACCGCCGGTTGGTGATCGTGTACGTCGTCTGGATCCGCCTGATCGTGCCGATGAGCAGCACCAGCACGAACACCACCAGCACGACCGTGGTCACCCAGCCCACGCTCGCGGTTCGCGACGACACCCGCGTGATGACGCCGGCGATCGCGCCCGCGATCACCGCGGCGAGGATCCCCTTGACGTAGAAGCCGAGCAGCGCTCGCCACGACGGGTGGCCGTGAAAGAAGACTTCCTCGCCGGGCTCGGGGTCCACGCCTCTGAGCGTAACGAGCGGATCCCCGCAGACGGCCGACGAGCCGGCCGCTCTAGATGCCCACGATCGAGGCGAGCAGCGCGATCGCGGCGAGCCCCATCGCCACCAGCGATACGAGTCCGGCCAGCGGCGCCGGCTCGGTGCTCACCGGACCGGAGCTCTGGAACAGCGCAAACCCGGCGACCGCCGGGCTGCCGACGATCACGCACCCCCACGCCCAATCCTGCCGATCGACCTTGCCGGCGGCGATCGCGCCGAGCGCGCGGGCGCATGCGTCGAGCGCGACAGCGATGGCAAGCACCACCTGGCCGGAGCTCACCGCGATCCCGGCGACCGCGATGTAGAGCTCGAGGCACACTACGGCCGCGAGCACGAGCCCGAGCAGAACGCTCGGCGGTTGCAGCACGCCGGCCTGAGAGCCGGAGCGGCCACGATGCGCGCGCCGCGACGCGGCCTCCGGCCGCTGCGGGGATGCCGCTGACCACGTGTCGCCCGCCGCCGCCCGGCGGGCTGCGAGCAGCCGCGTGGCGCGCTGCATCGCGGCCCTCTGCGGACTCGGATCCGCCTGCGGCTCGGGATCGGGCGGCGGCGCAGGGTGCACGAGCGACGCGACCGCGCTCGCCACCGGCCCGGCGCGCGAGACCGGCTCCGAAGCGGCGGACTCCCCGGGCGGAGCTGGATCGGGTCCGAGGGCTGCGATTCGCACCTCCAGTAGAGCCCGCGCCTGCTCCCGGTCACTTGGGAGCTCGTCGACCGCCACGAGCAGCAGCCGAAGACCGTGCGTGGGGACGAGCTCCTCGTACAGGAGATTGTGCGGCGACGACTGCGCGTCGCACACGACCACGATCCGCTTGCCCGGGTAGTAGGCGCTGACTGGGAGCCATTGATCGGGCTCGGAGTCCGGTGCCCGAAGCCACGAGAACAGGTGCTCCCGGCGCCCGATCTCGCCGATCAGACCGTCACAGACGGCGAGCACGGTAGGCACTGGAAGCCCCGCCCGCGGTCGGCTGCCAGCTCGATCAGCCACGGCACTCGGCGGTCATCCTGACCGCACTCTACCCTCAGCAAGCCCGATGGACTCTGACAATCCGTGAGCCAAGCAGCCAGGATCGCGCGCGTCGAACCGCTCACGCGTACGAGGGCGGTTCGGGGCCCGTTCGACTACCGGCTCCGGTCTGATCAGGGCGATGTCGAGGTCGGTTCGCTCCTGCGCGTTCCGTTCGGACGCCGCCGCACGCTGGGGGTCGTGCTCGAGCTAGCCGATCGCTCCGAGCTCGAACCCGAGCGGCTCGCCGAGCCCGACGCCGTGCTCCCGTCGACGATCCCCGCAGACCTCGTCGACCTCGCCAGGTGGATGGCGGACGAGTACTGCTCGACGCCTGCCCGCGCCTTGGGGCTGGTGCTGGCGCCGGGCGCCACCGAGGGGGTCAGGGCCCGCGAGGTACTGGTGGCCGCACTGACCGAGCCCGGACGCGCCGCGCTCGGGGGGGAGGCGGCGCTGAGCAACCGGCAGCGCGAGATCCTGGCCGGGCTGGAGCACGGCGGCGAGGTGATCGCCGCCGAGCTCGGAACCGCCAGCCTCCGCCGCCTCGAGGCTCGGGGCCTGGTCGCGATCACCAAGGGCTCGCGCCGGCGGGCGCCGGCGCGCCACCACGTCGGCACAGCGAGCGCCGTGGCGCTCGCGCTGACCGGCGAGCAGCAGGCCGCGCTCGCTCGTGTCAACGAGGCGCTTCGCGCCCGCCGCCGACCGTCGGATGGGGGGCAGTTCCTGCTCCACGGGGTCACCGGATCGGGCAAGACCGAGGTGTACCTCCAGGCTGTCCAGGCCACGCTCGAGGCCGGTCGTAGCGCGATCGTGCTCGTCCCGGAGATTGCGCTGACACCGCAGGCGGTCGAGCGCTTCCGGGCTCGCTTCGGCGATATCGTCGCGGTCATGCACTCGGCCCTCGGTCAGGGCGAGCGCTACGACGAGTGGCAGCGCCTTCGTTGCGGGGAGGCGAGCGTGTGCGTGGGGCCGCGGTCGGCGGTGTTCGCGCCGCTCTCGAACATCGGCCTGATCGTCGTCGACGAAGAGCACGAAGCCTCCTACAAGCACGAGGGCGACCCCCGCTACGACGCCCGGACCGTGGCCGAGCGGCGGGCCGAAGGCCACGGCGCCGTGCTGCTGCTCGGTAGCGCCACCCCGCGGCCCGAGAGCGCGTTGGCGGTCCCGCGGCTGCGGCTGCGCAACCGCGTCGATCGCCGCCCGCTTCCGCAAGTGGAGATCCTCGACATGCGCGGGCTCCATCATCCGCTCCATCCGGCGACGAGAATGGCCCTGGCCGACCTCAGACGGGCCCGCGGCAAGGCGATCGTGCTCCTCAACCGGCGCGGCTGGTCGAACTTTCTGTCCTGCCGGTCGTGCGGCGAGGTGTGGATGTGCCCGAACTGCGAGGTCGCGCTAGTCCTGCACCGCAGCGGCAACTTCGTCGCCTGCCACCACTGCGGCCACCGCGAGGCCGTCCCCAGCCGGTGTGGCTCCTGCGCGTCGGTGGCGGTTGCCCGCCACGGCGCCGGGACCGAGCGCCTCGAGCACGAGCTCGCCGACGCGCTCGGCGACGCCGACTTCCCGGTGCTTCGGCTCGACGCCGACTCGACCGGCCTCGGCGTACGCGGCCGGACGCTCGAGCGGTTCGCCTCGGCACCTGCGGGACTGCTCGTCGGAACCCAGATGGTGGCCAAGGGTCACGATTTCCCGGACGTGGCGCTGGGGATCGTGCTCGACGCCGACCAGACGCTTCGCTTCCCCGACTTCCGCTCCGAGGAGCGAACGTTCGCGCTCGTCACGCAACTCGCGGGCCGGGCCGGCCGGGCGGGCGTCCGCGGTCGCGTGCTCGTTCAGACCCTGGCCCCCGAGGCGCAGTCGATCGCGTTTGCCTCTCGTCACGACGCGGACGGCTTTCTGGGCGACGAGCTGGTTCGCAGGCGGGCGCTGTCATATCCGCCGTTCGCCTCGCTGATTCGGATCGTCTGCTCGGCCGAGCAGACGGCCGACGCCGATGCCATCGCCGCGGCGCTGCACGATCGGATCAGACCTCCGGGCGCGACCGTGCTCGGGCCCGCGCCGCTGTTCCGCCTCCGCGGGCGAGCGCGCACCCAGCTCGTGATCAAGGCGGGAGAGCGGGCGGCGGCGATTCTGGCCGCCGGCGAGGCGGTCGATGCGGTGGCGCGATCCGCCTCCAAACGCGGGGTCAGCGTGAGCGTCGACGTGGACCCCCAATAAGGGGCCATCGGCCGCTGCCGATAACCACCAATGAACGTGTCCTGCCTAGACTGAGATTTGTGGCTGAGCAGCTAACAGAGGACATCGAGCCCGAGATCGAGGCCGAAGAGGACGAGGAGCCGCAGATCGACCCCGTCCTGGCAGCGCGGCGCGACGCCGCGCTGGCCCACGTGCGCAAGTTCGGCGATCCCGTACTGCGAACCAAGGCGCGGCCGATCGAACGGATCGATGATGCGCTGCGCGACGAGATCGAGCGAATGGCCGAGCTGATGAACGATGCGCTGGGGGTGGGACTCGCCGCCACGCAGCTAGGAGTCATTCACCGGTTGCTCGTCTACCGCGTTCAGCAGGATGCGCCCGTAAACGCCTTGATCAATCCCGAGATCGAGTGGCGGGGCAACGAGCAGGAGATCGCCGAGGAGGGATGCCTCAGTCTTCCCGCGGTGCTCGTCGAGGTCGAGCGGCCGATCCACGTCCGCGTCCGCGCCACAGACGAGCAAGGCGAGCCCATCGTGATCGAGGCATCCGGGCTGGAGGCCCGGGTGATTCAGCACGAGATCGACCACCTGGACGGCGTCCTGATCCTCGATCGGACCACGCGCGATCAGCGCAAGGAGGCCATGCGGGCGCTGCGCGAGGCTCAGCAGGCAGCCTGACGGCCCTCTCAGTGCGGACGGTGTTCCTCGGCACGTCGGAGTTCGCGGTTGCCGTCCTCAGACGGCTGGCCGACTCCGCCCATCGACCGACGCTGGTCGTCACTCGGCCCGATCGACCTCGCGGCCGCGGCCGGAAGCTGGCCCCGCCACCCGTGGCCGAAGCCGCTCGGGAGCTGGGGATCCAGCTGCAGCAGCCTCCGTCTGTGAACGACGAGGAGTCCCGGGCCACGATCGCCGCGGCGAGCCCGGAGGCGGTCTGCGTGTGC
This sequence comes from uncultured Solirubrobacterales bacterium, assembly GCA_963773165.1. Classification (GTDB taxonomy): domain Bacteria; phylum Actinomycetota; class Thermoleophilia; order Solirubrobacterales; family Solirubrobacteraceae; genus Palsa-465. Next base: position 190,816 of record CAVZAK010000032.1, read on the forward strand.
GCCTTCGGAGCCTTGATCAAGGAACCGCTCCTGTCCGAGCACTGGATGGTCAACGTCCATCCATCGCTGTTGCCACGCTGGCGCGGGGCGGCGCCGGTCGAGCGGGCGATCATGGCCGGCGACGAGTGCAGCGGGGTCTCGATCATGGAGGTCACGGCCGGTCTCGATAGCGGTCCGGTGTGCGCGCAGCGAAGCGAGCCGATCGCGCCCGAGGACACCTACGGGACGCTGGCGGCCCGGCTCCAGGCGATCGGAGGCGAATTGCTTGTTCAGACCCTCGATTCAAGGCCGCCGTGCGCGGCCCAAGAAGACTCGATGGCGACGTATGCGGAGAAGATCGTCGCCGAGGACCGCGATCTCGATCCGGCGAGGTCGGCCACGGAGCTCGAGCGCGTCGTCCGCGCGCTGAACCCCCACATCGGCGCGCATGTCAAGCTCGGCGATGGGACCTGGCTCGGCGTCAGCGAGGCACGGGTACTGCCTGCCGACGGTCCCCCGGCAGGAGTCGTCTCCTTGGACGGGGCACTTCCGGTGCTCGGGTGCTCGGAGGGATCGCTCGAGCTCCTGGTCGTGCAGCCGCCCGGTCGACGGCCGATGAGCGGCGAGGACTATCTCCGTGGCCGCCGGCGCTAGGGGCAAGAGGCGGGTCGCCCGGCGGGCCCCGGTGTCGCCGGCCCGCGAGTGCGCGTTCGTCGTGATCCGCCGGGTATTCGAACAGGGGGCGTTCGCCGACCGTGCGCTTCAGTCGGAGGCCGCCGGGCTCGAGCCCCGGGATCGCGCCCTGGCGACCGCCCTCGCGTACGGAACGGTCCAGCGCAGGCGGACGCTCGACTACGTCGCCTCGCAGCTGATCTCGGGTCCGCTCGAACGGCTCGATCCGCCGATCCTCGCCGCGCTGCGGTTGGGCCTGTTCCAGCTGCTGTTCCTGGACGGTGTCGCCCCGCACGCGGCCGTCAACGAGAGCGTCGAGCTGGCCAAAGGCAACCACCACGCCGGGGCGAACCTCGTCAACGCGGTCCTTCGCCGCGCCGCGAACGAGGGGCGGGCACTGCTCGAAGCGCTCGACGACCGTACCCCGGATCACGCCGCGATCCTCAATTCCATTCCCACGTGGCTGGCCGAGCGGTGGTGGCAGGAGCTCGGTGAGGACCGGGCGAGGTCGCTGATGCGCTACGCCAATGTGCCAGCCGAATCGGCGCTGCGAGTCAACACCCTGCTGGCCACGCGCGACCAGGTGATGGACGAGCTTGGCGTGGCCAGCCCGTCCGGCGCAGCGGCTCCCCGAGGGCCTCGTGCTCGACGGTCCGTTCGACGCCCACGCTTCGGAGCTGTTCGCGAGCGGGAAGATCACGCCGCAGTCCCGCGGTTCGATGGTGGTGGCGCGCGTCGTCGCGCCGCAACCTGGAGAGCGAGTCCTCGATCTGTGCGCCGCGCCAGGTGGCAAGACAACTCACCTCGCCGCGCTCGCTCGCGATCAGGCGGAGATCGTCGCCGTCGAGCGCCACCCCGGACGGGCCGCCGCGCTCGAGCGCACGTGCGAGCGGACGGGGGCTCATTCTGTCCGAGTCGAGGTCGCCGACGCCGCCGAGCGGCGCAGCGACGGGTCGTACGACCGCGTCCTCGTCGACCCGCCGTGCAGTGGTCTGGGAACGCTCCAGTCGCGGCCCGATCTGCGGTGGCGGGCTACTACGGAGTCGATAATGGAGCTCGCGTCGCTACAAGCCCGGATGCTCGCCGCCGCCGGCGACGCGACCGCGCCCGGAGGGTCCATCGTCTACTCGGTGTGCACGATCTCGCGCCAGGAGAGCGAGCAGGTCGTCGGGCGCTTCCTCGAGGGGCACCCAGAGTTCGACGCCGACGATCTGCAGCGCGAGTACCCCGAATGGCGGCACCCGGTCGCAACGAGGTACCTGCAGCTCCTGCCCGACAGAGACGGCACCGACGGCTTCTTCATCGCGCGGCTCCATCGTTCCGGTGGATAGGACGCGTCGGCCTCGTCGTTAACCTTGAGGTTCGTGAACGACCCCACCGTCAAGCTGGGCCCCGAGTGCCCCGGATGCGGCGAACCGTGGCTGCGGCCGACAGCCGTGCCCGGCAACTACCGATGCGTCTACTGCCTGCAGCGCTACGAACTCGTGTCCGTCTGCCCGAATTGCGGGGAGCACTCGACGATCGTGCGGATGTCGAGCACCGCGATCGTCGCCTGCAATCACTGCCAGGGCAGCATGTTGAGGGCGGTGTAATTGACGCCAGACGCGGGGCGTTTGCGCGAGCTGCGGGTCGCGCCGTCGATCCTGTCCGCTGACTTCTCCCGGCTGGGATCGCAGGTCGAAGAGGTGATGGCCGCGGGCGCTCGGGTGATCCATTGCGACGTCATGGACGGACACTTCGTCCCTCCGATCACGTTCGGGTCGCTCGTCGTGGGCGCGCTCGCCGACGTGATCCACGACGCGGGCGGGGTCATCGACGTCCATCTGATGATCGAGCGGCCGGAGCGTTACGTGAGCGAGTTCGTCCGTGCCGGCGCGGACAACGTCACATTCCACTTCGAAGCGACGCCCCACGTGAACTACACGCTCGCCGCGATCCGCGAGGCGGGCGCCACGGCCGGCGCCGCGATCTGCCCGGCCACCCCGGCGGACTCGCTCGCGGAGGTCGCCTCCGACTACCTCGATCTGGCCCTGTGCATGAGCGTCAATCCTGGCTGGGGCGGCCAGGAGTTCATTCCGGGGTCGCTCGACAAGCTGGCCCGGATGCGCCGCGCGCTGCCCGCCAACGTCGCGCTGGAGGTGGATGGCGGCATTCACGAGGCCACGGCGGGCCCCGTCGTCGAGGCGGGCGCGAACCTGCTCGTGACAGGTTCTGGCGTGTTCGGATCCGCCGATCCGGCGGCCGCCTACGCCGCCATCGCGACCGCTGCGGGGGCGATCTGACCGCATGGCTTACGGCTTCCGATATGGGGTAGGGTGAACGTCGTGCTCGCTGGGAAGAGACGCCTCACAGTTGCCGTGCTCGCGGTCGGCACGTTGCTCGCTGGCTGTGGCGGATCGAGTTCGTCCTCGTCCTCGTCCTCGAAAGTGAGCGCTGCCGACTACGTCAAGTCGGTCTGCTCGGTGATCGGCCCGTTCGAGAGGAGCGTGCAGGCCCGCAGCAACCAGCTCAATCTCGCCTCGATCAAGAGCGCCGCCCAGGGCAAGACCGCCCTCCAGAATTTCCTCAACGACGTCGCCTCGGACACGAGCAAGGCTGTCACCCAGCTCCAGGCCGCCGGGGTGCCCGACGTCACCAACGGAAAGCAGATCTCGACGGGCATCGTCAACGCCTTCACCCAGGTCAAGGGCTCTCTCACGAGCGCCGCCTCGCGGGCCGGATCGCTTCCGACCGCGAGTCCACAGGCGTTCAAGACCGCCGCCGCCGCGCTGGGCTCGGGGGTGCAGACCTCGATGAACAACATCGGAACGAGCCTTGGTGGCCTGAAGAGCCCGACGCTCGAGGCCGCGGCGGCCAAAGAGCAGGCCTGCAAGGCGCTGGCGTCGAGCTGAGGGCTGTGAGGCCCGGCGGGTGCGAGCCCGGGTCTAATACGACAATCCCGCCCAGCCCAGGTTCTGAGCGAGCCCGATTGCGCCGCTCACTCGGTGTTTGGCATTGAAGAATGGGGGAGGGCGGGGGCTTGAGATGCTGGATACCACGCCAACACCGGCGCCAAAGGCGAGCCCAGGCGCGTTGAGCACACTGCTCGTGCACAGCACGCCCCGCCTCGGGCTCAGGCCGTGTATTGGCGCGCCATGCATCATGAAGGGCCGGAAGGGCGGCGATCCCGCCCCCTTCCCTGCCCAATACCGAGCGGCTCACCAACCCGGCCGCGCTGAGAGTCGACAGCCGACTGGGGCCGACCATCCAACGTTGCCCCGGGCCCTCAGGCCGCCACCGGCGCTACCGCGTCGCGACTCGTGGCCGCCGCGCCCCGCCTGTATACGAGTGTCAGCAGCCCACATAGGATCGCCGTCGCCAGGAAGTACCCGACCTCGACCCGCGTGACCTCGTTGGAGATCGTGGGGGCTGCGACGAACGCGACGAACAGTGCCGCCGCGGCGAGCCAGCAAATTGCGGCGATGCGGGCGCGGTGGCGGGCAAGCGCCGCCTGGTTGAGCGTCCCAGAGACGAGGTGGAGTCCCATTCCGAGCCCAACGAGCGCCAGCCCGAATCGGCCGTAGTGGAAGCCCTTGTCGCCGAGCAGCGCGGTCATCACCGGCGGGCCGACCAGGAGCAGCCCAAGCGCGACCGCGCCGGCGAAGGCGGCGATCACGCGGATCGTCAGCAGGATCGCGCGGTGGAACTCCTCGCCGCTCTCGCGTGCCTCGAGGCCGGCCAAGTGCGGCAGGATCGAGGTCTGGATCGCCTGGAACAGCTGAAGCGGCGCGCGGACGATCAGCAGGACGTTGAAGACGAAGCCGGCCAGCGCAGCGCCGGATTCGTGGTTGACGATCAGGACAGCGGCGTTCATCAACGTCTGCTCCGCGAGCATGATCCCGACGACCGCGATCGCGAACCCGGCCCCGTGCTTGAGAGACAGGTCCTGCGAGGCCTCCTCGACGGCCGCGTGCGCCGGACCCTCGCGCGCTGCATCGGCGGCGGGCAGGCCCGCCGGTGCCGGGTGTCTGACCCGCGAGAACGCGAACGGCATCACCGACAGCGACACGAACGGCGCCACCGCCATGCCAAGCGCGACCGCCGCCTCGCCTGAGGCGATCCCGATCGCGACCGCGAACGCGAACGCGAACCGCGAGGTCGATTCGAGGAATACCAGCCCTCCATAGAGAGCGAACCGCTGGTGACCGGCAAGCCAGCCGCGGGCGAAGTAGCTCGCGCCGTAGGCGAGTACCCCGACGACGAGGATCCAATAGAGCGCGCTCGAACCCCCGAACAGGCGCTTCTCGATCTGGTCGCGGAGCGTCAGCGCCGCCGCCAGGAACAGCAGCGCGAAGCTGAGCTGAATCATCGCGGGGATTCGCAGCGGGTGGCCGTGCAGCCCGCGTGCGCGGCGGTCGGCGATCGTGCGCGAGAGCAGCTGCTCGATCGGCCGGTAAATCACCGACAGGATCACGAACATCACGGCCCAACACAGCGACACCTGCCCGTACTGCTTCGGGTTGAGCACGTGGCTGGCGGTCGCCAGGTACGCGAACGTGAAGATCCCCGTCGACGCGATCCCGATCGACAGGATCCGCGCTCCGGACGCGTAAGACGGTGCCTCGAGCTGCTCGCCGCCAGGTTCCGGGGGGTCCTGATCGTCCCCGCCGTCGCGGGGGTCCCGCACCGTCTCGACGGGACCGGCCATTACCGGACCGCTACCAGCACCATCGTCCAGGGGAACGGGGAGCGGGCCTCGAGCACGTCGCCGTGGCGTTCGAGCATGCGCAGGAAACCGGCCTTGGACCAGTGGTTGACGTGACCCGGGGTGTTCCCGAGCTGGCGCACGTACGCGCCGCGCCCGACGTTGAGCGCGCGCCACAGCGGCTCGCGCGGCACCGACACGAGCAGGTGGCGGCTTGGCGACACGGGCCATCTCGGCGACCGTGCGCTCGGGATCGGGCACGTGCTCGAGCACTTCGGTGGCGGCGGCCAGGTCAAATTCGTCTTCGCCGAACGGGAGGTTCTCGCCCGACATCGCCCGGAACTCCAGGTTGGGACGCGGCCGTCGGGCCCATTCGCGCCGGAGCTTCGGGTCCTCGAGGTCGATCCCGACGACACGTCCGGTCCCGAGCTCCTCGGCCCAGCGAGCGGTCAGTACCCCCTCGCCGCAACCGACATCGAGGACGGACGAGGGAGCGGCTCGGGCAAACAGCTCCTCGAGCGTGCTCTCGAAACCCGCCATCAGCCTGCGGACCACCGGGTTCGTCGATCCGTACTTGTCGTAGGTGTTGCCGGTTGGGACGGCGGCGTCCGTCGCGCTCATACCTCCAGTGCCTCGCGATCCTCGCCGGCGCCGGGCGTGGTGCCTGCCGCCGGTGCAGGGCGAACGAGAGGAGCGCCGGGCTCGTAGTGCGACGGCTCGACGCCGAGCTGGAGCTCGATCCGCCGGACCCGTTCGAAGGTTCGCTGGGAGAGGGTTCGCTGCGCCGCGAGCAGATCGCCGATCACGCCGAGAGCGGCCAGCAGCATCGCGGCAATGAACAGCACAGCGCCGGCGATCAGCGATTGCACGTGGCCGGTCGCCGTGTGGGGGCTCTGGACGAAGTACACGATGAAGCGGATGAACACGACCAGAGCCAGACCGCCCATCACCAGCGCTCCGCCCCAGAACACCTTCAGCGGCTCGTACTGGGAGTAGATCCGGAAGATCGACAGCGCGTTGCGGCGCACGTACGCCGCCGTCGAGGGGAACAGCCGCGACTCGCGTGTCTTCGGGTTCGTGCGAACGGGGACGTGGTCCAGCGCCACCGTGAGCTTGCCCGCCTGGATGATCGTCTCGAGCGTGTATGTGAACTTCGATACGGCCTGCACCTGCAGCGCCGCCTCGCGGTTGTACGCCCGAAAGCCCGACGTCGTGTCTGGGATCTCGGTCTCCGACGCGTGTCGCACGACCCAGGACCCCAGCTTCTGCAGCAGCTTCTTCGGGCCCGAGAAGTGCTCAATCGTGTCGACCTGGCGGTCCCCGACGACCATGTCCGCATCGCCTCGGAGGATCGGGCCGACCAGCTTCGGGACGTCCGCGCCTTCGTACTGGTCGTCGGCGTCCGTGTTGACGATTACGTCCGCGCCGAGCTTCAATCCCGCGTCGAGGCCAGCCTGGAAGGCGGCTGCGAGCCCCTTGTTATTGGTCAACTTGACGATGTGATCGACGCCGAGGTCGCGCGCGACATCGATCGTCCGATCGGTCGAGCCATCATCAATGATGAGGAGTTCGACGACGTCAAAGCCGGGTATCTGCCGGGGGAGCTTGCTGACCGTCAGCGGCAGCTGGCTCTCCTCGTTGAAACAAGGGATCTGGATGATGAGCTTCATGGGACCAGCAGCGAACGGTACCGAGGTCTGCCCGGTCTCGACACTCGTGGGAGAGGCTGTGCGCAGCAGTCCGTCGCCCCGGCCGCAATACTCACTCCGCTGAACATGGACGCGCTGACGATCACTCGCCCCAGCCCGGCGCCGACGCCCGACGAAGGGCCCCAGGAACCGATCGACGACCGACCGCTGGCGCGGCCGCGGCGCCGGATCGGCTCGCTTCACCGCCCGGCGCTCGTCCTGCTTCTGATCGTCACGTTCCTGCTGCGGCTGTGGGGGGTCAAGCAGGGCCTCCCGTACAGCTACAACAGCGACGAGGCGACGCATTTCGTGCCGCGCGCCGTGGCGTTCTTCTCGCACGATCTGAACCCTCACTACTTCCTCAATCCGCCGGCGTACTCCTACCTGCTCCACATCGTGTTCGAGCTGTGGTTCGGGAGCGCGGACGCAGTCATGCGCGCCTACGCCACCGACCCGACGGGCGTGTTCGTGATGGCCCGTGTGGTCGCCGCCGTGCTCGGGACGCTCGCGGTGTGGCTGACGTATCTCGCCGGTGGGCGGTTCTTCAACCGCACGGTCGGGTTACTCGCAGCGGCGATCTTCGGCTTCGCGTTCCTGCCCATCTTCTACAGCCACCTCGCGCTCAACGACGTCCCGACGCTGGCCCCGGTGGCGCTGTCCCTGTTCGGGATCGCCGGCGTGTTCCGGCGCGGACGGACGCGCGACTACGCGATCGCCGGAATCGGCATCGGCCTCGCCGCGGCGACCAAGTACACCGGCGGGATCACGCTCGTGTGCCTGCTCGGGGCGTTCGTATCCGACGCCGCCGGAAAGTCATTTTGGGCCTCGACCCGCAGACTCGCGCTCGCGCTCGTGCTGGCTCTCGGGGGGTTCCTGCTTGCCAACCCGTACGCGCTGCTCGATTTCTCCGCCTTCCAGGCCGGCGTCTCCCAGCAGGCGTCGCTGGCCGCCGGCGCGGATCCAGCAAAGCTGGGCTCGAGCGGGAGCGGCATCACGTACTACCTGTGGACGTTCACGTGGGGGCTCGGATGGGGCCCGGCGCTCGCGGCGATCGGCGGCGCCGTCCTGCTCCTCGCCCGCCGCCGGCTGGCGATGGCGCTCGTGCTGCTGCCGGCGCCGATCGCGTTCATCATCTTCATGGGCGATCAGCAGCGCTTCTTCGGCCGCTGGCTGATGCCGATCTTCCCGATCGTCGCGATCCTCGCCGCCTACGGCGCCGTCGAGCTCGTCCGCTGGCTTGCCCGCACGATCCGACTGCCGGTCGTGATCGGAGGGGCGGCGGCAGCTGTGCTCTTGCTCGGCCAGAGCGTCGCCGCCGACATCCACAACGACCGGGTGCTCTCACGTCCCGACACCCGCAACCTGACCCGGGAATGGATGGTCCGCAACATCCCGGCCGGGTCGAAGGTGGTCATCGAGCCCGTCGTCCCGGACAACTGGGCGTCCGACATCGGCAGCTCCAATCCGGCGACACCGACCGGCGATCGCTGGTATCGGTTCGCTACCTGGCTCACCGATCTCGGCCCGAACGGCCAGCTGCTCCCGGACGACGCCCGCCGGTACGTCGTCGTCGACCAGTACGAACGGACGCTACGCCCGGAGCTCCTGAACGAGTATGTGTCGAAGGGGTTCTGCTGGGTGATCGAGGGCTCGCTCCAGGCGGGCCGTGCGTTCGCCGATCCGGCGGCCGCGCCGAATGCCGTCCGGTACTACGCCGCGCTCGCTGATCGGGCCCGTCTCGTCTATCACGTCAGCCCGTTTGCGCCGGGCGCACACCCGATCCCGTTCAGCTTCGATTGGTCGATTGACTACTACCCACGGCAGTACGACCTGCCCGGGCCCGAGATGAGCGTATATCGGCTGACCGGGGGTAAGTGCAGCTGAAAGAACTCGCCCTCAGAGCCGTCCTATGCTCTAACTGGTTCCCATGCAGATCAAGACAGACACGGATCGTCGCCACTTGGCGCGCGCGATTGAGCTCGCCGAACAGGGCAAGGGCCGCGTAAGCCCGAACCCGATGGTCGGCGCCGTGATCGGGCGCCAGGGAGAGGTGCTCGCCGAGGGCTTCCATCGGGCCGTCGGCTCCCCGCATGCCGAGGTCGAGGCGATCGAGGCAGCGGGCGATCAGGACCTGACCGGGGCGACTCTTTACGTCTCGCTCGAGCCGTGCTGCCACCACGGCCGGACCCCGCCGTGCACCGAAGCGATTCGCGCAGCCGGGATCGGCCGGGTCGTTGTCGCCTCCGACGATCCGAGCGACCACGCAGCCGGCCGCGGCCTCGGAATTCTGCGCGACGACGGGGTCGACGTCGTCGTCGCCAGTGGCGACCTCGCGTCGCGGGCGCGGCTGCTGAACCAGCCGTTCCGCAAGCGCGCCCGCACCGGGAGGCCGTGGGTGCTGTTCAAGTCCGCGATGACGCTCGACGGCAAGGTCGCGACGCGCCGCGGAGACTCGAAATGGATCAGCGGCGAACAGAGCCGCTTGCGCGCACACTACTGGCGCGCCGAATGCGACGCCGTCGCCGTCGGGATCGGTACCGCGCTTACCGACGACCCGCAGCTCACCGCGCGCGTCGAAGGAGTCGAGGGCCAGCCGCGCCGGATCGTGTTCGACTCGCTGGCCCGGCTTCCTTTGACCTCGAAGCTCGTCCGCGACGCCCGCCGGATCCCGCTCACCGTCGTCGTCTCGCGCGCGGCGCAGCGGGTGGCCACCGACGCGCTCGAAGCCCACGGCGCCGAGGTGGTCGTCGCGACCGGGGAGAACGAGCCGGCGCGCGTCCGCTCGGCGCTCGATCAGCTCGGCGCGAACGAAATCGCCTCGATCCTGCTGGAGGGCGGGCCGCACCTCGCCGGCGCTTTCCTCGACGCCGAAGAGATCGATGAGATCCGCCTGTTCCTGGCGCCGATCGTCCTGGGCGGTAGGCGAGCCCGCGATCCGCTGGAGGGCGAGGGGGTCGAGATGATCGCCGACGCCGTCAGGGCGATGACGCTCGACTGCGAGCAGGTGGGGGAGGACCTGCTGATCTCGGCGCGGATGAAGGAGTGGTAGGAACCCTCTGATGTTCACCGGGCTCGTGCAGGATCTCGGGCGGGTCGCCGCGTCCAAGAGCTCGGGCGACGGGTTGCGGATCACGATCGAGACGCCGCTGGCCTCCGAGCTCGGGCCCGGTGACTCGGTCGCCGTCAACGGGGTTTGTTTGACCGCGGCGGCGGTCCACGAACGCTCGTTCGACGCGGACGTGATGAACGAGACGGTGACGCGCACCTCGCTCAGCGCTGCGCGTCCGGGTGCGGTCGTCAACCTCGAGCTTCCGCTGCGTGCGGGCGACCGCCTCGGCGGCCACATGGTCCAGGGCCACGTCGACGGGTTGGGAACGATCGTCGACGTCCAGGACGACGGTTTCTCCCGCCGTGTGGCGGTCAAAATGCCGGCGGAGCTGAGCCGCTACGTCGTCGAGAAGGGGTCGATCGCCGTCGACGGGGTCTCGTTGACGATCGCGGGGCTGGATGGGCGATCGTTTACCGTTTCTCTCATACCTGAGACGCTCGAGCGGACCAATCTCGGCAACGCCGAACCCGGCCGCAACGTGAACCTGGAGGTCGATGTGCTGGCGAAATACGTCGAACGGCTGATGGAGGCGAAGGGATGAGCAGCAGTCGCGTCGGGGCCCCGTTCGCCACGATCGATGAGGCGATCGAGGACATCCGCCAGGGCAACATCGTCGTCGTCGTCGACGACGAGAACCGCGAGAACGAGGGCGACCTGACGATCGCGGCCCAGTTCGTGACGCCCGAGACGATCAACTTCATGACCAAGGAAGGCCGTGGGCTGATCTGCTTGGCGCTGACGCCAGAGCGCTGCGACGAGCTGGGCCTTGACCTGATGGCCGCGAAGAACGAGTCGGCTTTCGAGACCGCGTTCACGGTCTCGATCGAGGCCCGCGAGGGAGTCACGACGGGGATCTCGGCGCACGACCGCGCCCGCACGATACAGGTCGCCATCGATCCGCAGACTGCACCTCGCGAGCTCGTCCAGCCCGGGCACGTATTCCCGCTGAAGGCGAAGGCCGGCGGCGTGCTCGAGCGTGTCGGTCAGACCGAGGCCGCGGTCGATCTCGCCCGCCTCGCGGGGCTGATCCCGGCGGGCGTGATCTGCGAGATCATGAACGACGACGGGAGCATGGCCCGGGTGCCCGACCTGTCGCTGTATTGCGAGCGCCACGGACTGAAGATGGTCACGGTCGCTGACCTCGTTGCCTACCGGCGCCGGCACGAGAAGCTCGTCGAGCGCGTCGTCGCGACGAAGCTGCCGACCAGCGTTCGGTGAGTTCGTCGCGGTCGGCTACCGGTCGCTGGTCGACAACAAGCATCACGTGGCGCTGGTCAAGGGCGATGTCGAGGGCGCCGACGACGTGCTCGTCCGTGTCCACTCCGAGTGCCTGACCGGGGACGTGTTCCATTCGCTGCGCTGCGACTGCGGCGAGCAGCTCGAGTCCGCCCTGTCGATGATCGAGTCGCGAGGGAAGCGGCGTCCTTCTCTATCTAAGCCAGGAGGGTCGAGGGATCGGGCTCCTGAACAAGCTGCGGGCGTACAAGCTCCAGGAGGAGGGGCTCGACACGGTCGACGCCAATCTCCGCCTGGGCCTGCCGGCCGACCTGCGCGACTACGGGATTGGCGCCCAGATCCTCGTCGACCTCGGCCTGACCTCGATCCGCATCCTCACCAACAACCCGAAGAAGATCTCCGGGCTGGCCGGTTATGGGCTGTCGGTCACAGACCAGCTGCCGATCGAGCACGTCCCCAACCCGCACAACGAGGCATACCTGACCGCCAAGCGCGAGAAGCTCGGCCACACGCTCCATCACCAGGGCCTCGCGCTCGATGAGGAGATGCTCCGGGACGAACAGGAGCATGACCGCCTCCGCGATGAGTCCTGAGGGGCGCGTCGCGCTGTGCGTAGCGCGCTTTTACGAGGAGCTCGCTGACAAGCTCGAGACCGGAGCGCGGGCGGCGCTGAGCGAGGTCGGCATCGCCGACATCGACCGATTCGACGTCCGCGGCGCGTTCGAGCTGCCGCTGGCCGCCAAGTACGCGGCCGAGTCGGGTCGCTATCGTGGTCGTGGTGTGTCTCGGCGCGGTGATCCGGGGGGAGACCGATCACTACAAGTACGTGTGCCAGGCCGCCGCCGGCGGGATCCAACAGGTGCAGCTCGGAACCGGCGTTCCCTGCGGCTTCGGCGTACTCACCGTCGACTCGATGGAGCAGGCGCTCGACCGGGTCGCCGGTGGCGCGAAGCGGGACACCGGACGCCATGCAGTTGAGGCTGCATTGGCTTCGCTGGAGGTCAAGCAGGAGCTGTCGGGCCGCCGCGGTCCGACGGGCTTCACCGCCAGTTAGTCGTCTCCGCCGGAGAGCGCTCGGCCCGGCCCGCCGTGGCCGAACGCGTGCCCGTGCCCGGGGTGCTTCAGCTGTCCAGCCGGGGGCCCGGCGGGCGGGGCCGGTGCCCCACCGCCGCTGGCCTGCTGCCCGAGCGCCTGGAGCGCCTGCTGGAGCTCGGCTCTGACGACGCCGGTCTGGTTGGGGATCTGCATCCGCTGCCACAGGACCTCGACCGCGGCTCTCGGATCGCCGGCCAGCAGCAGCGCCCGACCCAGGTCGAACAGCGCATAGGTGTAGGTCAGGCTCGGGGGCGAGGCGGCACCGAGGGCTTGGCGCAACACGGGGATCGCTGCAGCCGGGTTGCCGTCCTGCAGGAGCTCGTGGCCGCGCGCCTGTAGCGTCTCGGCCGTCGGCGGCGGCGTCGTCGCGGCGACCGGGCTGGCCTGCACGGTGGTGGTGGTGCGCGGCCGGGTGACGTGGTGTCTGGCTACGCGTACATGGGTCGCCGGCGGCCGAGCCCGCGGTCGCGGCCTCGCCGCGTTCAGCGTCTGCGTTGAATGGGTGGAGCCGGCCGGGCGCGAGGAGCCGGCGAACATCCCGCTGTCGGCCGCGGCAACGCCGACCCCGAGCGCCACAGCCGCCAGCGCGGCGAGCGCCATCCCGCGACGGCGACCGCGGGACGGTGCGCGGTGCCAAGCCGCCCAGGCGCCGCGGCCCGCTGGTGGGAGCGGACACGCTGCGGCGCTGGTGCTAGGACCGGCCGCGTGATCACCCTGGCGGTCCGCGCGTCGGCTGCGCCCAGCACGCCTTCGATGGCCCCCGCGAACTCGCCGGCGCTCGGCCACCGCTCCTCCGGGCGCTTTGCCATTCCACGCTGGAGCACCGGATCGAGCGCTGCCGGGAGCGTCGGGTCGACCTGGCTCGCCGTCGGCGGCTCGCTGTCGAGGTGCTGGCGTGCCTGGGCGGCGAAGTGCTCAGCCCCGAATGGGCGCCGGCCTGCGAGCAGCTCGAACGCCGCCACGGCCAGCGCGTAGCGGTCGCTGGCCTCGGTCGCCGGTCGACCGAGCACCTGCTCGGGCGCGATGTACGCGGCCGTGCCCAGCATCTGCCCCGAGCCGCTGAACGTCTCCTCGCTCGCCAGTTTGGCGATCCCGAAATCGGCAACGTGGAGCGTTCGCTCGCCGTCGAGCAGGAGGTTGACGGGCTTGATGTCGCGGTGGATCACGCCGCGGCTGTGGGCGTAGTCGAGCGCGGCGGCGGCCTGCCGCACCCACTTCACCGCCTGCTCATGCGGCACCTCCCCGACGCGGAGCGCGTCGGCGACGGTCCCGCCGGTCAGGTACTCCATCACGATGAACGGCCGGCCGAGTGGCGCGCCTGGATCGATCGCCTGCCCGATGTCGTAGATCGTGACCACGTGGCGGTGGCCCGACAGCCGCGCGGCCGCCCGAGCCTCTTGTTTGAACCGGCGTAGGGCGGACTCGTCGCGCGCAAACCGCTCGGAGATCAGCTTGATCGCGACGCTCCGGCCGAGCATCCGATCGCGCGCACACCACACCGACGCCATTCCCCCGGTGGCGATCCGACGACGTACTGCGTAACGATCCGGCAGCTCCAGGCCCTCGGGCAGGCCGAAAGCCTCGGTCGGAAATGTCCGGCACAGAAGCCCTATTACCCACGTCGCCAAATCCAAACACAAACATTGGAGCGCCGGGTCAGGGCCGCCGAACCATCAGCGAATCGGCGTGAAGCTATACTCGCCCGCCATGCCGAAGGTCTGTCACGTATGCGCGAAGGGTCCGTCGTTCGGGAACAGCCGCAGCCGCTCGATGGTTGCCACCAGGCGGCGGTTTGATCCCAACCTCCAGCGCGTGCGCATCGACGATGGAGGGACGCCACGCCGGGTCTACGTCTGCACTCGCTGCCTGAAGGCTGGCAAAGTCGTCAAAGCTCGGTAGCCGTGCAGACGGCGCCACCCATCGATAGCGATTTGTGTCCGACCCGAGCATCCTCCGCTTCAGGGCGGTCGTAGAGGCCGGCCTCGCGGCGCTCGAGGCGCGCCGCGAGGAGGTCAACGACCTGAACGTGTTCCCCGTCGCCGACGGCGACACGGGCGACAACATGGTGCTCACGCTGCGGGCGGTGATGCAGGAGCTCGACCGTCTCACCAACGGCTCCGAGGCGCGAACGATCGACGACATCGGCCGCGACGAGATCGTGGCCTCGGTCGCCCGCGCAGCGCTGCTGGGGGCGCGGGGCAACTCGGGCGTGATCCTCTCGCAGCTGATCCGTGGCGCCGCCGAGGAACTCGCGAGCCGGCCCGGCGAGCTCGTCGACCCGGTGCTGATCGGGGCCGCCCTGGCACGCGCCGCCGATCAGGCGTACGGCTCGGTCCGCGATCCGGCCGAGGGGACGATCCTCACCGTGGTTCGCGAGATGGCTCACCGCGTCGCCTCCGACCTCGCGCACATGCCCGACGCGAGGCTCGCGCCTGAGGCCGGCAACGAGGAGCAGAACGCCGTGATCGCCGAGGTGATCGAGCGGGCGCTCGATGCCGGCCAGGAGTCGGTCCAGCGCGGGCCCGATCTGCTGCCCGTGCTCCGCGAGGCGGGTGTGGTCGACGCCGGAGGCTATGCCCTGACGGTGCTGCTCGCGGGGATGATCGGGGCTCTCAGAGGAACCTCTCCGCCGCCGCTCGAGCATCAGGTCGCGGCACGCGTGACTCATCCCCAGCACGCCTCGAGCACGTATCGCTACTGCACGAACTTCGCGGTCAGCGGCAGCGGCCTTGAGCCACGTAGCCACGTGCTCGCGCTGGAGCAGCTCGGAGACTCGGTCCTGGTCGTGGGCGATCAGACGACACTCAAGGTCCATGTCCACACCGACGACCCGAACGCCGCCACGGCCGTGTTCGCCGAGAGCGGCTTCGTGTCTCACCTCGACGTGGCCGACATGCACGTGCAGGTCAGGCACCGGGACGAGCGTCTCGCCGCGCCGCGCGGGCCGGACCTGTGTGGCGCGCTGGCGGTGACGAGCGGGAACGGGATGCTGGCGTTGTTCCAGAGCCTCGGCGTCCGTGTGCTCGACGGCGGGCCTACGCTCAACCCCTCGACCTACGACATCCTGGCCGCGATTCACGCGGTCCCCTCAGAGGAGGTCGTCGTCTTGCCGAACAGTCCCAACGTGCTGATGGCGGCCGAACGCGCCGCCGATCTCTCCGAGAAGAAGGTCCGAGTCGTTCCCTCGCGCTCGCAGCAGGCCGGGCTCGCGGCGGCCGTGGGCCTCGACCCCGCTCGTAGCGCGGTCGAGAACGGGGCGGCGATGGAGCAGACGCTCGAGCGCGTCCGGACCGGCGCTGTCGCGCCCGCTGCCCGGGACGATGCGCAGGGGCGGTTCCGCGAAGGCGACGCCGTCGGCTTCGTCGACGAGCGCATCGTGGCGTGGGGTCAGCCGCGGGAAACCCTGCGCGACGTGCTCGAGCAGCTTGCCGAGAACGCCGAGCTCATCACCTGCCTGCGCGGTGCGGAGGCCCCGCTCGACGATGGCACCGTCCAGGCGCTGGCCGCCGGCGAGGTCGAGTTCGAGCTCAGCGAGGGCGGCCAGCAGAGCTACTGGTGGCTGCTCTCGGCCGAGTAGTGGCGTGGCTGACGATCCGGGGACCAAAGGGCAAATAGACGTCGAGCAGCGCGGCGCACGCTCGAGCCGGGCGTAATCTGAATGAGGGTCATTGATGCGAACCGGGTCATTAGCGCGTAAGCTCAGTCGCGTCTGAATTTGACAGCGACGGCCGGTGGCCGTAGCTGGGGTGGGATCGTGACGGCAAGACGGGGCATCGGGCTGGTGCTTGCGAGCGCACGGCGCGCCTCGGCGCTGGTCGTCGTCTTTGCCTCGTTCGCGATTGTCGCTCCCGGTCTCGCTCTGGCGAGCTCGGTCACCGGCGTGAGCGCGACCGCCAACAGCATGTCCGCCGATGCGACGCAGGTCGTCTACACGGTCAAGTTCACGGCCAAGACCGCGATCCCGGTATCGACCGGATTCGTGGAGTTGACGGCGCCGGCGGGCACGGCGTTCTCGTCGCAGGGCCGCAATGGCGGCGGCGTCTACCAGGACTACCAGGTGGTCGACGGAGCACAGAACTCCGACGGGGCGCTCTCGACCCAGGTGAAGTCCGGACAAGGCAACGTCGTCGACGTGTATACGAACTTCGCGATCAACGCTGGCGACCAGGTGGAGGTCGACGCCTATGTCGTCACGAATCCGAGTTCGGCGAACGCGGCGGGGACGCTCTCGGTGTCGACATCGTCCGATACCACAGCGGTCTCGACCCCGTTCCCGATCTCCGTGGCGAGCTCGGTGTCAAGCGTCTCGGCAAGCGAGAACAGCACCTCGGCGGGGGCGTCGCAGGTCCTAGCCAAGGTCAAGCTCACGGCGATGACGGGACTGGCCGCCTGCAATCCCGACGCTTGCGATGGCCAGGAAGGGTTCGTGCGGCTTACCGCTCCGCTGGGCACCGTGTTCTCCGCAGATCCGAACGCGCTCAACGGGGAGTACGACGTCATCGACGGGACGAATCACACGGCCGCGGCGCAGGTCGTCGTCGGGCCGGACGGAGCCCAGAGCAACGTCGTCGACGTGTACGTTCCGTTCCCGGTCAAGGCGGACGATCAGGTCGAGATCGACGCGTATGAGGTAGCCAATCCGAGCACTCACACGGGCTCCGAGACGCTCTCGGTGTCGACGTCGTCGGACCCGATCGCGCCGGCGGCGGTGGCGTTCCCGATCACGGCGCCCAGCTCGGTTGCCGGCGTGTCGGCGACCGCGAACACGTTCTCCGCCGGCGCCACGCGGGTGGTGTACACGGTCAAGTTGACTGCAAAGAATCCAATTGCACCCTGCGACCCTGATTTCTGCGCGGGGCTTGAACCCGGGTTCGTGCAGCTGACCGCACCGCCTGGCACGTCGCTGTCGGCCTCTGCCAGCGAGTACACGGTGAAGGTGGCGGCCCGGAGCCAGTCGGGGGGGGCGTACTTTGTCTCGGGGGGCCATGGGAGCGCTCAGCCCAACATCGTCGATGTGTACGTGCCGTTCGCGATCAACGCCGGCGACCAGATCGAGATCGACTTCTATGGCAACGACAACCCGCCCTCGGCGGTCAGCGATGGGACGTTCTCTGTCTCGACCTCCTCGGACCCGGCTGCGCCGGCGCCGGTACCGTTCGTCATCAGCGCTCCGACGCCGGTCTCGGGGTTCTCGGCAAGCACGAATGCTCCGGAGGCCGGTGCATCGCAGGTCCTGGACGCGGTCAAGTTCGTGGCGACGAATCCGCTGTGTGCGTGTCTGCCCGACACATTCAGTCAACTGGACGGCTTCGTGCAGCTGATCGCGCCGGCCGGCACGGTGCTGTCGTCCAACGGAGCGGATTACGACGTGAGCGACTCCACCCAGAGCCGGTCGCACGCCCCGTTCCAGGTGGTGCTGGCGCCTGGGTCGGCGCAGAGCAACGTCGTCGATGTCTACATGCCCTTTGCGATCAACGCCGGCGATCACGTCGAGATCGATGCCTACCGCGTCGCCAACCCGAGTTCGCCGAACGCCTCGGCGACGTTCTCGGTCTTGACCTCGTCCGATCCGGCCCCGCCTGCGCCGGTTGCGTTCCCGATCGGCTCGTCGAGCGCACCGACCGCGGTCAGCTCCGCTGTGACCGACGCCACCGCCGGCGCGACCGCTGTCGGGTACATCGTCGGCCTGACCACGACGAACGCGTTGGCGTACTGCAATCCCGACTACTGCGACGTCGTTGCATCCGCCGGCCCTCAGCCCGGGTTCGTCCGGCTGACCGCCCCGGCCGGGACCGTGTTCCCGTCCGACAGCTCGACCCGCTACCAGGTCGCCGACGGGTCGCACTCGGCGAGCCAGGCGAGCTTCACTGTCAGTCCTGGCGGCGTCGGGCAGAACGTCGTCGACGTGTACGTTCCGTTCGCCGTCCCCGCCGGCGACGCGATCACGATCACGATCGAGGACGTGCAGAACCCGTCGCCGTTCTCGAGTGCGCTGACCGTCGCGACCTCGTCCGACCTGCCGGCCGCGACCAACACGATTCCGGTTCCGACCGCGGTGACCGCGACGGCCGGCAACGTCAGCGCGAGCGTGTCGTGGCAGGCGCCCGCCTTGATCCCCGCCAACGCGACGATCACTGACTACATCGTCACCCCCTACATCGGCTCGACGGCGCAGACACCGGTCGACACCCACTCGACGGCGACGGACACGACCGTGAACTTCCTCACAAACGGAACGTCGTACACGTTCCAGGTGCAAGCTGTCTTTTCGAGCGCCGGCACGAACTACTTCGCCACCTCCGCCCCTTCCAACGCCGTCACTCCGACGCAGGGGAGCGGCTCGCCTCCGAAGGTGGCGCTCAGCATCACGCGGCTCGAGTTCGGCACAGTCCGGCTGGCGCAGAGGAGCACGCTGCAGACGGTCGAGCTTTCCAATCAGGGCACCGAGACGCTGAACGTCTCGCCGACGATCACCGGCGCCGGCGCGGCCGACTTCTCAATCGTCAGCGACACGTGTGTCCCGTCGGTCCCCGCCTCGGGCACTTGTGCGGTCAGGCTCGACTTCAAGCCGACGGCGGCAGGCGATCGCAGCGCGACGCTGAAGTTCACCGACAACGCCTCGGACAGCCCGCAGACCGTGTCGCTCGACGGGTCCGGCGTGAACCTCGGCACGCTCACCGGCCAGGTCGTCAACGGCAGCCAGCCCGGCTCGCCGCCGGTCGCCGGCGCCGGACGTCGAGGCCTGCCCGCAGGAGAACTTCTCGAACCCGATCGCCTCGCTGCCGTGCGAGGAGGCTGCCACCGGAGCCGACGGCACGTACTCGATGGACCTGACGCCAGGGGCGTGGCTGTTCGTCGTCACGCCGCCGACGTCGAGCCTGTACGGAGGCTCGGCGTCACTCCAGATCGCGCTCGGCGACCAGACCGAGAACTTCACGCTGACCGCGCCGGCGCCGCTCCCGAGCTCGTTGACGTTCTCGAGCGAGTTCGGCGTCAGCCATGGCGGGATCCCCGTGTTCGGCAACCGCCATCCGTTCTCAATGACCTTCGCCCCGGACCTCCCGCCGGAACCGGCCGGAACGGAGATCGCCTACTTCGCGACGGCGGCCGTGTCGAACACGGGTGTCAGCACGGGCGGCACGATCGCATCGGGCAGCCTCGTGCTGCTGGTCGACTACGGCGCCGGCGGCAACCCGACCGTGGTCGGCGACTACCCCGACCCGACCAGCGGGCCCAACCCGGACGTCAGCTACGTCGGCGGCGGGTCCGCGGGCACAATCGGTGCCCCGGCATCCGGACAATCGGGCGTGCCGATCCTGTTCCAGTACCGCCGACGAGCCGGGTGGTGCAGGCGAACGTGTCATCGCCGAGCGGCACCACGCACGGCCCCACGACGATCGAGCTCGACGAGTCCTATGCCGAGCTCGACGGGCCCGGCACCGCGCAGGACCTGCAGGCGGTGACCGCGAAGGCGAAGTCCAAGCCGAAGTCGAAGGTCAAGGCGAAGGGCAAGCACATCAAGATCAAGTCCAAGAAGCACGGCAAGGTCAAGAAGCAGCGCAAGCGCAAGGGCAACGCTTACTACGACCCGTCGGGGATCGTGCAGAGCTCTACCGGGATCCCGCTCGCAGGTGCCCAAGTCGTGCTGCTCAGCTCCTTGAGCGCCTCGGGCACCTTCGCACAGGTGCCGAACGGCTCGACCGTGATGTCGCCGTCGAACCGGCGCAATCCCGATCGGACCGACTCGCTGGGGACGTTCGGGTGGGACACGCTGCCGGGCTTCTACCGGGTCACCGCGAGCCACTCCGGCTGCACCGCGCCGTCCGGGGGCGCCGCCTTCGAGACCGGCGTCTACCGCGTGCCGCCGCCCGTCAGCAACATCGTGATCAAGCTCCGCTGCCCGCACCTGAAGCGGTCCAAGAGCCACATGTCGCTGCACTTCTCGAGCTCGCGCGCGGGGATCGCCTTCGTGACCGCGACCGTCCACGGACGCCATCCGACGGGCATCCTGACGTTCGCGGCCGCCGGCCTCAAGGCCTCGATCGCGCTCGCCGGCAAGGGCGGGACGCCGTTCGTCTTGCCGCCGGGCACCCGTAAGGGCAAGGTCTCCTAAATAGGAGACGCGAACAACGTCCCGAGTCCGCGCAAGGCAGACCGCGCACGTCAAGCGACCGGCCGCGGTCATCATCCGCGCGATCAATGACCGCGACAGCCTTCGCCAGCTCCCGTCCGCTCGATGGTGACGAGCTTCAGAGCGCGCCGGTCTCCTACCCCCGCCCATCCCGGCTGTCGACGCGGCTGGAGTTCGAGGGCCCCAAGGCCGAGCATGCGGCGCGAAGTCCTCGGGCTGCATACGGTCGGCGACCTGCTGGCGCATCTGCCCCGAGACCAGCGGGAGGCGCGAGCCGTCGCGCAGCTCGTGGCCGGGGAGAGCGCCACGGTGGTGGTGCAGGTCAGAACGATCTCGTCGCGGCCGGTGCGACGCCGGGGAATGCGACCGCTGGTCGAGGCGACCGTCGCCGACGACACCGGCGCGATGAAGGCCACGTTCTTCAACCAGCCGTGGCTCGTGCAGAAGTACCCGGCGGGGACGCGGCTCGTCCTCCACGGGAAGTTCGAGGCGCGGAACCGGTTCCGCGTACAGGGTCACGCCAGGACCTCCGAGGCGGCCACCGGGACCGATGCGGTGGCGCACTACCCGGCCACCGAGGGCCTGTCATCGACGCAGATCCTCGCCCTGGTCGGGATCCACGCCGGGGCGATGAGGGACTCGGTCGAGCCGCTGCCGGCGCCGGTGCGAGTCCGCGAGCGGCTGCCCGATCGCGCAGGCGCGCTCAGCGCCGCCCACTTCCCACGTGATCAGGGCGATCAGGAGCTCGGGCGTCGCCGGCTCGCGTTCGAGGAGCTGCTGCTCGCTCAGCTGGCGCTGCTTCGCCGGCGACGGCTGCGACGCAGCGAGGCCGTCGCGCCGCTGCTCGATGGCGAGCGTGAGCTGACGGCCCGATGGCTGTCGACCCTGCTGCCGTTCCCGCTGACCGGCGACCAGCTGCGGGCGCTCGAGGCGATCGACGACGACTTGGCGCAGGAGCGCCCGATGCAGCGGCTGCTGATGGGCGAGGTCGGATCGGGCAAGACCGTTGTAGCCCTGTTCGCGATCCTGCGGGCGATCGAGCAGGGATTCCAGGGCGCTCTGATGGCGCCGACCGAGACCCTCGCCGAGCAGCACTTTGCGACGATCCAATCATTGCTGCCCGGGGAGCTCGTGCCGGTCGGCCTCCTCACCGGGTCGACGCCGACGCGCCGGCGTGCCGATCTGCTCTCGAAGCTCGCGACCGGTGAGCTGTCGTTGATCGTCGGCACCCACGCGTTGATCGAGGAGTCCGTCCGCTTTGCCCGGCTGGCGGTCGCCGTCGTCGACGAACAGCACCGGTTCGGGGTCAGGCAGCGAGCCGCACTGGATGCCAAGGCGAGCTCCGACGGCGCGCCACACGCTCTCCACATGACGGCCACGCCGATCCCGCGGACGCTCGCGCTGGCGGGCTACGGTGACCTCGATCTCACGGTGCTGCGCGAGCTTCCGCGCGGCCGCCAGCCGATCAGGACGCACGTCTGCTCGACCGAGCGGGAGCGGGCCAGGGCGTACGACCGGATCCGCGAGGAGCTCAAAGCAGGGCGCCAGGCGTTCGTCGTCTGCCCGCTCGTGGAGGAGTCGGACCTGCTCCAGGCCCGCGCTGCGACGGTCGAGTTCGAGCGGCTGCGCAACGGCGAGCTCCGCGGATTTGACGTCGTGCTGCTGCATGGTCAGCTAAGGCCCGGGGACAAGCAGGCGGCGATGGAGCGATTCGCGTCGGGCGGGGCGGACGTGCTCGTCGCCACCTCGGTGATCGAGGTGGGGATCGACGTCCCGAACGCGACCGTGATGCTGGTCGAGGATGCCGAGCGCTACGGCATCTCGCAGCTCCACCAGCTGCGGGGGCGAATCGGCCGCGGGACCCATCCGTCCCTCTGCCTGCTGTTCGGCTCCAAGGACTCTCCGCGGCTGAAGGCGCTGGCGGACCACGGCGACGGCTTCCGGCTGGCGGAGATCGACCTCGAGCTGCGGGGCGAGGGCGAGCTCGTGGGCACCCGTCAGCACGGACTCGCGCAGTTCCGGGTGGCTGAGCTGCCCCGGGACGCGGAGCTGCTCGAGCGGGCGCGCGGTCACGCGGAGCGAGTCACCTCGGAGGATCCGGAGATGACCTCGCCCGAGAACGCCCTGCTCGCGGACGCGCTGGTGCTCGTGTACGGCGCCGAGGCGCGGGCGCCGATCCGGGCGTGAGAGTCATCGGCGGCGAGTTTGGCGGGCGGCCGCTGGTCGCACCGAAAGGTCAGGACACCAGACCGACCGCCGACAGGGTACGCGAGGCCGTGTTCTCGATCCTGGGAGACGTCGAGGGCGAACGCGTGCTCGATCTGTTCGCCGGCTCCGGCGCGCTCGCGATCGAAGCGCTCTCGCGAGGGTCCGCCGAGGCGACGCTCGTGGACTCCTCGGCGGCCGCCGTGGCGGCGATCAAACGCAACCTGAGCGCGCTCGGAGTGGTCGGCGATGTGCAGCGCCAGCGGGCCTCGGTGTTCCTCGAGAGGGCACGGGCGGCCAAGCGTCAATACGATCTCGTGTTCCTCGATCCCCCATACCACCAACCGAGCGCTCTCGGACGGGAGCTGTCGACCTCGGTGGCGCCCGTTCTCGCTGCACAAGCCCGAGTTGTCGTTGAGAGCGACCGGCGAGCGCCACTCGACCTCGAACTCCCGCTGCTGGTGGACCGCCGCTACGGCGACACATTGATCCGAATCTATGGCCCCTGACAACCGAATTGCGATCTGCCCCGGCTCCTACGACCCGGTCACCTACGGTCACGTGGATGTGATCTCGCGCGCCGCCGCGATGTTCGACAAGGTGATCGTCGCGGTCGTCAACCTCCCCGTCCGCAAGGGGGGGACGTTGTTCACGGCCGAGGAGCGGGTCAGGTTTGTGGAGAACGCCACGAACGATCTCGACAACGTCACCGTCGAGCCATTCAGCATCCTGGTCGTCCAGTTCGCCCACGAGCGCGGTGCCAAGGCGATCGTGAAGGGGCTGCGCGCAATCTCCGACTTCGAGTACGAGCTGGAGATGAATCAGCTCAACCGCCGGCAGGCACCGGATATCGAATCCGTGTACCTGATGGCCTCACCCAAGTACAGTTTCATCAGATCCAGCGGTGTAAAGGAGCTGGCAACGTTCGGCGGAACCATCGACGACATGGTGCCCGATGAGGTCGCTGAGGCGTTGAAGGAACGGCTCCACCGCTGACGAAACAGAGGTTCTGCGATGGACGTCCTTGTATTGATCGACAAGCTGGACGATCTCGTCCACAACGCCAAGCCCGTTCCGCTTACGGATCAGGTGCGTGTGGACAAGGAAGAGATCTACGACATTCTCGACCAGATGCGCGCCACGATCCCGGAGGAGATCAAGCAGGCGCGCTGGATCGTGAAGGAGCGCCAGGAGATGCTGGCCGAGGCGAAGCGCGAAGCGGAGCGCATCGTCAAGGAGGCGCGGGAGCGCCAGGAGCGATTGATCTCCGAGGAGGAGATCACCAAGCAGGCCGAACGCGCCGCCGAGGACATCATCGAGGATGCGCGCGGCCGCGAGCGGGAGATCCGGCTCGGCGCCGAGGACTACGCCGACGAGATCCTCAACACGCTCGAGGTGAACCTGACCAAGTTCATCGCGGCCGTGCAGCGCGGTCGAGACCGCTTGGCCGGCAAGGACGAGCCGGCCGAAGTGTCCTGATCGACGCCCTCGCCGCCTGACTAAAGCCCGTCCGGCAGAGGGTCGATGCTGACCTCGATGCGGCGCTGGGTCTCAGTCCTGCTGTCGCTGGCGGCGATCCCGCTGGGCTGGCCGCACCACGTCGCGCTCGGGCTGAGCGACTCGCCCGGCGACGGCCAGAAGCTGCATCATCGCGTCCCGCTCGATGTCCGCTATCAGTACCTCTCGGGTGGCGTCAACACGGGCTCCGGATGGGCGACGTGGAATCCGGACGGGACGTTCGCGTCGATGTACGTGCGCGAGTCGATCGCCGCCCACATGATCCCCGTGTTCAGCTACTACCAGCTGCTCCAATCGAAGCCCGCCGTCGGCTCGGACGAGCTTCAGAAGGACCTCTCGAACCTCCGCAACCCCGCCACCATGCAGGCCTACTGGGCCGACTTCTCGCTGCTCCTGCACCGCGTGAGCGCCGCGTCCCGAAACCACCTCGTGGTCATCCACATCGAGCCCGACCTGTGGGGCTACCTCGAGCAGGCGCACGCGGCCGCCCTCGCCCGTGCCTTCGCCCACCACCTGATCGCGCTGCGCAACCGGCTCGCTCCTCACGTCGCATTGGCCTGGCATCTGAGCGTGTGGGGGACCGGCGAGGACCCGACCTACTCGAAGCCCTCGCTCGCGCACATGGACGCCCTGGCCGCCCGCTCCGCGGCGTTCTATCGGTCGCTCCACGCCCACTTCAACATGGTGTTCACCGACATCACCGATCGGGACGCCGGCTTCTACCAGGTGATCGAGGGCAACCCCAATACCTGGTGGGGTCCCGCCAATTTCCGCCGCGAGAACGCCTACATCGCCGGCTTCACCCGCCGCACCCACCAGCCTGTCGTGCTCTGGCAGCTCCCGCTCGGAAACACGTTCCTCAACAACACCTGGGGCCAGTTCCGCGACAACCGCGTCCAGTGGTGGCTCGGCGCCGGCGGTCGCGCCCACCTCCGCGCCACGCGCAACGCCGGCGTGATCGGGCTGCTGTTCGGTGGCGGCGCGGCCGGCACGACCAGCGCCCAGACCGATGGCGGGCTGTTCTACCGCCTGGCGGGTCGGTACATGAGGCATCCGCTGGCGCTGGGCTGAGGCGGGGCGTGGCGGAGCTGGGCCGCTGGCGGGGGCGATGGCCGTCGCCTGAGTGCTTTAGCTGGGAGGGGGGAAGGTTGGGTGCGATCGCGGGCCTCAAATGGTGGATGACACGCCAATCTCGGCGGCGGGGTTGGGGCCGTGGCGTGTCGAGCACACTCCTCGTGCACAGCACGCCGCGCCTCGGGACCCGGCGCGGAGTTGGCGCGCCATGCATCGTCGAAACCCCCTCGTAGCGAAAAACCGAGCCGACCGCGGGCTGGTGCCGGTGGCGCGAGTGCTTTTGCTGGGGGAAGGGGGCGGGTTCGTGTCCGGTCGCGGCATCCTGAGGCCCCGAAAACCTGCGTGGCAGGACAAACTCGGCGGGGGAGGCGCCCCACCCAACCCCGCCGTCACCTCACCTCAAACCCACCCAGCCCCTCTGGCTGCTCTTCCGCCACGTCCATCCGCGCCACCTCGGCGTGCCGCGGCCCCGTCTCGCAGAACCTGACCAGCCGCTCAACCGCATTCGGCGCTCCCTCGAGCACCGCCTCGACCGCCCCATCAGGACGGTTCCAGACCCACCCCGCCAGATCCGTCTCCACAGCCCGCCGGCGGACCGAGTCCCGGAAGAAAACCCCCTGGACATGGCCATAAACCACGATCCGGCGGCGAATGACGTCGGCGCTCATTGCACCGATTCTTGCAAGCTGCCGGTTCCGTCCGCCGCCACCGCCATCCTCGGCTCGTGATGACTGCACTCTGGTTGCTGATAGGACTGTTCCTGGGCGCGGGACTGGTCGCCATGGCGGCCCGCGCCCGCGTTCGGTCGCTGGCGGAACAGGCGGCCCGCGCCGGCGAACTCGAGCGAGCAGCTGATCAAGGCGCAGGCCGACCTCGACCACGAGCGGACGCTCGCCCAGGAGCGGCTGCAAACGCTGAGCGACGCGCAGGGGCGGCTGTCGGAATCGTTCAAGGCGCTGAGCGCCGAGGCGCTTCAGTCGAGCATGTCGCAGCTCGCGGAGATGGCCCGCGCCCAGCTCCAGACCGCACAGGTCGAGGCCAAGGGCGATCTCGACAAGCGCCAGCAGGCTGTCGAGCAGCTCGTGGCCCCGCTCAAAGAGCAGCTCGGCCGCGTCGACACACAGCTGCTGAAACTCGACCAGGAGCGCCGGGAGTCCCGCGGCCGGCTCGAGGCGCAGCTGCGTACCCTGACCGAGACGGGCGAGAAGTTGCGCACCGAGACCGGCGCGCTCGTCACCGCGCTGCGCAAGCCCAATGCGCGCGGCCAATGGGGGCAGATGCAGCTTCGCAACGTCGTCGAGCTGGCGGGGATGGTCCGCCATTGCGACTTCCTCGAGCAGTCCTCGTTCAGCGGTGACGACGTGACGCTGCGACCGGACCTGATCGTGCGGATGCCCGGCGGGCAAGCACGTCGTCGTCGACGCCAAGGCGCCGCTGCAGGGCGTGCTCGACGCCTACCAGGCCCGCGACGACGAGGAGCGTGAGCGCCACCTCCGCGACCACGCTCGGTTGCTCCGCAAGCACGTCAAGACGCTCGCCGACAAGGCGTACTGGGCGGGGCTGGATTCGACGCCCGACTTCGTCGTGCTGTTCCTGCCAGGCGAGCATCTCTACGGGGCGGCGCTCGAGGCCGATCCGACGCTGATCGAGGAAGCGATGGCCAAGCGGGTGCTGATCGCGACGCCGACGACGCTGCTGGCGATGCTCCGCGCGGTCGGCTACGGCTGGCAACAGGAACGCGTAGCGGAGTCGGCACAGGCGATCTCCGAGCTCGGGCGCGAGCTGCACACGCGCCTGGTCAAGCTGTCCGGCCTGCTCTCGACCCTGGGCAAGCGCCTCAACAGCGCCGTGTCCGCCTACAACGAGACGGTCGGCTCATACGAGGCGCGCGTCGTTCCTGGGGCGCGGCGGTTCGCCGAGCACGGCGCGGTCGCCGAGGGCCGGGATCTTCCCGAGATCGAACAGGTCTCGCTCAGCGCACGCACCGTCCACGTCACAGACATACCCGATGAGCTCGTCGACGAGCAGCTGCCGCTCGAGCTGAACGCACGGCGCCTGCGGGCGGCCGAGTAGCCGCCACCGCCGCACCCCCCACCACGGCCCACCACCGAGCCTCAGGACTCCGGATCCCGCTCCTCCCACCACCGCCGCAAGTCCTCGCGCTGCTGGGGCAGAGGATCCGCCGAGGGCTTGCGCTCATGGATGTACGCGAGTGCCTCGTCGACGTCGATCCCGTCGCGGAGGGCGATTGCCCCGGCGGCGATCGCCGGGGAGCGCTGCCAGCCGGCGCGGCAATGCACGTAGGTGCGGCCGTCTTCGTTCAGCCAGCCAGACAGGATGCTGACTGCGGCTTCGACCTCGTCCGGGGGAAGGCCGGCGTAGTCGGTGAACAGCATGCGCCGCTCGGAGATCCCGGCGGCGGCGTATGCGGCCAGGACCGCGTCGCGCTCGCCGGGCTCGTACTCCGAGTCTTCGACCAGGTTCAGGACCCGCTCGATGCCCGCCCGTTGGAGCAGCGCCACATCCTCGGCGTCGAGCGGATAGGAGCCGATCAAGAGGTTGTCGAGGACGTCGGCGAAGCCGTAGGTGCGAAACCACGAGGACATCTCGCCAATGATCCCGACTTCGCCCCCGCGTGTGTCGCCACCTTGGAGAGAGTTCCGCGCCACCGACGCTAATCTCAGGTGGCGATGTCCCTCCGAACTGACACGTTCGATCTCGGGGGGTTGCACCTCAGCGCGGGCGAGGCGCGCCGCCTGCAGCTGGCGGTGGCGATCGACCCGTTCGTACTTGGCGGCGAGCAGTATTCCGCCGAGCCGCCACTCGTGCCCTGTCATCTCCAGGTGTCGCGGACGACCGGCGACGGCTACGCCCTACGCCTTCGGTTCGACGCCACGCTCGCCGGTCCGTGCATGCGCTGCCTCGAGCCGGCGACGCCGGTGTTCAGCGTCGACGCCCGCGAGGTCTCCCTGCCGGGCGAGGGCGAGGAGCTCGAGTCGCCGTACGTCGTGGGCGGGGTACTCGACATCCATGCGTGGGCGCGCGACGCCTTGGCGCTGGCGCTCCCGTCGACGCTGCTGTGCCGGGTCGACTGCGCCGGTCTATGCCCCATCTGCGGCGTCGATCTCAACTCAGCAGGACCCGATCACGGGCACGAGCGCCAGCCGGACCCGCGCTGGGCGAAGCTGTCGGAATTGCGGTTCGAGTAACCTCATCGCAACAATGGCCGTTCCGAAGCAGAAGCAATCTCACGCGCGCACATCCCAGCGCCGCGCTCAGCACAAGGTAAGCGCGCCGACCTACAACGCGTGCCCCCAGTGCCACAGCCCCCGGCTTCCGCACCGTGTCTGTCCGGTCTGCGGTCACTACAGGGGCCGCGAAGTGATCGCTCTGGGCGCTGACGACCCCACGCTCTGACGCCGCGCGCATGGTCACCGTCGCCGTGGACGCGGGCGGGGCCGACCTCGGGCCCCAGGAGGTCGCCGAGGGCGCGACGCGTGCCGCCGCGCAGGGAATCGGCGTGCTCCTATTCGGTCCGGCCTCGGAGATCCACTCGGTCGGTGACGGAGTCGAGGTCATCGATGCTCCTATCTCGATCGCGAAGGCGGCCGACCCGGCGTATGCGGTCCGATCGACGCCCGAGGCATCTATCGTCCAGGCAGCCAGGGCAGTAGCCGAAGGGCGCGCTCAGGCTCTCGTCTCGGGCGGCTCGACCGGATCCGCCTTGGCCGCCGGGCTGTTCAACCTCCGCCGCGACCGCGGCATTTACCGGCCGGCGCTGGCTCTGCCCGTGCCGATGCCGGGCGCCGCGCCGGTCCTGTTGCTCGACGTCGGAGCCAACGTCACGTGCCGGCCCGAACACCTCGTGCAGTTCGCGCACATGGGCTCCGCGTTCGCCCAGGCTGTGATGGGGATCGCGTCGCCACGAGTGGCGCTGCTGTCGAACGGCGAGGAGCCGGCCAAGGGCACGCCCGAGCTCGTCACGGTGCACGAACAGCTGGCGGGTGAGGCCGGAACCGGCCTGAACTTCGTCGGCAACATCGAGGGGACGCAGGTCACCGGTGGAGTTGCCGACGTCGTCGTGATGGACGGCTTCACGGGCAACATCACGCTGAAGCTGATCGAGGGCGTCTCCGGACGCACGATGCGCGCGATCCGCGACGCGGCCCTCACTTCGACCCGCGGCAAGCTCGGCGGCTGGCTCCTGTCGCCTGCGATCCGCGGCCTGCGCGAGGAGATCGATCCCGAGACCCCGGGCGGGGCCTACATGCTGGGCCTGCGACAGCTGGGCGTCGTCGCCCACGGCCGGTTCACCCGGCGGGGTTTCGCGCGCGCGGTCGAGGTGGCGGCGCGCGGCGTCCAGGAGGACGTGATCGGGCGTACTCGCGCTGCCCTGGTCCAGGCGGGAGCCCTTCGGTCGGTTCACGCCGACACGGACGACGGCTCGCCCTCGTCCGAGCCGACGGCTACCTTGTCCGGCGGATGAGTCGCGAGCAGGTCTTCGAACTGATCCGCGCGCACCTGGCGGACGAGCTCGAACTGGATCCGGACAGGGTCCATGAGTCGACGCGCTTCAAGGAGGATCTTGACGCCGATTCGCTCGACCTCTACACGCTCGTCCAGGAGCTCGAGGACACCTACGGCGTGAAGATCTCAGACGAGGAGGCGGCGAAGATCCTGACCGTTGGTCAGGCGGTCGACTTCGTGCTCGCGAGCGGTGTAGCCCCATCGGCCGCGGCGAGCCAAGGTTCTGACCCTGAGTGAGCGCCAGAGCCATGGGAACGAGCACCCGGCGCGAGCGTTCCGGCGCGACCCTTGCCGCCCTGCTCGAGCGGCTTCCCGACGACCTGGCGAGGAACGTGTTCACACACTCCTCGTGGACGACGCGGCGGTCGGAGTCCTACGAGCGGCTGGCCTTCCTGGGCGACAGCGTCCTGTCACTCGCCGTGACCGCCCACCTCTATCCGCGGCTCGAGGCCGAGCGGTTCGGAGCGGGCCGGCTGACGAAGATCCGGGCGCAGGCTGTCTCTGGACGTTCGTGCCGGGCGGTCGCGGAACGGTTGGGGGTTCCCGAGCGGCTGCGTGCCGCGGCGCCGCCGGCCGCGGCGTCGAGCGTCGACGCGCTGGTCTCGACCGAGCGCGTGCTCGCGTCGGTGATCGAGGCCGTGATCGGGGCGTGCTACCTGGCCTTTGGCTACGAGACGACCTCGACGGCCGTGGTCGAGGCGTTCGCGCCGGAGATCGAGGACGCGCTCGAGCATCCGGTCGACTACAAGTCGGCCCTCCAGGAGCTGCTCGCGCGCCGGGGCGCGCTCGTCAGCTACTCGGTGGTCGAGGAGCAGGGACCGCCCCACAACCGCACGTTCTCGATCAGCGCGACGATCGACGGGGTCGAGGTCGGACGCGGGACCGGCCGGAGCAAGAAAGACGCGGAGCAGGACGCGGCCCAGTCAACGCTGGAGGCGCTCGAAGAATCATGACGAGGGGGCGACCGTGTACCTGAAGTCGATCACGCTGAAGGGCTTCAAGTCGTTCCCCGAGCGCACCAGACTGGAGTTCAGTCCCGGGGTCAGCGTGATTGTCGGCCCGAACGGGTCGGGAAAGTCGAACGTGACCGACGCGGTGCTGTGGGCGCTCGGCGAGCAGTCGCCGCTCGCCGTCCGCGGGCAGTCGATGCAGGACGTGATCTTCGGGGGCTCGCCCGGTCGCCAGGCCGGCAAGGCAGCCGAGGTCGAGCTCGTGCTCGACGACAGCGCCGGCGTGCTCGGGCTCGGCGCGCCGGAGATCTCGATCGTCCGCCGGCTCGACCGCAGCGGCGAGGGCGAATACCGCCTCGCGGGAGCTCGCTGCCGTCTCGTCGACGTGATCGAGCTGCTCTCGGACACGGGACTCGGCAAGGAGATGCACTCGGTGATCTCCCAGGGCCGGGTCGAATCGATCGTCACCTCCAAGCCTCGCGAGCGGCGGCTGCTGATCGAGGAGGCGGCCGGTCTGGGCAAGCACCGCAAGCGCCGGCGCCGAGCTCAGCTGAAGCTCGCTCGCACCCAGGAGAACCTCGACCGGGCGCTCGACGTCGAGCGTGAGGCGCGCTCCCGGCTGCGGCCGCTGAAGCGCCAGGCGGAGGCGGCCGAGCTCCATGAGCGGCTCGAGCGCCAATCGACTGAGGCGCGCTGGGAGCTGGTCGGCGACGACGTCCGCTCGCGCGAGCTCGAGCTCGAGAGCGCTCAGGAGGCCGCGGCCAAGGCCAGGGCCGGACGCGAGCAGACCGAGCACCAGCTCGAGGGCGTCGCCAGGCGGCGCGAGGCGGCCGAGGACGCACTCGCCAGCCGCAGCGCCCAACGCGAGGAGCTCTCGCGACGGTGTTTCGTCGCGCAGTCGGCGGCCGAGCGGGTCGGCTACCGAGCCGACGCAGTGCGGGCGGCAGCGACCCGGCTCGAGGAGCGCCTGGCCAGCGCCAAGAAGATGCTCGAGTCCTCGCAGGCCGAGGCCGCCACTGACACCCCCGACCCGCAGGCCGATCGCCGGATCGCGACGCTCGAGGCCGGGCTGGCGGCCCTCGATCGCGATCGGGAGGCCGAGTTGGCGCGCCAACTCGCCGATCTGAACGGCCAGCTCGAGGCCGCCGAGGCGGAGACCGCGACCCGCGCCGGACGCGTCGAGGGCACGCACGCTCGCCGTGAGCAGGCCGAGCAGGCCGTCGAGCAGGCTCGCGATCAGCTCCGCGAGGCCGAGCGCGGCGTCGAGCGCGCCAGGCGCGAGGCGGCCCGTATCGGCGGTGAGCTTGCCGCCGTCAACCAGTTTCTTCGCAGCCAGGCGGGCGTGCCCGGAGGGATCAACACACTGTCCGATCAGATCGAGGTCGACCCCGGGTTCGAGCTCGCGCTGGCGGCGGCGCTCGATGGCCGGCTGCGAGCCGCGGTCGTAGCCGACCGCACGGCGGCGGGAGCACTGCTCGACCGGATCGGAGCCGACGGCGGCCGTGCCCTGGTTGCCGGACCGGGCGGACCGGGCGCCGGAGAATCCCCGCCGGCGGCCGCGACGGCGCCCGCCCCCGGGGCCGAGCTGCTCGCCGATCACGTCCGCGGCCCGGACGCCGGCGCCTCGCTTGCCCGCGCGCTCCTGCGCGATGTGTGGGTGCTCGACGCGCTCGAAGACGTGCCCGACTCTTTCGCCGGCGTGGCCGTGACGAGGGGTGGACGTGTGTGGTCTGCCCGCGCCCGCGAGGTCCGCCAGTCTCCGGCCGCGGGCGAGGATCGGGTGCTCGCGGAGCGCAACCGCCGCGAGCGGTTGATCCGCGCAACCGAAACTGCCGCCGGCGCCGAGCTCGAGGCGGCGGCCACGCTAGAGCGCAACGTCGCCGCGCTCGCCGAATCCGAGGCCAGACGCGAGGAGGCGATCGCGGAGCACCGCTTGGCGGTCGGCGCCAAGGACGAGGCCGGCGAGGAGGAGCGGCGCATTACGGCCGCGATCGAGCGGCGCCGCAGCGCGCCCGACGAGGGACCGAACGCGGGACGCCGCGCGCAGTTGACGGCCGAGTTGGCCGCCGAGCGCGCGATGCTCGATCGCGCTGAACGCGATCGCCGTGCTCGGGAGGCCCGAATCGAGCGCCTGCGCGCCCTGCTCGCGCGCGACGAGGCCCTGACCGGTCCCGTGGCGGCGCTGATCGACGCCCTGGACCGAGCTGCCCAGGCGATCGCCCAAGCCCGCGTGCAGTTCGACGCCGACCTAGCCGCCGACCGTCAGGCGGGGGAGCACGTCGCCGCCGAGCTCCGGGAGTGTGCCCAGCAGGAGGCGGCGCTCCACGCACAGCTGCATCGAGAGAGCGAAGTCTTGACCGACGCCGAAGTCCGGCTTCACCGCGTTCGCGACCAGGTCGCCGACGCCCGCTCGGAGCTGGGCCAGCTCGCCGACAAGTTGGGTCTCGAGGCGGTGCCGGCGACCGAGCCGCTCGGTGCCGAGGAGCGCGCTTCAATTGCGGCCCGTCTGGAGCGCCTGGGTCGCCGGCGCGAGCAGCTCGGGCCGGTCAACCCGCTGGCCCAGCAGGAGTACGCGGACGCCGTCGAGCACGTTGAGGAGCTCGAGCGACAGCGCGAGGACCTGGAGACGGCGTTACGCGAGCTCGAGCGGCTGATCGCCGACACCGACAAGCAGATCCGCCAGACCTTCGAGGAGACCTTCGAGGCCGCCGCGCGGAACTTCGAGGAGCTGGCGGGGCAGTTGTTCCCTGGCGGTAAAGGCCGCCTGACACTCGTGACCGAGCGTGAGGGGCCGCCGCGAGTGCTCGGCGGCCAAGCGCCGGACAGTGACGAGCCGGAGGGGACGGACGACGCTGACGCTCCGGTGGAGGAGGGGACGGAGGAGGACCTGCTCGGTGTCGAGATCGAGATCACCCCGGCGGGTAAAGAGATGAAGCGGCTGACTTTGCTGTCGGGCGGCGAGAAGTCGATGACCGCGCTCGCGTTCCTGTTCGCGGTGTTCCTGGCGCGGCCGTGTCCGTTCTACATCCTTGACGAGGTCGAGGCCGCGCTCGACGACCTCAACATCGATCGCTTCCTGGCGCTCCTGCGCGAATACGCGCAGCGGGCACAGTTCATCGTCGTCACCCACCAGAAGCGCACGATGGAGGCCGCCGATTCGCTCTACGGCGTCTCGATGGGGTCGGACGGGATCTCGAAGGTGATCTCGCGCCGGCTGCCCGCGGAGGACGTCGCCGCATAGCGGCGCCCCGCCACTCGCCACGACACCGAGATCGGCTAACGTCGCCCGCCCAATGGCTCGCGACTGGCAGGACCTGTTCATCGTCAACGGTGCTTCGGCGGCGCCGGTGGAGGCTCCGGCGGCGACGGAGGAGAGGCGGATGGGGCGCTTCCGGCGGCTGCGCGAGAACCTGCGCAAGACCCGTCAGGCGCTGACCAGCGAGATCCAGGCGACGCTGTTCGAGGATCTCAGCGACGAGACGTGGGAGCGGCTCGAGGAGGCCTTGATCTACGCCGACGTCGGCGCCCAGACGACCGCCCAGATCGTCGAGCAACTCGAGCGCGAGGCGACCAGCGGTCAGATCTCCGGCGGCGAGGCTCTGACCGCCCGGCTGACCGAGCTGCTGGCCGACATCGCCCGCACCGGCGATGACCGGATCGATCTGACCGCTGAGCCGACCGTGATCCTCGTCGCTGGCGTGAACGGCACCGGCAAGACCACGACCGTCGGAAAGCTCGCATGGCATCTGCGCAAGGAGCTCGGACAGTCCGTCGTGTTGGGCGCCGCCGACACGTTCCGCGCCGCCGGCGTCGAGCAGCTCGAGCTGTGGGCCGAGCGCGCCGGCGTTGGCTTCGTCAAGGGGGCGGCGGGCGCCGATCCCGGGGCGGTTGCCTACGACGCGATCGCGGTGGCCCGCCGCGACGGCGCCGACGTCGTGATCATCGACACCGCGGGTCGCCTGCACACCCAGGACGACCTGATGGCCGAGCTCGGCAAGGTCAGGCGCGTGATTTCGAAGCAGATCCCCGACGCGCCCCACGAGACGCTTTTGACCGTCGACGCCACGACCGGGCAGAACGGGCTGCGCCAGGCCCGCCTGTTCTCAGACACCGTCGACGTCAGCGGCCTGGTTTTGACCAAGCTCGACGGAACCGCGAAGGGCGGGATCGCGCTGGCTATCGCCCACGAGCTCGGGATCCCGGTGAAGTTGATCGGGGTGGGCGAACAGCTCGAGGACCTCCGCCCGTTCGAGCCGAGCGAATTTGCTCGCGCGCTAGTTAGCTAAAGCCGCGACAGCAAGTACTCTCGGGACAAATGCAGGGATGGATCTTGTGGCTGATCGCCGCCGCTGTGTTCGGGATCGGCGAGATGCTCACAACCGGATTCTTCCTGGCACCGTTTGCCCTCGGGGCCGGGCTGGCCGCGCTGGCCGACGCCGTCGGCGCGGGCGGGATTGCATCTTGGGTCGTGTTCGTCCTGGTCTCCGTTCTGACGCTGGCGATCGTCCGCCCGATCGCGAAGTCGCACATGAAGATGCCGCCGCAGCTCAGGACGGGCCCCGCCGCGCTGATCGGCAAGCAGGCGATCGTGCTGGAGCGGATCATCAACGATGAGGGGGTAGGGTGCGTGAAGATCGACGGCGAGGTGTGGACTGCCCGATCCTACGATGAGGACGAGGTCATCGAGAAGGGCAAGCGCGTTCAAGTCCTGGAGATCAGGGGCGCCACGGCGCTCGTGGCCGAGTAAAGGAGAACGGCAAAAACCGGCACCAGCCGGTCGCCGAGGTGCCGCCGCCGGACAGCCCAGACCGGAACAAGTCCTAGGCGCAGTAGCCTGAAATCAGATCATGTTCGATTCGCTGGCCGAGAAGCTCCAGGCGACCCTCGCAGATGTGCGCGGGCGCGGCACCCTGACCGAGGACGACGTCAACGCGGCGATGCGGGAGATCCGGCTGGCACTGCTCGAGGCCGACGTCAACTTCAAGGTCGTCAAGAGCTTCACGAACGCGGTCAAGGAGCGCGCCCTCGGGTCCGACGTGGTCGGTCAGCTGAACCCCGGTCAGCAGGTCGTCAAGATCGTCTCCGAGGAGCTGACCGAGCTGATGGGCGGCGCCGCGCGCGAGCTGTCGTTCTCGCCCCGCCCCCCGACCGTCGTGCTGATGGCGGGGCTCCAGGGATCGGGCAAGACCACCGCCACCGCCAAGCTCGCTCGCTATCTGCGGGAGGAGCACGGATCCTCGGTCGCTGTCGCCGCGTGTGACGTCTACCGCCCGGCCGCCGTCGACCAGCTGATAAAGGTCGGGGCGCAGGCCGGCGCGGACGTCTATGAGCAGGGCACCGACCGAGACCCGGTCAAGATCGCCGCCTGGGCCCGCGACCGCGCTCAGAGCGAGGGCAAGGACGTCCTGATCATCGACACCAGCGGACGGCTGCACGTCGACACCGAGCTGATGACCGAGCTCGCGAACATCAAGAAGGCGACGAACCCGCACGACATCCTCCTCGTCGTCGACGCGATGACTGGCCAGGACGCGGTCAACGTGGCTGAGCAGTTCGCGGAGGTCGTGCAGTTCGACGGGGTCGTCATGACCAAGCTCGATGGCGATGCTCGTGGCGGCGCCGCGCTGTCGGTCAAGGCGGTCACCGGCAAACCGATCCTGTTCGCCTCCACCGGAGAGAAGCTCGACCAGTTCGAGCGCTTCCACCCCGACCGGATGGCGCAGCGGATTCTCGGGATGGGCGACGTGATGACGCTGATCGAGAAGGCGCAGGGCGCCTACGACGATGAGCAGGCCGCCGAGCTCGAGCGCAAGCTCCGCAAGCAGGAGTTCGGACTCGACGACTTCCTCGATCAGCTTCGCCAGATCCGCCGGCTTGGGCCGCTGCAGTCACTGCTGGGAATGATCCCGGGCCTCGGCAAGGAGCTGCGCGGCGTGAAGGTCGACGAGCGCGAGTTCGACCGCATCCAGGCGATCATCCTGTCGATGACGCCGCAGGAGCGCCGCCATCCTGAGCTGATCAAGGGCTCGCGGCGGCTTCGGATCGCGCGCGGATCGGGCACGAACGTCCAGGCGGTCAAGGCGCTCATCAAGCAGTTCGAGCAGATGCGCAAGGTCATGCGCCAGGTCTCCCAGGGCCGGATGCCGGACCTTGGCGCGCTGATGAGACAGGCCCGCTGAACGCGGCTCGGCGACGCACACGCGCCAGCCACGCTAACCTCATCGCTCGAAATGGCGGTAAGACTTCGACTGACACGGATAGGCGGCCGCAAGAACCCGATCTGGCGGGTGGTCGTCGCTGACCAGCGCTCAAAACGCGACGGCCGCGTGATCGAGACGGTGGGCCACTACAACGCCCAGACCAACCCCTCGACGATCGTCCTCGACGAGGAGCGGGTGCGCGACTGGCTCGCGCGCGGCGCCCAGCCGACCGAAACGGTCCGCAAGCTGCTCCATACTCAGGGCATCCGCTGACCACGTCCAGATGAAGGAACTGCTCGAGTACCTGGCCCGCGGCTTGGTGGAGAGTCCGGACGAGGTGGAAGTGAACGAGGTGCGCGAGGACGACGGATCGATCGTGCTCGAGCTGTCCGTCGGCGATGACGACTACGGCAGCGTGATCGGCCGCGGCGGCCGGACTGCCGCCGCCCTGCGGACGGTCATCAAGAGCGCCTCCATCAAGGACAAGCGCCGAGTCTTCGTCGACATCGTCGACGAGTAGCGGCTTTATGGACCGGGGATGGCTGCTCGCCGGCAGGGTCGGCAGCCCTCACGGTCTCGACGGCAGCTTCCACGTCGGCGCGCCGCGGCCGCAGCTGCTGAGCCTCGGGGCGACCGTCGCCGTTGGCGAAAAGACGATGCGCATTACCCGGCGGGCCGGCACCGACCAGCGCCTGATCCTCCGCCTCGAGGGGTACGACGATCGCCCGTCGGCGCAGGCTCTGCGGGGGGAGGAGCTGTTCGTCGCCCGCACCGAAGCACCTGAGCTCGAGCCCGACGAATGGTGGGCGGAGGACCTGGAAGGCTGCACCGTCCATGACGCGGGCCAACCCGTGGGTACCGTCCGCCGGCTCCTGGCGCTTCCGTCGTGCGAGGTGCTCGAGGTGCAGCGCCCCGGTGAGGAGGCCGATCTGCTCGTTCCGCTCGTCAGCGACGCCGTGCGTTCCGTTGACGTCGAGCGGCACGAGATCGAAATCAATCTCGACTTCCTGGGGGAGCGGTGATCGAGATCGACGTCTTCACGCTGTTTCCGGAGGCGTTCGCGTGGTTCCAATCACAGCGCCACGTCACCAACGCGCTGGCCGGAGGCCTCCGGCTCGGCTTCGTCAACTACCGCGAGCACACGCCGCTCAGCGCGGGCCAGGTCGACGACACTCCGTTCGGAGGCGGTGCGGGCATGGTCCTGCGGGTCGACGTGGTCGAGGCGGCCCTGCGGGCGCACTATGGCCAGGACCCCGTCGAGCTCCGCACCGCGCGGCGGGTGATCGCGCTGACGCCGAGCGGGAGAGTCCTGGACGAGGGCCTGGTCGAAGAGCTCGCGGGGGAGCCGGCGCTGACCGTGCTTTCCGGGCGCTACGAGGGATTCGACGAGCGGGTGCTGGAACACTTCGCCACCGACCGGCTCTCGATCGGCCGTTACGTGCTTGCCGGCGGGGAGTTGGCAGCGATGGTGCTGTGCGACGCCGTGATCCGCAAGCAGCCCGGCGCCCTCGGCCACGAGCACTCGGCGGTGGAGGAGTCGTTCAGCGCGGCGCTCGAGGGCGGGCCCGAGTATCCGCACTACACACGCCCGGCGGAGTTTCGCGGCTGGCAGGTTCCGGAAATCCTGCTCTCGGGCCACCATGCGCGGATCCGCGAATGGCGCCTCGAGCAGAGCAGATCTCGCCGCGAGCCCGGTCCGCTACCATAGGCCGCCCGCGCGGGTGGGGCCTCGCACAGTGTGCGCAAAGCCCTCTAGCCAACGGCTCTCACCGTTGAGGCCGGCGCTTGCACTTGCCATGAGCACCGTGATCGACAGCTTGGAGCGCACTCAGCTCCGTCGGGTACCGACGTTCGACGCCGGCGATCGGGTGCGCGTGCACTTCCAGGTGATCGAGGGAACTCGACGCCGCACGCAGGTGTTCGAGGGCGTCGTGATCAAGCGCCAGGGACACGGCGCGCGCGAGACGTTCACGGTCCGCAAGCAGTCCTTCGGCGTTGGCGTTGAGCGGACGTTCCCGCTGCACTCGCCCAAGATCGAGCGGATCGAGATCGCCGCGCGAGGCGACGTGCGGCGCGCCAAGCTCTACTACCTGCGTGGCCGGGTGGGCAAGCGCGCCCGCGTGCGCGAGCGCCGGTCCAACCGGCCCGAGGAGGTCGTTGTCGGCGGACTGCTGTACGGGCCGGAGGCCGAGGAGCCGGAGCTCGATGCCGACCAGGACACCGCCGAGGCCACCGCCACGGACGTGGAACAGCCCGAGGCAACTGGGGACGCGGCCGACACGGCCGCGGAGGTCGCCGAGGAAGCTGAGACGCAGGACGCTTTAGAGGAAGGCGTTCAGCCGGAGGAGGAGCAGTCCGAGTCCGATGATTCGGACGAATCCGTTCCCCCTACGGTGGCAGAGGAGCCCGGGCCGGCGGCCGAGGAGGCTCCCGCCGGCGAAGAGAAGGTGTGACCCAGGCCAAGAAGTCGCTGGCGAGCTCGCTGGTCGAGCTCGTCGTGATCGTGGTAATTGCACTCGGTCTGGCTCTCGCGATCCAGGCGTTCGTCGTGAAGCCCTATCGGATCCCCAGCGGATCGATGCTCCCGACGCTGCATATCAACCAGCGGATCCTGGTCGATCGGATCGGTAGCCATTTCACCTCCCCGAAGGTCGGCGAAATCATCGTGTTCCATCCCCCCAAGAACTACGCCGACGGCTGCCCCGATCAAAAGGAGGGCCAGAATCCGGCCGGCCAGGATGCGAGGCGGCCCTGCGGCGTTGCCGGCACGCAGCCGTCCTCGGAGACCTTCGTCAAGCGCGTTGTCGGATTGCCCGGTGATCGCATCTCGATCGACAACGGCCACGTGATCCGAAATGGCGTCCGCGAGAAGGATTCCTACACGGTCCCGTGCAATGGAGCACCGGCGTGCAACTTCCCCGGTACGATCACGATCCCGCACGGCGAGTACTACATGCTCGGCGATAACCGACCCGACTCGGAAGACAGCCGCTTCTGGGGCCCGGTCCCCAAGAAGTGGATTATCGGCGAGGCATTTCTGACCTACTGGCCGCCGGATCGGATCGGCTTCCTGTAGGAGAACGGTGTGGCGACGCCCGACACCAAGTCGCAGAAGTCGATGCTCAAGTCGCTGATCGAGCTGGTCCTCACCGTGGCGATCGCCGTGGGCCTGGCGCTGCTGATCCAGGCGTTCATCGTCAAGCCGTATCGGATTCCCAGCCCGTCGATGGTCCCGACGCTCCAGATCGGCCAGCGGGTGCTCACCAATCGCCTGATCGACCACCCCAGCGTCGGCGACATCGTCGTCTTCCACCCGCCCAAGGGCGCCGATCCGCCGAACCCGGTATGCGGCAATCCCACCCAGGGTGGCGAAGGTGGGCCCAATGCAGCGGCCTGTGACCGGCCGACGGCAGCCGAGTCCAGCCAGACGTTCATCAAGCGCGTCGTTGCCGGGCCGGGTGACCGGATCTCGATCGTCAACGGACACGTGATCCGCAACGGCGTGCGCGAGAACGACTCGTATATCGAGCCGTGCGGCACATCGGATAACTGCAATTTCCCGAAAACGATCGTCGTTCCCGCCGGGGATTACTTCATGATGGGCGACAACCGTGGCGCCTCGGACGACAGCCGCTTCTGGGGACCGGTCCCTGACAAATGGGTCATCGGGGTCGCGTTCTTCACTTACTGGCCGCCGGACCGGATCGGCACCCTCTAAGAAGGCCAAGCGGGCGGCGCGACGGCTTTTCGCGTTCGACCGCTCGCTCGGATTCCGCTACGTGGCGGGCGCCGATGAAGCGGGCCGGGGCTGCCTGGCCGGGCCGTTGGTCGCCGCCGGCGTCCTCTTCGACCTCGACCGGATCGGCCCCTCCGAGGTCCGCGCGCTCCACGCCCTGAACGACTCCAAGCAGCACACCGCAGCTACGCGGGCCGAGCTCTACCCGGTGATCCTGCGGATCGCCGCCAAGGTGGCGGTGATCTCGCGGTGCGCGCCGGGGATCGACGCCCGCGGCCTACACGTAACGAACCTGGCAGCGCTGCGCGACGCGCTCTCGCGGGTCTGCTGCCAGGGGTCTGTCTGCCTCAGCGACGGGTTCTCGGTCGCCGGCCTCGGCCACGAGCAGCGGGCCGTGATCGGTGGCGACGCCAAGAGCGCCGCGATCGCCGCGGCGTCGGTCATCGCCAAGGAGACCCGGGATCGCTATATGCGCCGAGCCGACGCTACCCACCCCGGCTGGGAGTTCGCCCAGCACGTCGGCTATGCCACCCCCGAGCATCGCGACGCGATCGAGCGGCTCGGGGTCTCGCCGCTGCACCGCCTCTCGTTCCAGTCCGCGGCTTACCAGCAGCTCGGGTTGGAGGGGTTCTCAGAAGGCCCCCTCGAGGTGCTCGATCCCCACCAGCCTGCCTGACGGATCGAAAGTAACCCCGATCGCGTCGAACCGCAGCGCTTCGGCGTACCGACGGTCTGTCCGCTCGCACAGCCAGCGCCCGGCCATCTTCCGGACCTGCGAGCGCTTGCCCCCGCGGATCGCGTCGAATGGGCTCTGCGCCG
The DNA here is from genome assembly GCA_963773165.1 of uncultured Solirubrobacterales bacterium. Classification (GTDB taxonomy): domain Bacteria; phylum Actinomycetota; class Thermoleophilia; order Solirubrobacterales; family Solirubrobacteraceae; genus Palsa-465. The sequence goes on from CAVZAK010000032.1 coordinate 232,439, forward strand.
CCGAGTCCAGGCGGCGCGTCTTGACCTCGCAGAACACCAACGTCGCTCCGTCGAAGGCCACGATGTCGAGCTCGCCCCATCGTGTCCGGTAGTTGCGCTCGACGATCTCGAATCCGCGCCGGCTCAGGTGGTCGGCGGCGAGCTGCTCGCCGAGCTGACCGAGGCGATGGCGGGGGTCGCGGCTCACACCCTGGACGCTAGGGATCGACCCGTCACACGTGGCTCACGCGCCGTACCGATTCTCAGCAAGGCGAGGCCGCGGGCTTGCGCAGAGTTGGCACGCAGCGTGACCCACGGCTGAGAGGATCGGGCGTAGCGTCGAGCCATGCTCGCCCGCGTGGCAACGTTCGCGATCGACGGCGTCGATCCCCGGCAGGTGTCGGTCGAGGTCGACATCCGCGCGGGCCTGCCGGCGTTCACGATCGTCGGCCTCGGCGACGCGGCAGTTCGGGAGTCGCGCGACCGGATCCGCTCGGCGGTCCTCAACTCGGGGTTCGACTTTCCCCAGAGCCGGATCACCGCCAACCTGGCGCCGGCGTTCATGCGCAAGGTCGGTCCCGGGTTCGACGCGGCACTGGCGCTCGGGGTGCTGGCTGCCAGCGGCCAGGTCTCGGCGCAGGCCCTGCACGCCTACGCCGTGTTCGGCGAGCTGTCGCTGAGCGGCGAGCTCCGCGACTCGCCCGGGGCGCTCGCGGTTGCCGAGGGAGCGGATCTGGCCGGGCTCTCGAAGCTGATCGTGCCGCGCGATCGGGCGCGGGAGGCCGCGCTCGTCGAGGGGCTCGCCGTGGCCGGCGTCCGCACACTGCGCGAGGCGGCCGAGGTCGTGGCCGGGGCGCCGGCGCCGCCGCTGCCGCCGGCGGCGGAGGTCTCGCGCTCGCGCCCGACGAGGCCCGATCTGGCCGACGTTCGCGGTCACGCCACGCCACTCCTGGCGCTTCAGATCGCGGCGGCCGGCGGCCACAACGTGCTGCTCGAGGGCCCACCTGGAACCGGCAAGACGATGCTCGCGCGACGGCTGCCGTCGATTCTGCCCCCGATGACTCGCTCGGAGGCGATCGAGGTCACCCGCATCCACAGCGTCACCGGGATGCACGCAGGCGGACTGATCTCAGAGCGGCCTTTCCGCGCGCCCCACCACACGATCTCACCGGCAGGCCTCGTCGGCGGGGGTTCGCCGCCCCGCGCCGGCGAGGCCACGCTCGCCAACCACGGCGTCCTGTTTCTGGACGAGCTCTCCGAGTTCCAGCGTCCGACGCTCGAGGCCCTGCGCCAGCCGCTCGAGGACGGCTGCGTGACGATCGTTCGCGGCCAGGCGGCGCTCGTGTTCCCGACGCGGTTCATGCTGATCGCGGCCACCAACCCGTGCCCGTGCGGGTTCGCCGGCGTGGGGGAGCGGTGCAGCTGCGGCGAGGCCGACCTGCGCCGCCACCGCCGCCGTCTCAGCGGCCCGCTGCTCGACAGGATGGACCTGCTCGTGAACGTCGAGCGACCGGCCGAGCACGAGCTGCGCGCCGGTCCTCTGATCGATTCAGGGCACGCCCGGGACCGCGTATCGGAGGCGCGCGCGTTCCAGCGTGCGCGGCTGGCGGCAACGACCGCAACCTGCAACGGCGAGATGGATGGCCGCGAGGTCCGCCGGCATGTAAGGCTCGACGATCGCGCCGAGGCGGCGCTCACCCGGGCCTATGCGGTCGGGGCGCTCAGCGCCCGCGGCCGGCACCGGGTGCTGCGGGTCGCCCGCACGATCGCCGACCTGGGCGGCCGGGAGCGCGTGGCCGAAGACGACGTCCTGACCGCTCTCAGCCTTCGCCAGCGCGGTCAGACCGAAGCGACACTGGCGGCATGACGGCCGAGCACGCGTGCGACGGCTGTCTGGCGCGGGCCTGGCTGCTCTCGCGGCTGGCCGGTCACCTCGAACCCGTCCGGGCCAGGCTCGCGGAGCTGTTGGGGCTCGGAGACGACGAGCTGATCGAAGCCGTGGGCGGCGAGCACCGCCATACGCTGCGGCGGGAGCTCCGTCGGTTCGATGCCCGCGATGCCCGCGCCCGTGTGGTCGCGGCCGGGTTGCAGGCAATCTGTTGCTGCCACGGGCGATATCCGGACCGGCTGTACGAACTCGAGGGGCCGCCGGCGGTGCTCCATGTGGCCGGCGAGCTCGAGCGGTTCCTCGAGCTGGTCTGTGAGGATCCGGTCGCGATCGTTGGCGCGCGTCGCGCGTCGGGCTACGGGACCGACGTCGCCCGTTCCCTAGGACGGGGACTCGGGGCGTCCGGCGTCACCGTCGTCAGCGGCATGGCGCTGGGGGTCGACGCCGCCTCCCACGCGGGCGCGCTTGCGGCCGGGGCTGGGACCGTGGCGGTGCTGCCCGCGGGCGCCGAGCGGCCGTATCCGCCGACCAAGCGCGCGCTCCATCGCCACATCCAGACAACCGGGGCGGCCATCTCCGAACTGCCGCCGGGTAGCGAGTTACGGCGGTGGATGTTCCCGGCTCGCAACCGGGTCATCGCTGGCCTGACGGCGATGACGGTCGTTGTCGAGGCGAGCGAACAGTCGGGTTCGCTCGTAACCGCCAGGGTCGCCGCCGAGCTCGGCCGCCCGATCGGCGCCGTGCCCGGGCGCGTCACGTCGCCCCTCGCCGTGGGGTCCAACAACCTGCTCGCATGCGGAGCGCTCCTCGTCCGCGGGCCGCAGGACGTCCTCGACCAGCTGTTCGGCGCCGGCGTCCGCGCGGCGACGCCCGTCGACCGGCCGCCGCTCGAGCCGGGTCTCCGGGACCTGCTCAGCGCGATCGCCGAAGGCACGGATACGAGCGCTGCCTTACACCGAGCGGGTCTTGACCCGGGGCAGGGACTGGCGGCGCTCGCCGCGCTCGAGCTCGGCGGGTACGTCCGCCGCGAGCCAGGCGGGCGGTTCTCGGTGCTGCCGTGAGGCGCCCGGCTTACTAACCTCGCCGGGCGATGAACGTGCCCGACCGCATCCCGCGAGTCCTGTCGATCGCCGGGTCTGACTCAGGCGGCGGCGCCGGGATCCAGGCTGACCTCAAGGCGTTCGCGGCCTGCCGGGTGCATGGGATGACCGCGATCACGGCGATCACCGCCCAGAACACGACCGGCGTCACCGCCGTCCACCAGATTCCGCCCGAGGTGATCATCGAGCAGGTTCGCGCCGTGGCCGGCGACATCGGGGTCGATGCCGTGAAGATCGGGATGCTGGGCGACGCGGAGACGATCGAGGCCGTGGCGACCGCGCTCGACTCGCTACCGGCCGCGACGCCAGTGGTGCTCGACCCGGTGATGGTCGCCGAGTCCGGCGCCGAGCTGCTCCGGCCGAGCGCTCAGGCCGCGCTGATAGCCCTGCTGATCCCGCGCGCGACCGTCGTGACGCCGAACCTGCCCGAGGCCCGGGCGCTGATGGCCCAGGGTGACCCTGACGGCGCCACAGGTGCCGACCCTGGGACGCTCGCCCAGGCCGTCCACGCGCTCGGCCCCCGGGCCGTCGTCGTCACCGGCGGTCACCGGGAGGAGACGATCGACCTGTTCTTCGATGGCCGCCAGCTCGTCGAGATCCCCGGCCAGCGCCACCCGAACGGGGCCGCCCACGGCTCGGGCTGCACGCACTCCTCGGTGCTGGCAGCGCGCCTGGCGTGGGGCGACGAGGCCCTCCAGGCCGCTCGGGTCGCCCAGCAGCTCGCCTCCCGGGCGGTCGCCAACGGGCTCGCCGAGCTCGGCGCGGGCGCCGGCCCCGTCGACGTTCTCGGCCTGAAGTCGAGATAGACCCAGGCCCGCCGGTGTGGCCCTGACACGGGATGACTCATAAAGTGCACTAAGTCTGTAAGAATGATCTAGATTGCCGCGGGTCGCTATAGGGGCGCCAGTGGCCAAGGGCCGGCTCGCCGGTCAAATGCAAACTGGAGGTATTGCTTTGCCTGATCGAAGCTGTGTCGCGAGGCGGATCCGGAAAGGGATCGTCCTCGCCCCGTTCATGCTGCTCGCATGGGCGGTACCCGGGGGGGCGGCCACCACCGTGACTCCAGAGTCGACGACGAACTGCGGCGGGTCGCTGAAGAGAGCGCCGACGTCCGACGAGCCGAACACGCTGTCGTACAAGTTCAACTGCGATGGAGGGATCACGGCGTACACGATCGTCGCCAGCCGTGGTCCGAACGACCTCAGCACGATTGACGACTTCTCGCCGAACTCGCTCGCATACGGTTCCTCCGGCGTCGACTCGAAGGTGAGCTTCACCTGTGAGGGTTCGATTCCCGGCGATGGCATCAACTGCAATACCGGCGGCAGCGACCTCCCGACAGCGGAGTTCGTCGAGGGAACGTTCGACACGACAGATCCCTATTGCGGGACCGTCGCAACGAAGGCGACGAAGGGAAAGAAGGCAACGAAGGCCGAGCCACAGGCTGTGGTTGACGTGATCGTGAGTGACGTGACTGGCGCCGAGGATGGTCCATTCAGGCTGAATCTCGGTCCGGCATGCAAGGCGCAACACGCGACCAAGAAGTCGGAGAAGCGCCACAAGCACAAGACGAGGACGGCCGCGGCGAAGCGACGCTAGCCGGGCGCCCTCCTCAGCGAGCGGGCAAGAGGGGCACTCTCGAGGGGTGAAGCGAGGCTCTGCGTCTCGCTTCACCCGCCC
>CAVZAK010000033.1:0-43710 GCA_963773165.1 uncultured Solirubrobacterales bacterium
CGCCACCGCCCCGCCGCAACTCTCGCGCCACACACGGGTTCTTCGAAGTCGAGTTAGCGATCAAGCTCCGAAGGAGTTCTGAATGTCACGAGTTTCTCGCAGCACCCTGATGGTGCTCGCCGCGACGGTGAGCCTGATGGCTGTCACCTCGGCTGCGGCGCAGGCGAGGGTCTTCCACGTCACCGGCAGCCAGACGACGATCACGCCGACCTCACAGGTGGCGGGCTTCCTCGCCTCTCATCACGTCACGGTCAGCGCGATCGGCCCGGCGACGATCTCGGGCGGCGCCGTGACGCTGCCGATCGCCGGCGGGTTTGTCACGAAATCCACGAACGGGGGCCTGCTGCGCCACACGGGCGGCCTGAAGTTCACGGTTGGTTCGCGTTCGGTGGCGGTCACCCACTTCGTGCTGATCGCCCACAAGGTCCACGGCCGTCTGCTGGCCTGGGTCGGCGGACGCCGGATCACGGTGGCGCGGCTGATCAACGCCTCGCGCACGGTCTCTGGCAAGACGGGAACCCTGACCGGCGAGCTGACGCTGTCGGCGGCGGCCGCGCACAAGATCAACAAGCGACTCGGCAAGCACATCGTCACGGGAGGCACCGAGCTCGGGACGCTCTCGAGCTCCGTCACCGTCGCTTAAACAGAAGCTCCCTGCACTTGGGGGACGGGCGCCGGCAGGGGCGCTCGTCCCTTAAGACTTTTTATCGTCACCCATCTGGTCGCCGCGGTTCCTAAGCGGATCGCGCCACGTCGGCCAGCGTTAGGATCGGACCCATGAGAATTAGAGCGTTGTTCGCAGTTGTACTCGTCGCCGCGTTTGCGGCGTCCGTTGCCGCGGCGCCGGCCGGCGCCCACACCGTCTGGCTGTGCGCCCCGGGCAAGAAGGCCGACCCCTGCACCCCGGGCCTGTCCACCACCGCCTACTCCCCGACGCTGACGAAGCTGCGGGTCGAGCATCCGAAGGCGGTAAGGAAGCCAAAGATCGACTGCTTCTACGTCTATCCCACGGTCAGCGACCAGAAGACCGGCAACGCCAATCTGCAGATCGACCCGGAGGAGAAGTCGATCGCGCTCTACCAGGCGGCGCGGTACTCGCAGTACTGCCGAGTGTTCGCGCCGATGTACCGGCAGGTGACGCTCGACGGCATCGGCCTCGGCACGCCGACCACCAAGCCCAACCCGGCGCTCGCGCTCGATGACGTCGAGGCTGCCTTCCACACCTACCTGACCAGGTACAACCACGGCCGCGGCTTTGTGCTGATCGGCCACTCGCAGGGCTCGTTCGTGCTCGAGTCGCTGATCGCCAAGGCCGTCGATCCGAAGCCGGCCGTGCGCCGCCGGCTGCTGTCGGCGATCCTGATGGGCGGCAACGTACTGGTGAAGACCGGCACCGGCGTCGGTGGGTCGTTCAAGCACATCCCCGCGTGTCGCTCGAAGACTCAGCTCGGCTGCGTGATCGCGTTCTCGACGTTCGATCAGCCGGTCCCGTCGGACAGCCTGTTCGGCCGGACGACTGTGCCGGGCGAATCGGTTCTGTGCACGAACCCCGCGGCGCTAGCCGGGGGCAGCGCGCTCGTCGATCCGATCTTCCCGAGCGCGCCGTTCGATCCGCAGAGCACGCTCGCCGTGGGCATCAAGCTGCTCGGTCTCACGCAGCCGACGCCGAACACGGTGTGGTCGACGGAGCCCGGCGCCTACCGGGCAGAGTGCTCATCGGCCGGTGGCGCCAACGTGCTGCAGATCACCGCACAGGGCGGAGCGCAGACGGCAAAGCCCAGCCCCACGCCCGAGTGGGGTCTGCACCTGATCGATTCGAACGTCGCCCTCGGCAACCTGATCGCGATCGTCAAGGCGCAGGCCGCCTCGTTCGCCAAGAGCGGGCGGTAGCCCCGACGAGCGCGGTGAGCGCTCCGGTCATCACGTTCCTGTCGGACTACGGCCTCGCCGATGAGTTCGTGGGCGTGTGCCACGGGGTGATCGCGACGATCTGCCCCGAGGCCCGGGTGATCGACATCACCCACGGGGTTCAGAGGCACGATGTACGCGCCGGCGCGGTGATCCTCGCCGGCGCGTTGCCGTACATGCCGGTCGGCGTGCACCTGGCCGTGGTCGATCCCGACGTCGGTGCCGAGCGGCGAGCGGTGGCGTTGCGGCTCTCGGACGACCGCTTGCTCGTCGGACCCGACAACGGGCTGCTGTGGCCGGCGGCCGAGGCGGGGGGCGGGACCGTCGAGGCGGTCGAGATCGCGACCTCGCCGTTTCGGATTGAACCGGTGTCGGCGACGTTCCACGGGCGCGACATCTTCGCGCCCGTGGCGGCACGGCTCGCGGCCGGCGCTCCGCTCGCCGATGCCGGTCACCCCTGCGATCCCGAGCTGCTGGTCCGGCTGAAGCTGCCCCGGCCCCGTCGCGAGCACGGGGCGTTCGTCTCACACGTCCTCTATGTCGACCGATTTGGCAATGTGCAGCTCGACGTCGAGCACGACGACCTCGCCGACTCGGGGCTCAAGCTCGGCCACCGGGCCAAGCTCACGCTCCCCTCCGGCGGGCTCGAGGAGGCGCAGTTTGCCCGGACGTTCGCGGATGTCGACCCGGGCCGCCTGCTCATCTACGAGGACGCCCACCGCCGGCTGGCCCTGGCCGTGAGCCATGGCGATGCCGCCGAGCGATTGCGGCTCTCGGTCGACGACGAAATTCGGATCGCGCCGAAGTGAGCTCTGCCCTAGGCCGGCCGCGGCTCCACCTCCGGCTCACCGATTCGACGAACGCCCTCGCGCGCGACCTCGCCTCGCGCGGAGCGCCCCACGGCACCACCGTGACGGCGCGGGAACAGTCCGCCGGCCGCGGCCGCCAGGGCAGGAAGTGGCTCGCAGCGCCGGGGAGGGCCGTGCTGTGCTCCGTCGTGATCCGGGATCCGCCGCGACTGCTCCCGCTCGCTGCCGGCGTGGCCACGGCTGAGGTCGTGGGCTCGGCGGCCAAGCTGAAGTGGCCCAACGACGTCCTCGTCGACGGTCGCAAGGTGGCGGGAATCCTGCTCGAGGGCCGGCCGCAGGAGCACTGGGCCGTGCTCGGCATCGGCCTCAACGTGGCGGTCCGGGCTGAGGATTTCCCACCGGAGCTCCGGGATACCGCAGGGACGATGGGACTCGCGCTCGACGCGGTCGAGCCGACGCTGGAGCGGCTCCTGGACTCGCTCGGCCAGTGGATCGACTCCGATCCGGGCCTCGTTCTGGAGGGCGTGCGAGCGCGCGATGCGCTACACGGATTTCCCGTGCGCTGGGGAGGCGGCGAAGGTGAGGCCGCCGGCGTCGACGACGATGGGCGGCTGATCGTCGTGACCGACGATGGGCCGATCACGCTCGAGGCGGGCGAGGTCCACCTCGGCACAAGGCAGCCGGACTAGGCGGCCTCTTCGGCGCTGTGGCCGCGCGGGGCCGGTTCGTCGTCGAGGCCGGCGTCGGGCGTGTCGTCCTCGTCATCGCCCGAGTCGTCGATGTCGTCATCGTCCGAGTCGTCGTCGTCGTCGTCATCGTCGTCGTCCGAGTCGTCGATCTCGTCGTCATCGTCGTCGACGGCGCTGTCGTCGTCGCGGTCGAGCTCATCGACGTCATCCGTCGCGTCGATGCTCGCCCCGTCGGTGTCGGTTTGTTCCTCGTCGGTCGCGACGGCCGTCGCGACCACGGCGCCCTCGTCCGGGGCCACCTGGGCCTCGCCGCCGGACTTGCGCCGCCGCCGGCCCTTGCCACGCCGGCCCTTCGGGAAGTTGCGCAGCAGCTCGCGCGCCAGCGCCGCGGGCTTGCGAGCCATCCGAGTACGCGCCCCTCGAAGGGCCTCCTCGGCCTCGGGGGTGTGCGCGAGCGCCGCGGCGAGCAGGGCAGCCGACAGGCGTCGATCCTCCTTGCGCGCTGCGTGCACGAGCCGGCGGGCGTTGCGGGCATGGGCGGCGCCGCTCGAGTTGACCAGCAGTCCGAGCAGCCGCTTGGTCTCGGGCCACCGCTGGACGGCGTACTCCTCGTGGACCTCGCGGGTGTACTCGGCCATCCGCCAGATCCAGGCGTTGGCCTGGTCGCGCCGTCCGATCCGGCGCTCGGCGAGTGCCTGGAGCATGATCTTCACGCCCTCGCGCCGCTCGTCGCGCGGCCACCCGGCCATCATGTCGATCGCGGTGTCGAAGGCCTCGGCGTCGCGGCTGGCGGCGATCTCCTGGAGGGCTCGGAGCCGGAGCTGAGAGTTGCGGTTGCGCTGGACGGCGTTGAGCAGGAAGCGGCGTTTGAGCTCGCCGCCCCGATCGAAGTGGAGCATCGCCTTGGCCCGGCGCCATCCGTTGGGAGCGACCCGTGCTCCGGCCAGAGCCGCCCACACGTGCTGCTCGCCGTAGTCGAGATGCTCGACGGCGATCCGCCACAGCTCGCGCTCGAAGACCTCGGCGCGCCGCTCCGGGTCGGGCGTGACCGGCAGCACGCGGCGCTCCACCCGCACCCTCCGGCCGCGGCCGCGGCGGACCGGCCCGACGACGATCGCGCCACCGCGATAGACGTCACGGTCGAGCAGCGAGTGCAGCGTCACGACCGGATCGTCGTGCTTGGTCGCGGGGTGGACGAAGTCGATGACGATCCCCGCCTCCTTGCCCTGGTTGCGTCGGGTGACGCGGCCGACGCGCTGCTGGTAGATCCGCTTGGACGCGGTCGGCGCCAGGTGCATGCAGATCGTGGCCCGGGCGCTGTTCCAGCCCTCGGCGAGCAGCTGGGCGTTGACGAGCACGTCGATCTTGCCCGCCTCGTAGTCGGCGAGGATCTTGGCCAGCTGGCGCTTGGGCGTCTCTCCGGACACCGCCTGCGCCTTCATCCCGAGGTCGCGGAACGACTGGGCGACGTTGTAGGCGTGGCGGACGCCGGCGGAGTAGACGATCCCCGGCACGCCGTTGAAGCGGGTCTTGTACAGATCGGCGATCGCGAGGTTGAAGGGCGTCTGATCCAGCAGTTCGGCCAGCATCTCCTGGTCGAATTCGGTGTCGACCTCGCCGCGCCGCAGCGGTACCTTGGCGATCGTGCGCACTCCCGGCCCGGGCGGGATTCGGATGCAGCGCAAGGGCGAGATGACGCCGCGGCGCGCAGCTTGGGCCAGGTCGAAGCGCGAGGTCTGCGTCGGGAACAGGTCCGTGACGTGCCGCGCGATCAGGGCGCCGGTGGCGGTCATGCCGATGAACACGGGTCCGGACCAGCTGCGGATCGACGCCGAGGTCTTCTCGCCGAGCGCCGTGTGGGCCTCGTCGCAGATCACGATCGTGTAGGCGTCGGAGACCTTGCCGGAGTTGCGAACGAACCATTGGTAGGTCTCGACCGTGACCGGGCCGTTGGCGGCGTCATGACTGCCGAGCAGCGGCGCGCAGATCCGATCGCGGTAGCCCCGGTCGCGCAGCTCCCCGTTGAACTGGTCGACGAGGTTACGACGGTGGGTGAGAATCAGAATGCCGCCGGTCCGCGATGCCTCGACGAATCCGAGGGCCGCGACGGTCTTGCCCGCACCCGTGGCGTGTTCGAACCAGAAACGGCGCGCTGCATTGGGATCCTCGGGTTGCTCGGGGAGCTGAATGTCGTCGTCGAGGCCTTCGTCGTCCCGCCAGTCCTGGGGCTCCTCGTCCTCGGGTTCGTCGTTGTCGTCATCATCGAGCTCGAGGTCGGAGTCCTCCTCGCCGGGGATCGCCACCGATGCGAGCCGAGTCGGTTCGAGCGGCAAGCCGTTGACGCTCCCGTTGCCGTTGCCATTGCCGTTGCCGTTGCGCTGAGCCTCGGCGAGCAGCGCGGTCAGCGTGCCCGATAGCGCGTCGACCTGGTGGGCGGACAGGATCGTGCCGTCCACGAGATGGGGCTCCTCCTCTGAGAGCAGCCGCTCGAGTCCGAGCAGGAGCGAGAAGTGCCGCCGCCACTCGATCGACGGCTGCTTGGCGCCGGCGTCTACCTCGCCGAGGGCAGCGTCGAGCGCACGGCGCCTCGCGGAGCCGGTTGCCAGGGCGTCCTCGAGTGTCTCGCCGTCATAGACGAACCGCTCGCGCGTGAACAGCTCAGCTCGCGCGATCGCGGCAGGACTCGGAAAAGGGGTGGAATCACCCATCGGAATTGAAAGGTTGCGTTCGAGGTGCAAGCCGCGCGTCTACGTGTATCGGCGGCTCCAGGTGGTCTCGGCAGGTGCCGAGCAAAGGCGAGGTAAGTCCACAGAAACGCTGCCCCCTCGCCGACTCTCCCTGAGAAGATAACGACTATTTAAGCAGATCGGTGTGCGGCTGGATCAACTGAGGCTGTGGCAAGCTGTGAAGCGTGAACAAGCGCGCGTCGTGGGCGGCCCGGATCGGGGCCACGATTGTCCTCGCCGGGCTCGCCGGTTGCGGCGCAGCGACCCCCCACAACGCGGCGCCACCGCAGGGCACCGTGACGGCCGCCTTCAAGGACTCACCGGCGCCGCTCGCCAAGATCCACGCCCAGGCCAACCAGCTGATCGGCGGGGGCCCCGCGGCCTTCGAGGCGCGGCTGCGCTCGCTCCGGGGCCATCCCGTCGTCGTCAACATGTGGGCCTCGTGGTGCGAGCCGTGCCAGTCGGAGTTCCCCACCTACCAGCGAGCATCGGTCGCGTACGGTCGTCAGGTGGCGTTTCTCGGCATCGACGCCAAAGATCAGAACGCGGATGCGACCACGTTCCTGCATAAGTTCCCGGTCACGTATCCGAGCTACACCGACCCCAATGGAAGTATCGCTTCTGCGATCAATGCCTATCAGGCGTATCCCCAGACGTTCTTCTTCAACAGCCAGGGCAAGAAGGTGTTCGACAAGGCCGGCCCGTACCTGAGCGTCGCCGAGCTCGAGCGCGACATCCGGCACTACGTGCTGACATGACTCTGGTCGGCTACGAGGTCCGCCGGCTCCGCGACCAGAGCGAGATGCAGGCCGCGCTGAAGCTGCGCCATGACGTGTTCTGCGTGGAGCAGGGCGTGCCCGAGCAAGAGGAGCTCGACGGGCGCGATCACGACGGGATTCACCTGGTCGCAATCCACGGCGGAGAGGTCGTGGCCACCTGCCGCATCCTGCTGATCGGCTCCACCGCCCAGTTCTCGAGGCTCGCCGTCCGCTCGTCGATGCGCCGGCGCGGGATCGCCACCGAGCTGCTGGAGATGGCCGATGAGGAGACCCGTGCGCTCGGCGGACGGCGCATCGTGCTCCACGCCCAGACGTACGCCCAGGAGCTCTACGAGCGGGCCGGGTACCGTCCCCGCGGGCGGATGTTCACCGAAGCGGGGATCGATCACATCGCGATGGAGAAGCAGCTCTGAGGAAAAGTTGAGATGCCGGAGCTTCGGGTCGATCCGCTGAGCGGGCAGCGGGCGATCGTTGCGCGCGACAGGGCCGACCGTCCCGGCGGTGGTCTGTCGGTCGAGCCGCCGGCGCCGATCGACCCCGACTCCGATCCGTTCGCGGAAGGCCACGAGGACCGGACTCCACCGGAGGTCTACGCGGTCCGGCCGAACGGGAGCTCGCCGGACACACCGGGCTGGACGGTACGAGTCGTCCCGAACCTGTACCCGGCGCTGCGCGAGAACTCCGAGCAGCCCGAGCGCCATGCGAATCCAGATCTGTTCTGGTCCGCCCCCGCCCGCGGCGCCCACGAGGTGATCGTCAACTCGCCCAAGCCGGTGGTTTCGCTGTCGGAGCTGACCGCCGAAGATGTCGAGGCCGCGACGGCCGTCTGGCGCGAACGGATGCGGGCCCACGCCGACGCCGCCTACGTCCATCTGATCGTCAACGAACGCCGCGAAGCCGGGGCGTCGCTGCCCCACACCCACGCCCAGCTGTACGCGCTCGACTTCGTGCCCGCCGCGATCGCCCGCGAGCGAGAGCGGTTCGGCGCCTACGCGACGCGGACGATGGGCGGGAACCTGCTGGCCGACCTCGTCCAGGAGGAAGTCCGCCAGCGCGAGCGGATCGTGGCAATCGACGACGAGACCGTCCTCATGGCCCCGTACGGGGCGCGCGTCCCGTTCCAGCTCCTGATTGCTCCTCGCACGCCACGGCTGCGCTACGAGGACGCGGGGCCCTCGGGCGCGGCGATGCTCCACGAGGCGCTGTGCCGTCTGCGCCGGCGGTTTGAGTGTGCGCCGCCGCTGAACCTGTGGATACGCACGGCCCCCAGCGGCGCCGAGCACTTCTCGTGGCGGATCGACATTCTGCCGCGGCTCACGTACCTGGCCGGGCTCGAGCTCGGCGCCGGCGTGAACCTGAACATCGTCGCTCCGGAGCAGACGGCGGCCGAGCTGCGGGGGCTGTAGCCGTGCGGGCGGTGGTGCAGCGCGTCAGCCGCGCGGCCGTGAGCGTCGGTGGCGAGCTCGTCTCCGAGATCGGGCCCGGGATGCTGGTCCTCCTCGGCGTGGGTCGCGAAGACGGCGAACGCGAGACGGACTGGCTCGCCGACAAGGTCCTGGCGCTGCGGATCTTCGCCGACGAGGAGGGGCGGATGAACGAGCCGCTCGGCGAGCGCGAGGTGCTGTGCGTCAGCCAGTTCACGCTGTACGGCGACGCTCGGCGGGGCAACCGGCCCAGCTATGTCGCCGCCGCCTCGCCCGAGGCAGCCGAGCCTCTGTACGAGCGATTCTGCGAGCGGCTCGGTGCGAGCCGCGGGATATTCGGGGCCATGATGGCGGTGGAGCTCGTGAACGACGGCCCGGTCACGGTCATCCTGGAAAACCCTAGATAATCGATGAGATGACAGAACCCGAGGACGCCCTGGAGCGGGCACGCGCGTCGGCGGCGTCGATGCGCGCCTCGGAGGGCTACGCGAGACGACACCAGAAGCCCTCCGGCTGGCAACCGGAGCCGGTGACGACGGACAAATTGCTCGCGTGGGCGCTGATCGATCCCGATACTGAGCGTCGTCGGCTCGACACAGCGCGTTCGGGCACCGATAACGCACATCAAGCGCCTGCTCCTCCGGCTCCTTGCGCAATATCACTCCGAGCTTCTCGCCAGCCAGGCTCGGTTCAACGTCGGCGTCGTGGGCGAGCTGCGCCGGCTCGAGGAAAGGATCGACGGGCTCGAGCGAAAGCTCGACGAGCACGGCCCGTCATGAACGTCCATCAGATCCTCTCGGGGGCGGGCCGACACGACGCGATCACCAGCGAGGCGACTCCAGTTCCGCTCGAGGTTTCGAGAGTTCGGCTGGGGAGGGTCGGACCACGCAGCGCGGATCGACCCCGGATCGAACGGCTCGATCGCGCCGCTCCCGCGACTGTCCGTGAAGCGCGATGACGTGCTGCTCCTGCACCACTCCGCCGGCGCACCGCGGCTGGCCGAACTGCTCAGACTCCCCAACCCGAAGCTGCTCCTCTACCACAACGTCACCCCTCCGGACTGGCTGTGGGATCAGGCGCCGGTGGCGGCGTTCCGTTGCGCGATCGGGCTGCGAACAGCTTCCCGAACTTGTCCAGGCCGTAGACGTCGCCGCCGCAGCGTCCGCCTTCAGCGCAGCGGAGCTCCGGTCGCTTGGGGCTACGCGGACCGAGGTGATCCCGCTGCTCGTCGACACCGCGCGGCTCGGCCCGCCCACGGTTCGCCATCCGGGCCGGTCGCCGGTGGTCCTGTTCGTGGGGCGTCTGTCGCCGCACAAGCGCCAGGCCGATGTGATCCGAGTGTTCGCGCTCTACCGCCGCTACCGGGCTCCCGGCGCGCGGCTGATGCTCGTGGGCGATCCCGTCAGCACGGACTATGTCGCACACCTGAGGCAGCTGGCTGAGAGCCTGGCGCCCGGTGCGGTCACGATCGAGAGCGGGTTGACCGAAGCCGAGCTCGGGGATCGTTACCGGTCGACGGACGTGTTCCTGTGCCTCTCGGCGCACGAGGGCTTCTGCGCTCCACTTCTCGAGGCGTTTCACTTCGGGGTCCCGGTGATCGCCAGGCAGAAGGGGGCTGTGCCCGAGACGGCAGGGGACGCCGCGTTGCTGTTCGACGACTCCGACCCGGCCGTCGTCGCCGAGCTGCTCGATCTGGCGGTACGCGACGAGCAGCTGCGAGCTGCCCTCCGCAGCCGCGGGCAAGGCGCGCTTGCAGCTCGTACTCGCCTGAAGCGGTGGCGGGCCGGCTTCGGGCGGCCGTCGAGGCGACGCAGGCCGCGGCGGGTCGCCGCGTAGGTTCCTCGGACGAGGCCCGCTTAGCGCCCGTTGCGCCTGGCCCCGAGGACCCTCCACACGAACTCCGGGTTCTCGATCAGGACCCGGCGCCACATCCGCCGGAGGCTCGTGCCCCGTGATGTGGTCGAACGATGCCGACGGTCCAAACCACCGCGCCGCCAAGACGATCGGCGTAGCGGTCGACCCAGAGCTCCTGCTTGGGCGTGCCCATGGCGACGAGAACGATTTGAGGCTGACGTTCATTTATGTCTTCGATCACCCGCTCGTTGTGCGCGGAATCCGGGTCGAAGGCGCCGTGATGGGCGCCCACGACATCGAACCGCGGCTGAACGCGCCGCAGGTGGTCGGCTGCATTCGCGCGCGATCGGCGGCTCGGAGCCGAGTAGGTACAGCGTCGGGCCCGGAAGCTCCGACACGGCTGCCAGTCCCCCACAGCCAGTCGACCAGGGTCATCCGAACGGCCGGTTCCGTTCAACAACCTCGCCGCCAAGCGGAGGCCCTGGCCCTCGCCGTAGACGAGGTCCGCCCGACGCAGTGCGGTGGCCAGCTCCGGCGTCGTCTCGCGACTTGTTGATGATGCCGGTATTGACGTGCATCACGCGACGCGTCGCCCGCTGCGAAGCCCACGCGGAGATCGTCGCCAGCAGCTCCCCAGGCTGGGCCAGTGCGATCGGGAATGTCGAGCAGCTTCCAACAACTGCGGCTCACCCGCCGATGCGTTCCGCCGTCGGCGCTGCCCGTGCGTAGGGGCATGCGCGCTCACGAAGGCGGAGAATGTCACGGCGGCCGGAGGCCGCGCGGGCAGCCTCGTGGTACACGTCCCAGGTGGCGCGCGCCGCGTCGTCCCAGGTGTACTCAGGTGGCGGCGGGTGCGGGTCTCGCCGCCGACTCGGCGGCGAGGATCAAGCCCTCGAGGTCGCCGATCTCGCTGAGCGCGATTCGTCCGTCCAGCACCTCGCGCACAGCCGGAATGTCGAACGCAGCCACCGGTGTGCCGCAAGCGAGCGCCTCGACCGGGGGTAGGCCGAAGCCCTCCTCGTCACTTGGGAACACGAGGGCATGCGCGCCACTGTAGATCGCCGCAAGCTCGTCGTCGCTGACTGCTCCGGTGAGCGTCACGTTGGGCAGCTCTCGCGCCCACCTGCCGGCCGGTCCGACAAGCACAAGCGGCATCGTCCGCCGGGCGCGGGCCAGCGCGGCCACGCGCTTGCGCGGATCGGGCCTGCGCAGCCCGCCCACCCACAGCAGATAGGGCGTAGGGAGGCGGTAGCGCTCGCGCACGGCTTGAACCTGCTCATCCGATCTCGGACCCAGACCCGTCGCGGCGGCCTCCTGTATCACGACGAGGCGCTCAGCGGGTAGTCGGAGCCATTGCATCGCGTCGTCGGCGACCGCGTGCGTCGGGACGATCACCCGGGCCGCGCGCTGGACGGCGAGATAGCGGAGCCTGAACCGGATCCCCGTTCGCAGATATTCACCGCGACGCTTGAGCGGGATGAGATCGTGGAGCGTCACCACCATCGGAACGGGCGGGCGCAGTAGCGCTCCCTCGATCCACGGGGCGTGGAAGACGTCGCAGCGCCGGGGGGAATGCGATTCGAGGATCTCGCCGGAGCCGGTCTCCCGGAGAGCCTGGAGCAGCGAGCTCGTGTAGCGGCCGATGCCGCCGGTGTCCTTTGCGGGACGACTGTCGAAAGCGACCCTCATAGCCGTGCGCGACTCTAGAGGTTGGCGAGGCGAGGACGTGTGAGCGGTACCGTCGCCGGATGCAGGAGTACTACGAGGAGCTGTGGCAGCAGCTACCCGACGAGCTGGAACTGCCCGATTTCGAGGCCCGCCGGCGGTTCCTGCTCTCCGAGGTGTCGCCCGGTCAACGGGCGCTCGACCTTGGTTGCGGCAACGGAGACTTCACCGCCCTGCTCGCGGAGTCAGGCGCGCAGGTGGTCGGCTGCGACGTGGCTCGTGCTGCCGTGGTACGGGCGACGTCCCGGCATCCGGGGCTCGACTTTCGCGTGGTGGCAGCCGATGGCCCCCTCCCGCTCGAGGACAACTCATTCGACCTGGTGTGGGCGAGCGAGGTGATCGAGCACGTCGCAGACACGGCCAGGTGGCTCTCGGAAGCACGGCGGGTGCTGATCCCGCGCGGACGGCTACTGATCACGACGCCATCGCACGGCCGTCTGAGAGTCGCCGTGGCCGGGATCGAGCGGTTCTCGCCACCCCTCGGAGATCACCTGCACCTTTATACGCGGCGGTCGCTCACCGAGACCCTGAGCGAGTTCGGCTTCGGCACCGTCGAGGTTCGTGCCGCGGGCGGCCCGCCACTGTTCAGGCGGATGCTCTTGGCGCGCGCGGTGCGCTAGTGCCCGAGCGTCCGTACCCTGACGGCGGATGCGTGTTCTGCTTGACACGACCTACTCCCGCCGCGCACCGTACTCGGGGACCGCGATCTACCTCCAATGCCTGCGAGGACGCGCTGGCCGCGGTGCAGGACGTGGAGGTCGCCGGGGCGAGCAATCATCGACGCCATCCGCCGGCTGGGGGTGGCCTCGGCAGCGCCCGCAACCTACTCGCCGACACCTGGTGGGCGGCGGTCCGGCTGCCGTGGCTTGCCCGGGGGCTCGGCGCCGATCTGATCCACCACCCGTTGCCCGCGATGGCACCATGGGCCCCAGTGCCGCAGGTGATCACGGTCCTCGATCTTGCCTTTGAGCGGCTTCCTGACCACTTCGACCGGCGCTACCGGATCTACGCCCACCATCGACATCGGGCCGCCGCTCGTGCCGCACGGGCGGTGATCTGCATTAGCGAGACGACAGCTGCCGACGTGTCCGCACTGTGGGGCGTGCCCGCTGAGCGGGTCGTGGTTGCGCCGCTCGGGCCCGGGCAGATGCTGCGCGTGAACCACTCAAATGAGAGCCCCAACCACTTCCTGTACGTGGGCGACGCCGAGCCGCGCAAGAACGTTCAAGTGTTGCTGGCGGCCTACAGCTCCTACCGGGAACAGGTATCCGATCCGCTGGGACTGGTCCTGGCGGGTTCAGCCAGCGCGTTTGGTCCCGGCGTGAGCATGGAGCGCGCGCCGTCCTCGCAGCGGCTCGCCGAGCTGTACGCCGGCGCCGCCGCACTCGTGCATCCGAGCCTCTACGAGGGATTCGGGCTGACGCCATTGGAGGCCATGACGGTGGGCACGCCCGTGCTCGCGGCCCGCTCGCCCGGCGTCACCGAGGTGTGCGGCGACGCGGCACTGTATGCCGAGCCCACGGATGCCGGCGCGTTCGCCGCGGCGATGATCGAGATCGCCGACAATCCCGCGCTGCGCCAGGATCTGGCGAGCCGCGGATCCATTCGATCGGCGCAGTTCTCCTGGGCGGATTGTGCACGTCGGCACGCCGACGCATACTCTCTTGCACTTGGCGGATGAAGATCGCGATCCTTGGCACGCGGGGGATTCCCGCTTCGTATAGCGGCTTCGAGACGGCCGTCGAACAGCTCGCCGCGCGGCTGACCGCGCGCGGCCACGAGGTGATCGTGTACTGCCGCTCTCACGTCGTGGACCCGAGCCTGACCGAATACAAGGGTGCGCGCCTGGTCCATCTGCGCACCGATCCAGAACAAGTACCTCGACACGTTCGTCCACACGTTCCGCTCGGCGGTGCACGCGGCTCGCGTGACCAGACCGGAGGTGGCACTGTTCTTCATCGCCGGCAATTCGCCCATGTGCCTGATCACGCGGTGGGCGTCGATTCCGTCGGTGATAAACGTCGACGGGCTCGACTCCGACCGCCGCAAGTGGCCGGCGTTTGCGAAGGTCTATCTCAGGTTTGCCGAGAGAGCCGCTCCGCGGTTGGCGGATGCCGCGATCACCGACAGCCACGCTGTGGCGGAGATCTTCGCGCGCCGTTACGGCCGCCAGATCGGCGTCGTCCCCTACGGCGTCGAGGATCCGGGTCACGACGGCACGGACACGCTCGAGCGACTGGGGCTCGAGCCGCGGAAGTACATCCTGTTCGTCGGAAGGCTCGAGCCCGAGAACAATCCGCACCTTCTCGTGGAGGCGTTCTCCCGGATCGGCGCCGACCAGACGCGCGGCATGAAGGTCGCGATCGTCGGCGGGGCGCCGTACGCCGACGAATACATCCGCCAGGTCCGCCGGGCCGCAGATCCGCGAGTGGTGTTCCCGGGCTACGTCTTCGGACGCGGCTACTGGCAGCTCCAGCACAACGCCTATCTGTTCTGCGCGCCGACCGAGGTCGGCGGGACGCACCCAGTGATCCTCGAAGCGATGGCGGCGGGCAACTGCGTGCTCGTCAACGACCACCGCCCGAACGCCGAGACGGTAGGCGACGCCGGCGTCTACTTCTCCGGCGCCGTCGGGGTCGACGACCTGGCCAGCCAGCTCGAGTGGCTGCTCGGTGATCCCGCCGCCGTGGAGAAGTATCGCGACCGGGCCCTGGAGCGCGCCAAGGGATATTCGTGGGAGGCCGTCACTGATCGCTACGAGGCGTTGCTGTACGCGGTGTGCAAGACGCGGGGCGGTGACGACCTCGCGGTGGCGGAGGATCCGCTAGCCGTCGTCTGAGTCGCCCTGTGCCACGCTGGCTCGTCGCTCACGCGGAGGGCGCCAGCGGCCGTGATCGGAGGCTCAGCCGCTCTCGGCGCGCGCCTCGGAGAGCGCCTGACTTGATCTCGGACGAGCCGAGGTCGAGAGTCCTGGCCCGGCCCAGCGGGCCGAGCGCCGACGCGGGCTGGTGCTCCTGGAGGTAGAACTCGCCGAGCTGGAGCCATGTCTGCGGGTTCTGCGGCTGGCGACGGACGGCACTCACGAGCTCGTCGCGGGCGGCTTGGTGGTTGCCGATCGCGGTGTACATCGCCGCGAGCTGGAACAGCGGATCGACGGTCAGCGGGTCCCGGGCCGCGGCGGTGCGAGCGTCGTCGAGAGCGGCCTTGGTATTGCCGGCGCTGAACGCGGCGATCGCGGCCGTGTTGCCGTTCTCGGCCCGCAGCGGCTGCCACACGGCCCACACGCACAGCAGCGTGACTGCGACGATGGCGATCGAGGCCGCCCCGATCCCGGGACGGTCCACCAGACGCCGGCGCTCCGCGGCAAGTCCCACTCCGTCGGCCGATGGCCCGCGACCGGCAAGCCATCCCGCGCACAGCAGCGCGGGCAGCGCGGTCCCGGGAACGAACCACGTCCAGTCGATCGCGGAGTGCACGCCGAACGTCACGACGAGGGCCAGCATCGTCAGCAGTCCCGCGCGCTCCCCGGCGCGCCAGTCGGAGTCGGATCGGGTCAGCGTCCGCCGGGTGGCGATCACCCATGCCGTGAGCAGCGCCACCATCAGCGCGATGCCGATCAGGCCGAAGTCGGCGAACGTCTGGACCACGAAGCTGTGGGCGTGTGGGACGACGTTTGCGTCGGTCGTGTAGCGGGTGACGGCGGTCTCGTAGCCGAACGCACCCACGCCCCTGAGCAGCGCGTGCTCGCCCACCGTCACGCCCTCGCTCCAGTAGCGGGCTCGGGTGTTCCCAAGCTCTACCAGGCGTCCCGGAGTGTTGCTCGCGCCGCCCTTCGTGTTCGTCAGCGTGGAAACGACGTGCGACACCTCGCCGGTCAGGCCCCGCGAGCTCGTCGCGAAGGCGGCGATTCCCGCGACGGGAACAAGCGCCACGGCGACGAGCAGGGCGATCGCCACCCGCCGGCGCACCGCCTCTGACACGGCAACACGATCCATCGCGTACGTGGCGATCAGCCCCGCGACAGTGGCCAGCGCAAGCACGAGCACCAACACCACCCCGAATGCGTGGCCCGGCGTGGACGCGCGAGTTAAGCGCGATCTGATCGTGCGTCAAGGATGGAGTCGCCAGCGCGAAGATCGTCAATGCGCCGGCGCCGATCGAGCCGAGGATCAACACGAGCGCTCCACGCAGCCGCAGCGGTACGGTCGTAAACCAGCACGCGAGCCCGAACACTGCGGCGAGTAGCGCTCCCCGCGAGTAGGAGAGAACTACCACCGTGACCAGGACCGACACCGCGGGGACGGCCAATGCCCGCATTGCGCGGGTCCGCTCGCGCCGCGCTCCGGCCCACAGGCACGGCGCCAGCCCGAGCGCACCGATCAGCCCAGTCGCATTCCAGTACTGGAACGGCGCCTGGAGCCGGCCGAACTGGTCGTTCGCGTCGAACGCGGCGGGGAACACCTTGACCAGAAGGGCGTAACCGCTCAGGACTGTGGCCAGCACCGCGAGCCCACCCACGACCCCGGCCCAGCGGGCGGGCAGTAGCCGCGCGAGGGCTGCCCCACCGGCGAATACCGCCAGATAGGACAGGGTGCGACCAGCCTCGATCCACGAGTTGTTCGGCTCCACCGACCATGAGATCGACACTGCGGTGAGCGCAGCGAGCAGCGCGAACAGGACGACGGTGGCGCGGCCCCAGGCGCGTCCCGGAGCGCCGACCAGCAACACGGTGATCGCGAGTGCCGCCCCGATAATCGTCAGCACGATCTCGGTCCACGTGTTCGGGCCGAGATCCTCGCCGCCTGTGGTCACGAACGCGACCACTGCCAGCCCCGCTGCGAGACCGAGGCCGAGGGCCAGATCGAGCGAAAGTACGCCGTGCCAGACCGCGGCGCGGTTATCGGTTCGACCGTTCGCGGGCGCGCCGCCAGACCGTGCCACGCGCAGCGAGGAGACGCGAAGTGATGGGTCGGTGCTCACTGCCAGGACCGATACTCGACAAGCGTTCGCTGCGCTTCGAGGGCGTTTATATGCGGCCGGTCAACGAGGAAACCGCGAGCCTCCTCGACTGCGGCTTGGTGCTGGTATGAGGTGCCGACTGGTCGCAGACTGTGGCGGACGGGCGTCGCGTCGATGATCCCGATATGCCAGCCGTGCTCGCGCGCCAGCGCCGACCAGTGGGCGTCGAGGCCCCAGCCGATGCGGAGCTCCGGGAACGGCAGTAGCACATCGAACGTCGCGCGGTGAAACGCGGTGACCGGGCCGATCTCGACGAACGCAGTCTCGCGCGCGACGCTCCCCGCTCGCCGACGGGTCACCGCCCACGCCGCGTGGGAGCGGCTGCGGTGGGCGGGCTGCGCGAGGCGGAACTCGAACCGTTCGGCGAGGAAAAGGAAGACATCGAGGAAGCCTCGTGGCAGCACAACGTCGTCATCGACGACGAGCAGCCAGTCGTGCTCGTCCGGCGGGTGGGCGCGCATCAGCGCGTTCAGGTTCTCGAACTTGCCGCGATTTCCGACCTCGGTGCTTTCGAACTGGACGTCGTGGCGCGAGCGCAACAGTTCCTTGCGGATCGGCGCGAGCAGGTTGGCGACGTCCGTCCGCTCAACGGCCAGCACGAGAACGCGCTGCCGTGGCGAGGATCGGGCGGCCCGCTGCAGCCGGCGGCGCTGGATTCGGACGGCGGCCCAACCGTCGTCGAGCAGGTCCTTGAGGACCGCCTTGGACGTCTGCCGCACGCCCGCCACGTGGCCGCTGTGCCCCGACAGGAAGTCGGGCTGATCTCCGGGACCGTTCATACCCGCCGTTTCCGGGGTCGTGGCGGTCGCTAGTGCGCCCGCGTCCGGCGCCGGTGGCGAATCAGCTGGCCGGTGAAGGCGACTATGAAGCGCGGGTTGTAGCGCACGTACCGCCGCCACAGCCTGCGCGGTTCATGGGCGAGCCGGTAGGCCCATTCGAGCCCAGCCTGCTGAAGCCTGAGCGGCGCTTGCGGCACCAGCCCGGCATGGAAGTCGAAGGCGGCGCCGACGCCCACCAGCAGCGAGGCGTCCAGGCGCGAACGCATCTGCGCCATCCACTTCTCCTGTTTTGGCACGCCGATCCCGACCCAGACGACGTCCGCGCGCGCATGGTTGATCTCCGTTGCGACGGCGTCCTGCTCCTCCTCCGTCAGCATCCGGTGCGGGGGCGAGTAGCCGCCGACGATCTTCACTCCCGGATAGCGCTGACGGAGGTTCAGCGCGAGCTGGACCAGCGCTCCCTGGTTGCGGCCGCCGTAGAGATAGAGCCGCTGACCCCCGGTCGCGGCGCGAGCACAGGCTCGCGCCATCAGGTCCGGCCCGTAGACGCGCCTGGCCAGCTGGTGCCCCAGCGCATTGATCGCCCATACCAGGGGCTGGCCATCAGGCACGTTCATCGAAGACCCCGCCACCGCGGCACGGAGCTCGTCGTCCTCGCGAGAGGCCATCACGGTGTGGACGTTGCAAACGCATACGTAGCCTCGCTCCCGCCGCACGATCATCTCGTCCATCCAATCGAGCATCCGCTCGTAGTCGGTCAGCGCTAGCGGCACGCCGAGCACGCCAACCGTCCTCGGCGAGGGGATCGTCGACAGCTGGGTTCTGAGGGAACCTTCGGGGCGCATCGCTCGCTCTTGGTTCGTCTTGTCCGCGGGTGCCAGCCCGGAGTTGTAGATCTGCAACGACAAACAGCGCGTTGGGTTGCGGTGTTTGTTCGGCAAAGGCGGCGAATATCCGGCCAAGTTAGTTCGCGTTTAAGAACCGGCGCGGTATGCTGTCTATTGACATGGAAGTCGCTCGGGCTCGCGAGCATCGCCCCCTTTCTCGCGAGCCTCGGACGGCCCCCAGCCCTACCAGGGTCGTCCTGCGGCCGGGCCCGTACCGCGCGAACGCGGTGCGGGCCCGCCATCCTTGCCTAGGCAGGAAGTCGTGCGGCCCGCTAGCGGGCCGCACGTGGTTCCCTGCGGAGGGGATGCTTCCCACATCGGCGGAGGGCTAAGCTCCGGCCGCTAAATGGATTGTGTTGTCACCGGCGGCGCCGGCTTCATCGGCTCAAACCTCGTGGACGCGCTGCTCGAGCGCGAGTATGTGGTGACCGTGATCGACAACCTCTCGACCGGAAAGCGATCGAACCTGCGACGGGCGCTCGACCGAGGGATCACACTGCACGAGGTCGATGTGCGAGACGCCGACGCGGTCCACGAGGTGATCGCGGCGGCGCGCCCGGAGCTGGTATTCCATCTCGCCGCTCAGATCGACGTCCGCTACTCGGTGGAGCGTCCAATCGCCGACGCACAGACCAACGTGCTCGGCACGATCGCGGTCCTGGAGGCGTCGCGCTCCAGCGGCGCACGACGCGTCATCAACACATCAACCGGCGGCGGGCTCTACGGAGACGCCGAGCGCCTGCCGACGCCGGAGGACTACCCGATCCGCCCGCTGGCGCCCTACGGGCAGAGCAAGTACGCGGCCGAAGGCTACTGCGAGCTGTACTCCCGTCTGCATGGGCTCTCCACGGTCTCGCTGCGCTACGGAAACGTCTACGGCCCGCGACAGGATGTCCACGGCGAGGCGGGCGTGGTGGCGATCTTCTGCGGCCACCTCATCGAAGGCAACACGCCGACCGTGTTCGGCGACGGGCGGCAGACCCGCGATTGGGTGGAGGTGGGCGACGTGGTGCGGGCGAACCTCCGCGCGGCGGATAGCGCTGTGACCGGCCCGGTGAACATCGGATGGGGCCGGGAGACGTCCCTGCTGGAGTTGCTGTCGGCATTGGACGATGTCGGGGATGAGTTTGGACCGCTGCCGGAGCCAGAGTTTGCGCCGGAGCGCCCCGGCGAGGTCAGGCGCAGCTGCCTCGACGTGAGCCGCGCCAATCGCGAGCTGGGATGGGAGGCGAGGGTGCAGCTTCGCGACGGTCTGAGGACGATCCTCGCCGGGCTCTAGGGCCAGCTCAAAAGAACCACGGCCGCAATAATCTGCACGTGCCGGCGCGCACCATCACGGCCGAGTCGAGACTCGGGATGCGGCGCGGCGACTGCGTGGTTTGCGTCGTGGTGCGCTCGGCTAGGGCGGGTTTGGCGGACTGCGTTCGGTCGGTCGACGACAACACGGCGGCAGCGGTCTCGTTGCTGATCGCGCTAGGCGCGAGCTGGGATGGGAGGCGGGCGTTGAACTGCGGGAGGGACTGAAGAGGACGCTGGCCGCGGTATAGGGCCGGATGGCAGGCGATCAGCGTGCCGGTCGCAGGACGATCGCGCCGCCGACGACCTGCTCGCGCCAGCCGTGTCCTTTGAGGATTCCGACCCACGGCGCCGCGGCTGGCGAGATCGGATCGACGACCGCGACGGTCACACCATGGGTTCGCAGAAACTGCGAGGCGGCTTGCTGTTCGTGTGGCACCCGAGCGCCAGTCGTCAGCGTCGGGTAGATCGGGTCTCGCTTGTACGGATCCGGGGCCTCGGGCGGCACCACATAACCACCGGCGATCTTGAATCTGAGCCCGGACTCGGCCTGCCAGAGCATGCCGTTGCCAGACCCGCCGACGGGCAGCAGCAGCGCTGTGTCCTTGGAGGTGATCACGTGCCTGTAGGCCGAGTCGGTGAACAGGCTCGGAAGATCGGGCGTGCCGCGCCAGAAGCCCTCGCCGATGGCCGGCCACAGGAACGCGACGGAAAGCGCAGCCAGCAACCATGGGAAGATGCGATTGTCGGTTCCCGCGAGCCAAATCGCCGCGAGCACCCCGGCGATCAGAAATGCGTAGACGATGAATCGAGACGGCAGCGCCAGACCGAGAATCGGCAATCGATGACCGAGCGCCCACGGAAGCGGGATGTTCGTCGGGCCCCCGAACCCCAGGTGGCCGCCCATGGAGCAGATCACCACGACGAGCAGCGTCCCGATCATGACTTTGCCGTCGACTCGGCGCCAGCGCCTGCGCGCGCCGAGGATCACCATCGCGATCAGGGGGAGGCCAAAATACGCGCCGCCCTCGATCCAGCCCGCAGTGAACGACTTCGACGTGGACAGGAAGTGATTGCCGCCGAGCAGAATGTCCGGCAGTGGGGTCACGAAGGCAAGCACGTCGTTGGAGAACAGGTCGGTTCGCCAGAGCAGGATCGGCAGGCCGCCAGGCTGGAACGCGTAATAGAGATAGGGGGAGACAATTACCGCCGTTGCCGCGTAGGCGAGCGCGATCGGCCCCAGCAGGCGACGGAGGGCGTCGCGCAGGTCGCGGTCGCCGATGGTGTAGGCGATCGCGAAAGCGACGGCGGCGAACAGTGTGAAGCTGACAAAGACCTCGGCCGAGAAGCCGAATTGGAGCGTGAGCGCGACCACAAGCAGTACGACGAACCACCGCCGGCTGATCTCTCCGGCCAGCGCCCGGAGCACGAGATGAACGATCGCGGGGATCAGGAACACGAGGGTGAGCTGCATGTGCCCGGCCAGCTGACCGAGCATGTAGCTCGAGAAGCCGAACACCCACCCGCCGAGGAGTGAAGGCCAGAACCGTCGCGTGATCCGTCGGCAGAGGAGAAAAGCGAAGAATGCGCCGAGCACGGGGCTCAGCAGCATCGCGACGTTGTAAGCGAACAACGGCCCCGCGATCGCCGTTACGGGGGCCATCAGGAGCGCCGCGGCGGGGACCAGCGCGCCCAGTGCGATGTCGAACCCCTGGGGCGCATAGATGATCTTTGTGGAGAACGGGTTCAGCCCGTGGAGCAAGGCGTGCGGCCACCAGGCGAACGCCCACACGAAGATCTGATCATCGCCCCCCAAACAGATGCACTTTCGTGTTCCGCCGGCGAACAGCGGCCTTCCGAACAAGGCCAGCGCTGCGACGAGGTAGACGATCAGAGCAGCGATAGCCGGCGGACGGGCGAGGGTTCGGCTGATCGCTCGTAGGACGTCCCCGGTCTCGTCCCGCTCGGCAGATCGCTCGCCGATCACCGCGACCAATCTATCCTCTTCGAACCGGCGCCCGCATGACAACGGTCTCAGTTGCGATCCCAACCCTTAACGGCGCCGGCGTGCTCGAGCGGACGCTGAGTGCGGTGCAGGCGCAGCAGCTCGACACCCCGGCATCGATCGAGCTGATCGTGTGCGACTCGGGGTCCAGCGACGAGTCGGTGACAATCGCACGCAAGCACGGCGCCGAGTTGATCCAAATCCGCGCTGGAACCTTCTCGCACGGCGGGACCCGCAATTTGCTCATGGAGCGCGCCCACGGCGAGCACGTGGCGTTCCTGACCCAGGACGCCGTGCCCGTGGATTCGCGCTGGCTGGCCCGGCTGCTCGATGGCTTCTCCCTCGCCGACGACGTCGGGCTCGTGTTCGGCCCGTACGTGCCGCGTGCGGATGCGAGCCTGATGGTCGCGCGCGAGCTGACCGAATGGTTCCAGAGACTCTCGCCTGACGGTCTGCCGGCGATCGAGCGCCTCGCACCCAGCGAGAGGCATATCCCGGCCGTCGAGCTACTCGGTCCACGCGCGTTCTTCACGGACGCGAACGGCTGTGTCGCGCGGGAGGCCTGGAGGTCGGTGCCATTCCGGTCTGTGGCGTACGCGGAGGATCACATGCTGGCGCTGGATATGCTCAGGGCGGGGCACGCCAAGGTTTTTCTACCGTCTGCGGCCGTGATCCATTCGCACGAGTACTCGGCACTGAACTGGCTGCGGCGCGCGTTCGATGAGTCGCGTTCCCTGCACGACGTGTACGGGTTCACCGAGCCTCTCGACGCTCGGCTCATAGGTCTGAAGATCTGGGGGCAAGTGGGAGCTGATTGGCGGTGGGCCGGAACCCATGACGACAGCCGGTCTCCCCCGCTGCTTGCGCTTTCGGCGATGCACCATGTGCTGCGAGAGATCGGCGCCGTGCTCGGCGGCCGAGCCGAGCGCTTGCCCCGCGGCGTTGTCACAAGGCTCTCGCTCGAGGGCCGCGACGACCAAGCCTAAGGGCCGATGGGCGGGCGCGATCCAGTCCTCGACGCCGCAAAGCGGAGTCACCTCGCCTCCCTCCCGCGACGCGTATATCTGACGTATAAACATCACGGGCCGGCCACCGTCTTGCGGCGTGCGATCTCGTTCCCGCTGCGGTTCACGCCCTTCGCCATGCGGCTGAGCCTCGGACGCGAGACGATTGAGCGTCGATCACGGGCCGCGCGCTGGTTGCCCGGCACGGGCGTCACGTGACGGTGGTGATTCCGACGTTCGGTCGCGCTGCCGACGTCGATCGTGCGGTGCGCAGCATTCGCAAGACGACTCCATCCGGTCGGGTCAGAATCGTCGTTTGCGATGACGCCGGACCGGCGGCTGAATTGCACAAGCTGCGGGAGATCGACGGGATTGACGTGATCGCGGGGGAGCGGAATCTCGGCTTCGCCGGCAACGCCAACCGCGGTCTCGAGCGCGCGGAGCGCGACACGGACGTCGTGCTCCTCAATGCCGACGTCAAGGCGGAGAAGGGCTGGCTCCAATGCCTCCAGTACGCCGCGTATGCGGAGTGCAGCGAAGTGGGGATTGTCGGAGCGAGGCTGTTGTACCCGAACCGGAGGATCCAGCACGCCGGCGTCCATCGAAACCCAGACGCACCCGAATGGTTCGACCACTACTACCGCTTCCGCCGCTCGATCACGGCCTGGCAGACATCGCTCACCCCGTGCTTGCCGTCACCGGAGCGTGCATGTACGTCAAGCGTGAGCTGATCGACCGGATCGGCTCGCTCGACCCTCACTATCCGATGGGCTACGAGGACGTCGACTGGTCCCTGCGGGCATGGCAAGCGGGCTACCGTGTCGTGTACGAGCCCGGCGCCATCCTCGAGCACGCCGAGTCTGCGGTCCGCGGCCGGGAGCAAGGCGAACGTGAGTTGCGCTCGCAGCGCCACTTCTGGGAGCGGTGGGCGCCGTTCTTCGAATCGCGAAACGTGTACGCCGACGAGGGTCGCCTGCGTATCGTCTACGTCACCGAGGGCACCGACGTGGGCGGAGGCCATCGCATCGTGTTCGAGGACATCAACCGGCTACGAGATCATGGCCACGAGGTCTCGCTGTACACGCTCGGGCCCACCCCGGACTGGTTTAATCTGCACGCGCCGGTCCGGACGTTTGCCGATTACGAGGAGCTGGTGCGCGCGCTCGCGCCGGTCGATGCCATCAAGGTCGCGACCTGGTGGAGAACAGCGCCGCACGTGTGGCGGTCGGCCGTCCTGCATGGAATACCCGTGTACTTCGTGCAGGACATCGAGTCGAGCTACTACCCGGACAGTCAGGCTCGGCGCCACGAAGTGCTGGCCACCTACCGGCACGAGTTCCGGTATCTGACCACGTCGGCGTGGAACCGAGACCGCCTGGCGGAGTTGCGCCGCGATTCGGCCGTCGTGCCGCCCGGTATCGACCTCGACACTTTTCGTCCGCTCTCGCGCGCCCGGGACGCGCCATGGTGGTCGCGATCGGCCGTGCCAACCCGCTTAAGCGTTTTGATCTGACCGTCGCTGCTTGGCGGCTGTTGCCCGAACCCCGGCCTCAACTGTGCCTGTTTGGCGTCGAACCTGCGGTGGCGCCGGTGGGCTCCCGCTACGTGAGCTCTCCGACCGATGCGGAGGTCAATGAGCTTCTCAACGAATGCACCGTGTTTGTGCAGACCTCCTCCCACGAGGGTTTCGCGTTGCCGCCGCTCGAGGCGATGGCGGCCGGTGCGGCGGTTGTCTGTACCGACGCGACGGAAACCGTGACTACTGCGTCGATGGAGTGAATTGCCTTATGCCGCCGGCCGAGCCCCGGGCGATAACGGCCGCGATCGCCCGGATTCTCGACGATCCGGAGCTGCGTATGAGCCTGGGGGCCGCCGCCATCGCGACGGCCCGTACTTACGGGCTGGATCGCCGGGCGCTTGCCCTCGAACTGTTCATGAAGGGGGTCGCTACAGGTGCTCAGCCACGCGTGGCGCCTCGTGGATGAAGACCCACGAACCGAGCGCGAATAGCCCGAAGATGATCCCGAGCGGCGCCAGGAGATGGACTACGCCGCCGGCCGCATGCGCGGCGCTCGGAAACGCGATCGGACCGTACTTCACGGCGTACGTGCCGTGAAGCGCGACGTACCCCATGACCGCGTGGGACATTTGCGTGTTGAGGGCCGCAATCGGATTCAGCATCGCGACCTTTACAAGGCCGACGGACCTGAAGAAGCTCACGAGGTAGATGATCGGCGAGCAGTAGAACAGGATCTGCGCCGTTACGTCCCAGATCGGCTGGACGTCGCGGTACTGCACGTACAGCGCTGATAGCAGCATGCCGGTCCCGCTCGCGAAAATGATCCACAAGCCGACGAGCGGGATCACCTCGAGCCAGGACGGCTTCGGATCGACGCCATTGGCGAGCGCGAACACGACCACGGCGATGAAGTTCATCCCGAGGTTGAACACCGCCGTAAGCGACACCGACAGGGGTATCACCATGCGCGGGAAACGCACCTTTCGCAGCATCGACTCGCGGGCGGGGAGACAGGGAAGGCATCCTGTCGTCGACTCGAGGAAGAAGTTCCACATCACGATCGACATCAGGAGGTAGACCGGATAATGCGGTATCCCGGCGCCTAGCTTGAATACGTGGGTGAAGACGAGATACAGAACCCCGAAGAACAGCAGCGGTCGCATCAACGACCAGACATAGCCGAGCGCTGAGCCGAAGTACCGCATCTTGAACTCGGTCCGAGCGAGCGTCAGGGTTAGTTCGACGAACCGTCGAAGACCACCGCCAAAGGCGGAAGGTCGATGGACGCGGGCGATCTCAGCGCTCACCGCTCGCAAGCTAGCATCGGCGCGGTGTCGGTGCTGAAAGCAGGAGAGCGGGTCGGGGCACCGCGCGGCGAGACCGTCGTCTGCGTCCCGAGGGTTGAAGGTCCCGGCCTGGAGGCGTGCCTCCGTGGCCTGGTTAGACACACGCCGGTCGACGTTCCAATGGTCGTGTCCGACGTTGCGGGTGGAGCCCCGGAGCGCGGCGAGCTCGCGGACCTCTTCAACGAGCTCGGCAGCGACGGACACCAGTTCTTTTATCTGAGCGCATCTGATAGCCATGACATTGCGGCGCTCATCGACGCCGCTGTGGTCGCCGCGGCCCCCGCCGACGTAGCGGTCGTAGTTCCCGGGTGCGTCGTCTCAGACGGCTGGTATGAAGGGCTGCGGGCCGCCGCGGCTGCCGACAGCACCGTCGCGACCGCCAGCACGCTGACGACCGAGGACATTGGCCTTCCCACGCTCGACATGGGGGCGGCGGGGTCGGGGACAAGTCTCGATCGGCTCGCCGCCGCCGTCCACGCGCGTTCTCCGCGCACGCTGCCGCGCATCCTGCGCGCTGGACGAGGATGCGTTTACGTCAAGCGCTCGGCTGTCGAACTTGTGGGGGAGGTCGGTTCGGCGTGGACGAGCGATGGGAGTCAGCACGACTTCTTCGTCCGGTGCCTGGGTCGTGGACTATGCCATGTCATCGCGGACGATGTGATCGTTTCGAGCACCGGTTTAGGTGGCACCGGAACTGACCGCTCGCGCGAGGACGCCGCGCCCCCGTTGTCTCGCTCATTGAGCGCGGCCAGACGAGCGACTCAGGGCCTCTCGATCATGATCGACGCCAGGATCCTCGACGGTCGGTTGACCGGAACGCAGATTCACGTGCTAGAGCTGATCGGGGCCCTCGCTCGCACCGATCGGGTACGGATCCGCGCCGTGGTGTCGCCCGAGCTCCGCGCCGACGCCCGTCGTGCACTCGAGCAACTGCCGGCGGTCGAGCTAGTCGGAGCCGGGGCGGCCCCCGGACTCACGCCCGCCGATCTCGTCCACCGCCCGTTCCAGGTTTCGAGTGAGGCGGATCTGAACTTGCTGCGCATGCTCGGCGAGCGCATGGTCGTGACGAACCAGGACCTGATCGGCTACCGAAATCCCTCTTACTTCTCCACCCGGCATGAATGGTATGACTACCGTCGCCTGACCCGACGAGCTCTTGCTGTCGCTGACCACGTGGTGTTTTTCTCGACCCATGCCGTTCGCGACGCATTAGCCGAGGACCTGGTCGACGCCGACAAGGGAAGCGTCGTGCCGATCGGCGTGGATCATTCGCTGCACCGGGACGAGCGCCCGGCGATTCGGCCGCCGCGGGCGGCGGGGCTGCCCGACCAGCGCGACATGATTCTCTGTCTCGGCACCGACCTGCGCCACAAGAACCGCGTGTTCGCCCTCCGGGTGCTCGACGAGCTTCAGCGGCGCCATCACTTTGACGGATATCTGGTGTTCGCAGGGCCCCATCTTCCCGTTGGATCATCGGCGGGCGAGGAGGCAGGAATGCTCACGCTAGCTCCGCGGCTTGCTGAGCGAACGATCGATACCGGGTCTGTCGACGAGCCGGAGAAGCTGTGGTTACTGGGCCATGCGAGCCTCGTGATCTACCCGACCCTCTACGAAGGGTTCGGATTGGTTCCGTTCGAGGCGGCCGAGCACGATGTGCCGTGCATGTGGGCCCCCGTTTCGTCCCTTCAGGAGATCCTGCCGGCCGATCAAGCGACAATCGTCCCTTGGGACGCTCAAGCGACTTCTGACCGTGCGATCTCACTCTTGCGTGATCACGCTGCCGCGTCTCGGAGCGTCGCCGGGGTGCGCAGCGTCGGCGCCAACTTGACTTGGGATGCCACCGCGGAGCGGCTGCTCGAGATCTACCAACGCACTTGCGACGAGCCTGCCTCGGCGGCCGGAGCGGTCGACCGGATCACGCCGGCGGCCGCCGTCAGCGAAGACGGGCTGCGCCTGGTTGGCCCCGGGGGAGCGCTGGCGCCGGAACTCGAGCGCCCTTTGCTGGCCTTGGCCACGCATCCACGAATTGGGGTGCCGGTGTTCGGGGCGGTCAAGGCCGGCTATCGCGC
The DNA here is from genome assembly GCA_963773165.1 of uncultured Solirubrobacterales bacterium. Taxonomy (GTDB): domain Bacteria; phylum Actinomycetota; class Thermoleophilia; order Solirubrobacterales; family Solirubrobacteraceae; genus Palsa-465. The sequence continues at coordinate 27,839 of CAVZAK010000033.1, forward strand.
CAACAATTTCGTGAATCGAATCACTGGCCGCGCCCGATCTCGAGATCGTACGGTAAGTCCATCTGGCCCCCCCCGACGTTCTGGCCGTGGATGATCAGCCAGGCGTAGTCCTCGCGGATGTCGAGTGCGTCGTGACCTGACCCTGGCCGGGCAACCGTAGGCGTATACGTGTACCGGCCTGGAACAAGCATGTTGGTCAATCGCATCCGCACGACGGTGCGCTCACCAGCATGGAAATGACCGCTAGGTCCATGCTCCCAGTCGGTGCGAGAGCCGACCGCGATCTGCCGCCATTCGTTCAACAGTCGAAATCCGAATATCGGATCCTGCAGATCCTCGTGGAACGCGACGTCCAGACACAGCGAGAACGTCTCGCGTTGGCCCACGCTCGTTACGCGCGCTCCGCTCTCATCCTCGATCCAGGCGTCGGTGATCTCGGCGCCGCGGTCGCCGTACCGCTCCTCATCGCCTTGGCGGCCGGCTCCAGCAAAGCGTCCGAAGTTGAGCTCGTGGTACTCGCGTGCCACGCGATCGGGCGCGCCAATGCACACCATCCGGCCCCGCTCCAGAAGCATCGCTCGATCGCAGAAGCGCGTGACCGCTCCCATGTCGTGGGTGACGAAGACGATCGTCTTGCCTTCCGACTTGAGCCGATGGAACTGATCGAAGCACTTTTGTTGGAACGACGAATCTCCCACGGCCAGCACTTCGTCGATCAGCAGTACGTCCGCGTCCACCTGGACCGCGATCGAGAACGCGAGGCGTACGTACATGCCGGACGAGTAGTTCTTGAGCTTGAGGTCGAGGAACTCGCCAAGCTCCGCAAACGCGATGATGTCGTCAAACCTTTCCCGCGCCTGCTTAAGCGTGAGTCCGAGCATGATCGCGTTGATGATGACGTTGTCGCGTGCAGTCAAATCAGGGTTGAAGCCAACGCCGAGCTCGATGAAGGGCGAAAGGCGACCCCGGACGTCGAGCTGTCCTCCGTTGCGCTCGTCCACGCCATAGATGCCGGCGAGGCACTTCAGCAGGGTGCTCTTGCCGCTCCCGTTACGTCCTACGATGCCGAACATCTCGCCTCGCCCGACTTCGAACGATACGTCGCGGACGGCGTGGAGTTCGTCGAAGCCGCTGAAACGCAGCGGATGCAGCGCCCGCTCTTTCAGCGTGTGGCACTGGAGGTGCGGGATGCGGAAAGTCTTGGTGACGCCTTGAACCACCACCGCCGGCGGGGCCTTGGCGCGCGCCACTTCCGCCCAGGCGCGCTCTTCGCTCGATACCGTCGCCACGGCAGCGCAACACTAGCAGTTGCTCCGCCTATTCCCGCCCGCTCACAGCGTGCTCCTGGGCATCCTCTGGGGTGCGGTCGGGCGCGGCGTCCGTGCGCCGATAGTCGCCGCGGCTGAGGTGCGCCTCGAGCCACACATAGAGGACGATGAATAGGTACCGGCCGCCCATCTCCTGAAGCTGCAGCTTCGACGTGCCGTACCGGCGGTTGGTCCAAGACACCGGAACCACCGCGTAGCTGAAGCCGCGGACGACGGCCTTGAGCGGCATCTCAACGGTCAGGTTGAAGTGGTTGGAGAGCAGCGGCTGGAGCTGGTCGACCACGTGGCGACGGTAGGCCTTGAAAGCGTTGGTCGTGTCGTTGTACCCGTGGTGGAACAGGATCCGGATCCCCGCGTTGACGATCCTGTTGAGGACGAGCTTCAGCCGTGGGTAGTCGTGCGTGCTGCCGCCCTGGCCGAAACGCGTGCCGAAGGCGCAGTCGTATCCCTGCTCGAGCACGCGGTAGTAGAGGACCAGGTCCTTGGGCGAGTCCGAGAGATCGGCCATCATGATCGCCACGGCATCCCCGGTGTAGCGATCAAGCCCTGCCCGGACCGCGTGTCCGAAGCCCAGCGGCAGGTGGGAGCGGAAGCAGATTACGTTCGGGTTCGTCTCGGCGATTCTCCGCACGACGTCTCCGGTCCCGTCACCGCTGGCATCGTCTACGACGAGGATCTCGTAGTCGATCTGAGCGCGCTCGAGCTCAGTGACCGTGCACGCGACGGTCTCCCCGATCGAGTCGGCCTCGTTGTGGGCCGGAACAACGACGGAAAGCTTCATCTGGCAGCCACCCACAGCTCGGCGTTCTGCTCATGGATCTCGCGCAGGACGTCCTCGATGTCGTAGGTGATGTCCCAGCCCGGGTGGTCGTGGCGGAACGGATCCAGGTCGGAGATCCACCAGCGGTGATCCCCGATGCGGCTTTGGTCCGACAGCTCCCAGGTCAGCCCACGACCGGCGATCGCCTGGCACTTGTCGATTGCCTCGAGCATCGAGCAGTTGCTCGCTCGCCCGCCACCGATGTTGTAGATAGCGGCGGGCCGTGGCGCGCGGTGGAACGCTTCGAACGCCGCGACCAGGTCGGCGGAGTGGATGTTGTCGCGCACCTGCTTGCCGCCGTACCCGAACACCGTGTAGGGCTCGCCGGTCATCGTGCACCGCATCAGGTAGGAGAGAAAGCCGTGGAGCTTGGCGCCGGCGTGGTTGGGCCCGGTCAGGCAGCCACCCCGGAAGCAGACGGTCGGCATGTCGAAGTAGCGACCGTACTCCTGGACGAGCAGATCGGCCGCGGCCTTTGAGACGCCGAACAGCGAATGGGTCGAGGCGTCGATCGACATCGACGTGTCGATCCCGCCGAAGTACCGGTGGTTCTCCGGCAGCTCGAGCCTTGAATCGAGCTCGATCAGGGGCAGGTGGTTGGGCAGGTCGCCGTAGACCTTGTTGGTAGAGCAGAAGATGAACGTGGCCGCGGGCGCGTGGCGGCGGGTCGCCTCGAGCAGGTTGGACGTGCCGTTCGCGTTGACGGTGAAGTCCGTCTGCGGCTCCGATGCCGCCCAGTCGTGGGAGGGTTGGGCTGCGGTGTGGATCACGAGCTCCAGGGACGACGCGTGCTGAGCGAACACCCGATCGACCGAGTCAGCATCGCGGATGTCGAGCGCCAGCGCCCGGAAGGAGTCGCCCAGACTGCGCTGGAGACGCTCCGTTGTTGGCGCCGTCGAGGCCGCCGGGCCGAAGAAGTACGCCCGCATGTCGTTGTCCAGGCCGATCACGTCGTAGCCCGCCTCGACGAAGTGCTGGACGGACTCCGATCCGATCAGCCCGCCGGATCCGGTGACGATCGCTGTCGGCATCCGGCGGTGAGATTAGCCAGTTCGGCGCATGGGACGGCTGTCAGAGCGCCTGTTCGAGATCGTGCTCGTGGTCGCGGATCCAGCCGTGAATGTCAGCGAGGATGTCTCTTGCCGAGCGGCGGGGGCGCCAATCCGTCAGCGACTCGAGCCGCCGGCAGTCCGAAATGTAGAGCGGCACATCCCCCGGCCGGGTCTCCGCCGACGGCTCGATCTCGACCCGGTTGCCGGTGATCTCCGCGCACAGCGCCGTCGTCTCGAGCAGCGACAGGCTCCGCTCACGGCCGCCGCCGACGTTCACCTTGGCCCCGTCCCAGCGGCCCGGGTCGGCCAGCTGCCCGTCGACGAGTTCCAGGAGATCGTCGACGTGGAGCAGATCGCGGACCTGGCGGCCGGTCCCGCCGAAGCCGATGTAGCGCAGCGGCGTCCGGAAGTGGTGGGCGAGCATCCAGAACGTGAATACCCCCTGATCGACCTTGCCCATCTGCCACGGGCCGGCGATCACACCGCAGCGGTCGATCACTGCCCGCAACCCGTAAGCGTCGCGGTACTCCTCGATCAGAAGCTCGGCGGCGAGCTTGGTCGAGCCGTACAGCGTGCGGGCTCCCCCGAGCGGGAAAGCCTCGGCGATGCCGGCCGGCGAGACCCCGGGGAGGGGTTGCTCGGCGGCCAGCTCGAACCGTGTGTCGGTCTCTTCGAGCGCGAGGCCGCGGAGGCCCGCCACCGGGTAGACCCGGCTCGTGGACAGGAACACGAGATAGGCGCCGTCGCGACGGGCGAGCTCGAGACAGTTGTAGGCCCCCACGAGGTTCGATCGCACCACGTAATCGGGGCTGCCCTCGAACCCGGCGAGTGCCGATGGTTCGGCCGAGCACTCGACGAGCGCGTCGGCGTGGCCGGTGCGCATCAGGTCGTCGGGCACGCGGACGTCCCCGTGCTCGAACTCCACCCCGGCCGCTCGCAGCCGCGGAAGGTTGAGCTCGGCGCCCCGGCGGTGGAGATTGTCGAGCGCGGCGATTTCCCAGTCCGGATGGCGCTCGGCGAGCCCGATCGCCACATTGGCGCCGATGAATCCGGCACCGCCGGTTACGAGGACGCGCATATCGCGCGGCGATTATGCCTGCCGGGCGGGGTTGGCGCCTGCCTGCCGGGTTGGGTTGGCGTCCCGGCGGGTCCCGTTTCGGGGCGCATCGTTAGATTGCACCGCTGTGCGCTCGCTCCCCATACGGCTCGACGGCCCGGTGCTGATCGAGCCGGTCGTCCACGGCGATGCTCGCGGCTTCTTTCTCGAGACCTATCGGCAGGACGCCCTCCGCGAGCTCGGGATCGCTGAGGACTTCGTCCAGGACAACCACTCGCGGTCTCGTCAGGGGGTCGTCAGGGGCATGCACTTCCAACGTGGGATGGCCAAGCTGATCCGCTGCGCCCGCGGTTCGATCTTCGACGTGCTGGTCGACCTGCGGCGCGACTCGCCCACGTTCGGCCAGTGGGAGGGATTCGAGCTCACCGACGAGGCCCATCACGCGCTCTACTGCCCCGACGGCTTCGCCCATGGTTTCTGCGTCCTGAGCGAAATGGCGGACGTCGTTTACAAGACCTCCACCTATTACGCTCCGGAGCTCGAAGCGGGGTTCGCGTTCAACGATCCCGAGGTGGCGATCGGCTGGCCGGCGGACATGGAGCTCGTCGCCTCCGAGCGCGACTCGCGGGCGCCCCGGCTGTCCCAGATCGCCGACGAGCTCCCGTTTTGAGCGCCGCGACGGCGCCCGAGAACCCCTAGCATCCAGCTCAGCGTGCGCGACCGCCTTGCCGTCACACCAGTCCAGTACCGCCGCGTCGCCTATGCCACGCTGGCCGCGCTGACGCTGATCGTCTTCACCGGCGCCGCCGTGCGCTTGACGGGGTCCGGGCTGGGGTGTCCGAACTGGCCGAAATGCGGCGGGAGTGCGCTGCCGCCGTTGAGCACGCACGCGCTGATCGAGTTCGGCAACCGCGTGGCGTCCGGACTGGTGGGCGTGATGACCGTGGTGGCGGCGGTGCTCGCGTTCACGCGTCGGCCCTACCGGCGCGATCTCGCGTGGCTGGCGCTGACGTTGCCGCTCGGGGTGCTGGCGCAGGCCGTGCTCGGGGGGCTGACGGTCGACGAGAAGCTGGCGCCGGGCTTCGTGATGGCCCACTTCGGCCTCTCCATGATCATCCTGATCGCTGCGGTGGCGCTCGCCTGGCGCAGCCGCTACGAGATCGGTGAACGGCCCCGTTCGACCGACCGCACGTCGGTGTGGTCGGTGCGGGCACTGGCGCCGTTCGCGGCGCTGACGATCGTCGCGGGCACCGCGACGACCGCGGCCGGGCCCCACGCCGGCGGTTCGCCCGGACAGCGGATCCACCGTCTGCACTTCAAGGGCGAGGACACGCTGACGTGGATGGTCCACCGCCACGCGACGATCGCGGCGCTGTTCGGAATCGCCGTAATTGGTGTGTGGCTGTTGCGTCGGCGCCGCGGAGGCTCCGAGGATGCACTCGAGCCGCTGATGGTGCTGGGCGTGCTGCTAGCCGCGCAGGGCTTGGTCGGGAGCGTGCAGTACGAGCTGAAGCTGCCGACCGACATGGTGTGGGTCCACGTGATGCTCGCCACCCTCAGCTGGCTCGCCGTGCTGTGGGCGGTCGCCGCGGCGGGCGTGCTCGTGCCTCGCCGGCAGCCCGTGCCCGCAGAGGAACCGCGGTCGAGCGCGCGCGAGCTCGAGCCGGCGCTGGTCGACCCGGCCAGGTAGCCGCGCCCCGTTAGCTCTTCAGCAGCGTGACGTGCGTTTGCAGCCGCGGCTGGTGCGAGCTGAAGATGACGGTCAATGTCGCCCGCAGGTTCCCGTGGGGAGCGCGGTGCAGCAGCGAACCACACCGGGGCCCCAGCCTGAGCGCGATGGTCCGCTCACGCACCGCGGTCATGGCGAGCCTGCCCCGACCGCAGCCGATGACCGTGAGGTGCTTGTTGATCCTGGCCCGGGTCTTCAGGGACACCTGGCCATCACATACCGACCCCGCTGGGCCCGCGCACCCGAACGGAATCATCGCCGTGCCGTGGCGGATCTTCAGCCGATGGCTGCGGACGGTGGCGTGGCCGTAAGACTGGGCCGTCTTGAAGAAGCCGTCATGGCCATCGACCGTTGGCGCCATCGACTGTTGCACGACGAGCCGGAAGTGGTAGAACGTCCGAGGCTTCAGGCCGGTGACCTTGACGGACACGAGCGTGAGTCCCTGACCGATCGAATGGACGGACGTGGCGTGACCGTAAGTGCGCGTCTGTCCGTACTGGAAGAACCAATGCGGAGCGGGATCTGTCGTGTTGACGACCCCATTCAGTTCCGCGGACGTCCCCGTGATGCCGGTCGCCTGACCCGTGGTCGCGATGCTCCCGGGGGCGGCGACGGTCGTGAACGTCGCATCGCGGCCGTCGGCGTTCTCGCTGACGTACGGCCCCGCGCCGGTCAGACGGTAGTGATAGGTCGTGCCGGGGAGCAGACCGCTGATGGCGGCCGTCACGTCCTCCGCGCTCGGGTTCACGAGGATGGGGGGCGTGCTCTGGCCGTAATTGGTCGTCGTCCCGTACTGGAAGGACCACGTTGACCCGGCACCGCCGTCGGCCGCCACGCCGTGCAGCACGGCCGAGGTGCTCGTCACATTCGTCACACCACCGGTCTGCGGGGCACCTGCGCCGAGCGCCGCTGCGGGCACGGACACGACGGCCGCGACCGAGAGAGCGCAAGCAACGGCCAGCGCGCGCCAGCTTCGACGGCTCTTCCCCATGTGGGAAAGCGTAGCTTGCTCGAAGATCGCCCGCTACGATCGACGTGTGTATGCACCTTGAAAGGTCCGCACCTCCCCAGTCTCCGGTCGCTCGAAGCACGGATGCTTCACTAAGCATCCTCGTCGTTGACGACGAGTCAGATCTCCGGGAGATGCTCACGAGGTCGTTCTCTCGTGAGGGTCACAAGGTGATGGCGGTGCCTGACGGCCGGGCCGCGATCGATCGCGCCAGCACGGACCATTTCGACATCATCCTGCTCGATGTCGCCCTTGGTCCCGGGCCCGACGGCTACGACGTCTGCCGCACTCTCCGCGGGCGCCGCAACGTCGTCCCGATCATCATGCTGACGGCCTTGGACTCCGAGGCGGACGCCGTGCTCGGGCTCGAGGCCGGCGCCGACGACTACGTGACCAAGCCGTTCGGCCTGGCCGAGCTTCGCAGCAGGATCCGGGCCGTGCTCCGGCGCGCGGGGACGCGCGCGATGGGCGATGAGGTGCTCGTCGTGGGCGGAATTGTGCTCGATCGGGCCCAGCGAGAAGTCACAATGGACGGCAGTGCTGTGCGCCTGACGTTCTCCGAGTTTGAGCTGCTCGACGCGCTGATGGCTGATCCCGGAAGACTGCTCAACCGCCAGGAGCTGCTGCGGGCGATCTGGGGTGACAGCGCGTATCGCGACCCGAGGGCGATCGACGTCCACATCCGCCATCTACGTGAGAAGCTCGAGCCCGAGCCCGAGAAGCCCCGCTACATCCTCACCGTTCGTGGCGCCGGCTACCGGCTGCGAGGGCCATAGCGATGAGACGGCGACCGCGGCGGGCTGCTCTCGGTCTGCGCGGCCGGATCCTCGGCGTGGTGCTGGTCACGGCGGTCACCACGCTGGCCGTGGCGGCGGTGGCGCTGCTCGGTCCGTTGGAGCACTCGCTGCGCGACGCCGAGCTGAAGACGCTGCAGGGGCAGGTCACGAAAACCTCCACCCAGACCTTCAAGAGGGCCGATCCCGCACAGGCGATCTACCCCGGTAACGGAGCCCAGGCCAGCGGCGTCGGGAAGAAGCGGTCGCCAAATGGGGCAGCTCTGCGCGCGATCAAGGCGAAGCGAAACCAGCTGTACGACGAGGAGCGCGATCTCGGATCGCCAATCGGAGCATCCGACGTCGTGGTCCTCGGCAATGCAAACGCGGCTGGGCTGGCCTCGACAATTGTGGCCTGGCCTGATCCGGACCTTGCGGGCATCGACCCATACGACGATGCGGCGGCAGCGTTCAAGTCGAGCCGAGACAAGTACACGCTCGGGTCGATCGGCGGTGTCCAGTACGCCCGGGCTGCGATCCCGTTCACGACCACCGGCGTCACGGCGAAGGGCACGCAATACGTGCAGCGCTGGGTGCTGGTCGTCCGCAAGCGGCTGGACGAGGTCAACGCCGCGGCGGCGGCGGTCCGCAAGGCGTTCCTGTACGCGGCCCTGGCCGGGTTGGCGCTGACGCTGATCCTGGGGATCCCACTGTCCGGCCGGCTGATCCGCAGGCTGCGGCGCCTTAGCCAGGCGGCGCTGCAGCTTGCGCAATCCGGGCCGGCGATCGAGGTCCCGGTCGACCGCACCCGTGACGAGGTCGGCGATCTGTCGCGAGCGTTCACGATCATGGGCCGCCGTCTCCACCAGCAGGAGGAGGCCCGCCGGGCGTTCGTGGCCACGGCATCGCACGAGCTGCGCACGCCGTTGACCTCGTTGGAGGGGATGCTCGAGCTGCTCGACGAGGACCTTGGCGAGCAGCAGCCGGATCTCGCCGACGCTCGCATCCTGTTGGCCCGCGCCCGCGCGCAGTCGAGGCGTCTCGGGCGGCTGGCAGCCGATCTCCTCGACCTCTCGAGGATCGACGCTGCGGTGCAGCTCCGCTCCGAGCCCGTCGAGCTCGGGGAACTGAGTCGCGCGGTCCTGGCGGAGTTCGAGCTCGGAACCGCGGCCCGCGGCCTGGCGTCGGTGCTCGACGATTCCTTCGGGCCCGTGTGGGCCTGGGGCGATCCGGGCAGCGTCGCGCGGATCCTCCGGATCCTGCTCGAGAACGCGGTCCGCGTCAGCCCTGAGGGCTCCCACATCCGGGTGGAGTTGCGAAACGGCGATCGGGCGAAGCTCAGCGTCTGCGACGAGGGACCGGGCGTGGCGCCGGAGGAGCGCGAGCTGATCTTCGAACGGTTCAAGCGCGGCCGGGAGACGGGTGGACAGGCTGGGTTTGGGCTGGGCCTCGCGATCGGGCGCGAGCTGGCGCGGCGGATGGGCGGCGAGCTCGTGCTGGAGGAACCGCCTGAGGGCGGCGCCACGTTCACGCTCAGGCTACCGACGGCGCTCGCGCCCGAAGGGGAGCTCCTCCCGGCCTAACTGAAGGGCCAGCCAGGTCTTGGCCACCACGGCCGGAACGCCTGGACTCCCTCCAGCTGGCAGCATCATTTCCCATGGACCAGCGGTTGATGAAGGCGATGCTCGAGGTCGACGAGCAACACTGGTGGTACCGAGGACGCCGGCGGATCATCCGTGCCGAGCTCGAACGCCTTGCCCTGCCCGCTGATGCTGCCGTGCTGGACGCCGGGTGCGGTTCGGGCCGGACGCTCGAGGAGCTCAACGAGTTCGGCGAGGTCCGCGGCGTCGAGCTCGATCCCGAGGCCGCCGAGGTGGCTCGCGGCCGCGGTTACGAGGTCGAGATCGGACGGTTGGAGGAGCTGCCGTGGGCCGATGACACATTCGACCTGGTCACGTGTCTCGACGTGATCGAGCACACGGCCGACGATCGGGCCACGCTGCGGGAGCTGCGGCGGGTGTGCAAACCCGGTGGGTGGCTGCTGGTCACGGTGCCGGCTTATGAGGCCCTGTGGTCTCTGCATGATGAGGCCAACCACCACTATCGACGCTACAGCCGTGGCGGCCTGCGCTTCGCGGCGGTCGCGGCGGGATGGCTGGTGGAACGGATGACGTCGTTCAACACGGTGTTGCTGGGGCCGGCGGCGGCGGTGCGCGTCGCCCAGCGCCGGCGTCGCAACGATGGGACCTACACGCCCGAGCTCCGGCTCGGCCCCGAATGGCTGAACACGGCGCTCGAGCGTCCCCTGATGCTCGAGGCCAGCTGGCTCCGACGCGGGGGGACGCTTCCGGCGGGCCTATCGCTGCTGGCGGTGATGAGGAATCCCCCAGCCGCGCCAGGTCGTTGATGCTCGCTCTGGCGGCGATCATCAGCATCTCGAGCAAGCTCGGCTATCTCCTTCCAGCGATCATCGGGTTGGAGTCGATGGGGGTTCCCTCGCCGGGCGAGACGGCGCTCGTCGCCGCCGCCGTGCTCGCCAGTCAGGGCAAGCTCCAGATCTGGCTCGTGATTCTGATCGGGATCACCTCCGCGATCGTCGGCGACAACATCGGATACGCGCTCGGCCGACGGTTCGGGCGCGAGGTGATGGAGGCGCCGGGGCCGTTCTACATGCGGCGGCTGCTGATCATCCGCTACGGCGACCGGTTTTTCGGCAAGCACGGCGGCAAAGCCGTTTTCCTTGCCCGCTGGGTCGCGCTCGTCCGGGTCGCGGCGGCATGGCTGGCCGGAATCAACCGGATGCCGCTTCGCTACTTCTTCTTCTGGAACGCGCTCGGGGCGATCACCTGGGGTCTCACATATGGGCTTGTCGGCTACTTCCTCGGTAAGTCGGCCGCCCGCGTCCTGTCGGAGGTCGGAATCGCCGGCGCGGTCCTGCTCGTGGTGATGGTGATCGGCGGCTACGTCCTGCTGCGCCGGCGCGAGCGCCAGATGCTCGAGCAGGACGAGTGAGCTACTCCACGTCCGTGTCGAGCTCGAGCGCGCACGAGTTCATGCAGTACCGCTGGCCAGTGGGCGCGGGACCGTCGTCGAACACGTGCCCGAGGTGGCCGCCGCAGCGGCGGCACACGACCTCGGTGCGCGACATGAACAGGCTGCGGTCCTCGCGCAGCTCGACGTTCTCGGCGACGGCCGGCTCGTAGAAGCTCGGCCAGCCGGTCCCGGAGTCGAACTTCGTGTCGGAGGTGAACAGTTCGGCGCCACATCCGGCGCACCGATAGGTTCCGTCGTCCTTGACGTCCACGTAGCGACCGGTGAACGGACGCTCCGTGCCGTGCTTGCGCAGCACTTCGTATTGCTCGGGGGTCAGTCGCTCGCGCCACTGCTCGTCCGTCAGTTCCACGTCTCTTTGTGTCTCGGCCATGGGCCTTACGTTACCGACTGTCGGTAGGGTGCTCGTGATGGAGTTCGGCGTGGCGATCTTTCCCACCGAGGACGTACCGACTCCCGCCGAGCTCGGGCGGATGGCGGAGGAGCGCGGCTTCGAGTCGCTGCTGTTTCCAGAGCACACGCACATCCCGGCGAGCCGGGAATCGCCCTATCCGGCCGGCGGGGAGCTGCCGCCCGAGTACAGCCGCACCTACGACCCGTTCGTCGCACTGACGGCGGCGGCCGCGGCCACCGAGCGGCTTCGCATCGGAACGGGGATCTGCCTCGTCATCGAGCGCGACACGATCATCACCGCCAAGGAGGTCGCATCGGTTGATCGGCTGTCCGGCGGCAGGTTCCTGTTCGGCGTCGGCGCCGGCTGGAACGTCGAGGAGATGCGCAACCACGGAACCGACCCCTCGCACCGATTCGCGCGGATGCGCGAGCAGATCGAGGCGATGAAGGCGATCTGGTCCGAGGACGAGGCCAGCTACAGCGGCAAGTACGTGAACTTCGAGAGGATCTGGTCCTGGCCTAAGCCCGTCCAGCAGCCCCACCCGCCGGTGCTGGTGGGTGGCAATGGACCGCACGTGCTCGATCGGGTCCTGGCGTTCGGGGACGAGTGGATGCCGAACCGGGTCAAGGACGAAGAGATGATCGCCCGGTTCGAGGAGCTGGGTCGCCGAACGACAGCCGAAGGAAGGGACCCGATCCCGATCACGATCGCCGGGATGATGCGCGACCCGGCACGAATTGAGCGTTTCGAGCGAGCCGGAGTCCACCGCGGGCTGTTCTGGCTACCGGCCACCAACCCCGAAGAAGTCGAGCACGCGTTCGACCGCTACACGGCCGCCGCCGAGGAGTACAGGCGCGCGGGCGGCTAGGTGGCGTCGGCGGCTAGTCGACGCCGTTCACGACGTAGCTCTGGGGCGCGCGCAGATCTGGCGACACCATCTCCATCAGCAAGGCCGACCAACCGAAGTCGACCGCGCCCATGCCAACGCCGCTGAGGGGGTTGTAGTACTCGCGCAGCCCGGCCCGGGTGGCGGCGCCGGCCAGCCGGCCGACGAGGTCCCATGCCTGCTCGTCGTATCCGAGCCGGTAGAGGCCGAGCCACAGCAGCCAAGCCGAGTTCATCCACGTGGGCCCGCGCCAATAGCGCCGGAGCCCTGGCAGCGGCGCATCGTCGATCGAGAACGCCGCATCCGCAGCCGAGACCGAAGTCGGCGGGACGGCAAGCCAGAAGCGCTTCGGATCGAGCAGATACTCCTCCACCAGCCGACGACCGATCTCCTCGGGAAGATCTGGCAGCGCGAGCGGCGACAGCGCCGCCCACGTCAGCGCCGGTTCCGTCGTCGGGCGGGGCCTGGCGAGCGGCCAGAACAAGCCGCTCGCCTTGTCGTAGAACCGGTCGATGATCACCGGTGTCAGCGATGGCCGCCCAAGCGCGACCCGCGACAGCGAGTACAGGACGTTGGTCATCACCTCGCAGCACACCGGGCCGCCGTCGCTGTCGATCCGGCGCGCATCGAACCCGAGGTGGCGATTGCGCCTAACGAGCAGGAGATAGCCGGGCAGATCGTGGGCTCGCCAACCCCAGATTGCGTCGAACTGCGGTGAGGCGTCGAGACCGGACTCGTCCGGCGAGACGATCCACAGCAGGCCGTCGCCGTCGAGGTCGCGGTTGGCCTCGAGCCAATCGTGCTGGCGGACGATCCCGGGCACCTCGCGGGGATCGCCGACCGCGATCCGCCACGCCCAGGCCAGGATCGGGGGCTGGATGCTGGAGGTCATCTGCGCGGTCTCGGAGAGGACGTTGTAGGTGAAGCGCCGCGGCCCCGTAAGCGGCGTCTCCCAGAAGATCGTGTGGCCGATGAAGCCGTCGTCGAGCTGCGCCGCCAGGAGCGACTCGAGCTCTCGGCGCGAGCGGTCCGGATCGAAGTGGCGCCAAGCGATCGCCGTGAAGCACGAGTCCCAGTACCACTGCCAGGGGTAATGGCCGGGGCTCGGGCACGTGTAGGCGAAGTGGACGCCGTCCGACGCGCGCGATCCCTCGCGCCAGTTCTGGTGAAGCGTTCTCTCGCATCGCTCCCGCACCGCGGCTGTCCGCTCGTCTGCCAGCATGCGGCCGCCATCCTTTCACTGACGAGCACTTGTGAAACCTCTGCCCGCCCCGCACTGGGATGGGCGATCAAGCGCGCCCGCGAGCTGTACGAGGCGCAGCACGCGTGGGTTGCCGGTGGCCGCGGGGTTCCGAGCGCATGTGATGGCGCGCTTCCGCCTCGGCGGCTGCGTGCGCGTACCGGCGCTCCCGGCGCGGTCGAGTTCGTCGAGGGCGGCCACGACAGCGCCCGCCAGCTCGCGCGTGCGTTGCAGTCGACGGGGGCGTCGCTGGGGATGGTCCGGTCCGGGCTCGATTTCGGCTGTGGGTCGGGGCGCGTCCTCCCACATGTCGCGGCGCTGGCACCGCAGGCCCGATGGTATGGCTGCGACGTCGACGGTGGCGCGATCGCGTGGGCCGCCCGCCACCGCCCCGAGCTGAGTTGGGCCATCAGTGGGTCCGAGCCGCCGCTGCCATTTGCGAGTGAGAGCTTCGATCTCGTGTACTCGATTTCTGTCTTCAGCCACCTCGACGAGGCGTTGCAGGACCGGTGGTTGGGTGAACTCAGGCGGATCCTGGCCCGCGGCGGCGCGGCACTGTTGTCGGTACACGGGGCTCACGCGCTGGAGCAGTTTCGGTCTCGCCAGGCGAGCACGAGTTGGTGCCGCCCCGGGGCGTTCGCCCGCGGGCCGTTGGTCGCCGGCGAGTTCGCCTTCGAGCCTTACGTTCGATCGGTCTGGAATCGCTCCGATCTCCCCGGTGTCGGTTCCGAATACGGACTCGCGTTCCACGACGGCGACTATTTGCGTCGACACTGGTCAGAGTGGCTGGAGGTCGTCGCGGTGCGCGAGCAGGCGATCTCGGGCTGGCAGGACTTGGTCGTCTGTCGACGGATCAGATAGTTTCGCCGGGGGATGACTGTGCTCGCCCGTCGCGCGCGTGATCGTCGGCGCCCTCGTGGCGGCGAGATCAAGCCGTACCGATCCTTCGATCCGCGCCGGATCGGCACGCTCGAGTGTGAGGCGTGGGTGACCTACTACCGCCACGAGTGGATCCCGTTCCTGCGCGCGGCGGTGGGGCTGACGCGCCATACCTTCGGGCTTCCATGGCCGTCAACGATCTGGGGCGCGTGGCTCGTGCTCCGCGCCAACCAGCTGTGGGCGCCGTTTCCCGACAACGATCCTGACGGCGCGCGAAGGGTGATGGCGCGCTTCTACCGCCTCGTCGCCGACCACTACAACGAGGAGCTCGACACGACTCGTGCCGCGGAGCTGGAGGTCGAGTGGTGGCGGGTCCATCGCCAGCATCAGTACGGGCTCGAGCAGGACGAACAGGCGCTCGCCGATGCCCTGGCGGCCCTGTATTCGTTCGTGTACGACGTCGCGGACGCCGATGTGCGCCTCGCGGCGCAGGAGCGAGCGCGGGCGATGGACTACTCGGACCGGTGGGTGCGGGAGGGGTGCGACGTGGACAGTCCGTTGATCCCCGAGGAGCGGGCGGCACTCGTGCGCTCGTATGCAGCGCTGCTCGCCGCCGTCCACCAGGCGTGATCTCGCGCCGCACGTGCCGGCGCCGCGTCTGCGGGCGCCGCGCCCCGGATGCCAGTCAGGAGCTGGCGGTCGAGCCGAGCACGTCGTTCAGCGCGGCCAGATCGTCCTCCGTCGGCTGCCACTGAGCCGCCGCGGCGTTTGCCCTGACCTGATCGGGCTTGGTGGCGCCGGCGATGACCGACGGGAGCACCGGTTGGACGAGCAGCCAACCAATCGCGACATCGAGCAGCGATATGCCCCGATCCGCGGCGTATTCCTCGAGTGCCTCGACGAGCTCGAACTGCTCGTCGGTGGCGATCGTGCCCCGCTGGGTCAGCCGTGCCCCGTCGGGCCCAGGCTGGCCACGGCGGTACTTGCCGGTCAGGAGGCCGGACGCCAGCGGGAAGTAGGGGACGAATCCGAGACCGAGACGCTCGCAGGTGGGGATCACCTCCTGCTCAGGCTCGCGCACGAGGAGGTTGTACTGGTTCTGGATCGCCTCGAACCGCGCGAAGCCGTGCTTGCGAGCGACGGCATCCGCCTCCTCTATCTGCTCGGCGTTGAAGTTCGACGCGCCGATCGTGCGTACGGTGCCGGCGCGGACGAGCTCGTCGAGCGTCCCCAACGTCTCCGCGATTGGCGTCTCACCGTCGGGCTGGTGGTACCAGTAGACGTCGACCACGTCCGTCCGGAGCCGTCGCAGTGAGCCTTCGATCGCCTGGCGGATGTAGGCGCTGCTCCCGCGCGGGCCCTTCCCGTCGCCCATGTCCATGCCGAACTTCGTCGCGAGAACAACCTGATCGCGGCGACCCTCCAGGACCTCGCCGAGGTACTCCTCGCTGAGGCCGCGGCCGTAGATGTCCGCCGTGTCAAAGAACGTCACGCCGGCGTCGAGTGCCGCGTCGACCACGGCGTTGGTGGCCGCGAGGTCGACCCGCCGCCCGAAGTTGTTGCAACCGAGACCGACGATCGACACGTCGAGGCCTGAGCGGCCGAACGGGCGCTTGGCGAGAGTTGGCACGGCGCGGTCTATATCACAGGCGAG
>CAVZAK010000034.1:0-208196 GCA_963773165.1 uncultured Solirubrobacterales bacterium
AACCGAGCGTCCGCGACGCTTCGCCCAAGCGACGAGATGTTTTTAGCAACGCTCGTACGTTTGCTCGTGGCCGTAGTGTCGAGGGCGCCACTCCCGGTTAGCGCCCGAGCTCGGGGCTGCGTTTTCACCTATTCCCGTCACGCCCAGACTGTCGCGCTCGCCCAGGCTCTGGCCTGCGAGCGCGATAGTCCGCGCTTCTCGCCCGACTCGAACCGCACCATCGAGGAGTCGCTGGGCCAGATCGCGGCTAGGATGCACGCAGGTGAGCCGGGAAGACTGGTCGGCACGCTGCTATCCGTGCCCTGGAACCGCCGACCATGAGACGCACTCCCTGATGCTTAACCTCGCTACGGTCTCACTGGCGCCGAGAAGCCCTACGCACAAACCTCTGGTTCGTCCCGCTCCTCGAAGTCATCGCGGCGATCCTGCTGTTCGTGGTGACCCACGCGCTGGACAGGGCAGCCTTCCATCACCACCTATCGCTGCCGTCGTGGTTGATCTTCGGTTCGGCGGACACGGCGCGGCAAATCCTGACCACCCTGGCCGCGTCAGTGATCACGGTCGTCGGGATCGTGTTCTCGATCACGATCGTGACCTTGACACTGGCATCCACCCAGTTCGGGCCTCGGATGTTGCGCAACTTCATCCGGGATCGCGGCACCCAGGTGACCCTCGGTACGTTCGTTGCGACGTTCGTCTACGCGACGCTCGTACTGATCTCGATCGGCGCTGGCAGCGGGAGCGGGACCTTCGTCCCGCATCTGTCCATCAGCGTCTCGATTGGACTGGTCACCGTGTCGATGGGCGTCCTCATCTACTTCATCCACCACATCGCGATCTCGATCCAACTGCCGTACGTGATCGCCAGCATCGCCCGCGACCTGTCACGCGCAATCGACCTTGAGTCCCGCGACGACAGAGTGACGCTCGAGGCCGGTCCATCGGTGGCCGAGCTCGTCCGTCGTATGGCCGATGGCGGGGGGGGCGGTCCCCGCGCCGACCAGCGGCTACCTACAGTTCATCCAGCACAAGACGCTGACCGGGCTGGCCGCTGAGAAGGGAGCGGTGATCCGTCTGCACAAGCGCCCCGGTCAGTTCGTCGTGCGCGACCTGCCGCTGGCCACCGTGTGGCCAGCCGGAGCCGCCGACTCGGTCGCCGCCGCGCTGCGTCGCGCTCACCTCACCGGACCGACCCGGACGCTCGCTCAGGACCTCTCATTCGCCGTCGACCAGTTGGTCGAGATCGCCAATCCGGGCCCTGTCGCCCGCGGTCAACGACACCTTCACCGCGCTGACCTACATCGACTGGCTCGGCGACAGCCTGTGCAAGATCACGACGCGCTGGAATCCCCGAGCCGTACACCGCGATAGCCACGGCTTCGTGCGCGTGATCACGGCCGAGGTCGAGTACTCGAGCCTCGTCGAGCGCGCGTTCGAGAAGATCCGGCAGGCCAGCCGCGCCATGCCGGCCGTGATGATCCGCCAGCTCGAGGCACTAACCAACATCATGGACCAGACAACACTTCCGGAGCAGCGCCAGCTACTCCTGCTGCAGGCACGGATGATCCATGAGTCCAGCAGCGAGTCGGTGCCCGAACCCAGTGACAGGGGGGACGTGCAGCGTCAGTACGACGTGTTCCTCCGGGCCGCGGAGACGAAGGCACGAGCTCGGTGACTACGGCCCCGAGCTGATCGGTGAGCGGCGTCGAACGGTCGAAACGAGCGTCGCAGGCTCAGAGCGCAACCTGCGAGCCCATGATGACGGTGCGATCGCTGGGCAGGCCAAAGTGGTCGATCGGGCTCGATGCGTTTCGGGCCATCGCGATGAACAGCCTCGTGCGCCACCGCTGCATCACAGGCGCGTTGGTGGGCGTGATCGTGATCCGGGACACGAAGTACGAGGCGTGCTCCAGGTCGAGGTTGCGCTCGAGCAGGCCTCGCATCCGACACAGCTGGAGCGCCTCGGGGACATTGAGCTTGTCCTGGTAGCCGAGTCGGATGGACACATGGAAGGCCTTGAACAGGCCGTGTCCGAGCAGCTCGACATGAAACCGGTCTGCCACGTCCACGTGCGGGATGGTCACGGTGTCAACCAACACGATCACGACTTTCTGGTGGAGCGTGTGGCCGTGCTCTACGTGAGCCCGGAGCGCCAGCGGGGTGGTATCCCGGTCGCGACCGAGGAATACGGCCACGCCGGGCACCCTCACCAGCGGCGGGTCCTTCGCCGCGAGACAGTCGAGGAATTCGTCCAACGGCCCCTCCTGGGAGATGCGGTTCCGGGTCACGATCACCTGACCCCGGCGCCAGTTGATCATCACGATCGAGAGCACCAGTCCGATCGCCAGCGATAGCCATGCGCCGTGCCCTATCTTCGCGATGTTGGCACTGAAGAAGGCGACCTCGACAGTCAGGAAGAGGATCGCGATCGGCGCGAGCCGCCACCTCGGCCTGTGCCATATCTGGCGCGCGACGGCCAGGAACAGCAATGTGTTGAGGATGAAGGTGCCGGTCACGGCCACGCCATAGATGTCCCCCAGCTTCGCCGCAGATCGGAACACCAATGTCAACGTGACCACGCCGATGCACAGCGCCCAATTGACGATCGGTACGTAGATCTGCCCTTCGGTACTCGACGTGTGCAAAACCCTGAGCCGCGGAAGGAAGCCGAGTTGCACCGCCTGTTTCGCCACCGAGAACGAACCGGAGATCACAGCCTGCGATGCGATCACCGTTGCGATCGCCGCCAGGATGACCAAGGGCCACAGTGCCCAGCTGGGCGCCATCTGGTAGAAGGGATTGAAGGTGCTGGCGTCCTTGGCGAGCGCCGGGTTGTGGAGCACGAACACGGCCTGCCCCAGGTAGTTGAGCACCAGAGCAGGCAGGGCGAGGCCGAACCAACCCATCCGGATCGGAGCGGCGCCGAAGTGGCCCCGGTCGGCGTAGAGAGCCTCGGCCCCTGTGACTGCGAGCACAACGCCACCGAGCACCAGATAGCCGGAGGCGCCATGGTCGGCCATGAACCGGGCGGCCCAGCTTGGCGACAGGCCCTGGAACACGGCGGGGTCCTTGACCACCTCGCTGAGGCCGAGCGCGGCGATCACGATGAACCAAATCACGAGCACCGGGCCGAACAGCCAGCCGATCGTCCCGGATCCGAACCTCTGGAGCACGAACAGCGCGATCAAGATCGCGACCGACAGCGGAACCACGAGATGGGCGAGGGCCGGAGTCGCGACCTGCACCCCCTGGACGGACCCCAGCACCGAAATGGCGGGAGTTATGATGCCGTCGCCGAAGAACAGCGCCGCGCCGAAGATCCCAAGCGTCACCAGCACTCCCCAATGAGCCACCCGCTTGCGCTCGAGGAGAGATGTAAGCGCCATGATCCCGCCGTCGCCGCGGTTGTGGGCACGCATGATGAAGCCCGCGTACTTGATCGAGACGACGATCATCAGCGCCCAGAAGATCAGCGACGCGACTCCGTACACGTTCGCGGCCGTCACCTGTGCCGTGGCCCGGTAGGAGCTGAAAATGGCCTGCTCGGTGTACAGCGGACTGGTCCCGATATCCCCGTAGACGACGCCAAGGGCGCCAAGCACGAGTACGGCCCGGCCCGCGTGCGCGATCACGTCTCGATCTGAATCGGCCAGCGTCTCAAACCGCTTACGGCTCGCTTCCGACTCCTCAGCGCGGGCGCTCGACGTGCGTGGCGCGGCCCGGTAGTCGAGCTTGTGGGCCGCCATGTTGAAGCTGCGCCTCGGCGTGGGTCGCGCCGTCGGCTGACCGTCCTCATCGGTGGCGTCGGGCCGCGCCTCGAGCTCGACCTTGTGAGCCGCCTCGTTGAATCCGCGCGGCCGCTGAGGGCCGAGGTCGCTCACGGAAGGAAACTCGATCTCTCAGGAAGCTCGGCGAACGCGGGCAGACCGTGCTCGCGCTCCTCTGGCTTCGGGGTCCTGGCCCGCGCACGATCCGGGCCGAGCGCGAACAGGGCCTCGCGCGCCGCCTCGTAAAGCTCGTCTCTGTATGCGGGCCGGTATAGGGCGCTCAGCGGCTCAGTGAGCAGGATGTGAGTGGCCGCGAGGCCGCGTGGCTCGAGGTCATTTCGGGAGCGAAGGGCCCGAGCGAGTTGCTCGAGGGCCGGCCGAGCGACCTCGACGGCGGCCGGATCGCAGGAGATGGCGGCTGAGAGCGATGCCCGCCGTGTCCGCTCGGACAAGACTCGTTCGAGCCCATGGACGATCGTATGCCGGGAGCGCCGAGACAACAGGTAGCGGGCGCGGGCCGCGAGAGCCGGGTCCCCGGACGGGTCTTCACCCCGGGCGAGCCGGTCGTCCAGCGCTCTCCCCGCAATATGCATCCACACACGAAGGGGGAGCAGAATCCGCGATCGCATAACGACGCTCTCCTGCACGGTCGATTACACAGGGCCGCTGGCCGGCCAATCCGGCGAGCTCGATCGACATTACGTCCGGGTAAGCCCGTCAGCTCGGGTTTTGACGAAACCTCTATGGCCCAGTAGCGATTCTTGACGCCGCCTTAACGCCGTCACCGCGAATGGGCCTCGGCGGGGCTCGGCAAGCCGGTTTGAAGGACCGGATATCGCGTCCGCCTCGCCTCAGCCATCCGTCGCGGCACGGATAGTGGCGGCGAGTATGTCTGCGAGCAGCTGCATGACCGCCGGCGCCGCCGACTGCCTGATTCGGGCTTCGTCGAGGATCGCTTCGGCGAACGCGAGGAACACAGTCAGGGCGAGGTGAACGAGCGGGGTGGGGTTGGGGGTGCCAAGGTGGTTGAGAGCGATGCTCGAGATGACCATCTCGGTGAACGACGCGACGATCTGATCGAGTTCCGGCTCAGCCGCTGTGCGTGCCCGGCGGTACGCCCGCCACGCGTCGCTGGGCGCGACGTCCGGGCGCCCACTCGGAAAGTAGTGGTACAGCAGGTTCCGGGTCACGTCGGCACGCCTCGCGACGTCCTCGAGCGAGAACTCCGTGAACCCGTCATCGGCAACCACCGGGAAGGCGGCGGCGAGCTTCGACAACCACGGCGCGCTTCTCAACGGCGCCGACAAGTACGTCATCCACATCCCGGCGGGGGACTTCCCGCCCGTGAACTACTACTGGTCGTTCACCGCCTACGACCAGAATCTGTACCTCGTCGGCAACTCGATCAACCGCTATTCGATCAGCCAGTTCACCCCTGGGGTCAAGCGCAACCCCGACGGCTCGCTCGACATCTACGTGCAGGCGACACCGCCGGCCGGACACGTTTCCAACTGGCTGCCCGTGCCGTCCTCCGGACAGTTCGAGATCATCCTCCGGATGTACGGGCCGAAGCGCAGCGCGCTGGACGACGCATACAGCTATCCACCGATCACGAAGGTGGGATGACACCGGGCCGCCCCCGCCGACCTCGAGTGGCACGAGGTCTGGCGGGGGCCGCTAACGGTGGGCTCCCGCCAGGCATCAGGTTCACCGTTTGACTTGGGAAAGGAACTCTTCAACTACCGCTTCGAGCCCGTCGGCGCCTGCATCATGTGCGGGAGCGACAGCTCGCGGGTGCTCGGGCGCAGGCTTGACCGCCACCAGGGCCTCCGGCCGCGTCACCGCAAGGCGGTGGCGACAACCGTCGTCCAGTGCGGGGAGTGCCGGCTGATCTACGCCGACCCTCGGCCCGTTTCGGAACGGATCGCCGAGCACTACGACACGCCACCCGAGGACTACTGGGTTGCGGCCTACTTCGACGAGGACCCTGGCTACTTCCAATTGCAGGCGCGATCGTTTGACCGGCTGTGGCGCGGTAGCGGCACCCCCCGAGCGCTCGACGTCGGCGCCGGGATCGGCAAGGCGATGGACGTCCTTGCCCGGCACGGCTTCGACGCACACGGACTGGAACCGTCGCGATCGTTCTATGACCGGGCGATCAGCCGGGGGATCCCGGCCGATCACCTCCGGCTGGCCACGGTCGAGGACGTCGATTACGAGCGGGAGACCTTCGATCTCGTCACCTTCGGTGCGGTGCTGGAGCATTTGCAGGACCCGGCCGTCGCGATCGAGCGCGCGCTCGGTTGGCTCTCCCCTGGCGGACTGATCCACGCGGAGGTGCCATCCGCCCGATGGCTGATGGCGCGACTGTTGAACCTCGTCTACCGGCTGCAGGGCCTTGAGTGCGTGACCAATCTGAGTCCGATGCATCCGCCATATCACCTGTACGAGTTCACGCCCGCGTCGTTCCGTCGACATGGCGAGCGCGTTGGCTACGAGCTCGTCGAGTACCAGCTCTTCGTGTGTCAAACGTTCCTGCCGAGGCCGCTGGACGCGGTTGCCAGTCGCGTCATGGACGCCAGCGGGACCGGGATGCAGTTGGAGGTCTGGCTCGCGCGGCCGACTCCTCCGGCGCGGCAGGCACGGTGATGGCCGTCTGGTGTGCAGGGCTCGTGCGCCGCGGCTAGAGAACGTTCGTCGTCTCGCGGGTGGACTCGACGATGCACTGGCCGGGATTACCGCCGGTGATCGCGGCCGCCCCCTCCCAGAAGCCCGGGATGAACTGGTTGGAGATGAACTGATGACGCGCGCGCGCCTTGAGCCTCACGTGCACGTGAGCCGAGGGCACCTCGAGCCGCCAGCGCAGCGGATAGGCGCCGGTGGCGCCGGCCGGCTTGATGACGGGTCCCACCGGTCTGACCGTGAACCGTCGCGGATGGCTCACGGTGCCGTGCGGCGATACGAACGTGCCGCTCTGGACCCCGGTCGGCTGGCCCGCCGGGGTGATGAACTGGTAGAGCATGAGATCGCTGCCGTCCTTGAACTGGCAGGCGAACCAGTTCCAGTGCCAAGAGGCCGAGTTCCCGACGAAGTTGCCCCACTGGTGGTCGAACCAGCCCTTGCCGTGGATTGGGCTTGAGCGGCCGCCGAGCACCAACGTGCCGTGGGCGGAGAGGCGAGGATCGGAGTAGTAGGCCGACGCGGCCCCTGCGCCCTCTTGCACGATCCCGTGAGGGCCGTTGAGCATGTACGGCTGGGTCGGGGTCAGGTCGAGCCGCAGCTGTCCCTGGCCGGGCACCGGCGCATCTACCGACCAGCGCCCCAGCTTTCCGGTGGCCCGCAAGTTGAGTGAGAAGCCGTCGACATCGATGCGCGTCTGACCGCTGATCAGGGGGCCACGCGCCAGGTACTCCTTCGAGAGCACGATTCGGTCCGCCCGCAGGTCGACGAGGTTGACCTTGGCGACGACGAAGCCCTCACCGGCCCAGATCGTCGCGAACCAGAAATAGTCGCGGCCGTGGCGGTTGGCCACGGTCCCGGCCGTGTACCACCACTCGACCTGGAACGACGGATGGGCGCCCTGGTCGCGCGGGAGGACGACCGGCTGCAACGTCGCCAGCGGGGCGGTCGAGGCTGTGGCGGCGCCGGCGAGTGACGCGAGCGCGGCCGCTGCGACGAGGCACATCGCTCGGAGCCGCGGACGCATCGCCCGATCCTACGCGTCGGCTTGCTGGTCCGCTCACACCACCCTGCGCGGTAGACGATCACCCCACCCCGCGCCGTCGGCGTTCACGCCACCCCGCGCGCGACACACAACCCCTGCAGCCGCTCCATGGCGTCGGTCGTCCGCTCCGGCAGCGCGTCGAGGGCATCGGCGGCGAGCCGCAGATCCTCGATCGTGACGTTACGGGCCTCCAACGCGAACCGCCCCAGCCAGCGAACGGCGGCGCGCTCGTAGCGGTCGGGGTCGCCGCCGCGCAACAGCAGGCAGATCCTCAACGCGTCGTCGAGGGCGACGCGAGGGAGCTCCAGTGCGGCTGCGGTGACGAGCGCCTCGTTGCCGGTCGCCAAGGCACGCTTGAACCTGGCATACGGATTGCCGTCACTCGTCACCGAACATATGTTCGCATCCCGAGCGGACAGCCCGTTTCCCATCGCAGGTGCACACGGCCTGTCATCGGGCCCGCCGGATTGGGGGTAGGCTCACCGAGGGCCGGGCCCGAAGAAATAGGCTCCGCGGACCAGCCCTCTAGGATAAGAGGCGGTGTGAGTTGGTGCTGAAGGCGGCGGATCTCGAAACGGAGCTGATCGACACCGTCTGCGCCCGCGTCCGGGAACGCCTCCCCGATCAGCAGGCGGCGCCGTGCGAGATCTTCGTGCGCCAGTACTACCACTGGGTCCCGAGGGAGGACCTGGTCGGTCGGAGTTCGCTCGATCTCTACGGCGCCGCGGTCGCCCACTGGAACCTGGCCCAGCACCGCAAGCCCGGCGAGGCCAAGGTCCACGTCTACAACCCCGAGTTCGAGCACCACGGCTGGCAGTCCCCGCACACGGTGGTCGAGATCGTCAGCGACGACATGCCGTTCATCGTCGACTCGGTGACGATGGAGCTCGGGCGCCAGGGGTACGCGATCGACCTCGTGATCCATCCGGTGATCCGGATCCGGCGGGACGCGGACGGGCAGCTGGTCGAGGTCCTCGAGCCGGGTCAGCACGACGACGGCGCCGATGCCGAATCGATTCTGCACATCGAGGTGGCGCGCGAGACCGACCGGGAGGCCCTGACGGAGCTGTCGGAGAACGTCACCCGGGTGCTCGGCGAGGTCCGAGCAGCCGTCGAGGACTGGGAGGCGATGCGCGAGCGTACGGAGTCGCTGATCGACGAGTTCGACGTCGAGCCGCCGCCTGTGGACGACATCGAGCTCGCCGAGGTGAAGGCGTTTCTCGCGTGGGCGGCCGACAACCACTTCACGTTCCTCGGCTATCGCGAATACGAGCTCGTCCGCGGCGACGACGAAGCGGGACTCAGGGCGATCCCCGACTCGGGCCTGGGAATCCTTCGTGGCTCACCCGTCACCCCCTACAAGAAGCTCAGCGCGAAGGCGTTCGCGCTGGCGACGGTGCCGCACGTGCTCGTCCTGACCAAGGCCAACTCGCGTGCCACCGTCCACCGACCGTCGTACCTGGACTACATCGGGGTCAAGCGATTCGATGCCGGCGGTGCCGGTCATCGGCGAGCGCCGCTTCCTCGGCCTGTACACGACATCGGCCTACAAGGAGAGGGTGCGGGAGATCCCGATCCTGCGCGGCAAGCTCGACGGCGTCCTCGAGCGGGCGGGCTTTCCTTCGGACAGCCACGACGCCAAGGCGCTCACCGAGATCATCGAGTCCTATCCCCGTGAGTCGCTGTTCCAGATGGACACGGACGATCTGTTCTCGATCTCGATGGGGCTCCTGGGCCTGGGTGAGCGTCAGCGCGTACGGCTGTTCGTCCGCCGCGACCAGCTCGATCGCTTTGTCGAGTGCCTGGTCTGCATCCCACGCGATCGTTTCAACACCGAGAACCGGGAGCGGGTGGGGAGGATCCTGATCGACGAGTTCGGCGGGACCCACCTCGACTGGACGTTGCAGCTCTCCGAGTCGCTGCTCGTGCGCGTCCGCTACATCATCCATACGCCCGACGGGATCACCGAGGAGCACGACGTGTCCGAGATCGAGGCGCGGCTCGTCCAGGCGACGCGCGCCTGGACCGACGACCTGCGGGCGGCCCTAGTCGAGGATCACGGGGAGGAGCAGGGCACGCGGATGTTCAGGCGCTACGAGCGGGCATTCCCTCCCGCCTACCGGTCCGACTGGGTGGCCCGCTCGGCGGTCGTCGACATCGGCCGCATCGAGGAGCTCGAGGCGGTCCAGGAGGAGAGCCGATCCTGAGCCTCTACCGACCCCTCGAAGCCCAGGCCGGCGTCGTTCGCTGCAAGCTGTTCAGCTCGGGAGGGGTGTCGCTGTCCGACGTGCTTCCCACGTTCGAGCACATGGGCGCGAAGGTCGTCGACGAGCGGCCCTACGAGGTCACCCCCGAGGGCGCCGAGCCGGCCTGGGTCTACGACTTCGGCCTGCACATTTCGACCGACGACATCGACGAGATCCGCGACGACTTCCAGGACGCCTTCCTTGGCGTCTGGCGCGGCGACCTCGAGGACGATCGCCTCAACGGACTGGTGCTGGCGGGCGCCCTCACCGGCCGTCAGATCACGATCATCCGCACGATCGCCAAGTACCTGCGCCAGGCAGGGATCGCGTTCTCGGACTCCTACATGGAGCGCACACTGCTGGCGCACCCGAAGATCGCGACGCTGCTGGTCAGGCTATTCGTCGCGCGGTTCGATCCCGATCGCGCCAACCAGCGGATGGCGGAGCAGACCAAGGCCGACATCGAAAAGGCAATCGACGCCGTCAGGAGCCTGGACGAGGACCGGATCCTGCGGAGTTTTCTGTCGGTGGTCGGCGCGATTCTGCGCACCAACTACTTCCGCGGCACCATCGTGGCGAGCGAGGACAGCGAGGAGGCGGACGATGGCGACGGCCCGAGCCGCCGTCCGCCCACCTACGTGTCGATCAAGCTCGACTCCTCGCAGATCCCGATCCTCCCGCTGCCGCGGCCGAAGTTCGAGATCTTCGTCTACTCGCCCCGGGTCGAGGGCGTCCATCTGCGTGGCGGCAAGGTTGCCCGCGGGGGCATACGGTGGTCAGATCGCCGCGAGGATTTCCGCACCGAGGTCCTCGGACTGATGAAGGCGCAGATGGTCAAGAACGCCCTGATCGTGCCGGTCGGGTCGAAGGGCGGCTTCGTGGTGAAGCGTCCGCCGCACGGCGCTGGACGCGAGGCGCTGATGGAAGAGGGGATCGCCTGTTACGAGACGTTCCTGGCCGGGTTGCTCGACATCACCGACAACATCGTCGGCGGCGAGTGCGTGAGGCCCGAGCGGGTGATCTGCTACGACGACGACGATCCCTACCTGGTGGTCGCAGCGGACAAGGGGACGGCGACGTTCTCGGACATCGCGAACGCGATATCCGCCCGGTACCACTTCTGGCTGGGCGATGCGTTCGCCTCCGGCGGGTCGAACGGCTACGACCACAAGGCGATGGGGATCACTGCGCGCGGCGCGTGGGAATCCGTCAAGCGCCACTTCCGCGAACTGGGCACGAACATCCAGGAGGCCGACTTCACCGTCGTGGGCATCGGCGACATGTCCGGCGACGTGTTTGGCAACGGGATGCTGCTCTCCAGGCACACCCGGCTGATCGCTGCGTTCAACCACCAGCACGTGTTCCTGGATCCGGATCCAGACCCGGAAGCGAGCTTCGAGGAGCGCAAGCGGCTGTTCGAGCTGCCCCGCTCGTCGTGGAGCGATTATCGGGAAGCCGCGATCTCCCCAGGAGGCGGCGTCTTTCCACGAACGGCAAAGTCGATCCCGATCTCGGATGAGGTCAAGCGGGCGCTGTCGATCGAGGCCGACGCGCTGTCGCCAGTCGAGCTGATCCGCGCGATCCTCCGTGCCGAGGTCGACCTGCTGTGGAACGGCGGCATCGGCACTTACGTCAAGGCGTCCAGCGAGGCAAATGCCGACGCCGGCGACAAGGCCAACGACGCGGTCCGCATCGACGGCAACGAGCTGCGGTGCAGGGTCGTCGGCGAGGGGGGCAACCTCGGGTTCACGCAGCGCGGGCGGATCGAGTACGCGCTCGGGGGCGGCGCGATCTATACCGACGCGATCGACAACGGCGCCGGCGTCAACTGCTCCGACCACGAGGTCAACATCAAGATCCTGCTCGACGCCATCGTCACCGACGGGGATATGACCGAGAAGCAGCGCAACGAGCTGCTCGTCGAGATGACCGACGCGGTCGCCGAGCAGGTTCTCTACAACAGCTACACGCAGACCCAGGCGGTGAGCCTGTCATTGGCTCAAGCCACCCAGATGATCGACGTTCATGCACGGCTGATCCGCCAGCTCGAGCAGTACGCGGGGCTCGACCGGGAGATCGAGTTCATTCCCAGCGATGACACGATCAACGAGCGCAAGGTCAACCACCAGGGCCTGGTCGCACCCGAGCTCGCGGTGGTGATCGCCTACTGCAAGATCCGCCTGTTCATGCGGCTGCTCGACTCCGATCTGCCCGAGGACGAGTACCTGGCGCACGATCTCGAGCGCTACTTCCCGCCGCCGCTCCCCGAGCGCTACAGCCAGCGGATGCGAAGCCACCGCCTGCGCCGCGAGATCATCTCCACCGTCGTCGCCAACCAGCTCGTCGACCGGGCGGGCACGACGTTCGCGTTCCGCCTCGGGGAGGAGACCGGCGCGGCGCCGTCGCTCCTGGCCCGCGGCTACGCGGTGGCGCGCGAGGTGTTCGACATGCGCGCGTTTTGGTCCGCGATCGAGGCTCTCGACTACGTGGTCGAGGCGGGCACCCAGCTTCAGATGCTGCTCGAGGGTCGACGGCTGGTCGAGCGGGCGACGCGGTGGCTCGTGCAGGCGAGCGGCGGCGTGATCGACATCGAAGCGACGCTCCAGCGGTTCGAGCCGGGAGCCCGAATGCTCAGCGCGGCGATTCCTGATGTGCTCGAGGGAGCCGACCGCGAGTGGTATGACGCCAAGGCCGACGAGCTGATCGAGGCCGGCGTGCGGCCCGAGCTGGCGGCGCAGGTCGCCAGCATGCCGGCGCTGTTCTCCGTGTTCGACATCGTCGAGGTCGCCGCGGCGACCGGACGCGCTCCCGACGCCGTGATGGTCACCTACTTCAGGCTCGGCTCGACGCTCGACCTCAACTGGCTAC
Source organism: uncultured Solirubrobacterales bacterium (assembly GCA_963773165.1). GTDB lineage: Bacteria > Actinomycetota > Thermoleophilia > Solirubrobacterales > Solirubrobacteraceae > Palsa-465. The sequence goes on from CAVZAK010000034.1 coordinate 12,606, forward strand.
GGGACCGGATCTTCGACCTTCCGCGCGGCAACCGGTGGCAGGCGCTCGCACGTGCTGCCCTCCGCGACGACCTGTTCAGTCTCCATCGAGCGCTGACCCAAGAGGTGCTCGAGGCGGCGGAGGGGACCGATAGCGACGGCGCGATCGATCAATGGGAGCAGCGGAACAAGCCGGCGCTGGAGCGCTCCCTGAGCATCCTGTCGGACATCAAGGCGTCGCGAAATTACGATACGACGACGCTGCCGGTGGCCCTGCGCGAGGTCCGCAACCTGATCGGGAGCGGCGTCGGCGGGGCGGAGGAGCCGCTGGCGGCGGCGCCTCAGTAGACGCCCACGCTGCGGCTGTAATCGGTCGCCCCGGTGGCCTCATCGACCCACCCGAGGCGAACCGTGCCGGGGCCCGGGAGCGACAGACGACTGGTCAGATAGCCCTCGGGATTGGTCGTCTGGATCTCCTGCGCGGCGGTCCAGGTGCCCGAGCCGCTGGCCTGGTACCACAGCGTCGCCTGCTGGACGGTCGCGTGATCGGCGACCCGGAGCTGCCCCCACACGCTCACGCTGCGGTGAGAGGTACTGGACAGCCAGATCGGAATCCGGAACGTGTAGAACGCGGGCTTCGGCTGGCCGTTGGCGTACTCTAGGCCCGTCTGGAACGTGCTCCAGTACGCCCTGCTCCCCCTCCTCGCGCCGGGCTTGGGGCTGTCGTCGACGAGCAGGAATTGCGCGAGGGCGTGCACGTAGCTGTCCTTCCACGCCAGGTAGTCGCCCTCATCGAGCCATTCCTGTTGCTCGGCGAGGGTCGTCCTGTTGAACGGGTTCGGGGGACGGGTCTTGTACCCCCATTCGGTCAGGTACATCTGAACGCCACCCCGCGGGTGCTGGGCGTAAGCGGAGAAGGCTCCCTGGAGGAGCCGGCGGAAGCTCCCAAGGTTCTTGAACGTGATGTATGACCGGTTTGGGTATGGGCGGTTCGGCGCGACGTCGAACCCGTACGGGTGCAGCGCGTAGCCACTTGCCTTGAACAGGCCGGCGTTCCGGCTCACGAACTGTCGGCGGTTGCCGGAGTTCGGGCAGCCCACGGCCGTTGCCGCAGCGCCCCTCAACGGCTTGGAATTCGTGCCGACGCAGTACACCGCGCGAGCGAATGAGGCCGGCGTCAGGACTCCCTCGTTGGCCGTCTCGCCGAGCAGGATCGTATCCCGGCTCGGGTTGTGGCCGGACGCCGCGAGGCCGCTCCAGGCGGCGTCGAAAAGATTGCGGTACAGCTCGGCCTCGATGATCGCGTGCTTGTGACCGGGGAACGGCCGCCACCAGGGGTTCAGCCACGAGCGCTCGTTCGGCTCGTTCCAGATCCCCCAATAGTTGACGCGCGGGATCGCGGCGGGCTGGCCGGAGTTCGAGCTCGATCCGCCGGGGATCCCCAGGTCCGCCGGTGCGGGCTGGTCAGCCGGCACCGGGGCGTCGTAGTTGCCGCTGTAGCGCCGTCCAACCGCTTCGACGAACTGGTGGAACAGCTTTGGGTCCGGGGCGTGACCGAGTGGCGGTCCTTGCGTGGTCGACTCGCCGCGCGCGACCGCCCAGGCCGGATCCGCCGGCGAGAACTCGAAATACACCTTGAGCCCGAGCTCCTGCGCCATCCGCACCAACATGTCGTAGCGGTCCCACGCACCCGCCGGATACGCCGCCGGATTGGTGGCGTTGAAGTTCGGCCGGCGCGTGGACGTCGGATTTGGCGCCACCAGCCACCAGACGAGCGACACCTTGACGCGGTCGACGCCGAGCGAGCTGAGTTGCTCGAGCGTCTGCGCCATGTGCTGCGGTGAGGCATAGATGAGCTGCCCGTCGTCTTGGAGGATCGACTCCTGGGTCGACGAAGCCGGCGCACGTCCCGGAGATCCGAGAACCAGCGCAAGCAGCACGAACACCGCTCGAAGCCCGATTCGAGTGGTCATGTTTCCCCTAACACAGCGGGCCGGCAGAAATATCGGAAAGGCACGGCTTGCCGCCGTCTACCCAATTTGGGTCATCAGCTGACGGCGGCGGTGCGGCTGTAGTAGACCGCGCCGGTCGCCCGATCGGTCCACGCCAGGCGCACATTGCCGGCGCCCGGCACCGAGAGATGGTTCAGCAGGAACCCTTCACTGTTGGAGGTCTGGAGCGGCTCGACGTTGGCCCACGCGCCGCCTGCGCCACGCTGGTACTGGAGCTCGGCGGTCTGGATCCCCGAGTGGTTCGCGGGCCTGAGCTCTCCCCAAACGGTGAGGTGGGCGTGGTTCGCCGACAGCAGCCAGATCGGAAGCCGGAACGCCCCGTACGCCGGCTTCTCGGTCCCGTTCGAATAGAGCAGGCCGCTCTGGAACGTGCTCCAGTAGGACCTACTGCCCTTCTTGGCGCCGGCCCGGGGCTTGTCGTCGACAAGCAAAAACTGGTCGAGCGCGCGCACGTAGCCGTCCTTCCAGGTCATGTACTCGCCCTGGTTCAGCCACGTCGCCTGCTGAGTCAGCGACGTCTTGACGAACGGGTTGGGGGGATTGCTCTTGTAGCCCCACTCGGTCAGGTACATCGGGACGCCGCCGCGGGGATGCTTGCCATAGGTGGCGAAGATCCCGTTGAGCGTCCGCTCGAGCACGCCGAGGTTGGCCAGCGTGATCAGGCCGGGCGAGACGATCCGGTTCGGCGGCGTGTCGAACGAGTAGGGGTGGTGGGCGTACTCGCTGGCGAACAGGCCTGGGTTCTGGGCGGCGAACTGCGGGCGGTTCCCCGACCGCGGACAGCCTAGGTTCGTCGCCGCAGTGCCCACCAGCGGCCGGTTTTGCGAATTCACGCAGTAAAGGGCGTCGACGAACTGGAGCGGGTAGATCCACCCTCGCGAGGCAGTCTCGCCGATCAGGATCGTGTCGTGAGCGTGGCCCGTCGCCCTGAACGCGCTGTACGCAGCGTCCACGAGCTGTCGGTAGAGCAGCGGGGCAATCAGCACCCGGCCGCCACGGCCCACACTGCGCCACTGCGGGTTCAGCCAGGCAGCCTCGTTCGGCTCGTTCCAGATCCCCCAGTAGTTCACGCGGGGAAGCGGCGTGGCGCCCGCCTGCGGCACATAGGACCCGCTGTAGCGCCGCGCCACCGCCTCGACGAACTGGCCGAACTCCCGCGCGGATGGCCGGTAGGACCACGGGTAGCCCTGGGCGGCCTTGCCCCGGGCGACGGCCCACGCCGGAGACGGCGGCGTGATCTGGAAGTAGACGTCGATCCCGAGCTGCTGGGAGTCGCGGGTGAGGACGTCGTAGCGGTCCCAAGCGCCGGGCGGGTAGGCGGCGGGATTGGACGCGTCGAAGTGGGGGACTCGAGTCGAGTTGGGATTCGGGACCACCAGCGTCCACACGACCGAGGCCTTGATCCGGTCGACGCCGAGCGCTTTCAGCTGCTCGAGCGTGCTCATCACGTGGTCCGGCGTCGCGTAGATCAGCTGGTCGTCGTCCATCATGACCGACTGCTCGGTCGCAGAGGCCAGCGCGTGCGCAGGCAGCGCGCACATCACCGCGCAGACGGCAAGAGCCGCCCGAAGAATCCATCTCGGAGCACCCATCCGGGCCGAGATGGTAGTCGGGAGGACGGCGCTACGCGCTGGCGGTGACCCATCGTTGCGATCTGCACTAGTTCGCGGCGACTCGGGGCAGTCCTCGACCGCGCGGCGAGTCCTGGCCGGCGGGCGGCTCCGCAAACGGCGCTGGGAGTGGTGGGTAAGTGGCGCCCGCCGCTGCGAACTGCGGCGTTCTTGTCCCGAGGGGTGGAACGAAAACGCCAAAGTAGTCATGGCCGGGGGCGGCCACCCTGGTCGGATGAAAATGTTTTCGGGGAGACTGCCCGGGTGCTGGCTGCCGGAACGCCGTCGGTGAACTTGGTGCCTGTGTGCCCGTCCAAAGTATGGCGTGGGAGTCTTGCCCGGAACCCCGGTCTGGTGCCTTTGAGCCCGTTATTCAGATTCGACTGTGATCGAGACTCCTGGCGGCCGGCGCGCTTTCTGTGATCCGATCGGTCTGGAGGTGACTGGTGGAGTTGATCGTGGAGCGCCCGGCGGCGCTTGATGTGCACAACGCGAGCGTGATGGCGTGTGTTCGCACGCCGGCCAAGAACGGCCGGCGGGAGCAGTTCGTGGAGGAGTTCTCAACCACGGTCCGGGGGTTGTTGGCGTTGCGGGATTGGCTTGCGGGCTATCAGGTCACGCAGGTCGCGATGGAAGCGACGGGTACGTATTGGAAGCCGGTGTGGGCGGTGCTCGAGGACGACTTCTCGTGTTTGCTGGTCAACGCCAGGGATGTCAAGCAGGTCCCGGGTCGCAAGACCGACGTCAAGGACGCGGAATGGCTCTGCCAGCTGTTGGAGGCCGGGTTGTTGAAGGCGTGCCTGGTGCCGCCGAAGCCGATCCGCGCGCTGCGGAACCTGACCAGGTATCGCAAGAGCCTGATCCGCGACCGCCAGCGCGAGGCGAACCGGCTGCACAAGGTGATCCAAGAAACCGGGATCAAGATCGACTGCGTCGCCTCGGATCTGCTCGGGAAGTCCGGGCGGGCGATGCTCGACGCGCTCGTCTCAGGGACCACAGACCCAGAAGTCGTGGCTGATCTCGCGCTCGGGAAGTTACGCACGAAGATTCCGCAGCTCCAAGAAGCGCTCGAGGGGCGCCTGCAGGCCGAGCACAAGCTCGTGATCGGACGGATCCTCGCGCACATCGATTTCCTCAACGACTCGATCGACCAGCTCTCAACCGAGATCGAGGAGCACATCCGCCCTTTCGGTAGTGCCGTCGATCTCCTCTGCACGATCCCCGGCGTGGGACGCTACACCGCCGAGGTGATGATTGCCGAGACCGGCGGCGACATGACCGCGTTCCCGAGCGCCAAGCACCTGAGCAGCTGGGCCGGGGTCTGCCCCGGCAACGACCAATCCGCCGGCAAACGCCGATCGGGGAAGACGACCAAAGGCTCGAAATGGCTCCGCGGCGCGCTGATCGAAGCGGCCAAATCCGCCGCCCGAACCAAGAACACCTACCTCTCAGCCCAATACGCACGCCTCAGAACCAGACGCGGCGCCAATCGCGCGAGCGTCTCGGTCGCGCACTCGATCCTCACCGCAGCCTGGCACATGCTCTCGACCGGCGAGATCTACCACGACCTCGGCGGCGACTACTTCGCCCGCCGTGACCCCGAACGAACCACCAGACGACTGATCGCCCAACTCGAACGACTCGGACACACCGTCACGCTAACGACCAACACCCCAACCGAAGTCGCAGCCTGAACGTCATTTTCTATTCAGTTGCCCCTGCCCACTCCGTCCCCGGGCGCCGTTATCGAGCCGTTCGCCAGTCAATGCCATGAGCGCTGAGCGCCAGAGCGTTGTCCAGCACCAGCTCTGGCACGGAGCGCTTCAGGACGAGCTGCTGCTGATGATCTGCCCGGCCGTCCGGTGGGCGAGCGACATGATCGAGACCATCGGATTGACGCCGGGCGCGGTGGGAAACGCGCTGGCGTCGCCGATCCACACGCCCTCCACGTCGTGGAGGGCTCCGCGGCCGTCGGCGACCGAGTCCGACGGGTCGCTCCCCATCCGGCAGCTGCCCATCTGGTGGGCGGTGAAGATCGTGATGTCCGCGGGGCCGTACGGCGCTTGCTCGATCCGCGTGAGGAAGTCCTCGAACGGCTCGTCGGAGTCCCGGCGCCACACGAGCTCCGTGGCATGGAGCGTCCGGATCTCGGGCGCGCCGACGGCGTGGTGCAGCTTCGCCAGCTCGACGTTGGCGCGCACCAGGAGCCGGCGATCGACCCCGTCGGACAGCGACCAGCGGACCACGGGCTGCCCATGGGCATCGAGCGCCACCTCGCCCTCGCCGTGGTCGCGCGCGACCGACAGGAATGGGGCGTGGTGGGCGAACATCCGCACGAACTCGCGCTTGTGGTGCTCGCCGTCGCGCCACGGGATCCCGGAGGCGTGCACCGCCGGCTGCGCGCCGACGGACTCGATCAGGAAACCGAACTCGCCCTCGCAACCGGCGAAGTGATCCGAGACCTCGGACTGGATCTGCCCGATCCACCCCTCGATCGGCTCCTCATAGATCCCGTTCACGATCGACGCCGGGTGCAGGCGCAGGTGCTTGCCGACCGCCGGCCCGCCGATCCCCGATCGCAGCAGGAGCGCGGGCGACTCGATCGAGCCGCAGGCGACGACCACCGTCGCGGCGTCCACCGTGAGCTTGGTCCGCGACCCGTCGGCCTGCGTGACCGTCGCCTCGACGCCGCGGGCCCGGCCCTCGTCGACGAGGATCCGGTCGGCGTGGCAGCCGACGATCACCGCGGCGCCCGCGTCGGAGGCGTCCTGCAGGAACGTCTTCAGCGTTGACTGCTTGCACCCCTTCTGGCAGCCGGCAAAGCAGTAGCCGCACACGCGCGGGTCATCGCAGCTGGGGTCGACATTGCGCACGATCGGCCGGTGGGCGATGCCAACCTCGTCCAGGGCCTTGATCATCTTCTTGTGCTGGCGGTTCTGGGTGGTCGCCTCGTCGGTCGCGCTGATCCGTTCCATCACCGCATCGATGTGGCGGTCGTAGTCGGGCTGATCGATTCCGTCGATGCCGTGCTCGGCCCACTCACGCCGGATCCGTTCGGGCGTGCGCAGGCAGTTCATGTAGTTGACGACCGTCCCGCCGCCGAGCGTCGATCCAGCGAAGATCGAGATCGATCCGTCCTCGGAACCGATCAGCCCGCCGCCGAGGTAGAGCTCGAGCAGCCCGAGGAGCTCGAGCTGCTTGAAGTCAGCCTCGTTGCGATAGCCGCCCATCTCGAGCACGAGCACGGACTTGCCCGCCTTCTGGAGCTCGGCCGCGATCACCGCACCCCCGGCGCCCGAGCCCACGACGCAGGCATCGACGGTCAGTGTCTGCTCGTCGCCCTCGACGTCGAGCGCGGTGATCGTCTTCGGAGCCTCCTCCGGCGAGGGCGGCGCCGAGATCGGGCCGGGGTAGCCGATCGCCTCCCAGTTCGGGTTGCGTCCCTGCTCGTCCGGCAGCCCGTAGAAGAACAGAAACGTCAGGTTGCGCAGCGCCATCACGCCGAGGCGCGCCTCGTGCGAGGACGCGGCGACGTCGTGGAGGATCTGGGTGCGCACCTCGAGCGGGAGGTTCGCGAAGTCGTGCTGAGCGAGTCCCTCGAGCAGGTCCGCGAAGCCCTGCAGCTGCTCCGGCGGCATCGCCTGGGCCATCAGGCCCTCGATCTGCTCGGGCACGCCGAGATCGGATGCGCAGCGCTCGAGGTACTCGCGCATCACCTCGCTCTCCTCGTCCCGGTGCACACCCGGGACCACCGTGTCGCACACGGCCTGAAGCGTGCGGCGCTGTGTGTCGCTCAGGACCGCAGTTAGGACCGCCACCGGTTACCCCTTCTCCTCGCGTAACGCTGTCGCAGCGATCCTATTGCGAACAGCATCAGATCGACCACCCCTGCCACGAAGAAAGCCACCGGTCCGGTGATCAGTCGCGCGGCCACTCGGGAGGGCATCCTCCCAAGCTACAGTCTGCATCCGCAATGCCCTCGCCCGTCGAAACAACCGTCACCGAGCTTCCCGAATCCCGAGTGCGCGTCGAGGCCGAGGTCCCCGCCGAGGAGGTGGAGCGCCGCCTTCAGCAGGCGGCCCGCGAGCTCGGCCGGCAGATGCGGGTGCCGGGCTTCCGCAAGGGCAAGGTTCCTCCGCCCGTCGTGATCCGCAGGCTCGGGCGCGAGACCGTGCTCGACGAGGCGCTGCGCAGCTCGCTCGGCGCCTGGTACGCGGACGCGATCGACGAGTCCGGGATCAGCCCCGTAGGGGAGCCCGAGCTCGACCTTGGCGAGCTTCCCGAGGCCGGTCAGCCCCTGAAGTTCTCGATCGAGATCGGGGTTCGTCCGCAGGCGAAGCTCGGCGACTACAAAGGGCTCGAGGTCGGGCGGCGTGAGCCGCAGGTCGATGAGAGCGCGATCGACGAGGAACTCGAGCGGCTGCGCGACCGCTTCGCAACGCTCGACACGGTGGAGCGCCCGGCCGAGACCGGCGATCACGTCGTGATGGACTACTTGGGCAGGATCGACGGCGAGCCGTTCCAGGGCGGCGAGGGGCGAGATCAACTGCTCGAGCTCGGTTCGGGCCGGCTGATCCCGGGCTTCGAGGAGCAGCTGACCGGGGCGAGCGCCGGCGACGAACGAACGGTGGAGGTCGACTTCCCCGACGACTACCCGGGCGATCTCGGCGGCAAGCACGCGACATTCGACGTGCGGCTCACCGAGGTCAAGGCCAAGCGCCTGCCCGAGCTCACCGATGAGTTCGCGGAGGAGTCGGCCGGCTTCGACACGCTCGCCGAGCTCCGCGAGGACATCGCCAACCGCCTCCGCGAGGGCGACGAGCAAGCGATCGAGCGTGAGTTCGACGACGCGGTGCTCGACGCGGCTGTGGCCGAGGCCGAGATCGACGTCCCCGAGAAGCTGGTTCACGCGCGCGCACACGAGATGCTCGACCAGATGCTCTCGGCGCTGGGTCGGCAGGGCATCTCGAAGGAGGCCTATCTGCGGATCGCGGGCAAGGACGAGGAGACGCTGGCGCACGACGCCGAGCCGGAGGCCGCCGCCGCTCTGCGCCGCGAAGCGGTCCTGGCCGCAATCGTCGAGGCCGAGCAGCTCGAGCCCACCGAGGAGCGGCTGCTCCAGGAGCTCGAGCCAGCCGCCGAGCGGGCCGGCGAGACAACGACGGATCTGCTCGAGCGGTTGCGCTCGCGCGGTGGCCTGGACCGGCTGCAAGATGACGTCGCCAACCGGATGGCCGTCGAACTGATCGTCGCCGAGGCCAAACCGATCACGATCGAGCAGGCGAAGGCGCGACAGAAGCTGTGGACGCCCGGCAAGGAAGACGATGGGCCGGAATCCGGCCAGCTATGGACCCCCGGTAGCTGAGCCGGCGGTAGGCTTGCACCTGTAATCCGAACCCCGCGGGGCCCTCTAGGGGCGATTGCTACATTCGGCAGGAATCCGGGCGTGCAAGCAAAAGAAGCGAGGACCATGAGCCCACTGGTACCGATGGTCGTTGAGCAGACCTCCCGAGGGGAGCGCGCGTTTGACATCTACAGCCGCCTGCTCAACGAGCGGATCATCTTCCTGGGGACACCGGTGGACGACCAGATCGCGAATCTGATCGTGGCCCAGCTGCTCCATCTCGAGTCCGAGGATCCGGACAAGGACATCTCGATCTACATCAACTCGCCGGGCGGATCCGTTTACGCCGGACTGGCGATCTACGACACGATCCAGTTCATCAAACCGGACGTACAGACGATCTGCGTCGGCATCGCGATGTCGATGGGAGCCCTGCCTGCTGGCAGGAGGTGCGACCGGGAAACGGATGGCTCTGCCCAACGCAAAGATCCTGATTCATCAGGTTTCGTCAGCTTTTCAAGGTCAGGCCACGGACATCGAGATCCATGCCCGGGAGATCATCGACGTCCGACGGCGTCTAGACGAAATCATCGCCAAGCACACAGGACAGCAGCTTGAGAAGGTTCGTGCCGATACAGAACGCGACTACTTCATGAGCTCTGAGGAGGCCAAGGAATACGGAATCATCGACCGCGTGATCTCGCAGCACTAAGGGACTACCCTTAGGGTCTGGGTCAGCGGTTGGGCCGTATTCGGAGAGAGGAATCGCATGGCACGTCCCACGGACTCCAACGAACAGCTCCTTTGCAGCTTCTGCGGCAAGTCGCAGCGGCAGGTGAAGAAGCTGATCGCCGGGCCCGGCGTCTACATCTGCGACGAGTGCATCGATCTCTGCAACGAGATCATCGACGAGGAGCTCACCACTCCGCCGAGCTTCGACATCGAGAACCTTCCCAAGCCACGGGAGATCTACGACGTCCTGAACGAATACGTAGTCGGCCAGGAGCAGGCCAAGCGCTCGCTGTCGGTGGCCGTCTACAACCATTACAAGCGCGTCCAGATGATGCAGTCCGATGAGAACGACATCGAGCTGCAGAAGTCGAACATCCTGCTGCTCGGCCCCACCGGGTGCGGCAAGACGTTGCTCGCCCAGACGCTGGCCAAGATCCTCAACGTGCCGTTCGCGATTGCCGACGCCACCGCGCTCACCGAGGCGGGCTACGTCGGCGAGGATGTCGAGAACATCCTGCTCAAGCTGATTCAGGCGGCCGACTACGACGTCAAGAAGGCCGAGACCGGGATCATCTACATCGACGAGGTCGACAAGATCGCCCGCAAGGCCGACAACCCGTCGATAACCCGGGACGTGTCCGGTGAGGGCGTCCAGCAGGCGTTGCTGAAGATCCTCGAAGGGACGACCGCCTCCGTGCCGCCCCAGGGGGGTCGCAAGCACCCCCACCAGGAGTTCCTGTCGATCGACACCACGAACGTTCTGTTCATCTGCGGTGGCGCGTTCGCGAACCTCGACAAGGTGATCGAGCGGCGGATCGGCCACCAAGGCGTCGGTTTCGGATCCGTGATCAAGTCCAAGGAGCAGCGCGACCTGGGGGAGATGTTCGAGCACTGCCTGCCCGAGGACCTCATCCAGTACGGCCTGATCCCCGAGTTCATCGGCCGGCTCCCGGTGATGTCGGCGATCCACCAGCTCTCCCGCGACGAGCTGATGGAGATCCTGACCGAGCCGCGAAACGCCCTGGTCAAGCAGTTCCACCGGTTCTTCCAGTTCGACGGGATCGAGCTCGTGTTCGCCGACGACGCGCTTACCTCGGTCGCCGACAAAGCCCTGGAGCGGGAGACCGGCGCCCGCGGACTGCGCTCGATCATCGAAGAGGTCCTCCTCGAGGTCCAGTTCGAGCTGCCCTCGCGCCGGGACGTACGCAAGTGCGTCGTGACGCGCGAGACCATCGACAAGGGAGTCCCACCGACTCTGGTCACAGTGGCGACGCCGGAGGAAGAGGCGGCTTAGTCCACATGTCCGGGGGCGCGCATGCGCGCCCCCGCCGGCGCCGCATGCGGCGCCGGGGCCGCGGCGCATGCGCCGCGGCCTGCCCTCATACACTGGGCTCGTGAGCGAACTGGAGGCCAAGACCCGGTACGACCCATCCGAGGTCGAGCCGCGGATCGCGCGGGAATGGCTGGGCTCGGGGCTGTTCCATCCGGAGCCCGTGGGAGAGGCCGCGAGCAACTACTCGATCGCGATTCCGCCACCGAACGTGACCGGTTCGCTGCACATGGGCCACGCGTTCCAGGACTCGATCATGGACTGCCTGATCCGCTACCACCGCATGCGCGGGCAGCGCGCGAAGTGGATCCTCGGCACCGACCACGCCGGGATCGCCACCCAGATGCAGGTTGAGAACCTGCTCGCCTCCGAAGGGACCAGCCGCCAGGAGCTCGGCCGCGAGGCGTTCGAGCAGCGCGTGTGGCAATGGCGCGAGGAATATGGCGGCACGATCATCGAGCAACTCAAGCGGCTTGGGGCCTCATGCGACTACGCCGACGAGCGCTTCACCCTCGATCCGGCATACGCCGATGCCGTGCTGCGGGTGTTCGTCGCCCTCCACGAGAAGGGCTACATCTACCGCGACCGGTACATGGTCAACTGGGATCCGGGCACGCGCTCGGCGATCTCCGATCTCGAGGTCGAGGATCGCGAGGTCACCGACACCCTCTACTACATCGATTACCCCTTGGCGTCGGGATCGGGCGCAGTGACGATCGCCACAGTCCGCCCCGAGACGATGCTCGCCGACACCGCGATCGCCGTCCATCCGGACGATGACCGCTACCGCCGGCTGATCGGCGAGAAGGCGGTCCTGCCGATCGTCGGGCGCCGGCTGAAGATCATCGCCGACGACTACGTCAAGCCTGAGTTCGGGACCGGGGCGCTGAAAATCACCCCCGGTCATGACCCCAACGACTTCGACATCGGGCGCCGGCACGGGCTCCAGCAACTCAGCGTGATCGGCGAGGACGGGCGGATCACCGATCAGGCCCCGGAGCGGTTCGTGGGCATGACCATCGGCGAGGCTCAGGAGGCCGTCGTCGCCGAGCTCCGCGAGCAGGGGCTGATCGCGCGGAGCGAGCCCTACACGCACACGGTCCCGTTCTCGCACCGCTCGGGCGAGCGGATCGAGCCGCTGGTCTCGTTGCAGTGGTTCATGGCGATGGACGAGCTCGCCAGGCCGGCGATCGAGGTGGTCACGAGCGGGCGCGTGCGGTTCTATCCGGAGCGCTGGAGCCGGGTGTATCTCGACTGGATGGAGAACATCCGCCCGTGGTGCATCTCGCGGCAGCTGTGGTGGGGACACCGGATCCCCGTCTGGTACCGAGGAGACGAGACCTACGTTGGCTTGAGCGAGCCCCCGGGGGATGGGTGGACACGAGATCCCGACGTGCTCGACACGTGGTTCTCGAGCGCCCTATGGCCGTTCGCGACGCTCGGTTGGCCCGAGCAGACGCCCGAGCTGCGCGCGTTCTATCCCACTGACGTGCTCGTGACCGCGCGGGACATCATCTTCCTGTGGGTCGCCCGGATGATCATGATGGGACTCGAGTTCACGGGCGAGATCCCGTTCGACGACGTCCACATCCACGCGGTCATCCAGGCGCCGGACGGGCGGCGGATGTCCAAGTCGCTCGGCACCGGGATCGACCCGCTCGACCTGATCTTGGGCGGGCCGCGCCCCCCGGTGTTCAAGGAGGGAGGTAACTTCCTCGCCTATGGCGCCGACGCCCTGCGCTGGGGGTTGCTGGCGATGGCGTCGAGCCAGGACATCCGCTTCAGTGAGGAGAAGGTCGCTCAGGGCCTGCAGCTGACCAACAAGCTGTGGAACGCTTCGCGGCTGATCCTCCTGCGGATCGACCCCGATGCCCGGCCGGCGATCAACCCGAGCACGGTGGAGGACCGCTGGATCCTGTCGCGGCTGGAGCGGGCGACGGCCTCGATACACGCGCGGATCGAGAGCTATGACTTCTCGCACGCGGCCCTCGAGCTCTACGACTTCGTCTACGGCGAGCTGTGCGACTGGTACTTGGAGCTGGTCAAGCCGCGCCTGTACGAGCGCGAGCAGTCGGTCTCGGAGACGTTGCTGCACGTGCTCACGCGGACGCTCGCGCTGGCCCATCCGATCATCCCGTTCGTCACCGAGGAGATCTACAGCTTCGTGCCCGGCGCCTCCGGCCTGCTGGCGGCGGGGGTGGCGAGCGAGGCCGGCGCGATCGACGAGCCGGCCGAGGAGACGCTCGCGCGCGCGATCGAGGCGGTCCGGGCATTGCGTGGATGGCGCGATCACGCCGGCGTGAAGGCCGGCGCGCAGCTGACGGCGCGGCTGGCTGCCGACGGATACGAGCAAACGGCCGAACACGTCGCGCGGCTTGCCCGAGTTGTCTTTTCGGATGATGGTGGGGAGCCCGTCGAGGCGGTTCCGGTTCCCGGCGGCGCCGTCGAGATTCTCGCCGGCGACGGCCTCGACCTCGAGGCCGCACAGCGCAAGCGCGACGCCGACCGGGCCAGGATCGAGAAGGAGATAGCGCTGGCCGACAGGAAGCTCGCCAACAAGGGCTTCGTCGAGAAGGCGCCGGCGCCGGTCGTCCAGGCCGAGCGCGACAAGCTCGCGCGGTTGACGGCCGACTTGGAGGCGCTGTGAGCTTCTCGCTCGAGGACGCCGAGCAGTACCTGCTCTCGCTCGAGCTGTTCGGCATGCGGTTCGGGCTCGACCGCATGCGCCGGCTGATGACCGCGCTCGGCCACCCGGAACGGCGATTCGAGTCGATCCACGTCGTGGGTACGAACGGCAAGTCCTCGACGGTCCGGATGATCGCCGCGATCCTGACCGCGCACGGGCTCCGCACCGGCGCGTATCTGTCCCCGCATCTGTCCTCGTTCGTCGAGCGGATCCGGATCGACGACGCCGATCTCGACGACGCAGCGTTCGCCGCCGCCGTTCAGCGCGCGGCCCACGCCGCCGAGCTGGTCGATCACTCGCTCGGTCCCGGTGACCGCGTCACGCAGTTCGAGGCCCTCACGGCCGCCGCGTACTCAGAGCTGGCCACCCAGGGGGTCGAGGTGGCGGTGATCGAGGCCGGACTGGGGGGCCGCTACGACGCCACCAACGTGATCCCGTCACGGGTGCAGGTTCTGACCACCGTCGGCCTCGAGCACACCAGGTGGCTCGGACCGACGATCACCGACATCGCCGGCGAGAAGCTCGACGTGGTGCAGCCCAGCGGGACGCTCGTGCTCGGCCACGGCCTTCATCCCGACGCCGAGCGCGTCGCCGAGGCGGTGGCCGCGGAGCGGGGCGCTCGCATCGTCCACGCCGGCATCGAGCCCGATGTGATCGTCGGGGCTCTCGGCACCTTCCAGCGGCGCAACTTCGCGCTCGCTCGGGCCGCGGCCGAGGCCTATCTGGGAGAGCTCGACCCTGCGGCGGTGGCGCAGGCTGCCGCCCAGGTCCGCGTGCCGGGACGCCTCCAGATCGTCGATACCGAGCCGCTCACGCTGGTGGACGGGGCGCACAACCCTGACGGTATGCGGGCGCTCGCCGAGTCCCTGCCGGAGATCGTGGCCGGCCACGGCCTCGTCGTCGCCGTCGTCTCGATCCTCGACGACAAGGACGCCGCCGGGATGCTGGAGGCGCTGCTTCCGGCGTGCGATCAACTCGTCCTCACGAGCAGCCAGAATCCCCGCGCCTTGCCGCCGCCCACGCTGCAGTCGCTGGCGGGCCAGCTTCAAGGTCCGCCGTCGGAGACGGTCCGCGATCCCCACGCGGCGCTGCGCCGCGCGCGTGAGATCGCCGGCGCCGGTGGCGTCGTCATCTGTACCGGCTCGATCTATCTCGTGGCCGATCTGCTGGCCCCTGCCGGGCGCCGCCGCGCCTCGATGCTGTGAACGAGCGCGAAGACCGTCCGAGCTTCCTCACGATGATCGGGCTCGTCGCGCTGATCGTCGCCGTGGTGATCCTGGTGTTCTTCGGCATCGGCTATCTGTTTGGTCGGCTCTTCCTGTAGAGCCGTCCAGAGCGGTTCGACATCCCCTACCACTACACTCGCGTACGCCATGTTCCTTGTGCTCGGCGTCTTCGGGATCAAGAACAGCACGATCAACTTGGTCGTCGAGCTGCTGATCCTGTTCCTCGTGGTGATTTGGCTGGCGCTCGTCTACTGGACGTATGCAGACGCTCGCCGGCGGATCGCCGACCCGATGCTGATCGGATGCGCGACGGCTGCATCGCTGTTCCCGTTCGTGGGGACGATCGTCTACATGATCGTCCGTCCCCCGGAGTACCTGGACGACGTCCGTGAGCGCGACCTCGAGATGCAGGCGGCTGAGGCGCGCCTGGCGGAGCTCGGCTACCACTTGTGTCCGCATTGCGACTACGAGGTCGACAAAGAGTTCCTGCGCTGCCCCAACTGCATGCGCAAGCTCAAGGATCCGTGCAAGACCTGTGGCAAGCCGCTCGACCCGGTGTGGAAGATCTGTCCGTTCTGCGAGTCGGAGATCGGAGCGGTCCCGGTGCAGACGCGCCGCACGCGGCGCCGGGCCACCTCGGAGCAGCCGGTCGCCGGCTCCGCCGCGGTCGCCGAACGCTCCGGCTCCGGAATCGCTGACCGTGGTGGCAGCGCCGGTCTCCCCGAGCGCAGCCCGAGCGCCAGTCGCGCCGAGCGCAGCAGCACCGCCGCGTCCGAGCGCAGCCGTCCGTCGACTCCCTGACGGACCGAACCAGACTCGAATAGCCAGAAACGGAGATCTCGCATGGAGCGAACGCTCATCCTGGTCAAGCCTGACGCTTTCGCCCGGAACCTGACCGGCGAGATCATCGCCCGGTTCGAGCGAAAGGGACTGCGGCTCGTCGCCCTCAAGCTGACGACGATGTCTCAAGAGCTGGCGGCCCAGCACTACGCCGAGCACGAGGGCAAGCCCTTCTACGACGAGCTCGTGTCGTTCATCACCTCCGCGCCGCTGGTGGCGATGGTGCTCGAGGGCGAAGCAGGCGATCGAGGCGGCGCGTCAGGTGATCGGAGCGACGAACCCGCTGCAGGCGACCACCGGGTCGATCCGCGGCGACTACGCGATCGCGGTCGGACAGAACATGGTCCACGGTTCGGATGCGACCGAGTCGGCGGCCCGCGAGGTGGCGCTGTTCTTCCCACATCTGGGCTGATCCTCGCTTCGCGCTCGCCCCAGCGGCGGGCGATTCTCGAACAGCTCGGCATCGAGTTCTCGGTCGCCGTTCCCGCGGTCGAGGAACTCGAGGCGGGCCCTCCCACCGAGGTCGTCCTCGAGAATGCCTACCGCAAGGCGTCGGCCGTCGCGGCAAAGAGCGGCGAGGCGCTGGTGCTCGGGGTCGACACGATCGTGTGCCTCGGCTCTCAGATCTTCGGCAAACCGCCCGACGTCGCCGGCGCTCGGGAGGTGCTGCTCGCCCTGGCGGGCCGCCGTCACCTGGTGATCAGCGGCCTGTGCCTGGTCGATGACGGAGTCGCGCGGACCGCGGCCGCGACCACGTTCGTCGAGTTTCGGAGCTTCGACGAGCCGCTGCTGGAGTGGTATCTCGCCAGCGAGGAGTGGCGCGAGCGGGCCGGTGGCTACGCGATCCAGGGACGCGGAGCGGCGCTCGTCGAGCGGATCGAGGGGGATTACCTCAACGTCGTCGGCCTGCCGGTGAGCACGCTGCTGGAGCTGGCGCCGGGGCTCATTGTGTGATCTCTCATTTTCCAGCGATTTTTCCTATGTGCCGGGCGTTTGGGCGAGCGCCGTCGGCGGACGTGTGTTCGATACACTCGCGTGCTGGATGGAGCGGGCAGCCTGGGCGGGGCCACCCGTAACTCGCCGCCCCGTCCTGCCTTTTCCTCTTACCTCTTCGTACACGCATGGGCTTCTTCACGTATCTGACTGGGTTCGGCGGCCGCGACATGGCCGTCGACCTTGGCACGGCCAACACGCTGGTGTACGTGCGCGGACGCGGGATCGTTCTGTCCGAGCCGAGCGTCGTCGCGGTTGACTCCCGCACCGGAGAGGTTCACGCCGTCGGGATCGAGGCCAAGCGGATGCTCGGGCGGACGCCCGGGACGATCTCCGCGATCCGGCCCCTGAAGGACGGAGTGATCGCAGACTTCGAGGTGACCGAGGAGATGCTCCGGCACTTCATCCAGAAGGTCCATCAGAACCGCTGGGCGCACCCACGCGTCGTCGTCTGCGTGCCCAGCGGCGTCACGGGCGTCGAGAAGCGCGCGGTCGAGGAGGCCTGCCTGTCGGCGGGCGCCCGCCAGGCCTACCTGATCGAGGAGCCGATGGCGGCGGCGATCGGCGCCGGGCTGCCGGTGGGCGAGCCCACGGGCTCGATGGTTGTCGACATCGGCGGCGGCACGAGCGAGGTGGCGGTGATATCGCTCGGCGGCATCGTCGTTTCGCAGTCGATCCGCGTCGGCGGCGATGAGCTCGACGAGGCCATCATCAACTACGTCAAGCGCGAGTACAAGCTGCTGATCGGCCAGCAGACGGCGGAGGAGGTCAAGCTCGAGATCGGCTCCGCGTTCCCGATGAGCGAAGAGGTGCAGGCGGAGATCCGCGGCCGGGACATGGTCTCGGGGCTGCCGAAGACCGTCGTGCTGACCAGCGAGGAGATCCGCGCGGCGCTCGAGGAGCCGGTCTCGCAGATCATCGATGCGGTCAAGGAGACGCTCGACCGGACACCTCCGGAACTGGCCTCCGACATCATGGATCGTGGCATCATGCTTGCGGGAGGCGGCTCGCTGCTACAGGGTTTGGAGGAGCGTCTGCGACATGAAACGCAGATGCCCGCGCACCTGGCGGAATCGCCGCTGACGTGCGTCGCGGTGGGATCAGGTCGGTCATTGGAGGAATTCGAAGCGATCCACCGCTCAAGCAAGAATTCACGCAACCGGCGCCGCCGCTAATAGGTTCCGGATCTAGTATCCGAAGCGGCGCTCCGCAGAGCTTTTTGGAGATCTCTATCTCGTGCATGACAAGCAAGTACGGCGACGGCGCGCGGTTCTCGCGCTGCTCGTCGTCGTTTCGCTGATCCTGCTGACCGCCTACTTCGGCGAGTCCGCGAATAGCCCGCTGCACAACGTCCAGCGGGGGATCGTCGAGGTCCTCTCGCCGATCCAGGAGGGCGCCAGCAAGGCGCTAAAGCCGGTCCGTGACGTCGCCGGCTGGTTCTCGGACACCCTCCACGCCAAGTCCCAGCGCGACCAGCTGCTCAAGGAGAACCAGTCGCTGCGCATCCAGCTCGCTCAGGCCCAGGCCGCCGAGGAGGAGAACGCCCAGCTGCGGGCGGAGGTGAAGCTCGACAACGCCGGCTCGATCGGCTCCTATAGCCGCGTCACCGCGAACGTGATCGGGCGTGATCCGAGCCTCTGGTGGATCACCGTTGAGGTCGACAAGGGCTCGGCAGACGGCGTCAAGAAGGGCGATCCGGTGATCGGCGACGGCGCGCTCGTGGGCGAGGTGACCACGGTCGACCCGACGGTCTCAGTCGTGACGCTGCTCACCGACCACGCAATCGCGGTCACCGCGAAGGTCCAGGATGGAGGCGCGGGGGACAGCGGCGTGCTGGTGCCGGAGGTCGGCAACCCCAACGAGCTGATCCTTCAGTACCTCCCACAGAACGCCCCGATTCAGGCGGGCCAGCAGGTGGTGACCGCGGGCTTCAAGTCCCCGGGAGGCAACCTCAACTCGCTGTTCCCGGCCGCCATCCCGATCGGCCAAGTATCGAATGCGAGCCAGAACACGCTGATCAACAGCCAGACGGTTCAGGTCAAGCCCGACGCGGACCTGCGCCACCTCGACGTCGTTCAGATTCTCACCACCCCGCAGGCCGGCAACCAGCAGCGAGCCCAGGTACCGTGAGCGATCTGAAGCTTGTGATCAGGCTGGTGCTCCTGGGCGTCGTGACCGTCGTGATCCAGGAGGCCGCGATCTCCCAGATCACGGTGTTCGGTGTCAGCGCCGACTTGACGCCGTTGGTCGTCATGTCGGTCGGCCTTCTGACCGGCTCCCTCGCCGGCGCGGTGACGGGCTTCGGGATCGGCCTGTTCGTCGACATGGCGCTCGTGCAGACGCTCGGCGTGACCTCGCTGCTGTACATCACGATCGGCTACTGGTCGGGACGGCTGCGCGAGCTCCGAGATCCGGCCCACGGTCTGATCCCGCTGGCGATGGGAGCGGCCGCGACCGCGTTCGCGGGGCTGGGGATGGCGCTGATCCAGTTCCTGCTCGGGGTGGACGCGCCGGTCAGCTTCCTGCTCCTCCAGCAGATCATCGTCACGGTCCTGATCAATACGCTGATCGCGCTGCCGGTGTACGCGCTCGTGCGTCGGATCATCGCGCCGGTGCTGCCTCAGGATCCGCGCCGGCGCCGGCGTCGCGCCTACAGCACGGGTGGGCTCAGCCCGCTCAGCCGGCCGTCCGACCGTCTCGGTGGAATCACGCGCTCAGCCCGAGCCCAATGATCCAACCACCGCCCGAAGACCGCCGTCCACCGATGACGCCGCAGCTGGCCCTGCGGGTCGCCGTGCTGGGCAGCTTCGCGCTGGCGATGTTCGCGATCATCTTCTTCCGCCTGTGGTTCCTCCAGGTGCTCTCGGGTGACCAGTACCTGGCCCAGGCGCGGACCAACCGCGTACGCGACATCTCGATCCAGGCGCCGCGTGGAGAGATCCTCGACAACTCCGGCAACGTGCTCGTCCAGAGCGTGCCGGCGACCACGGTCCAGATCTCGCCGCCGGACCTTCCCGTGGCTCCGGCCGCTCGGCGCCGGCTGTACCGCAGGCTCGCGTTCGTGCTGGGAATGTCGGACAAGCGTTCCAAGTGCCCCGTGGACGGACAGGGCGTCAAGCGCCTCAGCCCAATCGCATGCCTCGTCGCGCAGGGGGTGGCGCAGCTGCCCTATGCGAACGTCACGATCAAGGCCGCCGTCCCAGACGACGTCCTCTACTACCTCTCCGAGCGCCAGAGCGCGTTCCCCGGCGTGAACGTGCAGCGCGGGTCGCTGCCCAACTATCCGTACAAGGGTCTGGCCGCCCAGCTACTCGGAACCGTCGGACGGATCAGCTGCGTGTCGCGCAGCAACTGCGAGCTCCACGACCCGCATTTCCGCGGGGTGTCACAGAACGACGTCGTCGGGCAATCCGGTTTGGAGTGGTACTACAACCGCTACCTGCAGGGTGTGGACGGCGCTGACCGCGTGCAGGTCAACGCCTTGGGCCAGTTCACCGGCTACCTGTCCGAGCACAAGCCGATCCCCGGCCAGAATCTGAAGCTGTCGCTGGACCTCGCCTTGCAGAAGGCCGGACAGCAGGGGCTGCAGGAGTCGATCGACACCAACCCGCCGGCGCCGGCGGGCGCGTTCGTCGCGATGAACCCGACGAACGGCGCGGTCTACGCGATGGGCTCGCTCCCCACGTTCGACCCGAATGTCTTCGCCAAGCCCGTCTCGCAGGCGGTCTACGACCAGCTCAACAACGCATCGAGCGGCTACCCGCTGTTCAACCGCGCGATCCAGAGCGCGTATCCCACCGGCTCGACGTTCAAGGGCATCACCGCCACCGCGGCCCTGCAGAGCGGCGCCTGGAGCCTGGGGGAGACCTACGACGACACCGGCGTCTACTCCCAGGACGGGCCCGGTGACCTGCGCCACAACGCCGGCCATGCCTCCTACGGGATCCTGAACCTCACCCAGGCGATCATGGTCTCCTCCGACGACTTCTTCTACAACCTCGGCCGGCTGATGAACAGCAACGCCCCCAAGGGGGGCGCGCTGCAGCAGTGGGCTCACTCGTACGGGATCGGGCGCAAGACCGGGATCGACCTGGGCGCCGAGAACTCCGGGATCCTGCCCTCGCCCGCCTGGCGCGCCGGGCAGGACAAGCTGGAGAGCGAGTGCGTGAGGGGCACCGGCCCGTTCAAGCGCTACGGCCGCGATCCCGGGTGCGCGATCGCCGACGGCCGCCCGTGGTCGGTGGGTGACAACGAGAACCTGGCCGTTGGCCAGGGCGACCTCGAGGCCACCCCGCTGCAGCTGGCAGTCGCCTATTCCGCGATCGAGAACGGCGGCACGATCGTCCGCCCGCACCTCGGCCTCGAGATCGAGTCGGCCGACGGCACGCTCGTACAGAAGATCGACCCGCCCGCGGCCCGCCACGTCCAGATCGCGTCCCAGAACCTCGACGCGATCCGCCTCGGCCTTCACGAGGCGGCGTCGCAGCCAGGCGGGACCTCGGCCGACGTCTTCGCCAACTGGCCCCAGGCCCGCTACCCCGTGTACGGCAAGACCGGAACCGCGCAGCATTTGAACGAGCCGGACCAGGCGTGGTACGTCTGCTACGTGCCCGACCCGGTGAAGCCGATCCTGGTCGTCGTGACCGTCGAGCAGGGCGGCTTCGGGGCGATCGGGGCCGCCCCGGTGGCGCGTCAGATCCTGTCGCAGTGGTTCTTCGGCAAGCGCGGCCAGTACGTCCCCGGGCAGTCCAGAACGCTATGAGCGCGACGCCGATCCACGCCGCCGAAGAGGTCGCGACGGTCCAGCGGCGGAGCGTGTTCATGTTCGATCCACTGCTGATCGTCGCGGCGCTCGGGCTGGTCGCCTGCTCGCTGGTGACGTTGAAGGGGGCGACGCGCCACGCGGTGGCCGGCCACCCCCTCTACTACGTCGACCGCCAGGCGATCTACGCCGGCCTCGGGTTCGTGATCGCGCTGATCCTGATGCGGATCGACTACTCGCGGCTGCGCGAGTACCGCTACCCGATGTATGGGCTGCTGATCGCGCTCAACATCATCGTCTTCGGCATGCCCCAGGTCCGCGGGGCGCGCCGCTGGATCCCGCTGCCGTTCTTCCAGGTCCAGCCCTCGGAGTTCGGCAAGATCCTGCTGATCTGCTCGCTCTCGGCGTTCCTCGTGCACCGCTCGAGGCGCCTGTACGAGTGGCGGACGACCGCCCGAGTCATGCTACTGGCGCTCATCCCGGCGCTGATCGTGATTCCGCAGCCCGACCTCGGGACGGGTCTCGTTTACGTCGCCGTGGCATTCACGATCCTGTTCGTCGCCGGCACGTCGTGGAAGCAACTGACCGCGCTGCTGGCGATGTTCGCCGCCTCGGTGGCGATCGTGCTCGCGGGCGCACCCGCGCTCGGCGTCCACGTGCTGAAGCCCTACCAGGTGCAGCGTCTGACCGGCTTCCTCAACCCATCGCACGACCCCCAGAACCAGACCTACAACATCACGGAATCGCTGATCGCGATCGGTTCGGGCGAGAAGACGGGGCGCGGCGTCGCCCACGCCACCCAGACGAATCTGAACTTCCTCCCCGAGAACCAGACCGACTTCATCTTCTCCGTCGTCGGCGAGACGTATGGTTTCGCGGGCGCGGCGCTGGTGCTGTCGCTGTACGCCTTGCTGATCTGGCGAGCGCTGCGAATACTGACGATGTCCAAGAACCTCTACGGAACCCTGATCGTCGGCGGAATCCTGGCGATGATCATGTTCCAGGTGTTCGTGAACGTCGGGATGACGATCGGGATCATGCCGATCACCGGGGTGCCCTTACCCCTGATGAGCTACGGAGGTTCCTCCGTGCTCGTGACCTTCATATCCATCGGCCTTCTACAGTCAATATACGTGCAGGCAAGATTGACAGCCGCAGGCAAGGGACGGGCACTGGTTTCGTGATCGATCTCGCCTCGCCGAACGGCCTCAGGGGGCCAGGCGCAACCACGGTTTACGCCCAGGCGCAGATGCGCCCAGATCAGCTTTATGCACCGGCGCCGCCACGTGGCGGGCGTCGGGTGCCGTTTGTATCGCTCGCGCCGCCATATGGCGGGCGCCGAGCGCCATGTGTATCGCCGGCGCCGCCTGTTGGCGGCCGCCGAGCGCAACTTCGACCGCCCGCGCCGCCATCCGCGCGCCGGGCGCCAAGCTCAAAAAGGAATCAGACAATTGAAGAAGCAAGTTTTAGTAAGCGTCGATCGCGGCGAGACCCGCGTCGCGCTGTTAGAGGCGACGGGAACCGTCGGCCAAAGGAAGGCGAGTTCGGCATCCGGACGCCGGCGCCGTAAGACCACCAGTCCCGGGGCGGGCTACCAGGTCGCCGAGCTCTATCTGGAGCGGCGAGGTTCCCGCTCGATCGTCGGCAACATCTACAAGGGGCGCGTGGACAACGTCCTCGCTGGGCTGGAAGCGGCATTCGTCGACATCGGCCTGGAGAAGAACGGGTTCCTGCACGTCGACGAGATCGTGCTGCCGGGAGTCGAAACTCCCCGGCGCGGCCGCGGCTCCGGCCGCGAGGCTCGCCAGATCAGTGACATGCTCAAGCCGGGCCAGGAAGTGGTCGTCCAGGTCGTCAAGGATCCGTTGAAGACCAAGGGCGCGCGCCTGTCGATGGATCTCACGATCGCCGGCCGCTACATGGTCCTGGCGCCATACGGCGAAGGGATCGGCGTGTCCCGCCGACTCGACGACAAGGAGCGCGACCGCCTGCGAAAGGAGGCCGCGAAGCTCGATCTGAAGGGCGTCGGCGCGATCATCCGTACGGCGGCTCAGGGAGCGAAGCGCGCCGACCTGGAGCGCGAGCTGCTCTATCTGTTCAAGTTGAACGAGGTCTTGCATAAGCGAGTCGAGGAGAGCAAGGCGCCGGCGCTCGTCTTCCAGGAG
This sequence comes from uncultured Solirubrobacterales bacterium, assembly GCA_963773165.1. Classification (GTDB taxonomy): domain Bacteria; phylum Actinomycetota; class Thermoleophilia; order Solirubrobacterales; family Solirubrobacteraceae; genus Palsa-465. The sequence continues at coordinate 36,284 of CAVZAK010000034.1, forward strand.
GCCGACCTCTCGGTCCGCGTCGTCCGCGACATCTACTCCGACGAGTTCGAGCGCGCGATCGTCGACGATCCAAAGCAGCACCACCGCCTGGTGTCGTTCTTCTCGCGGACCGCTCCTGAGCTCGTCGAGCACGTCGAGCTGTGGGAGGAGGACAAGCCGCTGTTCGAGGCGTTCGGAGTGGAGGACGTGCTCGCCTCGACGCTGTCGCGCCGCGTCGATCTACCCAGCGGCGGCTATCTGATGATCGATTACGCCGAGGCGTTGACGGTGATCGACGTCAACTCGGGGTCGTTCATCGGGCGGGGCCGAGGAGCCCGGCTCGAGGACACGATCACCAAGACCAATCTCGAGGCGGCCGACGAGGTTGTCCGCCAGCTTCGGCTACGCGACATCGGCGGGATCATCGTCATCGACTTCATCGACATGGCGCGCGCCCGCAACCGCGACGCCGTTCTGAAGACGCTGCGCAAAGCGCTCGACGAGGACCGCACGAAGACGTTCGTGGTCGAGATCTCGCCGCTCGGGCTGGTCGAGATGACCCGCCAGAACGTCACCGACGGCGTGCGCGAGATCATGACCCGTCCATGCCCCACGTGCCACGGCGAGGGAGTGATCAAGTCCGAGGAGACGATCGCGAACGAGTTCGAGCGCCGGATGCGCGAGCTCGCCAAGCAGTCTCCGGCTGAGGCCCTGCTGATCCAGATGAACCCGCGGGTCAGCGCCGAGTTCACCGCCAACGAGGCCCGGGTCCTGCATGCGATCGAGGAGGAGAGCCACAAGTGGTTCGTGTTCGAGGGCTCAGAGGGGCTGCCGCTGGACCACTTCGAGGTCCTGCTCGAGGGCGACCGCGATCAGGTGCTCGAACGCGCCCTGCCCTTCCGCGAAGGCGAAGAGGTCCACGTCGAGATCGTCGAACCGCACATGTACAGCCCGGGCGATGCCGTCGCGAAGATCGACGGCTACATCATCTCGGTGACGGGCGGCACGCCGCTACGTCGGGCAGAAGCACCTGGTCCGCATCGACGAGGTTGGACGGACCTCGGCACGCGCCACGCTGGTCGACGTGCCGGGGTCCGCAGCGGACGAAGACGGGGCTCCTGCGGACGATTCTGAGGATGGACTAGACTCAAAGCCTCGGCGCCGCGGCCGCAGAGGCGGACGGCGCCGTTCCGGTGCAAAGGCACAATCTGCCTCGCCCTCCGAATAACCATGTCGTACGCAATCGTGAAAACCGGCGGAAAGCAGTACCGCGTCGAGAAGGGCCAGTCCCTGCTCGTCGAGCGGCTCCACGTGGATGATGGGGCGAGCGTCGAGCTTCAGCCCCTTCTCTACGTCGACGGGTCTGAGGTCGTGGATTCCGACGGGCTGTCGCAGGTCACGGTCCAGGCCCGCGTCGTCGGCCACGAGCGCGGTCCGAAGCTCCGCATCGTCAAGTTCAAGCCGAAGCGTGGTTACAAGCGCCGCACCGGCCATCGCCAGGAGCTCACGCGGCTCGAGGTGACCGAGATCAAGGTGGCATCTAAGCGCTCGCGGTCCGGTGGCTCCGGCAAGAAGCAGCAGATCCCGAAGCCAGTGGCGGCTGATCGCTTGGCCGAGGAGCCGGAGGCCCCTGACGCGGCGGCTGCGGCGGCGGATACGGCTGCGGCCGCGGAGTCTGCGGCAAGCGCGACCGACGCCGCGGCCACAACTGAGGCCTCCGAGGACTCGGAGGCCACCGAACCGACTTCGGAGACCGACAATGGCTCATAAGAAAGGTCTGGGCTCGTCCCGGAACGGCCGTGACTCGAACGCCAAGCGCCTCGGCGTGAAGGTGTTCGCCGGTCAGGCTGTGACCGGTGGCGAGATCATCGTCCGCCAGCGCGGTACGCGCTTCAAGCCCGGCGATGGCGTCGGCATCGGCAGGGACGACACGATCTACGCCCGCTCCGCCGGAACCGTTGAATTCACCCGCGGCCGTCGCGGCCGGGTGATCTCGGTCGTTCCCGCGGAAGACGCCAGCTAACGCCTCTTTCTCAACCCGTATGCAGCTGTAAGGTGCACAGCGCGCAGCGTCGCGCGTTGACCGGGGCGGTTGGAACAGATTTGTTGCATCCAAGCCTTGTTCGGTTACAGGGATGGCGACCAGACTGGCTCTATGCCCGAACCTTGGCGTTCTTGTCCCACCCCCCGGGACGAAAACGCCAAAGTTCGCGTCAGCCGGCTTGCCGCGCGCCAGTTTGGGCGAATCAGCACAGGCCAGCTGGGCGTCATCGGAGTGGGCAGCTCGACGATCGCCCGTTGGACTGGGTCAGGGTATCTGCATCCCGACCTGCCGTCCGTCTATGCGGTCGGACATCGAGCCCCCAGCATCGAAGGCGATCTGGCGGCCGCTCTGCTCTACGCCGGCCCGGGTGCGATGCTCAGTCATGCCACGGCGGCGTGGTGGCTCGATCTGCTCGACCGCCAGCCGCCCACGATCGAAGTCAGCACCCGCCGGCGCTGTGTTTCGCTGCCGGATGTCACCGTGCACGGCCGTCGCGCGCTGGACCAGTTGTGGCGACGCCATCTGCCTACGACGTCGGTTCTTCAGGCCTTGCTCGACTTCGCCGCCACCGCCCCACTGGACCGCGTCCGCTACGCCCTCGCCGAGGCCGATTACCGCGATCTGCTGGATCTCCAGGGGGTCGAGGAGGTCCTCGGTCGTGGCCGGCCCGCAGCCGAATGCTCCGCAAGGCGCTGAGGCGCCATCAGCCGGCGTACGCCCGCACTCGCAGCGAGCTCGAGAACGCGTTCCTCCGCCTTTGCGAACGCCATCGCATCCCGATCCCAGCGGTCAACGTGATGGTCGAGGGGTGGCTCGTCGATGCGGTCTGGGTCGACCGCCGGGTGGTGGTCGAGCTCGACGGCAATCGGGGCCATCGCACGCCGGCGCAGCTCGAGCGCGACCATTCTCGCGATCTTCAGCTGCGCGCCGCGGGATTCACGGTCGTTCGCTACACCTGGGCACAGGTCACGGAACAGGCGCGGGTCGTCGCCGCGGATCTCAGACGGCTGCTTGGACTCGCGTGAGCTCCCGCCGCTCGCGCCTCTAGCTGCCCTGCGCCGTCGGCCTGACCAATAGCTCGTTGACATCGACGTGAGCCGGCTGCGACACGGCGAACATCACTGCCCGCGCCACATCCTCCGGCTGCAAGGCGCCGGAAACCGGATTATCGAAGAACGGCGTGTCCACCATTCCCGGCTCGATCAACGTCACGCGTACGCCGGTGTCGTTCATCTCCTGCCGAAGCGCCTCGCCCATCCCGGTCACAGCCCACTTCGTGGCCGAGTACAGGGAACCGGGCAGGGCGCGACGGCCGGCGACCGAGCTGGTCAGGATGAAGTGGCCGCGGGCCTCCTTCACCGCCGTCAGCGTGGCGCGGATCGTCAACGCGGCGCCGTAGACGTTCGTCAGCACCATCGAGCGCCAGAACTCAGGCGACTCCTTGAGAAATCCTCGCGCTGCGCCGAACCCGGCGTTGGCGAAGACCACATCGAGCCGCCCGAAGTGCTCGATCGCGCGCGCCACCATCGCCTCCTGCTGGTCCCACTCCGTCACGTCGCAGCCAACGGCCAATGCCCGCTCGTCGCCGCCCAGCTCCTTCGCGAGTGCTGACAGGCGGTTGGTTGATCGCGCGGCGAGCACCATCCTGTAGCCCGCGGCGGCAGCCTGGCGGGCGGTGGCGGCGCCGATGCCGCTTGAAGCGCCGGTGATGAGGAACACGGGATCGGGCATTGGCTCGCCGAGAGTGTGTCTGATTGGCGCACCGCGTGCGACCACCCCCGGCGCCGGCCTCGCCACCCCCGCCGCCACCGGTGAGCCAGACTCTCACTATGTACGATCGTGCTCGCATCAATGTCCAAGCTGGCGGCGGCGGCGACGGCTGCCTCAGCTTCCGCCGGGAGGCCCACGTTCCCAAGGGCGGCCCGGACGGTGGCGACGGGGCGCGGGGCGGCGACGTGGTGCTCGTTTGCGACGACTCGCTGCGGGACCTGGAGAGCTTCCGGCGCAGCGCCCACTTCAAGGCGAAGCGGGGTGGGCACGGCCAGGGATCGCTCAGGCACGGAGCCGACGGCGCCAACCTGGAGATCCGCGTCCCGCCCGGCACGCAGGTCCTGGTCGAGGCGGACGGAACCCGGTATGACCTGGTGAGGCCGGGACAGAGGGCGCTGGTGGCGCGTGGCGGCCCCGGGGGCCGCGGGAACAAGCGATTCGCCGGGCCGACCCATCAGACCCCGCGGTTCGCCGAGCGCGGCCTGCCCGGCGAGGCGTCCTGGATCTCGCTCCACCTGAAGCTGTTGGCCGACGTGGGCCTGGTCGGCCTGCCCAACGCCGGCAAATCCTCGCTGCTCTCGCGCCTGACGCGGGCGCATCCGAAGGTCGCCGAGTACCCGTTCACCACGCTCGAGCCGGTGCTCGGGACGCTTCAGGCCGAGGATCGGCAGCTCGTCATCGCCGATATTCCGGGGCTGATCGAGGGGGCGAGCGCCGGCGCCGGGCTCGGACACGAGTTCCTGGCCCACATCGAGCGGACTCGCGTGCTGGTCCACGTGCTCGACATCCAGCCCCTCGATGGCTCGGACCCGGCCGAGAATTACGCGATCGTGGAGGGTGAGCTCGCGCACCACGATCCGCGTCTGGCGTCACTTCCACGCCTCCTGGCGCTGTCGAAGGTCGACCTCGTCGACGCCGTCACCGCCGAGACCCAGCGCGACCTCTGGCGTGAGCGCCTGGGCGAGCAAGTGCCGGTGATCCTGACCTCATCGGTGACGCGCCAAGGGCTCCCAGAGCTAGCCAAGAATCTATTGAGCCTTGTTCCGGTAGATCGGCAGGAGCCCGAGCAGGACGGGGCGGGCGAGCAGGACAGGACTCAGGAGCCCTCCGAGCTCGCCGAGCACCGCGTCTTTCGCCCCGCCGCCCCACGTGCCTACAGCGTCGAGCGCCTGGCCAAGGGCAGCTATCGGGTCACGGGCAAGGGGATCGAGCGCCTGGTGGCCAGGTACGATCTCCAGAACGAGGACGCGCTCGCGCACCTGGAGCGCCGGCTGCGTGGCATCGGGGTGCTCAACGCGCTCGAGGCTGAGGGGTTCGAACCTGGCGATGACGTCGAGATCGCCGGGGTGGCGTTCGAACTCGATCCGAACGTGTAGCATCGCGCCGCGGCCGGATTGCCAAAGATAGGTTGAAAGGAACAAGGATGCGTAGAGCAGCCATCCTCGCGGTGGTCACCGGGGTGTTCATCGCGATCGTGCCGGCAGCCGGCGCGAGGGTATTGAGAGTCGGTACCTATAAGGGGATTCACGGCCAGTTCAAGTCGATACAGGCGGCGGTCAACGCGGCCAAGTCCGGCGACTGGATCCTCGTGGGCCCCGGCGACTACAAGACGAAATCGATCCGTGCTCCCAAGGGGGCACCCGACACGCCTGCCGCGGTGCTGATCACGACCGCCAACCTGAAGCTGCGGGGGATGAACCGCAACAAGGTCGTGATCGACGGCACCAAGCCGGGCTCAGGCCGGTGCAGCACGAAGCAGGCCGCGCAGAGCTTCGGGCCGACCGGCAAGGGTGGAGCGCTCGGGCTCAACGGGATCGTGGTCTGGAAGGCCAACAGCGTGTGGGTGCAGAACCTGACCGCGTGCAACTTCCTCGGAGGCACGGGCGGCGACGGCCAGACGGGCAACGGGATCTGGTGGAACGGTGGAGCCGGCAGTGCGAAAATCGGTGGCTGGGGCTTCCAGGGCTCCTACCTGACCGCGACCAGCACCTTCTTCAAGGACGAGTCGACGGCCGCCCAGTACGGGATCTTCTCCAGCGACTGGAACGGCGGTACCTGGGATCAGACGTACGCGAGCAACTTCAACGATTCCGGGCTCTATATCGGCGCCTGCCAGCAGCAGTGCAACCAGACGGTGGATCACACCTGGTCCGAGTACAACGCGCTCGGCTACTCGGGTTCGAACTCAGGCGGCCGCCTGGTGATCGAGAACTCGCAGTTCGACAACAACGAGGACGGGTTCGACACCAACAGCCAGAACGGAGACAACCCGCCGCCCCAGGACGGCGCCTGCCCGAGTAACGGCATCAGCAAGATCACCCACACCCACTCATGCTGGGTGTTCATGCACAACTACGTGCACGACAACAACAACCCGAACGTACCGTCAGCGGGAGCCGCGGCCGCAGGTCCGGTCGGCACGGGAATGTCCGTAACTGGAGCCCGGAATGACACGATCATGGACAACCGGTTCGTGAACAACAACGCGTGGGGGGTGATCCTCGTACCGTTCCCCGACAACGGCCCGCCGTGCACCGGCGGCACGCTGAACTCACCGCTGCTCGGACAGGGGAGCTGCCTCTACGACGAGTGGGGCGACGCGCTCCTGCACAACACGTTCAGCCACAACGGTGGATACGGGAATCCGACGAACGGCGACTTCGATCAGCTGAACTTCGAGTCGCATCCGAGCGACTGCTTCCGTGGGAACACCAACACCGCGGGCAGCCTCACGCCCGAGGCGGTGAAGCTGGAGCAGGCCAGCCCCACGTGCACAACGAGCTCGGTTGCCCCGAACTTCAATCTGCCGTTCCTCAACGAGGTCCTGTGCGACTCCGGGATCCCCCTCCCGCCGTTCGGGTGCCAATCAGGCGATCAGTATCCGCGCCGGACTGAGGTCGTGATGCACCCGCTGCCGAAGCGTTTGAAGACGATGCCGAACCCGTGCGCAGGGGTGCCGGCGAACCCCTGGTGTCAGACGCGTAAGCGGCGCTAGCTGCTGCAGAAAAAAGAGGGCGCGGCCGCACAGGCCGCGCCCTCTTAATCTCTTCGGCGATGAGTTGTCTTGTCGTCAAGCTCGGGTCCAGCATCGTCGCCGATGATCGCGGCGATGTTCGGATCGACGTGCTGGGCGGGATCTGCGACCAGCTGAGCGAGCTTCACCGCGCCGGGCGCTCCCCGATCGTCGTCACGAGTGGCGCGATCGCGAGGGGCATGGGCGTGATGGGAATCCCGCTCCGGCCGCGCGCGGTCGACGAGCTCCAAGCCGCGAGCGCCGTCGGGCAGGGCAAGCTTTACCAGGTGTACGACGAGCTGCTGCGAGCGCGTGGGATGGCGAGCGCCCAGGTGCTGCTGACGTTCTTCGACATGAGCGCCCGGACCCATTATCTGAACGCACGCCAGACCCTGCGCAAGTTGCTCGACTGGCGGCTGGTCCCGGTAATCAACGAGAACGACACCACCACCACCGACGAGATCTCGTTCGGGAACAACGATTTCCTTGCCGCGCAGGTCGCGATCCTCCTCAGCGCGGAACTGCTCGTGATGCTGACCGACGCCGAGGGGGTGTTCACCGCCGACCCTCGCTCGCAAGCACGGGCACAGCTGGTTAGGACCGTCGAGCGGTTCGACGAACTCGACGGACTCGACATCGGCCACACGACCTCGCCGTTGGGCTCGGGCGGCATGCGTTCGAAGGTGGTGGCGGCCGAGATGGCCACCGCCGCGGGCATCCCGACCGTCGTCGCCAGCGGACTCAGGCAAGGAACGATCATCGCCGCCGTGGACGGCGAGCCCGTCGGCACCAGGTTCTCGGCCCAGTCAGCTCACTACTCGAGCTTCAAGCTGTGGCTCAAATACGCCAAGCCGGTCCGCGGGCGAGTGGTCGTGGACGCGGGGGCAGCCCGCGCGCTGCGCGAGGGCGGTACCAGCCTGCTGCCCGTCGGCATCGTCGACGTCGACGGCGCGTTCGATGCCGGGGACGCCGTCGAGGTGGCGTATAACGGAGAGGCCGTCGGCAAGGGGATCTGCAACTACTCGGCCCTCGAGCTCCGCAAGGTGCTCGGGATGCAGTCGGCGCACGTGCGCGAGGTTCTGCCGCGCGCGAGTGAAGAAGCGGTCCACAGGGACTACTTCGTGCTCGCGTAGTCTGTAACGACATGGCCACGACCACGACATCCGTCGCGGATACCTGCGCTGCCGCGAAACGCGCGTCGCGCGTACTCGCCACGCGGGATTCCGGCGTCAAAGATGCCGCGCTCGAGGCGATCGCGGTCGCCCTGCTCGACCGCACCCCGGAGATCCTCGAGGCAAACGCCAGAGATCTCGACAGCGCGCGAGTGCGCGAGCTTTCGCTGGCACTGCTCGACCGGCTGGCGCTCGACGAGCAAAGAGTCGCGGACATGGCCGCCGGCGTGCGGAAGATCGCCTCGCTCCCGGACCCGGTGGGAGAGGTGATCGGCGGTTCGCGGCTGCCCAACGGCCTCGATATCCGCAAGGTCCGCGTCCCGCTCGGCGTCGTCGCCGTCGTCTACGAGGCGCGGCCGAACGTGACGATCGACGCGGCGGCGCTGTGCTTGAAATCGGGCAACGCGATCGTGCTGCGGGGGTCGAGCTCGGCCGCCGATTCGAACGCCGTGCTCGCGAGCATCGCGGCTGCCGCCGCCACAACCGCTGGGTTGCCCGAGGGCTCGCTGTCGCTCGTCGCCGGCGGCGGCCGGGAGGAGCTGGCCGAGCTGGCGACGCAGACGGGCGTCGTGGACCTGATCATCCCGCGAGGCGGGGAAGGGCTGAAGGAGGCGCTAAAGGGCGTCGCGACCGTGCCGGTCATCTACGCCGCATCCGGCAACTGCCACGTCTATGTCGATGCCAGCGCCGATCTCGACGCCGCGCAGGCGATCGCGCTGAACGCCAAGGTGCAACGGCCCGGCGTCTGCAACTCCGCCGAAACACTGCTGGTCCACGCCGACGTCGCCAATCAGTTTCTGCCCGCGGCATTGACCGCGCTGAGCGAAGCCGGCGTGACGCTTCACGGCGACGAGCGCGCTCGTGCGGCGGCCCCCGGCGTGCCAATCGATGCCGCGACCGAGGAGGACTGGGACACGGAGTACCTGGCCCTCGAGATGGCCGTCGGGGTGGTCAACAGCACCGACGAGGCGATCGCCCACATCAACGCCCACGGCAGCGGCCATTCCGAAGCGATCGTCACGTGCGACACCGACTCGGCGCGGGCGTTCCAGCTGGGAGTAGACGCCGCGTGCGTGTACGTCAACGCCTCGACGCGCTTCACCGACGGCGGCGAATTTGGGATGGGCGCCGAGATCGGCAACTCGACGCAGCGGCTCCACGCTCGTGGCCCGATCGGCCTGCGGGAGCTGTGCACGTTCAAATACCTGGTCGAGGGCGCGGGCCACATTCGGTCGTGAGCGACTGACGACGTGCGGCTCGGGATCCTCGGCGGTACGTTCAATCCGCCACATCTTGGTCACCTCGTCAGCGCCCAGGAGGCGTACCTTCACCTTGCCCTCGACCGCGTGATGCTGATTCCTGCCCGAATACCTCCGCACAAGCCTGTCGAGGATGAACCCGGAGTCGAGCATCGGCTGCAGCTGTGTCGCCTCGCGATCCAGGGAGATGATCGGTTCCTCGTGTCCGACGTCGAGGTCGCCCGGCCCGGACCGTCGTTCACGGTCGATACCCTTGAGGAGCTGACCTCGAAAGCACCAGATAGCGAGCTGTTCCTGATCCTCGGCGGCGACATTGCCGCTGGCTTGCCGGATTGGCACCAGCCGGAGAAGGTGCTCTCGCTGAGTACGCTGGCGATCGCCGAACGACCCGGCACGACGAGGGCGCAGATCGAAGGTGCGCTCAGCCGGCTGGAGGGCGGAGATCGCGCGGAGTTCTTCCCGATGCCGACGATCGAGCTTTCGTCGACCGAGATACGACGACGGGTCAGGGAAGGTCAGCCGATCAGATACATCGTCCCGGACGCGGTTGGCGCCTACATCCGGGATCACCAACTGTATGGAGGTAGTACAGAAGAATGACGCCCGAGGAGATGGCAGCCGCAGCTGCCGCATACGCGTCGGACCGTAAAGCCCTCGAAATCGTGCAGCTCGACCTCCGCGGGATCATCGGCTACACGGACTACTTCGTGATCTGTAGCGGTCGGACCGATCGACAGGCGAAGGCGATCCATGACGCGATTCACTTGGGCATGAAGTCCGATCACGGCCTGCTCCCGCGCCGGGTCGAGGGTCTGACGCAGGGCCTTTGGATCCTGATGGACTACCTCGATGTGGTCGTCCACGTGTTCACGCCGGACACGCGTGAGTACTACCGCCTCGAGCAGCTTTGGGGAGAGGCGCCCGTGCACGCGGCGGGCGTGGCCTCCGGCTAGCCCTCAGCACCGCGACTCAGAGCGCAGCGAGCGTCGTCCTACAGCGACGCCAACAGCTTGGGCGCCACTTCCTTCTTCCGGCTCATCACCCCGGGAAGCTCGATCACGCTGTCGTGCGCGGTAACGGCAAAGATCCTGGCGATGGCGGCCGTCTCGCCTGCGACCAGCAGCTGGGTGCTCTTTTTCAGCACGTCGGTGACCATCAGGGCGTAAAGGTGAAGCTCGCGGTTCTCGCGCGCCTTCTGCATCGCGGCGAGCAACTCCGTCTTGCGCTCCAACAGGCCCTCCCCGACGACCTCCACCTGCGCGATGCAGATCTTGTAGCCGCTCTGGACGTGGTACTGCTTGGCGTCCCGCGAGACGATCTCCTCGGCGCTGACCTCCGAGAAGTCGGCCGTCGCCTCGAACATCTCGCGGCCCACATCGGCCGCGTCCACCGCCAGAACCCGCTGTAGGTATTCGACGACGGCGTGGTCCCGCTCGGTCGTCGTCGGTGAATTGAGGACCACCGTGTCCGAGAGCACGGCGCCGAGCAGCATCATCGCCGTCGGCCGGCTCGGCTCCATCCCGTTCTGGCGGAACCGCTCGACGACGAGCGTCGCGGTCGACCCGACGGGATCGAACGTGGCCGTGACCGGCACCTTCGTTTCGATCGAGCCGATGTGATGGTGGTCGAGGATCTCGACGATCTCGGCCTGTTCGATGCCGGCGACGCTCTGCGACTGCTCCGCGTGGTCGACGAGCAGCACGCGCCGGCGCGGTGGCGCGACCAGGTCCCGGCGCGTGATAAGGCCAACCGGCCGGCGCTGCGCGTCGATCGCCACGGCGGCCCCGTAGTGGATCTCCTTGATCTGCTCGGAGACGTCAGCCACGACCTGATCGCTGGTGACCGTCAGCGGATCGCGCTCCATCAACGCACTACACGGTGCCGCGAGCGTGATCATCCGGCCCGAGACGTACGAGTCCAGCGGCGAGACGATCACGGCCGTGCCCCGCGCCCGGGCCAGTGCCAGCACGTCCTGCGCCGGGGTCGTGTCGTTGGAGAGCACGAGCAGCGCAGCTCCGCGTGCGATCGCGAGCCGCTGGGCGTCGACTCGATTTCCGACCACGACGATGTCACCTTCTGAGATTCCGGTTGGCGACTGCACGTCCATCGATTGGACCCAGACCCGCCCCGCCAGCCTGGCGTTCCCGTCCGTCAGCATCGTGCCGTCGAGCGCGTCGGCGACGTCGGACACCGTCGTCGGCGCGTCCTCGAGCGTTGAGGTGTGCCTCGACTCACGGACGAATCGTCGCGCCAGCGCGCGCTCGGTGAGGACGCCGACGAGCGCGCCGTCGTCATCGACGATCGGCACAAGCTCGAGGTCGGCGCGCATCATCGCGATTCCGGCCTCGCGGATCGGCCGACCGTGGCCGCTGATCGGGAAGCTTGTATGCATCACGTCGAGAGCGCGAAGCGACACGTGAGGCAGGAACTCGGGTTCGGGCGCGCCGCTGCGCTCCAGCACCCATCGGGTCTGGGCGTTGCAGTCGCCGAGCCGGACGGGGACGTACTCATTGTGCGGATCGAGCCGGCTCTTCAGCTCCGCGTATCCGATCGCCGACGCGATCGAATCGGTGTCCGGATTGCGGTGACCGGTGACGTAGATCGGAGGCACGACGCGACGATTATCGCGCCCGTGCGCCGTCCGGCGGCGGATATGGTTTGCTCCCCAGACGCAGCAACGAACGGAGCGAGCATGCCGGCAGCGCCAAAGCTTCTGCCCACTCAGATCCCCGAGGGGACCGCGCCAGGTCTGACATACAGGCTCGAGGGTGAGCTCGTGCCAGCACTGCACATGGCCCTCGATGGTCAGGTGCCCGTCTACTTCGAGCATCACGTGCTGCTGTGGAAGTATCCGAACCTGCAGATCGGGCTGCACCCCCTGAAGAAGGGCCTCAAGCGCCGGATGTTCGGCGGGATGCCGCTCCTGCTGCTCGAGGCGCAGTCGGCCGGCGAGCTGGCATTCAGTCGCGATGCGCCAGGCCACATCGCCGCTCTGCACCTGCAGCCCGGCCACGGGATCGTCGTCCGCGAGCACCAGTTCCTCGCGGCGACCTCGAACGTCCAGTACGACTACAGCCGCATCAAGGGGTTCGCCAACATGATGTACGGCGGGGGCTTCTGGGTCGACGAGTTCTTCGCCGGCGACCAGGAGGGCGTCGTCTGGGTGCACGGGTACGGGAACGTGTTCGAGAAGCAGCTTGAGCCGGGGGAGACGATCGACATCGAGCCCGGCGGGTGGCTGTTCCGCGACCACTCGGTGTCGATGTCCCAGGAGGTCTACGGGTTCAAGACAGGATTTCTGAGCGGTGGCGGCAGCCTGGTCTACAACCGCTTCACCGGACCGGGACGCGTCGGCCTGCAGAGCGCGTACTTCCATCCGCCTGGCGAGGACGGGACGGGCAACACCGACCAGAAGAATCAGGGCGGCGGGCTCGGCGGAATCATCGGTGGTCTGCTCGACAACTAGCACGAGCCGCCGATGCCCTTCCCTCCCGGCCACCTGTCGACCAACCCGCTCCCGCCGGGGATCGTCGGTGCGCTCGGCCTCGGCGGCTACCAGCTGCTGACCGACGTTGCCGGTGTGGGCGCCGGCAGGCTCGGCCCTCAGGTATTCCTGTTGGTGGCGCCCGATCCTGACCCGGCGCTGCCGGACGCGGGCACCCAGATCTCCCTACACCAACATCGGTTGCGCGACGAGGCCGAGGCGGCGGCGTTCGCCCAGCTCTCCGCCCAGCTCGGCTACCTGCGGCTCTCCGGATACCGGCTCGCGCTCGAGCGCTCAGGGTTGCGGAGCAAGGTCAACGTCGTCAATCCGGCGACCGGCGCGATCGTCGCTCGGATCCCCGACAAGCACCCGGGTCGGCTGCTGGGCGGGGGGTCGAACGCCTCGCGGCTGCTCGCCGACACCCGGGCGCTGCCGCCCGCGGGGCCGTCGCCCGACACACAGGACCCGGAACTGTTGCGCCAGGTACTGCTGGCGCTGGCACTGCGGGACGAGACGCTCGGAGGGGTGGAGGCCGCCGAGTTGGCCGATCGGGCGCTGGAGCTCTCGCGGGCCAACGCCGCGCTCGACCCGCCGGCGGCGCTCGAGGCGGCCAAGCGCGCTTAACGCGAGGGTCACTTCTAGCTTCAGCGGCGCCATTACGGTGCCCGGCTCAAGGATCATCGACCCGCGTAGGCAGAGGAGTGGCAATGCTCGGCAGGCACATCACCGTGGCGGCTCGCGCCGTCGCAACCGCCCTAGCAGTGACCGCGGCGGTGGCCGCACCCGCCCAGGCCCACCAGGGCCGCGACAGTTGGGGATCCGGCGGCCACCACGAATTCCTCGCCCCCGGCAACCTGCTGCTCAGCAGCAGCTTCTACACGCCCGCCGACATCCAGGCCGGCGTGACTCAGCTGCCGCCAGGATGCAGTGCCGGCAACTGCGTCACCGCGACCGCCGATGGCACGTATCCGTACGTCTTCAACAATTCCCTGGTCGACAGCAGCTTCGGCGTCACATCGAGAATCTCGCTCGAGGAGCTGACTCCTTGGGGGCAGCGGATCGGGACGATCAGGGTGCCCACGCGCGATCTGGTCACGAGCTTCTCCTCGAAGTCCGAGCTGGCGCTGAACCCGTCCACGAACGGGCAGGACCTGACGTTCATGGGCTACGCCGCCCCGGTCGATCAGATCGATGTCTCGAACTCGAATACGCCGGGAGTGATCGATCCGACCAATCCGGTGCCCAGCGCGTTCTACCGCGTGGTCGGCGACCTCGACGGCTTCGGCCGGATGTCGTTCACCGAAACCAACGCCTACAGCGGCAACAACGGCCGGGCGGCGATCCTCAACAACGCCGCCAACGTGTTCTACACGGCCGGCAACGCCGGCAACGGCGGCAATCCGCAGCCCGCCGGCATCCTGCTCGCGGCCGGCGCGCAGATCCTGTCGCGGACGTTCGCGCCGGAGGCCGACCAGTCGCCCTCGACGCCGACGCCGGTCGGGAGCTTCAACGTCACCCAGCTGGGTGACAAGCCGGACAAGCTGGGCAAGGACGACAACTTCCGCGGCATCGGGATCCACGACAACGTGCTCTATTTCACGAAGGGCAGCGGAAGCAACGGTGTCAACACGCTGTACTTCGTGGATACGACGGGCCACGCGTGCCCGGACGGAAGCGGCCTGCCGGTGCCGGGCGCCCCGCTCCCGACCTCCCCGCTCGCGTACGACTCCTCGACGCTCCTGACGAACGGTCTACCCAGCAACATGTGTGTGCTCGCCGGATTCCCCACGACGCTGGCGAAGACGAGTACCGCGTTCCCGTTCGCGTTCTGGTTCGCCAACGATCACACCCTGTACCTGGCCGACGAGGGTGACGGGACCAACACGTTCGCGGACGGCGAGTACACCGAAGCCGCGGCCTCGCAGAGCGCGGGCCTGCAGAAGTGGATCTTCAACTCGAGCGCCGGCCAGTGGCAGCTCGCGTACACGATCCAGTCAGGTCTGAACCTCGGTCAGCCCTACACCGTCCCCGGCTACCCGACCGGCGACAACGCGGCCACGGGGCTGCCGTGGGCACCCGCCACGGACGGCCTGCGCAACCTCACCGGCCGGGTCAACCGTAACGGGACGGCGACGATCTGGGCGATCACCTCGACGGTCAGCGGCGGCGGGGATCAGGGCGCCGATCCCAACAAGCTCGTGGAGGTCACCGATCCGGTGAATGCGACGACACAGCCGGCCCGGGCGCGCTTCGACACGGTCCGGACTGCGCGCTCGAGCGAGGTGCTCCGGGGCATCTCGTTCACGCCGGGGACCCGGGAGCGGTAAGCGGGGCCGGCCCGAGTCAGCTAGGAGGCGTTCACAGCGCCGGGGTAAGGCGGACACGCGGCTTACCCCGGCGTGTGATCACGATTCGCTCGCCATTCGCGACCCGGTCCATCCAATAGCCGAGCTTGTCACGGAAGGGGCTCGCGCCCACGACCGTTGCGGAGTGGTCCGATCCAGTGGAGCTAGCCGGGCTCGAACCGGCGACCTCGTGAATGCCATTCACGCGCTCTCCCAACTGAGCTATAGCCCCTTCGAAATCGAAGTCGTCTGCAAGGGTAATGCACGCCCGCTGAAAGTTGCGGGTGGGTGTCAACCGCAGATGTACCTCGTAGCGGCCAGCCACGATCGCATCCGGCAACAGGAAGCAACGGTCCAGCTCGCCGCAGTAGACGGCGAAGAGATCAACCTCGCCTTCGGCGTAATGCGTTCGCACGTATCCGCGCGGCGCGTGTCGACAGCCGCTTGTCGTGACGATGACGACGTCGCCACCTCTCGCGACCCGACCCCATTTGCACTGAACGCGCCACAGCCGACGACCGATCTCAAAGGCGAGATCACAGCGGGCATGCTCACTCAAAGGTTTGAGAACCGGAATTCCTAGCCTCGCGGCCGCTGCGGCGATCTCAAGCTCGGCCACGTTTCCTTTGATATTTGCGTCCACCATCGAACATATGTTCCCACGGCCGACGGACAGAACCGCCCGCAATTGCGACAAAGAGACACAAACCGTGTCCAGGCGCGCCGTGTCCCGAGAGACGGCCGCCACTACGCCGGCGGGATGAACTCGGGCACCTCGAGCACGTCGCCATTGTCGGCGGGCGCGTCCGCCGTGCGGGCGCGCCGGGCCGTCTCGCCGCCACCACCGCCCGCCTCGGCCCCGGTGCCCGCCCCGGCATCGATCCGGTCAAGGCGCGCCACCAGCTGCGAATGGATGCGCTGCACGTCCCGCAGCAGCCGGTCAGCGTTTGAGCGCAGCGAGTCACCCATCTCGCGGAGATTCGCCGCGATCTCGAGCCCCTCGCTGCGAACATCGCTGGCGGTGGTGCGGGCGTCGTACAGCAGCTCGCGGGCGCGCTCCTTGATCTCGTCCTGCTCCTTGGTCGCCGCGTCCCGCGCCTCGTTCATGACCGTGTCGGCGTTCTCCTGAGCTCGGGCAACGATCGCGAGCGCCTCGCCGGTGGCGTCGCCGACCGCCTTGGACGCCTCGGCCTGAGCCAGAGCGAGGATCTCCTGGGCCTCCTCCTCGGCCGCCCGCACGCGGTTCTCGGCGGCGCGGTCGCCCTCGGCGATCCGGTCGCGCACCCGCTCCTCCGTCTGCTCGAGCATCCGCTTTGCCGCATCCTCGGCGGCGGCCACGATCGAGGCCACTCTGTCGGCCGCGTCGGCGGCGCTGCTTGCCCTGGCGGGCGGAGCGGTCTCTGACACGCCGCCGATGGTAAAGCGCGTGAATACGGGTCAGCGCAAGAAAGACACCGGATCGGCCGTGGAGAGGGGAAGTGCGGCGAGGAGCGGGGCAGGCCACGGCAACTGTTGATGACACGCGCAAGTAACCTCCGTGCACATGTCAGAGCGCCGCTACGACCCCAAGCAGATCGAGCCCAAGTGGCAGCGCCTGTGGGAACGCGAGGGCACCTGGGAGGTGTCCAACGATCCCGATCAGCTCGGCGAGCACGACGCGCGCGAGAAGTCCTACGTGCTGGAGATGCTCCCTTACCCGAGCGGCGAGCCTCACATCGGCCATCTCAAGAACTACTCGCTGGGCGACGCGATCGCGCACTTTCACCGGCGCATCGGCCAGCGGGTCCTGCACCCGATGGGCTACGACGCGTTCGGCCTGCCCGCTGAGAACTATGCGATCAAGTCCGGCGTCCACCCGCGTCGGTCGACCGACGAGTCGATCGCCGCGTTCCAGGCCGCGTTCCGCTCGTGGGGGATCTCGATCGACTGGTCGCGGGAGATCTCCTCGCATCAGCCCACCTACTACCGCTGGACCCAGTGGCTGTTCCTGAAGCTGTTCGAGCGCGGCCTCGCTTATCGCAAGGAGGCGGCGGTCAACTGGTGTCCGGTCGACCAGACGGTGCTCGCCAACGAGCAGGTGATCAACGGCCACTGCGAGCGCTGTGGCGCGGAGGTCGAGCTGCGCCAGCTCGAGCAATGGTTCTTCCGGATCACCGACTACGCCGACCGGCTGCTCGACGACCTGGACGGGATCGATTGGCCCGAGCACGTCAAGGCGATGCAACGGAACTGGATCGGTCGCAGCGAGGGCGCCGAGGTGACCTTCCGCTGCGAGGAGCTGGGGATCGACTATCCGGTGTTCACGACCCGTCCCGACACGCTGTTCGGCGCGACGTTCTTCGTGATGGCGCCGGAGCACCCCGACGTGTTCCGCCTGGCGGCGGGAACAGAGCACGAGCTCGAGGTCCACGACTACGTAAACCGGACGAGGAGCGAGACGAGCGAGGAGCGCGGAGACGTCGAGAAGCCGAAGACCGGCGTCCCGCTCGGGCGGACCGTGACGAATCCGGTCAACGGCGAGCAGCTGCCGATGTTCGTCGCCGACTACGTGCTGATGGAGTACGGAACCGGTGCGATCATGGCCGTTCCGGCGCACGACGAGCGTGACTATGCGTTCGCAATCGCCTTCGACCTGCCGATCCGCAGGGTGATCGGCAGCGACGAGGACGAGCTCCCGTTCGTCGGGGACGGTCCAATGGTGAACTCGGGCGAGTTCAACGGAATGAACAACCGCCGCGCTTACGAGGCGATCGTCGACTGGCTCGACCGTGAGGGCCGCGGCCATTCCTCGGTCAGCTATCGCCTGCGCGACTGGCTCGTCTCGCGCCAGCGCTACTGGGGGTGTCCGATCCCGATCCTGTACTGCGAGCGGTGTGGGATGGTCCCGGTGGCCGAGGCCGACCTGCCCGTCGTGCTACCTGACGTCGAGGACTATCAGCCCAGGGGTCGGCCGCCACTCGCCGGCGCGGAGGACTGGGTCAACGTCTCGTGCCCGCGGTGTGGCGGCGCCGCACGGCGGGAGACCGACACGATGGACACGTTCGTCGATTCCAGCTGGTACTTCCTGCGCTACTGCGATCCGCACAACCAGGACGCGGCGTTCGACCGCCGGTGGATCCGCGAATGGATGCCGGCGGACCAGTACATCGGCGGCGTCGAGCACGCGATCTTGCACCTCATGTACGCCCGGTTCTTCGTCAAGGCGTTCGCCGACATGGACCTACTCGATGTGCAAGAGCCCTTCCAGGCGCTGTTCACGCAGGGGATGATCCTCGGCCCCGACGGCCACAAGATGTCGAAGTCGCAGGGCAACGTGATCAGCCCGATGCCGATCGTGGAGCGGCTGGGCGCGGATGCGGCGCGGTGCTACGTCCTGTTCATCGGTCCGCCCGACCAGGACGCGGCGTGGTCGGAGACCTCGCTGGAGGGAGTGCACCGGTTCCTGTCCCGGCTGTGGCGGTTGGGCGACGAGCTCGGCGACGGCGCAGCCGGATCCGAGCCGCCGCCATATCCGCAGGGCGATGCGCTGACGCTGGTTCGCAAGGCGAACTGGGCGATCGACAAGGTCACGGGCGACATGAGTGGCCGGTTCGCGTTCAACACCGCGATCGCCGCGGTCATGGAGCTGGTCAACACGATCTATCGCCATCCAGACGCGGATATGGAGGCCCGTCGATTCGCCGCGGGCACCGCAGCGTCGCTGCTGTTCCCGTTCGCCCCGCATCTGGGAGCCGAGGTGTACGAACAGCTGACCGGTCGGCGCGTGTGGGAGGAGCCGTGGCCGGACGCCGACCCGGCGATGCTCCAGGCCGAGACCTTCGAGCTGGTCTGTCAGGTCAACGGCAAGGTCCGCGACCGCGTCATCGCCACAACCGGCGCGGAACGCGAGGAGCTGGAGCGGCTGTGCCTGGAGTCTCGCGGTGTCCGAGCGCACGTGGACGGCCAGGAGATCACGAAGGTGATCGTCGTGCCAGACAAGCTCGTGAACGTCGTCGTCAGGTGACGCCATACGTGGCGGTGGTCGGGCCGGGTGAGGCGACCGCCGAGCAGATCGCGCAGGCGCGGGCGGTCGGCGCGGGACTCGCGAACGCGGGTGCGGTCGTGATCACCGGCGGTCTCGGCGGCGTGATGGCGGCGGCGTGTCAAGGCGCGGCGCAGGCCGGCGGCACCACCGTCGGCATCCTGCCCGGAGGCCGATCGCGCCGCCGCAAACCCCTGGGTGGGGATCGCGATCGCCACCGGCCTCGGCGAGCTCCGCAACGGCCTGATCGTCCGCGCGGCGGACTCGCTGATCGCGATCGGCGGCGCCTACGGAACGCTGTCAGAGGTTGCGCTCGCGCTCAAGACCGACGTGCCCGTCGTCGGGCTGGGCACGTGGGAGCTCGAGGGCATAACGCCGGCTGCGGGCGCCGAGGAGGCCGTCGCGCTGGCGTGTCGGGGCCCGCGCCTAGACTGAAGCTGTGCCCTCGTTCAAGGCCGCCTATCTGATCCACGGTGACGACCACGGGCGGATCGCAGAGCGCCGCAGTCGCCTCCGCGCGCTCGCCGAGGCCGAGAGCGGCGCCCAGGGCGTCGAGCTGTTCGAGGGCGACGCAGCCGCGCCGGACGCGGTCGCGCAGGCGCTCAATGCGATGACGTTCGCGTTCGGCAGGCGGTTCATCATCGTCGACGGAGCCGAGCGCTGGAAGGACAAGCAGCTCGACGCGATCGAGGTGTCGATGGCGGCGATCGCGCCCGAGACCACGGTCGCCTTCTTCGCCCGGGAGGACAGCCGGGCAAAGGCTCCGGGCCGCCTCCACGATGTGGTTCGCAAGGCGGGCGGAGATATCAGCGCGGAGGGGAGCGTCAAGCCGTGGGAGCTGCCGAAGTGGGTGATCGCGCAAGCGCGCGAGCTCGGCCTGACGCTCGAGCCGGACGCGGCACGGGCGCTGGTCCGCCACGTCGGCGATCGCCAGCAACGTCTGCTCCGCGAGCTCGAGAAGCTCTCGCTGATGGTGGCGCCCGAGACGCGGCTCGATGCGGCCCAGATCGAGGAGCTGACCGCGCCGTCGGCCGAGCGCAAGGCGTGGTCGCTGGCGGACGCCCTCGTCGCGGGCGAGGCGGCGCCGGCCACACGCACCTACCTGTCGCTGCGCGCCCAGGGAGAGCGCGTGCCCGGTCTTCTGTACTGGATGGCGCAGCGGGTTCGCAGCGGGCATCAGATCGCCCGCGCGCTCGACGCGGGCGAGGCCCCTGCGCAAATCAAGCGCAACCTGCGGATGCCGTCGAGGGCCGCCGATGGTCTGATCGCGGACGCTCGTCGCGGCGGCTCCGACAAGCTGCGCCGGGCGCTCGAGGAGATTGCCGACCTCGAGCTCGCCTCTCGCGGCGGTCGTGGCGGTGGCGCGAGCGAGGACACGGTCGCCCTGCTGACGATCCAGCGGATCGCCGGGGAAGACCGTTAGGGAGGTCGCTCTCCGCAGCTTTTGTCGGCGGTCGGCTTGGTACACGGCACTGGGGAGGGGACGGGTGGGGTTGATGACGGGCGCGGCGGGTCTTGGGGCCGGATGGCGGGGTGAGGCGGTTTCCCGGCCGGATCCGGGCGTTTTCGTGATGCACAGCAGGCCAATCTCGGCGTTTGTGGCGAGCACTGGCACACTAAGCACACTCTTCGTGCTTAACAGACCAGGCCTCGGATTTTCCGCCGGTGTTGGCGCGTTATTCATCATCCGAACCCCGGAAATCCGCCAAATCGGCCGCTCAGGACCGTAATCGGGTGGCGAGAGCAACCCGTCCGCTCCCTCCCTGCCGCCGTTTCACCCAGCCGACCGCCAATCAGGGCCGCGTCGGGTCACGCGCCACCGAGGCGGCGCTCACCCGACGTGCAAAACCACTACCAACACGATCACCACCACGACCAGCAGCGCGATCGCCAGCGCGCGCTGGGTCCAGCTCGGCGTGTGCCACCGAGATCCGTTCCAGCTGAGGTTCGTGCGCGACGCGAGCGCCCGCGCGGCGGCCCGCTGAGCCTCGAGGCTGTCGCCGGCGCGCGCGAGCTGATCGCGTGAGGCCAGCGCATGATCGCGTTCGGTCAGCGCCTGATCGCGGGCGAGCAGCGCGGTTTCGCGGTCGGCCATCGCCCGTTGGCGGGAATCGGCGTCGACCGTGCGTTCCGCTCGGGTCTGCTCTAGCGCGCTCAGCGCGCGGTCGCGCTCGATCTGCGCCTGGCGGCGCGCGCGGGCCAGCTCGGCCGATTCGGCCGCTGTCTCCTCGAGCCGCCGGCGGCCTTCGTCGCGCTCGGCCTCGACCTCGCTCAGCTTGGCCAAAGCTGCGTCACGCCGGGCGAGCGCCGCGTCGGCCTCGACCTTCTCGTCGCGCGCACGCTCGAGCTCGGCTCGGAGCAACCGGGCTTCCTCGCGCAACGGCTCGAGCTCGGACCGCAGGCGTTCACTCGTGCGCCGCTCATCCGCGAGTTCCTGCCGGATCGCCTGGAGTTCTCGCCGCAGCGACGCCGCGTAGGCGTCTGCTTGGGATCGACGCTGTCGCCTCGGCCGGTCCTCACCCCCGTCGAAACGGGGGAGCGGAATCGCGATTTCGGTAGCGACGGTGAGCACGATTTCGTCGAGCGGGCCCCTGTCCGCGTCCCAGTGAAACGCCGCGGTCCAAGGGCTGCCGTCCTCGGCAAACCACGGTTTGTGCTCGAGGTCGGCGAGCAGGCGGTATGGATGCCCGTCGGACTCGAACGTCAGCGTCGGACGGACGAATCTCAGTCCTCGCACCCCGAACCACCGGCCGGTCAGCTCGAGGCGGCCCGCCGCCGTCTGCTCGAGACGTTCGAGCTCGAATGAGACCGACCCCGATGCACCTGATCGGGGTTCAAGCGCTTGTGCCATTGAGGCACAAGTTACCCGGATACGCTACGGATTAGCGGGCGGTTTCAGTCGGCGGCGCCGCCGCGGCTCACGCGAGCGGCCCGTGACTTCTTTCGCGCACCGCTGTTGCGATGAATCGCGCCGCGCTTGACGGCCTTGTCGATCGTCTGGACGAGCACCCGGTGCTCACTCGCGACGGCGTCGTTGTCGCCACCGGCTACAGCCTGCTCGAGGCGGCGGAAGTACGTCTTGATCTTCGATGTGTAGTGGCGGTTCTCGAGACGCTCACGCTCGGAGCGCTCGATCCGCTTCTTCTGAGAATGGATATTTGCCATTGCTGGATGAGGGCGCAGACACACGACGACCGTTTCGCCGCGGCGCGCGCCTACTATAGCGGCCCGTGTCCGACGAGACGATTGTGCGCTCGGCAGAGGACGAGCCAAGCGCAATGAGCACTCCGCCACCGAGACGCCGTGTCAGCGTGAACACGGCGATTTTCGCGATTGCCACGGGCCTGTCGCGGATTGCTGGGCTGGGCAGGGAGATTGTTGCGGCTAGCTATTTCGGTACCAGCGGGCCCGCCTCGGCGTTCACGATCGCCTCGCAGATCCCGAACCTGATGGCGAACCTGTTCGCGCAGGCCGCGTTATCGGCGGCCTTCGTCCCGGTGTTCACCGACCTGCTTCAGCAGGGCCGGAAGCGGGAGGCGTTCAAGCTCGCCTCGACGCTGTTCTGGATCATCCTGATCGCGCTCGGCGCGCTGACCGCGGTCGGGATCCTGCTCGCCGGCACGATCATGCCGCTGTTCACCGGCAGCACGTTCAACAACTACCTGAATCAGCTGACCGCGGGGCTGGCCCAGGTGCTGTTCCCGGTTGTGCTGCTGCTCGGGTTGACCGGTCTGCTGGTCGGCATCCTCCAGTCCTACGACGAGTTCACGATCCCGGCGCTCGCTCCCGCGGTCTGGAACATCGTGATCGTCGTCCTGCTGGTGGCGCTACACCCGCGCTTCCCGGTCGGCAAGCAGATCTACGCCTATGCGGTGGCCTGGCTGGCGGCGACGGTCGTCCAGTTCCTGCTCGTCGCCTCGGCGCTGCGGCGCATCGACTTCCGCCTGCAGTTCTCGATCGACTGGCGGGACCCGCGCGTGCGCACCGTGTTCACGCTGATGCTGCCGGTGACGATCGGGCTGGGGATCGTCAACCTCGACCAGCTGCTCAACACGGTGTTCGGCGCGCTCGTCAGCCCACAGGCCCCGAGGGCGATCGACAACGCGTTCCGGATCTACATGCTCCCGCAAGGGGTGTTCAGCGTCGCGGTGGCGACCGTGCTGTTCCCGACCCTGAGCCGGCAGGCCGCGCTCCGGGACGTTCCCGGCATGCGCCGCGCGGTCGGGATCGGCATGCGCCAGATCAACCTGCTGCTGATCCCAGCCGCGGCGGTGTTGATGGTCCTGGCGACGCCGATCACGCGACTCGTCTATCAGCGCGGCGCGTTCACGCCCCATTCGACGAGCCTCGTCGCGACCGCACTGTTCTGGTTCGCGGTCAGCCTTCCCTTCGGTGGCATCAACCTGCTGCTGACGCGCACCTTCTTCGCCGTCCGCCGGCCATGGATCCCGACCGGGCTCGCCGGCCTCAACATGGTCGTCGATGTGATCGTCAGCATCGCGCTGTACAAGCCGCTCGGGATCGCCGGTCTCGTGATCGGCACGGCGGCGGCCAACGCGGTCATGACCGCGCTCCAGCTACGGCGGCTGCGCGCGGGATTCAACGGGCGGGTCGACGGCGCTCAGACGCTGATGATCACCGTGCGGATCCTGTTTGCGTCCGCGATCCTGGCCGCCGTGTCGTGGGCGATATGGAAGGGCCTCGACGTCGCCCTCGGGACCTCGCTGGTGGGTCAGCTGCTGTCGGTCGGGATCGCGCTCACCGTCGGCTCGGCGCTCTACGCCAAGCTGGTGCTCGCGATGCGGATACCCGAGGCGCGCCAGATCCAGGGGCTGGTGATGGGCCGCCTGCGGCGGCGTCCCTGGGACCAAGCAGCCCCGTCCGGACGGGGTTGAGTGGCCCCATGGACGCCAGCGTAAGCTGGCCCCCTACCCTCAGATCAATGGCCGACCAGTCTCACATCCGCAACTTCTCGATCATCGCCCACATCGATCACGGCAAATCGACGCTGGCCGATCGGATCCTCGAGCTGACCCACACCGTCGATCCGCGCGCGATGCGGGCGCAGATGCTCGATTCGATGGACCTCGAGCGAGAGCGCGGGATCACGATCAAGGCTCAAGCCGTCCGCGTCTTCTATCAGTCCGGGCGGGACGGCCAGACCTATCAGCTCCATCTGATCGACACCCCGGGCCACGTCGACTTCACCTACGAGGTCTCGCGCTCACTGGCGGCGTGCGAGGGCGCGCTGCTAGTCGTGGACGCCTCTCAGGGCGTCGAGGCTCAGACGGTGGCCAACACCTATCTCGCGGTGGAGTCCGGCCTCGAACTGATCCCGTGCCTGAACAAGGTCGATCTGCCCGGCGCGGAGCCGCAGCGGGTGGCCGGCGAGGTAGCCGAGCTGCTCGGTGAGCCCGCCGATGCCGTCCGCAGGATCAGCGCGAAGACCGGCGAGGGCGTGACCGATGTTCTCGACGAGCTGATCGCGCGCGTCCCGCCGCCGGCCGGTGATCCCGACAAGCCACCACGGGCGCTGATTTTCGACTCGGAGTTCGACCAGTACCGGGGTGTGATCGCCTATATCCGCGTCGTCGACGGGACCTTCACCAAGGGCGAGGCGATCCGGGCGATGCAGGCGCGCACCGAGGCCGAGATCGACGACATCGGGTTCTTCACGCCCGAGATGACCTCCGCGGACGCGCTCCACGCCGGCGAGGTCGGGTTCCTGATCACCGGGATCAAGGACGTGACCAAGCTGCGCGTCGGGGACACGCTGACGACCAAGGCCAACTCGGCGTCCGAGCCGCTCCCCGGCTACCGCGAGGTCAAGCCGATGGTGTTCTGCGGCCTGTTCCCGATCGAAACCGACGACTACCCCGATCTGCGCGACGCGCTCGAGAAGCTGTCACTGAACGACGCGGCCCTCAGCTGGGAGCCGGAGACCTCGGACGCGCTCGGGTTCGGGTTCCGCTGCGGGTTCCTCGGCCTGCTGCACATGGACATCGTCCGCGAGCGGCTCGAGCGGGAGTACGACCTCGAGCTACTGGCCACGATGCCAAGCGTCGAGTACGAGGTGACGCTGACGGACGGCATCACGATCCCCGTCCACTCGCCCAACGACATGCCGGATCCGGCGAACGTGGCGGAGGTCCGCGAGCCCTACATCCGCGCCTCGATCCTCACCCCCAAGGAGTTCATCGGGGCGATCATGGAGCTCTGCCAGGAACGACGGGGAACCGTGGGAGGCATGCACTTTCTCAGTGCCGAGCGCGTGCAGCTCAGCTACGACCTGCCGCTGGCGGAGATCGTGCTCGACTTCTTCGACCAGCTCAAGTCACGGACGCGCGGCTACGCCTCGCTCGACTACGAGCTGCTCGGGATGCGCGAATCGGATCTCGTCAAGCTCGACATCCTGCTCGGCGGCGACCCGATCGACGCGCTGTCGATGCTCGTCCACCGCAGCAAGGCCTACGACGCCGGCCGGACCCTCACCGAGAAGCTCCGCCAGACAATCCCGCGGCAGCAGTACGACGTCCCGATCCAGGCGGCGATCGGCTCGCGGATCGTCGCCCGGGAGACGATCAAGGCCTACCGCAAGGACGTGACCGCGAAGTGCTACGGCGGTGACATCACCCGCAAGCGCAAGCTGCTCGAGGAGCAGAAGCGCGGCAAGCAGCGGATGAAGCAGGTCGGGCGCATCGAGGTGCCCCAGGAAGCGTTCCTGGCGGTCCTCGAGCTGGGCGAGAAGGGCTAGCGCCTAGAGGCGACGGGGACCGTAGACGCTGCGGCGGGTGTAGGTATAGCCGCTACGTCTGTTCGGGCCGCCAGGACCGGGGATGGACCGCTGGCTCCGCCCGCCACGATGGCTACGCCCGAAGAACATCAGCCCGAACACGATCCAGAATCCCCACAAGAAGAACGCGCCGGCCACGATCAAGGCGAGCCCGATCAAGACGACCACGGCCAGCATCGCGAGCACCACGGCCAGCGCGAACTCCGGTCCGGTCCGCGGGAGCGGGATCCCATGCCGGCGACGGCGCGACGGCGGCTGGGGCAGGTCGGCGACCAGCGCATCCAGCTCGCCGTGCGTGCGGGCCCTCAGCGCGGCGCCAAGCCGCTCGTCGAGCTCCTCGGCGAGGAGCCGTCCTTCGACCGCGGCCTTGCGAAGCCGTTCGGCTACTTCGTCACGCTCCGCGTCAGATGCCCTCAGTACCGCTCGTCTCGCCATACCCTCAAGAGGCTAGCGCCGCGCGGGTGCGGCCACAAGGGTGCTCGCCGGTGAACCCGCCGCCACGACCGCGAGGTCCGCGGCCTGGACCGCGCTCGCCCACGCGATCTCGGACAGACATCCGGGCGCCGCGACCATGTCGCCGGCGAGGAACACGCCGTCGCCTCGGTCGATGGCCGGCCGGTCTCGCCACGACTTCCCGGGCGGGTCGAGCGCTCCGGTGCGGCCGTTCATCACCTGGCGCCGGCGCCAGGTCTCGCGCTCGCGCCACTCGACGAACGAGGCGTCGAGCAGCCGTTCGAGTCGGGACCCGGCGGCGTCGGCGGACTCGCCGGGACGGAGCGGCATCATCGCCTGGATCAGCTCCTCGCCACGGGGCGCCAGCGAACGGTCGGCGGCGGTGTAGCGCTCGACCCAACCGGTCTCCTGGAGATCGACGACGACGAACGGGTCGCCGCGGCGGTGTCGCAGCGCCAGGTCCAGGCATACGGCGTGCCCGCTCAGCCACTCGAGCGACTCGTCGCCGAGCAGGACGCGTGCGTCAGGGAGCTCGGTGGCGATGATCACCGGCGCCGGCGGCAGCGCGTCGATCCGACTGCCGGTCTCGATCGTGACGCCGAGCGTGATCGCGCGGTCGCGCAACCGCGAGACGATCGCCGACCATCCGCCGATCGGATAGCGGGCCGCCGGGGGCGCCGAGAGCAGACCGCGGACCAGCGGCTCCCACACGAACGCCGCCGACAGCTCGCCAGGGTCGTGGAAGTAGGTGAGGATGCCGGCGCTCCTCGCCAGCTGGTCGGCGGCCTCGCTGCCGACGTGGTCGGAGGCCCACGTGCGGAAGTCGAGGTCGATCGGGGCCGAGCGGCCGCGCAGCCGCAGCGCCGCCACCGCGGCGCCCACAGCGGGGACGCGTCGGATCTCGTCGTGCCAGCGGAAGCGGACGCCCGACAGCGGCGGCCGGGCGTAGGGCGGGAGCAGGTCGCGCTGCCCAAGCCAGTGCCAGAACGGGCTGCTCGAGAGCAGGGCGTGAGGCCCGAGGTTCGCCTTGTAGGGACCGGTCATGCTCCGAGCGCGGCCGCCGAGCTCATCGTGGGCCTCTAGCAGCCGCACCGGCACCTCCCGCTCCGCGCAGCTGACCGCGGCCGTGAGGCCCGCGAGGCCGCCGCCGACGATCGTGATCTGGTCCATTTCGGATCCTCCGTGTCGGTTTCCAGGCAACGTCAGGGCAAGAGGCTACGGGGGAACTGGCTCGGTGTTAAGGTCCAGTCACAATGCGTGAAACCGAGCCAGTTGCCGGCCCGGGCCTGTTGTTCGCGCTCGATCGCATCGCCGGCGCGACGCTCCACGAGCAGCTCGAGCGGTGGTTGCGCGACCAGGTGCGCGCCGGCAAGCTCGGCCCCGGCGACAGGCTCCCGTCCTCCCGGGCGCTGGCGGCGGAGCTGAACGTGTCCCGCGGCGTCGTACTCGAGGCCTACGCACAGCTCAGCGCCGAGGGTTATCTGACCGCCTCGCAGGGGGCGCCGACGCGTGTCGCGGCGACGTTCGGCCTCGAGCGGCCTCCGGTTCCGGCCGGTTCGCTGGAGCCCCGCTACCGCCACGACTTCCAGCCGGGCCTCCCGGATCTACAGGCATTCCCCCGCGCGAGCTGGCTCCGATCGCTGCGGTCGGTGCTGCGCGAGTCGGCATTCGATGCTCTCGGGCCGGGCGATCCCCGTGGCGCCGCGGAGTTGCGCAACGAGCTGATGCGCTACCTCGGACGGGCGAGGAGCGCCGCACCGGAACCGGAGCACACGCTCGTATGCACCGGTTTCACGCAAGGCTTCGCGATCCTCTGCCGAGCGCTCCGAGACCGCGGAGTCGAGCGGATCGCGGTCGAGCAGCCAGGGTGGGCCCAGCACCGGCTGATCGCCGAGCGCGCCGGGCTTGAGCCCGTTCCGGTCCCGGTCGACGACGACGGCCTGGACGTCGATCAGCTCCAGGCCACGGGCTGCGAGGTCGTCGTGACCACGCCCGCACACCAGTTCCCGACCGGCGGCGTGATGGCTTCGGAGCGGCGCTCGGCCCTGCTCGAATGGGCCGAGGACGAGGACGCGTTGATCGTCGAGGACGACTACGACTCCGAGCTCCGCTACGACAGGGTGCCGGTCGGCGCGCTCCAGGGTCTCGCGCCCGAGCGGGTGTGCCACATCGGCTCGGCGAGCAAGCGGCTCGTCCCTGGAATCCGGCTTGGGTGGCTGCTGTCTCCGTCCTGGCTGACCGGCGCGCTGACCTACGAGAAGGCGCTCGCCGACGGGGGCGCGCCCGCGCTCGAGCAGCTCGCGCTGGCGGACTTCGTGGCCCGCGGTGAGCTCGACCGCCATCTGCGCCGGATGCGGCTTCGCTACCGGGCGCGGCGCGAGGCCTTGGTCGATGCGCTCGGGCGGCTGGTGCCCGAGGCGCGCGTGTGCGGCGTCGCCGCGGGACTCCATTTGCTCGTCGTGTTCGACGCGGCGACCGACGAGCAGGCGCTCCTGAGCGCGGCGGCGGCGCGCGGCGTCGGTGCCGAGGGACTGTCGTGGCACCGGATCGGGGACGGTCCTGACGGCGGGCTCGTTCTGGGATTCGCGAACCTCAGCGAGCCGGCGATCGAGCGGGGGGTGGCGGCGCTGGCGGCGGCGGCCGCGAGTGCCGGCGCGGTTGAGCGGCGCGGCTTTCCCGCCACGGCGTCGCTGCCGGACGAGCTCATCTGAGAGACTGCCGCCCGTGCCGGTCAAGACCGAAGCCGTCGGCAAAACGTATGAGCCGACGACCTACGCCGTCGGCCGCGAGAAGATCCGGGAGTACGCGGCCGCGGTGGGCGAGACGAACCCTCTGCACCACGACGTCGAGGCCGCCCGAGCCGCCGGATACGCCGACGTCGTCGCACCGCCGATGTTCGCCGTGGTGTTTTCGAGCCGCGCGGTCGGCCCGGCCCTGTTCGACCCGGAGGTCGGCCTCAACTTCGCGATGATGGTCCACGGCGGCCAGGAGTTCCGGTGGGGGCCGCTGGTCGTGGCCGGTGACGAGATCACGACCGCGGCGAGCGTCAGGGACATCTCCGAGCGGGGCGGGATGGGCTTCTACGTGTTCGAGTCCGTCTCGAAGAACCAGGACGGCGAGACGGTCTGCACCGCCACCTGGACGAACATCGTGCGGGGAGTGTGATGGCCCTCGAGCCAGGCGACACGTTCGAGCTCCGGGTCACGCCGGACCCGTACCTGACGGTGCGCTACGCCGGCGCCTCCGGCGACTTCAATCCGATTCACATCGACGAGGCGTTCGCCCAGCAGGTCGGCCTGCCCGGCCGGATCCTCCACGGGCTGTGGACGATGGCCCAGGTGGCGCGTGCGCACACCGATGCGGCGGGCGGGCCGGACAAGCTCGAGCGGCTATCGGTCCAGTTTCGCGGGATGGGCAAGCTCACCGACGAGATCGTCGTCACCGGCACTGTTCGGGAAGTGAACGACGGGGTCGCGATCGTCGAGTCCGAGGCCGAGCAGGACGGCCAGCGGATCATCCGTAACGGCGCGGCGGAGGTCCGGGTCTAAGGGCTGTCGTTGGTGGCGGTCGCGCTGGTGCTCGCCACCGCTTGCGCGTTCTTGATCATCTCGACCCACGCCTGTGGATCCTTGATCGAGATCAGCAGCCGTGCGAACGGCGCCGAGTCGTCGAGATCGATCCGGAGCGCCGGGCGTTTGGAGCGCACGAGGGCAAAATCTCGCCCGCCGGCGTAACGGCGGACCCCATAGGCGATCACGCCCGGCCAGCCGGTGCCCGGAGCGCGGATGCCGCGCAGCGCGCCAAACGGATCCAGTTCGACGTCGACGCTCGTAATCGCGCTCAGGGGAACGCGCACATCGCCCCGAAACGCCAGGAGCTGCTCGGCTCGGCTGAGCCGCACGACCAGAGCGTCTCCATCGGTTTCGAGCGTTGGCATCGCAGGTTCTCCGTCGATCCGGTGCCGCTTCGGGGGTTTTCGGCGCCGGCGGCGGCCAGGGTTAGTTTTAGTCGACGTGACTCAAGCTTGTCCGGTGGCCGCGGGACGCCGACCTACAATCATCGGTGTGTTGACAGAACGCCAGGAGCTGGTGCTGAGCAAGGTCGTCGACGGGTATCTCGCGGCCGGTTCGCCCGTGGGCTCGAAGGCGCTGGCCGCCGATTTCGCGTGGGGCCCCTCGACGATCCGTCATGAACTGGCGAACCTCGAAGAGCTCGGCCTGCTCGCTCACCCCCACACGTCGGCGGGCCGCGTTCCCACCGAGGCGGGTTATCGCTACTTCGTCGACCGCCTCCTGCCGACCGAGGTGAGGGCCCCGCGTCTGTCGCTGTCGCTGGTCAGGCGCGAGGTCGACGAGGCGATGCGGATGACGAGCGAGGCGCTCTCGCAGGTCACGAACCTGCTGGCGATCGTCACCGCTCCGCCGATCGATACCTCAACGATCCGACACGTCGAGGTTCTCGCGCTGCAGCCGCAGGTCCTGATGGTCGTCGTGATCACATCGACTGGCGGCGTCACCAAGCGGCTGTTCACGTTCGCCCGTCCCGTGGATCCGGGTCTCGCCGATTGGGCCGCCTCGTACTTCAACGAGCGCCTCGTCGGAATCGGGCTCGGGGCGCGGATGCTCCATCAGCGGCTGCACGATCCGTCGCTCTCGGCCACCGAATCGCTGTTTCTTGACGCGCTCGCGCCGGTGTTCACCGAGCTCGAGGAGGCGGCCCAGGACGACCTGTACGTGGAGGGGACCGCACGGCTGCTCAACGCCGAACGGTTCGCCGACATATCCGAGCTGAACGCGCTGATGGAGATGCTCGAGCGGCGGGTCACGCTGCTCGGCGTGCTCCGCACCACGCTGACCGACCGCGATGTGCTCGTGCGCATCGGGGCCGAGAACGAGAGCCCGGCGCTGCGCTCGCTCGTGCTGGTCGTCGGCAGCTATGGGCTCCCCCAGCGGAGTCTCGGGACCGTGTCGGTGATCGGTCCGGTGCGGATGGATTACGGCCAGGCGATCCGCGCCGTGCGCGAGGCGGCGCTTCAGCTGTCGAGCTACATCGCCGACGTTTACGACGAGCGCTGGGACCGCACCCGCGACTGATCTAGACCATGCCCCGCGACTACTACGAGGTGCTCGGCGTTACGCGTGACGCCGGCGAGGACCAGATCAAGAAGGCGTTCCGGCGGCTCGCTCGCGAGCTCCACCCCGACGTCAACAGCAGCGATCCACAGGCCGAGGAGAAGTTCAAGGAGGCTGCCGAGGCCTACGAGGTCCTCAGCGACCGCGAGCGGCGGGCGACCTATGACCGCTTCGGCCACGAGGGGCTGCGCAGCGGCGGCTACGCCCCGAACTTCGAGGCATTCGGATCGTTCGCGGACATCTTCGACGCCTTCTTCGGCGGCGGCGGGTTCGGCGGCGCGTTCGGCGGCGCCAGCCCTTTCGGCGGCGGCGGTGGCGCGATCCAGGGCGGCGACATCGCAGCGACCGCCGAGATCGATCTGGTCCAGGCAGCCCGCGGCGACTCCGTGGAGGTCTCCTACGAGGCGATCGTCCTGTGCGAGCAATGCCACGGCAACGGGGCCGAGCCGGGGACGCCGATCGACACCTGCTCGCGGTGCAACGGGACCGGGCAGCTGCGCGCGGTCTCGCGGACTCCGTTCGGTCAGGTCATGCGCACGGCCACGTGTGACCTCTGCCAAGGCGAAGGCAAGGTGCCGCGCGAGCCGTGCAAGACCTGCAACGGCCGTGGCCGGCGCGTCCAGCGCCAGAAGGTCGCGGTCGATGTCCCCGCGGGCATCGCCGACGGGCAGCGGATGCGGATCACCGGGCGAGGCCACGCGGGCGAGCGCGGCGGCCCGGCCGGCGACCTGTACGTCCTGATCCGTATCACCGAGGACAGCCGGTTCATCCGCGACGGCGACGACCTCGTGACCGCAGTCGACGTCCCCGGCCCACTGGCGGCGATCGGGACGACCGTGACCGTGCCGACGGTCGACGGCACGACCGACGTCGATATTCCGGCCGGCACCCAGCCGCACGAGACGATGACCGTTCGGGGCGAGGGAATGCCAGCACTCCGGGGCCACCGCAAGGGCGACCTGCGCGTGGTCGTGAACGTCGTCGTGCCACGTCACCTCAGTCGCGAGCAGCGCGAGCGCTACGAGTGGCTGGCTGAGTCGATGACCGACCACAACCTCCGCACCGACGAAGGCGTGTTCGGCAAGATCAAGCGCGCTTTCGGCGGGTGATTCGGCTCGCCGTCCGGGTCCGGCGAGCGGACGCCGAGCTCGTGCTCGCCGAGCTGCTCGAGCTGGCGCCGAGCGGGGTGGAGGAGGTCGAGCTCGGCGACGAGATCGTCGAGTACGCGGTGTTCGGCGCCCCCGGCGAGCTGCCGGAACTTCCCGACCTGCGGGCGGCGGCAGGTGCGGCTCTCGTCGAGCTGAGCACAACGGAGATCGCCGACGACTGGGCGGAGCGGTGGCGGGAGTTCCACCGGCCGCTGGTGCTCGACGGCGCGCTCACCGTCCGCCCGCCATGGGAGCCGCCAGGCGAGACGCCGATCGACCTCGTGATCGACCCGGGCCAGGCGTTCGGGACGGGGGCACACGCGACCACGAGGCTATGCCTGGAGCTGATCCTGGAGCTTGAGGCGAGCTCGTCGTTCCTGGATCTCGGGTGTGGCTCCGGCGTCCTCGCGATCGCCGCGGCAAGGCTGGGATTCGAGCCGGTCGCGGCGCTCGACAACGACCCGGCCAGCGTCGCGGCCGCGCAGGAGAACGCCGAGCGCAACCGCGTCGCCGTCGATGTCCGCCGCCACGATCTTCGCGCTGGCGAGCTGCCGACGGCTCGCACGGTCGCCGCGAACCTGCTCGCGCCGCTGCTGCGCGACGTCGCCGCGCGGCTGCCGGCCGGCTCGCCTCTGCCGGAGCGGCTGATCGCCGGCGGGCTGCTGGTCGACGAGCTCGACGGCATTGCGGCCGCGTTCGCGGCCAGCGGGCTCCTCGAGGCCGAGCGCCGGGTCCGCGGGGAGTGGGCGGCGCTGTTGCTCAAGCGCGTGGACAGCTAGCCGCGCGGAATCTTGTCCAGGCGGCCGATGGCGGAGCGACCCGGTTCCCCCATCCTTGGATGCGTAATCCAGGAGCCTGCGAAGGAGGTGAAATCAAGTTGCTCAACCCGCTCGCGATCAGCGTGACGTTAGGTGGACTGCTGCTAGACGTTGTCGCGCCGCGGCCCAAGCCTCGTGCTGGTGGCTCACCAGAGCTCCCTGCGCTCTCGGTGCCCGCTGTCTCGAGGACACCGCGAAACGGGCGGGTCGGTACCGTGGCCGGCGGTGGCTTCGTTCGCGGTTAAGTTCCTCGGCTGCAAGGTCTCGCAGGCCGATGCGATGCTTGCCCGGAGCGCAATGCTCGCCGCCGGCCACGCGGAAGCGCCCGAGGCCGAGGCGGAGCTGCACGTCATCAACACATGCTGCATCACCAGCGAGGCCGAGGCGAAGTCTCGACAGTCGGTTCGCCGGTCGCTGAAGAGTGCGCGCGAGGTCTACGTCGCAGGCTGTGCGGTCAACCTCAACGCTCCGCAGTTCGCGGAGATCGACGCGAGGGTCAGGCCGTTCGTCGGTACCGCCGACGCCGTCGCCGCGGAGCTGGGCGGCTGCGCCGACGTCGAGAACGAGGTGCTGGCGCGACAGACGACCGAGCAGGCGGCGCGCACGCGTGGTTTCGTCAAGGTCCAGGACGGCTGCGACTGCCATTGCGCGTACTGCATCATCCCGACGGTCCGTGGATCGGCACGGTCGCGCCCCGCCAGCGCTGTCCTGGCCGAGGTGCGCCGACGGGTCACGCAGGGCCAGCCCGAGGTCGTGATGACGGGGATCAGCGTCGGGGACTACCGCGATCCCGAACGTGGGCTCGAGCTCGGGGAGCTGATGGTCGAGGCCGCCGAGATCGACGGAGTGCGGCGCGTTCGCCTTTCGAGCGTCGAGGTGATCCACGTCAAGGATTCGCTCGTCGATGCTCTGCGCTGCGAGCCCAAGGTGTGTCCGCACCTCCACATCCCGATGCAGTCCGGAGACGATGGCGTCCTCAAGGCAATGGGCCGCCACTACACGAGCGCCGAGTACCTGGACCACGTCTCGACGCTGCGCGCGGCGGTCCCCGAGGTCAACATCACGACCGATGTGATCGTCGGCTTCCCGACGGAGGACGATGGCGCGTTCACCCGCACGCTCGAGGCGATCGACGCCGCCGGCATCTCACGGGTCCACGCGTTCTCCTACTCGCCGAGGCCCGGCACCGTGGCCGAGGGGTTCGGCGACCGCGTCCCCGCGCCGGAGAAGAAGCGCCGCTCCCAAGCGCTTCGCGGCCATTCGGAGCTTCGCTCGCGCCGTCACCGCACCGTCAAGCTCGGTCGCCGCGAAGCCGTCCTGATCGACAAGGTCGCCGACACGCAGTGCTCGGGTTACACCGCGGACTACACGCGCTGCTATCTGCCGGCGGGGGCGGCCGGGCGGGGCGAGCTGATCGAGGCGACGTGCCAGGAGCTCTACGCCGACGGGATCGCCTGTGAGGTTCCGGTGGACCCGGGGCTATCCTGAGTGGTGTGACTGTCACCGAGCGCGTTCGTAGTGATATGACCAGCGCGATGAAGGCCGGCGAGAAGCAGCGGGTCGGCGCGCTGCGACTTGTGCTGTCCGAGCTCCAGAAGGCGGCCAAGGACGGCGGCGATGACGAGCTGGCGGTGCTCCGGCGCGAGCGCAAGCGCCGGCTGGAGGCCGCGACTCAGTTCCGCGACGGCGGCCGGCCCGAGCTCGCCGAGCAGGAGGAGTCGGAGGCCAAGCTCATCGAGGACTACCTCCCCGCCGAGCTGGACGACTCCGAGCTCGACGCGATCGTCGCTGCAGCGATCGCCGACACCGGCGCCACCGAGCCGAAGGACATGGGCCAGGTGATGAAGGTAGTGATGGCCTCCAGTGAAGGCCGCGCGGACGGCAAGCGGGCATCCGCGCGGGTACGCGAGGCGCTGACTAACTGAGGACGAAACGGTGCGCAAGCAGCTCGAGCTCGAAAACACAGTCGCCGCGGAGCTCGCGGGCAGCAAAGACGCCGTGCTCAGGGCGCTCGAGGGCCATCTCGAGTGTGATGTCTTTCTACGGGGCAACGTTCTCACGCTCGAAGGCGAGTCCGAGGCCGTCGACGCCGCGGCAGCGGTGGTCCGCGAGCTCTCGGACCTGATCGCGCAGGGCCACGAGATCGCGCCCGGCACGATCGAGGCCGTAACCCGGGCGCTCGACGCCCACGAGTCTCCGTCGGAGATCCTCGAGGACGTGGTCTGGCGCCACCGGAGCACGAAGGTGGCGCCCAAGACCGTCAACCAGAAGCGCTACGTCGACTCGATCCGCAACAACACGATCACGTTCGGGATCGGCCCGGCCGGGACGGGCAAGACGTTCCTCGCCGTGGCGCTCGCCGCGGCGGCGCTCAGCCGACGCGAGATCAACCGGGTCATCCTCACCCGGCCCGCGGTCGAAGCCGGCGAGCGCCTTGGCTTCCTCCCCGGCGACCTGATGGCCAAGGTCGATCCGTACCTGCGGCCGCTGTTCGACGCGCTCCACGACATGCTCGAGCCCGAGCGCGTCAGCCAGCACCTCGAGCGCGGGGTGATCGAGGTGGCGCCGCTGGCGTTCATGCGCGGCCGCACGCTCAACGACA
Organism: uncultured Solirubrobacterales bacterium; assembly: GCA_963773165.1. GTDB lineage: Bacteria > Actinomycetota > Thermoleophilia > Solirubrobacterales > Solirubrobacteraceae > Palsa-465. The sequence continues at coordinate 72,317 of CAVZAK010000034.1, forward strand.
GCTTCATCATCCTCGACGAGGCCCAGAACACGAGCCCGGAGCAGATGAAGATGTTCCTGACCCGGCTTGGCTTCAACTCCAAGATGGTGGTGACCGGCGACATCACGCAGATCGATCTCCCGCGCGAGCAGGACTCAGGGCTCGTGGTCGTGTCGGAGATCCTCAGTGAAGTGGAGGGCATTGAATTCGTGCGCTTCGGCGAGGAGGACGTCGTTCGCCACAAGCTCGTCCGGCGGATCGTGGCCGCCTACACCGAGCACTCGCAGCGGATGGCTCCGGAGCTGCGGCCGCGCAAGCGGGCGTAGGGCCCACGCCACCATGCTCGATATCGAGTTGATCGGGCTCGATCGCGCCGAGACGGAGGGACCATCGGCGGTCGAGATCGAGGAGCTGCTGGCGCTGGCGCTCTCGACGGCAGGGATCTCCGACGGACACGTCGCGATCGAGTTCGTCGACGAGGACCGGATCCGGGAGCTGAACCGCGACTTCCGCTCGATCGACGCGCCGACCGATGTCCTGTCGTTCGGCGTCGACGAGGACGGCCACGCAGCCGGGCCGAGGGAGCTCGGCGACATCGTGATCTGTCCGGAGCACACCGACAATTTGCGCGAGGCCGTGATCCACGGAGCCCTTCACCTCACCGGGATGGACCACGAGACCGACGAAGGCGAGATGCTCGCGCTCCAGGCCGAGCTGCTGCGATGGGTGATGCGGTGAGCGCGCGCCGCGCTCATCCCGATCCCCTCACTCGGTCCGGGTTCATCGCGCTCGCCGGCCGTCCCAACGTCGGCAAGTCGACGCTGGCGAACGCGATCGTCGGCGCCAAGGTGGCGATCGTCTCGGACAAGCCGCAAACGACGCGCCGGGCGATTCGGGGCGTCGCGACCGGCAACCGCTGGCAGCTCGTGCTCGTGGATCTGCCCGGCGTCCAGCGTCCGCGGGACGAGCTGACCGCCCGGATGCAGCGCCGCGTCGTAACCGAGCTCGGCGACGCCGACGGGTGCCTGCTCGTGATCAACGCCGAGCACGGCATCGGCCCTGGCGACCGGTTCATCGCCGGGCTGCTGTCACGCTCACCGGTCCCCGTTGTGATTGCCGTGAACAAGGTCGACCGGACCGATCGGGCCAAGACCGTGGCGGCGCTACGAGGCGCCGAGAAGCTGGACATCGCCGAGGAGATCTTCCCCGTGTCGGCCCGGACCGGCTCCGGCCTGCGGCCGCTCGTCTCTCACCTCGTGACGCTCCTACCGGCGGGACCGTTCTACTTCGGGCCCCAGCAGCTCTCCGACCAGTCCGAGGACGTGCTGCTCGCCGAGCTGATCCGCGAGCAGGTCCTCTCGAGGACCCGGGAGGAGGTCCCGCACGCGGTCGAGGTCGAGCTCGAGTCGGTGGACAGCAGCCGTGCGGACCTCATCCGGATCGAGGCCGTCGTGCTGGTCGAGACCGAGTCCCAGAAGGGGATCCTGATCGGCGCCGGCGGCCGGATGGTCAAGGCGATCGGGACCGCCGCCAGGCGCGCGATCGAGCGCCAGCTCGGCGCGCACGTCCACCTCGAGCTGTCGGTTCGGGTGAGGCGCCACTGGCGGGGCGACGAGCGGCTCCTGGATCGCCTAGGGATCGAGTAGGCTCCCGAAGTCGGTGCGAGCAGGGGCGGTCGACTCTCGGCCCGCGGGCGCTGCGCGGCCGGCTCGGTGAACGGCGCTGGGGAGGGGGTGGGTGAGGGCGTGGATGAGGGCGCCGGGGCGATTTGGGCGCTCATGTGGGTACGTGTGGCGAGTTTGTGACAGGACGTCACGACACCGTCAGGGCGATGGTGCATAGCGCGCCACTACCGCCGCCAGTTCCGAGCCCTGGCGCGCTGAGCACACTCCTCGTGCACAGCACGCCGCGCCTCCGGATTTCATGCGGTGTTGGCGCGCTGTGCATCATCAAAACACCGCGATGGCGCCGATCCCGCCCCCTCGCTGCCAAACACCGAGCCGGCCACCAACCCGCCAAAGGCGCGCCGCCAACTACGCCACCAAAGGCGCGCCTCTAACTACCCCACCACGCCCCGAGCACCCGCCGCCAGTTCCCCCAGGCGATCGCGTCGAGCTCCGCCTCGTCGAAGCCGGCGGCCGAGAGCGCCTCGAACAACAACGGCATCCCGCCGGCGTCGCCGAGCGGAGCCGGGATCGTGGCGCCGTCGAAGTCCGAGCCGAGCGCCACGTGATCGGTTCCGATCCGGTCGGCGACGTAGCGGACGTGGCTCGCGATCAGCTCGAGCGGCGTGTCGGCGTCGTCGGCGAAGTCGTCGCGCAGGAACGGGCAGGCGAACACGATTCCGACCAGTCCGCCTGTCGCGCCGATCTCATCCAGCTGCTCATCGGTCAGGTTGCGCGACGCGGCGGAAAGGGCGTGGACGCCGGAGTGGGTGGCGACCAACGGACCCGGTTGCAGCCGTGCCACGTCCCAGAACCCGGCCTCGTTGAGGTGGCTGAGGTCGACGAGGATGCCCAGCGAGGCGCATTTCCGCACCAGAGCCCGGCCGGCGTCAGTCAGGCCCGGGCCGATGTCGGGCGAGGATGGAAAGATGAACGGCACCCCGTGGGCGAACGCGTTTGCGCGGCTCCAGACCGGACCCAGCGAGCGCAGGCCGGCGGCGTACCACAGCTCGAGCGACTCGAGCGCCGGGTCGATCGCCTCCGCCCCCTCGAGATGGAGCACGCCGATCGGTGGCCCGTCGTCGGCGAGGGCCGCGTCGAGGTCCGAGGGGGACCGGGCCAGGCGCAGATGCCCGTCGCGCTCGAGCGCGAGCAGCCGGCCGGCCGCCGCTGAGGCGTAGGCCGCCGCGGTCGCGTGGTCGACCGACGGCGCGTAGCCGAACTCGACGACGTCATCGTCGCGTGGGACCGGCTCGTGGTCCTCGCCCTCGGAGGAGGTGAAGATCGAGAAGATCGCGCCCCGAATGCCGCCGGAGCGCATCCGCGGCACGTCCAGATGACCATCCGGGCGGCCGGAGGCGAAGTCAGCGTGGTCCTCGCGGGTGAGCGCATCGTTGTGGCCGTCGAAGATCGCTCGCACGCCGTCAACCTACCGAGTCCAGGCCCCCACGGCCGGGCAGACCTCGTGACCGCCGCCGCGCTTGCCCCGGCGCTCGCCGGCCGAACACTGACTTTTCGGCCAGGCACCTAGAATCGGCGGCTCCGTGCAGGACTCGGAGATCGCATTCGACGAGCAGGGCCTGGTCCCGTGCGTCGTTCAGGACTGGCGCACCGGTGAGGTCTTGACGCTTGCGTACGTGAGCGCCGAGTCGCTGCGCCTGACCCGGGAGACCGGCGAGATGCACTTCTTCAGCCGCTCGCGCGGGGAGCTGTGGCACAAGGGCGCCACGTCCGGCAACACGCAGTCGGTCAAGGCGATCCGCTACGACTGCGACGGCGACGCGCTGCTGGCGCTGGTCGAGCCCTCCGGTCCGGCGTGCCACACCGGCGAGCGGACATGCTTCCATCGTGGCGAGCTCGAGCCGCTGGCGCCTCAGGAGGTGCTGCCGCACCTGGAGCGGTCGATCGCAGAGCGCAAAAACGCCGGCCCGGAGGGGTCCTACACGGCGACCCTGCTGGCCGACCCGACGCGCCTGCAGGACAAGGTCGAGGAGGAGGCCGAGGAGGTGGTGCGAGCCGCGCGTGAGGAGTCCGATGAGCGCGTCGCCGAGGAGGCCGCCGACGTCCTCTACCACCTGACGGTGCTGCTGGCGAGCCGTGGCCTCTCACTCGGCGATGCGGAAGCCGTCCTTGATGCACGCCGTAAGCGCTGAGCTGTCGCCCTCGGCCCTCGCGCCCTCACTGGACGAGGTGCGCGCGCTCGCGCACGACCACAACCTGATCCCGCTGTCGGTGACGTTCATCGACGACTGCCAGACGCCGGTGTCCGCGTTCCTGAAGCTGCGAGAACAGGGTCACGCGTTCCTGCTCGAGTCCGCTGACCAGGGCCGGGTCGGCCGCTACTCGTTCATCGGCTTTCGCCCCCGCCACGTGCTGAGGTGGTCGCTCGGGGATCCGGGCGACCCGTACGCGCTCGTCGCCGAGGAGCTCGCCCGCTTCCGCGCCGCTCCGCTCCCCGACCTGCCGCCATTCGCCGGCGGGGCCGTCGGGATGTTCGCCTACGACCTGGTGCGGACGGTCGAACCGCTCGGCGAGCCCAACCCCGATCCGCTCGGAGTTCCGGACCTGGCGTTGATGTTCACCGACACGCTCGTCGTGTTCGACCACCTCAAGCACACGGTCACGGTCCTCGCGAACGTGTACGCGGACGAGGATCTGGAGCAGTCCTACCGGCAGGCGGTGGCGACGATCGACGAGGTGCGCCGGCGCCTGGCGGGCCCGATCCCGCCGCCGTCCCGCCCGCCGGCCGCCGATCGCCGGCCCCCGGCGTTCACGCCGAACATGTCGCGGGAGCAGTTCGAGGCCAACGTGGCCCGGATCGTCGAATACATCTACGCCGGGGACGCCTATCAGGTCGTTCCGTCACAGCGGTGGACGGCGCCGGTGCCGATCGAGGCGTTCTCGATCTACCGCGGGCTGCGCGCCGTCAATCCCAGTCCGTACATGTACTTCCTCGACTTCGGCGACTTCGAGGTGGCCGGCGCCAGCCCGGAGCCGCTGATAACGGTCGCCGGCCGGCAACGTCTCGACCCGCCCGATCGCCGGGACGCGGCCCCGCGGCGCGACCGCCGAAGACGACCGCCGGCTGGCCGAGGAGCTGCTCGCTGACCCGAAGGAAAGGGCCGAGCACGTGATGCTCGTCGACCTCGGGCGCAATGACCTCGGGCGGGTGTGCGAGTACGGCAGCGTACGGGTCGATGACTTCATGGCCGTCGAGAACTACAGCCACGTGATGCACATCGTCTCGAGCGTCACCGGGACGCTGCGCCAGGAGGTCGGACCGCTCGACGCCCTGCGCTCGGTCCTGCCCGCGGGCACTCTGTCCGGTGCGCCCAAGGTCAGGGCGATGCAGATCATTGACGAGCTCGAACCCGTCAAGCGCGGCGGATATGGCGGGGCGATCGGCTACGTCAGCTACGCGGGCGACCTCGACACCTGCATCCACATCCGTACGGTCGTCGTCCGCGACGGGGTGGCTCACATTCAGGCCGGTGGCGGGACCGTCGCCGACGCCAAGCCCGACTACGAGTTCCGCGAGTCGGAGGCCAAGGCGAAGGCCGTGCTCGAGGCAATCGAGCTCGCAGTCCGCCAGCCGGAGTGGCCATGAGGGTCCTTGTCGTCGACAACTACGACAGCTTCACCTACAACCTCGTCCAGTACCTGGGAGAGCTGGGCGCGGAGATCGAGGTGGTCCGCAACGACCACGCCACCGTCGACGACCTGCTCGTGCGCGGCTATGACCGGATGATCGTCTCGCCCGGCCCTTGCACTCCCGATCAGGCCGGTATCTCGCTCGAGGCGGTGCGGAGGTTCCCGGCGGCCAAGATCCCGACGCTCGGAGTGTGCCTCGGCCATCAGGCGCTGGTTCAAGCGTGGGGCGGGAAGATCATCCGCCACCAGCCCGTTCACGGCAAGACGACGAAGGTGCAGCACGACGGCAGGACGATCTTCCGCGGCCTCCGCGATCCCCTTGAGGTGGGTCGCTACCACTCGTTGGTGGCGGACCCCGAGCTGCCGGGCGAGCTCGAGCGCAGCGCCTCCGCCGACGAGATCGTAATGGCGGTCCGCCATCGTGTGCTGCCGGCCGAGGGCGTTCAGTTCCATCCCGAGTCGGTCCTCACCGAGCAGGGGCGCGACCTCCTCGCCAACTTCCTCGCCCGCGCCCAATGAGCTCGCCGGGCCCCGACCTGCTGACGCGGGCGATCGACATGCTGGCCTCGGGCAAGGATCTGAGCTTCGACGACGCCTCCGCGGTCCTGTCCGAGATCATGGCCGGAAACGCGACCGAGATCCAGATCGCGGCGTTCCTCATTGCGCTGAGGACGAAGGGCGAGACGGTCGACGAGCTGGCCGGACTGGCTCGGACGATGCGCGCGATGGCGACACGCGTCGAGGTCGCGACCGATGACCTGCTCGACACCGCGGGCACGGGCGGCGGCCGTCGCACATTCAACGTCTCGACGACTGCCGCGCTGATCGCCGCCGGCGCCGGCTGCATCGTGGCCAAGCACGGCAACCGGTCTGCCACGGGGCTGTCCGGGTCGGCCGACGTGCTCGAGGCGCTCGGCGCGCGGATCGACCTCCCGCCACCGTCGGTCGCCCGCTGCATCGAGGACGTCGGCTTCGGCTTCATGTTCGCGCCCGCGCACCATCAGGCGACCAGGTATGTGATCCCGGTCCGCCGCGGGCTGGCGGTGCGCACGATCTTCAACTTCCTGGGCCCGCTGACCAACCCGGCGGGCGCGACCCGGCAGCTGGTCGGGGTGTCGGATCCCGCCTACCTCGAGACGATGGCGGGGGCGCTGGCGCGGCTCGGAACGACGCACGCCCTGCTCGTCAGCGGCGAGGACGGCGTGGACGAACTCAGCATCTCAGCGCCCACGATCGTCGTCGAGGTGCGCGCCGGAGATCAGCGGTCCTACACCGTCAGCCCAGAGGATGTCGGCCTGGCCCGTGCCCCGGCCGACGCCGTTCCCGGAGGAGATCCACGGCGGAACGCCGAGATCGCTATGCGCGTGTTCGCCGGCGAGCTCGGAGTGGCCCGCGACCTGTCGGCCCTGAACGCCGGCGCCGCGATCTACGCGGGAGGGCGGGCGGACTCGCTCGAGCACGGGGTGCGCGCGGCGGAGGAGGCAATCGACTCGGGGGCGGCGGCCGCGGCGCTCGAGCGGTTCGTCGAATGCACCCGGGCGCTCGCGCCGGCATGAACCGGCTCGAGCCGATTCTCGTTGCGACCCGCGCCGAGGTCCGCCGCCGTCGCGCGTCGGCGCCGCTGGCCGAACTCGAGCGCGCGGGGGCGGATCGGCTGACCGCCGGTGACCTGCGCCCGTTCAGGGCGGCGCTCGCGGCCCCAGGCCTTTCCGTGATCACCGAGCACAAGCGTCGCTCGCCTTCGGCCGGGGTGATCAGGGAGGACCTGCAGCTTGGAGGACGTCGTCACCGCGTACGAGCGGGGCGGTGCAGCGGCGCTCTCGATCCTCACCGACGGGCCGAGCTTCGGCGGCTCGCTCCACGACCTGCGTGCGGCCCGGGAGGTGTCGGCGCTGCCGATCCTGCGCAAGGAGTTCGTCGTCGACCCCTACCAGGTCCACGAGTCGCTCGCGGCGGGCGCGGACGCCATTCTGCTGATCGTCGCGGCTCTGGATGAGGCGGCGCTGGGCGAGCTCCACGCGCTGGCGCGGGAGCTGACCCTGGACGCGCTCGTCGAGGTCCACGATGGCGCCGAGCTCGAGGTGGCGGTCGGGCTCGGTGCCGGGATCATCGGGATCAACAACCGTGACCTCTCGACGCTCGCCGTCGATCGGCAGCGCACGATCGAGCTGTTGCCGCAGCTGCCGTTCGGCACCGTGACCGTGGCCGAATCCGGCTTCAGCCGCCCGGCCGAGCTCGACGAGCTGGCCGACGCCGGCGTGGACGCCGTGCTGATCGGCGAAGCGCTGATGCGCGCGCCGGATATCGAAGCCGCATGCCGCCGGCTCACGCGACGGCTTTAGGTGAACTTCACCGCCAGGGCAACACTGATGAGGATGAAGGCCCTGGCCCGCTCCCCCTTCGTCGCTGCGGTGCTAGGCGGGCTGGTCGTCGCCGCCGTGTTTCTCGCAACCGGCATCACCGGCCACCGCGACACGAAGACGGTTTTCGAGGAGGGTCCGGTCGCGGCCGAGCCCGCCTCGAGCACGAAGGCGGAGCTGACCCCACACGAGATCTACGTCCGCGACGCGCCCGGCGTCGTGTTCGTCCGCGCCCAGGAGATCGAGCAGGTCCAGGACCCGTTCGAGCTGTTCCCCGAGCAACAGAGCAGCATTTCGACCGGCTCGGGGTTCTTGATCAATCGCGAAGGTCGGATCCTCACCAACTACCACGTGGTCGAGGGGGCCAACCGGGAAACCGGCGTGACCGTCCAATTCGAGGACGACATCAGCCGCCAGGCGACCGTCGTCGGACAGGACCCCGACAACGACCTGGCCCTGCTCCAGGTCAACATGCGAGGCGTACCCGCCGTCGAGCCGCTCGATCCCGGCGACTCGAGCACGGTCCAGGTCGGCGATCCCACGCTCGCAATCGGCAACCCGTTCGGGCTCGACCGAACGCTCACCAGCGGAATCGTGTCCGCGCTGCAGCGCGAGATTGAGGCGCCCAACGGGTTCACGATCGACAACGTGATCCAGACCGACGCGCCGATCAACCCCGGTAACTCGGGCGGACCGTTGCTCGATGCGACGGGACACGTGATCGGGATTAACTCCCAGATCGAGACCGGTGGCGAGGGGGCCGACGGCAGCGTCGGAATCGCGTTCGCGGTGCCGATCAACACCGCGGAGGCGTTCCTGCTCCGGGTCAAGCACGGCGATGCCGGCAAGCTCGCGTACCTGGGGCTCGGTGGCGCGAACGTCCTCGGCAAGCACAACGGCGTGCGCGTCCAGACCGTGACGGGCCCGGCGGCGAGCGCCGGGATCGAGCGCGGCGACGAGGTCGTCGAGATCGACGGCGACAGAGTGGTCTCGACGGCCGAGCTCCAGTCGATCCTCGACACCCGCCTGCCCGGTCAGACGGTGACTGTTCGGGCGTTCCGCGATGATCACAAGCGGTCGTTCACGGTGACCCTCGGAAGCCGGCAGGAACAGCCGCCTCAGTAGAAGGCGGGGCCCGGCCCGGCCCCCCTACGATGTGGGTCATGGAGGCCTGGGCCCCGAAAATCAAGTTCTGCGGCATTACCTCGATGCAGGACGCCGAGCGCGCTGCCGCCGCCGGCGCATGGGCGCTCGGCCTGAATTTCTGGCCCCAGTCGCCTCGCCGCTGCGATCCCACCGTTGCCGCCGAGATCGCCACCGTGCTCAAGCGCCGGCTCCAGATCGCCGGGGTGTTCGTCAATGCCGACCTGGACGAGCTCGCGTGGAGCGCCGATTCGATCGGGCTGACAATGATCCAGCTCCACGGCGACGAGGGGCCGGCGTTCTGTGCCGAGGTGGCGCGGCGAACCGGCTGCAAGGTGATCAAGGCCGCGCGTGTGCGCAGCCGGGCCGACATCCAGGCGCTGTCGTCGTTCCACACCGACTATCACCTCCTCGACAGCTATGTGCCTGGATGGCCCGGAGGGACGGGGGAGACGTTCGCGTGGGAGCTCGCTCGGGCCCACCGCGGGCCGGTGCCGATGATCCTGTCCGGTGGGTTGAACGCCGACAACGTGGCCGAGGCGATCGCCACCGTGCGCCCATTTGCCGTGGACGTCGCCAGCGGCGTCGAGAGCGCTCCGGGGCGCAAGGATCCGGAAATGCTCCTGGCGTTCGCCGCGGCGGTCCGCGCCACGGTCCCCGTGTCGAGCCTATGAGTGCGGTCGAGCACCGCTTCGGACCGTACGGCGGGCAGTACGTTCCCGAGACGCTGATGCCGGCGCTGGCCGAGCTCGAGGCGGCGTGGATCGAGGCTCGCGACGATCCCGGCTTCCGCGCCGAGCGCGAGGCGCTGCTGCACGACTACGTCGGTCGCCCGACGCCGCTCTACCTCGCGGCCCGCCTGAGCGAGGCCGCCGGCCACACGATCTACCTCAAGCGCGAGGACCTCAACCACACCGGCGCCCACAAGATCAACAACGCGATCGGCCAGGCGCTGCTGGCGCGGCGGATGGGCAAGCCCCGGATCATCGCCGAGACCGGTGCGGGCCAGCACGGGGTGGCGGCCGCCACGGCGTGCGCGCTGCTCGATATGGAATGCGTCGTCTACATGGGGACCGAGGACATGCGGCGCCAGGCGCCGAACGTGGAGCGGATGGGGCTGCTCGGTGCCCGGGTCGAGCCCGTCGAGGCGGGCGCCCGGACGCTCAAGGAGGCGGTATCGGCCGCGATCCGCGACTGGGTCACGAACGCCGAGACCACCCACTACATAATCGGCTCGTGCGTCGGGCCGGCGCCGTATCCGGCGCTCGTCCGCGACCTCCAGCGCGTGATCGGCGACGAGGCGCGGGCGCAGGTCCTCGACCAGGCGGGGCGGCTGCCGCAGCGCGTGATCGCGTGCGTCGGCGGGGGGTCGAACTCGATCGGCATCTTCACTCCGTTCATCGCGGACACCGAGGTCGAGCTGGTGGGCGTCGAGGCCGCCGGCGAGGGTCTCGAGACCGGCCGCCACGGCGCGCCGCTCACCGCCGGCGGGCTCCCCGGCGTCCTGCACGGCGCCTACTCGGCGATCATGCAGGACGAGGACGGCCAGATCCTCGAGGCCCATTCGATCTCCGCCGGCCTCGATTACCCCGGCAGCGGACCCGAGCACGCGTGGCTGCGCGACACCGGCCGGGCCCGATACCTCGCCGTCGGCGATCGCGCCGCGCTGGCCGGGTTCACCCGCCTGGCCCGGCTCGAGGGGATCATTCCGGCGCTCGAGAGCGCCCACGCTATTGCCTGGGCGCTCGAGAACGGCCCCAGCGAGCTCGATCTCATCTGCCTCTCGGGCCGGGGCGACAAGGACCTGGCCGAGGTGCTCGGGCATCTCGCCGCGGGCGAGCTCGCGGACCGGCCGTGACGGGAACAGAGCGGATCGCGGAGGCGTTCGAGTCGGTCCGCGCCGACGGGCGAAGGGCAGCGCTGATGCCCTACCTGATGGGCGGCTTTCCCGACCTCGAGAGTTCGCGCCGGATCGGGATCGCCTACGCGGAGGGAGGAGCCGATCTGGTCGAGCTCGGCGTGCCGTTCTCGGACCCGCTGGCCGACGGGCCGGTGATTCACGCGGCCGCGACCTCGGCGTTGCGTACGGGTGCCACCGTCCCGCGCGTGCTGGACGTGGCTCGGTCGATCTCGGAGCGACTCCCCGTGATCGCCATGTGCTACGCGAATCCGATCCTGGCGCGCGGGCTGGAACGGTTTGTCGACGCGCTGGTGGAGGCCGGAGCGAGCGGGCTGATCGTCCCCGACCTCCCGCTCGAGGAGGCGCCGGGGGTGCTCGAGGCGTGCGATGCCCGGGGTCTCGCGCTCGTGCCGCTGGTGGCGCCGACGACGCCCGAGGGCCGGTTGGCGAGGATCGGAGCCAACGCTCGCGGCTTTCTCTACACGGTGTCGCTGACCGGCACGACCGGGGAACGGGTGGCCCTAGACGGCCGTCTCCGCGCGATCGTCTCGCGGGCGGCGGCCCACACCGAGGTCCCGGTCGCCGTAGGCTTCGGCATCGCCACGCCCGATCAGGCGAGGAGTGCGGCCGAGGCCGGCGCCGACGGCGTGATCGTGGGCAGCCGGCTGGTCCGGGCGGCGGGCGAGGCCGACGACCCGGCCGCCGCGGTACGGGAGCTCGTTGCCGACTTCCGCCTGGCGCTGTCCCCGGGGACACTCGGCTAGGATCCTCGCCGATGGGCCTCATCCTCACCGCCACCGCCGGCCTCTGCATCTGGATCGTTCTGTGGTCGCTGAACATCAGCGGCTTTGACTCGATCCTGATCGCAATCGTGATGGTGCTCGTGGCTATCGGCGTTCGCAACCTGCTTCCGTTCCTGCCTGGCCGGCGGGACTAGGCGCACACCGCAGTGCGCCGAGGACCGCTCCTCAGCGTCTGTGCGTTCGCAGCGCTGACAGCAGGTGTGGGCAGCTGTGCTGCGGCCGGCAACTCGTCGGTCAGCACCACCGGGACCAAGCTGACGATCTACGCCGCGGCGCCCGCGGGGACCACGGCCTCGCCGGACATTCTCGACGCCGAAAAGTTGGCGTTCCAGCAGTTCCAGCAGTCAGGCGCCAAGATCGGGAAGTTCACGGTCAAGTTCGCGACCGTGGACGCGAGCAAGATCTCGGACAACGCCCGCACCGCAATCGAGGATACGAGCGCGATCGCCTATCTCGGCGAGCTCGCCCCTGGCGACTCCGCCGATTCGGTCGGGATCACGAACGCGCAGGACGTCCTCCAGGTCAGCCCGGCCGACACGGCACTCGAGCTCACGCAGGCGACGCCGGCCGTTCCGGGGTCGCCGAAGAGCTACTACGAGTCCGAGAAGACGTACGGATACACCTTCGCCAGGGTTGTGCCGAACAGCGCCCAGGAGGCGAAGGCCCAAATTCAGGAGATGACGGCGCTGGAGGTCAAGAAGCTGTACGTCACGGATGACGGGAGCCCGTACGGCGCCGCGATCGCGCTGGCCGTCAGGCAGGACGCGGGCAACACGATCACCGCCGTGCAGGGTCCGCCCGACGCCTCGAAGTTCCAGGCGTCCGGAGCCGACGCGCTGTTCTACGGCGCGTCCCCGGACAGCGCATCGGCGGTCGCGCGGCTGTTCGGTAACGTGGCCCAGGGGAACGGCGCCGTCAAGCTGTTCGCCCCGTCGGCGCTGGACACGAGCGGGTTTGCGTCTTCATTCGGCGCGGCGAATGTCAACCTCTACGTCTCCTCCCCCGGATTCCTGAGGAAGGATCTCACGCCGGAGGGCCAGCACTTCGAGAGCGCTTTCACCTCCGCTTACGGCCACGCCCCTGCGCTCGGGGCGATCTTCGGCTACGAGGCGATGAACGCCGTCCTCGCCGTCCTGCGCGAGGCTGGCGTGAACGCAGACGACCGCACGACCGTCGTCGACGACTTTTTCAAGATAAAGGACCGGCAGTCCCCGCTTGGCACCTATTCGATCAGCTCGTCCGGCGACATCAGCATCGCGCCGTTCGTGTTCAGTCGTTTGCGCAACGGTGCCTTGGTGCCGTTCGCGTCCGTGACACCTGACCAGTGAGAATGAGCCGGGTGAAGTTGCCCGGAATCGTCATCGCGATCGTGCTGAGCGCGGTTGCGACAGGGGGGTGTGGTAGCAAGGACCCCGTCGCCAACCGGATCCAGGGCGCGACGCTCACGATCTATACGAGCGGGCCGATGCGCGGCGCCTCGCGCCCCAACGCGCAGGCCGTGGTCAACGGGGAGGAACTCGCGCTCTCGCAGGCGCGGGGGAGGGTCGGGCATTACCGCATCCAGCTCCGCGCGCTCGATGACTCGACGCCGCAGCGCGATGAATGGGATCCGGGGAAGACCACGGTCAACGCCCGGATCGTGATCCAGGACCCGGCGACGATCGGGTACATCGGCGACTTCAACTCGGGGGCCACGGCGGTCTCGATCCCGCTGCTCAACCGCGAGGGGATCCCCCAAATCAGCGCGTCCAGCAGCGCCGTCGGCCTGACCTCGGGCGCCGCCGGTGCGGCGCCAGGTGAGCCGCAGAAGTATTACCCGACGCGGATCCGGACATTTGCCCGCGTCGTCCCCAACGACACCGCCCAGGCGACCGTGCAGGTCGATCTCCAGCTCAGCCAGGACTGTCGGAAGACCTACGTCCTGCAGGACGGGGAGGTCGACGGCGAGGATCTGGCCTCGACCTTCGACCTGGTGGCCCGCTCCGCAGGCCTCGATGTGGTGGGGGTCCAGGCGTTCGAGCCCCACGCCACGAGCTACGCGGCGCTCGCCAAGAGCGTCGCTCAGACCGGCGCCAACTGCGTGATGATCAGCGCGCTCACCGAGTCGGGCGCGCCGCTGCTCGCGAGGCAGATTGGGGAGGCGATGCCGGAGGCCCAGATCTTCGGCTCCGCCGGCGTCGCCGAGAGCACGTTCACGGATCCGGCGTACGGAGGGATCCCGCTGGCGCTCGATACCCGCGTCCTGGTGACGGCCCCGTCCGTCGGGCCCGATGCCGGGCCGCCATCCGCCAAGGCGTTCTACGCCGCCTACGAGCGGCGCTTCGGTCCGGCGGAGCCGTTCGCGATCTTCGGCTATGAGGCGATGAACCTGATGCTGTCCGCGATCTCACGGGCGAGCGACGCCGGCAAGCACGCGATTCTGCGCTCCAATGTCCTCCGTGCGATCTTCGATACCAGCGATCGCCGCAGCGTGCTCGGCACCTACGGCATCACGCCGACCGGCGACACGACGATCCGCCGCTACGGCGTGTGGCGCGTGCTCGACGGCAATCTGGTGTTTTGGAAGGCGATGATCGGCTGATGGCTCAATTTTTAGCCGTGCCGAACGCTCGATTGACGTCGCGTTAGGGGAAGCCCACGGGTCGCTTAGTTGCCCGGTCCCGGCTTGCCGCGGTCCGGGTGCCGCACTAGTCTGCCCTCGACGCGGGCGAAAGGGTTGTCCGGCATCGACACACACAGAGGAGGAGCATGCGTTTACTCGGCAAAGCCATGACGGGCTGCATGCTCGCGGGCGCCGTATTTGCACTCGGCGCTTGCGGTAGTAGTAGCAGCAGCAGCAGTACCACCAGCGGGTCCTCGAGCAGCAGCGGGGGCTCGAACACGATCGACATCTATTCGGACCTCCCGCTCAACGGCGCGGTGACCGCGCAGACCATTCCGGCGCTGAATGGTGAAAAACTCGCGCTCAGTCAGGCGGGCAACAAGGCGGGCCAATTCAAGGTCAACTTCATCTCGATGAACGATGCGACCGCGACGTCGCCGACCAACTACGACCTCAACGTCTGCCAGGCAAATGCCCGCAAGGCTGCGACCGACTCGAAGGCCGTCTACCTCGTCGGGCCGTTCAACTCCGGCTGCGCCGAGGTCGAGATCCCGATCACCAACCAGGGTGGGCTCCCGCAGGTCAGCCCGGCGAATACATATCCCGGATTGACCACCAACGATCCGGGAACCTCACCCGGTGAGCCGCAGAAGTACTACCCGACGGGCAAGCGCACATACCTCCGGATCGTTCCACGCGACACGATCCAGGGAATCGCAGGTCTGGTCGCGATGAAGCAGGCGGGCTGCACCCGGGTTGCGGTCGCCAACGACAAGACGCCGTACGGCGTGGGCCTCGCTACGCAGATCATTCTGCACCACGGCGACTACGGGCTCACGTTGGCCGGCACCAGCGGATCAAGCGGCACGGGGCTTGACCCGACGGCGCCCAACTACCGTGCGTACGCGTCCTCGCTCAAGGCGGCCGGTGTCAACTGCGTATACACCGGCTTCAACCCGCCCGGCGAGGTGGAGCTGATCAAGGACATCAACTCCCAGATCCCGACCGCCAAGATCTTCGGCGGCGACGGCGTCTGCTCCGGTGGGGTGACCAATCCGAAAACTGGCGGGTTCCCCGCGAGCATCGCGCCGCTGTTCCAGTGCACGGTGGCGACGCAGGGCCTCACCTCCTACCCGGGCGGCCGGCAGTTCCTCGCCGCCTATAAGGCCAAGTACGGAGTCTCAGACCCGGATCCGTACTCGATCTACGGCTACGAGGCGATGAAGCTCGGGCTGGACACGATCGCGAAGCTTGGGTCTAAGGGCAACGACAAGGCGGCGGTCCTCGCCGCGCTGTTCGCGACCAAGGACTACCACGGCGCGATCGGGACCTACGGGTTCGACGCCAACGGTGACACGACTCTGAAGCAATACGGCCTCTACAAGGTCGGCCCGGACGGCAATCCGCTGTACATCAAGTCGATCACCGGCTGACAACTGACCGAGAGCGGGGCCGTTGCCGCGGCCCCGCTCCGGCGTTAGGCTCGGCCATATGGAAGCCGCCCGGCTCGCTCCCAAGGCTGCCTCGGGGCCTGCGCATCCTGTCCTCTTGGCAATTCGGCGCTTCGCCGGGAAGTGGGGCCTGATCGTCGCGCTCGCGGCGCTGCCGGTCTACTACACCATTCACGACCTGGTGTCGGGGTATCCGGCGTTCGTCAATGGCCACGCGACGACGGTCCACGACCTCTCGTACATCGGAACCAACCTTTTCCAGGGCATCTCGAATGGCGCCATTTGGGCCCTGATCGCGATCGGCTATACGCTGGTCTACGGGATCATCGAGCTGATCAACTTCGCGCACGGCGACGTGTTCATGATCGGCTCGCTGACCGCGGCGGGCTTCTGGGCGGGCATCGGGCTGACTCTGGCGACCGGGACATTCGGCGTGATCTTTGGCCTCGGGGCGGCGCTGCTCGTCTCCATGATCGTCTGCGGCGCCCTGAACGTGCTGATCGAGCGGGTCGGCTACCGGCCGCTTCGCAACGCCCCAAAGCTCGCGCCGCTGATCACTGCGGTCGGGTTCTCGTTCATCCTCCAGAACGTCGGGCTGCTCTGGATCGGCGGCTCTCCGCAGGGGATTACAGACCTGATCCGCGGCAACGACGTCGTCTTCTCGATTTCCGGTGTGGCGATCCATCGCCGCGACGTGCTCGCGATCGGCGTAACGGTGCCGCTCGTGATCCTGCTGACGTGGTACGTGGGCCGCACCCGGATGGGACGGGCGATGCGGGCAACGGCCCAGGATCCTGAAGCCGCGCGGCTGATGGGCATCAACGTCGACACGACGATCTCGCTCACGTTCATGATCGGCGGGGCCCTCGCGGGCGCCGCCGGCCTGATCTACGCCCTGTACGAGACCACCATCTCCTACGCCCAGGGGTTCGAGGCGGGTCTGATCGCATTCACGGCCGCGGTCATGGGCGGAATCGGAAACATCCGCGGGGCGGTGCTCGGCGGCCTAATCATCGGCGTGATCCAGCAGATCTGCGACTCGCGCAGCCCGCCGTTCGGACCCCAATGGACGCCGGTGATCGTGTTCGGCTACCTGATCGTGATCATGGTCCTGCGGCCACGCGGGTTGCTCGGCGAGGAGACGAGGGAGGCCGGGTGAACGAGCTGCTCGCCCAGCTGCGCGAATGGCGCGCTGCGATCGAGCGACGGCTGCCCGCATGGTGGCCACGCGCCCTGGCTGTGCTGCTGATCGGATTCGGTCTGATCCTGCCACAGCTCTTCTCGAACACGAGCAACTTCGTCAACACAGAAATCCTGTCGCTGACCTACGTCATGTTCGCGCTCGGCCTGAACATCGTCGTCGGCTTCGCCGGCCTGCTCGACCTCGGATACGTCGCGTTCTTCGCGCTCGGCTCATACGCCTTTGGCTGGCTCGGCTCGGACTTCTTCTACAAGGCCAATGTGCACATCCTCATACACGGCCCCACGGGCTCAATTCCAGGGATCCACCTGAACTTCGTGCTGATCCTGATCTGCGCCGGGCTGTTGACGGCATTCGCCGGCGCGGTCATTGGCGTGCCGACGCTGCGGCTGCGCGGCGACTACATCGCGATCGTGACGCTCGCGTTCGGCGAGATCATCCGCGTGTTCGCGCTCAACGGGCCGCAGATCAAGGTCTTCGGGATGCCGCTGACCGGTGGCGAGCTGGGAATCAGCGGCGTGGACGCCCCCTACCTGCCGGGGATCGGCCAGTTCTCGCAGTTAGACATCAGACCCTGGTACTACACGATCTTCGCGCTCGTCCTGCTCACGCTGTTCGTCAACTTCCGAGTGCGCGACTCACGCCTCGGGCGGGCGTGGATCGCGCTGCGAGAGGACGAGGTCGCGGCTGTCTCGATGGGGATTCCGCTCGTCAAGACAAAGCTGCTCGCCTACGCCCTGGGCGCCGCGTTCGGCGGCATCGCCGGCGCCTTTCTGGGTGCCTACACGACGCTGATCGACGCCGGTGAGTTCCAGTTCGGCTTCTCGATCTTCGTCCTCTCGATGGTGATCCTCGGCGGCCTGGGCTCAATCTGGGGGGTGGTACTCGGCGCCTTGCTCCTCGCCAACATCAACTACTACCTGATCCCGGACGTGCTCAACGGCTTGCCCGGCGACTTCGGCTTGAACTTCAACCTGACCGAGCTCCAGGTGAGCATCTTCGGGTTCCTCCTGGTGCTGGTGATGGTCCTGCGCCCGCAGGGACTGATCCCTGAGCGACGCCGAAAACTCGAGCTGACCAGGGGGATCGGCGAGCTCGAGCTGGAGGAGCCCGGCACGGCCTGGTCCGCAGTCGAGCCCGGGGAGGCGGGGCCGTGAGCGCCCAGGCGCCGCCAGCCGCGGACGTGTCCTCGGGCGGCGCGATCCTCAGCGCCGAGCAGGTATCCAAGGAGTTCGGCGGCCTGCGTGCGGTGAGCGATGTCTCGATCGACATCCCGCTCGGGTCGATCGTCTCGATCATCGGACCCAACGGCGCCGGCAAGACGACATTCTTCAACATGCTCACCGGGCTGTACAAGCCGACCAGCGGACGGATCGTGTTCGCCGACCGCGACATCACCTACTCCCGGCCCGACAAGATCACCAAGATGGGTGTCGCCCGGACGTTTCAGAACATCCGCCTGTTCGGCGCGATGACCGCACTGGAGAACGTGGTCGTGGGGCGTCACTGCCGGATGCGGGCGGGGGTGTTCGGTGCCATCACGCGCGCGCCGTGGGTGCGCGCGGAGGAGCGGGCGGCGGAGAAGCGCGCAGCTGAGACGCTCTCCTACGTCGGCCTGAAACGACGCCAGTTCGGCCAACTGGCGAGCAACATGAGCTACGGGGATCAGCGCCGAATCGAGATTGCGCGCGCACTCGCCTCCGACCCCAGGCTGCTGCTGCTCGACGAGCCGACCGCCGGCATGAACCCGCAGGAGTCCACCGTGCTGACCGAGTTCATGCGCAAGATGCGAAGCGATCTCGAGCTCACGATCCTCCTTATCGAGCACGACATGAAGGTCGTGATGGGCGTCTCGGAGCGCGTGACGGTCCTCGACCACGGCGAGAAGATCGCCGAGGGACCTCCGGGCGACGTACGGGAGAACCCGCGCGTGATCGAGGCCTATCTGGGGAAACAGGGCTGATGGCGCTCCTCGAGGTCGACGACATCCACACCTTCTATGGAGCGATCGAGGCGCTGCGCGGCGTATCGCTGATGGTCGAGGAGGGAGAGGTCGTGACAATGATCGGTTCAAACGGCGCCGGGAAGTCGACCACCCTGCGTTCGATCACGAGCCTCACTCCCGCCCGCTCGGGGAAGATCACGTTCGCCGGCGAAGACATCACGCGTGTCCCGGCGCACGAGATCGTCAGCCGCGGGATCGCCCTGTCGCCGGAGGGGCGCCACTGCTTCCCGCGGATGACCGTCCGCGAGAACCTCGAACTCGGGGCGTTTCGGCGCCAGAGAGATGGCGTCAGCGAAGATCTCGAGCGCGTGTTCGAGCTGTTTCCGCGGCTCAAGGAGCGCGAGCGCCAGAAGGCGGGAACGATGTCGGGAGGCGAACAGCAGATGCTCGCGATCGGCCGCGCGCTGATGGCCCGCCCGAAGCTGCTGATGCTCGACGAGCCCTCGATGGGGATCGCCCCGATCCTCGTGCAGCGCATCTACGAGACGATCGCCGAGATCAATCGTCAGGGCGTGGCGATCCTGCTCGTGGAGCAAAATGCCAACTACGCGCTCGAGGTCGCCAAGCGAGGCTACGTGCTCGAGACCGGGCAGGTGGTGCTGGCCAACGATTCGGACCAGCTGCGCGAGGACCCCGCCGTGCAACGGGCGTACTTGGGCACATGACTGTCTACGCGTTCATCGGCGCTAAGGCTCTCTACCTGCTGTTTGTGTGGCTGATCTCCGCGGTCGCCGCCTCGTGGCTGACCGAGCGCAAGGGATACGGTGAGCGGCTCGGGCTCGCGTTCGGCCTGATCCTCTCAGCGATCGGGCTGCTGCTCGCGCTGCTGCTGCCGGGGCGGCCCGGGTCGAAGTGGACGGTGGAGGGGCGCCTGCCGAGGCGCAAGCACCCTCACAGCTGAGACTCCGGCGAGATTACGCCGTCCACCAACAAGCCTTGAAGTGCTGGCAGCCCGACGGATAATGGAGCTGTGATCCGCCGCCTGAGGCGCGTGGCGCTCGTCGCCGTGATGTCAGCCATTGCTGGCTGCGGCGGCTCGCACAGGCCGGTAACCGAGACTACGCCGGCGCAGTCAGCCTTCCCGACGGATACGACGCCGTCGGATGCCGGCGTTGCCGCGTCGTCGGCGGTCCCCATCGCACTGCCGGCCTCTTCGTCGGGCCCCACGACGTGCACGGTCTATGACGGCTATGCAACCCAGATCATCTTTCGCTCGGAGAACCTGAACGTGAGAACCGAGTGTCTGGTCTGGGCCGCCAACCGCATCGACGTTGGTTACCTCTGGGGTTACGAGCGCGCAGTCGCGATACCGGACGCCCTGCAGGTTTGTACCTTGACCGCCCCGCACCGAGACCTAACGGCAACCGTGATTGAGGAGACCGGTTTTGCACCCGTTTCCGCTGCGGAACGGGCAAAAGGGACCTCGGACTGCAAGAACATCGTCGCCACCGGGTGGAGGGCGCGGCGCGGCGACCGGCACGCCACATCCCCGCCTTAAAGAGAGTTACCGCCCCGGCAGAACCCCGAACTCCTCCGTCGACGCAAAGCCCATCTCCGACCCCGCCTCGGCGGTCCCACTCTCCCGCGCCTCGTCCGCCACCGCGCTCGCCACCGCCCCGACGACCTCGCGATTGAAGACCGAGGGGATGATGTAGTCCTCGCGCAGCTCGTCGGTCGAGACGATGTCCGCGATCGCCCGCGCCGCCGCCATCTTCATCTCCTCGGTGATCTGCGTGGCACGGACGTCGAGCGCGCCCCGGAAGATCCCGGGGAAGCACAGGACGTTGTTGATCTGGTTGGGGTAGTCCGAGCGCCCCGTGGCGACCACCCGGGCGTACGCGGCGGCGGCCTCGGGGGAGACCTCGGGGGTGGGGTTGGCCATCGCGAACACGATCGGGTCGGGGTTCATCGCCGCCAGCGCCGAGGGCTCGATCACGCGCGCGCCCGACAGGCCGATGAACAGGTCGGCGCCGTCGAGCACGTCGGAAACCCCACCAGCCCGCCGCTCCAGGTTGGTTATCTCCGCGAGCGCCCGCTTGACCGGATGCATGGAGCCGTCCTCGTAGTCAGACCGCCCCGCGAACAAGGCACCCCGCGAGTCGCAGCCGATGATGTGGCGCGCGCCGGCGGCGAGCAGGATCCGCGTCACGGCGACCCCGGCGGCCCCCATCCCGACGATCACGACCCGGATGTTCTCGATTCGGTGATCGGTCAGCGTCAGCGCGTTCAGCAGCGCGGCCAGGACCACGACCGCGGTCCCGTGCTGATCGTCGTGGAACACCGGGATGTCGAGCTCGGCCTTCAGCCGGTCCTCGATCTCGAAGCAGCGCGGGGCGGAGATGTCCTCGAGATTGATCCCCCCGAACC
The DNA here is from genome assembly GCA_963773165.1 of uncultured Solirubrobacterales bacterium. Taxonomy (GTDB): domain Bacteria; phylum Actinomycetota; class Thermoleophilia; order Solirubrobacterales; family Solirubrobacteraceae; genus Palsa-465. Next base: position 93,443 of record CAVZAK010000034.1, read on the forward strand.
CGGGCGCCACCGCCCGCACCACCGCCACGATCTCGTCGGGATCGCGTGTGTCGAGGCACAGCGGGAACGCGTCCACGCCGGCGAACTCCTTGAACAGCATCGCCTTGCCCTCCATCACCGGCATCGCCGCCCGAGGGCCGATGTCGCCCAGGCCGAGGACCGCGGTCCCGTCGGACACGACGGCCACGGTGTTGCGCTTGATCGTGTACTGGAACGCCTTGTCCTGATCGCCCTGGATCGCCGTGCACACGCGGGCGACACCCGGCGTGTAGGCCATCGACAGGTCGTCGCGCGTCTTCAGTGGGCTCTTGTTCTGGATCTCGATCTTGCCCCCGACGTGGAGCATGAACGTGCGGTCGGTGGTGTCGAGGACGTGGGCGCCGTCGATCAAGTTGACGGCGTCGGTCAGCCGCGGCCAGTCCGACGAGTCGGCGGTCTCGACGGTGATGTCACGGATCGTGTGCTTGCTGTCCACCTGGACGAGGTCCACGGCGCCGATCGTCCCGCCGGCGTCGCCGATCGCGCTCGCGACCTTGCCGAGCATGCCCGGTCGATGGTCGATCTCGACTCGGAGCGTGAGGCTGTATTGGGCGCTCGGCGTGCTGGCCACGGGCGACGCCATCTTATTGATGGCCGGGCCGCAGCAGGATGACTCCAGCGCGGCCCGGTCCGGCGAGGCGGGATGCCGAGCGGGCCGCGCTGGAGGGCCCGGCCCGGACCGGCGCATGCGCCGGTCCGCGGGGTGGCGCATGCGCCACCCCGAACACCCTTATCTGGCTCCCGCCCGAGATACGCTGAGAGAGACGTGGCAGACGAGCTCTTTTTGATCGACGGCAACAGCCTTGCCTACCGCGCGTTCTTCGCGCTCCCGGAGTCGATCGCGACCTCGACCGGCGAGCCGACGAACGCGATCTTCGGGTTCGCCTCGATGCTCGTGAAGATCCTCACCGACTACGGCCCGAAGGCGACGGTCGTGGTCTGGGACGCGGGCTACACCGGCCGCAAGGAGATCTACGCCGACTACAAGGCGCAGCGCTCGAGCCGGCCCGACCTTCTCAGGGAGCAGTGGCCCCACCTGGCGCCGCTGGTCGAGGCGTTCGGTTACCGCAACCTGTCGGTCGAGGGGTACGAGGCCGACGACGTGATCGCGTCGATCGTGGAGACGGCGCGGGAGGCCGAGCCGGCGATCCCGGTGATGGTCGTGACCGGGGACCGCGACGCCTACCAGCTCGTCGACAACGGCATCAAGATCATGACGACCAGCCGCGGCATCACCGACACGCGCGTCTACGACCGCGACGGCGTCGTCGACCGCTACGGCGTTCCCCCCGAGCTGATCCCGGACTTCATCGGCCTCAAGGGCGACACCAGCGACAACATCCCCGGCGTACCCGGCATCGGGGACAAGACCGCGGCCGAGCTGCTGCAGCGGTTCGGCTCGCTCGAGGAGGTGCTCGATCACGTCGATGAGATCAGCGGCGCCAAGCGCAAGCAGAACCTGATCGACCACGCCGAGGACGCGAGGCTCTCCAAGCAGCTCGCGACCGCCAAGCGCGACATCCCGCTCGAGCTCGAGCTCACGGAGTTCGTCTCGACCGACCCCGACCGATCGAGGCTCCGCGACGTATTCCGGCGCTTCGAGCTGCGCGAGCCGCTGCGGCGTCTCGAGGAGGCGCTCGGCTCGGCCGACGCGGCGGCCCCGGCGCCGGAGGCCGAGCGCTCGCTCACCGCCCGCGTGCGCGAGGGATCGGTGGGGGACGTGGCGCGGCTGCCGCACAAGGAGGTGGCGGTGGCGGTCCGGGCGCCGGAAGCGCCGGAGGGAGCGCTGTTCGCGGCCGACGAGGGCTGGCGGTTCGGCGTCTTCCAGGGCGCCGGCCAGGTGCTGGCCGGCCGGGCCGACGGCCCGGAGGAGCTGGTCGCGGCGATCGGCTCGCGGGCGGCCGTCGCCCACGACGCCAAGTCGCTTCGGACCGTGCCCGCGACCCTCGCCCACGACACCGAGGTCGCCGCCTACCTGCTCGAGCCGGCGCGGCGCGGCTACCCGTTCCGCGAGCTGTGCGAGGAGCGCGGCCTGGCCACCGACGTCGAGGATCCCGCCGCCAGCGACGCCGTGCTTCTAAACGCGCTCGCCAGCCTGGCAGCGGGAGGAGATCCGCGGCCGCGGCCTTACGGACCTGCTGAACGAGGTCGAGCTGCCGCTCGTCCGGATCCTCCGCAAGATGGAGGTCGCGGGGGTCAAGCTCGACACCGGCCGCCTGCGCGGGATCTCCTCGCGCGTGAAGGCGGAGGCCGATGCGCTGGAGCGCGAGATCTTCGACCTCGTCGGCGAGGAGTTCACGATCGGCTCGCCCAAGCAGCTCGAGGAGATCCTGTTCGGCAAGCTCGGCCTGTCGCGCAAGCGCCGCGGCAAGACCGGCTACTCGACGGACGCCAGGGTGCTGCAGGCGATCCGCGACGAGCACGACGTGATCCCCAAGATCGAGCGTTTCCGCGAGCTGACCAAGCTGGCTCAGACGTATCTCGACGCGCTCCCTGACTACATCGCCGCCGACGGCCGTCTGCACACGACCTTCAGCCAGACGACCGCGACGACCGGGCGCCTGTCCTCCAACAACCCCAATCTTCAGAACGTCCCGATCCGCACCGAGCTCGGGCGCGAGATCCGGGCGTGCTTCGTCGCCGAGCCCGGCAACCTGCTCGTGTCGGCGGACTACTCCCAGGTGGAGCTGCGGCTGCTGGCCCACATCGCCGGCGAGGACGTGCTCAAGGAGATCTTCCGCCGGGGCGAGGACGTCCACACCGCCACCGCCTGCCGTGTGTTCAACGTCACGCCCGATCAGATCGATCCGGGGATGCGCTCGAAGTCGAAGATGATCAACTACGGGATCGTCTACGGGTTGTCGGCGTACGGGATGGCGGACCGGCTCGACATCCCGCAGTCGGAGGCCGACGAGTTCATCCAGCGCTACCTCGCCGGCTTTCCGGCCGTGGGCCGGTTCATCGAGGAGACGATCGAGCAGGGGACGGAGCACGGCTACGTCTCGACCCTGTTCGGCCGCCGCCGCCAGGTCCCGGAGCTGCGCGCCCGCCGGTGGGAGCTGCGCAAGCAGGGCGAGCGGTTCGCGGTCAACATGGTGATCCAGGGGACCGCGGCGGACATCATGAAGGTGGCGATGGTCCGGTGCGACCAGGCGCTCGCCGAGGCGGGTCTCCAGACGCGGTTGGTCCTCCAGATTCACGACGAGCTCCTGTTCGAGGGGCCCGCCGACGAGGCCGAGCAGGTCAAGGAGATCGCGACCGCGCAGATGGCGGGAGCGTTCGAGATGGATCCGCCGCTCGCGGTCGACGCCGGGATCGGACCGGACTGGCTGGCGGCGAAGTGAGGTCCGGCAGGTGGCTGCTGGTCGCGGTGGCTCTCGTTGCCGGCCTGCTCGCGACCGCGGGCGCCGCCCAGGCCCACCGTGGAGGGTTCTTCGGCGGCGTCGTGCCCGACGTGCGCTCGTCAGGTCGCGCACCCGCCGGCGCCCACGCGGCCGATCTCCCGTACCTCGGCGGCCCCGTCCTTCACTCCAACCGGACCCACCTGATCTTCTGGGAGCCGGCGGGCACCGGGCTGACTTACGACGCCGGCTACCAGCCGCTGATCGAGCGGTTCCTGACCGACGTGTCCGCCGACAGCCGGATGCCGACGAACATCTACGGGCTGAGCGGCCAGTACGGTGATTCCCTCGGCGCCGCCGCCTATGACTCGAGCTACCGGGGGGCCGTCGTCGACACGGATCCGCTGCCGGCGAACGGCTGCAACGAGCCGCTGCCCCCGCCGTTCGGGACCGGGCCGGGGTGGATCTACTGCCTGACCGGGCAGCAGCTCCAGAACGAGCTCATACATGTTCTGACCGTGGGCAGGCTCCCGCGCGCGCTGAACAACATCTACTTCCTCGTCCTGCCGGACGGTCTCGGGAGCTGTGAGTTCCACGGCCCCGATGAGTGTTCCCTCGGCGGCAGCGTGAACCGCGGCTACTGCGGATACCACTCGGTCACGGCCGACGATGTCCCCTACGCGGTGATCCCCTACGACGCGCTACCCGGCCACTGCCAGTCGGACAATCCGCGCCCGAACGCGAGCCCGGCCGATCCCGCGATCTCGACGATCAGCCACGAGCACAACGAGTCGGTCACCGATCCGCTCGGCAACGCCTGGGTCGACCATTCGGGCGAGGAGGAGGCGGACCTGTGCCTCACGAGCTTTGGTCCCCCGCTCGGTGGGGCCGGCGCCGGCGCCTGGAATCAGGTGATCAACGGCGACCACTACTACCTCCAGCAGGTCTGGAGCAACGCCGCCGGCTCGTGCCAGTCACGGGCGCCGGGGGATTCGATCTCGTTCTCCGCGCCACGGCACGGGGCCCGCGGCGCCAAGATCCAGTTCTCGGCGCGGGTGACGATGGCAGAGGCTCCGATCCGCTCATTCGCCTGGTTCTTCGGCGACCGGCGGCGCGAACGCCGGCGGCGCGTCTCGCACGTCTTCGCGCGGCAGGGCGCCTATCGGGTCGTATTGCGGACCACCGACGCCTGGGGGAACTGGGCGTTCTTCGCGCGCAAACTCGCGATTGCGAGCTAGAGCCGGCGCGCCGGGGGGTGTGGACTCTAGGCCCGGGCGCTTCAGCGCACGCGGCATCGCTTAGCGTGCGGCTCGGTAAACGGCAGCTGGGAGGGGGTGGATGAGGGCGCCGGCGGGTCGCCTGAGCCCGTCGTTGATCTCCTCAGGCGCCCAACTATGCGCTCATGCGGGTCTTTTTTGCGACTTTGTGCCGGGAGTGTGCCGGGAATGTCGCGGGGATGGTGCATGGCGCGCCAACACCGGCGCCACGTCTGAGCCCTGGCGTACAGAGCACACTCCTCGTGCACAACACGCCAGGCCTCGCCATCCGGCGCAAGGTTGGCGCGCCATGCATCATCGAAAGGACGCGATCGCGCCCGATCCCCTCCCTTCCCCAGCGCCGTTTACCGGGCCGTCGGCCAAATCGGGGCTGCGAGCGCTGAAAGCGCCGGCGAGCCGAGAGCCGACAGCCCCGGCTCGGACTAGGCCGCCGAGGCGACTCGCGTCCGTGCCCGCCGGCGGACGACCCCGGCGCTGGCGAAGTCCGGGTGCGCGATGTTCAGATAGTGCTGGAAGGAGAAGTCGACGAACCGCTTGGCCTCCATCGCCCGCAGTGCCGGCCCGAGCAGCTGGGGCGCGATGCGGGGGATCAGCCGCTGCATCCGCAGCAGCGAGCGAAACGGGAATGCGTGGGAGGCGGAGAAGTCGTGGTAGCGCGCCAGCGCCCGCTCGCGACTCTGCGTGCCTGACAGGACCGCTCGGAGCTCGCGTCCGCAGGCGATCCCGAAATACAGGGCGGTCCGTATCCCCTCGGCGGTCAGCGGCAGGCAGTGGCCCGCGGAGTCGCCGGCAAAGAACACACCGTCCTCGGTCGCGTCGCGCAGCGCGTGAGGGATCCAGTTGCCCTGGTAGCGGACGGTGTCGGCGCCGAGATCGTCGGCCAGCCGTACCGTCGGCTCGCGCACGTGGTAGCGGGGGTCGAACGAGCCCACGCCGATCCGCAGCTCGCCGTCGGCGGGGAACCGCCAGCCGTACCCAGCCGGGACGTAGGTGCGATCGATCCACACCTCGAGGTCCTCGCCGGTGCCGAACGGGTGGACCTCGAGACCACGCGAGAGCAGCGCGTCGGGCGGCTGGATGTTCTCACCGCGGCCGAGCAGGCGGCGCCATCCCAGCGCGTCCACGATCAGCGGCGCGCGCAGCTCGCCGCGATCGGTGCGCACGCACGATCCATCGCGGCCGTCGACCTTTGCGGTCTCGAACTCGAACGTCCCCTGCTCGGCGAGCAGCTGGCAGAGCGCCCGGTAGTCGAAGGTCGAGAACGTCCACGGAAGGTCGTAGCGGACGTCGGCATGCGGGGTGTGGATCAGAAGCTCGCCGAACGTCTGCCTGAGCGAGCCTTCCAGACCCATCGCCGTCAGCCAGGTGGTCGGGATACCGCACGCGGAGGTCTGGCGCTCGCCGATCTCGTAGCGATCGACCACCAGCACCTCGGCCCCGCTCGACGCGAGCTCGCGCGCCACCGCCAGGCCCGCGAAACTCGCTCCACAAATCAGGACATCGCAGTCGCGATCGAGCGGCGTGCGCTGATCGCCGCGCTTGGTCGCTCGGCTGGGCATTGGACAGTTGATGATACGAATCGCACGAGGCGGCTATCCTCCGACGACACATGTCTTCAACCACAACCCTGACGCCCCCAACAGATCAATCAAACGCCAAGGTCGTAGAGGGCTCGAACGGTCTCCTGCTCGAGATCGACGGCCAGATCGTCCCCAACTACGACGCCACCATTCACCCCTTCCAGGAAGGGGATGTCGTCACCGGCCACGTCGTTCGGATCGACAACGACGAAGTGCTGGTCGACATCGGCTACAAGTCCGAGGGGGTCATCCCCTCCAGCGAACTTTCGATCCGCAAGTCCGTCGATCCTGGCGAGGAGGTGAGCCTCGGCGAGGAAGTCGACGCGCTCGTCCTCACCAAGGAGGACCAGGACGGACGGCTCATTCTTTCCAAGAAGCGCGCCCGCTTCGAGAAGGCCTGGCGCAAGATCGAGGCCGCGGCCGAATCCGGCGAGCCCGTCGAAGGGACCGTGATCGAGGTCGTCAAGGGCGGCCTGATCATCGACCTCGGAGTCCGTGGCTTCCTGCCCGCGTCGCTCGTCGACATCCGCCGCGTCCCGAACCTCGACGAGTACATGGGCGAGGCGATCGAGTGCAAGGTGATCGAGCTCAACCGCTCGCGCAACAACGTCGTGCTCTCACGCCGCGCCGTGCTCGAGGAGCAGCGCAAGGAGGACCGCGAGCGGATCCTCGACCGGCTCCAGCCGGGCCAGGTCGTGGAGGGCACGATCTCGAACATCGTCGACTTCGGCGCGTTCGTCGATCTCGATGGCATCGACGGCCTGATCCACATCTCCGAGCTCTCGTGGTCGCACGTCAACCATCCGAGCGAGATCCTGTCGATCGGCGACACCGTCAGCGTCAAGGTCCTCGATATCGACCGCGACCGCCAGCGGATCTCGCTGGGTCTCAAGCAGACCCAGGAGGACCCGTGGCAGCGCGTCGTCGACACCTACAACATCGGCGACGAGCTGGAGGGCGTGGTGACGAAGGTGGTCACGTTCGGGGCGTTTGTCGAGATTCTCGATGGCGTCGAGGGACTCGTCCACATCTCCGAGCTCGCCCAGCACCACGTCGAGAACCCGCGCGAGATCATCCAGCCGGGCGATCCCGTCCGGGTCAAGATCCTCGAGATCGACTCCGAGCGCCGGCGGCTGTCGCTGTCGATCAAGCGTGTCGAAGGACAGGTGCTCCCGGTGCGGCCGATCGTGCCGCCGGCCGAGGGTGATGGCACGGACCTCGACGACATGCCCGAGCTTGGCCTCTCCGAAGACGTGTTCGCGGGAGCCGAGGCCGCTTCCGATTTGGAGGCAGCGCCCGAGGCCGAGGACGAGTCGCAGGATGAGACTACGCGAGCGTCCGAATCGGAAGAGCCTACGGCTCTAGCCACGGACCCAGCCGAGATCTCCGACGAGGTGGCCGCGGCTGAGCCCGAGGTGGCCGCGGCTGAGCCCGAGGTGGCCGCGGCTGAGCCCGAGGTGGCCGCTGCTGAGCCCGAGGTGGCCGCTGCTGAGCCCGAGGTGGCCGCTGCTGAGCCCGAGGTGGCCGCTGCTGAGCCCGAGGTGGCCGCTGCTGAGCCTGAGGCGTCGGAGGACGCGTCGACCTGACGGTCCCGTTCGTCGGGCTGACGGGCGGGATCGGCGCCGGAAAGTCGACCGCGCTCGAGGCGCTCGAGCGGCTGGGTGCGGCCGTGCTCTCGACGGATCGCGTCGTCCACGACCTGTACGACAGCGCCGAGGTCAGAGACGCGGTCACCGCTCGGTTCGGTGAGTCGGTGGCGCCGGGCGGCGTCGTCGATCGCGCGGCAGTGGCCACGCGGGCGTTCGCGACCGCCGAGGATCGCGCGTGGCTGGAGGGGATGCTGTGGCCGAAGGTAGGCCAGCGGGTGATCGACTGGCGGGAGGGGCTCCAGCACTCGTCTCCGGTTCCCTCCGCCGCGGTGGTCGAGGTGCCGTTACTGTTCGAGGCTGGGATGGAGGGCATCTTCGATGCAACGATTGCGGTCCTCGCCGATGAGGAGCTGAGGGCGGAGCGGGCGATGGCGCGGGGCCACCGGGCGCTCGAGGAGCGCTCGGCCAGGCAGTTCTCGCAGCAGGAGAAGGCGCAAAGAGCGACATATGTAGTCGTCAACGATGGAACCGTTGACGAGCTTGAGGCGAAGCTGTCGGGTGTCCTTGAGATGCTGAGCGACGCCAAGTGACTCCCCCAACCGCAACAGCGACTCGCCGCGGGAGCGCCCCCGGACGTGGCGGCAGCGCCCGGAGGCCGGCGGCGGCCCGTAGGCGCCGCGCCGTGCTGGTGTTCCTGACCATTGCCGTCGGGACCGTCGGGGTGGTCCTGGCGATGCCGCTGTTCCGCCGCGCGGTCAACGAGTTCACCCTGCCCCTGTCGTACTCGAATGTGATCAGGGAGCAGGCCGCCGAGAAGCATCTCGACCCGGCGCTGATCGCCGGCGTCATCTACGCCGAGACCAAGTTCGATCCCCGCACCTCGGCCGCCGGGGCGGTCGGGCTGATGCAGATCCTCCCCCAGACGGCCGAGTTCCTGGCGCGGCGCTCGGGCGCCACCACGTTCCAGGTCTCAGACCTCTCGGATCCCGACGTCAACATTGCCTATGGGAGCTACTACCTGCGCTACCTGCTCGACGTGTATGGCGGCAACCGGATGCTGGCGCTCGCGGCATACAACGGCGGCGAGTCGAACGTCGACAACTGGGTGGCCGCGGCGCGTCGGCAGGGGCACGCGCTCACGATCCAGCAGATCCCGTTCCCGGAGACGCGCGACTACGTGGCCAAGGTTCTAAAAGAGCAACGCAACTACAGGCACACGTATCCGAGCGAGTTGGGGTACAGGTGAGGCGGCCCGGCGCGCCGGCCGGCTAGGCGAGCGTGAGGCCCGGGCCGGTGAAGCTGACCGAGCCTGCGGTGCCGGCTGAGCCGGTAGCGCCGCCGTTGCCCCCGGCACCGCCGGCGCTGCCGCCGCCATTGCTGGCGGAGCTCACGGCAACGGTGTAGTTGTTCGAGCCGCTCTGCGTACCGCCGGTGTAGGCCGAGCCACCGCCACCGCCGGCAGCCGGTGTGAGGATGGGTCCACCCCCGCCGCCACCGCCGGAGGCCATGCCGCCTCCGCCTCCGCCGCCGCCGTTGTAGTTGCCGCCGCCACCGATCCCGCCCGCGCCGCAGGTGCCGCCGCTGCAGGTCCCGCCGACCACGCCGTTTCCGGTGCCGGTGCCGGCCGTGCCGGCTGTGTTGGTGATCGTGAACGGGAACGCGCCAGCAGTGAGCGTCACGCCGCCGCCGCCGCCGATCGCGCCACCGGCGGTCGTGCCGCTGCCAGCCGTGTTGGTTCCGGGGTTACTTGTGGGGCCGCCGCCGCCGGCGCCGCCGGCGCCGCTGCCGGTACCGTAGCCGCCGCCGCCCCCGCCGCCCCCGACGGTGACGAGCGTGTTCGCAGGGGCCCCCAGTAGGTAGACGCAGGTGGCTGCGCCGCCTCCGCCGCCACCCGTGGCGGGGTTGTCGGCGGCCGTACCACCGGCGCCGCCGGCGGCACAGGCGCTCGTTCCGGCGCCTCCGGCACCACCCGTATGGACCGCGCTCCCGCCGCCTCCGCCTCCACCTCCACCGACGATCACGGTAAACGTCGTGCTGGTGGCACTGCTCGGGATCGTGATCGTGCCGTTGACGCTCCCGCCGACACCGCCGCTGGCGGCGGTGCCCGTATAGTCGCCGCCGCCGCCACCGCCCGCCCCAGCCAAGGTGAAGTTGAAGTCGGTCGCACCGGCGGGGACCGTCAAGGTGTAGCTACCGGCCGCCGTCTTGGTGACGGTGGTCGCGCTCGTCACGTTAAATGCGGAACTGGTGGCCGTCAGCGTGCCGTCGGTCGCGTTCAGCTCGTACCCGGTGCCGTTTGTGCTGATCGCGCACCCGGCGAAGGTGGTCACGCCGCTGCTAAGTGAGCTGGTGCAGCCAGTGAGGGTGGCGCCGCTATGACCGGTGCCGTTCTTGATCGAGAGAGTGAGGGTCTTGGTGTAACCGGTGGCCGTGTTGCCGTAGGCGTCCTTGGCGGTCACGACCGGTTCGGTGGTGAACGCGAATCCGGCGGTTGCGCCCGCCGGCTGGATCGTGAACGAGATCTGCGAGGCGGTGGCCGATCCGACCGTGAACGACGTCGAGGTGCCGGTGATCGTGCCCTGGGTGGCTTTGAGCGTGGTCGTCTGGGCGTCGTAGAGGGTGATCGAGGGGGAAGGGGTGGCGACGCCGTTGGTGAAGGCGACCGAGGCGGGGTAGGTGGGGGGGGTTCCGCCCGGGGACGTGGCGGGGCCGGTGAACGTGATTGTCTGGCTGCCGGTGTAGCTGGTGGCGGTGTTGCCGTATGCGTCGAGTGCGGTGAGCGTCTCGGTGAACGCCGTCCCCGCGGTGGCGGTGGTGGGCGCGGAGACGGTGAAGCTGCTCGCGCCGCCCGCGTTGACGGTGATGTTGTTGCTGGCGGTGCCGTTGTAGACGTCGGTGGTGTCGTTGGCGGTGATCGTCGTGGTCTGCACGTCGACGAGCGTGACCGATGCGGTGGCCACGCCGGAGCTGAAGCTGGCGGTGGCGGGATAGGTGGGGGAGGTGTTGTTGGGCGACTTGGACGGTCCCGAGAAGGTCAGGTTCTTGCTGCCCGTGAGGTTGCCGGTCGGGTTGCCCCAGGTGTCCTGGGCGGTCAGCGTCACGTTGAATGCGCTGCCCGCGGTCTGCGGGCTGGCGGCGCTCGCCCCGATCTGATGGTTCGCGCCGGCGTTGACCGTGATGTTGCCCGACGTGCCGCTGACGCTGCCCTGGGTCGCCGTGAGCGTCGTCGTCTGGGCGTCGTAGAGGGTGACCGAGGGGGAAGGGGTGGCGACGCCGTTGGTGAAGGCGACCGAGGCGGGGTAGGTGGGGGCGGTTCCGCCCGGGGACGTGGCGGGGCCGGTGAACGTGATTGTCTGGCTGCCGGTGTAGCTGGTGGCGGTGTTGCCGTATGCGTCGAGTGCGGTGAGCGTCTCGGTGAACGCCGTCCCCGCGGTGGCGGTGGTGGGCGCGGAGACGGTGAAGCTGCTCGCGCCGCCCGCGTTGACGGTGATGTTGTTGCTGGCGGTGCCGTTGTAGACGTCGGTGGTGTCGTTGGCGGTGATCGTCGTGGTCTGCACGTCGACGAGCGTGACCGATGCGGTGGCCACGCCGGAGCTGAAGCTGGCGGTGGCGGGATAGGTGGGGGAGGTGTTGTTGGGCGACTTGGACGGTCCCGAGAAGGTCAGGTTCTTGCTGCCCGTGAGGTTGCCGGTCGGGTTGCCCCAGGTGTCCTGGGCGGTCAGCGTCACGTTGAATGCGCTGCCCGCGGTCTGCGGGCTGGCGGCGCCGGCCGCGATCTGATGGTTGGCGCCGGCCTTGACCGTGACGTTGCCCGAGGTGCCTGTGGTTGTGCCCTGGGTGGCGGTGAGCGTGGTGGTCTGGGCGTCGTAGAGGGTGATCGAGGGGGAGGGGGTGGCGACGCCATTGGTGAAGGTGACCGCGGCGGGGTAGGTGGGGGGGGTTCCGCCCGGGGACGTGGCGGGGCCGGTGAACGCGATCGTCTGGCTGCCCGTGTAGCTCGTGACCGTGTTGTTCTGCGCGTCCTGCGCCGTGATCGTCGCGGTGAGCGGGGTGCCCGCGGTCGCGTTGGCCGGGACGGTGACGAGGAACTGGCTGATTGCGCCCGAGGCCAGGGTGACCTGGCTGCTCGCGCTGGTCGCGGTCCACGACTGCCATACGGCCGTGACCGTGTAGGTATAGGTGCCCTTCGTCAACCCCGAGTCGGTGCAGCTCGTGCTCGTGGTCGCCGTCGCAGGCGAACTTGGGCAGTTGCCGCCCACTGTGCCACCCGCGCGCGTCACGTAGTAGGCGACGGCGGGAGATTGAGGCGCGCTGACGGGGCTCCAGCTAAGCGAAACGGTGCCCGCGCCGGGGGTCGCCGCGGTGATGGTTGGCGTGCCCAGCGTGCCGACGATGCCCGTCGCGGTGGCCGCTCCGGTGCCGGTGAAGTAGGCCAGCGCAGCGGCCACGGCGCCCAGCACCAGGGCCAGCAACAGGAGCACGCGAGGCAGCGGGCCGCGGAGCGGTCTCATCCAAGCGTCGCGGCTCCGCTGTAGGCGAACGTCACCGTCGCCCCCTGGCAGCCGTCCTGGTTAGTGGGGCGATCGATGATCGAAACCTGCGGCCACTGCGCGGACGGGATCCCGAGCTGGGCGAGGGTCGTGGTGCTCGACGCAGGGACGGTTAGCGGAAGGGGCCCGACGTACTGCTGCATGGAGAAATCGCCGAGCGTGCATGGGAGCGTCGGCGTCGCCCTGGGCGCGCTCACGGATTGAACGCTCGCGCTCAGGCTCGAGATGACCACCGGCAGCGTATTCGGATTGGTGATCCGCAGATCGACCCCCTCCGGCACTCCGGGCTCCAGTGGAGTGGGGGCGTTTCCTGAGATCGAGAACTGTGGGATCGCCACCGGCGCCGTCCCGTCGCTGGGCGTTGACCCGGCCACGGTCAGAGTGAGGGTTATCCGCTTGATCATATGGCCGTGCCTGGCGCGCACGGTCAGGTGGTAGACGCCGGGGGGAGTCCAGGCTCGGGTCCGGATCGTGAGCGTCGAGCGGGTCTTGAACGTGCGGCGTACGGTGAAGTGAGCGGTGGCGCCCCGGGGCAGCTTGGTCCGGAGACTGAATCTAATCGCCCACGGGAACCGGTGGCGGCGAATCCAAAGTCTGTAGCCGGCCGTCGAACCGGCGGTGATCGTGTCCTTGGCCGGTGTTGCCGTGACCTTGAAGGTCGGCTTGTGGTGCCGGCGGGCGGAGTTATGCGCGTACCCGGTGTACGCGCCCAAAGAAAGCGCTGCGACTGCGACGACCGCTGTCGCCGGCATGGCTCGGCGGGCGATCTTCCTGGCGGTGGTAAGGAGGGGTTTCATGTCCACGGTGCCTTGCATCCGCAACGCAGGACGCGCTGGGACTGTCCCAAGGGACGGTCCCAGCGCGAGCGTTGGTGGGTTGGTTGATTATTGGACCGCGACGTTGACGGCGGGTGAAGCGCTCTTGCAGGCGTCCTGCACGGTGGTCGTGAGGTTCTGCATGGTCAGGTCGACCTTGCCGCTGTACGCGCTGCCGGGAGCAATGTCATCCGGTAGCGCCGGGTTGCCACCGTCGGCCGCGGCCGTGAACCATGCCGCCTTGCAGCCGGTGATGTCGGCACCACCGGAGGTCTCGGCATCCCCGTTCGCCTCCGTCGGCATCGTGACGGTGACGCTGGTGGCGGCCTGATGGCCGTTGCCATTGTTGGTGGCGGTGAACGGGAGAAACTCGGTGTCGTTGGTGGCACCGGGATACAGCGCGGTCAGGGTGCCCGACCAAGTCGGCGTTTGCAGCGCGACGGTCCACGCGCTCGACGTGCCGACCGTGCCCGATCCGGTGGCGTTACCTGACGCACCGGTGAAATACGCGACCGCGCCGGTGACGGCTGACAGCGCCAGCAGCACTCCAAGTACGACAGCAACGGCCTTCTTCTTGGACCTGCGGTTCATCTTGTTGCCTCCTGGGGACGCCGAAACGCCACTCCCGCGCCTCGTTGCTGAGGCGCGAAAGCGCTCACCTCGCTCCCACGTATTTGGGTCCACGCCGCGCCGATGCGATTGGGTCAGACACCCGGGCGGCCCCCGGCCCGGAAGTCCCGGGTTCGGTACGCCGGTTATCGGTCAGCGCATTGACCAGCTTTAGGGTTTATCCCCTAGAACGTCTGTCCAGAAGGGGTTTGAATTACCAGCGTTTTAGTAGTCGCGCCTTAGGCGGCCCGACTGTTCCACCGACGCGATGACGTGGGCGATCTCTCCGGCATGGCTCGGATCGAGGCTGGCGATGGTGATGCGGATGCCGGGCGGCGTCGCGACCCTGAAGCGCTCTCCCGCAAGCGCGAGCCAGCCACGGTCGAGGAGCGCGCCGAGGACCGGAGCCTCCTCGCGCACCGGGACCCAAACGTTCAGCCCCGAGCGGCCGTAGCCGACTACGCCGCGGTCGGACAGCGCGGTCAAGAGCGCCTGTCGACGGGTCGCGTAGGCATCGCGCGCACGCAATGCCGTCTGCTCGAACAGCGGGTCGCTCAGCAGTTCGGCCACCAGCGCCTGAAGGACGTGGCTTACCCACCGTGGCCCGAGCGCTTGGCGCCCCTCGACGCGGGCGATCGTCGTCTCGTCGCCGGCCATCAACGCGACACGAAGGTCGGGGTGGAGGACCTTCGAGACCGAGCGAATCACCGCCCAGTGGCGTGAAGCGGGGGTGACCAGCGTCCGGCACGGCTCTCCGGAGACGATGCTGGCGTGATCGTCCTCGACCACCAGCACGTCAGGATGAGGCTCGAGCAGGGTCCGCAGCAGTGACTCGCGCTCGGCGTCGAGCGCCGCGCCGAGCGGGTTCTGCGCGCGGGGGACGAAGATCACCGCTCGGGCTCCCCGCGCCAGATGCGCCTCGAACGGCTCCGGGCGCAGACCCGACTCGTCGACCGGCACCGGCACCGGAACCAGCCCGAGCGCGAGCAGCAGGTCCCGGATCGAGGCGTACACAGGATCCTCGATGATCACGCGATCGCCGGGCCGCAGGTGGGCCTCCAGAACGCGCTCGATTGCGTCGAACGCGCCAGCCGCCACCCCGATGGCCCCCGCCGGGATGCCATCCGCACGGAACGACGCATCGGCGATCTCGATCAGCTTGGGATCCGGCGACTCGAGACCGCTCAGGCCAAGGCGCGAGTCGACGTCGACCTGCAGCATCGCCGCGCCGAGTGGCGGCAGGAGGGCCGGGTCGGGTAGTCCGATCGAAAGGTCGCGGACGTGCGGACGAAGATCTCGCGGTGGGCTCGCGGGCTGCGGCGTCCGCAGAGCTGGGCGGGGCGCCACCCGGGTGCCGCGGCGGCCGTCGGTGATCACGAGTCCGCGCTGGCGGAGGATCCGGTACGCGGCATGGACGGTGGCAGGGCTCGTCCCCAGCGCGGCGGCCAGAGAGCGCACCGTCGGTAGGGCCTGGCCGGTTTCGAGCGCGCCGAGGCGGATCGAGGCCTCCGCGCTCGAGGCTATGTCGTGGGCGGTCCTGCCCGCGATCGTAAGCTGGGCGGTTGCGGTGGCGGTCATCGCATCCTCGGACCCGCGGCCTGATATTGTTCTACATCAGAAATGAGTTCGTACTATAACAAAACCCCGAGGATTACGGTCCGCCGGCGGGCGGGGCGCGGAAAGTACGACCGGGCGACGATCGACGCGATCCTCGACCAGGGGAAGTTGGCCCACGTCGGCATCGTCACCGACGGCCAGCCGTTCGTGATCCCGATGCTGTACGCGCGCAACGGGGACGAGGTCTACGTCCACGGCTCGCCGCTCAGCCGGCTGGTCAAGAACCTCGCGGCGGCCGCGCCGATGTGCCTGACCGTGACACTGCTCGACGGGATGGTGCTGGCACGCTCCGCCTTCCACTCCTCGATGAACTACCGCTCGGTGGTGATCCTCGGGCAGGGCCGTGAGGTAAGCGACCGGGCCGAGAAGCTCGAGGCGCTCCGGATGATCGTCGACCACGTTGTGCCCGGCCGCTCCGGCGATGCCCGCGGGCCGAGCCCCAAAGAGCTGAAGGCGACCGAGGTCGTTGCGATCACGATCGACGAGGCGTCGGCCAAGATCCGGACCGGGCCACCCGTGGACGATGCCGAGGACTACGAGCTTGCGGTGTGGGCCGGCCAGGTGCCACTCAGCCTGGTCGCCGGGGCGCCCGTGCCCGACGAGCGAAACCAGGCGACCGTTCCGGACTACCTGCCCGCCGCCGGCGGACAGATCTGAGGGCCTGAGGGCCACCGTTTCGCCGCCGACGCAGTTCTGTCCGGCCGCCCCGCTACGCTAAAAGGTCACTCGGAAATGCCCAAGTTCGAGCTCGATTCAGCGTACGTCCCGACCGCCGATCAGCCAGCCGCGATCGACTCGATGGCTGCTGGAATCAACTCCGGCGAGCAGTTCCTGACGGTGCTGGGTGCCACCGGGACCGGCAAGACGATGACGATGGCCGGCGTCGTCGAGCGCGTGCAGAAGCCGGCGCTGGTGATCGCACACAACAAGACCCTCGCCGCCCAGCTCTGCAACGAGTTCCGGGCCTACTTCCCGCGCAACGCGGTCGAGTACTTCGTCTCCTACTACGACTATTACCAGCCCGAGGCGTACGTCCCCTCCAGGGACCTGTACATCGAAAAGGACTCGGCGATCAACCAGGAGATCGACCGGCTGCGCCACTCGGCCACCGCGGCGCTGTTCGCGCGCCGCGACGTGTTGATCGTCGCGAGCGTGTCGTGCATCTACGGCCTGGGTTCGCCGCAGACCTACGACGAGAACCTCCAGACGCTGAGCAAGGGCGAGTTCATCGATCGAGACAAGCTTCTACGGAAGCTGGTCTCGATCCAGTACACGCGCAACGACACGGCACTGTCGCGGGGGACGTTCCGGGTCCGCGGCGAGACGCTCGAGATCTTCCCCGCCTACGCGGAGACGGCCTACCGGATCGTGCTGTTCGGCGACGAGGTCGAGCACCTGCAGCACTTCGACCCGCTCACCGGCGAGTTGATCGAGGACGATCTGGAGCACGTCGGGATCTGGCCCGCCTCGCACTACAACGTGCGCGAGGGGATGATCGAGGACGCGGTGGCGGAAATCGGCCGCGAGCTGAACGAGCGGTGCGCCGAGCTGGAATCACAGGGCAAGCTGCTCGAGTCTCACCGGCTGCGCCAGCGGACCCAGTACGACATGGAGATGTTGCGCGAGCTCGGGTTCTGCTCGGGCATCGAGAACTACTCGCGGATCCTCGACGGCCGCCAGCCGGGCGACCGTCCGTACTGCCTGCTCGACTACTTCCCCGACGATTTCGTCTGCTTCATCGACGAGTCCCACCAGACCGTGCCCCAGATCGGCGGGATGTCTGAGGGCGACCGCTCCCGCAAGCAGACGCTCGTGGACTACGGCTTCCGCCTCCCCAGTGCGCTCGACAACCGTCCCCAGACGTTCCAGGAGTTCCTCTCGATCACCCCGCAGATGGTGTTCGTGTCGGCCACGCCAGGCGAGTACGAGCGCAGCCACTCAGACCGGATCGTCGAGCAGATCGTGCGGCCGACCGGCATCGTGGACCCCGAGGTAGAGGTACGGGAGACGCGCAACCAGATCGACGACCTGATGAACGAGATCCGCGAGCGCGTCGATCGCGAGCAGCGCACGCTGGTGACGACGCTGACCAAGAAGATGGCCGAGGACCTCACCGACTACCTGCTCGAGATGGGCTTCCGCGTCCGCTACCTGCACTCGGAGATCGACACCCTCGAGCGAATCCAGATCATCCGCCAGCTGCGGCTGGGAGAGTTCGACGTGCTCGTCGGGGTCAACCTCCTGCGCGAGGGGCTGGACCTGCCGGAGGTGGCGCTCGTCGGGATCCTGGACGCCGACAAGGAGGGATTCCTCCGCGGAGAGACGTCGCTGATCCAGACGATCGGCCGGGCGGCGCGCAACGTCGACGGCAAGGTGCTGATGTACGCCGACAAGGAAACCGCCGCCATGCGGGCGGCGATCGGGGAGACCGACCGCCGGCGCGAGATTCAGCGCGAGTACAACGCCGAGCACGGGATCACGCCCGAAACGATCGTCAAGGGCATCTCGGACATCGCCGAGTTCCTGCAGTCCGAGTCCAAAGTGCCGCGCTCTCGGCGCCGGCGGACGCGCGATGCCGCCTCGATGCCCCCGGCGGAGATCGAAAAGACGATCGTCGCGCTCGAGGAGGAGATGCTCGCCGCCGCCGAGGAGCTGCGATTCGAGTACGCGGCCAAGCTCCGCGACGAGATTCGCGATCTCAAGCGACAGCTCGACCAAGCTGTCGCGGAAGGTCAGGCCACGATCGGGTGAACCGCCGCTGGCGGGGTCGCGGGTCACGGCGCGTCCGATACGCTGCGCTTCCGCTCGCAGATCATTGACTCGGAGGTTGGCTCGCGTGGCCCTGGAACGACAGCGCATCGAGAAGAAGGACTTCCCAATCGGCCGCCGGGGTTACGACCCGGACGCGGTCGATGCCCACCTGAGCGCGCTCGCGGATGAGTTCGAGGAGTTCAAGCGCTCGTCGCGCCAACGCACCGAGACGCTCGCCACGGCGGCCAGCGACCAGGTGCGCTCGATCGTCGAGGCGGCCGAGTCGAGCGCGGCAGAGATCCAGCGCCAGGCCGACGAGGATGCCAGTGAGCTCCGGGCCGAGGCCAAGCGCGAGACGCAGGCGACGCGCGAACAGGCCACGGCGCAGGCGCGCGAGTATGTCGGCAACGTCTCCCAGGCCACGGCGACGATGCTCGAGCGGCTCGACGCGATCGAAGGCGAGCTGAGCACGCTCATCCAGTCGCTGCGGACCGGCTCGGGCCGGATCAACGCCGATCTCCAGCTGCTCGGCACGAACCTCGAGGACGTGCGGAACTCGGTCTCACCACGGAGCACGTTCCAGCCCGAGGGTGCGCCGGCCCGGGCGGCCGTCGTCGAGCCCGCATCCGAAGCTCCCGGCGACGTCGAGGACCGGGTCGAGGTCGAGATCGAGGAGGTCGAGATCGAGGAGGTCGAGATCGCGGCCGCCGAAGCCGAGCCCGAGCCGGCAGCGGTAGCGGCCGGGGGTCCAACCGACGGCTCGGACGACACCGAGGGTGCCCGGCTGATCGCGCTGAACATGGCGCTGAACGGGACGCCGCGGGAGGAGACCGACAAGTACCTGTCGGAGAACTTCGAGCTGGGCGACCGCGCGGCGCTGCTCGACGAGGTTTACGCCAGCGTCGGCGGCTGATCGTCCGGCCGCGCGGCGAAGGCACCCGCGTGGCTCGCGGGACCGGATCCGCACCGCAGAGCGCGGATTTTCTCGCTGAAGGCGGGAATCGCGCAGTGGGAACGTCTGTTCGATCAACTAAACTCGTTTATGTGAACCAGTTGGTCGTCTCGGGCGCCCGGGAACACAACCTCAAGGACATCACGGTCGTGATCCCGCGGGAGTCTCTGACCGTCATCACCGGCCTTTCCGGGTCGGGGAAATCGTCGCTGGCGTTCGACACGATCTACGCCGAAGGGCAGCGGCGGTACGTCGAATCGCTGTCGGCCTACGCCCGCCAGTTCCTCGGTCAGATGGACAAGCCGGACGTGGACTCGATCGAGGGGCTCTCGCCGGCGATCTCGATCGACCAGAAGACGACCTCGCGCAACCCGCGGTCGACCGTCGGGACCGTTACCGAGATCTACGACTACCTGAGGCTGCTGTGGGCGCGAGTCGGCCATCCCCACTGCCACATCTGCGGCCGGCCGATCACCGGTCAATCGGCCGAGCAGATCATCGACCAGGTCATGGAGCTGCCCGAGGGGCTGCGATTCATGGTGCTGGCGCCGATCGTCCGCGGACGCAAGGGTGAGTACGGCAAGCAGCTCGAGGAGCTCCGTGGCGAGGGCTTCAGCCGGGTCAAGGTCGACGGCGAGTTGCGGCGCCTGGACGAGGAGATCGTGCTCGACAAGAAATACAAGCACGACATCGCGGTGGTCGTCGATCGCCTGGTGATGAAGGGCGAGCTCCGAAAGCGGCTCGCCGATTCGATCGAGACGGCGGTGTCGCTGGCGGACGGCCTCGTCGAGATCGAGATGGTCGACGAGGATCGGACGCTCACGTTCAGCGAGAGGTTCGCGTGTCCGGTCCACGGGCCGAGCCTGGTCGAGCTCGAGCCTCGCATCTTCAGCTTCAACTCGCCCCACGGAGCCTGTCCGCGATGCACCGGGCTGGGATCGCAGATGGAGATCGACCCGGAGCTGGTCGTGCCCGATCCCAGCCTGTCGATCGGCGAAGGCGCGATTGCCCCATGGGCTGTCAGCGCCTCGGACTACTACGACCAGCTGACGCAGGCGATCGCCGAGCGCTACGACGTCGATCTCGAGACCCCGTGGCAGGACCTGCCGGAGGGGTCGCGCGACTTCTTCCTATTCGGCACCAACGGCGATCGCGTGCAGGTGGCCTACCGCAACCGCTTCGGCCGCCGCCGGTCCTACTCGACCCAGTTCGAGGGGATCGTCCCCAACCTCGAGCGCCGGTATCGCGAGACGGAGTCTGACTTCTCGCGGGAGAAGATCGAGGAGTACATGACGTTGCGTCCATGTCCGGAGTGCAGGGGCGCGCGGCTGCGGCCCGAGTCCCGGGCCGTGCTGGTGGCCGACACCGCGATCCATGAGTTCGTGGCGCTGTCGGCCCAGCGGGCGCTGGCGTGGATCAAGGCGCTCGAGCTCAGCGAGCACGACCGCCGGATCGCGAGGCTGGTGCTGAGGGAGATCGAGGAGCGACTCCAGTTCCTGGAGAACGTCGGCGTCGGCTATCTGTCGATGGAGCGCGCTGCGGCGACGCTGTCCGGCGGCGAGGCCCAGCGGATCCGGCTGGCCACGCAGATCGGGTCCTCGCTCGTGGGCGTTCTCTACATCCTCGATGAGCCGTCGATCGGGCTGCATCAGCGCGACAACGAGCGGCTGATCGCCACGCTCGATCGGCTCCGCGGACTCGGCAACACGGTGCTGGTGGTCGAGCACGACGAAGGGACGATGCGGGCGGCTGATCATCTCATCGACATGGGACCCGGGGCGGGGGAGCACGGCGGCTATGTCGTGGCCGAGGGCACGGCCGAGGAGGTGGCGAAGGTGCCGGAGTCCCTCACCGGTCAGTTCCTGGCGGGGACCCGGGTGATCGAGACTCCCCGGCGGCGCCGCAAGCCGTCCGGCTATATCGCGATCGAGGGCGCCAGCCAGCACAACCTCAAGCACGTCGACGTGAAGATCCCGCTCGGGGTGATGTGCTGCGTGACCGGCGTGTCGGGGTCAGGCAAATCGACATTGGTCAACGAAGTCCTGTTCAAGGCGGTGGCCAATCGCCTCCACCGAACCCGGCAGCGCGCCGGTGTCCATCGGCGGATCAGCGGCCTCGAGCAGCTCGACAAGATCATCTCGGTCGACCAGTCGCCGATCGGGCGCACCCCGCGCTCCAATCCGGCCACCTACATTGGTCTGTTCGACCAGATCCGGGAGCTGTTCTCGAAGACGCAGGAGGCACGAGCGCGCGGCTACAAGCCCGGACGGTTCTCGTTCAACGTCAAGGGCGGCCGCTGCGAGGTGTGCCGCGGTGACGGCCAGATCAAGATCGAGATGCACTTCCTCCCGGACGTCTATGTCCCGTGCGAGCAGTGTCACGGCAAGCGCTATAACCGGGAGACCCTCGAGGTTCGGTTCAAGGGCAAGACGATCGCCGACGTGCTCGAGATGCCGATCGAGGAGGCGCTGGAGTTCTTCGCCCACATCCCGAAGATCCGGCGCCGGGTCGAGGCGCTCAACGACGTCGGGTTGGGGTATATGCGGCTTGGCCAGCCGGCGACGACCCTGTCCGGCGGCGAGGCCCAGCGGGTGAAGTTGGCCGCCGAGCTCAGCAAGGTCGCCACTGGCCAGACGATCTACATTCTCGACGAGCCGACCACCGGCCTTCATTTCGCGGACATCCAGCGGCTGCTTGAGGTGCTGGAACGGCTGGTCGAAGCCGGCAACTCGGTGGTCGTGATCGAGCACAACCTCGACGTGATCAAAACGGCCGACCGGATCATCGACCTCGGCCCGGAGGGCGGCGAGGAGGGCGGCAACGTGATCGCGACCGGCACCCCCGAGGAGGTGGCGAAGGTCAAGCGGTCCTACACCGGCGGGTTCCTCGCCGAGATTCTCCCCAGCCGCGGACGGCGGGGCACGGCGCCGGCGAAGCCCAGCACGAACGGCTCGGCGCGGTCTGCACGCTCGCGCCGGAAGGCCACCGCCGCAGCTCGCTGAGAGATGGACCCGACCGTCGCCCGGCTGAAGCTGTGGGCGCAGAAGTGGGCCTGGTATGAGGTCAACTCGCTGCCCTGGAACCGGGCGCGCATCCACTGGGAGTTCATGCGTCGCGAGGCGTTCGTGCGCTGGCCCGTTCACGGCAACGTCCTCGAGGCAATGCGCGACGGGCGGCTCGAGATCGGGCCGCAGGTCCTGTTCGAGCCCGGAGTGTGGATCACGGCTCCAGGATCGGCGCGGGTGCGGATCGGCGCCGGCACGTTCCTGAACCTGGGCGTGATGGTCGCCTCGGCCGAGCTCGTCGAGATCGGTGAGCACTGCATGTTCGCCAATGGATGTTTCATCAGCGACAGCGCCCATCGCTTCGACGATCCGCAGGTACCGGTGCCGTGGCAGGGATTCACGACCAAGGGCCCGACCCGGATCGGCGACAACGTCTGGTGCGGCGCTCACGTGGTCATCACCAGTGGCGTCGCGATCGGCGAGCGCTGCGTGATCGGCGCGAACTCGGTCGTCACCCAGGACATCCCGCCGTTCTCGATCGCCGCCGGGGCCCCGGCCCGGGTGCTTCGGCGGATCGAGTACAGCGGCGCCTAGGAGTTCTTGATGACGATCCCTTCCATGATGTTCGCGACGCGCTCGGTGGCGTCGATCGCCTCCTCGAGGCGCTCGTAGAGATCCTTCCAGCGGATCACGACCATCGGGTCGATGCCGGCGTCGAACAACGCGGCGATGCTCTCCCGCGTAATCCGGTCACCCTCGTTCTCGAGCCGGTGGATCTCGACGGTGTAACGCGAGATGTCGCGGAAGTCGCGCAGCTGCGTGATCGCATCGGCGATCTGCTTAGCGGCCGCGCGCAGCACGCGCGCCAGCGTGATCGACTGATCCATCGGCGCCTCGATCTTGTAGAGGCCCAGGTAGTCAGCGACTTCCTCGGTGTAGTCGACGATGTCGTCCAGGGCGGAGGCAAGAGCGAGGATGTCCTCGCGGTCGATCGGGGTGACGAACGTATGGTTGAGGCGATCGATGATCTCGTGGATGATCCGGTCGCCCTCGTGCTCGCAGTCGAGGATCTCGCGGGCCAGGTCCTTGCTGTCGGGGAAGTTCGACAGCATCTTGTCGAGCAGGTCCGCGGCGGTCAGGATGTTCTGACCGGCCTCCTCGAACAACTCGAAATACACCCGATCCCGCGGGGTGAACACTTGAGCGAGCCGCGCCATCTCCAGGGATCCTAACCGGGGATCCCAGCGTCCGTGCCGCCCGGGCGCTGTTTTCTTTCGCTATGTGGTCGCTTCTAGGTGGCCGATTTCAGCGCAGTCAGCCATCCAGCTCGCGGCGAAACGCGGCGAGTTCATCGTCGTCGATCGAGTATGTGTGCTCGGGAGCTGGGAACGCTCCACTCCGGACCTCGTCGGCGTATTGCGCGACGCCGGCCACCATCTGCGCCTTGAGCTCCCCGAACCGCTTGGCGAACCTGGGCGCGTGGCCGTCGTAGATGCCGAGCAGATCGTGGAATACGAGCACCTGACCGTCGGTCGCGGCGCCGGCGCCGATTCCGATCACCGGAACTTCGATCCGCTCCACCAGGAGTTCGGACACCGCGGCCGGAATCGCCTCGAAGACGATCGAGAAGCAGCCGGCCTCCTGGAGTGCGATCGCGTCGTGGGCGACCTGGAGGGCCCTGGCCGCCGTCCTGCCCTGTGCTCTGTAGCCACCAAGCGCGGTCGCCGTTTGCGGCGTCAACCCCACGTGGCCCATGACGGGAATGCCGGAATCGACGATCGCCCGAGCGCGCTGGACTGTCGTGCCGCCACGCTCGAGCTTGACCGCGTCGCAGCCGGCCTCCTTGATGAACCGTTGCGCCGTGGCGATCGCCTGCTCGTCCGAGGACTCGTAGGACCCGAACGGCAGGTCGCCGACCAGCAGGGGCGTCTCCAGGCCACGGCGGACGGCCGAGGCGAGCATCAGCATCTCGTCGGTCGAGACCGGCACCGTCGAGGGGTAGCCGAGCACGGTCATCGCGCCCGAGTCGCCGACGAGGACGACGTCGACGCCCGCCGCCTGCGCGACCTGCGCGGAGGGGTAGTCATAGGCCGTCACCATCACGATCGGCTCCGCCAGACGCTTCTTCTCGGCGAGGCGCGGCAGCGTCATCGGCAGCGGGTCGTTGAGGTTCTGGGGGATAGGCATGTGAGGGGTTGCGGACACTTGCGATCGTCTCCTTACGTGGTTGGCGCCCCGGCAGGGGTCGCCACCTCGCGGTCGGGTTTGATGATCTCCAGCTTGATGGTGTGGTTGTCAATCAGTCGGGTGTCACCGACTCGCGCGGCGACCACGGCGAGGACATCGCCATCGATCCGCTGCACGGGGGCCAGCGTGTCCGTCGCCACGAGCTCCAGGTAGTCGGGCTCGACCTGCACGGCGCTCAGCTCGTCGAGTCCGGTGGCGATGGCCGCTCCCGGATCTCGCTCGCCGGCTGCGATCGATTCCTCGACCGCATGCAGAGCGCGCTGAAGAGCCAACGCCCGCTCCCGGTCAGCCGGCGACAGGTGGATGTTGCGGCTGGACATCGCGAGCCCGTCCGGCTCACGGATCGTCGGGCAGACCTCGATCTGAACGGGGAGATCGAGATCGCGCACGAGGCGCTTGATCACGATCGTCTGCTGTGCGTCCTTCTGCCCGAAGTACGCGACGTCGGGCGCGACCATGTTGAACAGCTTGGTGACGACCGTGGTGACGCCGTCGAAGTGCGATTGCCCCCGATGCTCGCCCTCGAGCCGGTCGGTGAGGCCGGCGACCCTGACGCTCGTCGCGAAGCCGGCCGGATAGACCTCCTCCGCGGACGGCATCAACAGGAAGTTGACGCCGAGGTCGGCGGCCAGGGCGCCGTCGCGCGATTCCTCGCGCGGATAGGCGCTCAGATCGCCGGGATCGTTGAATTGCTTGGGGTTGACGAACAGCGAGACGACGACGACCTGGCAGTCGGCTCGCGCCCGGCGGATCAGCGAGAGATGGCCTTCGTGAAATGCTCCCATCGTCGGCACAAGGCCCACTCTCTGACCCTGGCGCCGATGGGGTGCGAGCGCGGAGCGCAGATCGCTGACGGTCGTGATCGTCCTCATGCGAGCGCCGGCTCCTCGTGTTCGAGGGCGCCTGCTGCCAGCTCGCGATCGGCGAGCTCCCGGGTTGCCTCGACGAGCGCGTCGAACAGCGGCAGAAGGTCCGGCGTGCGCTCGGCGACGGCGGCGCGCTGGCGGGCGACAGTCTCCTCGTCCCCGCGCGCGACGGGTCCGGTCAGAGCGCGCTCAGGGCCGACCGTGGCCCAGTTCTCGACGGTCGCTTGCACCAGCGGTACGAGCAGCCTCCGGTCGGCGCCGGCGCTCGCCGCCAGGCGTTCGGCCGCGGCCTCGAGGGTGATGAGGAAGTTGGAGGCGATCGACGCCGCGGCATGGTACGCGGCGCGGTCGGCGTCGACGATCTCAACCGCCTCCATCCGCAACGCCGACGCCAGCCCGAGGGCGAACGCTGCGGCCCTGGGGGTGCTGCCCGCAATCGCAGCGCCGGCCCCGGCGAACCGGGCTCCGTCCGCAGTGACCGTCATCAAAGGATGAAACGAGAACGACTCGTGAGGCGTGAGCGGATCGAGCCCGGTGGCGCCCGAGCAATGGCCGACGAGGGGGCCCGGAGCGATGTTCGCCGCCGCGGCGGCGATCCGGGTGTCGGGGACGCACAGCAGCACGGCGTCCGCGCCCGTACCGTCGGCGCCGTGTCCCAGCGGACCCTCGACGTCATACCCGGTCGCACGCAGCGCGTCGGCGAGGGCGCTGCCCAGACGGCCGCGACCGACAATCGCCAGACGGCTACAGGCAGACGTGTCGGAGGAGGGATCCCGTTCCAGTTCCCGCATGTGAGATACCGGTCGGCTTTGACAGAGATTCGAACTCGAGATGCGCCCCGTGGGAACGGTGGCGACCTCGTCACGAATATACCCCGTCTAGGCATGCGGTTACCTCGCGGGGGATTTCGACTTGGTACCTTCGCTGAGTCGCAGCAATGCGCTTCGGGCCGCGGACGCGATATCGGCATCGCCGCGTTTGCGCGCCCGAAGATACGCCTCGCCGGCCCCGCTGAGGTCGCCCCGGTCTTGCAGCAGGCCGCCCAGATTGAGCGCGCCGACGGCGTGGCCGTGCTCGTCCGCCTGACGATACGCGGCCTCTGCACCGCTCGTATCGCCACGCTGCTCGAGCAGCACGCCGAGGTTGGAAGCCGCGTCCGCGTCGCCTCCGGCGGCGGCCCGGCGGAAGGCGCCGACGGCGCTCTCGGCCTCCCCTCGTTCCAACAGGAGCCTCCCGAGGTTGAATGCTGCCTCGGGATTGCCGTGCTGCGCTGCGCGACTGTAGACGGCTTCAGCGCCGGGTAGGTCGCCTTGCTGCTCGAGCAGCTCGCCTAGCCTGGAAACGCTGCCCACGTCACCGCGCTCGACGGCTCTGCGATACGCCGCCACCGCACCGGCTACGTCTCCTCGCTGAGCGAGGAAACCACCGAGATTGAGCGCACCCCCGGCGCACCCAAGAGCATCGGCACGACGGTATGCGGCTTCCGCGCCTTCGGCGTCCCCGCGCTCCTCGAGCAGGACGCCGAGGTTCGAAGCGGCGTCGCCGTGACCGCCCTCGGCGGCATGACGGTAGGCGGCCTCGGCGCCGACGAAGTCGCCGCGATCGGCGAGTTCACCGCCATGGTCGAACGCCGCCTCTAGCGCGCCGGCCCCCGGCGTGCCGGGATCCGGCTTGTCAGTCACGGCTGGCTCCGGCGACGTGGTGGCGCGACCACGGTGCCTGAGGCGTCCGGCCTCGAGCATCGCCGCCGACAGAGCAGCGATGCCGAGAGCGATCAACAGGATCAACCCGATGCCTAGCCCGCTGGCCGGGCGTCGCTCGGCCTTCGGCCTTGCGAGTGGAATTGGCTTTTGCGTGGCCGGAGTCGACCGCTTCTGGGTCTTGGGGGACGCGGGAACGGGCCGGGTGGGCTTGCGCCGCGACAGGTGAGACGGACGGCGATGTGAAGCCGCGTTGTCCGGCAGGCGCTTGAGCGTCCGGGGGCCCGCCACGCCATCGGCTGACAAACCCTGCGACGTCTGGAAGCGTTTGACGGCCTGCTCGGTCAGCGGACCGTAAAGCCCGTCGACTCGTCCAGGCCGGAAGCCGGCGCGCGACCAAGCGGCGCTGGAGCACCCGCACCGGCGCTGAGCCGTCCGAGGCGTAACCGGCACCCGGATGGATGACCGGGTTCCTCGCGGCGAGCGCCGTCAACGTAAAGGGTCCGGCGATGCCATCGACCAGCAAGCCGTAGGCTTCCTGGAAGCGCCGGACCGCGCGTTGGGTCAGCTGGACCATAGAGTCCGTCCATCGGCCCGGGTGCATAGCCCGTTGCGGCCAGCCGCCGCTGGAGTGCTTGCACCGGACATGAACCGCCGGGCGTGCCATAGCCGCTACCCAGCGCCAGGATCTCACCATTCGGGTGAATGGCGTGCCCGGCTGGGCCGCAGCGCGGAGGATCGACCTGCGTCCGGCGGGAGGCCGCGGTCGTCCCGTTTGATTGTCCAGATTTCTTTTCGATTCGTGTGGTTTCAAGGTGGGCATGCAGACTGGTTCGTTGGCCCGCGAGCGCGGTGGAAGCTACGCACGAGAACACGAGAACGCTCACGCTTACGGCCCAGATGGGCCGGTTAGCGGAACGGATCGCGCTGAATCGCGCCTGTTCCTTGTCGCGTCGCTGGCTGGCGAATCGAGCCTGCCCGACGGCGACCCGAATGATTACGGTCACCGCAGCCCAGCCCTTCCACGCCTTTAGTGAGCGTGTCATTGCTGGCTCCTTCTTGCTCGATCAACTAGGAGTACTCACGCCTGGCCCGAACGGGGACGGGCGTGCAACAGCCAGAGTCGACGAGCCGGATCAGCCGGGGTGATCGAGCAGGAGGACGAAAGGCGGTGGCACTTTCGCCTCTCGTGCCGCTGAGATCCGCCGGAACAGCCGGGGGATCGCAAGTAGGAGCAGCGCCCCGAAGGCGCCGAAGAACGTGTTCGCGGTGCCAATGCCGCCCGCGCCACTCCCAGCCCCAGATGCACTCTGGGGAGTTCCGGGTGGCGGGGACGCGGCCCTGGGCGCCTGGGCGGGTCCAGCGTTACTCGGCGGGGTGCTCCCGCGCAACAGCCTGGCGGGAACAGCTGATGGGCCGTGCCGAGAAGGCGCTCGGGATATCCGCGGCCTGGGCGCGTCGCCACCGACGGCCACGACGAGCCATTACGCGCGCGGCCGCGCAGCGCCGGCGACGTCATAGGCGTCGAAAGCACCTTTCCCTGACCGCTAAGAGATTGTCCTTCGGTCGTCTGTGCCGGGGTCGACTCGGCGACCACCGGAGCCCTCGCCTCGATGGGCGCGGGGGGAACGGTCACGTCGGTCTGGTGGGGTGCTCCGGTCGCCGGCGCCGCCTCGTGGGTGCCGGACTTTGGAAGGACCGTGGTTGCGAGCACCGGGGTGATGGCGGTCGTGACGGGTTTTGCGACGGTCCCGACAGCCTTTGTGACTGGGTCGACGATGGGCGCAATGGCCGTGGTGACCGGTTTGACGATGGGGGCGATGGCGGTGGTGACCGGCTTGACGACCGTGGTGACGACTGGCGCGACGGCCGTGGTGACCGGCTTGACGACCGTGGTGACGACTGGCGCGACGGCTGTGGTGACCGGCTTGACGACGGTGGTGACGACTGGCGCGACGGCTGTGGTGACCGGCTTGACGACGGTGGTGACGACTGGCGCGACGGCTGTGGTGACCGGCTTGACGACGGTGGTGACGACTGGCGCGACGGCTGTGGTGACCGGCTTGACAACCGGCGCCAGGGCTGCCGTCGTCTTCTGAGCCGCCGGTGCGATGGTCTGAGTCGCCGGCGTCAGTGTCTTGTGAACGGCGGGGGCGACCGTCGCAGTAACGGTTTGCTCGCGGCCTCGGTCACTGGCTTTGCCGCCTCGACTGCTGTCTTGGTCAATGGCGCGGTGGCTGGCGCTGCCGCGGCGGGCGCTGCGGTCGTCGGCGTTGCCTGAGCGGCTGAAGGAGCGGGCTTCGCAGCGGGCGCGACCGCCGTAGTGGCCTTGGCAGCTGTGGCAGAAACGACACCTGTGATCGAACCGAGGCCGCCGCTGGCGGCGGCGGTCGCCGGCGCGGAAAGGGCCGAAATGAGGCTGACGGCTACGACTGCCCAGCAGGCGGTACGGCTACGGCGGGTTCTAAATGCGCCACACGACGCACCCAGCCTGAAGGCCGAGAGACCGAAGCGTTTAAGGCAAACCCTCATCAATCTGTGCCGTTCCTGGTGAAAGGCATTCCCCGAACACGTTATGTACAAACATCGATACCGCGAGAGGTCCAGATCGGTAATCAGGAGCACCTCGATTCTCGCGTCTGCGTGGCTTTGGTCCGCACCTCAAGTCATGTCGCGACACAGCCGCAAGCGTTGTGGGCCCGCCATTGGTAACCGACAGTCACCGCGCTTACGGTCGATATCTATCCAGGCGGCGGCGCCCTCGCATGAATCGACCAAATACCCGTAGACGGGCCGTCCATCAACCGCACAAACAACGGCTAGCGTACGCGGCGGTTACGCCCGCAAATACCGTCATGACGGTAATGGGGCCAGATCTCCGATCAGGGTCTACGTCCGGCGGGTTGCAGATCCAATATGCATTTCTAGGAGCCAGCTATCCGTGACCGGCATGATTCGGCTGCTCATCAGCTGGAAGGTACGGAGACAACACCAGCTTCTTCTCGCTAATCGTCCAAAGCTGGGCAATATTGTCCCCGGTACCGCAGCCGTTAGGCATGGGAGGTGGAGCACATGCAAGGATCCGGCGGCACCAGCGAGGGTTCTGTGCCAGCAGAGCTCACGACCGTGGCGCAAGCAGCTGGCGATCGGCTGCGTGCAGAGACGGATGAGGACTTTCCAGCCATAGATCGGGCGGCAGAGGCGCTCGTGAGTGCAGCGACCGCAGCCATGGGAGCCGGTTACTCGCTCAGCGAAATAGCTCGGGCTGAGACGAGCGGACAGGACGCGGTCAGAACTGCCCTCAGTGGCGAGGCGCTTCGGCGTGTCGAACGCACGGGGCGCCAGGCCCGTGACGCACAGCTGGAGCATCATCGCGCGATCGCTCGAGCTATGCGACTGGGCCTTTCGACGCGTGAGATCGCCACTGCTGCCGAGGTCACGCACGGCACGGTCCGGGCAATCACCAACCGGATGGCAAGAGCGGGGGCTCAGGTCGATGTGGGGGCCGAGGAAGACACGGAGGAGCCAGGACAGTCGTAGCTCGCTGCCGACGACGGCCACCGTCGAGCGAAATTAGTTGCCGCAGGTTGCGGGATGTGCTCGCCGCGCTCCGGTCTTCGGTCGCCGGGACTATCGGGCGCCGCCTCTACCATCCGCGATGTGACGAGCGCCGCCGAGCGTCGGGAGCAGCTGAAGGTCGTCTACGAGGAAGCCCGGGATTGCGTCCGATGCCCACTACACCAGACGCGAACGACCGTGGTATTCGGTGCCGGCAACGCCGACGCCGACGTGATGTTCATCGGCGAAGCGCCCGGTGCCAACGAGGATCGGATGGGCCTGCCGTTCGTAGGCCAGGCGGGGAAGCTACTGGACAAGCTGCTCGCGGAAATCGGGATGGAGCGCGGCGACGTCTTCATCGCGAACACGCTGAAGTGCCGTCCTCCGGACAACCGCGACCCGCACCCCAACGAGATCGAGGCGTGCTCGGATTACCTCCACAGGCAGGTGGATCTGATCGAGCCGATCGTGATCTGCACTCTTGGGAACTTCTCGACGAAGTTGCTGCGCGCCGACACCACCGGCATCTCGCGGCTGCATGGACACGAGGAGATCCGGGTGATCGGGTCGCGCGCGGTCCGGCTATATCCCCTCTACCACCCCGCCGCCGCCCTCTACACGCCATCGACGCTCGAGACGCTCCGCGGTGACTTCCATCGGATCCCCGATCTGCTGGCGCTCGGGCCCCCCGAACAACCCATGATTTTCGAGCCTGTGCCGGAGATAGAGCTGGCGTCGCTGACCGGCGGAAGAGCCGTCCGACCTGGTCGCTGAACCGGCGGCGCAGCTCGGCCTGTTCTAGGTCTGTCGCTACTCGCTGACGCGATCGATCTGTCGCTCAGTCGGGCGGCTTACTTCCGGCGGCTGCGGGCTGCGGTGGAACGGGTCGCGGGGTATCTGGCCGTGCGCTGAAGCGGTTGCCGAGCGAACCGTTGCGATCGCGCGCTGTCGCGGGTGGCGCATTGTCCCGGCGGAGCGCCATCGCGAACGCCAGGATCGCCCCGGCCGCCTGGACGGCCAGCACGACCACAGCGAACCCTTCCGGCTTGCGCGACGCCTGCAGCAGGAGCACCGGCTCGGCGATCGCGACCAGACCCAGGGCGACGAGGAACCAGGTGCGCTTGAGCGCGAGCATGTACTGGATCGCGAGGTACGTCCCGGCTAGCACCGTGAACGCCAACCCGAGCAGGAACAGCGAGTTGGCGGCCAGCAGGCGTTTCGGGCCGAACGCCGCTCGCAGCAGCGGCTCGGCGGCGAAACCGAAGATCAGGAGCACCGGTACCGAGCAGACCAGATGATCCCGAGCGCGACCGCCAGGACGGGGCGCGTGTCCTCGCCGACGGCGCGACGTCGCGAGACCTCGGGTACGAGATAGAAACCGGCGCCGATCGCCACCCACACGAGCACCTTGGCGGCGACGGCCGTGGCCGCGTAGGAGCTCGCGAGATCCTTGGTACCGCTGAAGCGGTGCTTGGCCGCGATGATGTCGATGTTCTGCAGGACGGCGATCACGATCAGCCCGCCGATCGGCGCCCACGCCTTCTTGACGTGTGTCCACAGCTCGAGCGAGGCGTCGGCGACCGGCGTCTCTGAAGGCACCGAGACCGCAGCGCGTGCCGCGTAGCGCCGGAGTTTGATCCCGCAGTAGATGCTCATCGCGATAAATGAGAACGGCGTCCCGAGGTACGCGCCGGTCACGCCCAGTCCGGCCAAGGCGAGCGCCGCACCTACGACGAGGCGGCTCGCCTGCTCTCCGACGAGGCTGATGCCCACGCTCTTGTAGTCGCCCACGCCCTGAAGCGCGCCGCGGAGGATCGAGAGCTCAAGCCACAGGACTCCGGCGGGAAGCCCGATCGCGGCGGCCCACTGGTCGTTCGGCACACCGACCGCCTGGGCGATCGGGTCACGCAGCAGCACCGAAATGATCGTCAGCGCGAGCAGGAACCACGCCATCGTCCTTGTCCAGCGCTTCAAGGTCGCGACCAGGCCTGCGCCCACCCCGAGGTGCCCGAGCACGCCCTCGCGCGCCGTCCCGACTTGCATCGCCTGGCCCACGACCGACAGGATCAGGAAGTAGCTGATCAGCGCCGCCAGCGAGCCGTAGTCGGACAGCAAGCGGGCGAAGACGACAGTCGACCCCAGCGCGATGATGTTGTTCGCGATCATCGCGAGCGCGAGTCCGGCCGCCTTGGCCAGGTCCGAGCCCTTGAACTCGGTGACCGCAGGCGCGTAGCGTGCTCGCAGGGCCGTCAGCCGACCGCCCGCCGACGGTTCCATCGGTGCCGACATTGCGGATCAAGGTAGCAATGGCGGCCGTCGCTCAGCGCGCCCACCATGCCCGTTTACAGTTTCGCGCGCGTGTCCCGTCGCCGGCAGACGAGCAGCGCCGCCGAGACCGAGGGGCTCGGCGCGGCGCTCGCCGCAACGCTGAGACCCGGCGACGTCGTGCTGGTCGAGGGCGACCTCGGCGCAGGCAAGACGACCTTCGTTCGGGGCGCGTCGCGGGCGCTCGGCGTGACCACGATCGTCACGAGCCCAACCTTCACAATCGGACAGCGCTATCCCGGCCCGCTACCGGTGGCGCACGTCGACCTGTTCAGGGTGCGCGATCTGGCCGACGAGGATCCCGACCTGCTCGCCGACTACGTCGGCGCGGACACGATCACGTTCGTCGAGTGGCCCAAAGGCGAGGAGCGAGCGATCGCCGATCTCGGCCGGATCGCCGCACGCGTCCACATCGAACACGCGGGCGGCGATGCCCGGATCGTCGTCGATCGAGGCGCCATGAGGATTCTCGGCTTCGACACCGCCACGCCGGCCACCGCGGTCGCCCTGTTCGACGAGGCGGCCGGCGTCGAGCTCGAGGCTCGCGACGACCCGTCGCCTGACACCCGCCCCCGCCACACGACGAAGCTGATGCCGCTGATCGCCGCGGTGCTCGAGCGAGGTTCGACCGCGTGGACCGAGATCGATCGGATCGCCGTGGGCCTGGGCCCTGGAACGTTCACCGGCTTGCGGATAGGGATCGCGACTGCGCGCGCGCTCGGCCAGGCGCGCCAGATTCCCCTCGTCGGGATCTCGACCCTCGAGTCGCTCGCCTACGGGGCTCGAGCTCAGGCCGCACCGTTCGAGGTCGTCGTCGCCGTGATCGATGCCCGTCGCGGCGAGGCGTTCGCGGCGAGTTGGTCGCCGGCGACTCTCGACCAGCCCGAACCGGCCCCGTTGACTGAGCCGCGCGCGCTTAGCCCCGACGCGCTCGGCGAGCTGGTCGCCGAGACGGGTTCGCGCACCGTGGCGGTGGGGGAGGGCGCGGTAAAATTCAGAGAGGTTCTCGAGCGCTCGGGGGCGTGGATCCCGGAGGACGACTCGGACCTTCACAGGGTCACGGCGGTCAACCACTGCCGGCTCGCCGGCAATCGGCGCGCGAGCGCTCCTGGTGAGATCCGTCCCGAGTATGTGCGCCTTCCTGACGCCGAGATCAGCCGCCCCGCCCACGACAGATGAACGCAGACCCCATCACCATCCGCCGGCTCACGTATTCCGATCTGCCACAGGTGATCGCGATCGAGCGACGCGCGTTCCCGACGCCGTGGTCGCTGGCGATGTTCGTGCTCGAGCTTTCGAAGCCGTCGGGCGTGTGCCTCGCCGCGATCGCCCCCGGCGACGACGGCGGGCAGATCGTCGGCTTCCTGGTCTGCTCGCGGTACGCCGACGTCTGGCACCTGATGAACATCGCCGTCGATCCGTCGCACCAGCGCCATGGATATGCCCGGGCCATGCTCGAGGAGATGATCGAGCGCGCCGGTCCGGATCAGCCGTACACGCTCGAGGTGCGGACCTCGAACGCTCCAGCGATCGCGCTCTATGAGCGGTTCGGGTTCGTCTCGTCGGGCACGCGCCCGCGCTACTACCACGACACCGGCGAGGACGCAGTGATCATGTGGAGGGCGGCGCACGAGCCCTCCGGCACCGGCGCGCCCGGATGATCCTCGCGCTCGAGACCAGTTGCGATGACACGTGCGCGGCGGTCATAACGGGAGATGGAGAGATCAGGGCGAACGTGATCTCTTCGCAGGGCATCCACGACCGTTACGGCGGGGTGGTGCCGGAGGTCGCCTCCCGTCACCACCTCGAGTTGATCGGCGCCGTGGTCGACGACGCGCTGCGGACGGCCGGGCTCGCTCTCGGCGACCTCGAACTGGTAGCAGTCACCCGCGGTCCGGGTCTGGTGGGCGCCCTGCTCGTGGGAGTGAGTACCGCGAAGGCACTGGCTGCGGCGCACGAGCTGCCGCTCGCGCCGGTCGACCACCTTCACGGCCACATCGCGGCCGGTCTCCTCGCTCCGGACCCGTTCGAGCCCCCGTTCCTGGGTCTCATCGCCAGCGGCGGCCACACGTTGCTAGCGCGCGTGACCGACTGCGGTCCGCGGTTCGACGTTGATCGGGCAGACGCTCGATGACGCCGCCGGCGAGGCGTTCGACAAGGGCGCTCGGCTGCTGGGGTTGGGGTACCCCGGGGGCGCCGCGCTCGAGCGGCTCGCTCGGGACGGCGACCCGTCGGCGTTCGGCTTCCCGATCGCCCGCAAGCTTCCCGGACTGGACTTCTCTTTCGCCGGACTGAAGACGGCTCTGCTGTATCGAGTCCGGGAGCTGGGCGCGGCGGAGGCCGAGCGGCGGCGAGCCGACCTCGCCGCCTCATATCAACATGCGATCGTCGAGGCGCTCCTGTTCCGGGTCGAACGCGGGCTCTCGCAGACCGGCCTCGGACGGCTGGCGGTGGGAGGCGGCGTCGCCGCCAACGGCCCGCTGCGCGAACGGCTCAGGGGGCTCGGCGTGGAGGTCGACGTGCCGCCGCGCGAGCTGTGCACCGACAATGCGGCCATGATCGCCAGCGCCGCCCGGTTCGTCGAACCGGTGCCCTACCCCGACTACCTGGGGCTCGACGTATACGCGACGGGGAGCTCGTGGCTCGCCGCGTGACGCGAGTCGTCGTCCTGTTCGGCCGCGAGGGCTGCTGCCTGTGCGACGACGCCCGCGAGGTCCTGCTCCGGGCCCGTGCCCGGCATGCATTCGCGTTCGAGGAGCGCGATATCGATGAGGACGATTCGCTGCTCCGGGCGTACCTGGAGCGGATTCCCGTCGTCACGATCGACGGGCGAGAGGTATTCGAGTTGTTCGTCGACGGCGATGAGCTCGAGCGTCGGCTGACAGATCCGCGGCGGCAGAGTGCCCCCTAGTAGAGTGACGCAGGGATGAGTTACACGGTCGGGCGAGGCACCGAAGTCCCGGAGGAAGTTGTCAATGGCGAACGGCCTGGGGAAAAACTATCGCTCGGCGTGGCGGCGCGCCTGTCCCGGTATCTCCAGGTATTGACGCAGGCTCGCAAGATGGGCAAGGAAACGATCTCCTCCCAGGAGCTCGCGGATTACACGCACGTCAACTCGACGCAGATCCGGCGCGACCTGTCCGGATTCGGAAAATTCGGCAAGCGCGGGGTCGGATACAACGTCGAGTCGCTGGTGACGCAGATCCGCAAGATCCTGCGGACCTCGGGTCAACACAACATTGCGCTGTTCGGCGCTGGACATCTCGGCACCGCGATCGCGACCTCCGACATCTTCGCCGACCATGGGTTCCGGGTCGTCGCCGTGTTCGACATCGACCAGGAGAAGGTCGGCACCGAGATCGGGACGCTCAGCGTCCGGAAGAACTCCGACATGAACACGGTGATCGAGGACGAGGACATCGTCGTCGCGGTGCTGGCCGTTCCGTCGCCTGCGGCGCAGTCGGTCGCCGACGAGCTCGTCGATGCAGGCGTAAAGATCATCTTCAACTACTCCGACGCGTTGCTACAAGTGCCCCCGGAGGTCACCGTCCACACGTCGAGCCCCGCCGTCGATCTGCTCTACGCGCTGTACTTCTATCTCACCTGACCCGCGCCCCACTTCCGGACGTGACTATCGACATCGACACCGCTCGCGCGGCCTTCGAAGCATCCACCGACTTCACGGTCGGGCTCGAAGAAGAGTTCGCGATCCTCGATCAGCGTGACCTCGGGCTGGTTCCGAGGTTCGAGGAGCTGAAGGCCGCCGCCGCCGCCGATTCCGTGCTCGATGAGTCGATCGCGGGCGAGCTGATCTGCGCCGAGATCGAAATCCGGTCCGGGCGGGGTGAGGATCTGGCTGCGGCCATGGTCGCGCAGCGCGATCGCCGGCGTCGGCTGTTCGGCCTCGCGGCCGAGTGCGGCGCCGCCCTCGGCGCGACGGGCACCCACCCCTGGTCCGACTACCGAGAGCAGAAGATCATCGAGACGGAGCACTACCGCCGAGTCGAGGACGGACTCAAGTACGTCGCGTGGAGGAACAACACGTTCTCGCTACATGTGCACGTGGGCATCCGCGGGCCCGACCGCGCTGTGCTCGTCTGCGACCGGCTCCGGCCGGTGCTGCCGCTGCTCCTGGCGATCTCGGCAAATTCGCCGTTCCTCGATGGACGGGACTCCGGGCTCCACACTGCCCGCACCCAGATATTCACCAAGAGCTTTCCCCGGTGTGGCATTCCGGACGCGTTCGGGAGTTGGGATTCCTTTGCCAACTACATCGAGTTCCTCGTCAGGACGCGGTCGATCGTCGAGTACACGCAGGTGTGGTGGTCAATCCGCCCGCACTTTTCGTTCGGCACCGTGGAGGTACGGATCTGCGACGCCCAGGCGACCGCGGGGGAATCGGAGGGCCTCTCGGCGCTGATCGTGG
Organism: uncultured Solirubrobacterales bacterium; assembly: GCA_963773165.1. Lineage (GTDB taxonomy): Bacteria > Actinomycetota > Thermoleophilia > Solirubrobacterales > Solirubrobacteraceae > Palsa-465. Next base: position 130,690 of record CAVZAK010000034.1, read on the forward strand.
CCTGCGTGGCCCAGGCAGCCAGGGAGATCGATGCCGGTGTCCCGTTCGACGATCTCCCCGGGCGGCTGATCGAGGAGAACCTGTGGCGGGCGGTTCGCTACGGCCTCGATGGCGAGCTGCTCGACCTTCAGCGGGGCGAGCCGTATCCGGCCGCCGTGGCGCTGGAGCGCCTGCTCGAGTGGACTGCGCCGGCGCGCGCCGAGCTGGGGATCGACGTCTCGCTGCCTTCGCTGAACGGAGCCCAGCGGCAACGCGGGATGCTCGAATCGGGCATGAGCCTGAGAGATACGTTCGGTACGGTGGTCGCGCAAACCCGGGATACGTATGCTGCGCCGCTGGGAAACACTGCGGAAGTGAGCCGATGAGCACAGATCCGACCGGACAACCGACTGAAGACGAGCTGCGGGCAGCCTACGAGGCCGAGATCAAGAAGATCCGGGTGGAGCAGATGCTGCTCGAGAACATCGTGACCCTCATCAACCTCGGGATGCGCCGGACCGGGCTGGCGCCTGGCACGGAGGACGAGCGCGACCAGACTCAGGTCCGGATCGCGATCGAGGCCGTCCGGGCGCTGCTGCCACTGGTCGAGCAGGCAGCGCCGTCGCAGGCCAACGCGATCAGGGATGCCGTTTCCCAGCTCCAGCTGGCGTATGTGCGGATCGGCGGACAGCCCGGCGCCCGATCAGCCGCCTGGGGAGCCTGGCGGCACTCCGCCCGCAGGCGGGTCCGGGGCCGGCGGGACGCCGGGGGATGAGGGCGGCTCTGGGACGCCGGGGGGTGAGGGCGGCTCTGGGACGCCGCCGGGTGAGCCCGCACCTGACCCCCAAAAGCCGGGCGAACCCGGCCCGGCCCAGCGAAGCGGCCGCCTCTGGGTCCCTGGTCAGTAACTCTCCGAGCGAACATCCGGCACCGCCACCCGCTAGACTGCGGCGCGATTATTTCCCGGGCCTCCGCTCGCACATTCGGGTGGTGGCCCTTTTGTAGTTGTCTGGCTGCGCTCTGCGCGCGCCTCTCCCGAACTCAGAGCTCTCCGGAGGACCTTCTTGACTAGCTTCTTGACGCAGCACGGCGTCCTTGTCGCGCTTGTGTGCGCCGGCGCGGCGCTTGTGTATGGCGTTGTCACCTCCCGCGCCCTACTGGCACTGTCCCCTGGAAACGAGCGGATGCGCTCGATCTCGGCGGCCGTGCAGGAAGGCGCCAGCGCCTACCTCAACCGCCAGTACACAACGATCGCGGGCGTCGGCGTGATCCTGTTCATCGTCCTGATCCCGGTCCAGAACATCCGGGTCGCGATCGGCTTCGCAATCGGGGGCCTGCTGTCGGCCGCGGCCGGCTACATCGGCATGAACGTCTCGGTGCGGGCAAACGCGCGCGTCGCCGAATCCGCGCGCGGTGGCATCTCGCCAGCGCTGGCGGTCGCGTTCCGAGGCGGCGCCGTCACCGGCCTGCTGGTGGTCGGCCTGGCCCTGCTCGGCGTCGCCGGCTACTACGGGATCCTCACCTGGATCGTCGGCGAGAGCCAGGCGGACGCCGTCAACGCGCTGATCGGCCTCGGCTTCGGTGGCTCGCTGATCTCGGTCTTCGCCCGTCTCGGGGGCGGAATCTTCACGAAGGCGGCCGACGTTGGCGCCGACCTGGTGGGCAAGATCGAGGCCGGCATCCCGGAGGACGACCCCCGGAACCCGGCGGTGATCGCCGACAACGTCGGCGACAACGTGGGCGACTGCGCCGGCATGGCCGCGGACCTGTTCGAGACCTACGCCGTCACCGCGGTCGCCGTGATGCTGCTCGGCGTGCTGCTGTTCGACCAGCAGTCGGCCGTCGCCCTGTTCCCGCTCGTCCTCGGCGCCGTGTCGATCATCGCCTCGATAATCGGCACCTTCGCGGTCCGTTCACGCAGCGGAAACGTCGAGCGCGCCCTCTACCAGGGGCTTGTCGTCTCAGGCCTGCTGGCCGCGCTCGCGTTCCTCCCGGTCACCTACTGGATGATGCACGACGTCACCTATAAGACGAGCATCTTGACCCACTCGACGACGCCGCACTGGTGGAAGTTCTACCTCTGCGCGCTGATCGGGATCGGCGTCACGGCCTGCCTGTTCGTGATCACCGATTACTTCACCTCGACGCGGTTTGCGCCGGTGAAGAGCACCGCGCGGGCCTCGCAGACCGGCCACGCGACGAACATCATCCAAGGCCTCGCCAAGGGCTACCAGTCGACAGCGCCGCCAGCGATCGTGCTCGCGCTCGGGATCCTCGGCGCGTGGAAGCTCGGTGGCGGTGGCAGCTCCGGGATCTACGGGATCGGCGTCGCCGTGATGGCGCAGCTGTCTTTGACGGGTTTGATCGTCGCGCTCGATGCGTTCGGACCGATCACGGACAACGCCGGCGGGATCGCAGAGATGGCCGACCTACCCGAAGAGGTCCGCAACGTCACCGATCCGCTCGATGCGGTCGGCAACACGACCAAGGCCGTGACCAAGGGATACGCGATCGGCTCGGCTGCGCTCGCTGCGCTCGTGCTGTTCGACGCCTTCCAGCGTGAGCTGGCCGACGCCGGCAAGGTCGCGAACTTCTCGATCGGCAACCCGGCCGTCCTGATCGGGTTGCTGCTCGGCGGGATGATGGTCTACCTGTTCGCTTCGCTGGCGATGGAGGCCGTCGGCCGCGCCGGCGGCGAGGTCGTCGAAGAGGTCCGTCGCCAGTTCCGCGAGAAGCCGGGAATCATGGACGGGACGGAACAGCCCGAGTACGGCACAGCCGTCGCGCTGGTCACCAAGTCAGCGCAGCGGGAGATGATCCTGCCTGCGCTGATCCCAATCGTGATCCCATTCGTCGTCGGTCTGATCAGCGTCGAGGCGCTGGGCGGGTTGCTGATCGGCGTGATCGTCGTCGGACTGTTCATGGCGATCTCGATGACCTCCGGCGGTGGCGCCTGGGACAACGCGAAGAAGCTGATCGAGGATGGCGCCTACGGCGGAAAGGGATCAGAGGCCCACGCCGCGGCGGTCACCGGTGACACAGTTGGCGACCCCTACAAGGACACCGCCGGGCCGGCGATCAACCCGATGATCAAAGTCGCCAACATCGTGGCGCTACTCATCATTCCGATTATTACTTGAGGTGGGTGGCGGGTGGGCTCCCCCGGCGGGGGTCGCGTGCTCGTTCTTGCGATGGCTGGGACGCGGTCAAGGCCTGCGCGAGCGACCCCGCCCGGGGGCCCCACCCGCCTCGATCAGTCGACGGCCTGGATGGCCGCGCTTTTGGCGTAAGCCGGGGCGTGAGCGGTGGTCGTAAGGCGAGTTACGAGGCGGAGGCTGCATACAGCAACGTAGGTGTCTAGAGTCCAGAGCGTGTTCATCTTGATTGTCGGTTGTGGTCGGGTTGGGTCGGCGGTCGCCAAGCGGGCGCTCGATGCCGGACATGACGTGTCCGTGCTCGACAGCGACCCCCTGTCGCACGAACGGCTGGACAAGGACCAGTCGACGACGTGGGAGGACTCGGGCGGACGGTTCACCGTGGGCACCGCGCTCGAGATCGACGGGCTGATCGAGGCGGGGATCGAGGAGGCCGACGTGTTCCTCGCCGCGACCCGGGGCGACAATACGAACCTCGTGATCGCCCAGATCGCACAGCGTCGTTTCCGGGTTCCGCGGGTCGTGGTCCGCGTCGCCGATCCCGGCCGCGCGTCGTGGTATGCAGAGCAGGGGCTGCTCACGATCTCTCCGACACAGCAGGCGATCGATCAGGCCGCGGAGCTGGCGCTCGCGGATAGGGTGGGCTAGCCATGTACGTGATCATCGCTGGGGCCGGCAAGGTCGGATGGAACCTTGCCCGCGAGCTGATCGCCAAGGACCGTGAGGTAACGCTGATCGAGTCCGATCACCACCGCTACCGCGTCGTCGAGGAGGAGCTCGAGCACGCTGTGCAGTACGGCGACGCGACCGAGTTGTGGGTGCTGGAGCGCGCCGGGATCCAGCGGGCCGACCTCGTGATCGCGGTCACCGGCGACGACGAGGACAACATCCTGATCTGCCAGGTCGCGAAGGAGAAGTACGGCTGCCAGCGGATCGTCGCCCGGGTCAACAACCCGCGCAATCTCCAGCACTTCAAGCTGCTGGGAATCCAGCCGGCCGTGTCGGCCACCGACCTTATCCTCCGGCTGATCGAGCACGAGGTTCCTGAGTACGGCCTGATCCAGCTGCTCGCGCTCGAGGAGGAGCACCTCGAGATCATCGAACTGGAGGTCAGCGAGGGCTCGCTGGCGGCGGGCCAGCGCGTGCAGGACGTCGTGCTCCCCGATGGCTCGCTGATCATTTCGGTGTTGCGCGGCGGCGCCGGGTTCGTGCCGAAGTCCGACTCGGTGATGGAGGCGGGCGACCAGGTGCTGCTGATCCTCGACCCGGGCCTCGAGTCGCAGATCACTCCGCAGTTCGCGCCGGAGGGTGCCGCGGTCGGCAGGGATGTCTGACCGCCGGGTCGACTACCTGCTGATCGGTGGAGGGCTGGCGTCGGGCAACTGCGCGCGATGGCTGCGCGAGTCCGGCGCGGAAGGTTCGATCCTCCTGGCCGGGCGCGAACTCGATCTGCCCTATGACCGGCCGCCTTGCTCCAAGGGCTATCTCCGGGGCAAGGAGTCCCGCGAGGACACGCTGTTCCGGCCCGCCGACTGGTACGAGGGTCATGGGATCGAGGCGCTGACGCGGACCTCGGTCACGAAGCTCGACATTGCAGCGCGAACCGCCACGCTCTCGACGAAGGACGTTGTCACGTTCGACAAAGCGTTGGTCGCCACCGGCGCCGGCGTGCGTCGGCTGAACGTCCCCGGGTGCGATCTGGAAGGGATCCACTACCTGCGGACGCTTGGCAACAGCGACTCGATCCGCGATGACGCGGCCGGCAAGCGGGTCGTCATGATCGGCGGCTCCTACATCGCCAGCGAGGTGGCGGCGTCGCTCACCGAGCTGGGCAGCTCCTGCTCGATGGTGATGATCGAGCCCGTCCCGCTGAGCCGTGGCTTCGGGATGGAGGCCGGCCGGTTCCTACACGACCGGCTGGCAGAACACGGGATCACCGTGTGCGGCGATGACGAGCTCGATCGGTTCGAGGGCGTCGACGGCCGCGTGACCCGCGTCATCACCAAACGCGGGCACGAGCTCGAGGCCGACGCTGTGGTGATCGGCGTCGGTGCGGCGCCGGACGTGATGCTCGCCCGCAGCGCCGGGCTGGAGCTGGGGGAGACGGGGGGAGTCCGCGTCGACTCACGGCTGCAGACACCGGTGCCCGGAATCTTCGCCGCCGGCGACGTCGCCGAATACGAAAGCGTCGTTCACGGCGGCCGCTCGCTCCGGATCGAGCACTGGGACGTGGCCTTCAGTCAGGGCCGGACGGTGGCGCTCAACATGCTCGGCCACGACAAGCCCCACGACGTTGTGCCCTATTTCTTCTCGGACCTCTCCGACTGGGTGTCGCTCGAGTACGTCGGCCCCGCCTTCGACTGGGACGAGGAGATCATTCGCGGCTCGATCGACGACGGGGAGTTCATCGTCTGGTACCTGAAGGACGGGCGCGTCGCCGGCGCTCTCTCGATCGGGCGTTCGGAGGATCTGACGCACGCCGCCCGCCTGCTGCGCGTCGCAGGCGCAGTTGGACGATATCGCCGGGCAGCTGGGCGATCTCTCGACCGACCTCAGCTCGGTCTAGGGCCCGCTGTCCGGAAGTTCGTCCTCGGCGTCGACGATCATCGGCTCATCTGTGGCCGAAGGGCTCTCCGGACGCCGGCGCTGAGCTCCGCCAGGCAGCCGATCGACGAGGCGGCCGAACCGATCGATCGCCCCCTCCAGCGGCGTCGTCATCTCGAGTGCACGCTCGACCGCCGGCAGCACCGTGATCAGCTCGTTGCCGGTCTCGACGACCCTGTTCGCGCTGTCGACGATCTCCCCGCCCCGACTGTCGATCCGGTGCCCCACCTCGCGCATCTCGGTGCCCATCTGGACCAGTTCCTCGGCCCGCATGTCGAGTCGTTCGCCGAGCATCATGATCGCGTCGGCCCGCTCGTCGAGCCTCTCTGCGATTTCGAGCACGGCCCGCCCGATCGCCGTGACTTCCTCGCCCAGCTCCAGCAAGCGGTCAAACTGCGCAGGCGCGAGGCGGGCCAGACGGGCCACGGCAGCCAGGTCCGAGACCATCCGGTTGACAACCGTCTGTGGCGACTCGATGGGTAGGCCGAGAACGCGCAAGTCACCCGGGACACTAGCTCAGGAACTAACTGCGGGGCAGGGACTCGAACCCCGATAACCAACTCCAGAGGCTGGCGTCTTGCCATTAGACGACCCCGCACAGTCGGGGTCTGAGAATAGCCGAATCCGGTCGATCCGAATGCTGCCGGGACAGGTCAGGAACGCGTCGGCGAGACGTCGGGATCGTGGATCTCGGCGCGGTCAGACCGTGGGGCCACGCCAGGGTCAGGGTCGACGAATTCAGCCGGCTGCTTCGTGATGCCCGCGGTCACCGCCGCGAGCTGGTTGGGGGAACCGACGAGCGTCCGCTGGATGTCGGCCTCGAGCCGAAGGCTGTCCGGCGCCGGCAGATTCCACCCCTCGTTATAGAGGCGCTTGGCGCCACGGATCGCATCCGGGGACTTCGTCGCGATCTCCTCCGCCAGCTGGCGCGCCGAGCCGAATGGGTCGTCGGAGACGTGCGTGACGACGCCGAGCCTGAGAGCGTCCTCGCCACTGAAGACCCGCCCGGTGTATGTGAGCTCCTTGGCGACGTCGATCCCGACCAGGCGCGGCAGCGTGCGGGTGATCGACATATCGGGAATCAGCCCCCACCTGATCTCCATTACCGACAGGCGGGCGTCGGGTGTGGCGATTCTGATGTCGGCCGCGAGGGCGATCTGGAGACCGCCACCGAAGCAGGTGCCATGCACAGCTGCGATCACCGGTATCGGCAGCGCGATCCAGTCGTAGGCCGTTCGCTGGAACCAGTTCGGCACCTCGCCGCGGAGCGGATCGGTCAGCCCGTCCAGCCCCTGCCCGGCGGACATGACGCTCATCACATCGAGCCCCGAGCAGAAGCTCGGCCCCGCGCCGTGCAGGACGACGGCGCGCATGCCCGGTTCCTTGCTCACCTGTGCCGCCGCCCCGACGATCCCTTCGAACATCGGGATGTCCAGCGCGTTGTGCTTGTCCGGGCGGGTCAGGGTGACGGTCGCAACATGGTCGGCGACTTCGACGTGGACTCGTTCAGAGTTCATCGAGAGCGAAGCCTAGTCGACGATCTTCACCGGATCGCCAACATGGACCCCGCCCGCCTCGAGCACCTCACCGTAGATCCCAAACGGCAGGGGCTCGGTCGTCGGGAGCCCGCGCCTATAGCTCGCCAGTGCATTCAATGTGGGGAGATCGATCTCTCCTGTCTCGGGATGGCGCCTCGTGATCAGGCACCGGCCGACGTGACCCTTGAAGCGGACGACGGCGTCACCGATCTTCACGCCGCGGCCGACCCAGCGGTCCTCGACGTGTGAGGGGATGCCGTCGACCTCGACCAGCATCCGGAACCGCCGAGCGTCGATCTCCGGCTCGCCGGCAGCCTCCGCCAGGGTGGCGAGCGATGCGCGGGAGATCAGCGACGCCGCGCCGGCCAGGCCACGGTCGACCCCGCCCCCAGCCGGCTGGACCAATCGCACGGGCTCGCCCAGATGCTCGGACATCGCCTCCGCCCAAGGCCCGAGAACGACCCTCGCCTCGAGCGGCTCGGAGAAGAAGCTCGTCGTGATCTCGCTGCCGAGGTCGACTTCTGCCTCGACGACGCGGTCGCCGGGAAAGCGAAACGACAGCCGCTCCCCGTCCAGCTCGGCGATCACGGCCTGGAGCCCGCCGAGCCGCTTCGCGTTCAGCATCTGGTCACGGCTATCGATCAGGAAGAACCGGCGGTTGTCCCGCGCACCCTCGCGGCCGAGATCGATGGCGTCGACGCGGTGAAGGCGTAACCCCTTGACAGGCGTCGTCGACAGCGCCGTTACCGAGATCACGCGGCCGCCTGCTCGGCCCAGTCGCGGTACAGCCGCCAGTAGTAGCCGCCGGCGTCGAGCAGCTCCTCGTGGGTTCCCTGTTCCACGATCTCGCCGTGCTCGATCACGACAATCCGGCCCGCGTGCCTGATCGTCGAGAGCCGGTGGGCGATCACGATCGCTGTCCGTCCCGCCAGCAGCCGTCGCATCCCCTCTTCGATCAAGCTCTCGGTATGAACATCGACGTTGGCGGTCGCCTCGTCGAGCACGAGGATCCGCGGATCAGCGACCAGCGCCCGGGCGAACGCCAGGAGCTGGCGCTGACCGGCGGAGAGCTGGACGCCACGCTCGCCGACCTGCGTGTCGTAGCCGTGCTCGAGTGCCTCGATGAAGTCGGCCGCGCCGACGGCGTGCGCCGCCGCGCGGATCTCGGCGTCAGTGGCGTCGCTGCGGCCGAAGGCGAGGTTCTCCCGAACCGTGCCGCTGAACAGGAATCCTTCCTGGGGCACAATCCCCATCTGTGAGCGCAGCGAGTCCGCGGTCACCGAACGCAGGTCGTGGCCGTCGATCTTGATGCTCCCCTCGGTAGGGTCGTAGAAGCGGGCAGCGAGCTTGGCGAACGTCGACTTGCCGGCGCCGGTGGCGCCGACCAGCGCGACGGTCTGCCCCGGCGGGATCACCAGGTCCAGGTCGCGCAGCGCCCACGGCGATTCGGGATCGGTCCCGTAGCGGAAAGAGACGTCGTCGAAGCGGAGCTCGCCCCGGATCCGCGGCAGCTCGATCGAGTCCGGGGCGTCGACCAGGTCGGGCTCCTCGGCGAGCAGCTCTAGGATCTTGTCGAGCGCCGCCATCCCGGACTGGTATGTCGTATACAGCTGTGAGAGCTGCTGGATCGGATCGAAGAAGTTGTTGAGCGCGGCGATGAACGCGAACACAACGCCGGTCGTGGTGTGGCCGTTCAGCGCCTCGATCCCTCCGATTACGAGGATCTCGACGGTGACAAGCGCAGACAGGAGCTCGACACCGGGGAAGTAGGCCGCGTTGAGGTTCACGGTGACCATGTTGGCCTCACGGTTCTCCTCGTTGAGCTCGGCGAAGCGCTTGATGTGGCGCGGCTCCTGGCCGAAGGCGCGAACCACGCGGATCCCGGACAGCGTCTCCTGGAGGTAGCCCGTGATCGCAGCGATCTTGTCCCGCGTCAGCCGGTAGGCGTCGGCCGAGGCGATCCTGAACGCGAACGCGCCCAAGGCCAGGATCGGAAGCGCTAGGAACGTCAGCAGCGCCAGGTGGAAGTCGAGCACCATCAGGATCACGACGACCCCGATCAACATCAACCCAGACTGGAACAGCGTCGCCATTCCGTCCTCGACGAGCTGGTCGAGCGCCTCGACGTCGTTGGTCAGCCGCGAGATGATCACACCGGCGCGGTTGCGCGAGTAGAAACTGATCGACAGTCGCTGCAGGTGCGTGAACAGTTGGACGCGCAGGTCTTGGAGCGCCCGCTGGCCGACCCAGCCGACGAGATAGGTCTGCAGGTAGGAGGCGACGGCGTAAACCACGGCCGAGACCAGGAACGCGACCACGACCCAATCGAGCACGGCCACGTCGTGGTGCTCGATGCCGTTGTCGATCGCGAGTTTGGCAAGTGGCGCTGGCGCCAGGGCCGCCGCGGTCCCGACCACGAGCGACGTGAACATCGCGATCACACGCCACCGGTACGGCGCGAGCAGCCGCGCTAGGGCGTGCAGCTTGCGGCCGCGCCCCCCGGTTGCGCGTAGACGGCGCCGAAGCTCGGTCAGGTGTCCGTGGTGCTTCACAGGCCTGCCACCTCCGCCTCGAGCGGCTTGCGGGTCATGAACACCCGGTCGGGCATCCCCTTCTCGACGATCTCTCGGTACAGGTCGGAGCTCTCGAGCAGCTGATCGTGGTTGCCGCGGTCGGCGAGCCGACCGTCCTCAAGCACAACGATGTCGTTCGCGAGCGCGATCGTCGAGAGCCGGTGAGCGATCACGAACGTCGTCCGGCCCTCCATCACCTCCCGGAGCGCGAGCTTGATCTCCTGCTCGGTCGACGCGTCCACCGATGAGGTGGCGTCGTCGAGGATCAGTATGCGCGGCTGCGCGAGGATCGCGCGGGCGATCGAAACTCGCTGGCGCTGGCCGCCCGACAAGGTGAGCCCGCGCTCGCCGACCAGCGTCTCATAACCCTTAGGCAGTTTCTGGATGAACCCATCGGCCTGGGCGGCGCGCGCAGCGCGCTCCACCTCCTCGCGGGTGGCGTTCGGCCGGCCGTAGGCGATGTTGTCGTGGACGGTGGCGGAGAACAGGAACGGATCGTCGTTGACGATCGCGATCTCGTGCCGGAGGCTCCCGAGGTCGACCGAGCGGACATCGGCGCCGTCGATCAGGACCGATCCCGCCGTGACGTCGTAGAGCCGCGGCAGTAGCGAAACGAGCGCGGTCTTGCCCGAGCCCATCGCGCCGACGAGCGCCACCGTGCTGCCGCCCTGCACGTCGAGGTTGATCCCGTCGAGCGCGGGGCGGTTGCTGCCGTCGAAGGTCAGGCTGACGTCCTCGAGCGTGACCCTGCCCGGTCCGTCCGGAAGCGCCGGCGCGCCGGCGGGGACCGTCATCCGCGGCTCGCGGTCGAGGATCTCGAAGATCCGCGCGCCCGACGCGGTTGCGCGCTGAGCCGCGCTGAGCATGTAGCCGAGTGTCCGCATCGGCGAGATCAGCAACAAGAGATAGGCGTAGAAGGCGGTGAACGCACCGAGGCTGAGGGTTCCGTCGATCACCTCACGGCCTCCGACGAGCAGGATGATCGCCAGCCCGAGGTTGGGCAGCAGGCTGATCATCGGGCCGTAGAACGCCTGGATCCGGGTTGCGATCATCTGCTGGTCGAACACGCGCTCGACGGAGTGCTCGAAGCGGCCGAGCTGCCGCTCCTCCTGCGCGAACGCCTTGACGACGCGGACCCCAGAGACGTTTTCCTCAGCCTCTGCGGTCAGCTCGGCGATCCGCTGCTGGGCCTCCTGGATGGCAGGCCGCGAGCGGCGGCCGTAGCGATTGGCGATCAGGACAACGAACGGCACCGGCGCCAGCGACAGCGCGGCCAGCAGCGGCTGCAACAGGAACATCGCCACCGCCGCGAGCAGAATCGACAACACCGACTGGGCGATGAAGATCAGCCCGTAGCCGAGGAAGAAACGCACAGCCTGCAGGTCGACCGTCGCGCGCGACATCAGCTGGCCGGTCTGCTGGCCGTCGAAGAATGAGAGCTCGAGCCGTTGCAGGTGCCCGTACAAGCTGTTGCGCAGATCCAACTCGACGCCGAGCGAGACCCTTCCGGCGACGAGCCGGCGCAGCACGCTGAAGACCAGACGCCCGAGGGCAGCAACCACGATCGCCACCGCCCAGATCACGAGGTCGTGCTTGTGGCCCGAGCGGATCGCGTTGATCGCGACCCCGGTCATGGCCGGGATCAGAACCGTGAACCCGATCGAGCCGAACGCGAGCGCGAACGACCACACGACGCCCTTTCGATAGGGACGCAGAAAACCGAGCAGCCGCCGGAACGTAAGCATACTTCATAAAGTATAGTGACTCACGCGCGCGCCTGCTGCCCGAGGGGTGGCGCAGTTGAGTGAGTTGCGGCGGGCGGTGAGGCGCCGACGCTCACCCCGCGCGAGGCGGCCCTTCCAGCGTGGGCGCCCGCCTATAGGCCGGATATCGGCAGCTGTGCCCGGGAGCGTGAGCCGCCGCTAACGCCGCTCCAACGCGAGCCTAGGGGCATGCCCGCTCCAACGCGACCTCGACTGGGTCGGATCCGCCGTTGACGTACAGGATCTGATGGTTCGCTCGCCGTTCGTGGAGCACGAGGTCGAGCACCGCGGCGACGTCATCACGCGGGATCTCTCCGCGAAACGGCGTTGACTGCAGCCGCACACGGCCGGTGCCCGGATCGTCGGTGAGCCGCCCGGGCCTGACAATCGTCCAGTCACGATCGCTCGCCCCAACCGCTGCGTCTGCCTCAGCCTTCGCGCGCAGGTACACGCTGAACACGTCATCGCCGCTCGGGGGGTCCTCGGCCCCGACGGCGCTCACCATCACATACCGCTGGGAGTCTTTCTCGGTCGCCTCCAGCAACTTGATCGCGCCGTCGCGATCCATCGTCAGCTTGCGAGCGCCACCGCTACCTGGGCCGGCGCCCGCGGCGAAGACAACGGCATCGGCGTCGCCCACCGCCTGGGCGAGTTGCTCGATCGTGGCGTGCTCGAGGTCGCAGACGACTGGGTCTGCGCCCGTCGCCCGGACTTCGGTGGCCTGGTCTGGATTGCGGATCAGACCGGTGACGGTGTCGCCTCGTGCCGCGAGCAGCCAGCTGAGCCTCATCGCGATCCCGCCGTGGGCACCTGCGATAACAACGCGCACCAAACCAGCCTACCGGGGCGCGCGCGCCGTTCGGTCCCTAGTCGAGACGCGCCAGCACCTCGTCGGGGGACAGCCAGCCCGGCGCGTGGCGATCGCGCAGCGTCTCGTGCGCGAGGGCTTGCAGCAATTCGTTGACCGGCGTCGGCAGACCCACCTGGCGCCCGCGAAGAACTATCTCCCCGTTCAGGTAGTCGGTCTCGATGGTCCCGGTACCCCGGACGATGCTCTGCCAGGTCGACCCGCCGGCGCGCTGACGGCCCTCGATCTCGCCGATCTTCCATCGCTCCCACCGCCCGCGGACGTCGGTCACGTCGTCGGCGGCGAACTCGATCGCCGCCGCCCGCAAGGTGGCGCGACCCTCCTCTCGCACCCGCTCCAGCAGCTCGTCGGCTCCGGAGTCCGGGCCGCAGATCGCCTGGACGGCGTTGCCGAGATTGGCGATCAGCTTCGCGTGCTTGAAGCGCATGATGTCGGTCCTGGGCGCCGAGCCGAACCGGGCGGCTCTGAGCGCGCCGCAGATCTGATAGCAGCGCTCGTCGACGCCGCTCGGGTAGCGCCCGACGTCGATCTCGCCGGTCAGCGCCGTCCCGTACGACTGGACGACACCCGGCTCGAGGTGGGCTGTCGGCGCCATCACCACCGCGCCGTAGACGCTGGCAAAACGGCGCGCCGCAACGCGCTCGTTCTCGACCCCGTTCTGCACGCACACCACCGGCGTGGTGATCGGCGCCGCCTCGCGGAGCGCCTCGAGTGCTGCCTCGGTGTCCTGGCTTTTGGTGGCGATCAGGACGACGTCGTCAGCGGTGAAGGTCACGTCGTCGGGCGAGCGCACGACCGGGATCGGCAGCGTGATCCTTTGATCAGGCGTCTCGAGCGTCAGGCCGTGGGAGGCGATGGCATCGTGATTGGCGCCGCGCGCGAGCAGCAACACCTCGCTCCCGGACTCGTACAGGCGGGCGCCGACGACTCCCCCGATCGCGCCCGCGCCGATGATCACCAGCCGCATGCTCACCGAACCACGACCGTGACAGGTCGGACCACCGGCGGGATGCTACGGCCTCACACTCGGTAGAGGGTGCTGCCCGCTGCGCTGTAGGGTCCAGTCAGGAATGACTGCGGTAGCTGATCGCGCACCGGACTGGGTCGCCGACGGAACCCCCGAGCCCCTCCGCGGCGAGCTGGTCGCGGCCCTCGGCGCCGAGCAGGTGCTGACCCGAGCCCTCGATCTGGTCAGGTACGCGTCAGACGCGAGCCCATATCGGCTGATACCGAAGGCCGTGGTGACGCCGCGGGACATCGAGGACATGCGCAAGCTCGTCACGCTCGCGGGTCGCCGCGACGCTCCGCTGGTCTTCCGCGCCGGGGGCACATCGCTGAACGGGCAGTCCCAGACCGATTCGATCCTGGTCGACGTACGGCGTCACTGGCAGCGCGTCCGGATCGAGGACGGTGGCGCCCGGGTCCGGGTCCAGCCCGGGAAGGTCCTCGGCCACGTCAACCGCTTGCTCGCCCGTCACGGACGCAGGCTTGGGCCGGATCCGGCCAGCACCGACATCGCGTGCGTGGGCGGCGTGATCGCCAACAACTCCGGCGGGATGCGGTGTGGCATCACCGCCGACTCCTACAGCACGGTGAGCGCGATGACCTTCGTGCTCGCCAACGGCACCGTGATCGACACCGCGGCGCCCGATGCTGAGGAGCGGTTCACGGAGGGCGCGCCCGAGTTGGCCGAGGGGCTTAGGCAGATCCGCGACGAGCTGCGCGCCGACTCAGAGCTGACCGAGCTCGTGCGGAGGAAGTTCAGCATCAAGAACACGATGGGATATCGGCTGTGTGCGTTTCTGGACGGCGAGACCCCCGTCGAGATCTTCCGCCGGCTGATCATCGGCTCGGAGGGAACACTCGCGTTCGTGGCCGAGGCTGTGTTCGAGACGGTGCCTGTCGGGCGTTACACGATTCTGTCGCTTGCGCTGTTTCCGGACCTGAGAAGCGCTGCGGAGGCCGTCGGTCCGCTGGTTGCATCCGGCGCTACGGCGACCGAGCTGATGGTCGCGCCAACGCTCGTCGCCGCCTCCTACAACATGCCCGGTACCCCGGAGGAGTGGAAGGAGCTTCCGCTCGAGTCCGCCGCCCTCCTGATCGAATTCCGCTCCGACGACGCGTCCGCGCTCGACGATCTCGAGGCCCGTGCGCTCGAGATCCTGGCGCAGCACACGCCGAGCGAGCCGCCGCGGTTTTCGCACGATCGCGAGGAGATCGCGATGCTCTGGCACGTCAGGGAAGGGTTGCACGGGCTGCTCGCATCGATGCGCGCGCCGGGTCAGCAGCTGATTCTCGAAGATGTTTGCGTGCCGCCGGCCCGGATCGCGGAGGCCGCCGAGGACATCCGCGCGCTGCTCGGCGAGCACGGGTTCCTGCAGGGGGTCGCTGGCCACGCCTCGGCCGGCAACCTCCACTTCATGCTGACGCCGAGCTTCGGCGAGGAGTCCGACATGGAGCGCTACGACGCGTTCATGAATGCTCTCGTCGAGCTGATCGTCTCCAAGTACCGGGGCTCGCTCAAGGCAGAGCATGGAACCGGGGTGAACATGGCTCCGTTCGTCGAGCAGGAGTGGGGATCCGCGGCTACGAAGCTGATGTGGAGGGTCAAGGAGCTCGCGGATCCCGGTGGCATCCTCGCGCCGGGGATCGTGCTCAACCGCGAGCCGGGAGTGCATCTGCGCAATCTCAAGTCGATGCCGGAGATCGAGGAATCGGTCACCAAGTGCATCGAGTGCGGGTTCTGCGAGCCGGTGTGCCCGTCGAGAAACGTCACGACGACGCCCCGGCAGCGGATCGCCCTGCGGCGCGAGCTCGCCCGGCAGGACGGCGGATCCCCCGTCGAGCGGGCGCTCTTGGCGCAGTACGAATACGACGGAGTCGAGACTTGCGCCGTCGATGGATCGTGCAAGTAGGCCTGTCCGGTCGCAATCGACACCGGCACGCTGATCAAGGACCTCCGCCACGCCGAGCACGGAGAGGGCGCCGAACGCGCCGCGGCGGCCCTGGCCGGCCGCTACGGAGCGGTCGAACGCGCGGCCCGGACTGGCCTGCGCTTCGGCGGGTCAGCGGCGCGGGCATGGCGCGCGAGCATCCCGCCGGCTGCCCCCTCGCAGCTTCCGTTCACCGTACGCGAGGGTGCGGCTGCCGTCTACATGCCGGCGTGCATCAACCGGATCTTCGGCAACGATCACGACCGTGCCATCCACCCGACGGTGCCCGAGGCGCTCGTGGCGCTTTCGGCGAGGGCGGGCCTGCCGCTGTGGATTCCCGACGACGTCCCCGGCCACTGCTGCGGAACGCCGTGGAGTTCCAAGGGCTACCGACAGGGCCACGAGCTGATGGCCGCGCGGACGCGTGAAGCGCTCCGGCGCTGGAGCGACGGGGGCCGGTTGCCGGTAGTGATCGACGCGAGCTCGTGCACGCACGGGGTGGTCTCCGAGGTCATGCCCGACGGCGTCGAGGTGCTCGACTCGATCGCGTGGGTTCACGACCATCTGCTCGCTCGTCTGGAGCTCCGACGCAAGCTGACCAACGTCGTCGTTCATGCCACCTGCGCCTCCCGTCACCTGGGTCTATCCGGGAAGCTGGTCGAAATCGCCTCGCTGATGTCCGACGAAGTGGTGGTCCCCGCAGCCACGGGCTGTTGCGGGATGGCCGGCGACCGTGGCTGGTTCCATCCCGAGCTCCCGGCTTCGGCGGTCCGCGACACGGCGGCGGAGCTCGCCGGTCGGCGATTCGACGCCTGCATCTCGAGCAACCGGACTTGCGAGGCGGCCATGCGCCAGGTCACCGGTCAGCCTTACGCCTCATTCGTGCTGGCGATCGAGGAGCTGACGCGCGGATGACGGTTTTCCGGCGGCGATGACGAGGCCGCCGGCCGGCCTGTGCGATTCCTGCGTCAGCCAGCACGTGATCCGCAACACCCGGGGCTCCGAGTTCTCGCTGTGCCTGCGCTCGCGGACGGAGCCCGACCGATTCCCGCGCTATCCCCGTCTGCCGGTCGCGGAGTGCGAAGGCTACGAGCCCAGGCGAGACCGTCCTGAGCAGGACCGGCGGTAAGACCCCGGCTACTGCGCCGGCGCTGGGCTCAGAACGAGGACGCTGCTTCCGTCCTGGCCCTGTATCAGCTGCTGGGTGAACATCGCCTGGCCCGTGATCACGCTGACCAGTTCGGCCTCGGGCGCGTTCGCCATCTCGCCGATGGTCGGCGGGAGCTGCTCGGGAGCGTGTCGTGCAGCGGCTGGGTGAGGAAGTGCTGCAGCCCCTGCTTCTGGAAGACGACGGCGAGGTCGACCGGAATCGTCTTCGATGTCTTGCCGGGAGCTGGGGGAGTGCTGGTCAGCCGAGATGTTTGCTGCGAGGTCCCGGGCGGCAGGATCGCCACGACGTTGTCGACCCCGTTGATGTACTTGAACGTGTAGAGGGCGAGCTCCAGCGCTTCGCGGCGCAGCAGCAGCAACCGAGCCTGCGACGGCGTGCCGGTCGAGATCGAGCAGCTCGGCCCGAGCCCGCACATCGTGTACACGGCGCTCGTCCCCGAGATCGCCGACAGGCTTCCGCTGGTCGGATCGCGCAGCGCGATCTCGGTGGTCGTGCCCGTGTCCGACAGGTTGTGGACGGTCGCAAGGACGAGCTGGCTGGCCGGGCTGGCGCGGTACAGCGGCGAGATCTCGTTGGCGATATCGCGCTCGCCGGCTAGCCCGCTGTCCGGGGGCGACCACGCGGACCACGCCGCCTCGGTCGTGTGGCTGCTCGGGCTGAGCAGCACCGACAGCGAGATCGCGATGGCGGCGATCGCCACCACGGACAGGGCGACCGTCGCGATCAGGAACTTGTGCGAGTGGGGCGAGGGCTCACCGCCCGCGTAGCGGCCGCGGGCAAGGCTCCCCGCGCGGGGGAGCGATCGTCTCGGCGGCGTCGTCGACGGCGCTCACGAGCTGCTTGCGAATCGTTCACACCGTCGGCCATGTGCTGTCATCCATGAGGTCGATCTCTGGCCGCTTGCAGCCCGACGCTGTTGAGTAGGTCGACGACCTCGTCGCCGTACATCTCCTTGCGGTCGATCAACGTGTTCGGCGATCCGACTCGAAGCTGCTCGCGGTTGGTCGCACATCAGCGCGTAGGCGCTGACGTACGCCTGTCCCAGGATCTGGGCGGCGGCGCGACGCTTGTCGCGGTCGCCGAGTACCGCGCCGAGCGGGTTCTCGTTGAACATCGCGCGCCGCCGCTGGCGCGATTCATGATCGTGTTCGCCGATCCGCTCGAGCCGCTTGAGCACGTCCTCATGAATCCTCGTCGACGTCGATGCTTGCTTGATCGTGACCGGATCGGGGCCCATCGCGCAAATCGCCGACCATCGAACGCGGCGCGTGGCGGTCGCGGTGTACGACATCGCCGCTGACGCCGCCGGAGTTCTCGCCGTAGAACACGTGCTCGGCGGCCATCGCCCCGAGCGTCATGATCAGCGAGCCCATCACGTGGCTGCGGAACGTGCGAGAAGCGCTCGTCCTTCTCCATGCTCTGGTAGTGGCCCGAGCGAGCCGCCGCGCTTGCGAATCGACAGCCGCGTCGAGAGCACGTCCTTCTCCATGATACACGTGGCCGGCCGCGGCATGGCCCGCCTCGTGGATCGCCACGGCCCGCGTCTCTTCTTGGATGTACTCGATGTTCTGCGCGGTGCCCGATCTCAACGGTCGTCATCGCCTCGACGATGTCATGCCAGCCGAACCGCCGACGGCCCTCGGAGTGGGCGATCGTCAGCGCCATCGAGCAGCACTGCTCGATCATCGACGGGGAGTAGCCGTTGGTGATCCGGGCCAGCTCGTCGCGACGGCGGTCGGTGTCAAGATCGGGCTCGTGATCGACCTTGTTGATGTAAAGGTCGAGGATGTCAGCCGGTCGTCCTTGGTGGGCGTGCGGAACCAGATGTGGCGGCCCATACGGCCCGGGCGCGTCAGCGCCGGGTCGAGCACTGTGATCGGGACGTTGCACGCACCGATGAAGTAGATCTGCTCCTCCCGCGGTTGCGGCGGGGCCAGACGCAACTTGACCGGGCCGACCTTCTGCGGGATCACGAACATCGCGTCGAGGAACGTGTTCAAGCGGTTGGTCATGAACTTGCGGACCATCGGAGGCTCGTCGATCCCGTCCATCACGACCAGCAGCTGGTTCAGCGCCATGCCGCCTCCCCCGCCCATCCCGAACCCCGGGTACAACCGCCGGATCCGTTCGGTGGTCCGCTCGGTGAACGTTGCGTAGCCGGTCTGCAACGACTCCGCGCGCTGGGCAAACAGCCGCTCGCGCCATGCCCGCGACTCGATCACGAGATCGCCAGTCGGCGTGAGCGAGCCGTTCGGGCCGAAGAAGCAGAAGTCGTGAATCGACAGTGGCTCGGCGCTCGCTGGCCGATGCGCCGAGCGTTGGCGGCGCGTGCCGACTGCGTCGATCTCGTCGATGAAGACGATGCACTGGCCGCCCCACTTCTTCGCCAGCTTGCGGGCCTTGTGGGCGAGGAACTGGACCGTGATCGCGTCCATCCCGATGAACATGCCCGCGAACCCCGAGCCCGGGATCGTCACGAACGGGCAGTTGAAGTTGGTCGCGATCGCCTTGGAGATCATCGTCTTGCCGGTGCCGGGGGCCCCGAGGAACAGCAGCCCGCGCTCGCGCTTGCCGCCGGCCTTCTCGAACTCCTCGCCCGACTGCCACAGGGTGATGACGCGGGTGATCTCCTCCTTGGCCTCGGCCTGGCCGCGGACGTCGTCGATCTTCACGCCCCAGCTGGCGTCGCCGGGCTCGTAGCCTCGGATCTGCCGGATCGCGAAAAACAGGAACGGGCCGAAGAAGATCGCGAAGTTGACGAAGAACAGCAGCGGCAGCTGGATGAAGACCAGCGCCAGCTGGGGGAGCGAGTCGGCCGGGAAGATCTGCCGCAGTCCATCGAACGGATGGAAGAACGGCGCGCTGATCCCGGCGAACGCGAACAGCAGCTGGCAGAGCGCCAGCAGCAACAGGATCGCGCCGATCAGGATCGGCAGCCGCCGGTACTTCGTGCGCCAGTACCAGTAGCGCCGGCGCGCGACGATGTCCTCATCCTTGAGCTGGGCGTCGGCTCCGTACAGGCTCGGCGACGGGATGAACTTCCGGGCCAGGACCTCCACGAGCCCGCGGAACATAAGGACGGCGATGATCGTGATGATCAGCGCCCAGAACAGGCTCAGGTTGTTGGTGTCGTAGAGGATGAGGAAGAACGCCGGCGCGGTCAGGAGCGCGACCGCCGTTGCCCCGCGTGTCAGCCGCCTCCACTCATGGGCGAGCGCCGGCGCCTGCTCGTTGATCGGGCCCCTCATCCTGGTCGTCTGCTCCGCGTACGCCATGAACTGTCATGAGGGTACATGGGTCCGGCAATCACTTGCGAAACTTGGCCGCCAGCGCAGGTCGAGTTCGGCGTTGAGCTCTTATCGCCACGCGGGAATGGATCCCTCTGGTTCGGCGTCCTCGTTGCTAGACGCCACGGGTGGTGTCGCGAGCAACACGTACCGACCATGGAGGATCCACACATGACCACCAAATCGAACCGGAGATGGCAATTCTTGAGCGGACTGCTCGTCGTGCTGGCGCTGGCGCTGGCCGGCTGCGGAGGCGGCGGCGGCTCGCCATCATCGACTAGCTCGTCGGCGGCGCCGGCAGCATCGTCCTCGCAGGCGAGCTCGTCGGGAATCCCGCAGGGGGCCAACGCGGGGGACCGGGACAGCGATAACCAGGGCGCGCCCTCCGACGGCGACGGCAACCTCTAGGACCGCTGATTGGAAGGCTGGCCGTGAAACGCAAATCGTCTTTGCGTTTCTCGGCAAGCCCCTGCGCGGGGCGCCTCTCGGCGCCGGTTCAGCGAGCGTAAGTCTCAGGCGGGCGGGTCGTGCGGCGGTCATCGACCACCGGTGCGACCTCGTCCCGGCGCCTGGCCCACACGGTCATCCAGAACAGCGAGATCACGAGCCCGATCACGCCGATCACCATCAGAATCAGGCCAATCGTGTGCAGGTTGAAACCCTTCGTGGTAACGGTCACGGCAAAACGAAGGATTGCGCCTACTGCGATCAAGAACAGCGACGTGCCGAGTCCCATGTTCGAACCTCCAGTTCAGGTGGGGGAGATTGCCGTTCGCAATCGACGCTTCCCGATCGACTGGGGCCCGAAACGTCCAGCAGGGTTCAGCGACTCGGACGAAATCGCTGGTCCGGGCACTTATCTGGACGCGCGATCGCGCCCTCTGCTAGGGCGCGATCGGCTACGAGTCTTTGTGGCTTTCGGCGACTAGTTGCGATGCCCGGGCGCGACTGCGTCGGACACGCGACGGCCAAGCTCGTGAACCTGCTCATCGGTCAGGTGGCTCACGTCCAGGCCCATCTCTTCGAGCTCACGGCGAACGTTCTCCGCCGCGTGGACGGCGTCCAGCGCCCGTCCGAGCTTGGTCAGCACGCCGTTGACGAGCGGATCGTCCAGCGACAGGGTTCCGTCCGCCGCCGGCTTCAGCAGCCGTGTGCGGAGGGCCTCGCATTCGTGCATGCCCAGCTCGAGCGTGAGCTTCGGCTCGCCATCGAGGTCGCCGACCTCGAACTCATTGAATTGATCTGTGGTGCTCATTACAACCCCGCCTCCTGAGCGGTAACCCCCGAGCGCGATTACGCCCAGACAGGGACTTGGTGGTCCCTTATCGACCGACGCGCGCGTAGCTTGAGCGCGCGCAGGTTCCCTTGCGCGGTTCGCCGAGGGCGGCGGAGAGCGTTACAGATTGATGGCCACGTACTTGGTCTCGAGGTACTCCTCGATGCCCTCGGGACCGCCTTCGCGACCGAAGCCGGATTGCTTGATGCCGCCGAACGGAGCGGCGGGGTTGGACACCAGGCCCTGGTTGAGGCCGACCATCCCCGTCTCGAGCTTCTCGACGACGCGCAACGCCCGCTTGACGTTGGACGTATAGACGTAGGCGACGAGCCCGAACTCAGTGTCGTTGGCGGCCGCGATTGCCTCGTCCTCGTCGTCGAAGCCCCGGACGGGAGCGACGGGGCCAAAGATCTCCTCCTTCAGGAGGTGCGCATCGGCCGGCACGTCGATGAGGACCGTGGGGTCGTAGAAGTATCCGGCGCCATCGCGCTCATGGCCGCCGACGAGCGCCTTGGCGCCACGGCCGACGGCGTCCTCGACGAGCTCGGCGACCTTGCTGCGCTGGGTGGCGTCGATGAGCGGTCCGACCTCGACACCGTCCTCGGTGCCGCGGCCCACCTTCATCGCGCCCATCTTCTGCGCCAGCTTCTCGGCGAACTCGCTCGCCACCGAGTCGGCGACGTGGAATCGGTTGGCGGCGGTGCAGGCCTCGCCGATGTTGCGCATCTTCGCGATCATGGCGCCTTGGACGGCGGCGTCGACATCGGCGTCGTCGAACACGATGAACGGGGCGTTGCCGCCCAGTTCCATGGAGAGCCGCAGCAGGTTGTCCGAGGCCTGCGCCATCAGCCTGCGGCCGACCTCGGTCGAACCGGTGAATGAGAGCTTGCGCAGGCGCGGATCGGCGATCAGCGGAGCCATCGTCTCGCCCGATGAGGAAGCGGTGATGATGTTGAGCACACCGGGCGGGAGCCCCGCCTCCTCGAGGATCTTGACGAGCATCAGCATCGACAGCGGCGTCTGCTGGGCCGGCTTGACGACCATCGTGCAACCGGCGGCGATCGCGGGGCCGACCTTGCGCGTCCCCATCGCCAGCGGGAAGTTCCAAGGGGTGATCAGCAAGCACGGTCCGACCGGCTGCTGCATCGTCAACAGGCGGCCCTGGCCGTTCGGCGCCACGGCATAACGACCGTTGATCCGCACCGCCTCCTCGGAGAACCAGCGCAGGAACTCCGAGCCGTAGGTGATCTCCGCCTTCGACTCGGCAAGCGGCTTGCCCATCTCGAGCGTCATCAGCAGCGCCAGTTCGTCCGTCCGCTGGCCGATCAACTCGAATCCACGGCGGAGGATCTCGCCCCGCTCGCGGGGCGGATGCTGGCTCCACTCGGGTCCGGCCGCGACGGCCGCGTCGAGCGCCGCCTTGGCGTCATCGACGGACGCGTCGGCGACGTCGCACAGCGACTCGCCAGTCGCAGGATCCTCGACGGACAGCGTTCCCTTCGCCCCGTCACGCCACTCACCGGCGATGTAGAGCTGCTTGGGAACCTGGTCGACTACGCGTTGCTCTTCTGGGGCTGTGATCGTGGTCATATCGTCAACCTACCACCGGCCGACCTGGGTCAACCGACGCCCCGGCGAGAGGAGAGACGCTCGCCGGGGCATCGGAAGAGCAACGTTACGCAGCGGATGCCACGGGGGCGGATTCAAGAGCCACATCCAGCACCTCGTCGATGGTCATCGCGAAGTGGAACTTCATCGCCTCGCGGACCTCTTCGGGCACGTCATCCAGATCGCCGCGGTTGCGCTCGGGGAGGACCACATCGGTGAGCCCGGCGGCGTGCGCCGCGAGCACCTTCTGCTTGACCCCACCGATTGGCAACACACGACCCTGGAGGGTGACCTCGCCGGTCATTCCGACTGTGTGCTTGACGGGACGATCGCTCAACAGCGATGTGAGAGCGGTGGTCATCGTCACGCCGGCGCTCGGGCCGTCCTTCGGGATGGCGCCGGCCGGAACGTGGACGTGGAACGAACGATCCTCGAACGCGTTCGGCTCGATCCCGAGGTCATCGGCGTGTCCGCGCACATAGGAGAGGGCGATCTGCGCCGACTCCTTCATGACGTCGCCGAGCTGGCCGGTGAGCGTCAGCCCCGGCTTGCCCGCCATCGCGGTGGCCTCGACGAACAGCACGTCGCCGCCGGCGCCGGTGACAGCCAGGCCCGTCGCGACGCCCGGAACGGCGGTGCGGATCGCCGACTCATGGAAGTGGCGCTGGCGCCCGAGGGCGTCGCGGACCCCGTCCAGGTCGATCGTCAGCGGTGCCTCGCGTGAACCAGACGCGATCAGCGTCGCGGTCTTGCGCAGCAGCGTCCCGAGGTCACGCTCGAGCTGCCGTACGCCGGCCTCGCGCGTGTACTCGATAGCGATCGTCTTGAGCAGCTCGTCGGAGATCTCGACCTCCTCCGGCCGGAGCCCGTTGCGCTCCAGCTGGCGCGGCCACAGATAGCCGCGAGCGATCGCGACCTTCTCGCTGGTCGTGTAGCCGTCGAAGCGGATCACTTCCATCCGGTCCAGAAGTGGTCCCGGGATGGTGTCGGCCACGTTCGCGGTGGCGATGAACAACACATTGCTCAGGTCGAGCTCAACGTCGAGATAGTGGTCGCGGAAGCTGTGATTCTGCGCCGGGTCGAGCACCTCGAGCAGCGCCGAGCTCGGGTCACCGCGCCAATCGGCGCCGACCTTGTCGACCTCGTCGAGCATGATCACCGGGTTCATAGTCCCGGCGTCCCTGAGCGCGCGCACCAGCCGGCCCGGGAGGGCCCCGATGTACGTGCGCCGGTGACCGCGGATCTCGGCCTCGTCGCGAACGCCGCCGAGCGACATCCGGACGAACTCACGGCCGGTGGCGCGGGCGATGGACTCGCCGATCGAGGTCTTGCCGGTACCGGGCGGTCCAATCAGCGTCAGGATCGCGCCGGAGCGCTTGTCCTCAACGATGCCACGCTCCTGCCGGAGCTTCTTGACCGCGATGTACTCGACGATCCGGTCCTTGACGTCCTCAAGGCCGGCGTGATCTGCGTCCAGCACCTCGCGAGCGTGCACGGGGTCGAGCCGCTCGTCGGAGCGGTTGCTCCATGGCACGGCGATCAGCCAGTCGAGGTAGGTGCGGATCACGGTTGACTCAGCGCTCTGCTCACCCATCCGCTCGAGCCGGCCCAACTCCTTCTCGGCCTGCTCGCGGACCTCATCGGGCATGCCCGACTCTTCGATCTTGGTCCTGTACTCCTCCACGATCGAACCGTCATCCTCGCCGAGCTCCTTGCGGATCGACTCCATCTGCTTGCGCAGGAAGTAGTCGCGCTGCTGCTTCTCAGCGCCGGACTCGACGTCGTCCCGGATCCGCTTGCGGACCTGGAGTTCGGCGAGCCGCTCGCGCTGGAACTTGAGGCCGAGCTCGAGCCGCTCGGTCACGTCGAGCGTGCGGAGCAATTCGACCTTCTGCTCATAGCCGATGTCGGGCGAATAGCCGCTCGTGTCGGCGAGGGCACCTGCATCGGTGATGCTGCGGACGAAGGCCGCCACGCGACCATCGTCGCCACGGAGCTCGAGGATCTCCTCGACCACCGCGCGATACTCCCGCTCAAGATTGCGGGTGCGTCCGTCCACCGGACCCTTGTCGGGATCGGGATGCTCCTCGACCTCGACGTACAGCCTGCCGTCCGGGAGCGTCTGCGCAGCGCCCGCGACGCCACGGTGCAGCCCTTGCAGCACCACGGCCCTCGCGCCGCCAGGCAGCTTGACCCGGTCAGCGACCTCAGCGACCGTACCCACGGTCGCGAAGTCCTGCTCGTGCTTGGGCACGAGCAATACGCGCTCTTCCTCGCCGACGTCCACGGTCAGCGTGAGCGACATGCCCGGGAAGACGACTGCGTCTTCTAGCGGGACAAGGAGTAGGCGACTCATTTAAGTTTCTTCACTTTCGCTAGTTGCTTACCAGTGATAAGCAGAAGGATAGCAAGATTCGAGGCCCGCTCGGGGCTGATCTGAGTCGCCTAGGCTGAGATTATCGTGCTGCCCGATAGGGCCCAGATTCGGGTCATAGCCGAATGAGCGACCCCAGACGCCCCCGCGTTTGCGATGATCTCCGAGCATGTCCCAGCCGCGCACGCCCACAGGTGAACCCGCCCACGACGTCCTCGCCGCGGAGGCGTTTGCGATGCCGGCGCCGGATCCCGACCTCCATCACGGTCCGGTGCTGCTGCCCGAGGACCCGACCGGAGTGCCCGAGCCCCACGACGTCCTCGCCGCCGAGGAGTTCGCCATGCCGGCGCCGAGGCGTGGCGATGAGGGCGGATCCGTGGTCAGCCGGGCGCCGTTCGCAGCCAAGCTCGGCGTAGTCGTGGCCGCCGTGGGGTTGCTGCTGCTGGCGAGGCGCCGGCGCCGGCGCTGACGCTGGACACCGTCGCTGACCTGCTGCCGCTGCTCAGTGCCGAGCGCGGCGCGGCGGCATCAGATCTGTGATCGTGCCCTCGGCCATCTCGGCGGCGAAGCCAATGGTTTCGCTGAGGGTGGGGTGGGGGTGGATCGTCAGCGCGATGTCCTCGGCGTTCGCGCCCATCTCGAGGGCGTGGACAGTCTCGGCGATCAGGTCGCCGGCGTTCACCCCGACGATGCCGGCGCCCAGCAGTCGCCTGGTCTCGGGCTCGAACAGGAGCTTTGTCATTCCCTCATCGCGCCCGAGGCCAAGGGCACGACCCGACGCCGCCCACGGGAACACGGCCTTCTCGTACTCGATTCCGGCCGCGCGGGCCTCGGTCTCGGTCAGGCCCATCCAGGCGACCTCGGGGTCGGTGTAGGCGACGGACGGGATCGTCCGTGCGTCGAACTCCGCGCCTGGGACGCCGGCAATCACCTCGGCGGCCGTCTTTCCCTCATGCGAAGCCTTGTGCGCGAGCATCGGGCCACCGACGATGTCGCCGATCGCATAGATCCACGGCACGTTCGTGCGTAGCTGGCGATCGACGGCGATGAACCCGCGCTCGTCGACTTCGACCCCAGCGGTCGACGCGTCGATCGCGCGGCCGTTCGGTATGCGGCCGACGGCGACGAGGATGCGATCGAACAGCTCGGAGGTCTCGTTCGAGAACTGGACCCGCAGCCCATCGTCCTCGGCCTCGATCGACCTGACCTCGGTGGCAAGGTGGATCGCTTCGTAGCGCTGCGAGATGCGCTTGTGCAACGGTCGGACGAGGTCGGAGTCGCATCCGGGGATCAGCTGGTCGAGCAGCTCAACCATCGTCACGCGCGATCCGAGCGCGTCATAGACCGTCGCCAGCTCGAGTCCGATGATCCCGCACCCGATCACGAGAAGACGCTCCGGGATGTCCGGTGGCGACAGCGCTGCCGTCGAGTCGATCACGCGCGGATCGTCGGGCAGGCCGGGAAGCGTCGCGGCCTGGGACCCGGCGGCGATGATGCAATTGTCGAATGTGACGATGCGCTCGCCGACCGAGACCGAGTTCGGCCCGGCGAACCGCGCCACCCCCTGGATCACCTCGACCTTCCGCTGCTTGGCGAGGCCGCTCAGCCCGCTGGTCAGCTTGTTGACGACCGATTGCTTCCACTCGAGCAGGGCGGGGATGTCGACGACCGCCTCGCCGAACGTGATTCCGTGGGCCGCCATCTCCTCGGTCTCGGCGACCACACGCGCAGCATGGAGAAGGGCCTTGGACGGGATGCAGCCCACGTTCAGGCAGACCCCGCCAAGCGTCTCGTAGCGCTCGATCAGGATCGTCCTCAGCCCGAGATCGGCGGCGCGGAAGGCCGCCGTGTAGCCGCCGGGGCCAGATCCGATCACCACCACCTGAGCATCGTGCTGACCCGCGTCGGGGGACACTGTTGGCGATCCGGACGCGGGTTCCGCGGCGGATGGGGGAGCGGAGGCGGCGGGCGCCGCCGAGTTTGGCTCCAGCGACAGCAGCACGCTGCCCTCGCTCACCCGGTCGCCGATCTTCACGCTGAGCTGCTTGACCACGCCGGCGGACGGCGCCGGCACATCCATCGTCGCCTTGTCGGACTCCAGCGTGACGAGGGGGTCCTCGACGCCGACCTCGTCGCCGGGGGAGACGTGGATCTCGATCACCGGCACGTCGGTGAAATCCCCGATGTCGGGAACGCGAACTTCGGTGGTAGAGCTCACAGGAGAGCCCGGCGCAGGTCGCTGAGAACGGTGGCGAGGTGGACGACGAAGCGGGCCGCGGCGGCGCCGTCGATCACCCGGTGGTCATAGGACAGCGACAGGGGCACCATCAGGCGGGGCACGAACTCCGAGCCGTTCCACACCGGCTTCATCGCCGACCGGCTGACGCCGAGGATGGCGACCTCCGGCGCGTTGATGATCGGCGTGAACGAGGTGCCCCCGATGCCGCCGAGCGACGAGATCGTGAACGACGCTCCCTGCATGTCCCCCGGCGCCAGCTTGCCATCGCGTGCCTTCCCGGACAGCTCGGTGAGGTCTCGAGCGATCTCGAGCAGCCCCTTGCCGTCGGCGCCCTTGATGACCGGGACGACCAGCCCGCCGGGAGTATCCGCGGCGAACCCGATGTTGTAGTAGCGCTTGAGCACGAGGTCGTCACCGTCGAGCGACGCGTTGAAGTTCGGGAACTCCTTCAGCGTGGCCACGCACGCGACGACGAGGAAGGAGACCATCGTCACCTTGATCCCTTCGCGCGCGTGCTCCTCATTGAGCTGCTTGCGCCACGCCTCGAGTTCGGTGATGTCCGCCTCGTCGTTCTGGGTGACGTGCGGGATCATCACCCAGTTGCGGGCGAGATTGGGCGCGGCGATCTTCTGGATCCGCGACCGCGGCACCCGCTCGATCGGGCCAAACTTCTCGAAGTCGACCGACGGCCAGGGCGGAAGATCGAGGCCCAACCCGGGGCCGGCCGGCGAAGCCGGAGCCGGCCCTCTCCCTACGAACCCCTCGACGTCTTCGCGCGTGATCCGGCCCTTGCGGCCGGTGCCGCTCACCTGCGAGAGCTCGACGCCGAGCTCGCGGGCGGTGCGCCGGGCGCTCGGGCTGGCATAGGCGGGAGCGTTCCCGTCCGCCGGCCCCAGGGGCTCGGGCTCAGACGGGGGAGGCTCCGCCTCGAGCGACGGCGCTGCGGCGCCGTCACCGTCGGAGGGCTGCATGGTCAGCAGCACCGTGCCGCGAGACACGCGGTCGCCGACCTTCACCTGTAGCTCTCCGATCATGCCCGCGAACGGCGCCGGCACATCCATCGTCGCCTTGTCGGATTCGAGCGTCAGCAGCGGATCGTCGAGACCCACCTCATCCCCTGGCGAAACCAGGATCTCGATGATCGGCACGTCGTCGAAGTCGCCGATGTCCGGCACTTCGACGGATACCGAGTTGGTCGCGGTCATACGGTCGTCGGCATCGGCGCGTCGGGATCGATCTCGTAGCGGTCGATCGCTTCCTGCACGCGGGCGGGGTCGAGCGACCCGTCGTCTGCGAGCTGCTTTAGCGCCGCGACGGTCACGTAATGGCGATCGACCTCGAAGAACCGCCGGAGCGCCGCGCGCTTGTCGCTGCGTCCGAAGCCGTCGGTGCCCAAGACTCGGTAGCGACCGGGGACCCACTGGCGGATCTGATCGGCGTACGCGCGGATGTAGTCGGTCGAGGCGACGACCGGAGCGCTACCCAGGCAGTCTGAGACGTATGCAGAACGGGACTCGGACGCGAGCGGATGCAGCATGTTCCAGCGCTCGACCTCGAGTCCGTCGCGACGCAGCTCGGTGAACGAGGTGACGCTCCAGACGTCGGCGGCGACGCCGAAATCGGCCTCGAGCAGCTCGGCTGCCGCCAGCACCTCGTTGAGGATCGTCCCCGAGCCGAGCAGCTGGACCCGGGGGCCGTCGCCGGTACCCGGGCGGAGCAGGTACATACCGCGCAGGATCCCGTCCTCGGCGCCGGCGGCCATCGGCGGATGCCGGTAGTTCTCGTTCATCAGCGTCAGGTAGTAGAAGACGTCCTCCTGCTCGCCGACCATCCGGCGCAGGCCGTCTTGGATGATCACCGCGACCTCGTAGCCGAACGTCGGGTCGTAGGCGCGGCAGTTCGGCACGACCGAGAACAGCACGTGGCTGTGGCCGTCCTGGTGCTGGAGGCCCTCGCCGTTGAGCGTCGTGCGCCCGGCGGTGCCGCCGAGCATGAAGCCTCGGGTCCGGCAGTCGGCAGCGGCCCACACGAGATCGCCCACGCGCTGGTAGCCGAACATCGAGTAGTAGATGTAGAACGGCACCATCTGCGTGGCGTGGGTGCTGTAGGAGCTCCCGGCGGCGATGAATGAGGAGATCGACCCCGCCTCCGTGATCCCCTCCTCGAGGATCTGGCCGTGCTGGTCCTCCTTGTAGAACATCAGCTGCTCGGAATCCTGGGGCTGGTAGAGCTGTCCCACCGGCGAATAGATACCGACCTGGCGGAACATTCCCTCCATGCCGAACGTCCGTGACTCGTCGGGGACGATCGGGACAATGTGGCGGCCGATCTGCTTGTCGCGAAGCAGCGCGGCGAGCACCCGCACGAACGCCATCGTGGTCGAGATCTCGCGGTCATCCGTCCCTTGAAGCTGGGAGGAGAACAGGTCGAGCGACGGCACCGGCAGAGGCTCGGCGCGGCGCCGGCGGACCGGCAGCGAGCCACCGAGCGCGGCCCGACACTCGCGGAGATACTGCATCTCGGGCGAATCCTCCGGCGGCTTGTAGTACTCGGCGTCGCGGACCTGTTCGTCGGTGAGCGGCAGCTCGAACCGGTCGCGGAACGCGCGCAGCGCGACCTCGGTCATCTTCTTCGCCTGGTGGGTGATCATCTGACCTTCGCCGGAGGCGCCCATCCCGTACCCCTTGATCGTCTTGGCGATGATCACGGTCGGCTGGCCGGTGTGCTGGACCGCCTCGTGGTAGGCGGCGTAGACCTTCTGCTGATCGAGCCCGCCGCGGTTGAGCAGCCAGATCTCCTCGTCGGACATGTGGGCGACGCGCTCGAGCAGAACCGGGTCTCGACCGAAGAAGTGCTCGCGCACGTAGGCGCCGTCGCGTGACTTGAACGTCTGGTACTCGCCGTCGACGCAGTCCTCCATCACCTGCACGAGGCGGCCGTCGGTGTCCTCGGCCAGCAGCGGATCCCAGCGGGATCCCCACACGACCTTGATCACGTTCCAGCCGGCGCCGCGGAAGTCGGACTCGAGCTCCTGGATGATCTTTCCGTTGCCGCGGACGGGGCCGTCGAGCCGCTGGAGGTTCGCGTTGATCACCCAGATGAGGTTGTCGAGCTGCTCGCGGCCGGCGAGGCCGATCGCGCCCATCGACTCCGGTTCGTCCATCTCGCCGTCGCCCAGGAAGGCCCACACCTTGCGGCCCTCGGTGTTGGCCATCCCGCGCGCTTGGAGGTAGTGCATGAACCGCGCCTGATAGATCGAGGTGATCGCGCCGATCCCGAGCGAAACCGTCGGGAACTGCCAGAACTCGGGCATCAGCCACGGGTGCGGGTAGGAGCTCAAGCCGCCAGGGCGCGATACCTCCTGGCGGAAGCCGTCGAGCTGCTCGGCGGTCAGGCGCCCCTCGAGGAACGCGCGCGCGTAGTTGCCGGGCGACGAGTGGCCCTGGAAATAGACGAGATCACCGCCGTTACCGTCCGACGCCGCGCGCCAGAAGTGGTTGTAGCCCACCTCGTACAGTGCGGCAAGCGACTGGTACGACGCGATGTGCCCGCCGAGCTCCGAGGAGACCTTGTTGGCGCGCACGACCATCGCGATCGCGTTCCAGCGGACGATCGAGCGCAGCCGGCGCTCGAGCGCCGGGTCACCCGGGAGCTTGGCCTCGCGCTCGACCGGGATCGTGTTGACGTACGGAGTGTTGAGGCTCGCGATCGGTCCGGTGCCGGAATGTTGCGCGCGCTCGACGACGCGCGTCAGGATCTGGCGGGCGCGGTCAGGGCCGTCGTGCGCGACGACGGCGTCGATCGCCTCGAGCCATTCGCTCGTCTCGGCCGCATCGGCGTCTGCTCCGGCGCCGTTAGAGCTGGGGGTATGTACTTGTTCCGTCATGCGCCAGGGGCAGTGGATATTGGGAGTTCGCGGTCCGGAGGCTCACTATACATTCGGCTCGATCCCCCCAGGCGGGGGGTTCCGGTACGGTCCGCGCCGTGGCACTACGTGAGGTAGACGGCGCACCCGGGGCACCGTGGGGACGGTCGCTCGCCGGATCGCTCGACGAGCTGGTCGTCGAATCGGAGCTTCTGGCGGGTAACCCGCTGGGCGATCCGTCACGGCGCCCGCTGTACGTGTACCGGTCTCCGGGCGCGGGTTCGGGCGGCCCGGTCCCCTCCGTATACGTGATCCAGGGCTACAGCGGGCAGGTCGACGCATGGCTGGGCCGCGTCGCGTTCGAGCCGACGATCATCGAGCGGCTGGACGCGATGTTCGCCGCTGGTGAATGCCCCGACGCGGTCGTCGTGTTCGTCGACGCATGGACCTCGCTCGGCGGCTCGCAGTTCCTGAACTCGAGCAGCACCGGCCGCTACATGGACTATCTGTGCGACGAGGTCGTGGCGTTCGTGGAGGAGCGCTACCCCGTGCTGCCCGGACGCGACCATCGCGGCCTGACGGGCAAGTCGTCAGGCGGCTACGGGGCGATGGTCGTGCCGATGCTCCGTCCCGACGCGTTCGGCGCGCTCGCGTCGCACGCCGGCGATGCCCTGTTCGAGGCCTGCTACCTGCGGGACTTTCCGGTCATTGCCCGGACACTTCGCGACCACTTCGACGGGTCCTACGACGCCCTCATGGAGCAGGCCCGCCACGGGGATCACTTCGACTGGGAGCGCTTTGGGATGGCGTTCTCCATGTACGCCTACGCCACCGCTTACACGCCCGATCCCGACCGGCCGGGTGCGGCCCTCGTTCCGTTCGACGTCGCCACGGGCCGTCTGATCGACGAGATCTGGAATAGGTGGCTGGAGCTCGACCCGGTGCGGATGGCGCCGCGCTACGCCGACGCGCTGCGGAGCATGCGCCGGATCTACCTCGACGCTGGGAAGAGCGACGAGTATTTCCTCGATCTCGGCGCGCAGGCGTTCGCCAATGAGCTCTCACGCCTCGGCGTCGAGCACACGCTCGAGCTGTTCGAGGGCAAGCACGGTGGGATCGTCTATCGCTACCCAGGGGCGAT
Source organism: uncultured Solirubrobacterales bacterium (assembly GCA_963773165.1). Taxonomy (GTDB): domain Bacteria; phylum Actinomycetota; class Thermoleophilia; order Solirubrobacterales; family Solirubrobacteraceae; genus Palsa-465. Next base: position 163,064 of record CAVZAK010000034.1, read on the forward strand.
CCGCGAGCTGATCGTCGCGCTCGCCCCGTAACGCGCGATCCGCGAAGGGAACGACCATGACCACGACCTCCGATGAACAACTGATCTACGCAGGCCCGGCGGAGCTCGCCGAGCTTGTGCGCAGCCGCCAGGTCTCGGCCCGGGAGCTGGTCGAGCTGAGTCTCCGGCGGATCGAGGCTTTGAACCCGCGCCTGAACGCGTTCCGCACGACGCTCGCGGAGGCTGCGCTGGCGGAGGCGGACGCGATGGCGGGCCGGGCCGGTTTGCTCGCCGGAGTCCCGGTCGCGATCAAGGACGACATTGCCGTCAAGGGGCAGCCGACGACCCGGGGCTCGCGCAGCTTCGGCCCACCGGCGGCCGCCGACGCCGAGGCGGTTCGCCGCCTCCGGGCCGCGGGCGCGATCCCGATCGGAATCACGAACGTGCCGGAGCTGACGATCTGGCCGTGGACGATCACCAAGGCCAACGGGACCACTCGCAATCCCTGGGATGTGAGCCGCACGCCGGGCGGGTCGTCTGGCGGGTCGGCCGCGGCGGTTGCTGCCGGAATGGTGCCGTGCGCGACCGGGTCTGACGGCGGGGGATCGATCCGGATCCCCGCCTCGTGCTGCGGACTCGTCGGAATGAAGCCGACCCGGGGTCGCGTCTCGACCCAGCCGGCGCGAGAGGGATGGCTAGGCCTGTCGGTGTTCGGCGCCCTGGCGCGCACAGTTCGCGACAGCGCGCTGCTGCTCGACGCGATGCACGGGTCGATCGCGGGTGACGCCGAACTCTGCTCGGCCGTTCGACGGCACCTACGTCGAGGCGGCGACGCACGAGCCGGGGCGGCTGCGGATCGCCGTCTCGCGCAAGGTGCCGCCGGGATTGATCGCGAAGCTCTCTCCCGACCAGCGCGGCGCTTGGGAGCGGACCGGCCACCTGCTGTCTGACCTCGGCCACCACATCGTCGAGCGAGATCCACGGTACGGACTGGCGCAGATCGAATTCGTGCAGACGTGGATGCGGGGGATCTACGAGGAGTCGCTGACCGTGCCCGACCGGACCCAGCTCGAGCCCTTGACGCGACAGATGGCGGGCGCCGGTCGCTATCTCGTCCCTCCCCGCCGGCGGGACAATCTGCTGGCCAAGCGACCGGTGACCACGGCGCGCATCCTCGCGTTGTGGAACGAGGTCGACGTGCTGATGACACCGGGGCTCGCGACCACGGCGATCGCCGCCGAGGGGGCGTTCGGAAAGCCCGTCCCGATCGCGATCGACAAGGCGGGGCGGTTCACGCCGTTCACGCCGATCTTCAACCTGACCGGTCAGCCTGCGGTGACGATCCCGGCCGGGTTCGGCAGCGACGGGTTGCCCCTGAGCGTCCAGCTGGTCGGCAGGCCGGGTGCGGAGGACATGCTGTATTCGCTCGCGGGTCAGATCGAGAGCGCCAGGCCCTGGAACGAGCACCGCCCGCCACTCTCCTAAGGCGAGCCCCACCGGAGCGTGGTCGCGCCCCATGTAAACCCGCCCCCGAACGCGGCGAGCAGCACCCGATCGCCGCGACGCAGGCGCCCCTCAGCCTCGGCGACCGACAGCGCGATCGGCAGCGTTGCCGTCGAAGCGTTCGCGAATCGATCCACGTAGTCGACCACGCGGTCTGACGGTAGCCCGAGCCGCTGGCCGACGGCGCGGATGATCCGCGAGTTCGCCTGGTGGTAGACGAACAGATCGACGTCGTCGAGCGCGAGCCCCGAGCGTGCGAGGGTCTCGCCGGTCACCTCCGACAGGCGCCCGACCGCGGCCCGGAACGTCTCCTGGCCGCGCATCTGGATCCGCTCTCCACGCGCCAGCCGAATCAGGTCGGCGCCAGCGTGATCCGCGTGCAACACGACCGGACCGATCCGGCCCGGCGCGTTCCCGGTCGACGAGATCACGGCCGCGCCGGCGCCGTCGGCGAACAACGGCGCGGTCTCACGGTCGGAGAAGTCCAGGAACTTCGAAAGGAAGTCCGCGCCGACGACGAGCACATGCGTGGCGCGCCCTGACTCGATCTGCCCGCAGGCGAGCGCGAGGCCCGCCACCCAGCCGGTGCACGCAGAGCCCACGTCGAGCGCGCCGGCGCTGGTGGCGCCGATCATCCCGGCCACGAGCGGCGCCGCGTTGGGGGTGATCTCGTCGGCGGTTGAGGTTGCGACGAGGACGAGGTCGAGCTCGTGCGGTTCGACGCCGGCTTGGCTGATCGCCGCGCGAGCAGCTCGCGTCGCGAAGTCACTCATCCGCTCCCCGGGCTCGGCCCAGGGTCGCTCACTGGTCCCGGTGCGCTTGGCGATCCACTCCTCGTCGACCCCGATGCGCGGCGCGATTTCGCGGTTGGGCACCCGGCGGTCCGGAACCGCCATCCCGATCCCGACAATCGCCGCGCCGCCGCGCCCGCCGCGATCCCGCGTCACTGGAGTCGGCGTCTCGACCGCCGAGCTCACTGGAGCCGTCAGCTGCGAACCTCCGGGTATCGAGGCAGTCCGTCGTCGGGGATCGGCTCCCACGGCGCCGCGTAGGCAACGAACTGGTGGGCGCTCGGGCGGACCCCCGGATCGGAATCGAATGCTCCCATCCTCACGCCGATCCGTTCACGGTCGTCGGGGTGCTGGCTGAACAGGCCCGAGCCGCACTCCCCGCAGAACCATTTCTCCGCGCCATCGGGCGGCTTCCATGCCCGAAGGTGCTCCTCGCCGGCAATGATCCGGAACGAGCCGGGCACGACGCGCGCGTTGGGCGAGGCGGCGGTGCCGGTGCGTCGCTGGCAGCGGCGGCAGTGGCAGTAGGTGACGCCGACCGGAGGGGCGTCGAGCTCGAACCGGACGGCGCCGCAGTTGCACCCGCCGGTGAGCGGAACCTCGGGAGTCTCCGCCATATGGGACCACACGATACGGGAGCCGTCGTGAGGGCAGTCAACGCCGGTCGCGCGTTGACCAGTCCCGGGCTAGGATCGCGTACACGACGTGATCCACGTAGCGGTCGCCGACCAGCTCGGCCTCCCTGAGCACGCCCTCCTCGGTGAATCCGAGCCGCTCCGGGACAGCCCGGCTGCGCCTGTTGCCGACCGCGGCTCTGATCTCGATCCGGTTGAGCCTCCAGGTGTCGAACGCATGATCGGTCAGGGCGATCACCGCCGAGGTCACGATCCCTTGACGCTGCGAGCTCTCTGCGAGCCAGTAGCCGATGCTGGTGTTGCGGTTCTGCCAGTCGAGACGGTGGAAGCCGATCCCGCCGACGATGCGGCCGGCGTCGATGATCGCGGCCTGAAATCCCTGGTTGTCCGGAGCGTGCGTTCGGCTGCGAATGATGTACTCGCGGGTGATCTCGAGGGTCTGCGTCGGCGGCCACGGCAGCCACTCGGACAGGAACTCCCGGTTGGCGGTCACCACGTCATAGAGCTCCTCGGCGTCCCGTTCCTCCAACTGCCGGATGGTTCGCCCGTCGCCGAGCGAGAAGGTCAGCGGGCTGCCGTCGGGTCTGCCGGCGAGGCTCACGTCAGTTGCGGTGCGAGCTCACGTCCGAGCAGCGCGACCAGGTCTAGGTCGTCGTGCACGAGGTGCTGGCACATGATCCGGCTGACGCCGGCATCGCGCAACGCCGCCAGCTGCTCCGCAGCCGCATCGAGTGTGCCGACGACCCAGGCGGGCGGGGGATTGGCGGCAAGCTGATCGGGGTCTGCGCCCGTCTTCTCGGCCAGGCGGCGGAACCGGGCAGTGAGGTCGGCGTCATCGACGCCCAGGACGGCTGCGGTCATGATCGAGAACGGGATCGGATCGCGGCCGGCGCGCTCGCACGCCTCGTCGATCCGCGCTTTGCGCTGCTTTACGTCCGTGAGCGTCGGGAACGGCGTGTTGTACTCGTCCGCGTATGTGGCTGCCAGGCGCGCGCTTCGCGGCCCGGCGCTGCCGCCCATGACGAGGGGCGGGTGCGGCCGCTGGATTGGCTTCGGCTGTGCGTCGAGATCACGGATGCGGTAGTGGTCTCCGTCGAACGAGAACGGGCCTTCGCCCCAGTTCCCCAACACGACCTGAAGCTGCTCCTCGAGCGCGTCCATCCGCACGCCCACCGGTGGGAACGGGAATCCGTAGGCCTCGTGCTCGCGCTCGTGCCAGCCGGCCCCGAGTCCGAGCTCGATCCGGCCATCGGACACGTGATCCGCGGTGGTCACCATCTTCGCCAGCAGCGAGGGATGCCGGAACGTCGCGGGCGAGACGAGCGTTCCGAGCCGGACGGTCGATGTCACGGCTGCCAGTGCGTTGATCGTTGCCCAGGCGTCGAGGGCGGCGCGGCCGGGATCTCGCCCGTCGAGGTTCATGTAGTGGTCGGAGCGGAACATCGCCGGCAGGCCGTGCTCCTCGCAGGCGCGCGCCAGGGCGAGCCACTGCGGCCAGCTCACGCCCTCCTGACCTTCGATCATCAGACAGATCTGCATGGTTCGCCTCTCTTTCCCGCGAGGATCCTATTGAGTTCGGGTCCGGCGCCCGGTCGATCGGGAAGCACTTCGGCGCCGGCGGCTTGACGATTTGAAAGCCTTCCCGCCTGTGATCGTGCGGAAGGCGAGACTCGAGGATGCCGGAGCGATGGCGATGATCATCGCCGAGGTCGCCCCTGAAGGTTTCCTTGGCAGCGAGGCGCCCGTCGATGTCGACGAGCGCGCGCAGCGGTTTCGCCGGACGATCGAAGCCGAGGGGCCGTCCGCGGTGTGGGTACTCGAGGACGGAGACCAGATCGTCGGCGACGCCAGCGTCCAGGAGCGGGTGCCGGGTGTCCTCACCGTCGGGATGGCGATCCTGCCCGAAGCTCGGGGACGGGGAGGGGGTAGGGCGATGATGGAGACGATCCTCGATCACGCGCGGTCGTGCGGTGCGCACAAGCTCGACCTGGAGGTGTGGACCGACAATTTCCGGGCGATCGCACTGTACGGCTCGGCCGGATTCCAGGTCGAGGGGCTGCGTCGCGACCACTACAGGCGGCGCGACGGAACCCTCCGGAGCACGCTGGTGATGGGGCGGCTGCTGCGAGGCGAGGACTGAGCCGCGCTCCGGCGTGCGGACTGAGCCCCGCCCACACCAGGCGGGCGGAGCCGCGCTCACACCAGGCGGACGATCGCGACCACGCCGACGATGACGATCACCGCCCGCAGCGCGGTCGGCGACAGGCGACGACCGGTTCGGGCTCCCAGAACCCCGCCCACCGTGGAGCCCGCCGCGATCAGGAGCGCGGCGCCCCAGGCGACGTGGGCGGCGAACACGAACACGATGCCCGCGACCAGATTAACCATGCCCGCGAGCACGACCTTGAGCGCGTTTAACCGCTGCAGATCATCATCGAGCGCAAGCCCGAGGATCGCGAGCAGCATGATCCCCTGCGCCGCGCCGAAATAACCGCCGTAGACGCCCGTTCCGAAGTCCGCGAGCATCGTCAGCGGCCCAATCCTTTCGTGGTCTCGGGGACGGTGGCGCTCGAGTGCTCGCGAGATCCGCGGTTGTAGGACGATCAGAACCAGCGCGATCGCGATGAATGCCGGCACGATCGCCTTGAACGCCGACGCGGGCAGGATCAGCAGCAGCGCCGCGCCGACGATGCCCCCCACGACGGATGCGCTGCCGAGCCGAGCGATCCGGCGGTTCTGGCCCGCCAGCTCCGCGCGGTAGCCAACTGCGCCGGCGACCGAGCCGGGCACGAGTCCGACGGTGTTGGAGACGTTGGCCGTAACCGGCGAGTAGCCGAACGCCAGCAGGACGGGGAAGGTGAACAGCGTGCCGCTCCCAACGACCGTGTTGATTGTCCCGGCGACGATCCCGGCGGCGAAGATCGCAACTGCGTGCAGGGGGCTCACGAAAGCGCTTCCGTCGCAAGTCGCGTGGCGACCTGGGCCAGGTTCGGAGCGTTGGGTGACTCCTGCACACAGCGAGCGAACAGCCACGAGGTCACCCGGCCGGGATCGACGCCTGTGAGACGGGCCATCCGATCGGCCAGCCTACGGGGGTCGTCCTCCAGCCGCCCGGGGCAATTCAGCATGTGCTGGAGGAGGTCGTACGCCGGGTCCCCAACGTACGGCTTCGGGTCGATCGCCAGCCATTGCTCCCGCTCGGCCGCCAGCACGTTCCCGGCGTGGAGATCGGTGCACAGGAGCACGGACTGCGTCGCGGTCCTTGGGAGGGACCGGAACAGGCCGATCCCCTCCCGGGCAATCGCGGGATCCATCGCCTCGCCCGACCCGGGATTGATTCCGACGCGCGAACCTTCGAACGATGTCTCGAAGCCTTCCGCCCAGTGCTCGCACATGAGCTCGAGCGGGCGGAACGGATGATCCGCCGGCGGAGTCACCCAAAGCCGCTGGAGCAGGGCGGCCACGACGAGATCCTGCTCGGCCTCCGATTCGGCATCGCCGAGCATCGTGCCAGGCACGCAACGCTCGAGCAGCATCGCGCTCGTGTTCGTAAAGTGCTCCTCGGCGTGCAGCCGGACGGCCCCGGCGCCGTCCCAGAGGCGCAGTCCGTCGGCCTCCTGCATCGACTCCTCGTGGGCCCAGGCGACCTTGAGCACGAGTCGCTCTCCGGTGCGAGTGGCGACCGGCGCCACCCACGAGCAGCAGCCGCCCGGCCGGTACGGCTCGCCGACCGCCAGCGCCCAGCGATCCGCGAGCTGCCCGACCACGTCGGGGAGGGAACGCAGCCAGTCCGTGCGGACGTCGCTGCCCGCGGCGTCAGTGTCCCGAGCCAGGTTTTCCGGGATCGTGAGCGGCAGCACCCCATGGATTATCAGTCGGGAAGCAGAGGCACCCACACTCCCGGGTCGTGGCCGACAAGGACGCCGCGGGTGATCGCCGTCGTTCCGAACCGCTCGTGGACGGCGTCGATCGCGGCGTCGAGCTCGCGCCGGCGGTCGAACGGGAGCACGAGCTGAACGGCTCCGCTGTCGGCCAGGTTGGCCAGTGCGATCCCGATCAGCGTCAGGCCGCGCTTCTCGATCATCGGCCTCGACGCCATCAGCAGCTCGGTCGCCGTCGCCAGGATCGCGTACGTCTGGTCGGTCGCCTCAGCCAACGTGTGCGAACGCGTGGCCCGGGAGAAATCCTCGAAGCGCATGCGCAGCACGACCGTCCGGCACAGGCGTCGCGCCGTCCGCAGCCGACGCGCGACGCGCTCGACGAGCCCGATCAGCGCCGTTGTCAGCTCCTCGTGCGATCTTCGTCGCCGGCCGAGCGCCCGTTGGGCGCCGATCGAGCGCCGCCGGCGCCGGGTCTGCACGGGCCTCGGATCCTGGTTGTGGGCGAGAGCGTGCAGATGGCGGCCCGATGCCCGGCCGAGCATCGACACGAGCGAGCGCTCCCCGAGCTGGGCGACCTGGCCGACGGTCGTGATCCCCCGCGCGTGAAGCTTGGCCGCGGTGACGCGGCCGACGCCCCACAACCGCTCGACCGGAAGCAGATGGAGGAGGGCCAGCTCTCCATCCGGAGGGATCACGAGCAGGCCGTCGGGCTTGGCCAGACCGCTGGCGACCTTGGCCAGGAACTTCGTGCGCGCGATCCCGACCGTAATCTGCAGGCCGACCTGCCGTTTGATCTCGCGCCGTAGCTGCACCGCGATCTCAAGCGGCGAGCCGGATATGTGGGTCAGACCGCGGACGTCCAGGAACGCCTCGTCGATCGACAGCCCCTCCACCAGCGGTGCCGTCTCCTCGAACACCCGGAACACCGCCTTGCTCGCCTCTGAGTAGGCGGACATCCTCGGCGCGACGACGATCGCCCGGGGGCACAGGCGCCGCGCCTGTGTTCCGCCCATTGCGGTCCGCACGCCACAGGCCTTCGCTTCGTAGCTCGCCGCGAGGACGACCCCGGCGCCGACGATGACCGGACGGCCCCGCAGACGCGGGTCATCACGTTGCTCGACCGAGGCGTAGAACGCGTCGAGGTCGGCGTGGAGGATCGTGGCGCCTCGGTGGCGACGGTCTCGGTCGGTGATGCGGGGCACGAACATATGTTCGTGCCCCCTGCGGACGGACCCGGTTGAACTTTGGCGTTCTTGTCCCGGCGGGCTCAGGCAGTCAGCGCAACACGGTCAGTTTGCCAAGGACGCTGACATCAGGTAGCGACCGTCGTTGCGGAGCCGAGCCCGAAGGGCGACGCGTAGCGGCGATGGTCGCTTTAAGCACCTCCGGTGGGGGGTGCGGCGAGGAGCTCGGCCATCTTCTGGGCCGGTTTGGCCCACCCGAGCGTCTGGCGCGGGCGGCCGTTGAGCAAGTCGCTGATCCGGTCCAGTTCGGCCTGGTCATGCACGCTGAGGTCGGTGCCTTTCGGGAGGTACTGACGCAGCAGGCCGTTGGTGTTCTCGTTGCTGCCTCGCTGCCACGGCGAGTGCGGATCGCAGAAGTACACGCTCACGCCGCTGTCAACCGTGAACCGTTTATGCGCGGCGAGTTCCCGGCCCTGATCCCAGGTCAGCGACCGCACAAGACCAGCCGGGAGCGCCTGGATCCGGTCCTTCAGAGCTTCGATCACGTTCTCGGTACTGCGGTCCCTCCCGACACGCGCGAGCATCACGAACCGGGTTTGGCGCTCAACCAGCGTCACGACCGCAGAGCGCTGCCCCGCACCCAGGATCAGATCCCCTTCCCAGTGCCCGGGAACCGCACGATCCTCGATCTCCGCCGGCCGCTCAGAGATATTGATCATCTCCGCGATCCGACCGCGATTCTCAACCCGACCCTGTGGCCTGCGGGCCTTTCGAGCAGTCCGCAACTCGGCCGTGAGCTGTCGGCGCAGCTCCCCACGCGACTGCACGAACAACGACAGGTAGATCGTCTCAGGGCTGATCCGCATCTCCAGATCATCCGGGTAATCGACCCTCAGTTGCGCGGAGATCTGCGCCGGCGACCACTGCCTCAAAAGCCCAGTCTCAACCTCCGCCAACAACCGAGGACTCGCCGACAGCTTCGTCGCCTTCGGCCGGCACCCCAACCGCCGCGCCCGCCGCTCAGCCGCGAACGGCGCATAGTGACCACGCCGCTTCCCACACCGCCCCAGCTCCCGCCCGATCGTCGATCGATGCCGACCCAACCCCCGCGCGATCACAGCGTTCGACTCGCCAGCCGCGACCCTCATCCCGATCTCGATCCGCTCCTCGATCGAGAGCCGAAACCCCGAATCCCTCCGACGCCGCTGACGGCGCAACACCGCATCCGCCTGCGCCCGCAACACCGTATTAGCCGAGCACCCCAACTCGACCGCGATCACCCGCGGCAGCACCCCAACCGCCAACCGCTCCTCAACCAACCGCCGATTCTCCGGCGTCAACCACCGATACCGCCTGCCCTTCGCCATCCCACCCTCCGATCACCAAACCACGAAAACACCATCGTGTTGCGATGACCGGATGAATCCACCCCCGGCAGGTGGGACAGAAGCACCAAAGTTGAGCTTTTGATCCGGGATCGCCCGCTCGAGCTCCGAGCCCGCCACCGCCCGCCACCGCCTATCCCGCCCCCGCCACCGCCTATCCGGCCAGCGCCCCCCGCGCCTCTTCGAGCCGCCAGGCCAGCGCCTCTGCCTGGTCTCGATACACAGGGCCGGTTCCGTTGGCTAGGAGCTCGCCGAGCATTGCCAGCCCGCGCGCGTACAAAGGCGACTGGCCGCGCAGCAGCGCCACGAGCCCGCGGAGCTGGCCGTCGTGCGCCAGGACCGTGGCGCGTTGCGGCGCCAGGTGTGCCCGGCTCGGTGGCGCGACGGCTGCCTCGAGTAGCCGCTCGATCGCCGCCGCCAGCTGCGCTCGGTTCGCCGGCGATGTCAGCTTGCACGCGCGGGCGGCGAGCTGGGTCGAGTCAGTCGGGTCCGCGCCCGAGATGAGCGCGCGGTCAAGCGCGTGGGCGCGTACTCGTGCCAGGCCCCGGCTGATCCAGCTGGGTTCGATCGTGCGCTCGGCCACGCGGTCGTACGTGGCTGCGAACGTCTGGAGTGTTGCAGTCGCACCGTGTACCATCGTGAAACCTCCGTCACTGAATAGCTGGTGTTGTAACCTATCACTTTGTATAGACGGTTTCAATGGCTCCTGCAACGGCGCAAACCCCAAACGACCTCGGTCTCGTCATCGACTTCGTCAACACGCTCGATCCCGACGATGGGACCGACGCGCTCGCGACCCCTGAGGGCCTTCATCAGTGGCTCGTCGAGCGCGAGCTGCTCAAGGACGGGGGGCCGACGCTCGCTGCCTCGGATCAGCAGGTCGCGATTCGCCTGCGCGAGGCGCTGCGGGCGCTGATGCTGGAGAACAACGGCGAGGCCGCGGACTTGGGCGCTGCTGAAGAGCTCGAGGTGACCGCCCTGCGCGGGCAGCTCGGGGTGCACTTCGGCGCCGACGGTTCGGTCGCGATCCGGCCGACGGCGCCTGGCTTCCCCGGTGCTCTGGCCGCGTTGCTCGTCCCGGTCGCCGATGCGCGACGCGATGGTTCGTGGCAGCGAGTCAAGGCGTGCCGCGCGGACGACTGCCAGTGGGCGTTCTATGACCGCTCCCGGAACCGCTCGGGCGTCTGGTGCGAGATGGCGGTCTGCGGAAACCGCGAGAAGGTGCGCGCATACCGGGCGCGCGCCCCTCGCCACAGCCACTGATCCAAAACGCGCGGGCGCGCCCCTCGCCACAGCCACTGATCCAAAACCCGCCGGCCTGCGTATCAGAGCCCGACAAGTAACTCGTGGTTCCGATCGGGACCGGCATATGTGGGCAGCCGGATTTGGGGCGAAGTGGGCCTCGATGTCGGCTGCGCGCATGAGAGGAGTAGTCATGAGCGACGAGCGGACCGAGGGTGGCGGAGTCACCCGTCTGTCCTTCATCAAGGCGTCGGCCGGAGCAGCGGCCGGAGCGGCGGCGATCGGTGTGCCAGCGGCGGCTGCGCTGGCCGATCAGCCGGGCAAGGTCGTCAAGAACCCTTCGCCCGAGACGCCACAGGAGCCGGTGGTCGCGTATGTGCGTGACGCCAAGCGGGGTGAGGTCACCGTCGTGGCGGGGACCGCCGAGACCACCTACCGCGATCCCGCGCTGGTCAAGCGGCTCATGTCCGTGGCGCCGGCGGACGCGATCGGGAATGGAGATGGGGCAAATGTCATCGCACCGTGAAGCTCCCGAGATCAGCAAGGACCCGGTCGCCGACAACACGGATGTGTACGCGTTCGTGAGTCCCGACTCGCCGAAGACGGTGACGTTGATCGCCAACTTCGTGCCGCTCCAGGATCCACCCGGTGGACCCAATTTCTTCGAGTTCGGCGATGACGTCCTGTACTCGATCTATATCGACAACGACGGCGATGGACGACCGGAGATCTCCTACGTGTTCCGGTTCAAGACGACGGTCAGCGACCCGAATACGTTCCTGTACAACACGGGTCAGATCCTGTCGCTCGACAGCCCGAACTGGAATCGGCGCCAGTTCTATTCGGTGGCGCGCGTAGATGGCCGTGACACCACGATGTACTGCAACGGGTCGCGAGCCAGATTGAGGGTCACCTCGCTCGGCAGGAACCTGCCGTGTCCGCCATGCAACATTGGTCCGCGTTCGACGCCGGACTACGCCGCGTCGCTCGGGCAACCGGCGGTGCAGACGCTGCCCGGGGGCATGAAGGTGTTCGCCGGACAGCGGCGGGAAGGGTTCTTCGTCGACCTCGGGGCGATCTTCGACCTCGGCGATCTGCGACCGTTCCAGCACCTTCATCTGATTCCCAGCGCGGATGCGATGGGCGTAGATGCGACGAAGACGCTCAACGTCCACACGATCGCCATCAGGGTGCCGATCAAGGATCTGACCGCGAACGGGACGCTCCCGACGGACCCGACGGGCTCGAATGCGGTGCTCGGCGTGTGGGCGGCGGCGAGCCGTCGTAAGGTGCGGATCGCCGGTGCTCAGAACGGCAGGACGTTCGAGTCCGGACCGTGGGTGCAGGTCTCGCGTCTGGGCAACCCGCTGTTCAACGAGGTGGTCGTGCCGATGGGCGACAAGGACCGGTGGAACGCGTCCTATCCGGTCGACGACTCTGCGTTCGCCGGCTTCGTCCAACACCCGGAGCTGGGCCAACTGCTGCCCGCGCTGTATCCGGGGGTGTTCCCGAACCTGGCGGCGTACACCAAAGCCCGCGCCGATCTGGCGGCGATTCTGCTCACCGGGATCCCTGGCGGGATCATTCCCGGGTTCCAGAACTTCACCGGCTCGGTGCAGGCTGACCAGCTGCGGCTGAACGTGGCGATCCCGCCGACGACGTCCAATCCGAGCCCGTTTGGGCTGCTCGGCAACGATCTCGCCGGGTTCCCGAACGGGAGACGGGTGTTCGACGACGTCGTCAGCATCGAGCTACGGGCGATCGCGGGAGCGACGATCCCGCTCGTCGACCCGAGCTACACGGCGGATGCGGCGGCCGGTGTGCTCACCGAGGGCTTGACGCCCGCGGCGGACCGCTACCAGCACGGGTTCCCGTATCTGGCAGCGCCGCTCGACGGATTCGACACGCCCCCGCACAGCTAGATAACCCGTCCCGGACGGCTGGGCGCCGACTCCACGGCGCCTGGCCTCTGGGGCCGTCCGAGGAGCAACCATGGGTCATCACCACTACTCGGCGCGCCGGCATCCCGAGTTCGTCGTCCTCGAAATCGGGGACGGCATTGGCGCGCTGATCATCCACGCCGCGCCGGAGATGCACGGAACTGAGATCGAGATCAGCCCGGCAGGCGAGGACTCGAGCCGCAGTCACAAGGAGGTTCTCGAGCGCAGCACGGCCGACGGTCCGGCATTCACCGCCGTCTTCGACGCACTGTCGGCCGGTGCGTACACCCTGTGGGTCGGGGGCGAGCCGCGCGCCCGCGGCGTGAGGATCGAGGACGGCGCGATCGTCGAGCTCGACTGGCGCCCCGTGGTGGTTGCGCCATGAGTTCCAGAGCGCGGCTCACCGGCGACGAACGGAAGCGGGTCGCCGGGATGGCCGCAGTGATCGTCGGCTTGCACGTCCTCGGCTTCTTCGTCCTGCTCGTACTGGTCGCGCCACATCACTACGTGCTCGGCAAGACGGGAGCATTCGGCGTCGGCCTGGGGATCACGGCGTACACGCTGGGCCTGCGCCACGCGTTCGACGCCGACCACATCTCTGCGATTGACAACACGACGCGCAAGCTGATGTCCGATGGCCGGCGCCCCCTGGGCGTCGGCTTCTTCTTCTCGCTGGGCCACTCGACGATCGTGTTCGCGCTCGCCTTCCTGTTCGCCGTCGGCTTCCACGCCCTGTCCGGCCAGGTCCGGGCGTCAGGTTCGACGCTCCATGGATTGACGGACGTGATCGGGACTGGCGTATCCGGCGGGTTCCTTTACCTGATCGCGGCGCTGAACGTGTCGGTGCTGATCGGCATCACCAGCGCCATCCGCAAGCTTCGCCGGGGTCGGCTCGACGAGCGCGAGCTCGAGGCGCAGCTGGCCTCTCGTGGGTTTCTGAACCGGATCTACGGCAGGTTCACGAACGCCGTCTCCAGCTCGTGGCAGATGTATCCGCTCGGGCTGCTGTTCGGGCTCGGATTCGACACCGCGACGGAGGTTGCGCTGCTGTTCCTCGCGGCCGGCGCGAGTTCGAGTGGCCTCCCGTTCGAGGCGATCCTGTGCCTGCCGATCCTGTTCGCCGCGGGCATGTCCTTGCTGGACACGATCGACGGTTCATTCATGAACTTCGCCTACGGCTGGGCGTTCTCCGAACCGGTGAGGAAGGTCTATTACAACCTGATCATCACGGGTCTGTCCGTGATGGTCGCTCTGGTCGTCGGGACGATCGAGCTGCTCGGCCTGGCCGCCGACAAGCTCAGCCTCAAGGGTGGCTTCTGGGGGTGGGTCTCCGGCATCGACATCAACACGCTCGGCTACGTGATCGTGGGGCTGTTCTTAGTTACCTGGACGGCCGCACTGCTGATCTGGCGATTCGGGCGGATCGAGCGGCGGTGGGGCTGCCAAATAGAGAGGGCCCCATGACGGGGCCCTCTCACTACGAATCTCCGGCTCTCCGCTCAGTAGCTGTTGTGCCAGTGAACGGTGAACGCGGTGTTGCCGACCAGACTCGTTGGCGTCGCCAGGTCGTAGCTCTGCGTGGCGTCGATCATTGAGATCTCGTCCTCGGTCGAGAACGAGTGGGGATTGCCGACCGTCCCTCCGCCGGTCACGGCCGATGCCGTGAAGCTCGCGGGGGTCTTGAACTGCGCGAGCGGGACGATCCCGATCGAGTAGGACGGACGCTCCGCGATCCACTCCGCGCTCTCATCGAGGCACGTCGTCGCCGCGCACGACTGGGTCGTGCTGACGTTGTTGCCGCTGGTCGTCGAGTCCGTGACCTTGAGCAGGTAGCTCGTCCCGGTGCGGACGACCGACGCGCTGATCGCGTCGTTGGCCTGCACACCGGTGCCTACCTCGACCGTGCCCGCCGGATACATCTCGTACCAGCTGTAGTAGAGGGCCACATGGTCGAAGCACTGCGAGACCGTGCCGTCCTGCTCGACGGTGTTGCTGCCGAAGCCATCCAGCCCGACCCAGTCAGACATGATCCGGTCCTCGGAGCTGCAGGTGACCGCCGGCACAGTCCAGCTACCTGACACGGAGCTGAAGAAACCCTGCGTGGTGCTGGTGTCGGCATATCCGGACCAGTTGAACGAACCAGCCTTGGTCAGGTTCGTGCCAGCGACATGCGCCGTCCGTCCCGGAACCGGGATATTGGGATGCATGTGACGCAACCCGTTGATCGCAGCCGCGCGGGCGCGAGCCAGGAAGCTCGCGCTGAGTGGACGGCTTGCGGTCGCCGTGTGCACCGAACTCCGAGCGGAGCTTCCGTGCGAATCGCTCGCGACGAGCACTGCAGCGACTGCGGCAACGGCGCATAGCCCGACCAGGCCGCTGCGGACAGAAAACCTCATGAATCGATCCCCCTTTAAAGGATTGACATGTACGTGAGCTCACTCGGTGTCGGTCACTGCACTCCACGGAGGGCCCCCTGGAAAACCGAACGAGTGGTCGCGGAACTATATCGGCGCCTCACTGGTCGGACAAATTTCTTGGCCATCGTGTGGACGCCCCGCCAGCACGACCTCGAGTTGGCTCCGCAGACGGTCCGCAACCCCCACCGGCAACGGTCGCAGCGGAGCACGAACGTCGGGCCGGACCGGGACGCCGCGCATCGCGAGGGCCACTTTCACCGAGGCCTGAAACGGCTGCTCGGACAGCGTCGCGCGCAGCGATTCGGCGAGCTGAGCGCGTTCGGCCGTGGGGTCGCGAACAAGTGCGGCGATGATCTCCGGGAATGCGGCGGCGATGCCCGAGACCGCTCCCACGGCACCGTTCTGAAGTCCCTCGAGGACGACGCCCTCGGCACCGATGAAGACGTCCAGCCCGGTTGCCAGGTACGGCGCGGCGCGCCCGAACGGCGCGTCGGAGACCTTCATCCCGACCAGGTTGGAAGCGCGCTGGCGCAGCTCCTCGATGACCGCCACCGGGACCTCGTAACCGCTGCGGTCCGCGTACTCGTAGACGTAGAACGGCAGCGGCGTACATGCCTGGGCGGCGGCGGCAAAGTGCTCGAGAAGTTCGTCGGGCGAAAACGCAAAGTAGGGTGGGGCGATCACGGCGACTCCGTCGGCGCCGGCCTGCGCGGCGTGTGCCGCCAGCGCACTCGTCTCCGCGGTCGTCTGGGCGCCGCAATGGACGATCAAGCTGAGCGATTTTGCGCCCGCGATCGCGAGCTCCGCTCCGCGCCGGCGTTCTTCAGCTTCGAGCAGGATCCCCTCACCGGTCGTGCCGAGGACCAGCATGCCGTCGATTCCGCTGGCCGCGTAAAACTCGAGCAGCGGCCCGAACGCATCCTCGTCGAGCTGCCGGCCGCCGTCACGCAGCGGCGTGGCGGCTGCCGCGATCGCCCCTGAGATTCGTTCTCCGCCCATCCCGGGATCCTGTCACGAACGGAGATCGGCGAGATCGCGGACGCCAAGCTGTCAGGATGAACGCATGGAGACCGCAAGCGCAGCCGTTACCGCCGGGTCCACGACGATCGCCGACCTGCTCCCGCGCGCGGTCGAGCGGTATGGCGATCGGGTGGCGCAGAAGCACAAGGTCGATGGCGAGTGGCGTGACATCACGTTCGCCGAGGTCGGCGAGATCGTGTCCGAGATCGGTCGTGGGCTGATCGATCTCGAGGTCCAGCCGGGCGAGCGCGTGAGCATGCTGTGCACAACTCGCGTCGAGTGGACGTGGTGCAGCCTCGCGATCAGCGCGGCCGGAGCCGTCGTCGTGCCGATCTACCCGACCAACTCGCCCGAAGAGTGCGCGTGGGTCGCCGGGAATTCCGAATCGGTCGTGATCATTTGCGAGGACAGCTCGCAGGTAGCCAAGATCGAGGGCGTCCGCGATCAGCTCCCGGCGCTGCGCCAGATCGTCGTCATCGATGGCGCCGCCACCGGCGCGGACTCAGTCGCACTCGACGAGGTTCGCGCCCGCGGGCGCGAGCGGGCCCGGGCTGAGCTCGAGGCGCGGATCGCCGGCGTGGGCAAAGCCGACGCGTACACGTTCATCTACACGTCAGGCACGACCGGGCCGCCCAAGGGCTGCGTCCTGTCCCAGGGCAACTACCGCGCCGTCCTCGACATGGTTGCCGAGCGCGGCATCGTTTCCGACCCTGACGACCTGATCTACCTGTTCCTCCCGCTCGCCCACGCTTTTGGCCTGCTGTTGATGCTGATCGGCGTGGATCGCGGCGTCGCGATCGCCTACTGGGGCCGCGATACGACGAAGATCATCGCCGAGCTGTCCGAGGTCCAACCGACCTACCTGCCGTCGGTGCCCCGGATCTTCGAGAAGCTCTACACACTGGTCACCTCGCGGGCCGATCCCGATCTGATCGCCAAGGCCACGCAGATCGGGCTCACGGTCCGGGAGCTCGAGATGTCCGGCCAGGAGATCCCGGCCGAGCTGCAAGCCGCCTACGACGAGGCCGACGAGCGGCTGTTCAAGTCGGTGAGGGCAGCGTTCGGCGGCAGGTTACGCGAGGCGGTCACCGGCGCCGCGCCGATCGCCAAGGAGATCCTCGAGTTCTTCTACGCGGCAGGCGTGCCCGTCATGGAGGGTTACGGGATGACCGAGACCTCGACGACGGCAACCGGGATGCGGCCCGGCGAGCACCGGTTCGGGTCGGTCGGCCGCGCGCACCCGGGCGTCGAGATCCGGATCGCCGACGACGGCGAGATCCTGCTCAAGGGCGCCAACATCTTCCGCGGCTACTACAAGAACGACGATGCGTCGTTCGGCGCCGTCGTCGACGGCTGGCTGCGCACGGGCGACATCGGCCGGCTCGACGACGACGGCTTCCTGTTCATCACCGGGCGCAAGAAGGACATCATCATCACCTCCGGGGGGAAGAACCTCACGCCGGCCAACCTGGAGAACGATCTGAAGCAGACCCGCTTCGTCTCACAAGCAGTGATGCACGGGGACCGGCGGCCGTTCCCGACGATGTTGATCACACTCGATGAGGAGGAGATCGTGCCGTGGGCGGTGAGTCGTGGCATCGAGGACACCTCGATCCAGGCGCTTGCACGACACCCCGACGTGATCTCGATGGTCCAGGGAGAACTCGACAAGGCCAACGGCAAATACGCGCCCGTGGAGCAGGTCAAGAAGTTCTTCATCCTCGATCACGACCTATCCCAGGAAACCGGGGAGCTGACACCGACCCTTAAGGTCAAGCGCAACGTCGTCCAGGAAAAGTACGCCGAGCGCTTCGACGACCTCTACGGCTGACGCGACCCTAGAGCGCGACCTCACCCCAGAGGCAGGTCCTCGTGCCGCCCCCGATCCAGATTGCCCCGGCCTCGTCGGTCGAGATATGGACGCGCCCTCTCCGGCCGATCGCGGTGCCCTGGCTGACGGTGTAGGGAGCGTTCGCCCTGCCGGTGGCGAGCAGCCACCCGGCCAACGACGCGTTCAGGCTTCCGGTGACGGGGTCCTCGGCGGACGCCCCCGCGACGGGAAAGAACGCCCGAACCTCGAACGCCGGGTCGGCACCTACGGGGTACGCGCCCACCACCCCGAGGAACCGCTCGCTCGACCCGGGCGCCAACGCCAGGACGGCCTCGGCGTCGCGCAGCATCACCGCCACCCAGCCGGGCCCATTGTCGACCCACTGACTGTCGACGATCTCTCCCCGGTCCACCCCGAGCGTCGCGGCGATCTCTTCGACGAGCGCTTCGTCGACCGCTCCCGAGCGAATCACCGGGGGCGCCCCGAAGGCGAGGCCGTCCGGGCCTCGCCGGATGCGAATCAGTCCGGCGGCGCACTCCTGGACGACCACCCCGTCGGTGCGGGGAACGCCCCCGGCTTCGAGCCACGCATGGCATGTGCCAAGAGTTGGATGGCCGGCGAACGGCAGCTCGAGCGTCGGAGTGAAGATCCGCACGCGGTAGTCGGCCCCGGCCTCCGTCGGAGGAAGGATGAACGTCGTCTCGGAGAGGTTCATCCAGCGGGCGAACCTCTGGAGCGTCTCGTCCTCCAGGCCGACGCCGTCCATCACGACGGCGACGGGGTTCCCTCGATAGGCCTCGGCGGTGAAGACATCAACATGTCGAATGCGACGGGGCACGTCCAGAGCGTAACCGCCGGTTCCCCTTTGACGACCAGGCTCAGACATGGCTAGAGTCCCGCGGGGGGCGTCGTAACCAACTTCTGTGGAGAGTGATCATGTCCCGGAGCCGTAGATTCCCGCGACTGTTGTTCTTAGCTGCGCTGCTGACGGCAATCGTCGGCGTGGTCTCTGTGCTGGCTTCCGCCGCAACGGCGGGCCCGAGCGTCACGACGCATACCGGCACGCTTGCGGACGGCGCCACCTACAAGATCCAGGTGCCGAGCGGCTGGAACGGCACGCTGTTCCTCTACAGCCACGGCTACGTCACGCCGGGTTCCTCGAATCCCGCGACGGACGTGGGCGATCCGATCACGGGGCAGTGGCTGCTTGACCATGGCTACGCGCTGGCGGGCTCCTCGTATGCGTCGACCGGCTGGGCCATCCAGCAGGCGCTCCCCGATCAGATCGGCACGCTCAACGTGTTCGATCAGACGGTCGGGCGGCCGAAGCAAACGATCGCGTGGGGCCATTCGCTCGGCGGCATCATCACCGCGGGACTGGTTCAGCGCTATCCGAACCGCTTCGACGCCGCACTGCCAATGTGCGGCGTCGTGTCGGGAGGCGTCGCCACCTGGAACACGGCGCTTGACTCCGCATTCGCGTTCAAAACGCTGCTCGCCCCGGCGGTTCAGATCGTCGACATCACCAACCCGATCGGCAACCTGGGTGCGGCCGAGTCGGCCCTGACCACGGCCCAGTCGACGGCTCAGGGCCGGGCGAGGCTGGCGCTGTCCGCCGCCCTGGCGGATACGCCGGGTTGGTTCACACCACTGTCGCCACAGCCCGCCGCGAATGACTACGCCGGACAGGAGGCGAACCAGTTCGAGTGGGCCTCCCAGGTCGACTACCCGTTCGCATTCGCGCTCCGGGCCGAGCTCGAGCTTCGCGCCGGAGGCAACCCATCGTGGAACACCGGCGTGAACTACTTCCAGGACTTCGCCCGCTCCGCAGATGCCCGTGAGGTGCGTGCTCTGTACAAGGCAGCCGGCTTGAATCTGCGCAGCGATCTGAAGACGCTGAACCAGACGCCGCGGATCAGCGCCGACCCGGCCGCCGTCCGGTACCTGGAGCGGAACATCGTCTTCAACGGTCGGCTCTCGATGCCTGTTCTGACGATGCACACGACCGGCGACGGCCTTGTCGTCCCGGAGAACGAGCAGGCTTACCGCCAGGTCGTCCACGCCGCGGGTGACTCGAGCCTCCTGCGCCAGATCTTCGTCGCCCGGGCGGGCCATTGCGCGTTCACCCCGGCGGAGACGATCGCGGCCGCGCAGGACCTTCTGCACCGTCTGAACAGCGGTCACTGGGGACCCGGCGCAGCAAACCCCAAGCGGTTGAACGCGTCGGCCACCGCGCTCGGACCGACCTACAACGTGTTCGAGTCCGGCAGTGGGGTCGTGGCCACGCCGTCCGCGTTCGTCCGCTTCCGGCCGCCTCCGTATCTGCGGCCGTTCGATGCGGTCGGCGCTCGGCACGGCCACCGGCACCATCGACGCTAGGCCAGCAGCCGCTCGGTTGCGTCGTCGGCGACGCCGCCGTAATAGACGTCCAGCACCCGGCGAAACAGGGGGTTCGCCGGGTCGGCGTGGGCGAACAGCGTCATCGAAGACCGCAGCTTGACGGCGTCGATGCCACCGAAGATCTGCTGCGCCGTCAGGCCGTGCTGCTCGGCCAGGATCCGGGTGCACTCGAGCAGGCGAGGCCCGAGCACGGGGTGCATCAGATAGGCCCGAGCTTCGTCGAGTGACGAGATTGCGAATGTCCTCGACGTGGCGCTCTGCCCGAGGCCGGCGATCTGAGGAAACACGAACCACATCCAGTGGCTGCGCTTGTGGCCGGCGCGCAGCTCGGCGACGGCGGCGCCGTAGGTCCCCGCCCGCTCCTGGGCATCCACGAACCGCTCGAGCCGGAACGGATCAGCCATCCCCTGGAGTCTTATCGACTTCGTCGGAGGGGGCTCTGCCTCGAAGGCCGGGTGCGGGCGGCGCTATGTATCGCCACCGACCACACGCGCCTACGCCGCGATCCGCGCCGGCGCCTCTTCGGTCTCGGCGAGGTGCTGGTGCGAGGGGCAAAAGCCGTTGCGCGGGAGCGGCATCCGCTGACACGGTGTCCCTCTCCGCGTGCTCGCGCGACACTGGAGCGGCCTCCCGTTGACGTCGAACCCATTCTTGGGAAGGCGGCTCAGGAACTCGTCCGCGGAGGCGAGGTAGCGCTCGACCACTCGGAGCACCCGCAGCTGCGAGCACATTGGGAAATACACCCGGATCTCGCGAAACAGGCTCCGGGCGGGATGGGCGAAGTAGTGGCGGTCATTGGACATGCGCTCGACGGCCGCCTCGCAGGCCCGCAGCACGCGCTGACGATTGCCGTTTTGCCGGTGGCTGTATGGGTCTTCCGCGATCTCGTCGGCGAGCTCACGGTAGATGGCTCGACTGAATTCGTACATTCGGCTCCTCCGATCCAGACTTCCCCCTAGACCGGAAACGAACTGGCGTCGGAAAACTTGCCCTAACTGCCGTACGCTGACCGGGTGCGACGCGCTCAGCAGACGCCCGTCGACGGCCGCCGTGCCCCGGCGGAGCTTGGTGCGGCGAGAACCGGCACGGCGAGCGTGCTCCGCCTGCAACACGCGGCCGGCAATCGAGCGGTGGCGCATCTGCTCAGGAGCCCCAAAACGGCTACGAAGTCGAGCCGCGACGTTCCCTGGCGCGGAGAGGTCTCGGCCACCTGGAACGCGGCGCTGCGCCGAGCCCCCGCCAAAGACCTCGAGCACCCGTACGACAACATCATCGCCGACCTGCAGCGGGGCACCGCGGTGACCGTCGTCGGCGAGGAGCGCGGGTGGCTCCACGCCGAGGTCGTCCTCGACGGCAAGAAGGTGACGGGCTACATCTCCCACGAGCTCGTCCGTTTCACCGGACCCGTCGTCACGCCGCCGACCGAGCCGGATCAGCCACTCGTGATCGACATGGGGCTGTTCGGGACGCGGGCCGCGTTCGTGGCGCTCAAGCAGGCCGAGAACCGGCGCCTGGCCGTCCCCGACTGGACGCCGACGGCGGACGAGAAACGAGATCTCGACCGGGCGACGCGGACGCTCGAGGGGACCGGTCGCTATGCGGTCGACCACACGACGTTCGTGGTGACGTTCCTCCAGGGCGGCGGGAAGATCAAGGTCGAGTCGATCGAGGATTTCGTGCTGTTCGTCCAGACGGTCGAGAAGCAGTACCCGCAAGCCACGCCGGGTGAGATCGCGGGGGAGGTCCGTCAGATCTGGTTCGGTGGCGCGAACTGGGAGGCACTGCTCAACAGCCCGGGTGTTAGCCTCGGCGGCAAGGCGGTCGACATCGAGCACGAACCGGATCCGATCGCGGCGATGTTCGACATCCCGGCGCTGAAGTCGTCCGGGCACAAGCTCACGACGGCGTTTGGCGATGTCGACATCTCGCACGTCATCGCCGGGATCGACGCGGCTCTGAACGGCGCGGCCGTGGAGCCGCGGGACAAAGACTCCGACGCACACCTGAAATGGCAGACGCTCGGCGCGGCGGACACGGGCGATCCGCGCGACTTCGTCACCTGGTCGGGCGACCTCGGCCAGGCCTATGCCGAATATCTCGTCGCCCGCTATGTCGAGCGCAAGCCCGGACGCCTGCTGGCGTACGTGGAGAGCCGGGCCTCACCCGAGCAGTTGCTCGGAGACATTCACGGGTACATCGCCGCACAGGTGTTCAGGGACACGCCGCTGAACGTGGGCACGGGGTGGTGGACGGTGGGCCAGGACGCGACCGTGTCGAACATCCTCCGGACCTTCTACATGGTCGAGAAGACCGGCAGCGCCGGGTCCGGCACGTACGAGAGCTTCGCCGAGAAGGTGAGCGGCAAGTCGGGCGCCGAGATGCGGGCGTTCGTCCTCGATCGTTCGCTGGCGTTCGCCCGGCCGTGGTACGCGAAGGTCGCCGAAAGCTCACGTGGCGGGGTGTCGAGCTGGTTGCACGATCCGAGCGTCAGCAAGGAGGGCATCCTCGGTGGCCTGATGCACGAGTTCGAACAGCAGCACGCCAACAACGAGAGCACTGCCGAGGAGATCGACAAGCTCGGAACCGTCATCGACCGGTTCCTGCCGATGCTCGGCGGCAGCGTCCGATAGCACGAGCCGGGTTGGGTAGAGTCGGGGCACAGCTCCGCGAACTAGGAGGGCGTATGGCCAGTCTGCTGGACCTGACCGTCCAGGGCGATGTGGGGACGATCACAGACGAGGCGAAGCTTCCGCAGATCAAGCTCATGAGTCCGCTCGAGCTCTACCGCCTGTGGGAGCGCCAGCATTGGGCGTCGCATCAGATCGACCTCGAAACCGACCGCCGTGACTGGCAGTCGCTCACCGAGTACGAGCGCGAGCAGATGCTGTACGGCCTCTCGGCATTCTTCGTCGGCGAGGAGCGCGTGACGAACCAGTTCTCAGGGCTCGTGCTGGCAGCCGAGGACAAGCACGAGGAGGCGTTCCTGCTCACCCAGCAGGTCGACGAGGCACGCCACGCCCAACACTTCAACCGCCTCTATGAGGAGGTGCTCGACTTCGACGGTCAGTTCGACGATCGGCTTGAGCGCGCGCGCACCTACCTGAGCGATGCGTTCTTCGAGCTGTTCGACGGCCATCTCGTCGAGGACCACCAGAGGTTGCTCGCCGATCCCACCAGCGTCGAGGCCAAGCTCGACTTCATCACCACGTATCACATGGTGATCGAGGGGACGCTCGCGCTCACGGGCCAGCACTTCCAGACGATGCGGCTCGAGCGACGCGGGATCCTTCCGGGCCACCTCGAAGCGTTCAAGAAGATCGCCCGGGACGAGCACCGCCACGTCGCCTACGGCACCTGGTACCTGCAGACCAGGGCGCGTGACCCCGAGCTCGCCAAGCGGATTCAGGACAAACTCGTGCAGACGCTCCCGGCCGCCGCCGGCGTGATCGTCCCTCCAGGCCTCGACGCGGGCGATGAGGTCGAGTACCTGGGCGCGTCGCCGGCCGAGCGGAGCGCGTTCGCCTACACGGCTCTTTCGCGCCGGCTGAAGGTGATCGGGATCGGTCTGCCCGCGATCGCCGCGTAGGTCTGGCCATGGACCTCCAGCTCGTCAACCTCGATGCCCCAACCGAGGTGCGGACGTTTGAGAAGGGGCGGTTCGAGGTCTACAAGGTCGGGCCGACGACGGTCGGCCGGGCGACCTACGAGCCGGGCTGGAAGTGGTCGGCGCACGTCGGCCCCGCGACGGGCGAGAGCTCGTGCCAGGTCGAGCACGTCGGGCTCGTCCTCAGCGGCCAGGCCGTGGCGAAGATGGATGATGGACGTGAGGTCGTCATGCGAGCCGGAGACTTCTTCTACATCCCGCCCGGACACGACAGCTGGGTCGTCGGCGACGAGCCGTACGTGTCGCTGCACATCCTCGGCAGCGAGGAATACGCCACGTCCTAGCCAGCTGGTGCTGCAAGGCTGGCCCGGATCTCGGCACCCACGTCGGCCACTGCCTCATTACCGCGCTCGATCACGTTCACGAACGAGAAGAACGCGTGGATCATGTCGTCGTAGTGATGGTGGCTAACCGGCACGCCGTCCATGCGCAGCCGTTCGACGTACGCGAGCCCCTCATCGCACAGCGGGTCGTACTCCGCGGTGAGCACGATCGCGGGGGGCAGTCCGGCCAGCGTCTCGGCACCCAGGGGCGAGGCTTCAGGATCAGCTCTGCGGGCCTGATCGGAAACGTAGTGGCTCCAGTACCAAGCCATCTCGCTTGTCGTCAGAAATGTGTCCGGTCCGGTGCCGTGCACCAGGTAGGAGCGCCTCGTCATGTCGTGGTCGGTGACCGGATACACGAGGACCTGGAGGGAGAGCGCGGGACCGCCGCGGTCGCGTGCCCGTTGCGCGCAGACGGCCGCCAGGTTGCCTCCTGCACTGTCGCCGCCGAGCGCCAGGGGTTCGCCGTCGTGACGGCCGGCGACCCAACACAGCGCAGCCCAGCAGTCCTCGAGCGGCCCCGGAAAGGGGTGCTCAGGGGCCCGCCTGTAGTCGACGGCGATCACACGGCAGCCGGAGCCGATCGCGAGCAGCCGGCACATCGCGTCATGGGTTTCGAGGTCGCAGATCACCCAGCCGCCGCCGTGCAGCCAGAGCACAGTTCCCGATGCCGACGGTGGAACGTAACGTCGCGCCGGAAGCTCGCCCGTGCTGGTCGGCATCGCGAAGTCCTCTACCGTGGCAACGTCCGGGCCGGGACCGATCAGTTCCACCGCGATCTTCGTCTGCTCGCGGGCAGCGGCGGGACTCAGCTCCTCGATCTTCGGCAGCCCGGCGGCCTCTATCTGTTCCAGGAACGTCTTCGCCTGCGGATCTAAGGACATGGCTCGCCGTCACCGCCTAGGCGTCCTGGCGACTCAGGAAGTCGAGCGTGGCGCGGTTGAAGGTGTCCGGGTCTTCGTGGAGACCGGCATGGGAGAGATGCTCGAAGACGATCACCTCGCTGTGGGCGATCCCGTTCGTGAGCGGGTCGGCGAACCGCGTCGAGGTCACCAGGTCGTGGGCGCCGAACGTCACCAGCGTGGGCGCCTTGATGTTCCCGAGCGCCCGGCTCGCGTCGTGCCCCAGCACGGCCTCGGTCTGCGCCATGAAGGCCTCGGGTGGCTGGGCGGGACGGCCGCGCACGAAATCGGCCAGCGCCTGGGCGTAGTCGGGACGCTCGACGTACATCTCGGGGGTGAAGCAGAACGGGAAGATCCCGTGGATCACGACGTCGGCGATCGTGGGCAGGGCACCGCCGAGTGAGCGCCACAGCTCGAGGATCGTGCGCAGGTACTCGTCGGTCCGGTCCCAGGCGCTGTGCAGCGATAGCGAGCGCACGCGCTCGGGGTGTCGTGCCGCGAGGTGCGTGGCGACCGCCGCGCCCAGCGAGACGCCGGCCACGTGCGCCCGCTCGATCCCGATCGCGCCGAGAAAGCCGTCGAGCTGATCGGCGTAGCTTTCGGTGGAGTAGGGACCCGGCGGCTTATCGCTTTCGCCCGACCCGGGAAGGTCCACGGAGATGCATTGCAGGTGCTCGGTGTAGGCCGGCATCTGGAACGCGTAGCAGGCGTGGTCGGCGGCAAGGTACGGAATCAGCAGTAGCGGCTCGCCGTCGCCCTGTACGTCGTAGTTGATCTTCAGACCGTCGACATCGACTTGCGGCATGGGCCCTCCGGAGACGCGGAACCACGACCCTACGTCCGGGGGTGGCGGCGGTCAACATCGCGCACGCAACGCGTCGCGCGGGGACCACTTAGGATCCGACTGCCTCACGCAGACGCCAACTTCAAGGGAGCAGACATGCCAGCCAAAGCCAATGCAGAATGGCGCGGAGATCTCCGGTCAGGCGCAGGGACGTTCACCGCGGGCGATTCGATCTCCGGCGACTACTCGTTCAAGTCGCGGTTCGAGGATGGCCCCGGCGCCAACCCGGAGCAGCTGATCGCGGCGGCCCACGCAGCCTGTTTCTCGATGGCGCTGTCGGCGGCGCTCGGCGACGCGGGCACTCCGGCGGAGTCGGTCAAGACGGACGCGACGGTGACACTTCGGTTCGTCGACGGCGCCCCGACGATTACGTCGATCGCGCTGGTGACCGTCGGCACCGTACCCGGCATCGACGAAGCAGGGTTCCAGGCCGCGGCCCAGGGCGCGAAGGAGGGATGTCCGGTCAGCCGAGCGCTCGCCGGCGTGCCTGAGATCACCCTCGAAGCGAGCCTTGCCTGACGCCTAGAACGCGTCGATCGTCGGCACTCCGGCGACGCCGTCCAGGCAGGCGCGAAGATAGAGGGCCACGCCTACGTGGCCCGTGAAGAGCGTGTAACGGCCGCGCCCGAGTTCCGCCCGTTCCCTTTGCACCTGCTCGATCGCGTGCATCGCGAAGCGCCGCGCCCGCTCGAGCCACAGCGCGTCGCCGGTCAGCTCGTACAGCCTCAGGAAGGCGAATCCGTTGCCCGCCGTGCCGTGGCACAGCCCCGCTCCTTTGCGTAGCGGTCCCGCTCGCCACGTCAGCTCGCCGCCGCCGAGCGCCATCTCCAGCGGGATCAGATCGCCCAGCGTGGCCACGATCCCCGGGGCGCCGTGGCACCACTGGACGCGGACATTTTCATCGAGCGGGCCATCGAGCGGCGGCCAGTTGATCATGCCGTCCTCGCGTCCTGCGGTCCGGGTCAGCGCTCTCGTCACCCGCTCGCGTATGAGGTCCTCCTCGACGAAGCCCCGGAGCGCATGAACGTTCCCGGCGAACCCGTGCGCCGGTCCGAGGTACCGGGCGACGCGTCCGTAGAGATTCTGGGTCCAGATATCGGATGACTCGTTCCATTGCGCGTAGAGCAGCTCGGCGCTCCGGCGCCACTCATCCTCTAGCCCGCACGCCCGGGCCGCGAGCATCGTGCCCGGCGAGCCCCACATCAGCTCCCACGTCGGATGGTCGCGGTTCTCGGCGATCAACTCGCGCAGGCGGACGCGATCGGCGCCGGGAGCGCCGATCGTCTCCGCCACGACGAGCAGGCCCGTCTCTCCCATCCACAGGCTCGGGGGATGGGCCTCCGTCCCGAAATCCGCCACCGCCCGATAGCGAGCGAGCGCCGCGGCGATGGCAGCGGATCCATCAAAGGATGATCCGAGCTTCCAGAGCGCCCAGATCACGCCGGCGCTACCGAGATAGAGAGAGCAGAGGAACTCATCCGCATCGAGGTCATCGAGCGGATGACCGGGCCACAGGCCGCCCTTCGCCGCCGCTTCCGCATCCGCGACGATCGCGCGAATGGCATCGCCGACGACGGCCACATCCCAAGGCCGGTCCGTCACGGCTTCGTGCTCCTCAGGGCGCCACAGCATCGCTGCAGACATATCCGAGTGACGGATCAGGTCGTGTTGATCAGGCCACCATCGATCACGTAGTTGACTCCGGTTACGTTGCCCGTCCGCGGGGAGGCCAGCATCGTGACGAGCGTCGCCACCTCCTCGGGCGTCGAGAACCGGCCGGTGGCAATTCCCGCGGCGGCCTGTTCGCGGATCGTTTCGGCATCGACCCCGGTGGCCTTCGCGAAAGTGTCGGCCACGCCGTGATCTCCCAGCCACAAATCCGTGCTGACCTGTCCCGGCGAGACGCAGTTCACGCGGATGCCGCGGGGGCCGAATTCCTCCGCGAGCGCCTTGCTCAGGTTGACCACACCCGCCTTGGCGACGCCGTAGTCGATCGTGGCGCCATCGGGCTGAAAAAATGAATTGACCGAGGCGACGTTGACAATCGACCCGGACCCTTGCTCGAGCATCGGGCCAAGGGCGGCCCGCGTCGCCCGGAGTCCCGTGAAGAAGTTCATCTGCAGCGACCAGTCGAACTCCTCATCGCTCGTCGCGAGGAACCCTTCCACCCGGATGCGGACGCCGCCAACGTTGTTGACGAGGACGTCGAGGCGCCCATGCTCATCGACCGCACGCTGTATCAGCGTCGCCGGCCCATCGGGCGCCATCAGGTCAACCGCCACGGCGACCACGCGATCGAGGCCATCGAGGTTCTCCGACGTCCGTGACCCCGCGACGACGAGGGCACCCTCGGCCACCAACGCCCGAGTTATGGCCAGGCCGATTCCTTTGTTCGCGCCGGTGACGACCGCGACTTTGTCGGTGAGCTCCAGGTCCATGGTCGGTCTTCCTTTCGTCCCGTTCGCAGGTCAGTTTGGTTCTAGGGCTTCCGGCGTCAATCCGTCGAGCGACTCGAGGACCACAGCGGACAGCGCGAGTGCGTCGGCGGTCGGCGGGAACTCGCGGTTGGGGATCGCGACGACGACCATCCCCGCGGCCGCGGCGGCTTTCAGCCCATTGGTCGAGTCCTCGACCGCTGCCGAGCTCTCCGGCGCGACGTCGAGGTTGGCGGCCGCGGCCAGATAGATGTCCGGAGCGGGCTTGCCACGAGCGACCTCGTCGCCCGAGACCGTCGTGGCGAAGCAGTCAGCGAGCCCGCTCGCGGCGAGAACGGCATCGATCACGGGCCGGTCCGCGGATGAGGCAAGGCCCAGCGGCCAGCGCCTGGCAAGACGTCTGACAGCCGCGGTCGCGCCCGGCAGCAGTGGCAGCTCGTGCTGGTATCCAGCGAGCAGATGGGCGACCACGCGCCTGTCTATTTCGTCGGCTTTGAGCGGGACGCCGAGCTCGTCGCGTAGGTACGCAGACCATTCTGCGGCGCTCATTCCCATCATTGCGCTCGTCGCCTCTGGCCGCCACCGTCCGCCGTTCTGGGCAACGACGGCTCGGCGAGCGGCATCCCACGCTCCCTCGGAGTCGATCAGGACGCCGTCGAGATCGAAGAACACCGCGTCGATGGGCCTACCGTACTGGTGTCAGGTCGTCTGAGACGGTCTACGACTGGTACTGGTCTCGCTGGCGGAACCACGCACTGGTGTCGTTGCGCCCTTTCGGCGCCCGGTCCAGCCACTGGTACATGCCCCATAGCGCGTCCAGGCCGCGCGCATAGGCCGAGTAGGTGTGGTAGACGGCCCCGTCCTCGAGGGCGAAGGCGCTCATCCCAGGCTGCTCGCGGAGGTATGTGGCCGTGTCGGTGCCCGTCATCGCGGCGTGCTCGGCAGCGCGGCCCACCTCGCCGGCCTCCCGGAGCCATGTTGTGTCCCTCGCGCCGTAGTTGTAGTCGACGGTGCCCGAGCGCTGCTGGTCCTCGGTGAGCGAGGTGTTGAAGTCGAAGTTGAAGTCGCTGTCAAGCGAGGAGGCCCACCGGAAGGTCCAGCCCATGCGGCGCTGGTAGGCCTGCAGCGCGGCGATCGGGGCGCGCGACACCGCGATCATCCCGACGTCGTGGTGCTCCAGATGGACGGCGAAGCCGTTGAAGCCATCGGCGATCGCCGAGCACGCCGGGCAGCCGCCGGTGTACTCGGGTCCGAACATGAAGTGGTAGACGAGGAGCTGCGAGCGTCCACCGAACAGGTCGGCCAGCGACGCGGCGCCGGCTTCGGTCTCGAACCGATAGTTCTTCTCGACGGGGACCCAGGGCAGCTCCCGGCGCTGCCGGGCAACGTCGTCGCTGCGGCGGGTCAGCTCCTTCTCGGCCTCGAGCAGCTGGATGCGGGCGGCGAGCCATTGCTCGCGAGTGGCGGTGGGGTGAGTGGTCATGGGTCGTCTCCTTGTGGTTCAGGTTGCCGCGATGCTCATGTGGTCATGTCCGTCAGCCCGAGCCTGGCGGGCGAGCCCAGCTGCAGGTCCGGGAGCGTCTCGCCGGTCTCGAGCAGCGTCTTGAGGTTGGCCACGACGCGCGGCCACCCCTCACTGATGAGCGAGCCCGTGATGCCCCCGGGCTCGAGGTCGTCGTGGATCACCGTCAGCTTCACCTGGTCACCGAGCGGCTCGATCTCGAAGGTCACCTTCGAGCGCGGCTCGGCGGCCAGGCGCGCGAGGGCCTCGTCGGTGAGATCCAGCGACTCGACGAATTCGGAGGTGAACGAGTGCCACGTGTAGGAGAGTCGGCGGTAGGGCTCGGACTCGACCACCACCTGCTCGGGGTGGTCGATCGTCACGCCGCGCGTGTGCCAGGTCATGGTCGAGCCGGGCTTCCAGACGGAGTCGAACGTGATTGCCCAGTAGCGCTTGGTGAAGGCCGGCTCGGTCAACGCCTGCCACAGCCGTTCGGGCGTCGTCTCGATGTAGGTCGCGTAGACGAAAGGGCGCTTCTCCACGGGGGTGTCCTCCAGTGCTCGTTTGAGATCCGCGAGCGCGTGGACGCGGTCCTGCTCGTACCGCGTGATCCACCGTTCGGCGATCTCGTTGATGGGCGCGGCGTTGAGGTAGTGATGCTTCTCCCGGCCGCGGCGGACCGTCGTGATGAGATCGGCCGCCTCCAGCACGTCGAGGTGCTTGCTCACCGACTGGCGAGCCATGTCCAGCCTCGAGCCCAGCTCGCGCAGCGTCTGGCCGTTGAGCTCGTTGAGGCTGTCAAGGAGTAGGCGCCGGCTCGGATCGGCCAGCGCCCTGAAGACCTCGTCTGTGCGCGAAGAGGCAGCCATTTGGCTGCCTATCATATGCAGCCATCTGGCTGCCTGTCAAGCTCTCCTGTCGGCGTTAGTACCTCACGCGACCACGGGTACGGAAGTCGATGGGGCCTTGGGCTCGAACGGTCGCATTGCGGAGTGGTCTGGACCGACGATGCCGTAGCAGGATTCGGGTACCTCGTTCCAGACTCCGGCTACGTCCCCGAGGGGCTCGGACACGATCAGCCGCGCGTTGTCCGAGACCTCTTGGAACAACTCCCGCTCCGGATACAGCTTGCGTAGCGTGGGAACGTCGGTCGTGTAGAAGAGCGAGCGCGACTTCCGCTCGCTTGAGTACCGGAAGGCCCAGATGGTCTCGCCGTCCGTGGTCGCGATCGTGCCCTGGAACGGATTTGGGACGCCGTGGCGGGCGGCCACCGCCTCGACGAGCCCGATCGCCTGCTCGACGGCGGATGGGGGGTCGTCCTGTAGGCCGAAGGTGAGTGCGAGGTAGAACAGAAACTCGGTGTCGGCCTGGCCCTGGATCTGCGGATACAGCGATGGGTCGATGGCGAGCACCAGGTCGCGTTTGATGGTTGCGAACTCATTGATGTAGCCGTTGTGCATGAACAGCCATCGTTCGTGGCGGAACGGGTGGCAGTTGGTCTCCTGCACAGCGCTGCCGATCGCCGCCCGGATGTGCGTGAAGAACAGCGGCGAGCTGATGTGACCGGAAAGCTCGCGCAGGTTCTGGTCGTTCCAGGCCGGCTCGGTGCTGTGGAACATGCCCGGGGTGTCGGGTTCCCCGTACCAGCCGACGCCGAACCCGTCGCCGTTGGTCGGCTCGGCGCCGAGCCGCGAATGCAAGCTCTGGCCGACTAACGAGTTCGGTCCCTCGTACAGCGCCCGTCCTATGAGAATGGGGGCCCCGGAGTATGCGAGCCAGCGGCACATATGCCGCTCCTTTCTGTCGGAGTGTCGTACCTATTCACAGACCTAGTCCAGCGTTCGCCGCGAGCCGATCCCGCGCCAGGAACCGTTCGGCGAGCATCGCGACCAAAGCTTCGAGATTCCCGGGCCCGGCGGCGGACGCACGCTGACGATCGGCGCCGGTAGCGGCGGCCAGATACTGCACTCCGTCGAGTGCCACGTCACAGCCGAGCGCTACGGCGTGCTCGTGGCACTCGACGAGCAACGCCTCGAGTTTCTCGCGTACCGGAACCAGACGCCGAGCGATCGGATCGATGAGCCGGGCGTCCATCCCGTCGCGCGCGGCCAGGAACCGGTTCTCGGCGAGAACCTCTGGCCCGGGCGGCGCTGGCGCGGTCTCCGCCTCGAGCTCGAGGCGAGCGAGCGACTGGATCAACGCGACCAGAGGAGCGACCTCCTGGACGGTTGACTGCGCGTCCATCACCCGGACCTCAACGGTCCCCAGCGCCGGCTGCAGGCGAACGTCCCACCACAAAAAGCTCGGATCGCGTATCGCCCCCGAGGCGATCAGCGCGTCGATCGCCTTGACGTAATCACCGTAGTCGGCGAAATATCGTGGCAGGCCCGTCCGTGGGAACGCCTGGAAGATCACCGTGCGAGCTGACGCGAATCCGCTATCGAGCCCCTGCCAGAACGGCGAATTCGCCGAGAGGGCAAGCAGAATGGGGACGTTGCGGCGAAGGCCGTTGAGCACGCGGATCGCGTCTTCGGCGGCCGGCACGCCAACGTGGACGTGCAGCGCCAAAGTCGGTTCGCGCCGAGCCAACACACGCATCGAGTCATCGATGGCGCGGTAACGCGCCGCGCCGGAGACCTCGGTCTCCTGCCTGACGGTCAGCGGGTGCGTGCCCGCGACAGCCACCGTCAATCCCATCGCATCCAACTCGCGGGACAGCCGCCTCCGCAGTGAAGCGAGCTCCCGGACAGCCCCGTCCACGTCCGGGTGGATGCCCGTGGCGAGTTCCACCACGGCCGCATGCGTCTCGGGCGAGATATGCGTCGACAGCTCGTCCGAGAGGCCCGCGAGCACCTCATCGCTACGTTGCGCGAGCGACCACTTGTCCGGGTGCAGGAGCATGAACTCCTCTTCGATCCCGACCGTGTAACGCTGATCGAGTCCGTCGTTCCAGCGTGCCCACGACGGACTCTCCCCGAGCAATCGCTGACCGCTCCTACAGCCAGGGTCGAGATGGGCGCGCGCGAACGTCTGAGCAGGCATGCGGGAAACGTTGATGATCAACCAGCGGGGCCACAAGGAGGTACGCATGTGCAACCGCGGGGGCGGACATGCGCATCCCTCTTTATGCAACTAGGACGTGCCCGGCGAGTCCTCGGGCGGCCAGGGCTGCTCGAGCCCGGGCGGCCCGACCTTCCCTTCGTCGATCTCACGCGAGAGCCTTGATGCATCGTCAATGGGCATGTCGTTCAGGCTCAGCTCGGTGGTCCGGGAAGACCGAGGAGTTGCACCGCCGACACGATCAGCAGGACGGAGGCGATGCCGATCAGGCCGTAGCGCGCAGCGCGGGCTGCAAAGTGGCTGGCGATCCCCACCAGGAACAGCACGGCCGCCAAGAAGACCGTGAGGCGCACGTACTTGTCCGCCGTCCCCGAGGCCGACTGGCCTTCGTCGAAGTCTGCTTGGCTCTGCGCGCCGAGGACCCGCGCCTGGGTCTGTTGCGGGATCTTGTACTGCGGCATGTAGGACGGGTCTGGTGGCGCCTTGGGGTTCTTGAGGGGGTGAGTGGCTATCCACGCGTTGACGGCGACAAGGTACCCCGGGCGCATCCGCCTCAGCATCAGCTCAAAGAGCTTGGGATTGTGCGTCTCATAGGCCGCAAACAACCCGTTGAACGACACTGAGTCCAGGGTGCGGATCTGCGAAGCCTGAATCCTGTCGAGATTCGCCTCGTTCTGCGCCGAGGAGGACCGCGCCAGCAACAGCGACGCGTCGCTGCCCCATTTCGCCGCCGAGTACCCCGACCACGCCGCCATCAGCGTGACGATTGACAGCAACACTGCTTCGGCGATCGAAATCAGGCGGTCATGCCGACTGTGGTGGGCTGGGGGGTGCTCGGCATGCTCGGCGTGCTCGGCGATCTCTTTGCCGACCTCCGTCGCGGAAAGGCCCTCAGCCACTCAGACGCTCCATTTGATGCTAGTTGTGGACGCAGAGATCCAACCGACCGACCGCGAGCACGACAAGCCGCCCACGATCAGGCCTCCACAAATGTTCGCGGCGAGACGCGGGATGGCGCATCACCCCAACCAGATGACGCCCCTGATGCACTCGATCGTTGCGATTCAACCGCGGCGACGGGCCCGGCGGATCAAGTGCCCGTACCGATGATCAAACGCGGTCCGGGCTGCGTGCGAGGAGGCCCTGACGTCTCGGAACGAAACCTTCAGCACGGGGCGGGCCAGGGTTCCCAGCATCGCGATCGCGACCAGAGTCGTGAACAACGGCGTGTCCTTCGACCAGTCTCCCGCCAGCGCGTGGACCGCCTCCTTGAGCACACCGGCCACGAGTACTGAGTCGCCCAGAGAGGGGGTTGATGGGACTGCGGCCACACGAGCCGCCCGGTTGCGAGCTCCCCCCGCCAGCAGCCCGGCCGCGATCAGCGTTACGAGCAATGCTTGGTCCTCCGAGACTCCGAACACCCGCGACGCAACGCGACGGCGCGCTTCGTTTAGCAGAAGCGCTGCGATGCCCACGTCGCCGAGCAGCAGCCTGGCGCCGCCGGGATCCCCAGCGGGGTTCTGTCCGACGTCTCGCTGCCCGGCGCTGATCGTTGCCGTCTCCGACATCGCGATCGAGACTAGCGGGACGCGGCGCGGACTGCCTCTGCCCGCCCTTACAGCAGGCCGAGTTCGGTGGCCCGGGCGATCGCATCGTCTCGGGAGCCGACGGCGAGTTTGCGGTAGATCGCCGAGGTGTGGGTCTTGACGGTGTTGATTGAGATCGATAGTTCCTGCGCGATCGCTCGCTGGGATTTTGGGCTGCGTAGCGCTCGGAGCACGGCGAGCTCGGCTTCGGTCAGTGCGGCTGAGTCACGGTCGTATCGCCGTCTGCGGGCGAGTGACAGGCGGCGCTGGACGTCGTGAAGCAGCGTTGTCAGCGTGCCCGCGTCGTCGAAGGATCCGAGCAGTTCTTCGGCTTCGTCGATATACGCCAGCGCGCTCGGGAGATCGCCGGTGGCCTGTGCTGCCGGGGCGGCCCACAGGAGCGCGTAGATCTGCTGCGCGGCCATGACACCGCCGCGCAGGAGTCGTACGCCACGTTCGATCTCGGTCCTTGCGCTGTCGGGTCGGCCCGTGGCGGTGAGCGCGCGCCCGAACGCGACGTGCGCTAGTGCCGACACCTGGTTTTCGGCGAGACCGGCGGCCGCTGCGAACTCCAGCGCGCGTGCGGCGGCGTGCCGGCCGTTGTCGGCGTCGCCGTCGTCGAGGGCGATCAGAGCCGAGGTCGTCAGCGCGATGATGAATCCGTAGGGTCGTCGTTGAGCGAGCGGATCGCGGATCGCCTCGCTCAGCACCTGTCGGGCCGTCGTGGGGTCGCCTGAGAGGTAGAGCAGGAACGCGAGGTTCGCCAGTGCCGCAACGCGAAGCGCGCCGTCGCCCTCGGATTCGACCCGAGCGGCACGTGCTGCTGTCGCGGCAGCGGTGCGGATGTTGCGGTAGCCGAACGACGAGCCCACCTGCTGGACGCGCCTGCGCAGCGCCACGGCGTCCACGCCGGGGCTGCGGTTCTGCTCAGCGTGCGCGATACCCCGTTCGGCCAGCTCGAGCCAGCGGCGGAACTCGATCTCCGGACCGCCGGAGACGCCCGTCAGGAACGCCCCGATCACACCGAGCTCGGGGTGGCGTTGCAGCTCGTCGGGCTCGAACGCCTGCAGCCATCTGCGCAACGTCGCCTCCTGTCCCCAACGTCCGACCTCGAGCCAGTATTCGGAGATCAGCTCAGCTGCGTCGTCGTAGTCGCCCGCAGATGTCGCGTGCTCGATGGCATCGGAGATCAGGCCGCGATCGCGGTACCAGGCGCTCGCCCGTCGGTGAAGGACGGCAACGCGATCGGGATGGCGGCGCGCGAGCTCGCTGCGGAGCATCTCAGCGAACAGGTGGTGGTATCGGTACCACGTCCTCGTATCGTCAAGCGGCACGAGGAACACGTTCGAACGCGCGATCTCCTCCAGCACGCCCCCGGCCGGCCTGTTGGTGATCGCCTCGCACAGAGAGCTGCACAGCCGATCGACAATCGAGGTGTCCAGCAGGAACTCGCGGGCCTCGTCGCCGAGCTGGTCGAGCACCACCTCGCTGAGGTAGTCGACAACGTGACGGTTGTCACCGGCGAACCGCTCGACGTCGGCATCGGGACCGCCGCGTCCGCGCAACCACAGCGCCGCGAGATACAGACCAGCCGCCCACCCCTCGGTGCGCGCAGCAAGGGATTCGACGGCGTGGGCATCGAGGTTCAGACCCTCCGTCTCGACGAGCAGCGCCGCCGCCTCCCGATCGGTGAAGCGGAGATCCGTGGTCCGAACTTCGGCGAGCTGCCCGATAGCCCGGAGCGAGCCGAGCGCGATCGGTGGGTCGGCGCGCGTGCAGACGATCAGATGCAGCGATTCGGGTGCGTGGTCGAGCAGGAACTGGACGAGCGCGTGACACGCGGGCTCGGTCACGGCGTTGTAGTCATCGAGCACGAGCGTGATCTCTGGTCGCACCACGGCGAGGTCGTTCACCAGCGAGCGCATCCAGGCGGTCGGGCTCGCGCCAGGAACGTGGAGCATCGCCTCCGCACGCTCACCGATCGAAGAGTCGGCCCGGCGCAGCGCGGCGATCAGATAACGCGTGAGAAGCGCGGGATCGTCCTCCGTCGCAGCGAGTGACAGCCACGAGATCACCCGTTGCCCCCGAGCCGCGACCTCGGCGCACCAGGCTGCGACGAGCATCGTCTTGCCGTACCCCGTCGGCGCGTCGACGAGCGTCAGGCGCAGGTCGCTGCCCGCGGCGAGGGCGTCGATCAGCCGCAGGCGAGGGATATATCCCGGCCGGACCGACGCTGGCGCGAGCTTCGTTGCGATGAGTTCCTCGGCGACCGGGGTCTCGGCACCCTCCCGCGCGGTCACTTGCCCCAGCAACGCCATCTCCTTTCCTCGCGGGCGCATCGGCACCCCGGCGTTTCAGCGTACCCGACCAGTGTTCTCACCCGGGTGATTTGAGCGTGGCGGACTGGTGATGCGCGCGCGGGACGCCTACGTTCGTCACGCCGTCGGGCAAAACGCTCATCGGCTCCACCATTTTTCAGAGGAGATATCCAATGAAGTTCTTCAAACTGATCGGCGTGCTGTTGGGTGCGCTGGTCTTGATCGGCGCGCTGGCAGGCTCGGCGCTAGCGGGCGCCGCCAAGACAGGAAGGTCGGCGGTTCGCACCGTCGTCCATTTCCGGCGGCAAGATCGTGCTGCGCGGTCAGTTCCCGCACGCGCGGTTCTTCTCGCTGACGACGTCCTCGACGCTCGGCGTGATTCGCGGGCATCTCTACGATGACCAGATCAAGCCCGATCGGGGCTCAACCAACCCGTTCCTACCCGGCGCGAACCGTAGCGCGGCGCACCGCTCATACACGGTCACCGTCGTTGACCAGCCCGATCCGGGCCCTGGTCACGAGCAGCCGAACACGCTGTACGGAGGTGTCGCCGGCCAGGCTTCCGGGGCCGGGCCGATGTTGATCGTCGAGCGCGTGTACCTCCCCGACCGGGGCCGGGACTTCACCGGTGGCGCCGGCGTGCCCGCCGTCACGTATGTTGCTGCGAACGGCACGACCTCGACCGGACAGGCCGCATGCACCGCCCTTCAGACCAAGCCCGGTGCATTCAACCTGACTAACGTCAACCCGCTTCTGTTCCCGGAGAGCAAGATCCAGTCGCTGCTGGCGCTGAATTCGTCCCCCGAGCACCCCGCCGTCGCCTCGCCCGTCTGGTACAAGTACTTCACCCCGGCTTGGCTGCTGGCGCCCTACTACGCAGGGACGTCAGACGCGAGCCTGATTACGAGCCTGCCCCTGACCGGGACGGGCCTTGGCGCGAACCCCGCCAACGGGTACGTGTTCACATGGCTCGATCGGACGTTCGGACCCAACCACCACGGCCAGAACATCGCCGTGCTCCACGGCAGGCTTCCGACCACTCCGGCCACGTACGCCGGTGAGACGAGGATGCAGCGCGCCGCGCAGCTGCGCTACTGGTCGATCTGCAACAACGAAGGGCTGCCCAGTGGCAAGACGACCGGGCCCTGCCTCGCCGACGAGGAGGTCCCGATCAACGCGAAGCGCGATTACACGATCGTGGTCAGCCTCCCGCAGGACCGACCCAAGAACGCGACCGACAAGTGTGGCGTGGCGTGGATGAACTGGGGCACGGCCGGCGACGGCTACACGCGCCCGCGCTCGACACTGATCCTCCTACGCAACCTGACCACGACCGCCCATCCGGCGTTCCCGAACGCGGTGCAGAACATCGCAACACCGTCGACGGTCAAGTCGACGATGGGCGCCTACCTGCCGACCGTCAAGTACACCGACGCGGCAAAGTTCCAGCACACCGGCTGCAAGGCCAGCACGCGGTAAACCACAGCTAGCCAAACAACAAGAACACCGTTTGCAGGGGCGGGCCGGGGGACCTCTCGGCCCGCCCGCGCACAACCCACGAGGTCGCCCGAAATGTCAAACGCATCAGCTGGATCCCCCAATACGGTTCAGGTCGCAGACGAGCATCTGTGGCGCGAGGGTCCGCCGCACGCGCTGTTCCGGGAGCTGCGAAGGAGCTGTCCCGTGCACTGGAGCGCGGGGATCTCGCAATCGCCCAAGGACGCTGGCTTCTGGTCGGTCACGAAGGCGGAGGACGTCCACACGGTCAGCCGCGATTGGGAGACGTTCTCCTCGGCCTCGAACATCATCATCAGCGACCACATGGTTCCGGTGGAGATCGTCCAAGGGATGTTCATCGGGATGGATCCGCCCAAGCACGACCGCATCAAGAACCTGTTCCAGCGCGCGTTCACGCCGAAGGCGATCGCCCGCCACGAGGACGCGATTCGCGAGGTCACGACGAGGACTCTGGACAGTCTTGCCGAGCGGGAGAGGTGCGACCTCGTCACTGAACTCGCGCAGCCGGTCGTCGCGCGGGTTATCTGCGGCTTCATGGGGCTTGACCCCGAAGACGACAAGCCGTGGGCCGAGGCGATCAACGGCCTGGCCGGCTTTGGTGACCCGGAGCTGAATCCGAAGGGGCTCGAGCAGCTGCTGGCCGAGGACATCCCGCCGCTGTACGAGAAGTGCATGAAACTCGTCGCCGACCGGCGCGCTAACCCGACCGAGGACATGCTCAGCGTGCTCGTGTTCGCCGAGATCGATGGCGACAAGCTGACCGACGAGGAGATCTTCGCCGGGTTCCTCCTCCTGATGATCGCCGGTAACGACTCGACGAAGGCGACCTACACCAGCACGATGCGGGCGCTGATCGAAAATCCCGACCAGCGCCAGTTGCTGATCGACGACCCATCGCTCGTGCCGGGCGCGATCGAGGAAGCGCTGCGGATGTTCCCCGCGTTCGGACACTTCCGCCGCACCGCCACCAAGGACACGGAACTCGATGGCTGCGCGATCAAGAAGGGCGACAAGATCGCTATGTGGTACCCGTCCTCCAATCGCGACGAGGACCGCTACGAGGACCCGGACCGCTTCGACGTGCTGCGCAACCCCGAGCACCAGGCGTTCGGCGCCGGCGGTCGCCACTTCTGCCTCGGGACCTCGCTCGCTCGCCTCGAACTGAGGATCCTCGTGGAGGAAACGCTCGCGCGCTATCCGAACATGACCATCGAAAGCGAGCCGACCTGGGTGCTCTCACAGTTCTCGAGCCAGCTCAAGACCCTTCCCGTGCGTCTCGATAGCGCTGCCTAGAGCACCCAGGACTTGAGCTCGACGCGGGCGGCGCCGCCTTTCTCTAAAGACGGTTGTCCAGTCGTTCTTCATGCTCACGACGATCCACCCCAACTGGTGCGCCTTGGTCAGCGAAGCCTCGGCCCCGCTGGTGTACGCGAACTCGCGCTCCTCGTCATGATGGTTGACGAGCATTGAGAACCTGGCGGCCTCCAGCATCTCGATGTCCACATCGGCGTTACCAGCCGCAAACGCCGGAAGCCGCCCGGTCGCAGCGAAGATGTGCTTAGGCCTGCCCGCGCGGACGTCGAGACCGCCGACAGCGTGCTCGCCACGGACGATCTTGCCGTCAGCGTAGGAGTACTCGGCGGCGGTGCCGATCACGTTCTCCTTGAAAATCCCCCAGGCATCCTCAGCGAACACACGCATGAAGTCGCGCCCGCGTAGGCGCGAACGCTGCCAACAACGTCCCGACCACCTCCGGGTCCTGGGTCGCTATTCCCGCGAAGAACGCCGGGTCCCTAGCGATGATCGCCTTATACGGCTGCTTCCCGGCCAGCGATGGATCCGCCTTGATCTCCTCGCCCCACGCCCGAAACACGAAGTCAAACTGGGGCGGCAAGGGCTGCTCCACCCACAGCGTCCCATCGTTGTCAAAAGTCGCGATCCGATCCGCCACCTCAACAAACCCCGAGCCCGGCGTCGTCGCCGACGTGACGAAGTCGACGATCGCCTGCCTAGCCGCACCCTCTCCAGCTCGCCAGTACGGCGTCAGTCATCGTCAGCTCCTCTTACAAGGCAATGCTGCTAGCGGCCCGTTGGAAGCGCGCCCGCGTGCTCGGCCGCGTACTGCTTACCGCGACCGAGCACGCATGCATGGGTCTAGCGCCGGCGCGCCACGCGCCGAGACGTGCGGCGGGCCACTCTGCGACAGGCAAACATCTCATACCTCCTGGTTGGTGCTCATGCTAGCCGACGCTTCCAGCGGTGTCCTGGGCGTGCAGAGCGTTGGCCTCCTCGGCCGACACGAGCCCGACTTCGACCAAGTCGAGGGGGCTGATGAAGCCGTCACTGATCCGGTAGCCGCCGGCGCGCGCCACCGCGTCGCGCAACGGGACCGCCCAGTGATGCTCGAGCAGAACGAGCGCCGCTGCCGAGTCGTTCGGGATCTCTTCCAGGACATCCCAGGCCTTCTCATCGGAGAAGACCTCGACGCCATCGGCTGCTGCCTCAGCGCCGAGCTCGGCGCCTTGCACAGCCCCTTCTTCGCCCTCGATTCCGAGTCCGATAAGCGCGCCGACGACGCTGCCGAGCTCGATCGCCTCTTCCTTTGTCAAGTTGCTGAGGTGTTGCACCTCGATCTCTCCGTCGGCGTCCTTGTGAACCGCTAGCGAGTCGATCACACGCACCGCCCCTGAGTCATGCAGCCGCTGGAGCTCAGCGATGATCTCCCCGTGGAACTCGGGGTGATCGAAGCCGAGCACGATCAGCTGAACGGGTCCGATGGTCATAAATAACCGCCTTTCTTAGGGAGTGTCTCCGGACTTCATGCAGCTACGCTTAGGCCACCTCTTCGTCGCCTAAGACGATCAGACCGTGTAGGACGTATATACACAGCACAAAGATGGCCAGCGACCACCATGGGTGCGTTCCGCCGACCGATAGCAGCGACTCGAATGCGCCGATGATGGCGGCGATGATTCCGATCACCCGGCCGTAGCCTCCGCCGGTCATGAGCGAGAACCCTCCAGTGAGCTGGATAACGCCGATGATGACCGTGATCCACCCCCAGGTATGGAGGCTCGAGAACACGTACTGCGTGTTGTCGAAGAAATGAGCGTTGCCGATCGCACCGAAGCCGTAGATGATGTTGAGCGTGCCGATCATTAGCAGCAGAATTGCAACGAATACCGCCCGGCCTGCACCTTTCACGTGCTTCTCCTTTGTCCGTGGCGTGGCGTGCCCAGTGGTCGCCTAATACCGCCCGATGATTTTCACCGCCGAATCATCTGCGGCCGTGGCGCTCAGCGCATCGTCCAATCGGTATGAAGCCGCCCACCAAGGCGGCTGCTAGTTATCGCTCGAAGCGAGCTGTACCGATGATCGGAACCAGCCTGGATCGTGCGGAGCGACGGTGTCTCCCGAGACCTAGCTCCGGCGAGGTCGTCAGCCGAGTCTGTCAGCGCGAGGGCTCGAAGTGCCGAGTCGGCAGGCCCTGACTCCGGCCGTGCGCGCCGGTCTCATGAACAGCACCGACGGGGTCACGAAGCCGTGCCGGGCTCCCATGTACGCGCGAGCATGATTGCGTCTCGGCCCGCGCGTCCCGAACCACCTGCTCATGGCGCCAAGGGCGAGTCTCGTCGTGAGCGCTTCGTCGCGAGGGTGCCGCGTAGACGATTCCGAGGCTTCGGTTGTTGGTGAGAGTTGACAACGAATCGGCCACGCCCGGGGACGAAACCGTCGTGGCGAGCGCCGTCGGTCGCCCAGGGCAGACTCAGATCGAGAGGCTGGCTGC
Source organism: uncultured Solirubrobacterales bacterium (assembly GCA_963773165.1). GTDB lineage: Bacteria > Actinomycetota > Thermoleophilia > Solirubrobacterales > Solirubrobacteraceae > Palsa-465. The sequence continues at coordinate 205,210 of CAVZAK010000034.1, forward strand.
GAAACCGGCCGTATATTCCCGTTTCGCAGCCAGGCTCAGTCCGGTCCAGACCGAGCGCGCGGCGCTGGGAGCGGCCCTACGGGTTCGACACACGCTTCCGGCGAAGCCTGCGTTCGAGGTGCGCGCCTGGGCTCAACCCGATGGCTCGTTGCTATCCGTTTGTCACCTTCGGATAGGGCCACTGGTTTGCGCGAGACCCTCGGACAAGAGCAGCTTCGCGCCGCCGAAATCCCATCGCGGTTCAGCGCCGCTTAAACCCGCGCCTGTTTAGCTGGCCATTTCATGCCGATCGGGCGATGCGGCGAGCGCCACGGGCGCTGACTATTGGGACGACGACCTATCCACGCGTGAGCCGTTCACCTGAAATCGGGCGATTGCCTTGGTGACGGCGGCCCGGGCAGAAGGGAAGGCGATGGCGATGGCGACAGCGACGAGGGCGACTGGGAAGAGCAGGACCGCGACCGCGAGACGGCGGAAAGCCGCGGCGACGAAGACAAGCGGGCCAGAGGCCGTGCCCCATCTCTCGGTGGCAGAGCGGGTCGCTCGCGGCAAGGCTGCTCGGGCTGAGGTGCCGCGTTCCAGCCACGCCGCGTTTGAGCCGTCCCGGACTCGCGCTGATCCGGTCGCGCTGTTGGAGGGTCAGGCGAAGACGCGGGTTCCGGAGCTGGTGCCGATCCGGTACGGCCGGATGCTGGTCTCACCGTTCACGTTCTATCGCGGGGCGGCGTCGATCATGGCGCATGATCTCGCCGCGACGCCGCGGTCGGGACTGCACGTGCAGTGCTGCGGGGATGCGCACCTCTCGAACTTCGGGGTGTTCGCCTCGCCGGAGCGCGCGCTGGTATTCGATGTCAACGATTTTGATGAGACGCTGCCAGGGCCGTGGGAGTGGGATGTCAAGCGGTTGGCGGTGAGCATGCTGATCGCGGCGCGCGATAACGGGTTTCGCGCGAAGGAGCAGGAGCAGATCGTGCTCGAAACGGTCGGCCGATACCGCACCGCGATGGCCGAGTTCGCCGGGATGAAGAACCTCGAGGTGTGGTACTCCCATCTGGATATCGAGAGTGTGCTGCAGGAGTTCGGCTCGCAGTACAAGCCGAAGCTGGTCAAGCGGGCCGACAAGCAGATCGCGAAGGCTCGCACGAAAGACAGCATGACGGCGTTCTCGAAGCTGTGCAGGTCGTCGATGGGAAGACGCAGATCGTGGATCAGTCGCCACTGATCGTGCCGATGGACCAGCTCGCGCACGGCGCGGAGGGCGATGCCCTATACGAGTCGCTTCACCAGTTGGTGCGTGACTATCGTGGAACGCTCGAGTTCGACCGCCGGGTGTTGCTGGAGGAGTTCGAGCTCAGCGACCTCGCGCGCAAGGTGGTCGGAGTCGGGAGCGTCGGCACCCGCGCGTATATCGCGCTGATGCTCGGCCGTGACGGCCAGGACCCGCTGTTCCTTCAGATGAAGGAGGCCGAGGCGTCGGTGCTGGAGGAGTTCCTGGGTCCGAGCGAATTCCAAGCCACGGCCAGCGGGTGGTCGTCGGCCAGCGATTGATGCAAGCCGTCAGCGACATCTTCCTCGGCTGGCTGCACGTCGAGTCCGGTCTGGACGGCAAGGCTCGCGACTTCTACGGCCGGCAGCTCAAGGACTGGAAGGGCTCGGCGGAAATCGAGCAGATGGTCCCGAAGGCCCTCGCGGCGTACGGAGCGCTGTGCGGGTGGACGCTCGCCCGCGCCCACGCCCGCAGCGGCGACCGGATCGCGATCGCCGCCTACTCGGTAGCAGCGATAGTTCGATCGAGCGATCGTCGAGTTCTCCAAGGCGTATGCCGAGCAGAACGACAGCGACTACAAGCAGCTAGCCGCAGCCGTCCAATCCGGCAAGATCACTGCCGAAACGGGCCTGTAGCACGCGCCGGCGTCGAAGGTGTTGCACCTGCGCGTGTTTGGAGACTCCTGGGAACAAGACTGAATCTCATTCCCGTGGTACGATGGATTGTGCGAGGTCGTGGCTCGCCCAGCCAATCCGGATATCCCAGGAGGGAGCGTCGTGCTCCGCGTGCCGTTGCGTGCTGTCCCGCTGCTTGTCTGGTGTGCCGCTCTACTGAGCGCCTGTGGTGGCGCGAGCACGGGTTCGGCGGGCGGTTCGTCGTCGGGGAAGTTGCAGGTGGTGGCCGCGGAGAACTTCTGGGGCAGCATCGCGGCGCAGTTGGGCGGGAGCAAGGTGTCGGTGCAGAGCATCATCGTGAATCCGAACACGGATCCACATTCGTATGAGCCGACGGCGTCGGACGGGGTCGCGTTGGCGAAATCGCAGATGGCGATCGTGAACGGGATCGGCTATGACGCGTGGGCGTCGAAGTTGCTCGCCGCGAACCCATCGAGCTCGCGAAAGGTGCTGGACGTCGGCGATCTGCTCGGGCTGGTGGAGGGCGATAACCCGCATCAGTGGTACTCGCCGTCGTCGGTCCATCGGGTGATAGATCGGATCGTCGCCGACTACGAGCGGCTCGAGCCGAAGGACAGTGCGTACTTCGTTCAGCAGCGTGCCAAGTTCGAGACCGCGGGTCTCGATCAGTACAACAAGCTGATCGCCACGATCCGGGCGCGCTACACCGGTGTCCCCGTCGGATACAGCGAGAGCATCTTCCAGCCGCTCGGCCAGAGCCTCGGCCTGCGGCTCCTCACCCCCTATAGCTTCGCCAAGGCAATCGCCGAAGGTGCCGACGTGAGCGCCAGCGACGTCGGAGACCGTCGACCGACAGGCCCAACAGCACCTGATCAAGGTCTGGGTCTTCAACAGCCAAAACGTCACCCCCGAAGTCCAACACGTCAACGCGCTCGCACAAACAGGCCCACATCCCGATCGCCACCGTCACCGAGACGCTCTCCCCCGCCACCGACACCTTCGAGCAATGGCAGGTCGCCGAACTCGAACAACTCCTCAACGCACTCCACCAGGCAACCGGCAAATGAGCCCCCCGCCCAGGCTCG
>CAVZAK010000035.1:0-472843 GCA_963773165.1 uncultured Solirubrobacterales bacterium
ATAGTGTGGTGGTTGTCCGGCGTCACGACAAAGATGACGCCGAGCTCGGGGTACGGATGGCCCGTTTCGTGTTTGAGACGGTCGATCGCATCGATCCCGCGGATCGCGCGGTCGTATACGCCGGCACCACGCTGCGCATCGTTGATTTCCCTCGGGCCATCGAGCGAGACCCAGACCCGGGTTGGATTGGCGGACACAAGTCGATGGGCGTGCCGGGCAAGGGTCGTGCCGTTCGTCGGGAACGCAACCTCACACCCCGCATCTCCGAGCACCCGGAGAAGTTTCCAGACGCCGCGATACAGCAACGGCTCGCCGCCGAAGAACTCAACGCGCGGCTTCCCGGATAGACACTCCTCTAGCCGCTTGAGAAGTACGTCGAGATCGAGCTCAGCAAGGCCGGGCAACGACTTGTACGCCCCGGATTCGCCCCATTCGTAGCACATGTTGCACCGGAGATTGCAGCGCTCGAGTAGCTGGATGACGATCCACGATGGGCCTCCCGCGAGAGGACGCAGCTCAGCGGTGGTCACGCTACCGCCTCCGCCACGAGTAGGTCGATGTCCTGCTCGCCGGCCCCGAGCAACCTGTGATGGAGATCCTCGAGCACGCGGTGGTCGAAGCCCGTCTTGCGCCAGCGCTGGAAGTCGATCCCGAAGCCAAGCTCCTCCCACAGCGCACCGTTCTTGGCCTCCGGCTCGCCCCACGGGGTGAGAAACACGATGGGCGTAGCCGCAGCGAGTGAATCGAGCAGCGTGCCGCCACCGGGCTTGCTGACGACGGCCATCGCCTCGCGAACATTCACGTGTGCCGCAGGAAATCTGAGCTCCGATCGATAGCGCACCTCGCCGTCGGGGCGAACCTCCCCGAGCGGTGGGAAGGTGGGGTCGCCAGCAGCGTTGCGTACCCAAGGGTGCCACTCGGGGTCGCTCACGTAGCGCCGGTCGAGCGGTCCTCGGCCCTCCCAGTCAGGAGAACCGGGACCGAGAACATCGAGCGCATAGCCGGCTAGAGACAACTCCGTCAGCACGTCGGCGTAGGTCCCCAAGCCCCAACCGCCGCCGTGGGCGACAAGCCGCCGCGCTCGCTCAGCGAAGGGAAGCGGAGCACCTGCCGGGACGGGGAGGCGCCTGCCCAGGGCACGCCGCCGCCAGTTCCACAGCCAGACCTCGCGTCGCAGGACGCCCGCCGACTCGTGATGGACACGAAAGGAATCGCTCTCGATGGCGTCGCTGAAGCAGAAGTCGAGTTCAATACGCGCTTCCGGCACGGAAGCCGCATAGCGCTCGAGCACGGGCAGCCAATATCCGGACCAAACAAAAAAGCGGGCACGCCCGTCTCCTCGCCAAGCGGTGAGCAGTCGATTGATGCGTTCGTCGTCAAGACGCCCCTCGACGCTCCCGGCCATCCGTCGACCGGCAAGCGCAAGCCGGAAGTCTCGATGGAAGGCCTTCTGGTGCATCAGGTGGCGCTCGATATGGTGGTCGGTGAACCAGCCCTCGACGACCTCGACGTCGACTCGATATCCCGCATTGCGCAACAGATCGTGATGCAGCAGGGCCGCGACATACGCGCCGAGGCCAACAGCCGACGTAAGTACGGTGAGCGGCGTCACTGCCGGGGCATTGAGTCGAGGAACGAGGCGAGATCAGTTAGCGACTCGAGGTGGTCGTAGCTCAGCCGCTCGAAATCGACTTCGATCGCCAGGCTGGCCTCGATCTCGAGCATGAACTGCAGCAGCTCGAGGGAGTCCAGGCCTACATCGCTGATCACACTTGCGTCATCAGCGAGATTCTTAAGATCCGGATCGCCGCGGAGGTCGGCGAGAACGTCCTTGAGCGCGATGACGGTGGGCATTCTGTATCTCCTCAGCTCCGCCTGGGTGATCGGTTTGGGCTCTCGGCGCCGCGCCCGACGGCAAGTCCAATCCCTATGAACGGACCGAGCCCCTCGTACCGGGCGATGAATTCCAGGCTGGGTCTAGCGTCCCAAGCAATTCCCCGGTCCTGCAGTTGCGTGCGAACCGAGGAATCAGACAAGCGCGGCCTTCTCGATCTTCCCGTTCGCCGTCCGGGGCATGGTGTCGACGATTTCGATGGCTTGCGGGACCATGAATGGCTCAAGCCGCTCGCAGCATGCCGCGCGAAGGACGGCGGGCGTGACCTGGCTGCGGTTGTCCACTACTACGAAGGCGTGGATGGCCTGACCGAGAACCTCGTCAGGCCGGCCAACTACAGCGGCCTCAAGCACACCGGGCGAAGATCGCAGCGCGGCCTCGACCTCGGCGGGAGCGACCTTCTCCCCGCGTGACTTGATCACGTCGTCCATCCGCGAGACGAAATAGAGGTACCCGTCATCATCGAGCTGACATAGGTCGCCGGTGTAGAGCACGAACTCTCCGGGATCCGGTCCCGGACGAAGGCGTCGAGTCGTTTCCTCCGGGCGGCGCCAATAGCCAGCCATGACCGTCGGACCACGTACTACTAGCTCACCGACCTCTCCAGCCGCGACGACCCGATCTTCGGCGTCGACCAGCCAGATCTCATTGCCAGGGATGGCAACGCCGACACTACCAGGCTTCCGCTCAAGGTCGACTGGCGGCAGATACGTACAACGCTTGCATTCCGTCAACCCGTACATCGAGAAGATCTGTGCCCTTGGGAAGGCACCGCGGAGCCAAGCCACCTGTTCGCTCGCGAGGGCGGATCCGGTACTTGTGATCGTTCGGACGCCGGCCAAGTCCCAGCGCTCATGCGAAGGAAGCATTGCCAGCATGGCAAACATAGTCGGAACCCCGGGGAAGACGGTCACTCCCTCGCGCACGATCGTGTTAAGGATCTGTCCAGGGAGGTCGAATGACCGCTCAAGCACCAAACGTGCACCAACCTTCACACTCATGATCATCTGATAGAGGCCGTAGTCGAATGACAACGGCAAAGCGCACAGCAACACGTCACGGCACGTGAGATCCAGGTAGCCGCAAATCGCGGTCGCTGCTGCATCCACGTTTTCGTGGGTCACCATTACGGCCTTCGGCTCTCCGCTACTACCAGACGTGTAGATCAACGCCGCCAGATCCGTGCGAGCAGGGACGCCTAGGTCGTCGACGGCGTGTGAGCCGGCCGCGACGGCGTCATCCAGCGTTACTGAGTGAGCGAGGTGGGACAGGTCGGTAAGCGCGGAGGGAGGCCCCGCGACGATAACGGCGCGGAGCTTCGTCAAGCCGGCTGCCGCGGCGACGCCTACCAGGGATTCGTCCGTAATCAGCGCGGCCGCTTCAGCGTCCTTCAGCACCCATGCCAGCTTGTGAGCAGGCGTCCGCGGGCTGATCATTACCACCACGGCCCCACACATCACCACGGCCCAGAAGCCGACGGCCGCCGTGATCGTGTTCGGGCTGAGTACGATGACTCTGTCACCGGCTTGGACGCCGGACGCGCGGAGCGAGTGGGCTACAGCAGTCGCGTCGCGTCCGAGCTGGCCGTACGTCAGAGTCGCTCGACCCGCGCTAATCGCCTGGATCCCAGGCGAACGGTGCGCCGCCTGAGTCAAGAAGTCACTAAACATCGCACGCGCCGATCCGCGAGCTGCAGTCCGGACCCGAAGCAAAACACTGTCGTGGTTGGACAGCGGCCCTGGCCCTTAGAAATCGTCTTTGGGGGGACACTCTCAGCTGACCATGGCTCTGTCAAGGTACAGCCCGGCCGATCTGGTCGATTAAGCGGTCAAAACCGTCAGCGCGTTCGGGTTCGGCGAGCAGAACTGCGTGCTCGCGGTGCGCGCGCCATGAGATTTAGGGGACCCGGCGTGATCAGCGACAGGTCGCCGATTCCCAAGCGATCGGCTGCGGTCCTCCTCTGATGCCAGAACGGATAGATGAGCGTCGGGCGGCTCACCCGCTCGAGGCGCTGATGCTCCTCCGCGCTCAACTGCAAGTTGATCGCAGCGAGGTTGTCGCGCAGCTGTTCTTCGGTGCGGGCGCCAAGGATGAGGCTCGTGACTGCCGGCCGCCGGAGCAGCCAGGCCAATGCGACCTGAGCCGCGGACACGCCGTGCTCTTCAGCGACCTCTACGAGCGCATCGACGGTGTCCCAGAGCTTGTCCTCGTCGTAGACCGGCAGCTCGTCCCAGTCGGTGGCGTACCTGGAGCCCTCGGGCGCCCGCTGGTCACGGCGGTACTTGCCCGAGAGCAGGCCGCCGGCCAGCGGACTCCAGATGAGCAGGCCCAATCCCTGATCGAGCGCCGAGGGGACGATCTCGTACTCGGCCGAGCGCTCCTGCAGCGACAGATACACCTGCTGGCTGACAAAGACCGGCAACCCCTCCACACGCGCGATGCCGAGCGCCTTCATGACCTGCCAGCCGGCGAAGTTCGAACACCCGACGTAGCGCACCTTGCCGCTCTGGAGGAGGTGCTCGAGGGCGCCGAGCGTCTCCTCGAGCGGCGTCTGCCCATCCCACCCGTGGAGCTGGTAGAGGTCGATGTGATCGGTGCCGAGCCGCCGCAGGCTGGCCTCACAGGCCCGGACGAGATGATGGCGGGAGAGGCCCGCGTCGTTCGCGCCGTCACCCATCCGAAAGCGGGCCTTGGTGCTCAGGATGACGTCGTCCCGGCGCGACCCAAGCGCCTCACCAACGATCTCCTCCGCCTTGCCCATCGAGTAAATGTCCGCCGTGTCGATCATGTTGACGCCGGCCTCGAGGGCCAGGTCGATCTGACGCCGGGCGTCCTGCACGTCGCCGGTGCCGACGTTGGCGAACACGCCGCCGCCACCGAACCCCATCGTGCCCAGCGTCATGGCCGAGATACGCAGGCCCGAGCGTCCGAGTTGCCGGTACTCCACTGTGTCTCCTTTGCAGCCGTGATTTCGAGGGAATCGTTGCGCATCGCGCGCGAACAGCCGCGTGCTGCGCCGCGGAGATGGTGGCGAGACATCGCCCCCGCTGCTGCCTGTTCAGCTGCTAACGACCGGGATCCGTTCGCGCGCGCTCGGACTGTCTTCGTCGTCGGCCGTGGCACGTTCGGCCGGGGATGCGTCTGCCGAGGCGGGCTGCGGTGTGCTGCGAATCAGCCGGGTGCTCAGCACGACGCCGAGCGTGGCGAGCATCGCCGCGGAGATCAGCAGCAGCGCGACCGTGTCGCTGGTCAGGTGCGCGACGGTGGCCGCGGTCGGGGCGCCGACCGCCTCGCCCACGGCCCAAGCAAGGTTGAGCACCATCGTCGCGAGCGCGATCGCGACCCCCAGCCGCTCGGCCGTGTCCGTGATCACCGACATCGACGCGATCATGAGGCCGGTCGACGGCCCGCCGAGGGCGATCACCGTCAGGACCGCGAGGCCGAGCGCCGAGGCCGGAAGCGGCAGCGCGGCGATCAGAAGCGCGGTCACCAACAGCCCGAGAGCGATCGGCAGTCTGGGGCCACGGCGGTCTACCAGCCGCCCGATCCGGGGCGAGGTGATGGTGGCCAGGAGTGACGCGAGCACGAACGTCACGCCGATCGCCACGCCCGATGCGCCGAATTGCGACAGGCGCAGCGGCAGCAGCGTCGCCGTCGCCCCGATCATCGCGGCCTCCAGCACGATCAGCCACACGCTCAAGATCAGCTGCGGGCTGCTTGCCAGCGCTCGCACCGGCGTATGGCGCTCACGCTCGAGCGGCGGCGGTTCCGGGTATTGGAGGGTCCAGGCGGCGAGCGCCAACGAGACGGCACCGACGCCGGCGAAGACGATCTCGGTCCCGACCGCAACCGCGAGCGTTCCCACGATCGGCCCCAGCAGCGTGCCGAAGACCGCGGCCGCCATCACCGAGCCGAGCACCTCGCCGCGGCGCTCGCGCGCCACGAGCGCGATCACCCACGCGAGGCCGCCGCTCCATATACAGCCGCATGCCGCGCCCTGGACGAACCGCAGCAGGTCAAGCGTCGCCATATCGCTGGCGAACCCGAACGGGACGATCGAAACCGTGAACATCAGAAGACCCACGATCGTCGTGCGGCGAACCCCGGCACGCGTCGCGATCCAGCCGCCAAGCAGCGCCCCGGGGATCATGCCAGCGGGGTAGGAGGCCGCGAGCACCCCGATCGCCGGCTTGGACGCGCCGAACTCCCGCGCGTAGTGGGGAAGAATCGGCGCGACCGTCGAGTACATCATCGACTCGAAGCCCAGCAGGACACTGATCACCAGCACGATCCGACCCTCCGGACCGCGAGCTCGCGACGCGAGGCGTCCCGCGAGCGCGGTCATGTCCCTCTCACCAGGGCGGTCGCGAGCCTCAGCAGGCGCGACGAGAGCTCACCGCGGTCGCCCGTGGCCAGCTGCTCGATCACCAGCCCGTCTGCGGCCGCGATCAAAAGCTCGGCGTCGGCGGCGGGGGCGGTCGAACCAGCGGCCTCGAGAAGACGGCCGATGGCCACGAGGTAGGCGTCGGTCCAGCGGCGGACGACCGCCCGCAGCGGTGGGCGCCGCGCGGCCTCGAGCAGCAGCGCGTACGTGGCGATCATCGAGCCCCGGCGGGCCGGCAGCGTCTCGCCGATCGGGTCCAGCACGGCGGCGACGGCCAGTTCGAGCGGATCCGCGTCGTCGCCGGCATCGACCGAGAACTCGTGCAGGCGCGCGATATCTCGCTCGGCCGCGAGCTCGAGCGCTGCCGTCAGCAGATGCTCCTTGGACTCGAAGTAGTAGGTGGTCGACGCCAGCGGCAGGTCGGCGACCTCAGCCACGCGACGGTGCGTGACCGCGTCCGCCCCGACCTCGCCGACGATCTTGAGCACCGCCTCGAGCAACGCATCGCGCCGCGCGGCACCGCGCGGGCGGGGCGTACGGGTTTGCATCGTGGCCTCAGGCATAACTGGTACAAATGTACCAGTTAGCGGCAAACGTACCTTCAGACGTGTGTTCGCAGCGAACTGAGGTGCTCGAGGCTGCGTTCCGCATCCTCGACGGTGTCGCATTCGACCGACAAGACGAGATCCCGAGGCGCGCCCTCGCAGATCTGGACGATGCGCGTCCAATCGAGCACTCCGTCTCCGCAGGCGCAGCCGAGCATTCCGTATACCTTGCCGCGATACAACCGGGCGTTCTCCTCAGAGATGTCCTTGGCATGGACGTGGACGGTTCGGTCGATCACCGCCTCAAGCCACTCGTAGGGATCGTTACCGCTCAAGAACGCATTGCCCGTGTCGAAGTTGATACCGATCTCCTTGTCGGCCACGAGGCTGATCGTCTTCTCCAGCTGCGCCGGGCTGGACGTGTATTCGCCGTGGGTCTCCAGCGCGATCATGACGTCACGTCCCACGGTTGAGTCCGTGGCGGCTTCCAGCACATATCGCATCAGCGTGTGGTTCTCGGCTTCCGACGCCCAAGCCGGCCGACGCGTGCCGTCGTCGGTGATCACAAAAGGCGCCTCGCACTCCTGAGCGAACCGAACCGCCTGCCGCAGGTAATCGGTGCTGATCTCGGGAAGGCAGAGTGGCGCATGCGCCGACAGGGCCGACACCCTCAGTCCATTCTCGTCCGCGGCACGCCTGATACGGAAGGGATCATCCAACAGTGAGATGCTGTGAAAGTACCCGGCCTCGCTGAGCAGCTGGCGACCGGTGTGGACCATGGGCTCCACGTACTCGTAGCCAATCTCCGCGGCCTTGGCCATCGCCCACTCGAACGACTTATCAGCGTGCCGCACGAACTCGAGGTTGACCCCGAAATCCACCTTGCCCATGCTCCACCCTAACCTTGAAGATTTGCCTTAATCACAGTTCGTGATGCTCTCTCGCCGACTGCGGTTCTCGGAGAGTAGCGAGAGCCCCCCGGCGGTCCGTGCCACGACCGGCGCCGGACGCCCGCTGATTAACGCGGCCGCCCGTTCGCCGATCATGATCGACGGCGCATTCGTGTTGCCAGTGATGAGCCGGGGCATTATCGAGGCGTCAGCGACGCGAACGTTGTCAAAGCCCTGCAGCCGCAACTCGGGATCGACCACCTCGCCAATCGAGCACGTTCCGCAGGGATGCCAGAACGCAAACGTCGCGCGGCGCATGTACTCGTCGATCGCGGCGTCGCTGTCGTCCGCCGGGATCAGCCCGCGGTGCGCATCTGATCGCGGGTCGGCGAGGTGCGCGGCCAGAGCCGGTTGGCGACCGATCTCCATCGCCATCCGGATGCCGTCGCGCATCCGCTCACGGTCGGTCTCCTCGCTGAGGAAGTTGTGCTGGATACGGGGCTTGCTGTACGGCTCGGGGGTCCTCAGGCGCACGACACCACGGCTGGCCGGGCGGGCCACGTAGGGTCCAAACGAGATGCCGGACTCCGTCGCGGGGTGCAGGCCCTCGTCGATTGACAATCCGAGAGCGGCGTGGAACTGCAGGTCGGGGGCGGGCAGCTCGACCCGTGACCGGACGAATCCGCCGACCTCGGCCCACGCCATCGGCCCGTAGCCGGTCTCTATCAGCTCCGCCTCGGCCCACTCCGTCGTGCCCGTGAGCAGGTGATCGGTCCGGCTGGAGTACGCCAGCAGCGCGCCGGCATGGTCCTGCAGGTTGCGACCGACGCCCGGCAGGTCAAGGACCGGCTCCAGGCCACGTTCGCTGATCTCCGCGGCGGGGCCGACCCCTGAGAGCAGCAGTAGGTGTGGCGACTGGTAGGCGCCGGCGCAGAGCACGAGTTCGCCGGAGACGTGGATGGTCCGCGTCTGTCCGTCGTGGTCGACATTGAGGCCGATGGCTCTGGCCCCGTCCCAGACGATGCGCAGCGCGAGCGTGGAGTGCAGGAGGTGCAGATTGGGGCGGTGAACTGCGGGCTCCAGGAAGGCCCGCGCACTGCTGCATCGCCGGCCGTTTCGCTGGGTGACCTGGTATACGCCCACGCCTTCCTGCTCGGCGCCGTTGAAGTCCGGAGTAGTGGGGAGGCCCGCCTGCTGAGCGGCGGTGACCCAGTCGCTGAGCAGCGGGTGCACCGATCGGGAGTCGCTGACCGCGAGTGGGCCGCCGACGCCGTGAAACTCGTCAGCGCCGCGTTCGTTGTCCTCCGAAGCGATGAAGAACGGCAGCACGTCGTCGTAGGACCAGCCGGTAGCGCCAAGCTGAGCCCAGCCGTCGTAGTCGGCACGGTTGCCGCGCACGTAGAGCATGGTGTTCATGGCACTCGTGCCGCCGACCACCCGCCCGCGGGGTAGGTACTTACGCCGTCCGTTGAGCTGGGGTTCCGGATCGGTCTCGAAGTCCCAGTCGTAGAAGGACTTCAGTTGGCGGGAGAACAGCCCGGGAATCTCGAACAGCCGGCCGCTCGACGGCGGACCAGCCTCCACCACCGCGACCCTCGCGTCACTGTCCTCGCTGAGCCGTCCCGCCACCGCGCAACCAGCTGACCCCGCGCCGACGACAACATAGTCATACGTCTCGTGCACCTGCGCACCTCCAGGTCGCCGGGTCAGCGGCGTAGGTCATTGGCGCGCCGCCCATGCCAGGCCCTGACGTACGAGGCGCTCGGCGGCCGGGATCTGAAGCTCGGCGGGCAGGTGTCCCGGACTGGCGTAGAACACGCGGCCCTTGCCCCACGTCCGCACGAATGACGCCGGCATTTTCGCCCCCTCGACCCACGGCCAGTGCTCGCCGCTGAAAGTCGACCGGGCGAGTACGTGCACATCGGGATCCAGGTGCATGTAGTACTGCTCGGAGGCGATGTCGAAGTCCGGAACGTCCCTGGTGACAGGGTGGTCACGGTCGACGATCTCGATTCGGTACGGGACGGGCACGCCCTCCCCGCCGGGATGGTCCAGGAACGAGGCGCCGGTCAGCAGCGAGAACTGCAGGCTGGAACGGAAGGCGGCGGCCATCCCGTGCCAGCCCGCCAGACCCGTTCCACCCAGCACCGCCTCGTGGAGGCGCTTCTCAGCTCGGTCGGACAGATCCTCGGTGGTGGTCGACTGCGTCCAGCCGATGACGATCAGGTCGTAGCCGGTCAGATCGCGTTCGAACAGGCTCGGGTCCTGCGTCTCCTCGACCTCGAAGCCGAGGTCGCGCATCAGCCCACCGGCCCACCTGGCCACCTCGTAGGGATGATGTCCCGGCCAGCCGCCATAGAGATACAGCACGTTGGTCATTCGATGTTCTCCGTGTCAGTGCGAGACCGCTCGGGCCGAGTCGGCGTTGGGCTGCATGAGTTCCACGGTGATGCCGTCGGGGTCGCGCAGATACACCCACATTTCCCCGTACCTGTCGGTGTTGGGAGCGGACAGGAACTCCACCCCCTCAGAGGTCAGCTCGTCGTAGGCGGCGCGGATGTCGTCGACCACAAACCCCAGATGGGCGGCACCGACCTGCGAGTTGCCCGCGGCCCGTTCTGTCGGCTGGCACGTGTACCTGATCAGCTCCAGCATCGTGCCGTCGGGACGGCGCAACAGCTGTATGTCCATATCGGCGGGTTCGGCTTGGACCGCGATGTCGAGCTCGGGGCCCGACGCGGCGTAGCGGTTGACGGTCTCAAAGCCGAACTTGGCGTAGAACTGGACCGAGCGGTCGATATCGCTCACGGTGTAGGAGACGTGGTCGATACGCTTGACGTCCAGCGGGCTCATACGTGCTGCTCCTCGGCACGGCCCTCCCAGTACTCGGTCTGGCGTTCGTCGGTGATGTAGGCGGGCACCGGGAAGTCCCACCAGCCCGGAACCCAGGGACCGGCCGCGTCACGCGCGGTCGGCACCTCGACCACGGTCGGCTCGTCGGCGGTGATCGCCTGCTTCAACTTCGCCTCCAGCTCATCCGGGCTCTCGACCCGCCACGACCTGACGCCAAAGGCCCGGGCCACCTCGGCGACCTCGACTCCATACGGCGACCCGTCAGGACGACTGAACTCGCTGATGACGTGGCGATCGGTGATCTTGCGCTGACCCCCGCGGATTGACATGTACCCCTGGTTGTTGGCGACGACGAAGCAGACCGGGATCGAGTGCTGCGCGACGACCCCGAGCTCCTGGGCGGTCATGAGGAAGTCGCCGTCGCCGACCACGCAGGCCACCTGCTTGGACGGATTGGCCAGCTTGGTCCCGATCGCGGCCGGGACCGCCCAGCCCATCGACGAGTAGCCGCCGGAGGTCATGAAGGTACGCGGCTCATAGACGGGGAAGGACTGCTTGACGGCGCCCTGGGGATTGCCCGAGCCCGCGATCACGAACCCGTCACGGTCCATCACTCGTCGCAGGTCGCGCAGCGGCCGCTGCGACGTGAACGGGAATTCGGTGGAGTCAGTTCGCGCCGCGACATGCTGGGCCCACTCGCTTTTGAGTGCCGCGAGGCCGGCCAACTGCTCGGCGCTGGCGGCCCCGTCACGCACCGTGACGGCCTGTGCCAGGGCGGCTAGTGCGGGCTTGGCATCGGCGAGGATGCCGACCTCGGCGGGATAGTTCTTGCCGATCTCCTGGGGGTCGATATCGATCTGGATGAGCTTCCCCGGGGGCAGGCTGAACGAGATGCCTTTGCGATAGCTCGACGCCGACCAGTCGGTGAAACGACACCCGACTGAGATCACCACATCGGCGTCGGCGGCGATGCCGTTGCCAGAGGTGGTGCCCGTTTGTCCGACGGCCCCGGCGAACAGGGCGTGGTCCTCCGGGAACCCACTCTTGCCCTGCCATGTGGTCACGACCGGCGCTTGGAGCGCCTCGGCCAGCGACCGGAGCTGGGCGGCGGCGTCGGCGGAGATGACGCCACCGCCAATCGCGATGACCGGCCGTTTGGCGTCGCGAAGCACCCGTGCCGCTTCTTCGATCGCGTCCGGGTCTGGGTGAAGGCGTCCGACCGGCAGTCGGCGCGCGAGCGCGTGGAGCTCGACGTCGGCCGCCGCGGCCTGGACATCCATCGGCACCTCGACGTGGACCGGTCCCGGACGGCCCGTGAGCATGGCGCTGAACGCGCGGTGCATCACGAAGGGCAGCTCCTCGACCGTGCGCGGCTCGAAATGACGTTTGGTCACTGCGCCCACGGCGCTCTGGAACCCGTTGACCTCATGGCGGTCCAGCTCCTGCATGATCCCGTGACCGCGCATGTGAGTAGCTGGACCACCGCTGAACGTGATCAGGCTGGACGAGTCGGCGAACGCCGTCGCGAGACCCATCAACGTGTTCGCCGCCCCGGGGCCGATCGAGGTCAAAGCCGCCATGGGACGCCCCGAGGATCGCCAGAAGCCGTCGGCCATGTGCACCGCGCTCTGCTCGTGGAATACCTGGATGAGCGGAACGTCGCAGCCGTCCTGCAGAAAACCGTCGAGCAGCGACCACACACCATGCCCGGGAATGCCCGCCGCATGGGTAACGCCATAGTCGGTCAGGGTCCGTCCTACGATCTCACCGCCGGTGAGCGTTGGCATCGCTGCTCCTTCTCTTAGTGTTCTTGGTCGATGTGGCGCGAGAGGGTCAGACCTCGACCGTCCGGGAGGCGAGGCGGTCAAGCCGATCCTGGGCGCTGCGGGCGTGACCCGGAAGCCGCTCGGCTTCAGAGATCGCGACGATCGACGGAGCGATGTTGGCGCTGCCCTCGGGGGTCGCCCGCTGGTAGGTGAGCGTTTTGATGAACTTGCCGATCCACAGCCCACCGGTGTACCGCGCGGCCCGTGCGGTCGGGAGGACGTGATTCGTGCCGACGCCCTTGTCTCCGTATGGAACGGTGGTCTCGTCGCCAAGAAACAGCGAGCCATAGTTCTTGAGGTTCTCGAGGTACCAATCGGGGTCCGCCGTGTGCACCTCGACATGCTCCGCTGCGAACGTGTCAGACATCTTCGCCGCCTCCTGGGCGGTATCGCAGATCACAACTTCGCCATAGTCCCGCCAGGCCGCCGCTGCGACCTCCGCGGTGGGCAGTTCCGCGATGCGCCGGTCGATCGCACTCATTGCCCGAACCGCGACGTCTCTGGACGTACTGACCAGCCAGCCAACTGAGGTGGGACCGTGCTCGAGTTGCCCGACGATATCCGAGGCGATCAGCTCGGGATCCGCTCCGCCGTCGGCAATCACCGCGATCTCGGTGGGGCCCGCGAGCAAGTCGATGCCGACGCGGCCGAACAACTGACGCTTTGCCTCAGCAACGTATACGTTGCCGGCGCCGATGATCATGTCAACCGGCTCGATGTCTTCCAGGCCGAAGGCAAGCGCGGCGAGCCCGTGCGCGCCACCGACGCTCACGATCGCGTCCGCGCCACCCACCGACATCGCGTAAAGCATCGCCGGGGCGATGCCGTCCCCGTCGATGGGGGGCGCCGCGCAGACGAGCCGCTCGACGCCAGCTGCTCGCGGCACGATCGTCGTCATCAGCGAGGAGGCGATGAGGGGATAACGGCCACCCGGCGAATAGGCCCCGACCGCGCTCACGGGCACGTGCCTGTGTCCGAGCACGATTCCCGGCAGGGTCTCGATCTCCATGTCCTGCAGCGTCGAGCGCTGCGCCTCGGCGAAGCGACGGATCTGGTCGGCGGCGAGGTCGATGTGCGCGCGCAGGTCATCGGGGACCTCGGCGACTCGGCGATCGATGTCCTTTCGGCGCATGACGAAGCGCTCGGGGGTCCAGCGGTCAAAGCGCTCGGAATAGCGCCTGACCGCGGCCTCGCCTTCACGCTCAACGTCGAGCAGGATCTTGCTCACGACATCCCGGACCTTGGGATCGCTTGCCAGCGGCTCGTTCGCTGCGGTCTTGAGATGCGTGATCATTGAGGATGACCTCTGGAGTTGCGCTCCGTGGCGGGGAGCAAGGATCGGACATTGAAGTCTCGGACAGGTCACGTCCGTGTGACAAGGGCCAAGCTGAGAAGACAGCGTGGGCCTGATTGCACACTCAGTCGCCTACCGTCCGCGTCGATACGCACTCCGTGCACCGAGCGAGAGGACGTTTCCCACTGTGATCCTTGAGAACCGGGAGCCGCTCGTCGAGCATGACGCGGGTTGGCGATCCGGCACTGAGGCGGCATGCGCGCCCGGGCGGGTCAAGAATCGATGGACGAGTCCCGGGCTTGCGGTGGTCAGTCAGGAAGAGAACCGAGGTCGTATGAAACGTGTGCTGTTGACTCAGGAGCGCAAACCGCTGCCCGCCGGCGCGCCACCCCGACCGGACCCCGGGGACCCTGGCGAGCGTCAGCGATGATGGCGGCGCGTCAGCCTGTGCTGAGATACCGCCCGACAGCCGCTACCAACTCCCCCATTGCCTCCGGACTGGCCGTGGGCGCCAACCGAAGTCACCCCTCGACCCGGGAGGTCCGCATGAGACTGACTGGAGGCCAGATGATCGCCGACTACCTCATCAGCGAGGGAGTCGAATACGTCTTCGCCGTGCCCGGCCACGGGAACACTGCTCTTCTTGATGCGTTCGTGGACCGCAAGGGAGAGATCACGGTGCTGCCGGCGATGCACGAGCAAGGCGCGGCGCACATGGCTGACGGCTATTACCGCGCCTCGGGAAAGCTCGCCGTGGCGTGCACGTCCATCGGCCCCGGCGCCACCAACACCCTCACCGGTGTGGCGACGGCATTCGCGGACTCGATGCCGTTCCTCCTGATCACCGGAGCGGTCCATACCTATATGGAAGGACATGGGGTTCTGCAAGAGATCGACCGCCCTCACGGCAACAACTTTCCAAGGATGGTCGAGCCGGTCGTCAAACGGTGGTGGCAGCCGAGCCGGCTGGATCAGTTCCCACGCATGCTCCACCAGGCGTTCAACACGATGCTCGAGGGCCGAAGGGGCCCGGTGCTGTTGGACATCCCACAGGATCTTCAAGCCGAAATCGGCGAGTACAACCCTCCCACCCCGCATCGCCGGCGTCCGCACGGCCGCACCCGAGGCGACCGGGAAGCAATCGGGCGAGCGGTGGCCCTGCTGGGGCGCGCCGAGCGTCCGGTCATCCTCGCCGGCGGCGGCGTGATCGCGGCCGAAGCGAGCGATGCCCTGATCGCCATCGCCGAGCACCTGGGCTCGCCGGTCACGCACTCCTTCATGGGCAAGGGGTCGATTCCCGCTGACCACGAGCTCTATGCATGGCCGTGCGGGGACATGGGCTCCATCCCCGGCAACGCGGTGACGAAGCACGCCGACGTGATCCTGGCCGTCGGCTGCCGATTCAGCGATCGAATCACGTCCTCCTATCGCCCCGGCGTGACATTCGATATCCCCCCGACCAAGTTGATCCAGGTCGATATCGATCCGTTCGAGGTCGGTCGAAGCTACCCAGTCGAGGTCGGCATCGTTGGCGACGCCCAGACGGTGCTCGAAGATGTTGTGGCCGGCCTGCGAGAACAGGGCCCGCCACGTGACTACCGGCAGTCCGAGTACTTCGCTGAGCTGCAGGATCTCAAGGCGCAATGGGAAGACCACCTTCGCCCAATGCGCACGACGGACTACCGTCCCATGACCAATTCGCGTGCTCTCGTCGAGCTGCGCGAGGCACTGCCGCGGGAGGCGATTCTCGTCACAGACTCGAGTAATCCCGCCAACCAGGCCTTTAACGAGTTTCCGATCTACGCCCCCAAGACCAACATCGTCGCCGGGGGAATGTCCGGAATCGGCTTCGGCATCCCCGCCGCGATCGGCGCTGCACTCGGAGCGCCAGGCACGCCGGTGCTGGCGCTCGTCGGCGACGGCAGCTTCCTCCAAACCGGGACGGAACTCGCCGTTGCAGCGATGCTCAACCTGCCGCTGGTTGTGGTCGTTCTCAACAACGGCGGTTGGGAGGCGATCAAGGACCTGCAGATCAATCTCTTCGGAGACGATCGGACCCTGATCACCGACTTCCGTACGCGCGACGGCGAGAAGTACTTCGCGCACATCGCCGATCTTGCGCGATCCCTCGGCTGCGCCGGGGAGCGCGTCGAGGATCCGGCGCAACTCGGCGAGGCGGTGGCGCGCGGCTTCGCGACGAACGGGCCTGCCGTCATCGAGGCGATGAGCGCCCGCGAGCTGCCGTGGAGCTCAATGCACCCGACCGGCTGGTGGGACATCACAGTCCCGGCCTACCTCGGGGATACCCGCGCTGACTACGTCGCGAAGCGTGGCTTTTGAACGTCGAGGGCCGCGAGCTGATCGGTGAGGCCGGATGCTTCGGGAGCGCGGCATGAAGGCGTTGCGGCTCCTCGGACATCGCCAGTTGCAAGTCGACGACGTCGCGCCCCCGACGGCGCCCGGGCCGCATGAGCTGCTGCTGGACAACCGCCTGTGCGGCATCTGCGGCACGGACCTGCACGAATACGCCGATGGGCCCAAACTGATCACTTCCGCGCCGCACGCGCTCACTGCAGCCCGCATGCCCCAGATCCTCGGGCATGAATTCAGCGCGGAGGTGGTGGCCATCGGCAGCGAGGTCACAGCCGCTCGGGCGGGCGACCGCGTCTGCGTGATGCCCCTGGCCTTCTGTGGTCATTGTGCACCGTGCCGAGCCGGTCGCCAGCAATGTTGCACCCGGCTGGCGGCTGTCGGGTACAACTGGCGATGGGGCGGGATGGGCGAGTACGCCATCGTCGCCGACCATCAGGTCGCTCGACTCCCCGACGAGATGACCGATGCTCAGGGGGCGTTGGTCGAGCCCACGGCGGTCGCGGTCCACGCCGTCAGCAGCGCTCGCGTACAGCTCGGCGATAACGTCCTGGTCACCGGCGGCGGGCCCATCGGTCAGCTTGTTGCCCTGTCGGCCCTGGCGGCCGGCGCCGGCGCGGTGTTTCTCTCAGAGCCCAACCCCCGGCGACGGGAGCGGGCAGCTCGCCTTGGCCTGACGGGCGTCTTGGATCCCACCGCGAGCGATGTCGTCGAGGAGCTGCACGAGGCTGTGCCCGACGGACTGGACGTGGCCATCGAGTGTGCCGGAAACCAGCGGGCGCTTGACGCGTGTATCGACTCGGTTCGGGCCGGGGCCACGGTTGTCCAGACGGCACTCCACCCCCGGGCGGTGCAGCTCGATCCGACGCGTCTGACACTGCGGGACGTTTCGCTCAAGGGGGTCAACTGCTTCCCGGTCACGAGTTGGCCGCGGGTGATCGGGTTGATCGCCTCTGGCCGGCTGCCCGCACAACGAGTCGTCACCGGACAGGTGCCACTGACCAGCGCGATCGAGGACGGCTTTCACGCGCTTCTGGACCCCGATAGCGACCACATCAAGGTCCTAGTCGAGGCGACGTAGCGTCCAGGCCGACTGACGACCGACCTCAACGCGCCGCTTGGCGGCGGCCGGGCCATCGTATCCCGCCGAGCGGCCGTCGCAGCTTCTTTCTGACCGTCGGGGCAGCGCTCCGAGGAGCCACTTCACGACACCGACCCGATCGCGTTCAGAGTGTGAAAGCGGCGGGCGACTTTTGTCTCACCCTGCGACTTGCGGGGTCGTGATCCCTGCCGGGACACTACCCAACTACTTCATGGTCGCGTTGAACATGAATCGTAACGGGCGGAGAGGTTGCGGGACCGGCGGCGACGTCGCGCACCGCGAGGTTGGCGCCCGGCACGGCACCCCGGCGACGGTTGCAAACCTACGAGGAGGAGCAGCATGAGCATTGCAGAGGCACCAGCGCCGGTCGGGACGTCCGCATTCGTGCGTCAGTCCTCCGGGCTGGTCAAGACCGGCACGCCGTTCCGCACCGCGGCCATGGTCATCTTCAACAACGGTCTGGGCGTCTTCATGGCGTTCTTCTACCTGACGAACCCAGGCGTGTTCCCGAAGACCAACCTGGTGCTCGCGTTCATCATCGCCGGCATCCTCGCGACGTCCTTCAACACCGCATACGGCCTGCTCGCGGGCGCCTACGCTCGCTCGGGAGGGGAGTATCTGTACTGCAGCCGCACGCTGAACCCGTTGCTCGGGTTCCTTGCCGGTACGGCGAGCTTCTGGCTGGGGATCTTCTTCACCTGCTTCGTGCCTTACCTGGCATTCCAACAGGCAATCGCGCCGGCCCTGAAGGCATACGCGGCCCAGACCGGGGCGAGCTGGGCTCTCTCACTCGGTAACTGGATCGCCGTCCCGTGGCACTCGTTCTGGGTCACCACCGCATTCATGGTCGGTTTCACCGTCCTCATGAGCTTTGGCCTGAACGCTTACTGGAAACTTCAGCGAGCCGTCATCGTGC
The DNA here is from genome assembly GCA_963773165.1 of uncultured Solirubrobacterales bacterium. Lineage (GTDB taxonomy): Bacteria > Actinomycetota > Thermoleophilia > Solirubrobacterales > Solirubrobacteraceae > Palsa-465. The sequence continues at coordinate 18,075 of CAVZAK010000035.1, forward strand.
TGGGCGGCCTCGCCATGCTCCTCATTATCGGGATCATGCTGTTCAGCTCGCATTCCGACTTCGTGAACGGCGTCACTCACTACGGGAATGTCACCGGCTTCAAGAACGGTTACGTCAAGACGATCGCCGCTGCCGCCGCGCACGGCTTACCACACGGCCACAGCCTCAGCGACACTCTCGGGATGCTTCCGATCTGCCTGACGACGTTCGTGCTGGCGGGATACATGGGAGGTGAGCTGAGGACTCCGCGGAAGACGCAGCTGTTCACCACCCTCGGAGGATCCGTCTTCTTCTACATCATCCTAATCATCATCGCGGTGCTGATCGGCAAGACCGTCTCGTTCAACTTCAACACTTCGGCCGCGTTTCTATCGACGCAGCACGCCGCCGCCTACGGCTTCAACCAGTCCCCGATCTACACCTGGTACGCCTTCGTGCTGACCAGCAGTCCCGGTGCTCCTGCTCCTGATCGGGATCGGGCTGGCGACGATGGGTCTTTCCAACGGCCCCCAGCAGATCATCTGGGGAAGCCGGATCCTCTTCGCGTGGAGCCTTGACCGCATCGTCCCCGCGCGGATCGCGTGGGTGTGGGAGCGGACCGCCAGCCCCGTGATCGCGATCGTGATCACGGTGATCTGCGGCGAGATCGTGCTCTACCTCTACGTCAAGGGGACGCTCACGTACTTCGCTCCGATCATCATCTTCGCCGTCGACTACGTGTTGGTCTCGATCACGGCGATCGTGATCCCATTCGTCAAGAAGACCAAGACGTTCTGGGAGCGGTCGGGCAACAACTACAAGCTGGGGCCGATTCCAGTGATCAGCATCCTCGGCGTCGTCTCGCTGTTCTACTGGCTCTATGTCTTCTACCGGGGGATGACCGTGGACCTGCTCGGTGCCAACACGACGAGCAACATCGAGCTCTCGGTCGGTGTGCTCCTGTTTGGAGCCATCTACTTCGGGATCATCTGGATGGTCCGCAAGCGCGAGGGCATGGACCTCAGCCGCACCTATGCCCAACTTCCGCCCGACTAGAACGCGGTCGCCTGCGCAATGATTTTCGAACCCCGAATCATGTATCGCTGGCCGTTGGCTGGGTAGGCAGAGAGGAGCACGACGATGTTCAATCGAGGGCCGAAGGAGCCCGTCGTCACGTTGTTCTACGTGACGGATCTACACGGCTCGCAGGTCGCGTTTCGGAAGTTTCTCAACGCCGCTCAGGCCTACGGCGTCGACGCCCTGATCTGCGGTGGCGACGTCGCCGGCAAGCAGATGTATCCGATCATCTCCGACGGCAACGGAGCTAAGACCGTCGAAATGGATGGCCGCGTCCATCGCCTGGACTCTTCCGACGCACTCGTCGAGGCCAAGGCGGCAATCGGTAGCCGCGGCGGCTACGACGTTGAGCTCAGCCAGGATGAGGCGACCGAGCTGGCTGGGGATCAAGCTGGCCGCGACGCCCTGTTCACCCAGCTGGTACAACGCCGCCTGGCCGAGTGGATCGTGCTCGCCGAGGAGCGTCTGGCGGACTCTGACATCAGGGTTTACGTGACCGGCGGCAACGATGACAGCACGGAGATGCTCGAGCCCCTCGTGAGCGCCGGCTCAGAGCGGGTGGTCGCATCTGAGGACCGGGTCGTCGAGGTGTGCGGCTATCCGATGGTGAGCCTGGGCTGGAGCAACCTCACGCCGTGGGACACCCCGCGCGAGACCGACGAGGACAAGCTCGCGGACATGCTCGGCACGACCGTCGGACGACTCTCTGAGTACGAGCGTGCGATCTTCAACTTGCACGTGCCACCCAAGGACTCGTCACTTGACACCTGTGCCGTGCTCGACACATCTAAATGGCCTCCAGAGCCGGTCTTTGTCGGGGGAGAGCCCCAGTCGTTCGGGGCCGGCAGCACGGCGGTGGACGCAATCATCCGCCAGCGTCAGCCGCTGCTTGGGCTTCACGGTCACATCCACGAGTCCGCGGGAGTTAAGAAGATCGGCCGCACAACCTGCGTGAACCCGGGAAGCGACTACACCGATGGGACCCTTCGAGGAGCGGTCATTGCTCTGCGTGGCAGCACCGTGAAAGGCGTACAGCGCACCACCGGCTGAGAGTCGCATCCGACGAAGGCCGACCGCAACCGCCGCAACGGGCACCACCCCTAATCCCAACTGGAGATGTCACCGAGATGGATCTGCTAGATGAGGCCAGACAGCTCGTAAAGGCCGGCGCCGACAACGGCACGACGGTGCGGATGCTGGGCGGCATCGCCATTGCGATGCGCTGTCCCACGGCGCTGACGCCCACGTTCGCTCGTCAATACAGCGATCTCGACGCGGTCGTCCCCTCCCAGCAACGCAACCAGGTCGACCAGGTAGCGGCCGAAATCGGCTTGGAGGGCGACCGAGCGTTCAACGCCCAGCGCGGAAACGAACGGCGCTGCTACCACCGCGCTGACGGCCTCAAGCTCGACGTGTTCGTCGAGACGTTCTCGATGTGCCACGACGTCCCCCTCGGCGCCAACCGCCTAAGCCTGCACGACTCCACCGTCCCGTTGGCCGAGCTGCTCCTGACCAAGGCACAAATCGTCGAGCTCACCGACAAAGACGCCTCCGACCTGTTCGTCCTCTTCCACGACTACGACCTGAGCTCAGACGACACGGGCATCAACGAGGTGCGGATCGGCGAAATCTGCGGCCAGGACTGGGGGTTGTGGAGGACCGTCACGGGAACGCTCAAACAGCTCGAGGACGCGGTCGCCCACATTAACGCCACCGCCCAGGAGCGTAGTCTCGTCACCGATCGAATCGAGCGGCTGCTCGAATCGATGGACACGGCGCCCAAGTCGCGCAAGTGGAAGATGCGCAATCGGATCGGCGATCGGGTCCAGTGGTATGTGCTCCCCGAGGAACCCAACGAGGCCGTTGACCTTCGGACTCTCTGAGACCGTGGCGCCGCGCACATCCGCGTCTGTGAGACTGGCCGCACGCGCCTGCGCGAGGCAGCGCCGCCGATGACGTCGATCGGAGCCGTCTTCCCGGCGCGTGCGTCCGCCGAAGACCTACCGTCGTTCGCCGTTCGTGCCGAGGCGTTGGGCTACGACGAGCTGTGGGTGGTGGAGGACTGCTTCCTGTCCGGCGGTCTGACGCTCGCGACCGCAGCCCTCGCCACGACCGAGCGCATTCGCGTCGGAGTCGGGCTGCTGCCCGCCGCCGTGCGTAACCCAGCGATCGCCGCCATGGAGATCGGGACCATCGGCCGGTTGTACCCCGGCAGGCTCACCGTCGCGATCGGTCACGGAGTCGAGTCCTGGATGATCCAGATCGACGCGCGGCCTCCCAAACGCGTTCGCGCTCTCGGTGAGGTCATCACCGCGATCCGGATGCTGTTGGCCGGTGAGACGGTCAACGCCACCGGCTCATGGGTCAGGCTTTCCTCGGTCGCCCTCGAAAATCCTCCCGACGTCCCGCCACAGATCCTGGCGGGAACGACGGGACCTCAGGGCATCGCGCTGGCCGCACGCCGGGCTGACGGGCTGCTCCTGCCCGAGGGCTGCGGACCGAAGTTCATCGCGCACGCCAAGGAGCTCGCGGCACGGGCGCGTCGCCCCACGGCACCTCCGCTGGAGATCGTCGTCTACGCGTGGCTGCGAATCGGGGAGGATCGGGCCGCGCGCGCGGAGCTCACCGAGGCCGTGTCGGATTGGGTCGGCTCCGGCCTGTACACGGGACCGATGCGCGAGGCCGGGATCGCTCGCTCGCCCGACCTCGGGCCGATCGACAGACGGGCCGCCGACGAGGTCGCCATCGTCGGGACCGGCCCACAGTGCGTCGCCGGCGTCGACCGGTTCGTTGACGCGGGTGCGCAACGCCTCATCCTCGCTGCGGTGGGAGCGGATTTCTCGGATCAGTACGACGCATTCGCCGAGCACGTGCTCCCCGCGCGTCGGGCCTTGGGAAGGCCCGCGGCGTGACCAATCTCGGCTGGGGGTTCATCGGAGCCAGCCTCTGGGCACGCCGGCGCCTGGTTCCTGCCGTCCAGGCGGTCGCCGGCGCGGACGCAATCGGCGTGTTCTCGTCCTCCCCAGAGCGCGGGCGGCGATTCGCCTCAGAATGTGGTCTGTCCCGGTCCTACGACTCGCTTGGCGGTCTGCTCACAGATCCCGACGTCGACGTCGTCTACATCTCGACCACCAACGATCTGCACGCAGCGCAGACCATCGCGGCCGCGGCGGCCGGCAAGCACGTGCTGTGCGAAAAGCCACTGGCCACAACGCTTGACGATGCGCGCCGGATGCAAGAGGCGTGTGAGCAGGCCGGGGTCGTGCTGGCGACCAACCATCATCTCCGCGGGGCGCCGACCATCGCCAGGATGCGTGCGCTGATCGAGGACGGCGCCGTCGGAGACGTGGTCGCCGCCCGCATCTTCTTCTCCAGTTCGTTGCCGGTGGAGATGCGGACCTGGCGCCTCGAGCGGCCGGACGCCGGCGGGGGGGCCGTGCTCGACCTCACCATTCACAATGCCGACACCATCCGGTTCCTCCTCGACGATGAGATCGTCGAGGTCAGCGCCCTGACGTCAAGCGGCGAACTCGGGCAGGGAGTCGTCGAGGATTCGGTGATGGGCGTCATGCGAAGCCGGCGAGGACCCATGGTCTGCTTTCACGACTCGTTCGTCGTCCCTCACGCCGGGAACGGCGTGGAAATCCACGGGACGACGGGCTCTCTGTTCGGACGCGACGTGCTTTTCCCAGACCCGGTCGGCGATGTCTGGCTCCGCCGCGTGGATGACATCACGCCGGTGACAATCGAACGACGATGGCCGCTCTACGAACATGTCGTCAACCGATTCATGGCCGCGGTGCGTGGGGAGGGAGACGTGTTGAGCTCGGGTCGGGACGGTGCCGCGTCGCTGGCCATCGCGCTCGCCGCGCTGCAATCCGCGCGGCAAGGTCGGCCGGCAATCATTGGAGCTTGACGCTATCCGTGCGAGGTCTCGACGGGGGTGCCGCTCTGGAGCACCTCACGCGCACGCAGGGCGAGATACAAGCGAACTCGATGGTCGGCGGGGTCGATCGAGCGCCCGAGGAGCTCCTCGATGCGTGTCAGCCGGTAATAGACGGAGCGTCGTTGCAGATACATGGCGTCGGCGGTCGCCGCCTTGTTGCCGTTGCTCTGCAGAAATGCGTCGAGCGTCGCGAGCAATCCCGACTGGTGCTCGTCGTCATAGGTGATGAGATCACCGATCTCGCTCTCGACGAAGTTCGCCAGCTGGGGGCCGGTCTTGGCCAGCGGCGTCAGCAGGCGATGTAACACGAGATCGTCGTAGTGATGCACCACCTCGGAAGACATTGCCGGGCCCAGGTCATGCGCCGTCTGGGCCTCGGTATAAGCACGTTGCAGAACCGACGCGCGGGTAGGCCGGCTGACCCCCACGCGATACGCGGAGCCCGCGTTGCCCAGGTCCTCGGCCAGCTGGGCCAGACGCGCCCTGAGGCCACCGCGAGGGTTCGACGAGGCCACCACGACGATTTGACCTGACAACACTCCCAGCACGCTTGGCCATTTCGCTTGCCGAAACCAATCACGCATCCACTGCTCTGCTGCCTGCCGAGCTGCCTCCTCGAGCTCCTCCGCCCCCCTGGCCTCAGACACGATGATCGTCACGAGATCCTCGTCGAAATCGATCCCCAAGCCCGTGGCTCTGGCCAGGAACTCGTCGCCGCTGAAGTTCGTCCCGTGCGCCGCATCGCTCACCAGCGAACGCTCTGCCGTCTCGCTCAGGTAGGTCTGTCGCTCGGCCATCAGGTAGAGCGCCACGTTCGATGCCGCGCGTCCCAGCGCAAGACGAGTCACTGCGTCGATCGGGGAGTCGACCTCCAGGACATGCAGTCGGCCCCAGATCTCGCCCCGCAGCGCCACGCTCGTCCACACGCAGTGCGGCTCGCTTTCCGCCGCCTGGACTCCAACGGCATTCCCCTGGTGACCGCGGCGCGAATGGCGTTGCCACTCCCTCAGAATCGGTGCCACGGGTCGGCGCCCGTAGCCATAGGCAACAACTCGCCGCAATCCGTCTTCCAACACGACCGGATTGTCAAGTCGCTCCGCCAACAGCGCCAGCATCTCCGGGACGTGGGCGCCCTCCAGGACGAGACGACTGAAATCATCGCCGATGCGCGTTGCCCTCTCCTGGGCTTGCTGTTGCTCGTTGAGGATGGCGGTGTGGATCAGACGCGTCACCGCCACGAATGGAACCTCCCGGTCCAGCGTGGCGATGAGCAGGCCCTGCGCCTCGGCTTCCTCTGCCATGTCCGCCGGGAGCTCGGCGAAGGTGCGGCCGAGCTCCATGATCATGGCCGCCGCGCCCGCCTGACTCAGTTCGCGAACGTAGCGTCTGCGGTCGACCGAGGGAGGCCCGAGCCCGGTCGCCGCCGTGAGCAGGACTTCGCCGCCGCTCAGGAAGCGCGCAATGTCGGCGATCTCCCCGGAGTGGACCCAGCGTATCGGGCGATCAATTTGATCACTGGCGGTGACAATCTGCAGTCCGGCCTCACGGAGCAATTCGAGTTCGAGCAGCTCACGCAACAGCACAACGAGCAAAGGGTACAGACCGTGAAATCGGGCCTCCATGATTTCGCACACCGTGAGTTGCGTGCCTCGCACGCTTCCTCGACACTCGAGGCCGGGCTGGGACGCGCTGACCGACGACCAACGGCTCTTCGCGAGGACCATTCATGATCAGCTCATACAGCCGACAGGGCAGGGCGCGTGCGGGGGAGGATCACCGTGGCTAGCGACCCGTTTGGCGAGGGAAGCCCCCGGGTCATCTCTGACCCAACCGCACAGATCAGCTGCGACATCGCGATCGTCGGTTCGGGCGTCGGGGGCGCGACCCTGGCATGGGCGCTGCGCGATTCAGGGGCCCGCGTCCTGGTTCTCGAGCGGGGCGACTTCCTCCCGCATGAATGGCAGAACTGGTCGGCACGCGAGATTCATCATGAGGGCCGTTATCGCAACTCGGACCCCTGGATCGGCCCTGATGGGGAAGCGGTCGTCCCCGGCAACTATCACTACGTTGGTGGCTCGAGCAAGCTGTACGGGGCAACGATGCCGCGATTTCGGGAGAGCGACTTCGAGGAGGTCAGGACGCGAGACGGGACCTCGCCGGCGTGGCCGGTGACGTACGCCGAAATGGAGCCCCATTACGGCATGGCGGAGGAGCTCTATTGGGTGCACGGCGACGACAGCGATCCGACGGCCCCCTGGCGTTCGCGACCGTATCCGTTTCCGCCGCTCCCCCACGAGCCACCGATCGCCCGGATCTCGCAGCGACTGGAGCGTCAGGGGCTGCACCCATTCCCGCTCCCTCAGGCTGTCGACTGGCGCGCCGACGGGCGATGCGTGTTGTGTCGCACTTGCGACGCTTACTCGTGCATCCTGGACGCGAAAGGCGACGCCGACGTGTGTGCGATGCGGCCCGCGCTCGAGTCCCCGACGGTCCGCCTAATCACCAATGCGGACGTCCGCTCGATCTCTGCGAGCAGCGACGGCTCGACCGTCACCCACCTCGATGTCGCCCATCGAGGCGGCAAGCTGAAGGTCAGCGCGACCCGCTATGTCGTGGCCGCCGGGGCGGTCAACACGGCGGCTCTGCTGCTGCGTTCGCGAACTCGCATGCTTCCCGACGGCATCGCCAACAGTTCAGGGATGGTGGGTCGCAACTATATGGCCCACCCGACGACCTTCGTCGTTGGAGTGCTCCCAACCCGGGCCAATCGGCTCGTGTTTCAGAAGACGCTTGGGATCAACGACTGGTACCACTCAGGTCCGGCCACGGAATTCCCGCTCGGCAACGTGCAGGCACTGGGCAAGCTCCAAGGCTGGACGATCAAATCCCAGCGACGCGCCATCCCCCACGCCATTCTCGAATGGTTGACGCAGCGGAGCGTCGACTTCCTCGCCGAGAGCGAGGACCTGCCGTTGCCCGACAGCCGCGTGACCGTCGACGACGCCGGCCGCGTTCATCTGAACTGGTGTGCGACCAATGTCGAGTCTCACGCCGAGCTGGTGCGGCGGACGGCGCACGCGATCCGGACGTGCGGGTATCCGGTCGTCTTCACCCAGCGCCTTCCCTGGTCCGCCAGCTCTCATCAATGTGGGACGGCGACCATGGGCAACGATCCCTCGCACAGTGTCCTGACCAAGGACTGCAAGGCCCACGACGTCGACAACCTGTGGATCGTCGACGCGTCGGTGTTTCCCTCGTCGGCGGCGGTCAATCCCGCGCTCACGGTTGCGGCCAACGCGCTGCGTGTCGCCGACACCGGCGCCCTCACCGCATAGCTGCGTATCGGGCGCGTACGTGGCCGCGGTGCGCTACTCGCGGCGCCCGCCCGGCAGGTTCTGCTCGATCGCGTCGAGCCTGACCGCCAAGTGCAGCTCCAATCGTCGATCGGACTCGCGCCACCCCTCGCCGAGGATCCGATCGAGACGCTCCAGACGCTGATAGAGCGTGTTGATATGAATCCCGAGGGCGCGCGCCGTGTTGGCGAGGTGCCCACCCTCAGCCAGAAACGCCTCGAGTGTCATCAGCAGATCAGCCCCTTTCCGCGAGTCGTACGCTTTGATCGCGCCGAGCGTGCGGTCGAGAAAGGCCCGCAGATCCGCCCGCCCCGGCAGGCTGAGCATCTGGCCGAAGAACCCCAGGTCGGCGAGCGTCGCCCACGAGCCGCCGCGTCCGAGGGCCAGGAGGATGTCGAGCGCGCGCCGGGCGTCGCGGTGAGACGCCCGGACCCCCTGAATCCCGATCGCGCCAGCCGCCGCCCCGATGGTGGGACGGTCCCCGTCGCCCGTGCGCATGCATGCCGACCAGGCGTCGGCCGTTGTGGAGGCATCGTTGCCGGCCTCGATCACGACCACCCGGCCGCCGACCGTACCGACCACGGCCCGCCGCTCCGCAGCGGTCTGGGTCGCTCGCAGCCACGCCCACCGCTCGGCAGATTCATCGAGCGCGATCACCAGCACCACGAGCTCTGCGTCGAGCGCTATGCCGGCGCGGACCGCACGTCGTCCGAGCTCGGCGCTGGATGGGGATCGATCAGCGAGCAGCTCCTCCAACAAGATGCTGCGGCGACGGTGCTGCGCCTCGCTCTGAGCCTGCCGCGAGAGCAAGATGCCGGCCACCAGGACGGCCGTGCGCTCAAGGATCTCCGACGCGACGCCCTCCGCCTCTGACGTTCGCAACCTCAGTACGCCCAGCGCTTCTGAGCCCGCGAGCACGGGCGCCTCGAGCCATTCGCCGGAGTCCGAAGCCCATCCCGCGGCCCGATCGGTGTGCAGCAACTCCTCCGAGCGCCCGCGCAGTTCAATTTCTCCGGGAACACGAGTCACCACCGCCTCGAGCAGGTCGTCAATGTCGCCGCCTTGGAGCGCGACCTCGGCGAGCTGCTCGTAGACGGCGCCGACACGCTCGACGTGATGCGCGTGGCGCTGCAGGGCCTCATGCGCTCGCTCAAGGTCGGCCAGCGTCGCTTGTGAGCTCTCGATCAGGCGGGCATTCTCCAATGCGATCGCAGCGTGCGATGCCAATGACGCGAACAGCGCCACCTCCGACGGCTCGAACTGGCGCACCTCACGCGAGCCCGAGAGCAACACCCCAAAGATCTCGCTGCCCCGCTTGAGAGGGGCGGCAACGATCGCACGCAGGCCCTCGGCCGCAACCCGGGCGTCGACGTCCCTGCTGTGCGAGAGGCGGTCGTCGCCCGTGTAATCAGCCGTTGCCTCCGGTTCTCCGGTCTGCGCCACCAGGCCACCGAGCCCCGTGCCGACCGGCAGGCGCATCGTACGAAACGCCTCCGAGACGATCCCGTCGGTTGTATGCACGTACGTATCACCCACGGTGTCGTCGCGCAAGGTGACGTATGCGACGTCCGTCGCCAGCAACAGCCTCGCCCGACGGCAGATCGCTGTCAGGAGCTCGTCGACGTTTCGGTGGCTGGCCAGGTCTGCGGCGGTATCACTGAGCGCCGTGAGTGCACGCGCCCGTCTGCGATCCTCGGCCCGCGCACGCTGTAGTTCGAGGGCATAACGCCCAAGCTGCACAACCTCGGCGCGTTCGTCCTCCGCGGCCGCTTCGGCAACGAGCGTCCCGATCGCCGCCTGGATATCGGACTCGGAGGCGTCGCCGGCGAGCAGAGCCAGGATGCGAACCTCGCTAAGGCTCGGTGCTGACACCCTTCTGAGCTTAGTTGTCCGAGCGACGCCGGGCTACATCTCGACGATCGCTCGACCGGTGATCTTGCCGTCGGCCAGGAGCGAGTAGGCCTCGGTCGCCTGGTCGAGCGTAAAACGGGCTCCGATCGCACCGTCGAGCTGCAGTTCTCCACTGATCGCGAGCGCCATGAGCGCGGGCAGGTCGTGGCGCGGCCGGCCTCCGAACGAACCGAGCACCTGGAGCTTGCGCCGTACGAGCCGGGTGATCTCGATCTCTGCGGTCACTCCGACGGGCGCTATCCCCACCATCACGCAGCGCCCGCCGTCGGTCGCGGCCTCGGTCGCCTGACGAAACGTCCGTGGATGCCCGATTGCCTCAAACGCCACGTTGACGCCCGCTCCGTCGGTGAGATCACGTACCGCCTCGACCGGATCTTCGCGTGAGGCGTTGATCGTGTCGGTCGCGCCGAGCTCACGGGCGAGCGAGAGCTTGACCTCATCCACGTCGATCGCGACGATCTGACCCGCTCCGAGCGCTCGCGCCACCTGAACAACGCTGCCCCCGATCCCGCCCGCGCCGAACACGGCCACCGTCTCACCGCGGCGCAGTTGGCCAACCTGGGCCACGGCGCCGTAGGCTGTCATCAGAGCACAGCCGAAGATCGCCGAATCGGTGAGCTCGAGCTCGTGCGGAAGAACCGCAACCCCGCGCGCCGGCATCACGGCCTTCTCGCTCAGCCCTCCCATCGAGTACATCCACACCGGCTCGCCGGAGCGGTCGAACAGCCGGGTCTGCCCGTCGTAGAGAGTCCCGCTCAGTCGATTGTGGGCGAAGAACGGCTCACACAGCTCCTCTCGGCCGGCACGACACATCGCGCACGAGCCGCACGGCATGATGAAGGCGCCCGCCACACGTTGACCAACGGCAAGGTCGTCGACGCCCTCCCCCAAACCCACGATCGTGCCCGAGATCTCGTGGCCAAGCACGCACGGCAAGGGAAATGGAACCGAGCCATCGTGAATGTGCAGATCGGTATGACAGACCCCGCAGGCCGCAATGTCGACGAGCACCTCCCCGGCCTTGGGCTCTGGGTCGCGCAGCTCTTCCACAGTGAAGGGTCCAGAGCGCTCACGTACGACAGCGGCTCTCATGTCTCTTTCGTCCTTTCCGACCGACTAAGCGTGGTGGTAAATCCGTGACGGCATCGTCGTGGCAGTCACACCAGCCTGTCTATGTGGACAACCTCTGTCCCCCGCCGCCGAGTATGTAGTTCTCGTCCATTCTCAACCCGTCCCGCTCCGGCTACGGTTACCGGCATGTCCACTTCAACTCACCACGCCGAACCACTTACCCCAGATTTTCACGAGAGTGGCGAAGGCCGTTTGATCGCCCACTGGATCGACGGCGCCCCACACGCCCCTGACGCCACCCGACGCCGCGATGTCACCGATCCCGCCACAGGCGCCAGAACCGCCACAGTGGCGCTCGGCGACCAAGCCGTCGTGGACAGAGCCGTTCGGTCTGCGCAGCGCGCCCTGCCCACGTGGCGAGACATGCCCCTCTCACGCCGCATACCGATCCTGCAACGCTTTCGGCACCTGCTCATCGAGCACGCGGACGAGTTGGCCCGGATCATCGCGTCCGAGCACGGCAAGATGGTCGACGACGCGACCGGAGAGATCCAGCGTGGCCTCGAGGTCGTCGATCTCGCGGTTGCCGCGCCGAGCATGCTGAAGGGCGAGTACTCCGACCAGGTCGCGACGGGTGTCGACACCTACTCACTGCGCCAGCCCGTCGGGGTGTGCGTGGGAATCACCCCGTTTAATTTTCCGGTCATGGTTCCCCTCTGGATGTTCCCTATCGCGCTGGCGTGCGGCAACACGTTCGTGCTCAAGCCCTCGGAGCGCGACCCGTCTGCTTCTGTCCTCCTCGCCCGTCTGGCCTCCGACGCCGGGCTTCCGCCAGGAGTTCTCAATGTCGTGCACGGCGAGAAGGCCGCTGTGGACGCGCTGCTTGAGCACCCGGGCGTGAGCGCGATCAGCTTCGTCGGTTCCACCCACGTCGCCCGCTACATCTATGAGAGGGCAGCGGCCAACGGCAAGCGCGTCCAGGCGCTGGGAGGCGCCAAGAACCACCTGGTGGTGTTGCCCGACGCCGACGTTGGCCAGGCCGCGGACGCCGCGGTCTCCGCCGCATTCGGCTCAGCGGGGCAGCGATGCATGGCGGTGTCAGTGGCCGTCGCGGTCGGAAGCATTGGCGATGGGCTCGTGGCGGCGATCGCCGACCGCGTCGGCAGACTCCGCGTGGGCCCCGCCTCCGATCAATCCTCAGAGATGGGCCCGGTCATCACCCCCCAGGCGCGTGAGCGGGTCGAGGACTACGTCGCCCGCGGCGCAGCGGCCGGCGCAGAGGTGATCGCCGACGGCCGCGACCTCTCGGTCGAGGGCCACGCACAGGGCAACTTCATCGGTCCGTCGGTGGTTGACCACGTCCGCCCCGGAATGGATGTGTACGACGACGAGGTGTTCGGGCCGCTCCTGTCGGTCGTCCGCGTCGAGACGCTCGATGAGGCACTGACGCTCATCGATGACAATCAATACGGCAACGGTGCGGCAATCTACACCGGCAGTGGCGCGGCGGCCCGGCGGTTTGTGCGCGAGGTCGACGCCGGAATGGTGGGCGTCAACGTGCCGATACCAGTTCCGGTCGGCTTCTACAGCTTCGGCGGCCGGGGCGACTCACTGTTCGGCGACACCCATGTGTATGGGCCCGAGAGCTTTCACTTCTACACACGCAGCAAGGTCGTGACCTCCCGCTGGCCAGACGACGCGACGGGAGTGCGCTTGGCGTTCCCGACCGGTTGACGGCGCTGAGCATCAGCCCCCGAGGCCCGATCCGCGTGCGCCGTCACAGCCCGCTGACCGCGTTCGCGTGGGTAGCCGACACTGAGGGCGATGGAACCACCGACAAGCGGGAGCCGACACATCATGCGAGTGCACGAAGCCATGTCGCGAGACATCGTCGGGTGTTCGACAACTACGCCGATCGCGTCGATTGCCAAAGCCATGGCCACCCATCAGATACACGCCGTGTTCGTACTTGACGAGCGCCGAAATCCGGTAGGGGTTGTCAGCGACGTGGACCTACTCGCCGGCGAGTGGCTGGGGACCGACCACATCAACCTCAAGACCCTCCTCGGCACTACGGCCGCCGACCTCATGAGCGAGCCCCTAGACACGATCTACGCCGACGCGACGCTGCAGCGAGCCGTCGAGAAGATGCGACAGCGACGCGTCGCGCGACTGCTGGTCTGCGATGAGGAGTCCGCGGTGGGGGTCCTATCTGTGAGCGATCTCGTTGCGGTTCTCCGTCGCCCACCCATCGGCCGAGCTTGTGTTGACGACGTGATGTCGCACGCGATCGTGACGTGTCGTCCCGACGCGCCGATGCATGGCGCGGTCCGCGGAATGATCGAACGGCGATCCAGGGCGGTCGTCGTCACCGAGCGCGACCGGGCCGTCGGCGTTCTAACCGGAGGTGACGTTCTTGCGCTTTACGCAACGCCACGTGGCGCGTGGGGGAGCGGGGCTGTCGCCGAGTTCATGACGACTCCAGCGATTACGGCAACCCCCGACCTGTCGCTGAGCCAGGCCGCCGACCGCATGCTGACCCATGAGATTCATCGGCTTGTCGTTGTCGCCGGGGATGACGAACGTGGTCCGCTTGGGGTTATCTCAACCGCGGATGTCGTCGCCGAGATGGCCGACGACGGCTCGGTCTGGCAACGCTGAGACCTCGCTGCGCGCCGCCGGCCGCCTGGGCGTGTGCCCGTTTTCGTCTGTCATCTCGCTGCCCTGGCCAGCACTCCGATGGCTCGCTGCTTCGGGCTCCGAGCGTCCAGGGCGGCTGTTATCGCATGTGATCGCCCTGTTATTGCCTAGGTCAACACTCGCCGCGAATTCAACAGACCTCTTAGTGCGAGGTCAGACCTAAGGAGTGGTGTCATGAACCGCCGCAAGCTGGGCGTCAGCCCCTGGGCCGCCATGATCGTGGCCGTGATCGCGCTCGTGTGTGCCATTGGCGGGGCGGCTGCAGCAGCTCCGCCCGGGCATGTCAAGGCGCACGCCGCCCGGGTACGAAGGGGCCCGCGCGGACCGCGTGGTTTCCCGGGGCCGCAGGGCATGCAAGGTCTCCAAGGATCTCAGGGCAAGCAAGGCCTCCAAGGATCTGAGGGACCTCAAGGCTCCCAGGGGTCACAGGGGCCCAAAGGAGCCCAGGGGTCACAGGGCCCACAGGGCGCCCAAGGTCCAAAGGGCGACAAAGGCGACCCGGGGACCGGCACGGTGTCGGAGGATCTCCAGTTCTCGTCCGATACCCCGGTTTGCGTCGACGGTAGCTGCTCGCAGGTGAATTTCGCAGCCGCCGTGTGCCCCTCGGGTGAGGTGCCAACCGGTGGTGGGTTTCTCGAGGATCCGAGTTCGCAATTTGTGAGCTCGGTGCTCGACAGTGCAGTCGTAACTGATAGCTCCGGGGATATGGGCTGGGGCGTCACGTTGGCTGACATCGATTCATCGAACAACGGTGGTTTCACAGTCGAGGCCACCTGTGTGCCCAGTTCAACGTCGGCGATGGCAAAGCTCAGACAGTCCGCCGTGCCGGTGAGCCATCTGAAGGCAGAAGCAGAGCAAGCGATTCACGCTCGGTAGGCGCCGCATGTTGGGAGCCGAGGGGATCCGGTCATGGGATCGGATCCCCTGCTTCCGTGCCGAGAGCGGGACGAGCGAGCGGGGGGCTCTCCTCTGTGGCCGAGGCACCACCGGGGACACCACATCGCAACAAATGCGTCGCGCTCAACGGGAGGATCGAACACCTCGACTACGGACAGCGCCACATGTCGAGGACTAACCACGTCCAGAGGTCGTTTGATTCTGGACACCGACCCTCGCCGGGACGACCACCTCGGTCTGAGCCCGGTCCTCCTCGTCGGGGGATCTGACGGAGCAACCCGTTCAACCGAGCGACCTCGGAATCCGCACTCTCGTGGCCGGCAAGCTGGCGCACAATCTCGGCCATCGCGTGTCCGGGCCAGCCGCTCAGGCGTCTCGGCGGAATCGAGGGCAAGATCCTCCCGCAACTCAGGTCGAGCTCCGAAAGTAACCGTTGGAGCGCTCGCGGGATCAGGTGATCTCGGACACCTGGTCGAAGCCCATCCGTCTCGCCCTCATCGGCGCGCTGCTGGGCGCGGCCGCTCGCAGCTTCGTTTGACACGTGTTTGACGCGGCATTCAGCGACGACGGCTCCCGAGCTCGTCTCCAGCGAATTCTGTATACGGGGTGCGGGATTCGAACCGGCGACCTTCGGGTTATGAGTTCGCTTCAGGGGTGTTGGGTACCTGCGGATTTGCAGGGATTTCGTGAAATTGGGTTCGGTTGCGTGAGGTCAGATTTGCTTGTTTTGGTACCCGTTTGGTACCCGTTTCGGGCTCGCCGGCAGGTGTCGAGTGCTGTTGGTGCGGACGGCGTCCGAGCGAACGCCATCACCCGCTACTGCGGCGCCGGCGTGGTGAGCGGCGGCCGCTGACCATTCGCTGGAGATCCTCGACGAACGCGTCGAGCTCGTCCTGATCGATCTCGGGCATTTCCGTTCGCAGCACGGAGGTCGGTCGTGGTCGGAGGGCGGGTTATCCACGCCGAAGAGGTCATGAAGGATGGTCCAGATGTCGCGCTGACGATGACGCGGCTCGCGCTGTCCGACGTACAGGACCACAACTCGAGCCGGCTGCCCGCGCGCCGCCAGAGGTTGCATCGTGAACGCCAGCCTGAAGCCTCGGTCGAGGTGGACACCGCACACAATTGGCTCGAGCGGACCTGACAGCCGGTACGCCCCGAGCTCGGGAGCGCATGGATCGTGTTCGAGTTGGTAATACAAGCGCTGGTAGCCGGCTCGCTTGCCGGCCAGAGCGTCGATGAGCCTGCGCACCGGCGGCGGCGTGACTACTTCGACTCGGGCAACGATGACGCCGCGTTAGTCCTCGGGCCCGAAGGCAGCCGTCGGCGCCGCGGATATGAGTTCGTCGCTCCCCGGCGCCCGGAGCCCAGGGCCGTAGAGCTTCTGGAACTCGCGCTGGTAGGTGGAGTCGTCCCGCTGGAGTTGGTGAACGACAGCAACGATGAGGTTCCGCTCCCGCCCGCGCTCGCGAAGGTCGGAGACACGCTCAGCGAGGTCGAGTGCGGTGTCTCGAGGGACGCGCGGGCGCCCGCTCACTGCTCGCTCGACTGGAACGATGCGCTGCGCGATCCACTTGTCCAGCGTCGGCACGCTCACCCCGATGACTTTCGCGGCCTGGCTCTTGCTCATCGTCTCATCCAGATCGCGACGCAGACCGTCGATGATCGGCTCGAGCTCTAGCCGCACCTCTCCCCCTCTGCGCGCCGTCCGCTGTAGCGCGAGGATCCGTTCTGCAGTCCGTTCGGTGTTGATCGTTCGTCCCATGGAAAGCCTCGAGCCATGATACCGAGCTTTCGGAAAAGCCGGCGCTTTTCACAAAGTTAGGGCCGGGTCTCTCCTCTCGAGCTGCCAATCGTGATCAGCGCGCTTGGTCGCCGCGGTCCACGGGTGACAGGCACTAGACTTCAGAGACGCATCAGAGAAACCATCTCAGAGAATCCATGGCAGAGATATCGACAGTCCGCGAAGTCAAGATCGCCGGCCAGGCTTTCGTCCTGCGGAGCAGCGACGTGGTTCGTGCGATGCAAGGAGTCGATCCCGAGCCGATCACCAGCCACTACGTGGTCGTCGGCACGCGGCGCTTTCCACCCAAACAGATCATCAGCGAGCTCACCGGCGTTGATCGAGCCGATTTCACCACCCACCACGCGAGGCGAACCCTAATCCGCCTCGGGTTCTCAGCAGGCCGCCGACCCGCTCGCACAACGAGCATCGCTTCAGGGCCTTCCCGCCGCCAGCCAGGGATGGCCACCCTACCTCTGGCTGATCGGTTGTGGCCCTTCGCCGGCAGCTGGGTCGCGATCAGAGACGACGACGTTCTGCATTCGGCGGAGTTTCCACAGGAGCTCGTCGCGTGGCTCAACCGGCATGGGCAGAAGGCGGACAGCATGTTTCGAGTACCGGGAGACGAGCTTGCCGCGACCGGGCTCGCACCTCTGTGAGGCTCCCGTTCCGGGACATACCGGATCCCCGCACACGTAGCGTCCGCCCGCGTCCCATTATTGACGTCGTCGTTGACGGCCTCGACATTGCGCCGCAGGCCTGCCTCCTCGACAGCGGCGCGACGGCAGTGCGCTTCGGTGGGCACGTCGCAGACATCTGCGGGATCGATCTGCAGGATGCACCGCAGGCGCGACTCGCCGTCGGGGGCGCAGCCGTCACCGCGCTCATGGCGGAAGTCACTCTCGAGATCGACGACGGCTCCCAACAGCACGCCTGGTCGGCGCCCGTCTGGTTCTGCGAGCCATGGACCCCTTCGTTTGGACTCCTTGGCCTGACCGGCTTCTTCGACCAGTTCACGGTGACGATCGCCGCCTACGAAGAGTGGTTCGAGCTGACGCCACTAAACTGACACCTCTGGATCGCACGACGCCGCCGGCGATACTCGGACGCTGTGCCGGCGCCAGGCTACGAACGTTTCAGAGCCCAGATCGTTCCGTAAGGATCGTGTTCTATCCTTACAAAGCTCCTGAAGCTATGAAAGGTTCGCGTGTCGACCAAGACCATCCCGCAGCTTCTTCCGGCTGACCCACTCGGCCACACCGAGAAGCGCCTGTGGCCCGCTGACCCGGGCGCCTACGGGGGTCGAAAGGCACGACGGCCGGGCGCGTACGAAGTCTTCATCCCGGATGACATCTCAGGGCGCGACTTTGCGCTCGACGGCGCTGCCGTCGCGGCCGTGAGCGAAGCGACCCGAGCGCTGCAACATCTGGAGGCTTCGCCGCCACGCATCGCCACGCTGGGAGCACTAGCGCAGAACCTGCTGCGCTCGGAGAGCGTGGCGTCTTCTCGGATCGAGGGCGTTCACCTCTCGCACAAGCGACTCGCGCGCGCCGCCTATCAGGCCGCCAGGGGCCAGCGCGACCCACGCGCCGCCGAAGTCCTCGGAAACGTCGAAGCGATGAAGCACGCGATCGAGATCGGGACAGCTGGCAAACCGCTCACGACCTCGGACATCGAAGACACTCACCGGACATTGCTGCGGTTCACCGAAGACACAGACATCGCCGGCATCGTGCGGGAGTCACAGAACTGGATCGGTGGGAACGACTACAACCCGATCGGCGCCGCCTACGTGCCGCCACCGCCCGAGTACGTTCGGCCGCTGCTCGACGATCTTTGCGCGTTCGCCACCCGAACCGATCTTGCGCCAATCGTCCAGGCCGGGATCGCGCACGCCCAGTTCGAGAGCATCCACCCGTTCGCCGACGGCAACGGTCGCGTCGGCCGCGCGCTCATCTACACCGTCCTTCGCCGCCGCGGCGAGATCCCCAACTACGTCCCTCCGATCAGCCTCATCCTGGCAGCGGAGCCGATGGGGTACGTCGGCGGGCTCACCTGGTACCGAGAAGGCGGCGTCAGCGCATGGATCGCGCAGTTCGCCGACGCGGCCGCACGGGCGGCGACAGAGGCCGAGCGACTCGCCGACGAGATCGAGCAGCTCCAATCAACCTGGCTCGACGACCTCGGCCAACCCCGAAGGGACGCCGCCGTCCGGCAGCTCATCAGTGCGTTGCCGCAGCAGCCCGTGATCGACGTCGCGGTCGCCCAGGCGCTCACAGGCAAGTCCCACGTCGCCGTTGGCAAGGCTCTGCAAGAGCTCGAGCGCGCGGGAATCCTGCACAGGCTCAACGAGCGCAAGTGGGGCCGCGTCTGGGAGTGCGACCAGCTGCTCAACTTGGTCGATGCGTTTGAGAACAGCGTCCGGGTGCCCGACCCGTAGCAACACCAGGCAGTGGCGCCTAATCGCGTCGGCGCTGCGAGCTACCGTGGGCCTGTGGCCGCCGCCGCTGACAGAACAACCCGTTCCCTCGCCGACCACCATCCGATCGGTATCTCCACGGGCGTCTTCACAGCCTCGCGCGGCGACTGGCCCACGCTCGTCGGCGCGGCCTGCAAGGTGTCGAGCTTCGCCGTCGAACTGTCGGCGCTGTCGGGCGACGAGCTCCCTGGACTGGTCAGGTATCTGCTGCGTAAGCCACGCCTGCCGTTCCGCTACGTCAGCGTCCACGCGCCCGTCAAGCATCAAGGCTTGGAGGAGTCAGCACTCGTTCAACAGCTGGCCGAGCTTCCGGTCTGGGTCAGATCGATCGTCGCGCACCCGGATGGGATATCCGCGGCTGGCGCGTTCAGACCCCTTGGAACGCGTCTTGTGCTCGAGAACATGGACGACAGGAAGAACACCGGCCGCACCGCCGACGAGATCGAGGCCTTCTTCAAGAAGTTGCCTGATGCCGGCTTCTGCCTCGACGTTGCGCACGCTTGGTCGATCGACCCGACGATGGCGGTGGCCCACGAGCTGCTCGACCGCTTCCGCTCTCGGCTCCGTCACGTGCACCTCAGCTCGCTGAGCGACGGACACCATGTCCCCGTTGCTTCAGACGATGGATCGCTGTTTGCGGAGGTACTTGATCGCTGCCGCGACGTTCCGTGGATCCTCGAGGCGCCTCCGCCTACGCGATGGACGGCGCAGCTGCGGGCGACGGCGTTGGTGCCGGCTGGTGCGACGTCCGCCAGCCACGAAGCGCGACTAGCGTAGGCGCGGTGCGCGTTTTGTCCTGCCCTGTCTAAGCGGCGTCGCCCAGGTCGTCGATGTCGGTCAACGTGGCGGTGTACCGGTAGCCGTCGCCGAGCCCGTCGGCGTGCCCCAACGAGACGCTGTAGTGAAATCCGTCGCGACCGACGCTGCGCTCGAGCGTGGCAAGTACTCGCTGCGGGTCTTCGTAGGGGCCGTTCACGTAAAGCGGCTTGCCGTTCAAGCCGAACGTGATCGCGCTCGGGCCATCCCATGATCCCAGCGCCCGCCGCGCGCGCCGGAAGTCCGGGGGCGGCTCGAAGCCAAGGCTCCGCGCGTAGTCGACGGCGCCGAGCACGAGGTGCTGAGCGAGCTCGAGCGGGACCGGGATGCCCTCCGACCCCCACTGTCCGAAGTACTGGCGCTTGAACGCCTCGATCTCGCGCGGGCGCATCCGCTGCGGCCCGATCGCGTTCTTGACCCCTAGGCACCATGTGTCGACCAGGTAGCCGCAGATGGACTGCGTGCTTCGTCTATCGGGCGCAGCGACGAGCACGCAGGCGACTCCGCTGTCGCTGGCCTGGGTCGGCGCGCCACCGTCGTCTGGCCAGCCGGTGTGGCCATCGATTCGCAGCCCGTGCCGCCACCCGGGACTGACCCACGCGCGGGCCTGGCTCGCTCCGAGGCGGTCGCTCGCGTTTCCTGGACCGGTCGCAGTCGCTTGGCTCTCCCGCTCGCACGCCACGAGGCGTACGAGCCGGGCAGCGTCGGCCTTGCTGACGCCCAACACGCCAGCGATCTCGCCGGGCGTGAAGCGCCGAGCTCGCAGCGCCCGAACCGTGCTGAGCAACTCCCCGTGTTCCATGAGCTGACTTCTACGGAATACTCCGGACGGAAGCCCGGCCCGACAGCGGAAGCCATCACCAGCAGCCGTGGGTGGTTCGCGCGGCCCGTGGGGTCTGGGGTGTGATCGCGTACGTGTACACGTTCGTGCTACCCTTGTTGACATGGCTCGCAAACCGCACGAGGTGCTGGCAACCCGCGAAGCGCGCGCGCAGCTGCCCGCCCTGCTCGAGCGCTTCCGCCAGGACGGCGCTGACGCCGAGCCGGTCGTGATCGGCGCGCGCCGGCGCCCCGAGGCGGTCGTGCTCTCCTACGAGCGCTACCTGAAGCTCGCCGGCGGCCGCCAACGTGTCGCGGCTGCCCTGGAGCAGCAGGCGCGCGAGGCCGGCGAGACGCTCGATGCCGAGGAAGCGATGGAGCTCGCGAACAGCGAGTTGCACGCGATGCGCCGTCAGCGGCGCGCGCCCAAGCGCCGATAGCGGCGCGTGCGGGCCGTTCTGGACCCTAACGTGCTCGTGTCGGCGGCGATCTCGCCATCCGGCCCGCCGAGGCAGATCCTTGCCGCCTGGGTCCAGGAGCGCTTCGAACTGATCGCCAGCCCCGCGTTGCTCGACGAGCTCGTCGATGTGTTGGCTCGCCCGAAGTTCCGGCGCTTCATCACCACCGCCGTCGCCGCCGAGTTCATCGACGGTCTCGCCACTGACGCAGTCGTCGTCGCGGACCCGCCCGAGCCACCCGAGGTCTCGCCGGACCCTGACGACGACTACCTGATCGCGTTGGCTCGAGTCGCTCACGCCGACTACTCGTCTCCGGCGACCGGCACCTCCTCGACCTCACTGGCCTGGACCTGCCGGTGCTCACACCGCGCCAATTCCTCGAGCTGCTCGAGACGGGGTCGTGATGCGCGTCGCTGTGATCGCCGACATCCATGGCGACATCGAGGCGCTGCGCCAGGTTGTCACTGAGATCGACCGCGCCGACACCGACCAGATCTGGTGCCTGGGCGACATCGTCGGGCTCGGCGCGACCGCGCCGGCCGAGGTCGTCGACCTCGTCCGCGATCGCTGCGCACTGGCGCTCGCCGGCAACCACGACCGCTGGGTCACTGGCCAGCTCTCGCTCAGCATGCTGCCACTGCCCCGCCAACGCGCGCAGCTGCAATGGCAGCACCGTGTGCTCTCCAACGAGCAGCTCGCGTGGCTCGCAGCGCTGCCCGCCCAGGGTCGCGCTCACGACATCGAGTTCTGGCACGGGAGCGTCCAGGACCCAATCACCGGCTGGATCTCAAGCCCACAGGACGCGGCGGATCATCTTGCCCGCCAGGAAGCCCCGATCGGGCTCGTCGGGCACACCCACCGACCGCTGATCGCCGAGAACAACGGAACGAGGATCGACTACGACGAGCACCCAGACAGCCACGACCTCGCCGACGACCACCGCGCAGTGCTCAACCCCGGTGCCGTGCTCCGCGCGCTCAGATGGCTCGAGCTTGACCTCGCTGCGCGACACGCGACCTGGCACGCGGCCTGACGGGTCAGGGAGCTTCGCTACGCGCGTTCCAGCCGGCTATGAACGTACTCAGCGCGTCGCCGTCCTCAACGTCGATCCCGGCTGCCTTCGCCGCGGTCAGGAACTGCTTGGCAGGACCGCCGGCCGCCGGATCGCTGCCGCGTTCGACCATCGCAGCGCGCCAGCGCGGGATCGCCTCCCGCGTGGCCGTCACTGCCCACTCGGGCGTTCCCGCCTTGCGTCCGGCGAACCGCACCCACGCGTCGAGCGCTGGCGGCAGCCGCTCCAACAGGCCCTCGTCGGCGAGCACCTTCCTCGGGATCCAGTTGGCCATGAACAGCTCGACGACGACCGGGCTCCAGCGCAACGGACGCCCGTCGACGTAATCGGCACAGAAGTTGATTGCCAACGAGACGGCCCAGGCGTCATCACCGTCGGGCTCGAAGTCCCTTCCCTCCGGTGACGCAAGGAACTCGTCGCGTAGATGGTCGCGCTCCTCGGATGGCATCTCGTCCCGCTCGGGGACCGGCTCGAGGTGCGACACCTCGTCAACCCGCAGCAGGGCGAGTCCCCGCAGCCGTGCGTAGTCATCCGCCACGGGCGGATCCAGCGTCATCTCGGTCAACGCGATCGCCGCGTCGATCCGTCCCGCCGCGACCCCCGGCGTGATCCGCTCGAGCGTCAGCTCCCCGTCGCGCCGCGGGTGTCTACGCATCACCTCGGCCACGCGATCGATCGAGTCGGCGAGCAGGATGTCCTTGGCCATCACGCCGAGATTGTTGTCGATCAGCACGCCGACCGCGTGGGTCTCGCCGCTCGCATGGCGAGCCTCGAGGAACACGGTGCAGGCGTCGTCGAACACGTCCTCGTGCATCACCGCGGCCCCAGTGATCTCCGCGGCGCCGACCTCGCCGAGCCAGCTCGGTCCCCCGTCGCCTGAACCCAACTCGAGCTGCTCGGCGAGTTCGCCGGCGCGCATGCCGAGCTCACCGTCGTCCACCGCAGAGATGATGCTCAGGGCTGTCCGGGCGCCCTCGCCGCCCAATTTGGTGGCAGCCTCGATCAGCGGCTCGCCGAGGATCAGGCTGTAGTCGGGCGACGCCGCCTCCTCGAGCGGCAGCGTGTAACGCTGATCCCAGAGCACGCCGAGCAGGTGGGACGCCCAGAGTTCGGCGTCGAGCGGGCTCGTCAGCTCCTGCGCCTCGCGCACGATCCGGCGCGCGACGCTGTCGGGTCCGGGAGGGGCGCCCCCCCGCCGAGCCGCGTCACGTTCGCGCCGGACCGCGACCTTGGCGGGATGGCCGCTCGGTCGACGACTTCGCTTGCCCTTGCTCACCGTCCGGCAGCCTAATCGCCGTTTGACGGGAGGGTCCAAGGCGAAAGCCGCACGCTGCGGCAAACGCCATCGAGCGTAAGAGCACTTTGCGAGCGCGTACGCGCGGACGGGGAACGAGGTCGTCGCAGCGGCGGGCCGTCAGCGCCAAAGGCCCTCGAGCGGCACCGCGAAGAGGCGATCACCGAACGGGAGCGTGCGTTGACCGGTGTACACGACGATCCCGGCTCGTAGTCGTGACCCGAGCTGATCGCGCATGTGCTTGAGTCCTTGGAAGTCGCGTTCTCGGACAGTCGCGGACGCCTTCACCTCGATGCCGACCAGCTCGCCGGAGGGGCGCTCAGCGATGATGTCGACCTCGCGTTCCTGCTCTCGGTAGTGCCAGAACGTCAGTGGTGCCACCGACCAAGACGCCTGGCGCTCGAGCTCGGTCGCCACGAACGTCTCGAACAACGCGCCGGCGAGTCCGTCGTCGTTGCGCACCCGCTGTTCGTCGATGCCGATCAGCCCCGCTAGCAGCCCGGTGTCGGCGACGTACGCCTTCGGCGCTTTGACCTGACGCTTGCCGAGGTTGGCGTGCCAGGGACGCCTAACGCGCACGAGAAAGAGGCGCTCGAGGACGTCGACGTGGGTCTTCGCGGTCTTGCCGTCGATGCCGGCGTCTCGACCGAGCGTCTCGTAGCGGGCGAGCGCAGCCGACCGAGCCGCGATCAGTCGCAGCACCGTCCCGACCGAGCTCGGGTCATGGACACGCGCGGCATCGGCCAGATCGCGGTCGAGGATCGAGCCGACGTAGCTCTCGAAGAACCGTGCCCGGGCGGCTCCCTCTGTCCGGGTGAGCGACTCGGGGAACCCACCGGTGAGCAACCGCAGTGCATATTCGCCGCGACCGACCGGCGCATCAGTCAGCATCGGCACCTCGCCGTCGAACAGCTTGTCGAGGAAGTCCTCCCGGCGACCTTCGATCTCACCCTGCGTCAATGGCCAGAGGGTCAGGTAGTCGACGCGTCCAGGGAGCGCATCGGCGACTGCCGGGATTCGGCGGAGGTTCGCGGAGCCAGTGAGCAGAAACTGTCCGCGCCGGCGGTCACGGTCAAGGCGCGCTTTGACCGCCAGCAGCAGACCCGGTGCGCGCTGCACCTCGTCGATTACCGTGGAACGCCCAAGCGCGGCCACGAAGCCCTCCGGATCGGCCTGGGCCGCAGCTCGGACCGGATCGCTGTCGAGCGTCACGTAGTCCGCCGGGATCGGACCGCCGGCGAGCACGCGGGCGAGAGTGCTCTTGCCCGCCTGACGAGCGCCGAGCAGCGCGACCGCCCGGGCGTTCTGCATGGCGTCGACGACGACCGGAGCGATGCTCCGCTCGATGAACGCCTCGGATGGAAGGATGTCCGCCAACTCGGAAAATACTAGCGGCTAACTCGGAAAATCTGCTCCAGCTAACTTGGAGAGTCGCCACCGCACACCCCGGACTTTGCCTCTGCGTGCACGTCGGTGTGGGCCACGCCGCCGCCGCCGAGCGCCGTCGCGACTGGCCACGCCGCACGCCGGGAAACCGGCTTGGCGCGCACCTAACCCGGGGCCGCTGAACGGCCAATCGCCGTGGGCGGCGGCGTAGCTGGGCAGTCCTCGAGAGCTTCGTTGCGACGGAGCTCCTGCGCCAGGCCGAATGGACCGAGCGGCCGCTCCAGCTCTTTCACTACCGCGACAAGCAGCAGCGCGAAGAGGGCGGGCGCTGCGTGGGCGCCCAGCCGAGGTCAGGCGGCGCGTTCCGACTCGATGGATCCGATGCCCAGGTCGGCAAGGTCGCCGAACAGCGTTCCGGCATACCACCCGTCGCCGTCGGTGGCCGCCGGTGAGACGAGGCCGGCCCCAGGAAACGCCGCCGCCGCCGCCCGCTTGGCGGCTGCGTCACGCTCGGCGAGGATTGGGATTAGGGCTACGGATGTCTCGGCGTCCGCGGCCGTCACCGTCGCCGCGACGGTGTCGCGCAGTCGCTGGCCAATCCGCATGCCGAAGGCCACGAGGAAGGAGCGCCGAAACCGGGTGGTGCGGCTGCGCCCGTCACGGTCGAACTTGGAGCCCGCGCGCCGCAAAGCCACCGCGGCCTGGACGAGCAGCGAGGTGAAGAGCTCCTCGACCGCGTCGAGCTCGTCGGCAAAGCCGAACGCGGTGCTGAACCCCAGACCTCTCGACCACACCGAGTGGCAGCCGTTGGCGGCGGCGATCTCTCCGAGCATGAGAGCCTTGGCCTCAGCGTAGGGGTCATCGACGGCGAGCCGCCGCCCGAAAGGGCTCGTCCGCGACGCATGGAAGTCGTGCTCGAGCACGGCACGGTCGATGCGGTGAAGAGCCATCAGCTCCTGGGCCTTGGCGGTCAGCGCCTCGGCCTCGGCATCAAAGGTGGTCGACTCGGCCTTCGCTAGGAGCGCCCGGACCTTGCCGAGCATCGCCGGTGGCACGCCGGGGTCCTCGGCCAGCGTTCCCGAGCTCCAGCGGCCCGGCGGGTCGACGAGGTGCGCCAAGCGGGGGAGCGACATCAGCAGCGCCATGAGCGCCACCGCGGCGGCCAGAGCATCAGGCCACTCGCCGCCAAGCTGGCGAAGGGAGGCGCCATCGGCGGGCCGATCGCGCCGCGCTCCGATCTGCTCGAGCTGGCCCATCCACCCCGGTTGGACCTGTCGACCGAGCGTCTCATAGGCCCGAGACTGCGATGCGATCGTCCAGCGAACCAGGCGGGTTTCGTCTGAGCCCAGGCGCTGGCGCACGATCCGGTCGACATCGGCCGGCTGCCAGCCGCGCTCCCACAGGTCGCCGACATGGCTCTCCATGCATTCGGCGACTTCCTTGGCGATCTGGGCCGACGACTCACCGGCGAGGATGGCGACAACGTGTGCGACACGCTCGGCGTCACCCAACTGCTGGGCCCAGACCGCCGCTAGGAACAGCTCCCTGGGCGAGAGCGACAGATCGGCGGGCGCGAAGGCCCGACTGTGAGACGCCGACTGCGACCAGCTGCCACCGCCGCGGGACTCGCGGGACGAACGCTGCGTCTGAGCGCGCTTACGAACTTTGGCCGCTCGTCGCTGCCGGTTGTTCTTGCCCACCGGACGTTTCTAGCTCACCGGACGGACGGCAGCGCTCCCGAGGCGTGATGGCGAGAGGCCAAAGTCGTCTCGCCCGATGGTGAGCCCGGTCCGGTCGATCTTGTGCAAGCGACGATCGTCCCCGCCGAACCCGGTCGAGAGGGCACGTCGCGCTTCACCAGTCGCTCTTGCCACCCTGCCGGAGCCTTGGCGGTCTCAGGGCAGCGGCAATTGTCACCAGCCCATCTCGGCTCGGATCGCATCCGCGGCCTCAAGGGCGCGTTCGCCCGCCGATCGACAGTCGAGATAGAGCTGCACCGGATCGGCGACCTGGATCCCGTTGCGGTCGCCGGCCAGTGACAGGACGAACGGATCTCGAGTCAGCTGCATCGTGACCCGACCAGGTGCCGGCCTGGACGGCGTAGCCGCGAGCCGTTTGGCCCAGAGGTCAGCATCGTCTCGCCGGATCCAGACGACCACGTCGACGGGCTCGACCGCGGGGCGAACGAACGAGGCTCCGGCCACCCCGCCGACGGCGTACGGCACGTTGAGTTTGTGAGCCGCTGCCTGGAGAGCCTTCATGGCCTCCGGCGCGTCGCGCGCGCCGATTTCCCACGTGACCCGCCGCGGCCGGCGCAGCGCGACGGCCCGCTCGAAGGCGTCGAGCAGCCGTGCAGGCTCCGGCAGCCGAGCGAGTCGCAGCCGAGCGTCCCGTGGGTCGGACCCGATCGCCACCAGGCCATCGTCCGCCAGGGCGCGCATCGTGCGCGAGACCATCGCTTCGCTCAGCTCAAGCCGGGTCGCGAGTTCACGAAACGACGGTTGGTCGTTAGCGTGGAGAAGCAGCCAGCGCGGCACGCGGCTCGCGCGGTTCGCGAACGGCGCCGCCGGCGCCGCGCCGACCGGCACGACCTTCCGTCGCGGCGGCCGCTCGACGAACACGGGCGGTGCGTACACGAAGAGCTCTCCGTCCCCCGCCGCGTAGGACGCCCTGCGCTCGCGCAAGTACGCCCGCGCCTCCGGCGAAGAACGCTCGAACGCGATCATGATCGGGCGACGGGAACGGCGAGCCTCTTCGGCGAGACCTTCCGCCGCGGCGCGAGTCAGGACATCGACGCGTCGGACCGCAAACGACGCTATGCGTCTGCCGTCGATCGACAGCGACGCACGCGCCTTTCCAACGCTGACCTCGAACGGTTCTGAGCCAGTAGATCCTTGCAAAATTACGATGCTTGAGTGTAGAGCGCAAACATCGATATTGCTGCAAGTGCTCTGGCCGCACTCGCCACCGTCACCCCCGTCAGTTACGGGCTAAGTGCGGAGATACCGCAGGCGCTGGATCGACTTTTGGGCCAACTGCAAAAGGTGCCCTCTTCTCCGCATCTAGGTCGGTCCAACTCCGCACTAAGTCAATGCCGTTCGGCGCCCGGATAGTTCCGTTTTGCAGGGATTTCTATGACCTACGGCGGAGTTGGGCCCGAATCGCCCAACTCCGCTCTAAGTCGTCTTTAGGTTCGGACCCTCGCCAGGTCGGAAACATGCGTTTTGCAGGGCTTCCCTCGGGACCTAGCGCGGAGTAGACCCCGATTTCGCCCGGTGACTTAGGTGTGGGTACGGACGTCGCAGGAATCACGCATGCCGCTCGGAGCGTCGACGGCGCCGCCGATCCCGGTCGGATCGCCGGCGGCCGGTCGTATCCTGGGACCGTGGAGATCGAGATCCGAGCCGGCTTCTGCGACCCTGACGGCGAGCTCCTCGCCGTACTCGAACGCTCGGATTGGCGGCGCATCAGCATCCAGCGAAGGGGTGAGATCGTCGACGAGATGGTGCGCGTCTGCGACGAGACCGAGCGCGGGAACGCCGAGGCGTGGCGACGGCGCGACGACGGCTCTCCGCGGCTCGTGGTCGGCTATTGGCAACCGGCACGCTCGCTGAGCGTGTGATGACGGCGAACAGCTCGGCTCCGACGATCGCGCTGGCGGATCTTCTGATCGGGCTGCGGGAGCGCGTCCCTATGAGCGAAGTGCAGATCGCGCGAGCGACCCGGGCTGACCGGCCGACAGTCGCAGCATGGCTCGAGCGTCGGGAGGCTCCCGACGGGCTGCACGCCCAGCGGCTGACAGAGCTCGTCGCGTTCGTCCAGGAGATGGCGCGCAACGTTCGCGGCGACGCCCTGGCCGGGTGGCTCGACGGTGCGGTCGACTTCCTCGGCGGCGCAAACCCCCTCGACGAGATCGCCGCAGGACGCTACAAGCGGATGATCGAGTTACGCGCTCGGGCTGTCACACGGGGTCTTCACGTAGTCGCAGCGGGACTCTCCGTCGCCGGGGCAATACCTGACTGACAGTCCCCTCCGCGTCCTCCGCGCCTGCAATGACCACCGAAACCTCGATCGACGTAATGGCGGAGCTCGGCATCCTCGAGCCTCACGAGGTCGCCCAGCTGCTCAAGCTCCGCCACTCGACTGTCCTCGACCTGAGCCGGCGAGGCGTGTTGCCTGCGTTCAAGATCGGGAAGCACTGGCGCTACCGGCGCGCCGACCTCGAGGAGTGGACGGTTCGCCAGCGCGACGCCACGTGAACTTGTGTCGCAGACGGAATCGAGGAGCTATCCAGCGAGGACGGCCGGACGGACCGCGAGCCGCTTTGCAGCGTAGCCGGCCCTAGGCAGCCGAGCCCGAGGGGTGGGTCGCTGCCGCCGATCGGGGCCGGAACACGCGGGCCATCTCAAGGTCGTCAAGGTCAACATCGATGCCGCGCCGGATCTCGCTCGTCGATTCGACTCCAGGTCGACCCGCCTGCTCGTTGTGATCCGCAACGGCGTCGAAGTCGACCGGATCGCGGGCACGCTGCCCCGGTCCGCATTGGAAAAGCGGCTGCGGCCGGGTCTGACCTAGTGGTGGCGCCAGACGATGAGCCCCACCGCCGGCACAAGTCGCCTGTCGTGCCGGTCGCCATCTTCACTCGATGTCCGCGGGCCGACGAACGCCCTGACGTTCGCGCCGCGCCCAGTTATCCCAATACTGAGTGCGATCGATCAGGAAGGTCCGACGTTCGGGCGACATCCACGGAGACGCAGCCACGGCGTCTTCTTTGCCGGCGATTAGCGACCAGTCCTCAGCGTAGAACGGTCCAACTCTGATCGTGGGCGGTACGGTGGCTGCCCGATAGCCGTAAGCGCCGCAGCGGACGCACGGATAGTTCGCGGAGTCCGGGTCGGGCACCAGGTTGTCGTATGGGACGGCGAATGTGTCACCCTTGAGCAGACTCCGCCGCATCCGCGCGACACCGTCTGGATTCTCCTTCTTCCGACCGTAGATCAACACGAAGACTGGCCGCCACTCGCGGTCGCGCATAGAGCGAGGCACCCGGTAGTACTCAAGGAAAACGTCGCGGTTCGCCGGCTTCGCGAGCCAATCACGCCAGTCGATGAGTTGATCCAGCGCCTGGGTCAGCTCGTGATGCTGTTGCCCGGCCGTCGTGACCCACCGCTTGCCGGGCGACTCGATCTCGATGAACACCGGGTTGAACACGAGGCTGTCCGTGGCGAGCCAAAGGAAGTCGGGAATTCGCGTGGTGAGCCCCCTAAGGGGCGGCTGGGCAATCAGCGCCATTGGAAACGGGGCGTGCCCCGTCTTCGTGATCCCCCCAATGCCAAGATGGGCGCCCGGGACCATCAGCGGATGCGCTTCGAGGAAGGCCTGAACGAGAGGCTCCGCCGGATCGGAATCGAGCAACGACGCCCACTCGGCGGCGACCCGGTCCACATAGGTGTCGACCGCCATCGGCGGAGGAGCGTCATCGCGCATCTCGTAGGTCAAACGGAAGAGGTCCGAATGCATCGCGCGGATCCTCGCACCTCCTCGTCCCGGTGGCCTGCTCCGGCAGACACATCTCCGCTTCCGGACCATCGACGGTGCGCGCCAATAGCGCATTTCAATCTTCGATCGGAACCACGAGCACGCGGTCCCACAGCATCCACTGGCCGCCCGTCGGCTGTTGCTCACCAATGCCGTTCCAGATCTCGTCGACGAGCCGCGTCGGATCCTGCTCCGATGGAAACACCGCTTGGAACTCCTCGAGACGCTGATACTCGGTAGCTAACGGACGCCTCGAGAACTTGGAGACTCGCTTAACGGTCGGAGGCTCGTAGCTGCCGTCGATGATGTGCTCCCAATCGTGGATGAACGTGTACACCCGCTCCCGACGCCGTGGGTTGTTGCCGATCCGGGCAATCAGGTACTCGATAAACGGAACGCCGTCCTCGCCGCGAGCAGCGTGGCGGAATGGAAGTTGGCTGCGGGGCGTCATTGACCCATGCCTTTCTCGATTGTCAGATAAATTCTGATTTCTCAGAATATCAGGTGATTCCGAGGTACCCCGCAGACGACGGCCGGAGCTGGGCTTGACTGCTCGTCGCTTGCCGACCGTGGTTTGACCACGGCGCTACGTTGCCCGGATAGGCGAGCACCTCCATTCGGAACAGCAGTACGTCGAGCAAGCGAAGCTGGCGGCGGTCAAGGCAGACGGTGTGTACGCGGAGGCCGATCGGCTGCGTCGAGCGGGCCTCTATGGCGAAGCGCACGCACTGTTCCTCCAGGCGCTCGAGCTCTACAAGGGGTACCTGCCCGAGTTCGCCAACTTGGTCGCCACCACACTGAACGCGCTGGCCAACGTCGATATCGATCGAGGCAAGCCCAGAGACGCCGTTGGGGCATGTGTGGCCGCACTTGGGATCGCGCGAATGCCCGACCAGCCGCTCCCTCTTGTCGAGCGGACCGTCGTCGGGACAATCTTCGGAACGCTGGCTCACGCTCTTCGGATGCTCGGTGATCTCCACGGCGCGGAGGTGATGTATACGGCAGCGATCCGCGAGCTGCGCGAGGACCCCGGCGAACAGCTGGCCGTGGTGCTCAACAACTTCGGGGCCTTCCGTTCTCACATCGGAGCGAACGACACCGCGCGCCTCACGTACGAGCAGGCTCTCCGGATCCTCGATGAGCACGCACCCGAGAGCGCCCAGCGAGCGGCGGTCCTGCTGAACCTCGGCTCTGTCGAGGCCGATACCGGCTGGCCGTCGAAAGCACGCGACTATCTCGACCAGGCACTCGAGCTGTTTCGCAGGGCAGGCAACCGGCGCGGCGAGGTCCAGACGCTCCTCGCGCTCAGCAATCTGGATGCGACTCTTGAGCGCTGGGACGAGGCCGCCACCGCCGCCGGCCAGGCGCTGACGATCGCCGCGGCTGACTCGCCACAGAGTGAGCTGCACGCGACAACGCTTGGGCGGGTCGCGCTACTGACGCGCCAACAGGATCGGTTTGAGCAGGCTCTTCCGCTCCTGGAGAAGGCCGCCTCGATGGCCGAGGCGCTCTCCCCGCATTCCCGTCAGAGCATCGAGCTGCGCAGCTCTGTCGCCAGCCTCCGGGCAGTGCTCGGCGATCCGAACGGGGCTGTCGAGGCAGCGCGCACGTCGGTTGCGGCCGCGGAGGCCCTTCGCGGCGCCGTCGCTCTTGGTGCGGCGCGCCGGTCAGTTGCGGAGCTGACGGCGACGACGCGCGACGTCCTGGCGTCGGTGTTGATAAGTCGCGATCACCCCGGAGATCGCGCCGAGCTCGTCGAGGTGCTTGAAGCGCGCCGGGCCCGCGAGTTGCTCGACGCGATTGGCTCGCTGGGAAAGGATGCGGCGCGCTCCGATCCTGACGGCGACAACACGACCGCCATTCGGGCCGAGCGCCGCGAGGCGCAGCGCGTGCTAGCGTACGAGCACTGGGCACGGCGGCAGCTCGAATCCGGCACGGGTGGTCCGCTTGATCTTGCTGAGCTAGCGGCCGTCGCTGCGAGGGCGCAGTCGATTGTCCTGTCGGTCGACGCGCGACTGGACGACCGTCGTGCGACCGGAATGGTGCTCGGCGGCGACGCAATCCGTAGCGCGCTCTCCGGTGAACAGGCTGTCCTGCACTGCTGGACCTCCCCATTCGGAGCGGCCGTCGTGACGATCACGAAGGCCGAGATCACGATCCGCCCGATCGATGATCAGGGTAACCGAGCCGCCGACGTCGAGTCGGTGGCGCACGCCGCCGCCCAAAACAGAACTGTCGACGCAGACGCACTCGCCCGTCTTGCCGACACGCTGCTGGGTGATCTTCCCCCGGCGGCACGGCAGATCATCATCATCCCGGACGGCGTGCTGCACGCGCTCCCATGGGCGCTCCTCCCCGACCCGACGGACGGTCAGCCATTCGGCGTCACACGACGCCTGACGCATGCCGCGTCGATCACGACGTTCATCGCCGTCGCCGCTCGTGAGCACGACCGCACGCCGGCAAACGAGATGCTCGTGCTCGCCGATCCCGAGTACAGCGCCGAGCAAGTCTCAGACAGCAAAGCGCGGCGCCTCGAGGGCACCAGACGGGAACTTCAGCTGCTCGAGTCACTGTTCGGGACGGTGACGGCGCTCACAGGGAAGGATGCGACCGAGGGCCGCGTCCTCGATGAGCTCCCCCAGCACCGCTACGCTCACCTGGCCTGTCACGGCGTCCCCGACAAGGACAACCCCCTGTTCGCGGGGCTCCTCCTTGCAGTCCCACGAGAGGCCGATCGCGAGCGCCACGAAGGCACTGACGACGTGCTGCAGCCCTGGGAGGTCGCCGACCTCGAGTTGTCGTGCGACACCGTCGTCCTTTCCGCCTGCGGCTCAGCGCAGGGACGGCTCCTGCGAGGAGAAGGACTAGTCGGGATGACCCATGCGTTCCAGATCGCCGGCGCCCGTCAGCTGCTCACCTCCTTGTGGCCGGTCGGCGACGAGTCGACAGTCACGTTGATGACAAGCCTCTACGGTCACCTCCTCCGCGGCCTTGGGCTCGCCGAGGCCCTGCGACTGACACGCGAGCACCACCGCCGTGACATGCCACCCAAGGAATGGGCCGCCTGGCAGGTCTTTGGCCCTGATCCAACATGACCGGCGGCCGGATGACCCCCGCGTCAAGGTCCGGTGACCTAGGCGAACGTCGCGACGTCGCCCAGAAACCCCGCACCACGATGGCATCAGGCTCCTCCCGTGCCCGCTCCTCGGTAACGCCAAACCACCGCGATCCCGTGAGCGTGGTAAAGCCGGTCGTTACCGAGGTCGACCGGTAGCTACCTCGATCAAGGTCGCATTCGCGAACCAGGCCAATGCAGCCTCGCCGTCCTTACGTGTGATCTCGTCGACGGTGCGCGTGTGACGAAGCGTGTTTCGGAGCTCGCCGAGCTGGTTGAATCGAATCTCGAGCTGCTGTGGAGTGCCGAATCGGGGCTGGAACTCGGGCCACAGGAGCTTGTTCACGATCGTGTCCTGAAGCTCTCGGAGATCGAAGAACTCGAGGATGCCGGGCAGTGCGAGGTACCCGTCGGGCTCGAATGCCGGGTTCTTCCTGGCCTTCTGCTGGACGCGGTCGTTCGCCTTTTGCCGCACGTGCTCGGGGATCCGCGTCACATCGTGGTCAACGCCGGCACCAACGATTGCGCGAAGCCGCAACTCGATCGCTTCGATCTGGTGATCGAGCTCGCGCAGCTGCGGTGCGAGATCGAGTCGCTCCTTGATCAGCAGGTCCTCAATTGCAGCCTGGATGGTGCGCTGCCGCTCGACGAGGAATGCCTCGAAGTCTGTCGGCGTGAAGGGGTCTCGGAGCAGCAGATCCAACGCGGCAGGCGAGATGAAGTGGGATTCGAGCGTGGCCCTGACGGTCGCCTCAGTGCTGCGCGCGATCTGTTCCGGCAGGTACGCATTTGGCAGACGGTCGCTGATCACATGTCGGTTCGTATCCGCGGTCATTGGCGTGCGGTTCAGGATCGAGTCGATCACCGGTCCGACTTCCGGATGGGTCTTCCTCCAGCTCTGCGGAACGATGTGGTGGTCGTCAAGGTCGCCGTGTTGCGGGACGTTGCCGGTCATCCAGTCGCGCGCTCCACCGAGGATGAGGAGGTTGAAGATCCCGTTGTAGACCGAGGTGCCGCGCTTGGTCTCCTTCCGGAGATCGAGGCTGCGGAACCTGGCCTCGAACTCGGCGAGCAGGGCCGGAGCAGCGTCATCGTCAGACAGCCATGCTTTGACGTCCTGATAGTCCTTGGCCGCGGTTGACTCGACCGAGCCCGAGTACTGGTTCGTAAATACGCTTGCCCAGTACCAATGGCGCACCTTGCGCTGCGCGTCGAGGCGATCGTGAGGTGCGAGCGACGCGACCTCGTGCTGCAGCGCAGCGAACACCGGGAGGATTGAGACGTACGGCAGGTACTGCGAGGCGATGGCGCCGAACTCCTGCGGGTGACGGAGGAGCTTGATCGAGTTCTCCAGCGCGTCCACCGCTAGCTCCCACCGCTGCTTGAACTGAGCGATGTCTGGTACGAGCACCAACTGGTGCAGTGAGCCGTCAGGATCGCGTACCGTCTTTCTGCTGCCGGGTAGCAGGTAGTAGAGGTACTTGGACGAGCAGTACGCCTGCGCCAGGATCGACATCACCTGGAGCACGTAGACGTTCATGCGCTGAGTGTCGACAAAGCTCAAGCGCGACTCGGTCGCGCGCCACAGGTGCTTGAGCTGAAGCCCCTTCGGCTTCAGCAGCGCGTTCATCAGATCGAACACGTCGAGCCGAATCCCGCGGCTGTTGATCTGGGTGAAGATGTCGCAGACCTTGTCGAGCTCAAGGTCTCGGTCGAGCTCGATATATGCGATCTGGTACTCCTCGGTAATCCCGCGGAGGTGCTCGCCGAACGCCTGGGCGTCGGCAGCCGACTGGCCCGCCGCCGCCGCGCTGTCCGCGTCGCCCTCCTGCTCGGCGGCCTCCGCCTTGGCGCGCCAATGGGCTTCGTAGCCCTGGACCCAGTTCCCAAGCTCCCAGCCACCTGTGCCGATCACCGCGAGCGGGAATCGGTGTGCGTCGTACTGGAGTTGGCGGCTCTCTACGAGCTTCCGGGCCTTCCGGCTCCAGTCGTACTCGAACGCCGCGTCGTAGTCGCCGGCAACGAACTGATCCACGCGGATGAAGTAGAGGAAGCGGTTCGTGCGGTTCGGCGCCGGTACATCCGGCGCGACGAACGCGTAGTACATCGCCGTCAGCCGCTGCTGCCCGTCAAGGACGATGTGCTCGGGCGTCTCGCTGTTGCCGCTGTAGCCGTAGATCGCCTCGCACGCAAGAGCGTCGAAGTTCTCGCTCTTGCCCTTCCACAGCAGCAGGCTGCCGATGTAGTAGTCGAGGAAGATCGACCGGACCAGCTGTGCGATGTCCCACGGCTCCCACTCGAAGTCGCGCTGGAAGTCGGGGATCACGAAGCGGCCATCCTTGAGACGGTTGAGAAGCTTCGTGAGGTCGAGCGAGCTGGGCTTCTGGGCGTCTCTCATGCTCGGATCCCCCGTGGCGTCGCTCCTGGCAGCGGCGGACGAGATGCCGGCGGTCGGTTGACGCACGGCTCCTGTTCGTCGGGAGTGAGCGTTAGGCTAATCATCGGTCGCGCCATGTCACGAATGCGAAAACCCGATCACATTCCGCAGACGGCGCGGTGCGTCAAATGCGGCGACCAACGGTTCGGCGTGACCACCGTCGAGTATCGGCCATGGGATCGAGACATGCCCAGACGTGATTACCACTTCTGCGACCACTGCTCTGCCGAGATCAAGGAGCGTCCGCTGCAAGAGGTGCTCCTCGAGTACTTGTAGTGGCGGGCAGCTCAGCTGATTTGGGAGGCACCGAAGGTCGCGGAGGGCCGGCCGCCGCCGCGTCGTGAACAGGCAAGACGCCAGGGGAGGGCTTGAGAGGGGTTTCGTAATCGCGCCCGGCCCCTTCGGCGGCGACGATGGAGTCGTATCGCTCGAGAATTAGGCGCTTAGTTCGGAACTCCCCATGGCGGCGTTCGTCTTTCCGCTGCACAACGGGAAAGGTGTCCAGGATGTAGCAGACGTCCTCGCGCTCGATGCGGTAAAGGCGGAACATTGCTGCGTCGAGTTCCGCGCGGATCATCGCACGGCGGTCCGCGTCCCAGGTAAAAGGTGGGCCGGCGTAACCCAGATCACTAGCGAAGGGGGCGAGGTCGATCGCGGTGTAGGCCAGTTCAAGCACGCGCGGGATGAGGAACTCGGGGTTGCCAGAGCCGGGTGGAGGAACGGGAAGCTGTTTGAAGTAGTGGTACTTCAGATGTGTACCGCCGATCTTCTGACGAGCTACGTAATCGAACGCAAAGCTCGAGAAGATGGTCTGCATGAGTGGGCTCGGTGAGACAGTCGGAAGGGCGAGGAGCCAGGTGTCCCCGGCGCCGGCCCGGGGATAAACCGCGCTGATACACGTCCGCTCGTCAGTGCTTCGGCAGATGTCGCGCCAGCCCAACATCCAACCCTGTGACCACACACCCGCCAACCGCTCGCCGACGTCTGCCTCGGGAACCCAGTAGCGAGGGACTGCCAGCCGCTCCGGATCGCACTTCTCGAGCTCCGTCATCTCGCGGACATCACCGTTAGCGTACGTTGCCCACCGATGGTCGAAGTGATGGAGCATCTTCGCCTCGTAAAGAGGAAGCCACCGGGTCTGGTCACGGACGAACGCGTTGCCGTCCAGCTTGAACCCGTCGGCTTCGAGCTGGGCCCGGGTTCGGAATAGCCCGGAGTCCGAGGTCATGTTGAACAGCCCCTGCTTGAACGTAATGCCCCACGGATTGCCATCTGCGTCGCCTTCGCGGATCAGCACCGGAACGCGGCCGTAGATGGCTTTGGTCAGCTCGGCGTCGCGTCGCGTCCGGAATACCGGACAAGTGCGCGTGTTGGGGTTGAGCAGAGCGATGTCGTCCGTCGTTAGGGTGAACTGACGTTCGGGGTCACCGAGCTGCTCAGTAGCGGTC
Source organism: uncultured Solirubrobacterales bacterium (assembly GCA_963773165.1). Classification (GTDB taxonomy): domain Bacteria; phylum Actinomycetota; class Thermoleophilia; order Solirubrobacterales; family Solirubrobacteraceae; genus Palsa-465. Next base: position 55,657 of record CAVZAK010000035.1, read on the forward strand.
GCGAAGAATACGAACGTCGCGCCGCCTGCGACGGGGCGAGCCTGGCCAGCGAGGGTCAGCAGACAGAACTTGTAGCTCCGGTGCACGCCGGGAAAGATCGCGTCACGGTTTTCGAAATCGAAGAGGCTGACGAGTGACCTGCCCTCGGTGATCGTCTGGAAGTAGTACTTGGTGGTGTCGTCCGTCGCGATACCGGTCGGAACGATCACACCCGCGCGCCCGGTCGGACCGATGGCGCCACGCATTAGCTCCGCGAAGATTGCATAAGTGTTAATCCGCCCCCGCCCACAGAGCGGGTACCGCCCGCTCGATCGCACGAAGTGGCTAACGCCATCGGCAAAGCGTTTGGAGGCCTCGAATGCAGCGTGTAGCTCAGGATCATCTTCGGTAAGCGCGTCAATGAGTCGCTTTCGCGCGACGCCTGTTGGCGCGTCTGCGATCGCGGGCGCGCGAGTCGCGAAGAACTCCTTCTCCTTGAGCTCCGTATGTTCCCAAGGAGGGTTGCCGAGCACGATGTCAAAGCCTCCGCGCTCGGACACCACCGGGAAAGCTACGTGCCAATGCAGGAATGAGTACGCCCGTCGTGCACCCGCAACGGCCTCTGATTCGGGCTCGGACAGGGAGATCGGCCCGCCGCCGAGTGCGCGCAGCAGCGTGTCCTGGGTGATCGCCTCGGCGCCGGGCCGCTTCTCGGCGACGAACGCGGCACACCAGACATCGGCCGCCAGCCTCGCCCGCCGGAGCTCCGGCGAGTCGAGCAGCTGTTCAAAGCGTCGCTGCTTCTCGCGCACACCGGCGAGTGAGCTGTCCTCGACGACCGCGATCCGCGCACTGGCTTCTGCGATCACGCGGGCGTCGGCGTCGACGTTTTGAGCCGCAAGGTTGAACGCCAGCTGGCCGGAGAGCTCCTTGGCGTTGCGCTTGCGCAGTTCGCTTACGGTCTTCTTGTCGTCGCCGAGGATCGGCTTGAACGCGTCGGCGGGGATACCGGCGGCAATCAGCTCCGGGCTAGTGCCGAGAAGCGCGTTGCCGACCACGATCCGGTGATCCAGGAATGACAGCGGTCGCCCCGGCTCAAGCGCTTCCATCCACAGCGAGACCTTGCACAGCTCGACAGCCATCGGGTTGAGATCGACGCCGTGGATGCAGCTGCCGACGACGTCGCGCAGTGCGGCTCGTACCTCGCCGGGCGACGGCTCGGGGTCGTGGCTGCGGACAGCGGCGAGGCGTTTGGCAATCCTGTTGGCGGCTGCGATCAGGAAGTGGCCCGATCCGCAGGCCGGGTCGACAACAGCGAGCGACAGGATCGCTGCCCTCAGGGTCATCGGCGCGCGCCTGCCTCGTCCAGCACTGGCTCGAGCGCGCTGTCGAGTAGAGAGCTGATCAGCGAGGTCGGGGTGTAATAACTGCCGGTGGTCTTGCGTTCGGAGCCGGCGACCTCGTCGAGCGTGAAAGTGGCTGTGCCCCGGTCAAGCGTCGGGTGTAGCTCGAGTAGCGATTCGTAGACCGAGCCGAGCTCCTCGGAGCCGAGGTTGCGGAAGTCGACGGCGCGCCGGACGCCCTCGTCGATGGTCGAGAGCGATCGGATCGCGGCGAGCAAGTCGTCGTTGGCGAGTTTGCAATCGGCGAGCAGGCCCGATCGCGTCGCGCGACCAGAGATAGCTGCCGAGCGCCGGCAGCGCGAGTGGCGCGCAGCCGTCGGTGTCGAGCGCCGCCATAACGAGCTTGAGCTGTTCGTAGCGGTCGTGCTGGCGGCCGCCGCGACGCTTGATCGCCAAATCGCGCAAGCGGCGAGTGGAGTAGTGGGCGAGGTACCGCTCGCGGGCGAGCGGGTCTCCGTTCGGATCGAGCAGCGCGTCGCGGTCCTCGGCGACAAAGAGGAACAGCAGGCGGTAGACGAGCCGCAGCAGCTGGCGGTAGTAGTCGGGTCCGTCAAGCGTTCCGTCACGCAGGGCTGCGTGCAGCTCGTGGTTAGCGGGCTGGGCGAGGAATCCAGCGCCGAGGGTTTGGATCGCGTCCTCGACGCCGTGGCGGAGCGTGTCGAGCGCACGGGTGCCGTCCTGCGTGGCGGCGTAGGTCCACTGCTCGAGAGGGCAGCTCTCTGGCTTTTCGGCCTCGACGCGCGATTGATGGCAGACGAGCCATAGCAGCACGAAGTCCGCGTAGACCTCGCCCGTGAACATCGCCTCAAGATCGAACTCGAGGTATGCCTGGCGGGTCAGCGCGACGCTGTCACGGAGTACGCGTAGCGCAAGTCCGTTTGAGACGATCCCCCACAGGCGAGTGGGTGACCGGTTGAGCAGCTCCTGGACGAGACTGTGCGGGCTCTGGCCCGCGGCCCCCTTAACGCCGGGAGTGCGGGCATCGAGCTTCACGCCGCAGCCGACGAGGTGAATCGGGGTGTGTTGCCACCCGCTGAACACGGGGAAGCTCTTGCCTTCAATCTCGATCGCAGGTTGTTGGACAAGCCGTCCGTAGCGGAGCTCCTCGAACAGCGGTTGGAGCCAGCGCTCCCGCGTCAACCTTCCAGCGGGATCCCCAGCGGGGAGTGCGTCCCGGGCTTCGTCGAACCCCCGCCAGGCGCCGGTGAGCCGTGTCCATGAGCGGGTGATCGCTTCGTTTAGTCGCTCGCCCGGAGTGAGGTGGTAGTCCGCCGGCGCGAGGCCGGGAAGCGTGCGGTCGCCGTCGGCGACGCGTTGGAGCAGGTCGGCGGGCAGAAGCCCGCCTTCAGTGTGGGCGGTTTGAAAGAGATCGCGCGAGCGGAGGCGCACGGTGCTGCTCAGTCCTCGCCAGCGGGAAGCAGCACGTATGTCCCGAGCACGTCCGGGGGTAGCTGTGGTTGGACGGTGACCGTGCCGGTGGCGCGGGCTCCTTCGCGGACACGCTGGTGGGTTGCTAGAAGCTCCTCTGCGCGCGCACGGGTGATCCGTTCGAGTTCGCCGGCAAGCTCGTCGAGCCCGCCGACGGCGCGCTCGACGGCGCGGACCGCCTGCTCGTGGGCGACGTTTGCGTCAGGCTGCGCGTGGAGCAGGGCGTCGGCCTGCGCGGTGTCGAGCCATTCGGGTACTGCAGGCGAGCCGGTGAAGGCGAGCAGCTGGGCGTCCTCGGCGAGCAGTTCCCGCGGCTCCTGGGCGACGTGACGGATTGTCAGCTGGAAGCGCATGCGGACTAGCAGCAGTGTCGTGCGGCGCGCGACCGCGCGCGTGCGGATCGCGCCGCAGCGTGCCGCTACTGGGTTCCGGAAATGTGGGTCGAGCGCGCTGTCGAGCACGTACGCGGCGATCGCCTGGGCGACCGGGTTGGTGCGCTCCAACGTCAGCGAGCCGTCGCGGGCGATCTGGAGGGTTTGGTCGGCGGCGCTGAGACCGATCGCGTCGCGAAGCGCTGCTCCGGCTTCCGCGATGTCGGCGACCAGTCCGCCGTGTGGGCCGTCCTGCACGGTCGCGCCCGATGCGCGCAGCGCCTCGGTGACGAAGCGGCGGACGTCGATCCCGGAGCCGGTGGCGTCCTGGGCGGCGAGCAGCTCGCGGTGGACCTCTTCGGGCTTGATCGTGTGCTGGGCGAACAGGGTGCGGGTGCGCCGCTCGCGCTCGGCGGCGTTCTTCCATTCGATGTCTAGGGCACGATCGAGCGGAGCGGCGATCTCGTCGATCTCGAGAGCTAGCTGCTCGAACGCCGCTTCGCCCTGGCGACCGCGGGTTATCAGCCCCTCGAGGATCGCGTCGATCACCGCCGCCGAATCGGTCGGGACCGGGACGGCAACGCCGAGCGACTCGCGGATCTGGCGATGCTTGCGTAGCAGCACGTCGAGCACGAGCCCGTCGATCGGCGAATTCGCGCCGTAGAACGTGACGACCCGGACGGTCGGCTGCGGTTGGCCGTAGCGGTCCACCCGTCCCTCGCGCTGCTCATGCCGGGTCGGGTTCCAGGAGAGGTCGTAATGGACGACCGCATCGAAGCTGTCCTGCAGGTTGATCCCCTCGCTGAGACAGTCAGTCGCGATCAGCACACAACGAGCGTGCGTCGCCAGCTCAGCAACGCGCTGCTCACGCTCGGCCGGCGCAAGCGTGCCGGTCACCGAAACGACCTCGACACCGCCGGCGAGCGCGTCTCGGAGATGCTCCGCCAGATAGTCGGCCGTTGGAATGAAGCGGCAGAACACGATCGGCCGATGTCCGTGCGCGAGAAGGTCACGCACCAGCTTGATTCCCGCCTGCAGCTTCGGATCGTGCTCGCCGGCTAGCGCGGCAGCCTCCCTCGCAAGCTCGTTGAACCACGAGTCCGACCGGCCGGGATCGTCTTGGTCGCCGTAGCGAGCGCCAGGTGCGACGTCGAGGCTCTCGGCATCCTCATCTCCGGCCTGATCGAGCACGGCGCGGCGCCCGAGCTCGTCGGCCTCCTCAAGGGTGCGGGCCGTGGCGTTGGCCGCCCGGTTGCGCAGCGTCGCGACGGCGGCGTCGGGGCTTGAGCCGAGCGAGCGGAGCAGCCCGAGCGCCGACCACCAGTGCACCCGCTGGAGGCGCCGGTCGCCTTCCGCCTCCAGCCAGGTCTCCCGTGCGAAGTTGACGGCACGGTCAAACAGCCGCCGGTACTCCGGGGTGAGCGTGTACGTAGTTTCGGCCTGCTCGCGCTCGGGAAACGGGGTGTCACGATCGAGGTAGTTGCGGATGTCGGCGCGGCGTCGCTGGACGAGATGGCGAGCCAGCCCGCGGCGTTCATTCTCGTTCTGCGCGCCGGAGAGATCGATCAGGGAGGTCGCCAAAGCTCGGATCGAGCAGCTCGAGCAGTGATCGGAAGGCGTCCTCCTTTCCGCTATGCGGGGTGGCGGTCACGAGGATCAGATGCCGACGTGCGTCCGCCGCGAGTTTGCTGAGCAGCTCATGGCGTAGCTGGCGGCCGCGGTCACCGCCGAAGCGCGAAGCCGTGCGCCTCATCGACGATGACCAGCTCCGGGCAAGTGCGAACGAAATCGTCACGGCGACGCTCAGCCTTGATGAAGTCTGTCGAGACGATCACGTTGTCGTAGACCTCGAACAAGCGACTCGCCGATGCCGAGACCGCGCTCCAGCCGACGGGCGGTCGAGGCGAGCACCAGCTCTGCGGCGATGTTGAACTTGTCGCGCAGCTCGACCTGCCACTGCTCGGCGAGGTGTGGCGGGCACAGCACCGCAAGCCGCTGGGCGCTCGCCCTGGTCGAGCAGCTCGCGCGCGATCAGCGCCGACTCGATCGTCTTGCCGATCCCGACATCATCCGCGATCAGCAGCCTGACCGGATCCTGGCTGCAGCGCCATCAACAGCGGCACCAGCTGGTACGGACGCGGTTCGACGCCGATCTGCCCGAAGCTGCGAAACGGGCCGGCGCTCGAACGGAACCCCAGCCGCAGAGCGTCACGCAGCAGCCGCGGCGCTGCGCGCGTCGCCCGGCTGCGTCGGATCTGGCGGCGCGAACCGCGCGGGCCTGACCTCCTCGAGGGCAGGGAGGATCCCGGCGATCTCAGCGTCGGTGGCGCCGAGCGGGCGGAGCACGAGCAGGTCGGGTCGGTCGATGACTCGGGCAGGACGACCCACTCGCGACCGCGAGCGCGAACCAGCGAGCCGACCGCAAACGCGGCGCCGGCCGTCGGCTCAACTCGGATGACCCGTTGGCAAGCCGAACACGTCCGGGAGCTGCGTCGAGCACGGACACCCAGTCCTCGCCATAGTGAAAGCGGACCACGTCGTAGCCGAGCGTCCTCCAAGCCGGGCGTCGGCTTGCTCGGTCATCGCCGCTGCTGGTCGGGCTGGTCGTGGATGCGGGCCGTCGATGAAGACCGCGATCCGTTGCTCGCTGATAGAGGAAGTCCGGGCGGCAGTGAGCGTCGGCGATCAGCTGCTGGGTGTCGCTGGGCAGCCTGCGGCTGCTGCGTGATGAGCAGCTCGATGAAGCGACGCTCGAGGCCCGAGTCGGCGCGTTGAGAAGCGTCTCAGCTGCTCGTCGGCGGGGCCGGTTGTACGCGCTCGCCCGCACTGTGCAGCGGGCGAGCGCAAGCAGCACGTCTTTGATCGCATGCCGGTCGAGCAGGCGGTGGTCGCGCTGGTTGCCGTAGCTGAGCAGGCAGTCATAACAAGCGGCCTCGCACCGCTCGGCTGACGCCCGGGCGCGTGCTCGAGGTCGTCGCCGGTGTCTGGATCGAAGTGGCAGATCGTCCAGCGCTTCGCGGGCGACCTCAGCCGAGCTTCTCAGGGTCGTCGAGCAGGCGCCGCAGAACCCCGGCGCCGCCTTCGGCGGACTCGAACAGCAACAGAACCGCGAGCGAAGCTGCTCGGTCGGGAGTGGCTCGGCGGCAAGCTCTTGATCCTCGAGCTGGAATACGGCCTGGATCCCGCGCTTCAGCGCCGCCTGCAGCGAGGCCATCTGGCTCGTCCTCGAGATCCTCGGCCGGGTCAGGATCAGGCAGTTGCGGTGATCCTCCACGAACGGGATCACCCGCCGGCGGCCCTGGGCTTGACGTCCGCTCGCCATCGTCGGGTCACGTCGTGGTCGTCGGCCGCTGGTCTTGCTTCTGCCCAGCGGCCCTCTCGGTGTCGACGACGAACCCGAGCTGCTCTTGTTCTTCGCCGGCGCCAACCGTAGTTGATCCGCCAGACCGTCGCCGCGTGCCCGTAGTACAAGCGTCGCGAGCTGTTCGCCTCGGCGCCTTGACCTGTGCCGGTCCGTCGCCACGTCGTGGCCGTCGACCTCGGCGAACCGGACCGCGGTCCGGACCTCGTAGCCCTGGCGGCGGCGCTCCTCCTCATCAGAGGAGATCCGCTCGCGGCGACGGGCCTTGACGTTCTGCAGGCGCAAGCAGCCCCTCGAGCGCGGCCGGAAGGATCGTGCCGCAGCGGACGCACAGATCTGGCCCGCCGCCCTGCTCGATCTCATGCAGCTGGCCACAGCTGGTCACATAGCTTCGCGCGCTGGCGGTCGCGAGCTCCGCTCCTCGCCCGGCTCGCGGGACTGGCAGGATCACACTGTCGACCTCGTACTGCGAGCCCTCGTGGTAGATGATGCTGCGCGGCCCGAACTCGGTGATCGCGAGGAACCGGGGCCGCTGCACGAACTCGTCGCGCGAATCACGGCGCGCTCGCGCGCCGGGGATGTACGCCGACAGCGGCAACCGCGGGAAGTTATACCCCGGCAGGAACCCCTCGCTGGCCAGATACCGGTAGACGTAGAAGTCCGACTGCGAGCTCGGCGCCGCCGGTGGCGGTGAGCAGCTCAGCTGGGTCTCGGCCTCGCGCCGGATCCGCTTGGCCTCCCGCTTGTGCTCCGCGCGCGGCTCGCGTCCGTGATGACGCAGTCTGCGATCACTTGATCGTCGCCTGCGCGGAGCGGAACAAGCCCTCGCCAGCGATCGCAGGCTCATCGAGCTCGGCACCGCCGCGCTGTCAAGCACCCGATCAAGCCAGCCCGGCGCTCCACCAGTCGACTGCCCACCAGCTCGCTGACCGACCGACCCAAGGACAGCCTGCGCCCGCGTCTTCGGGCGCGCTCGCGAGCCTCGCGCGCTCTCGATCGCGATCGCGAAGGAGTCGCGCGAGGTCGAGCGATCGGGTCGTCGCCCTCGACCTCGAGGATGTCCGTCAGCGAGCTGCCCAGGCCTGCGCCGGTCTCCGCTCAGCCAGATCGCGTGCACATGCGCGCGCACGAGATCCTCGTTGGCGAGATCGAGTTGCGGCGGCGCGACCTGTCCGGAGACCATCCGCTCGGAGCCGGCGGAAGAAGTACTGGTCGTGGTTGTTCCAGCGCCGAGCAGAACGTGTACACCAGCGCCGGCTGCCCGCTGCGACCAGCGCGGCCAGAGCGCTGCGCGTAGTTGGCCGGTGTCGGCGGCACATTGCGCATGTTCACGACGTTCAGCGAGGCGATATCGACGCCCAGCTCCATCGTCGGAGAGCAGAACAGCAGCGGAAGCTTGCCGGCGCGGAACTCCCGCTCTCGCTCCTGGCGCTGCTCAGGCCTGACCTGAGCGGTGTGCTCTCGCGCTTCGATTCCCTGGCCGCCATCGACGACGTGCCGGTACAGATCGAGCGAAAAACGGGTTGGTGCGACCGCCGTCCGGAGGTGCCTGCGGCACCCGGATAGGGTCATGGAAGGCGCGGTCGCCGTCGCCGGCAAGCCAGCGGAGCTGCGCTGCCTGCAGCTGGAAGCCCGGCACCGGCTGATCTTGCCGACGCGGGGGCGACGATCTCCACCAGGCCGTAGAGACGAAGCGCTTCCAGCAGCCCGGCAATGATCCGCTCGGTTTCCTTCAGCGTCAGGCGCTCACGGTGTAGCGGGAAGATCCCGTGTCGGCGGAGGTACAGCCCAAAGCCGCCGCGCGGCGAAAGGTAGATGTCGTTGCGGTAATCGTCGCCGCGCCCGCGAACGCGGGAAGAGGGTCGCGCTGTAAGACGAACTTCTCGAGCTCGTCGATCGACCACGTGCCGCTCAGGCGCTGGCTCGAGCGCTGCTTGAGCGCGCTCCTGGCGGGTCGCGTCAAGCGCGTCTACCTTGATGGCCAGCTCGCGGCGCATGTAGTCGAGCAGGACCTTCGAGATCCGCTCGAGGTCGTCTGGCTGCGCGCCAGCTAGCGCCGGATGACCATCACGGTTCTCGCCAGGGTCTCCGCGACCACTCCGGCAGCTCACGCGACCACATCTCCTCGTCGGCGCAGCACTCATCAAGGCCGTCGTAGTCGATCCGTAGCAGGCCTGTCTGCTCAAGGTTCGGAGATGTGAGCCGCCAGCCGCGCTGCTGGTCTCGGTAGATGCGGTAGGCGATCACATCGCGCAACGTCTCGTCCGTCTCCGTCGGGCCGGCCCTCGCAGCTCCGAGTCGGCCGCGTACGTGGCCGGATCGAGCTTGAGCGCGGCGAACACCGATTGCGCGAGCTGGTCGTGTGTGATGCCGCTACGTCGCCTGCGGTCGATACCGCGCGGTATAGCCCGGATCGGAGCAGGCCAACCTCGACGAAGTCATTGAAGTGCCCGGCTTGGAGCGAGGCGTCCTGGCGGTTGTCGGAGAAGCTCAGCAGCTTCCGCGCCTTCCGGTGGGAGCTCCGCGTCGGCACGCAGCTGGGAAACGGCAGACAGTCCAAGGACGGTCGTAGACGTGCTCCGCCCGCCGGCACCGAGCGAGCCCAGCTTGCCGAAATCTGCGATCTGCCTCGCGCCGTAGGCGACCCCACAGCTCAGGCAGAACCGGAACGGTGCCCGCACGAAGTGGCCCGGTAACCCGCCGGCACCGAACTTCAGCGCTAGGAGTCACCGTCAGCGGCGTCGGGAGCCGTGCGCGGAGACTCTGACTTGACGATCCCGGTCTCCGGATCAAGCCAATCGGCGGGAACGCGATTGCGCAGCCTCGAGCTCGTCACTTGGCCACGGGTTCTCCGTCGAGGAGTACAGAATAAGCCGTTGCGCTCGTCCTCGCCTGCGCTGCGATCCGTAGATCTCACGCGGTCTCCGCGATCCCTCGGCCATCTCTTCTCACGCAGCCGAACCGGAACGTACTCCTGCCCACACTCACGACAGAACGCGAGTGGTGCCATCAGTCGGTCCCGATCGCCAGGGACGTACAGCTGCCCAGTGGTACTTATGTGCCGCTCTGCCTCTGGATCAAGTGACACGCTGACGGCGCTGCCGCCGCTGAAGAACTGGTGTAGGCGGAAGGCGAATACTGCGAACCCGTCTGGGCTACGAACCCGACTCCCGGCGAGCAGCGCCTCCTGAAGGGCTTCGAGGCAAGCGTCACTGGGCAGCCCGGTGGCGGCGGCAAGCCGGGCCGCCGCGCCGTCCTCTCCCTTGAGTGGGCGGGGTTGGCAGCGCGCGTACCGATCGTCCTCCCGGTTCCAGTCGATCCCGAGCGTGCGCTCGATCCACCGCGCCAGAGGATCTGCGATGGTGTCCTCGTATGTGGTTGGCGGGCTACCCGCCGCGACGCGTTCGATCAACGCTTCGCGGAAGACGGCGTCGGCACGTCGGCGTCATGTGTCGCGGTTCGCAGCGTCTCCCCGACGATGCTCTCGGACCCGACCGTCGTGCCAAATAGGCGGCTCGCAATGCGCGCCACCTCGGCGCGCTGCTCGGCGAACGTGCCCGGGGCCCGCGAGCGTCGCCGAGGTTCCCACGCAGCGCAGGCTGGTCGCGTTGCATGCGTCACGGACGCGGCGGACCAGCAGAGCGACGTCCGCTCCCTGGCGGCCGCGATACGTGTGCAGCTCATCCAAGACCAGGTATGACAGGCCCTCCGCGGCGCGTACCAACGCGCCGTCGTACGGGCGCGTGAGGATGTACTCCAGCATCACGTAGTTCGTCAGCAGGATGTCCGGCGGGTGGGAGCGGACCTCCTCGCGCTGCTCGTCGTTCTCCTGCCCTGTGTAGCGACGGAACGTGACTGGCCCGCGGCCGTCCGGATACCCGTTGCCGAGGAACTTCCGCAGCTCCTCCTCCTGGCTATTGGCCAGCGCGTTCATCGGATACACCACGATCGCCTTGATCCCGGGCCTGGCGTTGCCGCTCTCCCGCGCGCGAAGAACGTGGTCCACGATCGGAACGATGTAAGCCATGCTCTTGCCCGAGCCCGTCCCCGTCGTCAGCACGTAGTTCTGGCCCGCCCGCGCCGCCGTGATGGCGTCAGCCTGGTGTCGGTGAAGGCGAAGGGGCTCACCCTCGCTCCCTCGCTCCGGCCGCTTGCCGACGCGGAAGATCCGCGAACACTCCGGATGCAGGCGCCCGTCCCGCACGAGATCGTCGATGAGGCCGCCCAGGCGCGAACGCCGGGTTCAGCTGCAGCGCCGGATCGGGCCACAGCAGCCCGCCCTCGAGCTCACGCTCGACGTGCTCCCTGATGCGCTTGTCCTTGATCGTCAGAAACGACTCGGCGTAACGCCGGTAGTCCTCGACGAGCTGGTTCCGAAGCGCGAAAACATCCAAAGCAAACCCATCCTACGGCGGCCAGCCGAGCTGTCGCCAGCCGCTCGACGCCGGAACGGCACTCGACCGATTCGATTGTTCGAAGCAGGCGCGCCTCGGTGGCCCGGAGCAACGCTTTCCGAGGCCGACGCGGCACCGGTGCTGTCGAAACTCGAGCCAGCATCCGGCCGGCAGCCTTCGGCTGCGGGTTAGAGCTTTCCCTATCGGCCGAACGGCCTCGCCATCCAGCTCCCCGCGCTTGGCGATGCCGGCCGACCGGTCCAACCCCCACGATCGGGTCGTCCTCGCCACAGGAGTTGCCCAATCTCAGAGCACCCGACGCAAGAGCACTCGCTTGCGAGCAACAACCTGCAAGTGACGCCTCAGCGGCCACGCCTCTCCCACGGAGCCGCGCTGACGAACCACCAGGAGCACCGCCGCTCGCCGCAACTACGAGATCTCAGCGCAGGTCAATGCTCAAATGCCGCGAACCAGTCGCTGGAATGGAGGCCGGCGAGCGCTTCAGCCTAATCCGTGCGATCCACTCCACGCTGATGCGCGCCAACGCGTGGAATGTGCCACTGATCGACGCTCTGCTCTCGGAGTTCTGCGCAGACACCTCCAACGTCGAGAGCGTCACCGAGCGAGTCCTTGAGCGACTCGCGTCTCTTGCCGACGACCGCCTCGCTGCGCTCAACCAGCACGTCAATCCAGATGCCGTCTCGTCCGCGGACGCCTCAGACCAGGGGTCAAGCGAGGAGGGCCCGTGGGCCAACGGCGCCTTCCATCTATTCATCAGCCACATCTCTCGCCACCGAGAGCCGGCTGCCGCCATCCGTCAGTGGATGGCTCCCTTCGGCGTCGACGCGTTCGTCGCTCACGACACCATAGAACCGACTCGCCCCTGGCAGGATGTCATCGAGCCTGCCCTTGCCACCTGTCATGCGTTAGCCGCCCTCTTGACAGCGGACTTCAAGGAAAGCAATTGGTGTGATCAGGAGGTGGGGTTCGCGGTCGGCCGCGGGATCCTGATCATTCCGGTCCGGATCGACCTCGACCCGTACGGATTCGTCGGGAGGGTCCAAGCACTGACCCTCCACCAGCGGGAGCAGCAAGGCTGGCGACTCGAGACGGCCCACGGGCTCTTCTCGCTACTGGCTCGTAACTCACTCACATCAGCACGGATGGTCGATCCCGTCCTTGGGCGCTTCATGCAGAGCCGATCATTCGACGCGGCACGAGCCGGCTGGCCAGATGTCAAGGGACTTCCCTCAAAGGCGTGGACCCCCGACCGGCTAGCCCACGTGCGCGCAGCCGTTGAGACGAACAGCCAGCTCGCACAGGGTGTATTGGATGATGGCACCGGCCGCTGGTTTCCACAGATCCTGGAAGAGCACCTCCAAGAACTAGGCGTGCGCTAATCGCCGCTCGCCCGCGAGCGACTGCGTCCAGCCAACCGAGATCAGGGCAAATTCTGCGCGCGTTGGAGGTTCACCTTGGAGTGCTCGTCCAGCTGCAGCGAGGTCGCACAATCGGGGAGATCTCATCGTCGCCGAGGCGCTCGCCCGCGTCGGCGCCTGCCCAGCGACGGATGCGATCGTACGGTGGAACGCCGGCTGGACGGCTCCTCTCGGGGTCGCGGAGGCATCACATGCGGGCGTGCAGGCCTCTACCGCAATAACCCAGCGCCTAAGTTCTTCGTCGATTCATCGACATCTCCATCTGGCTTGACGATAAGCTTGACGATAAGGCTTGTAGACCGTCAAGTGGGAAGGCAAGTCATAACATGATCGCGAATCTTTCCGTAGCGCCTCGCTTCACGCTTGAGCGCCATCAGCTCGCTCAGGTGATCTGCCAGGTGCGGTTCTCCCCAGTCCTCCGCCTCAACCAGCAAGAGGAGGTCGTGCTGTTTCAGGAGGAGGTCCGCGAGCGATACCCCGGATTCTTGCTCGAGCCAGCCGTCGCTCTGATGATCACACCTCAGGGCGTCGTCCAGCAGGACACCGGCACCAAGATCTATCGCTTCCTGGACCCAGATGCCAGTGTCGTGCTTGTCCTTGGCGTGGACTTCGTCGCGATCGAGACTCGCGAGTACGTCGCGATCGAAGACGTCATCGAGCGCGTCCGCGATGCCGTATCGCTCGTCGAGCGCTTCTACAGACCAGCACAAAGGACGAGGCTGGGACTTCGCTTCACCAACGAGCTCCGCTTCGAGCCAGACAACCTTCAGACCCACGTGCGCGAGGCACTGAACCCGCAGTTGCTCGGTCCGCTCGGCGATCCAGACCTAGCGCCCGCAGTCGAGACAACGCAGTCCGTGATCCATCTCCGGACCGAAGCCGGGAACATGCTGCAGTTCATTCACGGGCTCAACCCTCAAGGCGGAACGACGGTACTACCGATGCCAGGTTCGACCCCTTCGCGCGTACCTCAAGAGCCGTTCTATCTTCTCGACTTTGACGCCTACGCCCCCGACCCAGTGCCATTGAACGCCGACGCCGTGGCCGAACAGGCCACGGTCTTCAACGACCAAATCCGGACGTTGTTCGCATGGAGCACCACGGCGGATTACCGCAGCAGCGTCCTCGGCCAGCGAGATCTCACATGACCACCGTCAGACCCCCAGAGGCGGCTGCGCCGGCGTATCCCACTGGCTTGGCCTCGACGACCGCATCGGCCAACCTCGAGGCTTCTAGGCACAAATCCGTAGTCAAGGTGCCATTTGGCGGGGCGCTCGCAGCTGCATCCGTGCTCGGATCGTTGCTGCACGCCACGAGCGTGATGCGCGTGTGGCCCGACAGTTTTGCGCTCACCTTGCGCGAGGCCGAGTTCCATGGCCAGCTCGGTGGTGTGTCAAAGAGCACGAGCACTTTCCAGATTGACGACCTTCGACCTCTCCTCACCGGAACGTCGCTTATCACGATCAACTACGACAACGTGTTGGCTGACCCGTTCAGGTCGACGCACACCCGTATGACAGAGCTGCACTCGCTCGCTCCCGGCTTGTCGCTGCGGCAATGGGCTGACCTGTTCGGCGTCAGCAAGCAGGCGATTCGTAATTGGATTGCGACCGAACCCACCAGCAGGCCCGAACTCGATGCTGCTCTGCGAGCACTACGAGCTGCCACCGTGCGTCAGCCAGACCTTGCGTCATGGCTCCAGTCACCACTGCCCGGGAGCACTCGGACTCCGTTGCAGCTTGCCCAGGGAGGCCGCTGGCGCGCGCTCAGCGCAGCATCGCGAATGGCGGCTCCGGTCGGGCTGGGCACCGCGCCGACGCAGGAGATGAGAGAGCGCGCGCGCGAACGGCGAGCCGTGAGCAAGCGTCTGGGCGGGGCCGACGCACCTCCGGCCGCCGACGACGAGGACTGATGACTGTTGACCGACGTGGCGCCGCCATACGACCGCGACTCGCTGGACGCGAAAGGCTGGCGACAAGGCAGCCTTCTGCCCGCCACGGCGTCGCTGCGACCCGCTGTATGGATCAGCCACAAAGAGCAAGGTTGGTCAAGAGCGCGCAGGGACGCGAAAGCGAGATCACGACAGGCTCAACTCTCTGGGCCGTACATCTACGAACGCCCGTCGAAGCCTTCAGATCGCTTTGCTCTGATCACTCAGGAATGCGACGTTCTCAAACCCCCGGACGAATTCCCGATCGTCGAATTTGCGCTCGTGTTCGAGACGTCAACTGACGCCGTCATCCGAGAAGCGGATAGCCTCGCCAGCGCCAGATACATCCGCCTCGGCGACACAACCGCCGCGCCGCCGGTTGCGGTTCTCGACTACCGATTCAAGGCTCAGGCTGAAAAGGGCATGCTCGTCGAGCACACACCCGACAACGTGCTGGTGTCGCAGATGTCGGATGCGCGGCGCGCGGTCCTGAGGGAATGGCTTGGCCGGCGACTAGGTCGCGAGGCCGTTTCTGACGACGACACTCGCCGCATCGTCGAACCCATTCGAAGCGCATGGAAGCAACTCACCGAGGAGGAACCGGAGACCGCCAGCCGGTGGAGTGAAATGACGTCGGAACTGCGATTTCGGCACACGGAGGCTCCACGGCTAATGTTGTACGTCATCACACACGATGAGGTCGATGCTGCTGATCCCGACCTGCTCGAGATGACCGAGTGGGCAGTTGAGCACATCGACTGGTCCGGAAGGTTGATCGACGTCGTCGTCACGAACGAGTGGGTAATGACCATTGGTGAGCACCGCGCCACCCAAGAGATCGATCTCGCCTGGGCTTCATACGAGGAAGATCAGGCTGCGGCCTAGTTCTACGGGTGCGTAACGCGGCGGTGCCGCAGCCGCGCGGGCAGCGGCCAGCGTTGTAGCGACTGCTTACATCGTTCCAGCCGTTCATACGGCGCTAACGCTTCGGCGATGATCCCACCACCCGGGCAAGTCGATCGCTAGTCCCGGCCAACGATCACCACATCCCGCCACACTTCGCTCCACCGCTTTTCACTACGTCGGTGCGCAAAGCGCTCGAGCTCGTGCGTGCTCGCGCCAGGTCGTGGCCGAACGATCATGCGGAAGAGATCTTCGAGCCCACATGGCGCAAGGACCTCGAGACAGTCATTCCCGAGGAGGCGCACACCGATTGAGCTCACCGTTTCAGGAGCCTCTTGGAGAGCCTGCACCAAACACATCGGCGCCCCCGGAGAGCCGTTTTGTACGCGCGCCTGATTCCTGACCTGCCAATTGATGTTTGGCGCGCGTACTCGCAGTCGCGCGGTCAAGTCAGCCTCTGCGTCGCGGTCGCTGGCTATGTCGAAGTAGAGCACGTCAACGTCTCCGCTCTCCGTGGGGACCTTGAAGCCCGACAACGTATCCCAGACGGGATCGCGAATGAAGCCGCCAGCAATCACAGCGTCTGGGCGCTCTTCTCGACAGCCCGAAGGACCTCGATGCGAGACGAGGAAGCCTCGAGGATTGCGTTTAGTCGCTGCTGCAACAGTGCTTCGTTCGTCCAGGCATCTTGAATCGTGCCCAAATCCAGATCAGGGCCTTTCTTGTCGAGACGCTTCGAGCGGTGATATTCCTTGTCCGTGTTGGGGGGCAGGAACTCCGTCATGACCTCGTATCGCGCGGCGATCACGCGGAGTAATTCCTCCATCGCCTCGTCTGATGACGCTCCCTCAAGGCGGTCGTCCAGATCGTTTACGAAGTTCGCCAGCATCACGACCGCATGATTGTGGGCGCTTGCGCGCTCGCCGAACCGGTAGACAAGATCCAGAATTACGAGAACAACCACGAGCAGCAGCAGCACGTTGAACATGAACTCGGTTCCGGTTGCTGAGATGTGCGGGATCAGCCAGCGGGCGTAGCTTCTCAAGCGTGTCAGCCCTGAAAAGCCGAAGAACGTGACCGTTGCGGACAACGCGACCCGGAGTGCCGTCGTGAAGTTCGCCAGCCGCCTATATATAGCGCGTGAGCTTCAGCGAATGGATGTGACGGAGCCGAGCTGCCTTCTTGCGGTATTCCAGTGCGCGAGCATGGGCGGACGATCCGTCGGGGTTGGCCGGCGGCGCCGGGGCAACGGCGACTGGCGGCATCCAGTTGCCGAGCGCTCGCTGCGGAACCCGTTGATCTTGCCCACGGACGAAGTCTCTCGGATGGGCCGCGCGGACGCGGGCGGGGTATTCGGAGTGGCCGCGCACGCTCCGCCACTCGACTCCTCGATCGTTTGACCTTCATGGCCGCACGGCCGCTTTCCATCTGCCGCCGAGGCCGCACCATGCGATCGCTTCGACGATGATGGCATCACGCAGCTCTCCGGCGCGAACGACCGGTTTGCCAGACAAACGCGATCGTCGGCTCGCCGGCTTGGCGGACGATCGCCTTGGCGAGACGAGGGACACGACCTCGCCGACACCGCTCGGTCGTGGCGATTGCAGCTGCTCAGCGACGTCGGAAACATCCCTCGGTGCCCGCGTTACCCGAGTAGCGCCGCGAGTTCTTGGCGGTGCTGTTCGAAGGTGTCGACGATCATTCCGGTTCCGGCGCGTATCCACAGGGGTCGCTCGCCGGGGGAGCGTAGATAGGCGGCGCGGGTGATCCGGTGCGTGCGGTCGGGGTCGCGTGGCCAGCGCCGCTCGACGGACAGTGCGGCGAGGTCCTGGTCCCAGGTTTGGTTGCGCCGGATGATCTCGGCGAGGTGCTCGGGGCCGGCGAGGGTGGCGCGTTTGCTGTTGTTGCAGCGGTGGCAGGCGGCGACAAGGTTGTCGATGCCGTCGTCGCCGCTATAGGTCCATGGGATGAAGTGGTCGATCTCGCGGTTGCGGCCGATCGGGGTGTGGCAGTAGAAGCAGGTGCCGCGCTGGAGGTCGAGGAGCCCTTCGGCGATCCGCTCGAGGGCGACGCGGTCGCGGCCGAAGAGGAAGTCTTCGAATTCGAGCACACTCCTGGCGGCTTCGACATCGGGGTTGAGTGTTGCGGCCTTGTCGGTCCACCAGCGGGTGATGAACGGCCGCAGCAGCGGTCCGAGCGCTGTCAGCGCGCCGCCGACGCCGGGATACAGCCTGATCGCTCGCCCAGTGGTGCGGTATGCGCGCACGGACCAGCCGCCGGCCTCCCCCCAACCCCAATCGAAGCTGTAGAGGAACGGCTCGTCTGGGCGCTGCAATCGTGGAATCGGCCACTCGGCGAGCGTTTCCTCGACCCGCGCAAGGAGTTGCTCCCATCCTCGCTCGCGTCGGATCGCGGGCGGCAGCGCCCGCGCTGGTTGATCGTGCTCGTCGCGGAACGCGAGAATGGCCTGGACGATCGCCACCCGACCGGTGCTGGTTTGGCTCTGCTTCAGCACGTGGCCGGTGGTGGGGTACGCGAGCGTCTGCGGCCAGTACAGCTCGACCACGCGCTCGGCGAGCGCGCGCACAGGGATCCACTCCTGACCGGAGTACTCCTGGGCGCGATCGATCAGTGCCAGCAGCAACGCCGGCTTGTAGGTCGTGGTCCGTGCCGACTCCTCCAGAAGCGCCAGCAGCTTCTCGCCGAGGGCCAGTGCGTCGGTCATCCGTTGTTCCAGTAGTCCGCCGGGCCGGGAATCACGTGCCGAACGCCGCCGCGCGGATCCGGGACATCGCCCAGCCGGCGCGGGATGACGTGGACGTGAGCGTGATCGACCGTCTGCCCAGCTGCGACTCCGCTGTTCACGCCCACGTTCACGCCGTCTACCCCATCCCGTTCGGAAAGCTCCCGACAGACCTCCCGTACTAGCCCGAATACCTCGGCCCACTCGTCGGCCTCGAGATCTTCGACGCGCGCGAGGTGGCGGCGCGGAACCACAAGGACGTGCCCCTCCGAAACCGGGTATGCGTCCGCGAACGCGACCGCCGCCGCGCGGGCGTGGATGATCTCATCGCCCGCGACGACACGATCACAGAACGGACACTTGGTCACCTGACCGGACCCCGTTCATCGGTCCACCTGGAGGACTTCGTCCAACAGACTCCGCCACGTCGTCGCAAAGGGCGCGCCGGGTATCGCCCCGGTAACGGCACCGTCCCGAAGGCTGAGCTGTCCTAGCCACTCGGGCTCGTCATCCCGGCGTTCGACGGGGCAGCAGAGGTAGACCCGGCCCCTTGGGTTCGGATAGCCGAGCGTCAACATCTCGTCCTGCAATTGAACGAACCACGGACCGATTCGTGCCCACAGGGACGGCCGGAGTCCGGGGCCGTACAGCACGACGTCGAGCGCGCGAAGAATCTCGGCATCGGCGGCCAGGGAGCCGCGCCTCTCGCCCGCACGGACGTTGTAGAGCCCGGTGTGTTCGACCCATCGCCGGTGTGGTCTGCCCCGCAAGTATCCGCACAGAACTGGGGCATCCGAGGGCGGGACTGACAACGCCGGAAGCCGGCGATCCCTGTCCGATCGGGTCGGGACCGTTCGGTGGATGACGGTTCTCCAGAAGCGACTCCTTTCATGCTGCGTCGCGCGGTCAGATACGTGATCGAGCACGTTCTCCAGAAACCGATCGAGTGCGTCCGCGCCGACCGGCCCCGTTGGACCGGGACGCAGCGGAAAGGCACCGAGGCCTGGCAGAACCTCGTGATGTTCCATGAACGGGGCGCGCTGCTCGTCGCCCGGATAGATCACGTATGCCCCAGCGGATCGCCGGATCGCGTCGCGATACGCGTGCATCTTCAGCAGATCCTCTCGCTTGCTCCGGGCGAGACGTTCGACAGCTTCCGCCTCGGCCGCGAGCGCGCCGTCACGCTCGTCCGGCGGCGCGAACTGCTCAGCGGCGAGCTCGACCCGGTACTTGGCATCGAAGTGGAGCCAGACCGCGAGGTCATCGGCAGCGATATCGCGCCCGAGCCCGTCTGGCCGCAACCGGAGCGAGCAGTCGGGTCGCATGGCGCGAGTCCACGACGAATCGGGGCTCGCGGAGACCAGAAACTCACGGTTGAAGTAGAGGTCCGCAATCAGATTGCGACCCCGGGCTAGGACAATCCACCTCAGTCGGCTGCGCTTGCCTCGTGGGAATCCGATGCTCATCCCGTCGGTCGAGCGCGCCATCGCGAGGGCTGAGAGGTCGGCGCCGCAGACACGACCGACGCTCTTCGCGAGCTGCAGGTAGGCCCAGTACTCGTACAGGGTTGCGACGTTGCGCTGACTGGCGGCAAACACGTCGTCCAGGTCCCAATCGAGGGCGAGCTGTGCGCCGGTCTCTGTGAGCACGAATGTCCGCAACAACTCGCGGTAGCCGGCCCGCTTCTGCAACACCTGGTTCCCGGTCGGAAAGGACCCCAAGCGACCCACTGATCGGAACATTGGCGCCGACAACGTCCGGTCAATCACGGCGATCACCTCGGCCGCCGCGTCAAGACCTCGCGAGACAGGACCGGTTGGTCGCTCGCCTTGCGCCGCCAAGAGCATCTCTACGTTCAGCGCGAGCTCACGCCAGCGCCGCAATGCGAATGCGATGAAGCGGTTCGGCTCGGTATCGAGGGTTTCCTCGCTGCGGCTGACCGCGATGCGTGCCGGAAGACTCCGCAGACCACTCGACATGGGAGCGCGAACGCGCGGCCCGGGCCGAGTCAGTGCGCGTATGTTCCGAGAGCTTCCACGCATCGGGGTCCCGGGCAGGTGGTGCTCCTCGTGGTCAATCCACGCCCGGTGGGGTCGATTCAGGACCAGCGCAAGGTCCCGCTCGCCTGACCCCATTAGCCGCGCATGCAGAAAGGCGAACTGCTGATACAGGAGCTGCGGCCTCTGCGCAGCGTCGTGTTCAAGTGCGATGGATGCTGGAGCGAAGCCTTGCAACACCGCTTCGGTGGCGACCTCGGCGATGTCGTCCAGCATGTGGCGATATTCCGTCTCTGTTTCGAGCTTCTTCGGCTCCACGGAAACTATGGCGTGGCCCTCGACATCTTCGCTGCGCACACGTACACCGATCCGGCCAACGTGTTGCCTCGGCAGCATCCGACCCCGCTTCCGAGACGAATCGTCGAAGCTGAATAACTCGTCGCCAGGAACCATCTCGAGCGATTCGGAGTTGTCGAATCCGCGGACCGAGAACAGATACGTGCCTTCCTCTTCCACGACGGCACGATCGGCAACACTCTCTAGACGATCCCGCCTTCCCGGCAACCGCGTTAGCACGAGTTGCCCGACCGTCGCGCCGGAGCGGTCACGAATTGGCGCGGCGACAGGGGCCGAACTCACTCTGTGAAGCTCACAAACTGCGCTTCGATGAGGACGCGGATCATACGATCGAGCTTGTCCACCGACAGTGGCATCCGCTGACGTAATGTCTGCTCGTCTTCCTCTGCGGCGAACGACTTCATCTCCCGTGAGCTCGGTCTCGACACGCGCACGGGTGCCGTGCACCTTCGGCAGTAGCTTGGTGAGCATGATCCGGTCCAGCACTGACCAACGATCCTCAACTCCCGTCGCGTACAGGAAGGCCGCGTACCGGAGCGCTTCATAGAGGACACGATGGCCGAACTCGTGTCCCGAATTACTCAGCAGCGCGTGGAGCAAGGCAAGATCCTCTGCCAACGCGTCCACGCTGGGGTGAGCATTCGTATGCTGCCAGTCGTCATCAAGGATCGCGCGGACGATGGCCTGACGGTGCACCTCAGCCCCCGCGCCAACCATCGTCGGCCGGCGGAGTGCAGGGTCGAGATCTGCCGCGGTCGTGCGGAACTCGAAGGTGAGTGCACGATCAAGGACCTTTGGCGAGAAGAGGTACGTCGTCTCGTCGACGTTGACCGTCCCGACGACGATCAGGTTGCGTGGTAGAGGCAACCGGTCGGAGCCCTCGACCGCAATCCATTCGCCGTCAGCTCGCGTAAGCATCGGCAGGACCGGCCGGCGCGACTCGACCCCCGAAAGAAAGTCCGCGAAGTAGCGCTCAACGTGCGCCAGATTCATCTCGTCGAGTACCAGCAGGTACGGCTCGCTCGGCTCGGCAACGGCCCGGAGCACAAACTCGAGAGCGTCCGGGACAGCCCACACCTCCTTGCCCGGGGCCGACCGGAGCGCATCCGGGTAGCCGAAGAGGTACTCGGGGCCCGTCCAATCGGGCCGGACCGGAACGACGAGCGAGCGTGGCCGACCCCCGGTATCGCTGCCGACCCAGTCGCCGAACCGCATCGCAAGCTGCGTCTTCCCGGAGCCGGATTGACCGGTGAGGATCACGAACGGCTTCGCCGCCAACGCCGCGACAAACGATGCAACGAGGTCGCTAGACAGCCGCAGGCCGCTCATCTCGACTGCGTCCGTGAACGCACGCGCGGCGGCGCCGACGTCCTCCCGCGTCGCCGCTGAGCGGGACATCAGTTGGCGTAATCGCGCCAACTGATTCCGTCCGCATCATCTTCTCGCACCGCTTCAAGCGCGCCCGCCACCAGCAGGTCTCGGCATACGCTTCAAGCATCGCGCGGGTTGCATCGGTTACCTCGGTACCGACCAGCAATTCGGACGTGAACCGCCGGTGGACAACCGTCGAAGCGACGTAATCCCGGCCAGCTGTCTGACGGACCCAAGTCGAGGTTCTTGTCGAGAGCGAATCCGGCGTCAGCAAGGGCGACGAGCTGGGGGCGAAGCTTCTCCGAGCGACGGTCAAGCTCTCCGTATGCACCTGGTCGACCGAGCCGCTGAATCAGCTCGGTGACGCCCTGCGCGATCGTCACCTCAACCGCTGCGAGGTCCTCGCTGAACAGCAACACCGGATAGACCCCGCGCTGCGTCGTTTCGGTTTCACGCGGGTGAAGCACGGCAATCCAAGGGACGCGTGACCCAGTTGCCTTGGCCAACCGATGGTTTCACTTTCGCCCCGGCGAGCGACTCAGGGAGCAGCTCCTCAAGGGTCTTCGCGCATTCGCGAAGGGCGTCGAAGGCCGGGTGAGCATGACCGAACTTGGTCGTCCGTGCCTCGCCGTACAGCTCCATGAATCGGCGCAACCCAAGCGCCAGATCGTCCGGGGAATCAGCTTCGACGACTTCAAACCCAAGTTGGCGTGCCTTGTCGACGGTCACGCGACCTCCGCTGAACTCCGACGGCTTGAGTGGGCCAGCATCAGGCAACTGAAACCCGTGCGCAGCGCCAAGGATCGCTTTGGATGGAAACGTCTCGCCCTCGTAGGCGATCTGAATCCGTCGCGACCGCTCGAACCCGTACTTCTCGAGAAACGCGTCCTCGCCGAGCTCGCGGAACTCATTGATTGCCTGGAGGACAGCCGAACGATCGGTGAGATCACGAAGCGCCACGGGCAGACCCTAAACGACCTTCTTATCACAGCGCGGTGCGTGTGGACCACCGGGACAGTCGCACGGCTCGTCGAGCTCTGCAGCGGTTGGGAAGAGAGCAGACGGGGCCAACCCGCTCGGTTCGTTCGGCTAGGTCCTGCCAGTGCTAGCAGGCTGGCCTAGCTGAAACGCCCGAGCGACCAGCTCGGCGTCCTCGTCCCGCGGTGCGTAGTGCAGGTACTTCATCGTCGTCTGGATGTCGGCGTGACCCATCCACTCCTGCACCCGCCGGATGTCGGCCTTGGCGATCATCCGCGTCCCGAACGTGTGCCTGCAGATCGTGGAACCTCAAGCGGTCGTAGTCCTGCCCGTGCAAGCGCGTCTCGATATCGGCTGCTGAGCGCGTCGCCGTCGAGCGGGAGGCCCGGCCTCGCCGGCAAAGACGAAGTCGTCGTCGCCGGTGTACCGCTCCCGATCGCCGAGCTTGGCGAGCGCGCTCGCGACGTCCGGCGCCATCGGCACCGCGCGGACCTTGCCGGACTTCGGCGTCGTCAGATGTGCCGGCGGCGTAGCTCGCGCGGACTCTGATCGTCGATCCGGTGAAGTCGACATCGCGCCAGCGCAACCCGAGGACCTCGCCGCGACGCAGGCCGGTGAACGCCGCGGTCAGGAAGATCGCCGCGTCGGCCTCGGAACCCGCGGCGCGGACGAGCGCCCAGACCTCCTCCGGCGAGAACACCTGGATGTCGCCGCTCGAGCGCACGCGGAAGCGGTCGACGCTCGCGACCGGATTCGCCGGCAGGCCGTAGAGCTTCACCGCGCGCCTGAAGATCGCGTGCATCAGCACCAGCAGGTTGTTCTTCGTCTTGTTCGACAGCTCGCGCTGCTGGCGGGCGCTCGACATGCCGGCGCGCCAGCTGCTCGATCTCCTGGACCGTGATGTCCTCGAGCGCCATCTCGCCGAACACCGGCAGCAGGTGCACGCGGATCGCGTTGCGGTAGTTGCGGATCGTCGTCGGCTTGCAGCCACGATCCTCCTCCGAGAAGCGCAGGTACTCCGCGGCCGCCTCGGCGAACCTCACGCGCTTCATGACCGCCCTGGCCACGCCAGGCGTCGGCGCCCGCGATTCAGCCGGCCGCTGCCTCCCGCCGGACCTCCTCCAACCGATCGTGCAGCCAGTCCTCGGCGAGCCGCTTCGTGAAGTGGCCCTCGGCGGGCCGCCCACGCCCCGCCCACGCCGGCCCGATCTTCCGCTTGACCTGCGTCCCGTCGGGCAGCCGGTACTTGGCCCACCACGACGGCTCCGCGGGTCTTCTCGAGCCTGAAAACGAAGCCGGACGGCCTGGTCACGGCCACCGATACTAATGCAGATCTTGGTACCCGTTTGGTACCCGTTTCGGAAAGCGAAGCAATCCGAGCAAAAGAAAAAGCCCGCATTTCGAGGGCTTTTCTAAGTAGCGGGGGCGGGATTCGAACCCGCGACCTTCGGGTTATGAGCCCGACGAGCTACCAGACTGCTCCACCCCGCGGCGGACATCTATTGATAGCAGAAAAAAGCGGGCGAACTCACGCCACCACGGGGCTTTGGGCGTCGCTCGCGACGACTCGCCGCGGCCTGGGCGGCCGGAGCCCGGCCAGCAGCCGGCCGGACCGCAGGGATTGGCACAGATTTGGCACGAACGTGTCTTGATCCGTCACAGCGACCTGAGCGACCCTGCGCTTATGGCGTCGTTCAGGGAGAAGATGGAAGCCGAGGTCAAGGTGCGGGAGTTGCTCGATGACCAGGGGCTGCCTCCGCCAGATGAAGTCGAATACGGCTACGGCTGTGTCCGACTTTTCTGGCACAAAACGAAGACGGTGCTGGTGGTCGACATCGATGACCCACCGGCGGCGGCGTAGGAGGCGGTCGCCTATGTTCCTTCAGCCGCCAACAGCCCCACGCCTATCAGGACCACGACGAGGCCCGCCAGCTGGAGCTTCGTCAGGCGCTCGTCGAATACGAAGTAGGCGCCGACTGCGGCAAGCGCTGCGAACTGGGACGCGATCACGGCGGCGATGGCGATCTGGTGGCGTGCGCCGAGCGTGTAGCTCGCGATGCCGATCACCTCCGCCAGCGCCGTGGCCAGAACGAGCGGCCATGCTGACCCTGGCGGCCGGAGCTCGTGGCGTGCGGCGAGCGGAGCGGTGAGCAGCACAGTCCCGAGCAGCCGACCCGGGAGCAATACCCAAACCACCGGTACCTCTCGGCCGACGCGAGCGGTCACATACAGGCTGATCCCGAACAGGACCGCGCACGGAAGGGCCAGGAGGGCCGAGCGGACTTGTGTCGTGTCGTTTGAGGCCGCGGGTGGGTCTGGGCGCGCTGTGGCGAGGATCACTCCCACCGTCACGACGAGCAACAGCACGGCCACCCGGACGGAGAGCTCCAGGCCGGCGATCACAGCGATCACCGTGGCGATCGCGCCCTCGCTCGAGACGATCGGTGTGATCACGCCGATCTTCCCGCCCCGGCGAAACGCGACGTACTCAAACAGGAGACCGACGACGTTCGTGAGTCCGGCAATCGCGAGCAGCGCGATCCGTCCGGCCGAGAGCTGGCTCGTGCCCGCGATGAGAACGGCGGGGACGACGAACACCAGGCCGATCGTCATCACCCAGGAGAGCGTCGAAGCGGCCCCGATCCGGCGGCTCGCCGCTGCGCTGCAAAGGGCCGATATCGCGAAGCAGATCGACGCCCCGAGGCCGCCGAGAACGGCGATCACCGCGCACCTCGGGAGAGGAAGCTCCGCACCGACCCGCCGGCGCCGCGGCCTTCGACCAGGATCTCCTCACTCACGACACGTGTCACGGGCCGCGGAATGGTGCCGTAAGTCCCCGGCCCGCGCTGACGAGTGACGATCAGCTGGCCGCGACTCGGGCTAGGCGAGCGGCTTGTGGCTGTACCGGGCTCACGGGAAGGCGACCCCCTCCCCCTCCCCACGCCAGTACACGGTCTGCCACTTCAGATAGAACCGGAGCCCTTCGAGACCCTGTTCGGAGAAGCTCCCGCCAGAGCTGCCCCAACCGCCGAACGGAACATGCGGATCGAGGCCCGTGGACGGCCGGTTGACCCCCACGACCCCGGCACCCACGATGTTGAGCGCGCGGCGGATCGCGTCGGCGTCCCGCCCGTACACCGCCGCCGCCAACCCGGCGCCGCTGGCAGCCGCGATCTCGGCATGATCGCTCAAAGAACGCGTGCTTGTCAGCACGCACACGGGTCCGAACAGCTCCTCTCGCAACAGGCTGCTCGTCCGTCCCTCGTCGCGCAACAACACCGGCGGCACGAAGGCCGGCCCCTCTGGCGTCTCGCCGCGGGCCAGAACCCGATACTCAGCCGACAACGAATCGATCGCCTCATTCAGCCGAGAGGCGGTGTCCTCATCGATAACGGGTCCGCAGACGGTCGATGCGTCGAGCGGGTCCCCCACCTTGATGCCCGACGTTTGCATCCCAAGAGTCGCGG
The DNA here is from genome assembly GCA_963773165.1 of uncultured Solirubrobacterales bacterium. Lineage (GTDB taxonomy): Bacteria > Actinomycetota > Thermoleophilia > Solirubrobacterales > Solirubrobacteraceae > Palsa-465. Next base: position 81,778 of record CAVZAK010000035.1, read on the forward strand.
CGAAATCGTCCGCCAACTCGGAAGCGACGGCGACGACCTGCGTCGCGGTGCACTTCTGTCCGGCATAGCCGAACGCGGCATTCGCGACGTCGGTTGCGGCTCGCACCACATCCGCATCAGCGAGGACGTGCGCCACGTTGACTCCCCCCAGCTCGACGGTCAGCCGCAATCCCCGTCCGCCAGCCCGGCGCTGCAACGTCCGCCCGACCGCGGTCGAGCCCGTGAACGAGAGCGCATCGATCTCCCCATCGACCAGCGCCCCGCCTGTCTCGGCGTCGCCGTGAACAACCGCAAGCACGTCCTCGGGGATCCCGGCATCGCGAGCGAGCTCAGAAAGCCGCAAAGCGGACAAGGCGGCCTCGGGTGCCGGCTTCCACACCACCGAGCACCCGGCGGCCAGCGCCGGGATGATCTTCCACGCCGGGATCGCGACCGGAAAGTTCCACGGCGTGATCACGCCAGCCACACCCACCGGCACCTGGCGGGAGAGCAGCATCACCTGCGGGTCGATCGAACGCCGCACCGTGCCGCCGAGCTCATACGCGACACCCCCGTAATAGGCGCAGATCTGGGCGCTGCGTGCGACTTCTCCCCGGGCCTCGACGATCGGCTTGCCGACCTCCTCGGCAACGAGCTCGCTGAGCCCCGGCGCCGCTTCGCCGATCAGACGACCAAGCTCGACGAGCCTGCCCGCTCGGTTGACCGGGCCACGCGCCGCCCACTCGCCCTGAGCATCTCGCGCCCGGCCGATGGCCGACGCGACTTCCGCCGGCGAGGACACCTCGACGGTGCCGAGGACGCGGCCGTCCGCCGGCGCGATCGAAACGATCTGCTCCGTGACCGTCATGGCGACGGAGTCAGCTGGTCGGCAGCGTGAGCCAGCTCCGCACGGCGCAGATGCTCGAGCCCGATCTGCGCCCGCCGGACCTTCTCGCGGACCGCGCTCTGGACCAGCCCGGCGAGGTGGCCGCCGGCGGGATAGACCGGAGCGGCGTTGCGCAGACCGAACTTCAGGTGCACCGGCGCGGCGACGCGGACAAGCTCCGGGATCTCGAGATAGCGGACGAACCCGCCGAGGCTGTCGGGCGCCTCGACGTACACGTCGAGCACGGCGGGGATCGCCGCGCGGAACTCGGCGAACTCCTCGAGTGTGTGGTCGCTCTGCACGTTGATCGAGTCGGCGCCCAGCTCGCTCATCACCCTCGCGGAGGCCGGATTCGCCGGTGCGGCCATGGCCGAAACCTTCAAGCGCACATCGCTCGGCAGCCGTCCGTCCGCCCGCCGGCGCCCGAGCTCGGCGAGCGCCCCGAGATCGCCGACCAGGAAACTGCGGGCGCCCAACGACACGGCCCGGTCGACCTCGTCGAGCGCCTGGTCGAGTTGGCGGTTGCCCCGCAGCGACGAGAACATCCCGGCGCCGTCAATGGTCGAGACGGACCTTCCAATGTCGAATCCGGCACGAGGCCCGAGAAACAGCGTCACCTCGACGTCGTGCGCCGCGCCAAGCTCGACCATCGCCTCTATCTCGGAATCGAGCATCAGCGTCATCCCGCTCCCCTGGGAGACCCGATGGATCGGAACCTCCCGGATCCGCGCCTCGTCGAGCACCGCAATCAGCGCGTCGGGCCCCTCGACGCTCGGAATCTCCACTCGCCATGCCGCGCCGTCGTCGAAGCGCTGCGCCGATGTCGGAAGGTGGTCACTGATGGGCATTACTCGTCCTCTCCTGAACGCGGCCCCTGGTCGCGGGTTGGTTGGTGGGCCGCGACTTCCACGACCGGGTTTCGAAGGACGCCGATCCCCTCAACCTCGGCCTCGACGACGTCACCGTCGCCCAGCCCGCGCTTCGGGTCCATGAACTCGCCGCACCCCCATGGCGTCCCAGTCATGAGCACGTCTCCGGGCTCGAGCGTGAACGCGTCCGAGCAGAACGACAACAGCTCGGCGACGCCGAAGAGCATCTCGGCCGTGCTCGAGTCCTGGACGGTCTCGCCGTTGACGCGCGTCCACAGCCGGAGCGCCTGCGGGTCGGGGATCGCGTCCGCCGGAACGATCGCGGGACCGAGCGGGCAGAACGTGTCGAGGCTCTTGCCGCGTGTCCACTGGCCATCCCCGAACTGCAAATCGCGGGCCGAGATGTCGTTTCCGACTGTGTAGCCGAACACATAGTCCAGCGCCTCGTCGACCGGAACCCGTCGCATCGTGCGCCCGATGACAACCGCCAGCTCGACCTCCCAGTCAACCCGTTCGGTCAGCCGGCGGTCGATCTCGATCGGCTCATCGGGGCCGATCACGCTAGTGGTGAACTTCGCGAAGACGAGAGGGTCCTTCGGCCGCTCGAGACCCGTCTCCCGGATGTGGTCGAGGTAGTTCAGACCGATCGCGACGACCTTGCCGGGACGGACGGGTGCGGTCAGCCGCGCGTCTGCCAGTGGCGCGGAACTGACTCCCGCGGCCCGGAGCGAACCAGACGCGATCGCGTCGACGACCGTCGTGCCGGAAGGCAAGCCAAGCGAATGGATCGTGCCGTTCTCCACGAGGACCGGCAGCTCGTCGTCGCCGACGCGCGCTGTGCCGATGCGAATCGCTTCGTTTGCCATCGACCGCTAGGCGAGCTCAGCCGCCGAGCACCAGCACCGCCGGCCGAGACATCGTTCCGGTCTGGGTCGGCACGTCGATCGCGGGCCAGTCCTGGGAGTTGCTGATCATCTCCGGTCCGTTCTCGCCAATCAGGAACGTGTCCTCGGACTTTGCTCCCTGAACGGTCGGATTCCACGCGCACGCACCGTTCACGAACACCGGCTCGTTGGTGAACGCGTTCGGGAACGCCAGCGGAGCAGGACCGAACTCCCTCGGCGCATAGCCGATCGGCCCGCCCTGATAGTGGTAGCGCCACTCGTCGTGGTAACCGAGACGCTCGTAGGCATCGATGCCGGCCTGGAGCGCCTGACCCCAGCTGTTGCCCGGTCGGCTCGCCTCGATCATGTGCGCCTCGACCTCCGACGCGGCCGCATGGCGCTTGGCAAGCTCAGCGTCGGGCTCGCCAATGCTCGCGGTCCGGGTCGCAGCGACGTGGAGCCCGCCACGGATCCCGACGATCACGGCCAGCACGCTCGAGGTCACTTTCTCTTGCTTCACGGCCGGATGACGGAACCTGAAATGCCGCTTGTCGGCACCGACGAGCAGCACGCTGACGAAGATCCCCTTGCGGTCGAGGCGCTGGTCGATCTCGGCAGCGACGTCGGCCTCGGTCATCCCGGGTGTCACAGAGCGCACGGCGTCCTCGAGTCCGGCACAGCACTCGGGGCCGAGCACCCTGTACCGGTCGATCTCGCCCGCGGTGAGCTCGAGCCGGAGCCGCTGGAGATCATCGGCGATGTCCGTGCCGGGGCCGGCCCCGTCGTTGCCCAGACGGGCGGGGTCGCAAAGCTCGGCGGCGAGCTCGGCGTAGCGATCCTCGTGCCAACCGAAGGTCGCGACCTCGAACCCGATCTGGTCCGGGCCCTCCTCGGCGACGATCCGCGGACCCTCGACGTTCTGGGTGATGATGTACGCGCCGTCCCGAGTCACGAGCGCCCAAACGAATCCGGGATCGAAGTTGCGAATGATCGGATCCTCCACGCCCGCGGTCACCCACGCCACGCGCTGCTGGCCGGTGAACAGGGCCCCATCGAGGTCGCGGCGATCGAGCAGGTCTCGAACCCGGTCGAGCTTCTCGTGTACTTCCGCACCCCGACCGGTCGCAGTCGACGTCATCAGTCTCTCCTCGGAGTCGTGGGTTCCCGAAACGCCCGGAATATTCCCTTGGGACCCGAGTTACTATAACGTTCAAGAAGCTGGATCGTCAATGCTCTCGTCGAACGAAAGCGGGCCACGGTGACAAACGGTTTGGCTGGGATGCGACTGCTCCGCGCCCGCGACGGAGGCGGCCGGATTCGTGTCGGAGTTGTCCGCGACGGAGACCTGGGCGTGCTGGCGACGGACGACGTCGTCGCGGTCCTGGAGGCCGGCGAGCTCCCTGCGATTCTGGACCGCGTCGGGATCGTCGATCAGCAGAGCTGCGAGCTCGAAGCGCCCTGGACCCTCCTATGTCCCGTCATCGCGCCGGAGGTCTGGGCGGCCGGTGTCACCTATGAGCGGAGCCGCGCCGCTCGGATGCACGAGAGCGACCAGGCGGACGTCTACGACCGCGTGTACGAGGCCGAGCGACCCGAGCTGTTCATCAAGGACTCGGCCGGCCGCCGCACCGTCGGCCCAGGCGAGGAGATCGCGGCGCGGGCGGACGCTACGTGGACAGTGCCGGAGCCCGAACTGGCGGTCGTGCTTGGCGCCGGCGGCACACCGCTGGCCGTGACTGTCGGTAACGACGTGTCAGCGCGCGACATCGAGGGCGCCAACCCGCTCTATCTCCCCCAGGCGAAGGTATACGAACGAGCGTGCGCGCTGGGGCCAGCGCTCCTGGTACCCGAGGACTGGAGCGCGCCGTTCGAAATCCAGCTACGGATCGTGGATTCAGCGGACGGGCTTCTGTTCGCCGGTGAAACGTCAACGGCGAACATGCGCAGATCGATCACCGAGCTGATCGGCTTCCTGCGCCGAGACAATGCGCTGGCGGCGGGGACGGTTCTGCTCACCGGAACCGGCGTCGTCCCGCCGGACGAGGTTGGCCTTGAGCCCGGGCAAACCGTCGAGATCCACATCCCTGGGATCGGCACCCTGCGAAACACGGTCGCCGCCACGAGCTCATACACCGATGTCTGAAACAGGTGGAGGCACCGGGATGAAGGACCGGGTCGCGGTCGTGACGGGCGCGGGATCGGGGATCGGCCGGGCAACCGCCCTGCTGTTGGCGCGCGAGGGAGCGCGGGTACTAGCCGCCGACTTGCAGGTGACCTCAGCGGCGGAAACCGCACAGCAGTCAGACGGAACGGTCATTGCCGCCGAGGTGGATGTCTCGGACGAGCGCTCCGTGGAGCAACTGTTCGAGCGCTGCGAGGCGGAGCTCGGGGCACCGAAGCTGCTCGCCAACATCGCCGGCGTCGGGTCGACCACGACCGTGCCCGAAACGTCGCTCGACGACTGGGAACGAGTGTTTGCGGTCAATTCGCGGGGGACGTTCCTGTGCTGCAAGCACGCCATCCCTCGGATGGTGGACGCCGGCGGCGGGTCGATCGTCAACATGGCGTCGATCGCGGCTCTCGTCGGCCTGAAGAACCGGGCCGCCTACTGCGCGTCGAAAGGGGCGGTGGTGGCACTGACGCGGGCGCTGGCGCTCGATCACGTCGCTGACCACGTGCGCGTCAACTGCATCTGCCCCGGGACGGTCGACTCGCCATGGGTGAGACGGCTGCTCGAGGATGCCGGCGAGCCGCTGGACGCGCTTGTCGCGCGCCAGCCGCTCGGCCGCCTGGGCACTCCGGAAGAGATTGCGGCGGCCGTGCTGTATGTGGCGTCCGACGCCGCCGCCTTCATGACGGGCACCGCACTCGTCATCGACGGTGGGCTCACCGCGGGGTAGGCTCCGCTAGCGAGGGCAATCCGCGCCCGGCGCTCACCGGCGCTCCGGCAAGCTACACCTCGGTAACCAAACCCCCATCGACGTTGATCGCCTGGCCCGTGATCTCCGACGCGTCGCCGGAGGCGAGGAACAGTACGGCTCGCGCGATCTGCTCCGGCGTCTGAAAGCGCCCGAGCGGCACGATCGCGCGCCACCGCTCCTCGATCGTCTCTCGCGACTCCCCCGTCGACGCCGTCGTCCACTCGAACTCACGGTCGAGCATCGGAGTCATCACGACGCCCGGACAGATGCAATTGACCCGGACCCGAGGCGCAACCTCGAGCGCGACGGTCTTGCTCAGCAGGATCACCGCAGCCTTCGAAGCGCAGTAGTGAGACAGCAGCGCGGTTCCACGCTTACCCGCCTGGGAGGCGATGTTGACGATCGATGGCGCCTCTCTGGACGACATACTTGCGAGCGCTCGCTGCATGCACAGGAAGACGCCCTTGGCATTCACGTCCATGACGGCGGACCATTCGTCCTCCTTGAGCTCCTCGAAACTGGCGATCGTGAGGATCCCCGCGCACGTGACCAGATGATCGACGCCGCCGCACAGCCGGTCGGCGGTCGAGAACAGCCGATCGACCTCTTCGGACTTCGTGACGTCGCACTGAACCGGTGTAACCGCGTCTCCGAGTTCGGCGGCGGTTCGCTCGAGCACCTCAGCGTTCACATCGCCGGCGATGACCGTCGCTCCCTCCTCAGCCATGGCGGCGGCGACGCCACGACCCATCCCCTGAGCGGCGCCCGTCACGACGACCGAGGCGCCTTCGAATCTGCGAAACGCTGTCTTATTCACTATGGCTCCTTCCTCGAACGATCACGCGCCGGTGATCGCGGGCCGATGTCCGTTCAGTAGCTCGATCGTCGTGAAGCGAAGCGGCGCGTCGCAGACGTTCTCTAGATCGTGGATCAGGGGTGACTGGGGCGAGGCCTCGAGGAAGTCGACCTCGCCGAGGCTGAACTTCGACAGTGTCATGGTCCCGTCGGTGAGCCGCTGGATGCTTCGGCCGGGGACGGTGCACACCCAGCAGTAATTGACGCGATGGCAGTGAAACGGGTGACGATACCCCGGCGCGCCGAAGACGCGCCGGCAGCGGCGGGCGGAGGCCAAAGAGCTGTTCGCGAGGAGGGCCAGCGCACGGCCGGTGGTCAGCCTGGGCACCCGGAGGCGGGGCGCCAGCTCACGCCCGCGGACCACGGCGGCCGGCCGATTCGCTGCGACCATCGACTGGCATCCACTTTCCAGAGCTTCAACGGCCATTGCCTCTTTATCGGCGAACCTCGGTCGTATGCTTCGCTCCAGCACCGGAGCATCGACGTTGACAGAAAGACAGAGAGGGCCAGTTGAAGCGGCTTCTTGAGCCGGCACAAGGCACTCACGGTCCAGGACGGAAACTCCGCTTCGCAGCCAATAAGGACTAAAGCATCATCCACGGTTCGTCCACCCGGCTAGCGGGTGCTGACGGGCAACCCCACGAGTCCACGTATACCGTGGCTGCAAAGGCGTTCGACTGGGCCGTCAAGTTCGTAGTTGGGAATCCGAGCAAGGATCGCCTCGATGACAATCTTGGCCTCTAGTCGAGCCAGCGGCGCCCCGAGACAATGGTGGATTCCGTCGCCAAAGGCAAGGTGTCGTTGGGCTAGCCGTCCAGTATCGAAAGAATCGGCATGCTCGAACCTTTGCTCGTCACGGTTCGCTGCGCCGTAGATAACGAAGACTCTACTTCCCTCAGGAATCAGTTGCTCATAGAGTTCGACATCCCGCGTTGTCGTACGGCCAAATACCTGGAGAGGGGACTCAAATCGGAGTACCTCCTCGATGGCTTGTGGAATCCGGCTCGGATCGAGTGCCAGGCTGGCCCGCTGATCGTCGTTCTGCGCCAGCAAAAGGAGAGAGTTGGATAGCAGGCTGGCGGTGGTCTCGATTGACGAGATGAAGAGCACGAGCGCGATGCCAGTGGCAACTGTGGGTGAGATCGCCTCCCCGTCGACCTCCGAGTTAGCGATGTGGCTAAGAAGGTCGTCCTTCGGCTGCGCTCGGCGACTGCGAACCTCCTCGGCGAGGTAGGATTCGATCTCGCTAAATGCCTGGACGGCGGGCTCCGGGACGTGAGTTACGCCGGCTTCCCGAACTGACGACGCCCTCGCCAACGGGGCGAGAACCTGCTCGAGTTCCCCCGGAATGCCCAACAGCGCACAGGCAGTCGAGATCGGCAGGGGCCACGCCAGCTCGTCAGCAAAGTCGCCCGCGCGACGCTCGACGAATCGGTCGAGAATCTGGGCTGTCCTTGTCGTCACTTGGCGCTCCAGGTTCAAGGCGATCTCCTTTGGACCAAACGCCTTATGTACTATCTTACGTAGCGTCGTGTGCTTAGGAGGGTCTGAATCGAGAAAGTTCCCCGGTCCGAACACTTGCTGCGTATGGTCGATATCGTTTCCGTGCGCGTACGAGAATGTCTCCCAGTCTCGAGAGACTGCGCGGACATCGCTGTATCGCGACACGGCCCAGAAGGCACGATCTTCGTCGTAATAGAGCGGCGCCTCATTACGAAGCTTTTCGTACGTCTCATAGGGATTCTCGTGAATCTCCGAAGAGTAAGGGTCGTAGTGGACTGACATGTTCAGTAGGTCTTGATCGTCAGGCCGCCGTCGGCAACAATCGCGGCACCATTGACGAACGACGCCTCGTCGGAGAGCAGAAAAAGGACGACTTGCGCGACCTCGCGTGGATTGGCGATCCGGCCCCCGGGATAGGCCGAGTTCAGATCCGCGAATGTACGCGCGGGGTCATCTGTCGTCGCGATGTACTCCTGGACCATCGGCGTGTCCATGTCGCCGGGGCAGATCGCGTTGCAGCGGATGCCGTCAGCGGCATAGTCGAGCGCTACCGCGCGAGTCAGCCCGAGAACACCTGTCTTGGAGGCGGTGTAGGCCGACAGCACAGCGTCTGCGGTTATTGCGAGTAGCGATGCAGTGTTAACGATCGTCCCGCCGCTGGTCTGGCGCATCGCGGTGACTGCGTGTTTGCAGCCCCAGAAGACAGCTGTCAGATTCACCGCCAGTATTGTGTTCCACTGATCATTGGTCGTCTCATGAAGGGGTGCCACTACCTGCGCGCCAGCGTTGTTGTGCATTACGTTGAAGGCGCCGAACTCCTCCGTGCTGCGCCTGATTGCGGCTACAATGTCCTGTTCGCGTGTCACGTCGCCATGGTGGAACAGTGCGGTACCGCCCGCCCCCACTGCCTCATCGACCGCGGCCTGGCCGGTCTCAGTGTCGCGGTCAAGGGCGACCACCTTCGCCCCTGCACCGGCTGCTAGGAGAAGCACCTCACGGCCAAGACCGGAGCCTGCCCCTGTAACTACACCTGCTTTCCCATCAAGTCGCATGGAAACTTCCTCGTAGTTGGTCGAAGGCGATCCACATTCAGATCAGGTTCCCGTTGTGCCCCCATCGATCACAAGACAACTGCCTGTCGCGTAGCCACCGTCCGCGGCCAGGTAGAGGATCGCAGCGGCGATCTCCTCGGGCTGTGCTAGCCTTCCGAGCGGAACGCGATCTAGTGCGCCTTCCAACGCCGTCTCAGGATTCGGGAAGAGCGCCAGTTCGCCGACTAGCATCGGCGTGTCCACCGGACCGGGTAAGACCGCGTTAACCGTCACGCTTGGGGCAAGTTCTGCGGCCATTGCTTTCGTGAGCCCAACGACGCCAGCTTTCGCAGCGCAGTAGGCCGAGTACATCGGCACGCCGCGCAGGGACAGCTCCGAGCCAATGTTGATAATCGAGCCGCCGCCGTGCGCGATCATTCGTAGGGCAGCTTCGCGTGCGACGTAGAAAGTTCCCGAGAGGTTGACGTCGATCATCTCGCGCCAGTTAGCGACATCGACGTCGACCAAGAACGCGGGATTGGCAATGCCAGCCGCATTCACCACGATCTCGATCCCGCCTAACTGGTGCCATGCCGCCTCCATCGCCTCAGCGACCCGGGTCGGATCCGAGACGTCCGCGGTGATCGCATAGGCTCGGTCGCCGAGACCAGAGGCGACATCCGCGAGCGCATTCTCGCTCCGTGCAAGCAACGCAACCGCGGCGCCCTCTGCGACGAACCGGCGTGCCGTTGCGGCCCCGATTCCTGATGATCCACCTGTGATCAGGGCGGTGCGGCCTTCGAGGCGCCCCAACGAAGATTGCGCTACGACGCCGCTTCGTCGGGGTGCGATCATCGCTGGTCCAGGGTCTGCCGCTCTAACGTGACAAATGGCGCTGCCTTGCCATTTCGACTCTCAATGCGCATGCCTACCTGGCCGAAAGCGTTCGGAGGGCCCCGTATGTCAGAACGAAGATATCTCCCCGCCTCGCAAGGGGGCGGAGGTGTCCACGATCGAGGGGAGCGATCGTGTAAGTGTCGATGACGTGATGTCGCACCCGCGGTGCGCACCGAGTCGAGACGTCTAGGACCCTTTCGGTGAAGGCATCTCGGTGGTCGTCCCAGGTTCCCTCATCGAACCTGAATGGAAGCTGGCGCACCCCTGTCATCATCATGTGCTTCCCCTTCGGAGTGAGCATGTCATCGTGAACGCTCTGCACCCAAGAACCCGACTGCGCAGTCCTCCAGGATGGTTCCGCGCTGTTGCGCCTTCCAGCTCGACCCGAAGCGCTGGGCCTCTGCACCGAGGGGAGTTAGTCCGACGGTAGGGCGGCCCAGCACCAGACTCCACGTCGACGAAATCCGGCAAGCCGTCCAGAGCGATGTGCACCCGGGCCATCGAGCCCCTGAAGTCAAGCCGTTGGATCGCCGATGTGAACTCGTTCGGCAACTCTTTGCCATCCACCATTTCTAGAATCGTGCGCCTCGGATCGGCCCCGGATGCGACCATTCTGGCGCCGAACTCGTCCCCTGAGGTGAGCTCGGCTCCCCGAACCTTTCCGCCGTCGCTGAGGAGGCGCTCGACCGGTGCGTCGGTTCTAATCTGGGCGCCACGCGATCGCGCCACGCTCGCGAGCGCCTCTGCCAACGCGCCCGTTCCCCCTTTTTGAAAGGCGCATTGATCCGTGCGGTCATCGTACTCACCAATCGAGTGATGTCCGTATAGACGCGTCCAACCGGGTGTACGTCGGCCACCCCAGGTCGAAACGAGCGCCAGAAAGGCCAGCAAACCCTCGAACAGATCATATTGCAGATAGCGACCCAACAGGTCGTCGATAGTGAGTGTGAAGAACTCTCGGAACAAGCCAGCACCCACGATTCTTACCTCGCGGCTGGTCATGGAGCGTAGTCTAGACGCTGCCGCCTTTTACGTTCAAGGGGCTGATGTCTGACTCCCGGTTAGTCCGTGGGCGTCGGCGGCGCCGCGGGCGCGAGCCGGTAGCCGCGCTCGGCCTTCTGCACCTCTCCGGGCAAGATCAAAACGATGCCGGCGAGGATCGTGCTGCACCTTACGATGCTCCGCGTCCTATTGCCACACACCTTCGCCTGACCAGCGTCGGCATGACGTTGGCCGCGCTCGCGGTGGGGATCCACTGGGTCATGCAGCGCTCAGCGGGCGGCCGCGCCCCGCGCCGTACCGCCTACCAAGTCAATTCGACCATGGCTTGGCGGGCAGATGACGTGACGCCCGTGTCCATTTCTGCGTCCATATTTCGGCCGCCGGCCCCCGATCAGCCCATAGTTGAGGCAGATTCAGGTCAGGGACACGCGGAATCATAATCCGCGCGTCGGGGGTTCGAGTCCCTCCCCCGGCAGACACCTCCCCCGGCAGACACCTCCCCCGGCATCACCTCCTCCGGCATCACGTACGTCGCAGAAAATGGCTGCAGTCTCGTGGCTTTCGCTCTGTCCGAGCGCTTCGAGTTGGGCGACGAGTCGTTTCGTGATTCGTTCGGGGTCGCGGCGTTGGAAGTAGTCGGCGCCGAGGTCGTTGTAGAGCTAGCATGTGCCAGCAGGCGTAGATGATCGAGTGTTTGATCGCGTCGAGGACTTTCTTGTGCCCGCGGCGGGGTCGGAGTCGTTGGTATGGGGCGGCGAGGTAGGCGTCTTTGGTGCGGGTCACGGCGAGCGCGGCTTCTTCGAGCGCCCAGTCCAGCCATTCGGATCCGTCGCGGGTCTTGCCGGAGCGGCGTTTGCCGGCGGATTTGTCGTTGCCGGGGCATTGTCCGGCCCAGCTGGCGAGGTGTTTGGTGGTCGGGAATACGCTCATGTCGATCCCGATCTCGGAGACAATGACCTCGGCGGTGCGCCGTTGAACGCCGGGGATCGTCCACACCAGCTCAACGGCTTTCTCGAAAGGGGCGATCTACTCTCCGATCGCTTCGGTCAGCCTGGAGATCTGTTCGTCCAGCAAATCGAGGTGGTTGAGGATCGCCTCGATCCACACTGCGTGCAGATGATCGAAGCGACCCTCCAGCGCTCGCGCAGCGCGGGGATCTTCGCTCGCAGCTTGCCCTTGGCGAGCTCGGTGAGCGCTTCGGGGTCAGTGGTGCCGGCAACGAGCGCGTCGAGCATCACCCGGCCGGCCTTGCCGAGGATGTTGGTCGCAACGTTCCACGGCGCTTCCGATCCGATGACCCCAAAGGGTCACGGCGGATGGTGGTCGCGCAGCCGGGCGGGCAGGTACTTGTGGCGGCCCGTTCCTCGAGCGTGCGAGCGGCGCCGGCGAAGAAGCGCATGTGATCGGCCGCAAATGGGATCTCCTCGCGGTCGACATGGTCGGCTGGCCGACGCTCAGCAACTCCAGCTTGCCGAACTTCTCTGCGCGCGCCTCGACTCGGTCGGCGCGCCGAAGCAATCCCAGCGCCCGCCCGTTCGGACTCGTCGTGGCCCAGCCGTCGAAGGCGCGCTCGGCGGCTGCGACGTCGACGCCGGGAACCCGATCGAGACCTCAGCAATCGTTCCGCCGCTGGCCGGATTGATTACAGACTTGGCGTCCCGCTCTGCGACCGGGACCCAATCCCCCTGATGAATATGTCGTACCTATCCGCGGTTGCGCTCATTCCCTAACCGGCTCCATTCATCCTGTAGTCGGGATCTGGCGGGCGACCCTCTTGTCCTCGAGGTCCACGATGACGCCCTGAAGGGTCCAATCCGAGTAGGCACTTCCCGGATTGATGGCCACGGTGCGGCCGAGCTTCTGCGTGCCCCGGGACTCGTGGATGTGCCCGTGGAGGCTCAGCATCGGTTGGTACTTAAGGATCGCCTCGCGCACGGCGGAACTACCGACCGGCACCGAGGTCCCGCCGCGCTTTAGGGTCGTCGCGTTCTGGAGCTCAGGGGCGTCATCGAGACCGGTGCCGTACGGAGGAACGTGGATGTTGAAGATCGCGTTCTCCATGTCCTCGATCTCCTCTGCAAGGGTCTCGATCTTTATGCCCAGCTCTTCCTCGGAGCACTCCCTGGGCGTGTCCCAAGGTGTCTCATTGGACCAGCCAAGGCTGAGCATCTCATGCCTCTCCCCGATCCGCGTGATCCTACCCTCGGCCGACTCGACGAATTTCGATTCGGCAATCACCTCATCAACGTCGAAATCGTCGTCGTTCCCGGGGGTAACGATCATCCTGAGCCCCGAATCTCCGAGCCTCTCCTCAGCGAGCTCGAGCCACTCGCGCAGGGTCCCTGCCATCACCCTTTTGAAGAGGGCGGCGAGACGGTCGGGGTCCGCCCGAAGGGCGGCGCGCTCCTCCCCGCGCATCCGCACCGGGTAGAGACCATTGTTCTTGATTTGGCGCTCGAGCTCGTGAAGCTGCCCCTCGTCGTGCGCCTCGACGTCGCCCCCGGCCCAGCTGCAGCGATACACCCCGTCGCCGTCGTCGAGGATCGGGATCACCATCTTGCCGGTACAGTCGCCCCCCATCAGAACGACCCTTGCCTTGTAGACCCTGCCGGCGCTGAGGAACTTGCGAAAGCAGATCTCCGATCCATGCAGGTCTGTACAGAAGAACATTCTCGTCACTCGCACTCTCCCTATTTTCGCTCTACTCCGTCAGCCTGCTCAAACGCGATCTGAATGCGTCTAACACTCTCCGCTGGCTGAATTGAAGCTCCAGTTAGACCACGCCTTAGACAAACCCTGTGACCCTCCCAGGCTCACTCTCGACCATACACCCTATGCCGAGACCCGCCCGACATTACGCTCTACTCGACCGGTAGCTCTTTATAGATCAGGGTCGTATCGATCTGCTGCTTCCTGCGGACAGCTGCCATCGCGAAATACACTATTGCTGACACCAGGTAAACACCCCCGACGAACAAAAGCCCTTTTGTGGTATTTACTCCCAACGCGTCCTGGGTTAGGCACTCATAGTCGACATACACCGCATACGCGAAGAAGATAGCGGCGCACAGTGTGATCACAGGCACTCCGAAAACTCTGCTCTGGATTTGCGCGGGAGCTCTGCCAAACAGCTCTGGCCGAAGCCATGGCATGAGGCCCCCTGCGACCATGGTCGCTGCGAAGGTCGTGATGGTCAGCAAGACCAAACTTGCTACCAACGCGATCAAATTGCTAATAAACGCGTAACCAACTATAACTAGGAGACACGCGACCGATGTCGCGACGATCGCATTGACCGGAGCGTGGCTACGTCGCCCGACCTGTCCGAACCAGCCGGGCATCATCCCATCAAACGAGAGCGCGAGCAGCACTCGGGCCACCGCCACCGTAAGGTTCGGCGCCCACATCCAGAACCACGCCAGCGCGGTTATAAATATCAACCATGCAAATGCTGGCGATTCGTTCATCATCGCGGCAAAGAACCCGAAGAATGGCTGGATGGGTAGTGGATTGTGGGCCGCATTGTTGAAAGCCAAGGCGCCGGACGCGACGAAGAAGGTATGTCCCACCCTGCCAACCAATAGCAACACGGCTGCAAGAGCAATACCGATGCAGGCTAACTCCGCCCCGACGATCGCGTACAGGTTGCCCTTGGTTACTCCCGCTCTCTTGATCTCCCCCGCTTGCATAACACCCCAGGCCGGGAAGATAAATGCGAAGGCGGCAAGCACGGTAGCGCTCATCGTCGCGCTAAACGAGAACGCGGTCCGGCCAGGTGACCGTGCAAGCACGGTCTGATAAGCGTCATGCACGCCATAGTGCTGCTGCACGAAGCTGTTGAGCCCATTCACGAATGCCTGATGCGACGAAAAGAGCATGAAAAGAAACACAAGTCCCAGCCCGCCAGCGGCGACAAAGAAAACATAGCGCTGCACCGAGGCATAGATACGTAATCCTTTGATGTTGATAAACGTGATCCAAAGCACTATGACGGTGCCAGCGACGATGAAGCCGGCCTTGGTTCCCAGCCAAGTGCCAACACTCGTAAAGGCATGTGAATTGTAGTACGCCCCGAAGATCGTAAGGAACGGGGCAAGGATGACGCTGATCAGTGTGGAAGTAAGAAGCAGCACCGCAGCGATCTCGGCGAGGACGATACCTGAGAGGGCGAAGAAGGTGGCTGGCGCACCACCAATGACACGACTCTGGAAGACGTAGTCTCCTCCGGAGCGTGGCATCACAGTTGTCAAATAGGCGTAGACGACTGCCTCAGGAATGCAGATAGCTCCGCAGATGAGCACCGCAAGCCAGGGACTGGCCCCGGGGAACGCGACCACCATCGTCGTGAAGGAAAGTGCTGCGACGAGGAATGGATTGATCGCAAGGATGTTGTAGTAGAGGGCGTCGGTCTGGGAAAACGCCCGGACCAGTCCCGATGCCTTTCTGGCGAAGACTTCCGGTTGCCCGGCCGCTTCGTTAGCGGTGCTCATTGAGTCTCCTCTCGAAGGGGTTGCATCGCAGGTCAGGTGTGAAAGAGCCGGGTCGGGCGGTCGACCACGACGAGTTATGTACCGAGGTTTTGTCCCTCTCGTCGCGACAATATGTCGTCCTTGCTCCGCCAATCGGTGACCGGTGTCCGTCCCGATGCCCAAGCTGCAGGCGGTGACGATTGCGCCGCAGTCACGGAACCAGCGGTGAGCACAGCGTCACCCTCCTCGCGCCGCGAGCCGATGTGCAAATGAAAGGGCCAGAGCAAGATGGCCCCAACGGTCTAAATCTCCGTCGGCGTACGATGTGGACCTCGTCGACTCGCCGACTCCGCCGGCTCGCGAACGGCGAGCGGAGTCCTCGCCTATGCTCGGACGTAGGTTGCCGTTGCGCAGAGGCGGTGGCGAGCCGCCGATGGGCGAAGACGGTATACGTCATCAGGATCGGCCCGTTCGGATGGGTCGGACGCTGACGATCGCTGTGGCGATCCAGCTCTGTCCCGCCGATCGCCCCTGCCCCGTCTTCGTAGAGGGGTGGATGCCGAGCCTCAGCCATCGAGCTGCGTGAAGTCGCGCACCCTACCTGGGGCCTCGCAGGTGAACCGCCCCTCCATGGAGACGGCGGCTCCACGCTGGCGCAGGTGTTAGGACACTCCATGGGACCCGACCGTTTTCTTGGGTTAGATGAGGCCGAACCATCTGGCTTTCGAAGCTCGCTTACGGTTACTATAACGTTCAAGGGGGTCTCGGTCAACGAAACTCATATTGCTTCTTTCCGAGGCGATCGGGAGCGGGCAGTGGCGCGGAGACACCGCGGTACTGGCCGGATCCTCGCCCTCCGCAAGGCAACGGCGAATTAGTCGGCGGAGGTGGCCGTCGTGCAGAAGACCTAGCATCTGCGTCGTGGATTCCCGAGGCTCGAGCTCTATGGTGACGTTCCCCCGCAGAGGTGCGCGAGTGTTTGCTGGCTCGCGCAGGCGCTCCAGGAGCACACCGTCGTACCGTTCAACCAAACATGCGGTTCTCGGCCAGGTCGGACTTGGCGGCGCGGCGCTCGGACCGGTGGGCGCAATGGATCTCGAACGGAGCGAGGCGCCCCAGAAAGTCGATCGAGCCGAAGTCGCGGCCGGGTCGGCCGGGCCGCCGGTCGGGCGACGATCACGGCAAGCATGGGCACCCGTGAGCCGCCGGGTGAGGTGGATGAGGAGCTCGACGCTCCGCTGATCGGGCGGTGTGAGCGTGGTGGGGAGATCGAGGAGGAGCGCGGGAGTTGCAGTATCAGGACGAGCTACTCGAACGGCGGGCGGTCCGCCGCCGGTTTCGAGTGCATGTCTGCAAGTGCGGTTGCTGCGAGCGCCGGCATCAGGGACGTCACCCGTTCCAGGCCTCGGATGCGTTGGGGGAGGCGGGGTGGATGCTCGGCTCGTGTCGGTGGCGCTTGCGACCGAGATGAACAAGGGCAGCGACTCTCGCTGCACGAGACGGCCAAGGCGCTGGCCCGGTTGGGGATCCGGGTGACCGCGGGCGGGGTCGTGCAGGCGATCGCGTCAGGCCCGGGCGCTTGAGCCGACGTATGGAGCGCTGACCGAGGGGTGCGGGCCAGCCAGGCGGTCGCACCGGATGAGACAGGGTGGCGCACCAACGGACAGGTGGCTGTGGGCGTTCGCCGGCGATCAGGCCGCGGTGTATCTGATCGCCGCTGGGCGCGGCTATGAGCCGCGGTCGGGACCCTTGCCGACGACTTCGCCGGGTACTTGAGCGTGACGGGTGGGCGCCGCACTGGCGGTTCACGACCGCCAAGCACCAAACGCGCGCCGCGCATTTGCTCGCGCGGACCCGGGGAGCTGATCGCCGACTCCGCGCGGGGCAGGCGCGTGTTCCGCACGCGGCGTGGCGAATTCTCAAGGACGCGCTCGCGGCGCGTAGCCAGCGTGATGTCATCGACGCCGACGAGTTCCGCTCTGAAGTCACAGACCTGGGTTCCGTCCGAACTTCTGTGTGAGGTCCGGGTAACCGATTCGGCCTGTGCTGCCGGGTCGACGCCGAGCCCGCAGGGCGGAAAGGGTATGCCGGGCGCGGACGGTGAGACCGTAGGTGTGAGTCCTGAACTGGAGCCCAAGAGGGGGAATCCAACATCGAAGGCAAGGGGGCGGCCCGGAATTGACCGGTGGTCTGATGGCGGCTGGACGCGACCGCCTTGCCGACGGGCTCCCGTGAGGGCGTGTCCGAAGGAACTGGGGAGGCCCTCCCGGCGCCGTGCTCTGCGGATGAGCGCGGAAGCGTCACGCCTTACAACCGGTGATGAGCCGCAAGTGGATCGTCCAGAATCGTTCGTTGTAGTTTCGTGGGTCTACGATTAGAGGGGCTCAAAGGAAACAGGCAAATGTTTCAGCCCTCGTTCGTGCGGGGTGAAGAGCCTCTCGACATCGCCATTCAGCTCATACTCCCTTAGTACGGGAAGGACCTCTTCGAAGACAATTCGTGCTTCCATCCTTGCCAGGGGCGCACCGATACAGTGATGAATGCCCTCCCCGAATGCTAGGTGGCGTTTGTGTTCGCGATGGACGTCTAGTCGGTCCGCATTCACCCACCGTCGTTCATCGCGATTCGCAGACCCCCACAGTAGGAGGATCCGAGAGCCGGCGGGGAGTGTCGTACCATAAAACATCGCGTCACGTGAAGATACGCGACTCAATGACTGAACGGGCGCATCGAAACGAAGCAGCTCCTCAATGGCTGAAGGGATCAGCGAGGGCTGGTCGGCAAGGCTTCGACGCTGGTCGGGATATTCTAAGAGATTCAAAATGGAGTTGGAAATTAGGCTGGCAGTAGTGATGATACCTGCGTAGAACAGTAATACTGCCATTCCGACTAACTCGTCACCATCTATCTTTCCTGCCTTCGCTTCAGCGACCATGGCGGACAGGAGATCCTCAGTCGGCTGTCGTTCCCGCTGGCGTGCAGCATCCGCGACATAGGCGCGGATCCCAGCATTGGCTTGACGTGCCGGTTCCGGGGACTCGGTCGCCCCCTGCGTCCGGTTTAGCATGCCGGCGAAGAGTGAGAGGAGCGGAGGATGGTCTCTCTGCGGAATCCCTAGCAAAGTGCATATAACAGCGGTCGGTAAGGGCTGCCCCAAATCAGCGGCGACATCAAGCTTGCCTGTGGCGAGAAAAGGAGTCAAGAGGCGTCTGGTCTCGTTCCGCACCAGCTCTTCAAGGTTCTTCATGCTTCTCGGTGAGAAGTACCTGGCAATCGCCCCACGAAGCCGGTCGTGCGACGGTGGATCCTGATCAATGAAGCCCCCGGGGTAGTAGGCTTCCTTTTCGTCGTCCAGCGCAACGCCGTCCGCACTCGAGAACGTGTCCCACGCGCGTGCAACGGCTTGTACGTCTTCAAACCGCGACAGAACCCATACATCTCTGCTCTCGTTGTGATAGAGCGGCGCGTTTAGACGCAACTGGGAATATATGTGATATGGGTCATCGTAAAAAACGAGTGGGTCATAGTCAGGAATCGCTGGTTGCTCACCGAGATATGCACCTGTCGCCATGATGGTCCTCCTTCTTCGCTCGCGGCCGTCCGCTTCCCGTTATCATCGCGACAGGCTCCGGGCCAGAGTCCCCGAGCCCATGACGCGGTCTTGTTTGTGCGCTCTCGACCTAATAGGTCTCGATCTCCGCGCCTGTTGTGCCTAACTGCTTGAACGCGGGGAGCGGCATCTCGGCCGGGGAGGACACACGAGGCAGACAATCCGCACGTCCTGACCGCCTTTCCGACCGGCATGGGATCGCTACCTCCTACTCGAGGCTGCTCTGGCCGCAGCGGTTGAAAGCTGTCCCCCTTGCCACCAACCTGATGTGCAATATCGTCACCGTCGCCAGAAACTCGGCCGTCACATATAACCGCGGAATCAAAACGCCCGTGTCGACGCCACGCTCTTGGCAGTTCTGAAGCGCTCGCGCACAATCACGTCGATCGCTAGAAACTGACATCGAGTGCACTGTCTCTGGTTTTCAGCTGGTCCCCGACGTCAGGATTGCTCTGTGCGAGTTTCACGAGACGGCTCTGTCGGCGGACCGTGTGAGGAGAGGTGGACGGTGGAGCAAGGCGAGGCAATATTGATCGATCAATAGACGGCGATGACGAACGGGTGTTATCCGAACGCTCGAATGATGCACATCGCGCGGACGGGATGCGGCGCGCTCACCGGCTTTGTTCGCGAAGGCTCGTCGGGGCTGGTCGCCGGCCCCCCGTCGCTCACAGGATCCCGTCCGTGGCGAAGACCTCGCAGACCGACATTCCCAGCACCTCAGCCGAGACCTTTCCTCGGCCAGTCCTATGGCCTCCTGGGCGACCGCGAACGGGACGACGACGACGTTATCGTCGGCCAGCACGAGATCGCCATGTGACACAGCGACCCCGCCGGACGTGATGTCTCCGCCAACCTCGACGACGTCGATCCGACCGAGTGAATCTTGGGCGTTGACTCCGGCGACAAACATCGGATAGGCCATCTCAAATCTCAATACGGGCCCGAGTTTCGCGCGTGTATGCGTCGGCCACGATTCCTCGGACTCTGGAGGCGGTAGCTAGGAGTTCGCCCCCAATTAGAGCCGGTAGAGGTCGAGACCACCATCACGGAGCCACTGAACGGGTAAGACGCGCCCAGCCGAGCTAATATAACGATCAAGAAGGGTCGCGTCAAAACGAGGTGGCGGCCAGGGGCTGCGAGCTGTGGGGCGACGAGGCTGTGAGACGTCTGCGAGCGGGGTGGCGAGCTATGGTCGACTGAGGCCGAGATTCCTGGCCGAGAGCCCCGCGCGTCGACCGCGTCGCGTATCCAAGACGCACGGGATAACGCGGGGGACGAATGCCCGGATTTGAGCAACTCGCTCGTGCGTGTCCGGAGCAGCTGGCGGATGTGGTCGTGTACGACAAACATCAGCAATGTGTTAACCGGAGTCCCAGGGACCTAGGCCTTGCTCGGACCTCCCAACAGAGCTCGGCAAGCGATGCCGCGCTCTGAATGCGCTCGATCAGCACGTCCTCCACTCGGTCGAACGCATCAGCGGACGCCCAGCAAGCTCCCAAGCATGAAACCGTCCTGCCCCCATCGCAACTCCTCTCGACCGAGCGTTGTGAGGACCGATTGAATCGGCCCTGCGAGCTGGCGTCGGTGTGCGCGACCAAGGCGAAGTCGGCGCCGTGCTCGCGGGTTCCCAACGCCATTCTGAGCGCGTCAAGGACCAAGCCGGTGCGCATCTGGGCTGCCAGTCGACGATCATCCGGCTGTAGACGTCGAGGATGAACGCGAAGAACAGCAACCCTCCCAGCACCGCACGCACGTGAAATCACCCACCCACAGCCGGTTCGGCGCCTCGGCTGTGAAGTTCCGCTTGACGAGATCACGCCGCTTGGCCGCAGCCGGGTCGCTCGTGCTGGTCCGCTACGGCTTCCTGCGCGCTTCGCCCCCTGGATCCCCGCCTGGCGCATCAGGCGGGCGATGTGGTCACGGCCGACGTGATCGCCTGGGCGGCGCAGCTCGCTCCACACGCACGGGTATCCGTAGGCCTCGAAGGTTCTGCTCGTGCACCTCCCGGATCCGGATGGTCCGGCCTCTCGTCCTCCATCGTCCTCGCCGAGCGTTCGCCGGTGCAACCCTAATAGTACGCAGCGTCGACGCGCCCAGAACCTCACAGATCGGCTCGACGCTGAAGCGCTCGCGATGGGAATCGATGAACGCGCTCACCTGGGCGGTCTGCGTCGAGCTCGGTCGCGAAACACCGAAGCGGCCTCAAGATCGCGTTCGCACGCCGCAACTCGACACACTTCCGTGCGCAGCTGGCGGATCTGCTCGCGCTCCTCGCTGTTCGGAAGATCCGGCCGCAACCCGCCATGTGCCTCCCCCGGCGCACACCCTTACACAACCCCTCCGGCCCGATCCCCGGCTCCGTGGCGATCTGCGCGCTCGGACGCCCAACTCCATCGCCAGCCGCACCCCACGGTCCATCGACTCCTGGGGATGCTTCGATCGTCTTACGGCGAGGCTAGCGTGTGAAATCCCCGGGGTTGAAACGGCGGCCGCGAGCGAGCGAAACGGGTCGGCTCCTAACCGACCCGTGCGAACCCGGCTCGGTTGTGTGTCTCCTTGGTCGGCGGGACGGGATGCGCCATCGGTAGGAGACTCCCAGGAATGAGTCTGGCGTTCGTGGTCATGGCAGCAATCAACGGTTCCACAGGCTCCAGCGCCAGACTGTCCGTCGGGCTCAGCGGCACCCTCAACGGGGTCAGTCCGAGGGCGTCAGGATTCTCACCGATCAGAGGCGACGGCGCGAGCCGTCAGAGACACTGCGCCGGTCGCTGGCAGCGGTACGACGAGGGCCGTTCAGTCGATCAACTTGGCGTGTTCTTCGATGGCCCGCAGGACGCCGTCGCGATCCAGCGACTCGTGCACGTCGATGACGATGTGCTCTACACCTAGGCCGTTCATCTCCTCAATCACTTGTGGGCCCGGCGGATCGATAGGGAACGGGATCACATGGACCGTCGACGGATCTCGACCTACGTCCGCGGCCATACGACGCAAGATGCCGATCTTCTCCCTGATGTCGGGCCAGTCCCGCATGAAGAACATTGGTGTCCAGTTGGCTTCGAGCGCGATCGTGAGCTCGAGGGCCTGTGGCCCGTTGCCGCCGACGATGATAGGAGGGTGCGGTTGCTGGACCGGCTTGGGATAAGACCACATCGGGCCGAAGTCGACAAATTTCCCGTGGTACTCGGGCTCTTCCTCCGTCCAAATATTCCGGATCGCTTCAACTCGTTCGCGAAGCAGCCGCCAGCGGCTTGAAAAGGAGGTGCCATGGTGGGCCATTTCTTCGGCATTCCATCCAGCGCCCACACCAAAAATGAAACGACCATCCGAGATGAGATCCAGCGTGGCCGTGGTCTTGGCGGTGGTAATGGGGTCTCGTTCGATCACAAGGCATAGACCGGTCGCGATCTTGAGGCGCGTCGTGGCGGTCGCCGCCATCGTGAGCGCGACGAACTCGTCAAGGTTGTGCCAGTACGCGTCCGTGATGTCCCACCAAAGGGCCTTTGAGCTCTTAAGGCTCACTGGGATATGGCTATGGTCGCCGATCCATAACGACTCATAGCCTGCATCCTCCATCGCGCGGGCCATTTCGTCGGGCCTAATTCCCTTGTCTGTGAAGAGCAGATTGAGGCCGTACTTCAAGTCCATGTCCTCCGGTCGTTTGGCTCGCAACAGATGTTGCCATCCGAGTGGCAGCTCGCAGAGAACATGCGCGCCACCGTCGTGCTCGACGCGCTCACGCTGCGCGGGCCCGGCGCTGAGGTCGAGCTCGTGCACACTCAGACTGCGGTTCGCAATACACCAGCTTCGACTATACCCAGACGCTGACCGGAGACGCCGTGCTGCAGTCGGTCGGCTCGGTCGGCGATGCGTACGACAAGGTGTGGGTTTCATAGTGCACCTCGTCGGGATGGTGGGGTGGGTTCTCGGTCGCGCAGGCGCCAGCCTTGGCGCACTTTGACGCGTGGGTCGTGGGCGCGAAGAAGAACACACGGTCCTCGTCCCACGTCTGCCGCGCAGCCACGAACACGAACTCCCGACCAAGCCACGGATGGAACGGATGCGTTACCAGAACCGCCTGCTCCCCAACAGCACGATCACGCGCAGTCGAAGGCGATGGCGAATGTTCAGCTCGAGGGCTCGCACCGGTTCATGCGCTCGAACTTCGAGCCCGGCCGCGTGTTCGCGAACCATCTCGACTTCCAGGACCGGCTCGACGCATGGACTGAGAAGGCCAACGGCCGGGTGCACCGGACAGTCAGAGCGGCCCCGGCCGACCGACTCACGGAGGAAGCGGCGGATGCGGCCTCTGCCCGCCCGGATGCCCGACGTCGACCGACGACAGGTGATCCGGGTGGCGGCAGCACCGTTCATCCGGGTGGATCGCAACGACGACTCAATCGGCCCGCGGTTCGCCGGGGGGCGGGTCGAGGTCCGCGTCTCGCAATCGGAGGTCACCGCCGGCGTGCTCGATACCGGCGAACTCGCCGCCCGCTACCGGCGCGTGCTCGCCGGCGGCTTGATCCTGACCGACCCAGCAAGTCGGACCGAACTGGACCGCCAACGCGACAAGCGGCGGCTGCGCCACCAGGTCGAGGTCGAGATCCAGCCCCTGTCCCGCTACGACGCGCGGATCCCGGCATGACCAAGCACGCCGAGCTCGCGCACCTGTTCCGCGCCCTGAAGACGCCCGCCACCGAGAGGAAGCTGCCCGCGCTCGCCGACCGGGCCCGCAAGGAGTCCTGGAGCTACGAGCACTTCGCCGACGTGCTGCTCGGCACCGAGGTCAGCGCCCGTGACGGCCACGGTGGCGCCAGGCAGGATCAAGACCCGCGGTTCCCCGCCCGCAAGACACTCAAGGGGTTCGACTTCACTTTCCAACGCTCGGTCAAGAAGACGGAGGGTCACTCCTCAACCGGTGCACCCCTCAAGTGACCTAGTTTTCGACCGGCGTGACTGGCCTACTTTTCGACCGGCTGACAGGCGTCAGGCCAGAAGCGCGATCGTCTAGAACCGCGGTCGTCCATCGCTGAGGTTCTCTAGATTGTGGGTCAGGGTGATTCCGGCGACGCCTCGAGGTAGTCAACCTCGCCGACAGCGTACTTCCACAGTGTCATAGTCCCGTCCGGGAGCCGCTGTATTCCGCGGCCAGGCTCCGTGCACACCGTGCGGTAGCGCGTACAATGACAGTGGAAGGAGCGACGGTAGCCCGGCGAGAGCAGCAAATCCCAGATCCAAATTGTGTTGTTTTCGAGCAAGACCTTGGTGGCGACGCGGAAAATTGGCCCGCATGCCTTATGCAGATTCTCGAACGATGCAGCCGCTCGACACGGATCTGGTCCGCACAACGGGTTTCGCAGCCCGCCGGTACACCGGCAGCCCGCTCGGACGGGCCCGTAGAACCGCCAGCGAGCGCTTAGACGATCCGCCGGCAGCGGTCGCTCAGAGGATCCCGTGCGCCGCGAACACCTCGCGGACCGACATCCCGTCGGCGAGCTTCCCGCGCACGAGTGTCTCGGCTGAGACCTTTTCCTCGGCCAGCTCCATGACGTCCTCGGCGACGCCGAACGGGACGATGACGATGCCGTCATCGTCGGCCAGGACGAGATCTCCATTCGAGACGACGACGTCGCCGCAGCTGATATCCCCCCCCACCTCTGCGACGTCGATCCGACCGAGTGAATCCTGGGCGTTGATTCCGGCGACGAACGTCGGATACCCCATCGCGATTAGGGCCTGCGTATCCCGCGTGTACGCGTCAGCCACGATTCCCACGGCTCCTCTGGCTCTCGACGCGGTGGCGAGGAGCTCACCCCAGTAGGACCCGGTACAGGTCGAGACGATCATCACGTCGCCTGGCTGCTGCGCATCGACCGCGCGTATCTCGCCGGCATACGGATCATCCGGAATCTCGTCGACTTGGACCGCAAGTACGGTCGCGGCGAACCCGGCCGTGCGCGTGCCACGCGTCAGCGGTCGGATGTGCGGCGCCATCACGTTGTCACGGATTCCGACCTTGTCCAGGCAGTCGGACACCACTGCGACGTACAGGCGGTCGAGTCGCGCCACGAGGTCAAGATCGCGCCCGTCAGTGCGCCCGTTGTCAGAGGTGTGCATCACAAACTCCCCTCGTCAGTCAGTACGGAGCTGCCGAGCCACTCATTCCGGCAGGTCACACATACCCTGAAGCTAATATAACGTTCAAGAAAGGGTCCGTCAATCTATGTGGAGTGCCCTCCGAGGCACTCGCAAAATCACAGGTTGGCTACGTTAGACGGGCGCGATAGCGCGGCGGACGTATCCCCGGATCGAGCAGCTCAACCGCCCGCGCCCGGATCAGTCGGCGGATGTGCCCGTGCACGATGAACATCAGCATGTGCGTCGGCGAGTCCCAGGGACCCAACCCCCGCTCCACCTCCGCACACAGATCCGCCAGCGACGCCGGGCTCTGAAGCCTCGCGAGCAGCACATCGTCCATCCGCGCCACGAACTCGCGGCTCGCTCCTAGGAACTCGCCCACCTCGCCACCAAGCGCCATCGGCCAATGACCCGAGTGGAGCTCTGCCGGCGCCAGCGACTCGACGCGGGCGATCGTCTCGAGGTACGCCTCGACGTCCTCGTAGGTCGGGCACAACGCGGGGGCGCCGTCGACGGAGGGGCACATGCTCGAGTGGATCGCGTCCGAGCAGAACAGCATGTCGCTGGCAGGCTCGAACAACATCAGGTGTCCGGCCGAATGGCCGGCGGCTGGGAGCACTTCCAACACGCGGTCGCCGACGCGAAGCCGCTCTCCGCCGACCAATGTCAAATCGATCTCCACGGGCCCGCCGTAATTGGCGCGCATCCACGCCAGGTCGACATCGTCGAAGCCGAGCGCGTGCTCATGCACGTATTGCTGATAGCGGTCAAACACGAGCTGCTCTGGCTGGCGAACCATCGCACGGTCGAGAAACCCGCACGCGGTCACCGCCGAAGGTGCAGCATCGCGCACTACGGCCAGACCGCCCTGGTGATCGAGATCGGGGTGCGTCACCACCACGAACCTCAATGCATCAAGCGAAAACCCGAGCCGCGACACCGCCGGCAGGATCGCGTCGCGCGCCATCCCAGCCGTGCCCGTGTCGATCAGGAGCAACTCCGAGCCGTCGTCCGACGCCAGCAGGTACTCGAAGACATTGCGCTCACCCAGGCGCGCCTCGATTCGCCAGCTGTCGGCGCCGATCTCGACCGCCGCCGGCGCGATCACCATCCGGCGATCCAGCCCGTCAGCAGGCCCAGCGGCTCGGTGTCCGGCTCCTCGCCCGGAACGCCGACGAGGAAGTCGAAGTCGGCGCCGGTGTCCGCTTGGGTCACGTGCTCGGCGTATAGCGCCCCGTACCCACGTTCGTAGTGACGTCTGGCCACAGGCCTGTCCGCCAGCCGGCGCGCGATCTCCTCATCCGAGAGCTCGACGTCGATCCGACGTGCCTCGACATCGAGCCGGACGATGTCGCCGTCCCGGACCGCGCCGAGCGGGCCGCCGGCGGCCGACTCCGGCGCGATGTGCAGGACCACGGTTCCGAACCCGGTGCCGCTCATCCTCGAATCGGAGATGCGGACCATGTCCCGAACGCCCTGCTCGAGCAGCTTCCGCGGGATCGGAATCATCCCCCACTCCGGGAAGCCCGGCGCGCCCAACGGCCCGCCGTTGCGCATGACGAGCACCGACCCAGGTTCGACCGGCAGATCGGGATCGTCGATCCGGGCGTCCAGGTCTTTGATGTCCTCGAACACAACCGCCGGCCCGGCGTGACTGAGCAAGGACGCAGACGCGACGCTCTTCTTGATGACGGCCCCACGAGGGGCGAGGTTCCCTCGCAACACAGCGATCCCCCCTTCGGGGTGGCGAGGGCTCGAGAGAGGCGCGACGACTTCCCCGTCGGCAACATCGTGCACCCGATCGAGCGCCTCGCCAAGGCGCTCGCCGCTGATCAGCAACGCATCCTCATCCAGCAGCGGGCGGAGCTCGCGCATCAGCGCGGGAACGCCGCCCTGGCGGAACAGATCCTCGAACAGGTAGGACCCGGACGGCCTCAGATTTGCGAGCATCGGCGTCCGTCGCGAGATTTCGTCGAAGCGATCGAGATCGAGGCTCACGCCGACGCGGCCCGCGAGCGCCAGTAGATGCACGACCGCATTGGTCGACCCGCCCATCGCCATCAGCACCGTGATCGCGTTGTCGAACGCCGAAGGCGTCAGGATTGATCGCGGCGTGACCCCGGCGAGCGCCAGCTCCACCGCACGCCGTCCGGTCTGCTCGGCGGCGGCCGCACGGCGTGCGTCGACCGCCGGGATCGCCGCCGACCCGGGCAACGACATACCGATCGCCTCGACCACAGCCGCCAGCGTCGACGCGGTGCCGAGCTCGTTGCAGTGGCCGTAGCTCGGGATCATCGCCGCTTCGAGATCCTCATACTCGGACTGACTGATCGCCCCGGCGCGGTATTCGGCGGTGTATTCCCACAGATCGGTACCGACACCCAATTCGCGGCCGCGGTAGTAGGCCGGCTGGGCCGGGCCGCCCGTGAGCATGATCGCGGGGATGCCGGCGCTCGCCGCGCCCATCAGCTGCGCCGGGACCGTCTTGTCGCAGCTCGCGAGCAGGACGATCGCGTCGAGTGGGTGGGACCGGATCGACTCCTCGACATCCATCGACATCAGGTTTCGGTAGAGCATCGTCGACGGCTTCATCAGGTTCTCGCTCAGCGAGATCGTGGGGAACTCGAGCGGGAGGCCGCCGGCATCGAGCACCCCTCTCTTAACCGCAGTTGCCAAACCACGCAGGTGGACATTGCACTGGACCAGCTCGGACCACGAGTTGCAGATCCCGATCACGGGGCGGCCGTCGAGCAGCACCTGGGAGAACCCCTCAGCCTTGACCGAGGCGCGGTGAAGCATGCCGGCCACCGTCCGGGGGCCGAACCACCGCTGGCTGCGCAGAGGGACCGATTTCCCGTTCTCGCCGACGCTCATCTCAAGCCGACTCGCGCAGCACGAGCTCAACCGGGAATGTTCGCCGCGACTCGGTTTCCTTGCCCTCGACCCGATCGATCAGGATCGTGGCGCTGGCCGCCCCCATCTCGTAGGCGGGGATCGCGACGGTCGTCAGCGGCGGGTCCACGAACGCGGAGAAGTTGAAGTCGTTGAAACCGGTCACGGCGATGTCGTCGGGGATCTTCAGCCCAGCGGCGCGGACGGCGCGCATCACGCCGAGCGCAAGCAGATCGTTGCCACCCATGATGGCGGTCGGCGGCTCGGCAAGCGAGAGCAGCGCATTGGCCATCTCCTCCCCGCTCTGCGGATCCCACCGACCGCGGAACAGCTGCAGCTCCCGCGGCGGGTCGATACCGCGCGCCCGATGGGCGTCGACGTAACCGGAGTGGCGTTCCTCGATCATCGGCCAGGCGGTCAGCGCGGCCGTGAATGCGATGCGGGTGTGGCCGCGGTCGAGAAGGTACTCGGTCAGCCTCCGCGCGCCGTCGCGGTTATCGGCGCTCACCGACGGGACGTCGCCCTTGTCATACATCTCCTGGAAAACCACGAACGTGTAACCCAGCTCGCGCACGCGCGAGACACACGCCGAGCGCACGGAAGCATCGCCCGACAGGTACAGCATCGCGCCGTCGACGCGATGCTCGTGAAGTGGCGCGAGCAGCCCGTCGTCGATCGACCCCGGACGCGCCGACTGGATGAGGACGCCATAGCCACGGTCGCGGGCGACATCGCCGACGCCCGCCATCACCAGGTCCGTCATCGGGTCTGCCAGGAACCGGGCGTCCTCGTCGAGCACGAACACCCCGAGCGTGTGCACCCGCGCGATCCGCAGGCCGCGTGCTGTCGCGTTCGGCCGGTAGTCGAGCGCGATCATCGCCTGCTCGACGCGCTCGCGGGTCTTCTCCGCCATTAGGTGCGTCCGTCCGTTGACCAGATTCGACACCGTCTGGACCGACACGTTCGCGCGTTCGGCCACGTCGCGCAGTGTCGACCGCCGGCGCGGGTGAGCGTCTGGGCTTCTCATCTCGTGCGCCGCAGCGATCCCCGCTCCATTTACCCCGTTTGGGCCGCCATTGGCAGGCATCATAGAACGCTAAATACCGGTCAATTTGTTTAGTAGACCTTTGACAGAAGACCACCGTCGATCTGCAGGCCCGAGCCGTTGACGAACGAGGCCTGATCTGAGGCGAGGAAGATCACGGCCTGGGCGACCTCGGCGGGCTGCCCGATCTTCTTGGCCGGGTAGATCGACGCCATCTCCTCGCGCGCCTTCTCCGCATCGCCGGTCGCCTCCCAATAGCGCTCGATCATCGGCGTCTGCATATCGCCGGGGCACACGCAGTTACACCGGATGCCGTCAATCGCGTACGCGGTCGCCACCGCCCGGGTGAGTCCGAGCACCGCGTGCTTGCTCGCCGAGTAGACCGGCAGGAACGGATCCGCCACCAGCGAGAGCGCCGACGCTGTGTTGACGATCGTCCCGCCACCATTCCCGCGCATCGACGCCACGGCGTGCTTGCACCCCCAGAACACACCGCGAACGTTCACATCAAAGACCCAGTCGTAGTCCTCGTTGGTGGTGTCGAGCAGGGCCTTCTCGAGCTGCACGCCGGCGTTGTTGGCAATGAAGTTGAACTCACCGAATTCGGACTTCGCCCGCTCGATCGCGGCGACCACACTGTCCTCCACGGTCACATCGAGCTCCTGCGCTACGGCCCGTCCGCCGGCCGACGAGATCTCGTCAGCGACCCGGGAAGCGCCCTCCGAGTTGAGGTCGGCCACGACCACCGCCCCGCCCTCGGCCGCGGCGAGCTTTGCGATCTCTCGTCCAAGACCCGAAGCGGCGCCGGTCACGACGCCGAACTTTTCCTCCATGCGCATCGGCGCATCTCCTTTCACACCATGGTTGTTCCGCCGTCGAGCTCGAGCGTCGTGCCCGTAGCGAACGGCGCGTCGAACGCGAGGAAGCGGATTGCGGCAACGACCTCTTCCGGCGCGGCGAACCGCTTCAGCGGGACCCGCTCGGTGGCCTCGACTCGCGCCTTGGCCGGGTCCGGGAACCAGTCGATCTCAGCATCCATCATCGGCGTGTCGATCGGACCCGGGCACACCACGTTGACGTTCACCGTCGGCGCGAGCTCAGCCGCAAGGGCCTTGGTCAACCCGATCACGCCGAACTTCGAGGCGCAGTAGTGGACGAACAGCCCCATTCCCACGGCGGCCAGGTCGGACGCCACGTTGACGATGCTGCCGCCGCCGTTCGCGCGCATGCGCAATCCGGCGTCCTGACCGACGTAGAAGCTGCCGGACAGGTTGGTGTCGATCACGTTGCGCCACACGGCCGCGTCGATGTCCTCGAGCTTGGTCGGGAATCCGACGCCGGCGGCGTTGACAGCGGCGTCGAGTCCTCCGAGCGCTTCGAAGGCCCGCGCCACCGCGCCGTGTGCGCTGTCAGGATCGCTGACGTCGGCGGCAATCGGGACGGCGCGCTCGCCGAGCTCGTCGGCGATCTCGCGCAGGGTGTCGCCGCGTCTGGCCACCATCGCCACGGTGGCGCCCTCGCCCACGAACGCTCTCGCCGCGGCTTGCCCGACGCCGGAGCTCGCGCCCGTGACCAGGACGCGGCGGCCTTCGATCCCGTTCACCGCGGCCATCTCACACCTCCAAGGATCCCCGCGCGCACCACGCTGTCGCCGCGGATCGGACAGGCCCTAATACAGGCATCTCGGCGTCTCGCACGGCTGCCGAGGCGGATTTACTATAACGATCAAGTAACGGACCGTCAAGACGTTCAGGCAGCGTCATCGGCCTTGGCCACGACTCCCAGCGAGAGTCCGCCGTCGAGTACAAACGCCGCCCCCGTGGCGAACCCGGCTGCCTCGGATGCGAGGAACCTCGCGCACGCGGCGATGTCGGCGGGCTGGCCGACGCGCCCCACCGCGTGCTGCCCCGCGACCTCGGCACGCGCCTTCGCCGGGTCCGGGAGGGAGTCGAGATAGCGTGACGCCATGCCGGTGTCGACGTAGCCAGGGCAGATGCAGTTACAGCGGATTCCGTCCTTGCCGAAATCGGCGGCGATCGCACGGGTCAGCGTGATCACGCCGCCCTTCGACGCGCAGTAGGCATCGAGTCCGGGCTCGACCCAAAAGCCGTTGACCGAGGCGATGTTGACGATCGCTCCGCCACCGGCCGCTCGCATCGCCGGCACCGCGTACTTACAGCACAGATAGACGCCCTTGAAGTTGACGTTCATCAGCGCATCCCACTCGTCGGGTTCGAGCTCCTCGATCGTCTTCTCGATCTGGATCGCCGCGTTGTTGATGAGGATGTCGAGCTGTCCGTATAACCCCACGGCGGCGTCCACCAGCCCCGAAGCGTCGGTCGGCGACCCCACGTTGGCGACGCGGAAGGCGACCTCACGGCCCTCGCTCGCCAGCGAGGAGGCGACCGCCTCCCCCTCGGTCTCGTCGACGTCGCACATCAGCACCCGCGCGCCAGCCGCCGCGAACCCTTCGACAATCCCGCGTCCGACCCCGCGCGCCGCGCCCGTGACGATCGCGACGCGGCCCCTGATGTCCATCGGATCGCGCTCAGACACGGCTGTACGCCCCATCGATCGGGACGTTGGCGCCGGTGAGGAACGCCGATTCGTCAGAGAGCAGGAAGACCGCGGCGGCGGCGACCTCGTCTACCTCGCCGAACCGCCCGATCGGATGACGCGCCAGCACGCGCCGGCTCCATTCGGCGGCGTCCGGCGACGCGGAGGCGGCGGTGTCATGCATCGGCGTCAGGATCTCGCCGGGGAGCAGCGTGTTGGAGCGGATGCGCCGTTCCGCGTACTCCACCGAGATGTGGTTGGAGAGCATCATCAGCGCCGCCTTCGACACGCCGTAGGCGCTGTCTCCGGCCCACACGGTGATGCCGCACACCGAGCCGATGTGCACGAACGCCCCGCCGCCGGCCTCGAGCATGTGCGGGATCGCCGCCTTGCTCATCATGAACGGCCCGGTGACATTGACGGCGAGCGTCTGCTGCCACGCGCCGAGCGAGTGCTCGTGGACCGGCACCCAGCCGTCGAGCTCCCCCGTTCCCGCACAGTTGACGAGCAGATCGATGCCGCCCAGCGCCTCGGCCGCGCCGGCGACCATCCGCTCGACGTCCGCCTCATTCGAGACGTCACCGAGCTGGGCAACCGCAAATCCCCCACCAGACAGAACAGCGGCGCAGGTCTCCTCGGTGCGGTCCCGATCCCGGCCGCAGCAGGCGACGGCCGCGCCTTCCGACGCGCAGGCGATCGCGATGCCGCGGCCGATGCCGCTGGACGCCCCGGTCACGACGGCGCGCTTACCGGCCAACCTGTTCACGGAGACCTCTTTCTCTCGACGAGGACGGGAATCGTCGGTTACTATAACGATCAAGTAACCCTGTGAGGGAGGTTCGCCGGTGAGCAGCATAGACACCCTGCCCGCTGAGGTCGACACGATCGTCGTCGGCGGAGGGACCGCGGGCTGCGTCATCGCGGGCCGCCTGGCTGGGGCAACCTCGGAATCGATTCTGCTGGTCGAGGCGGGTCCGGACTACGGGCCTGCCGACAGCGGACGGTGGCCCGAGGACCTGATGGATGCGACCAGTCTGGCCATGTGGTCCCACGACTGGGGCTACACGGGCGAGTATGCGGGCCAGACCGTGCACTTCAACCGCGCACGCGTGATGGGGGGCTGTTCATCCCACAACGCCGGCGCCGTGGTGTACGGGAGCCGGCTCGACTACGACGCGTGGGCGGCGGCCGGCAATCCCGGGTGGTCAACCGATGAACTGCTGCCGCTGTTCGATCTCGCCTGGAAGCAGCTCCGCGTCCGGGTCGTCGGCCTGCCTGAGCTGACTCCGTTCCAAAGCGCGTGCATGGACGCGATGGTCGCCAACGGCATCCCCGCCGTCGATGACTTCAACAACCTGGACGAGACCGTGGGCGTGGCGCCGTTCCCGGTCAACCTCAACGGAGGCGTCCGGATCAACAGCGCGTTCGCATACGTCGATCCGGTCCGCGATCGCCAGGACATGCGAATCCTGGGCGACGTGCTCGTCGATCGCCTGCTGATTCGTGATGGTCGGGTCGAGGGTGTGATCGTCCAGCACGACGGATCGGAGCACACGGTCCGTGCGACTCGAGTCGTGCTCTCGGCCGGAGCGTACGGCACCCCCTCGATCATGCTTCGCTCCGGGATCGGACCGTCAGACGAACTGGCTGAGGCCGGCGTCAGCAGCGAGCACGACCTCCCCGGCGTCGGTCGCAACCTGCACGACCAGCCGTCGCTCGAGATCGACTACGCCGGAAGCGACGAGCTGATCGATGTCATGGAGGGCCACCTTCGGGGCGGTTGGCGACCGGACGAGCAGGTGATCGGCAAGCTGCCCTCGTCGCTCTGCGCGAAGGGTGGCTTCGACCTGCATATCTATCCCATCGGTGGTCGCCAGTGGTTGGACAAGAGCCGCTGGCGGTGGACGATCGGCGCAGCCTGCCTGACGCCCCGCTCGCGCGGGAGCATCCGGCTCCGCACCGCCGGTCCGGAGGACAAGCCGATCATCGATCACCGCTACCTAAGCGATCCCGAGGGCAACGACCTGGCGCGCCTGGCCGAGGCGGTGCAGCGCGCCCGCGAGGTGGCCGCGGTACCCCAGCTGCGGCGCCTGATCGGCGACGAGATCAAGCCCGGCCCGGATGTCGCCGATCTCCCGTCGATCAAAGAATTCCTCCAGCACTCAGCGATCCACTACTACCACCCCTGCGGGAGCTGCAAGATGGGTCCAGCCAGCGACCCGACCGCAGTCGTCGACTCGGAGGGTCAGGTGCACGGAATAGAGGGCCTGTACGTCGCCGACGCGTCGATCATGCCCGACGTCATGTCGGGGAACACGAACATGCCCGTGACAGTGATCGGCGAGCGGATCGCGCGCGGTCTGCTGCTAGACCCCAGTGCCGCGCCAGGCGAGGGCGCCGCCGTCAACTAGATACGCGGCGCCGTTCACGAACGACGCGGCGTCGGACGCGAGGAAGCAGACGAGCCGCGCCACCTCTTCGGGCCGGCCCAGGCGCGGCGGCGACGTGAGGTGGTACGCGGCCATCTCGTCACGATATGCATCGGGATCGTCGGCGGTTGCAACCTGGTTGGCCACCATGGGCGTGTCGATCGTCCCCGGGCAGTAACAGTTGCAGCGAATACCGAGCGGCGCGAGATCGAGCGCCGTCGACCTGGTCAGCATCAGGATCGCGCCCTTGGTCGAGCAGTAACACGACTCGCCCGGGAACGCGGCGAGGCTCGAGATCGAGGCGCAGTTGACGATCGCGCCGGCGGCCGAGTTCTGCAACAGCGGAACGGCGTGCTTGATGCACAGCCAGCTGCCACGGACGTTGACGGCGAACATCCGCTCCCACACGTCATCCGGGATCTGGTCGATCCGGGTGATGTCGGTGAGCTGGGTGTCGAGGATCGCGGCGTTGTTGTGGAGGACGTCGAGGCGGCCGAAGCGCTCGCCGACCTCAGCCATGAGCGCCGCCACCTGACCTCCGTCGGAGACATCGCACCGCACAAATACGCCCTGGCCGCCCGCCTCGGACACCAGCTCAGCGGTCGCGGCTCCGCCTTCCTCGTCGACGTCGCAGACGATCACGGCCTCGGCGCCCTGGTTGGTCATCTCAATAGCGGTCGCCCGACCGATGCCGCGTCCCGCCCCGGTTATGAGGCAGGTCTTGCCGTCCAGCCTCACTCTCGAACCTGGAACAGTTCGGCGGTGATGCCGTCCGGATCCTTCATATACACCCACCGCAGGCCGCTCTCGTGATCGATCGGGTCCGAGGTGAACCGGATGCCGTCGGCGCGCAGCTGGGTGACGGCCTCGTCAATGTCCTCGACCTGGATCGCGATGTGCGCGGCACCGATGCCGTTGTTCGGGAGGGCCGCCGGCGCACCCTCGGGCGCGGCGTACTCGATCAGTTCCAGTCGCATATCGTCACGGAGCAGCATCGCACAATGCATGTACGCGCCCTTGACTCCGGTGCCCTCGTCGACCTCGGGGCCGCTTTCCGAGAGCCGCTCCTCCAGCTCGAACCCGAACCGCTTGTAGAAGTCGATCGAGCGGTCTAGATCGGAGACGGTGATGCCGGTGTGATGCACGCCGATCGGTCGCATCGCCGGGGCACTATAACGATCAACAAGCCGCAACGCAAACGAACTGGACTGGAATAAAGGTTTGGTTTATCGTTCTAGAGAGCCTTCGAGGAGACCGCCGCGCAGCGACGGCACCGGATCAACCGTCCCGTCCGCGCTGCAGCGGAAAAAGCCGCAGACAGAGGAGCCCAGCCATGACCGCTGTAGTTGCTGACTCGTACCAGATGTTCATCGGCGGAGAGCACGTGCCCTCGCTTAACGGTGAGACCGAGGAGGTCCTCAACCCGGCGACCGGCGAGAAGCTAGCCGAGGTCCAGCTCGGCTCCTCGGCCGACGTCGACGCCGCCGTCAAGGCCGCCGGCGACGCCTTCGAGGCATGGTCCGCTCTCGCTCCGAACGAACGCTCGCTCCCGCTGCTGCGCCTTGCCGACCGGCTCGAGGAGAACGCCGAGGAGTTCGCCCAGCTCGAGTCGCTCAACGTTGGCAAGCCGATCTCGGTAGCGCGCGAGGAGATCCCGTTCGGCGCCGACTGCCTGCGCTTCTTCGCCGGCGCTGCACGGAGCCTCGAGGGACGCGCTGCGGGCGAATACGTCCAGGGATCCACGAGCATCATCCGACGCGACCCGCTCGGCGTGGTCGGCTCCGTTGCGCCGTGGAATTACCCACTGCTGATGGGGATCTGGAAGATCGCCCCTGCGATCCTGACCGGCAACACGCTCGTGCTGAAGCCCTCCGAGCTCACCCCGCTGACCACGCTGCGGTTCGCAGAGCTGGCCGCCGATCTGCTTCCGCCGGGCGTCCTCAACGTGATCACCGGACACGGCGAGACCGTCGGTGCCGCGCTCGTCAGCCATCCCTCCGTGCGGATGAGCTCGCTTACCGGGGACGTGTCGACCGGCAAGGAAGTGATGCGCCTGGCGGCCGGCAACCTCAAGCGGCTGCACCTCGAGCTTGGGGGCAAGGCGCCGGTGATCGTGTTCGATGACGCCGACCTCGAGCTAACCGTGGCGAAGATCCGCGAGGGCGGCTACATGAACTCTGGGCAGGACTGCATGGCTGCGTCTCGGGTGTACGCGTCCGGCGGCATCCACGACGACTTGCTCTCCGAGCTCGTACCCGCGGTCGAGTCGATCGCGGTGGGCGACCCCACCAGCGAGGACACCGAGATGGGACCTGTCATCTCCGACCGGCAGCGCAGCCGCGTCGAGGGTTTCGTCGACCGCGCGCTCGAGACCGGGCACGCGCAGCTCGCCACCGGCGGGAAGACCAATGGCAACGGCTTCTTCTACCGGCCGAGCGTCGTCGTCGGCGCGCTGCAGGGCGATGAGATCGTCCAGAAGGAGGTCTTCGGACCCGTCGTCTCGGTCACCCGGTTCGACGACGACCGGGAGGTCCTCCGCTGGGCGAACGACGTCGAGTACGGACTCGCCGCGTCGGTGTTCACGAGCAATGTCGGCCGCGCGCTCGACGCCGCTCGCGTACTCCAATTCGGAACGATCTGGATCAACGACCACATGCCGATCGCAGCGGAGATGCCGCACGGCGGCTTCAAGCAATCCGGCAACGGCAAGGACATGTCGGTCTACTCGCTCGAGGAGTACACCGAGATCAAGCACGTGATGGTGAACCTCCACCACTGAGACGGACCCGGTCCTCGGGGAGGAAAGGCGGCGCATATGACGACCACTGTGGCCACCACCCGCTACGCGGGTTCGCAAGCCCACCGCGATCGTGCGGTGAAGACCCTCGCTCGGGGCGTGGCGACGGCGATGCGGGCGGGCCAACGGCCCGTGCCGCTCACGATCGACCACGGACGGGGCGCGTATCTCATCGATGTCGACGGACACAGCTACATCGACTACGTGCTCGGCTTCGGGCCTCTGCTGCTCGGCCACGCGCCGGAGGCCGTCGTCTCGGCGGTGACGCGCCAGCTCCGGCGTGGGTTCACATTCGGAGCCCAGCACGAGCTCGAGGCCGAGGTCGCCGAGCTGATCGTCGAGGCGGTCCCGTGCGCCGAGCTCGTGTGCTTCTCGACCACCGGCAGCGAGGCGGTCCACGCCGCGCTGCGCCTGGCGCGCGCCGCCACCGGCCGGACGAAGCTCGTCAAGTTCGAGGGCCACTACCACGGCTGGATCGACCCGGTGTTCGTCTCGACACCCGGCCTTGCGCCCGTCGAGGGCAGGCTCGAGCCCGAGCCGGCGACGGCTGGGGCGAGCAGCTCGGGCGACGTGCTCGTCGCCCGGTGGAACGATCCCGATGCGCTGGCCGCGGTGCTCGACGAACACGGGCCCGAGGTGGCGGCCGTGATCATGGAACCGGTGGCCTGCAACGGAGGTGTGATCGCGCCGGCACCGGGCTATCTGGAGCGAGCGCTGGAGCTCACCCACGCCGCCGGTGCGGTGCTGATCTTCGACGAGGTCGTGACCGGCTTCCGACTCGGGCTCGGAGGCGCCCAGGAGCGCTACGGAGTGACCCCGGACATAGCGACGTTCGGCAAGGCCGTCGGTGCCGGTATGCCGTTGAGCGTCGTCGCCGGGCGGCGGGAGATCATGGAGTTGGTCGCCGACGGCCGCGTCTCGCACGTCGGCACGTTCAACTGCGCTGCGCCGTCCGCGGCGGCCGCCGTGGCGGCGATCCGCATCTACCGCGACGAGACGCCGGGCTTCTACGACCAACTCGATCGGATCTCGGCGCTGCTGGCGTTCGGCCTGCAGGAGGCGGCCGACGAGGCCGGCGTGGGGCTGAAGCTCCACCAGGTCGGATCGCTTCTGCAGACGTTCTTCACCGATCCCGCCCAGCGCATTGACAGCTACGCCGACACGGCGGCCGCCGATTCCGAGCGGTCCGCTCGCTTCTCTGAGCTGATGCTCGATCGCGGGGTGATGGTGCTGCCTCGGGGTTGGTGGTTCCTGTCCTCCCAGCATTCCCAGACCGACGTCGCGGCGACCCTTGAGGCGGCTCGGGACGCGTTGGCCCAGATCGCAAGAGACGAAAGGTGACCGAGATGGACTACGACGTGGCAGTCATCGGCGGGGGTCACAACGGGCTCGTCGCGGCCAACTACCTGGCCCGCGCGGGCCAGAAGGTGATCGTGCTGGAAGCCCGTGACGTCGTTGGCGGCGCGTGCGTCAGCGAGGAGCTGATCCCGGACTCTCGGTGGTCCTCGTGCGCTTTCATCGCGGGCCTGCTCAGGCCCGAGGTCGTACACGAGCTCGAGCTCGAAAAGCACGGACTCGAGATGTACCAATCCGACGTCCTCAACTTCGTCCTGTTCGCCGACGGCAGCCACCTGTTCCTGTGGAAGGAGCTCGACCGCACGCTGCGTGAGATCGAGCGCTACAGCGCCAACGACGCCCGCCGGTTCCTCGACTTCGGTGTCCGTCTGAAGCGCTTCGCTGACATCGTGCGCCCGTACCTGCTGCAATCGCCACCGTCGCGCTCCGAGGTCATGCGCAAGTTCGAGGAGCTCGGCGAGCAGGAGCTGTTCAACGAGTTTGTCCTGCTCTCGGCCACGGACCTGCTGGACCGCTACTTCGAGTCCGACCACCTGAAGGGGTTGCTGACGTTCTTCGCGATCGTCTCGGTGTGGGGCGGGCCCTCGACGCCCGGCACCGGCTACGTCTACGGCCACCACTCGTGGGGCGAGTTCAACGGACAGTTCGGCCAGTACGGCTTCGTCAAGGGAGGAATGGGCGGGATCACTCAGGCGCTGGCGACGGCGGCTCGCAGCCACGACGTCGAGATCCGAACCGGGGCGCCGGTGGCGCGCGTGCTGATCGAGGACGGCACCGCGCGGGGCGTCGTGCTCGAGAGCGGCGAGGAGATCCGCAGCGACGTCGTCGTCTCGAACGCCGACCCGAAGCGCTCGCTGCTACGCCTCGTGCCCGAGGGCGAGCTCGATGCGAAGTTCCGCACGGCCGTCGAGGGCATCGACCAGCGCGGCTCGATGGCCCGCATCCACCTGCTGATCGACGAGCTTCCGGCCTACCTCGGCTTCGACGCCACCGAGGGACCGCAGCATCGCGGCCACCAGCTGCTCGGGGCGTCGGTCGAAAACTACGAGCGAGCGTGGGAGGCCCAGCGGCGCGGAGAGTTCCCGGACGAGTACGTGATTGAGGCGGTGATCCAGTCCACCCACGACGCGACGCTCGCGCCCCCCGGGAAGCACACGCTCACGCTGGGCGTTCAGCAGCTGCCGTTCGAGCTCGCCAAGGGAACGTGGGACGACGTGCGTGAGTCGTGGGCGGACGCGGTCGTCGACGACCTGTGCCGCTACGCGCCAAACCTCCGCGAGCACATCCTCGCCCGCAACGTGATCACGCCGCTCGACCTCGAGCGGACGTACGGACTCACCGGCGGGAACATCTTCCAAGGGCAGATGTTCCTCGACCAGCTCTTCGGCGCCCGCCCGCTTCCGGAGATCGCCTCCTACCGCACGCCGATCCGCTCCTACTACCTATGCGGCGCGGGCATGCATCCGGGCGGCGGCGTGATGGGCGCCTCGGGCCACAACGCCGCGAACGTGATCCTGGCCGACCGCACCGGCGCCGCCGTCCCCGTGGGCGCGACGTCCACTCGGTCGCAGTCGAGCGGACTGATCGACAGGCTGATGCAGACGGGACCCGGCCGGAAAGCCGGCTACCAGCTCGCCCGCCAGAAGGCGTTCCGGCCGCTGGCGAAGCTCGCGGCCCGCTCCGGCAAGACGCAGCGCAACGGGGACGGGGACTTGTCGTGAGCTAGCGCAACGCCGGCAGTACCTCGGCGGCGAATCGTGTCACCTGTGCCGGCCCGTCTCCCGTCGGCGGGAGAAGGATCAGTGTGTCAACACCAGACTGTTGCCACCGTTGGACCGCCTTCAGGCAGTCGTCTCGGGTGCCAGCCACTGACATTGAGTCCACGGTCTCCGGGTCGAGCGGACGGTCACTCAACGGATCGACCCCTGCGAGCCTCAGCAAGTGCGGGAATACGCCGGTCCGTGACAGCTCGAGAATCAGTGGCTCGACGGCCGCCACCGCTCCCGGTCCATCATCGTTCAGGTTCAGATGAGCGAAAACGACCAGTTGGCCGGGCCGGCCGGCGGCGGCGATCTGTCCGCGCGCCCAGCGGACCGAAGCGGGGCAGGCGAGCTCCGGCAACACGACACCGTCGGCGTATCGGCTCGCCAGCGCAAAGCCCTTGGGACCAGTGGTTCCGACCAGAATCGGAGGCGGTACAGAGGGAACGATGCCGAGCTGAACATCGGCCAGATGCAGGCGCGCGGTCGATACGTTGACCAGTTCGCCGGCGAGCAGCCGATGGACAGCGTCGACAGTCTCCTCGAGGAAAGCCACCGGCTCGGCGGGCCTGACCCCGATCTGTTCCATCCAGATTGCAAGCCCGTGTCCGAAGGCGGCGGTGAATCGGCCCGGGGCCAGCGTCGAAAGTGCACTGATCTCCATCGCGGCCGTGGCCGGGTTGCGCACCGGCGCGGCGAACAGCCCCACGCCCACGACGATTCGCGTCGTGACCGACAGCGCCGCGCCTGCCATAGCCATCCCGCCGGGCCAGAAGCAGTCCTCGGAAAACCACAGCTCGTCGTAGCCGAGTTCCTCTACCAACTGGGCATACGACACCAGGCCGTCAGGGTGCCACTCGGGATGAAATCGCACGCCTAAACGCATTGCTCAAGTCCAGCCTCGCGGAGCTGTCGAGTCAAGCCAACCGTTCGTGTAACGTTCAAGCAGCCGTTATACTAGCCTGACTGGATCGAAGTTTGGGACTTCGTCCCTCGACGGGGAGAGCCGACCATGAGGATCTTTTACGCCACGGACTTGCATGGGTCGGAGGTGTGCTTCCGGAAGTTTCTAGGGGCCGGAAAGGTCTACGAGGCCGACCTCGTAATCATGGGCGGCGACTGCACCGGAAAGATGATCATTCCGATCATCAGCGACGGCAACGGCGGCTTCCATTGCTCGTGGAGCGGCGGCGACGTCGAGGTCCATGACCCAGAGGAGCTGGCGCGCTTGGAGCGCCAAATCCAGGACAACGGCCTTTATCCCGCGCGGATGGAGCAAGCGGAGCGAGAGCTGTTGCAGCGCGACCCTGACCGGCTCGCCCACCTGTTCACCGAATTGATGACGCAGAACCTCCGGCGTTGGCTCGTGCTGGCTGAGGAGCGACTCGGGGATTCCGGCCGGCCAGTCATCTTTACTCCCGGCAACGACGATGAGTGGTCGGTCGACGACGTTCTCGCCGAGTCCACGTTCGTCGAGCACCCCGAGGGCAGGCTCACGGTCCTTGGCGACCGGCACGAGATGCTGAGCCTGAGCTGGTCCAACCACACGCCATGGGACACCCCCCGCGAGTGTTCCGAGGAGGAGTTGGCCGCGAAGATCGAGGCTCTGGCCGATCAGATCGAGGATATGGGCAACGCGATCTTCAACATCCACGTCCCGCCATACGGCACGGGACTCGACAACGCGCCCGAGCTCGAAGACGGCGGCGACAGGGTCAAGCGCGGCGGGTCGATCATGATGCCCGTAGGCAGCACAGCTGTCCGCGACGCCATCCTGCGCTATCAACCGCTTCTAAGCCTGCACGGGCACATCCACGAGTCACGCGGGGTCCAGAAGATGGGTAGGACGGTCGCGATCAATCCGGGTAGCACCTACTCCGATGGGACGCTTCAGGGCGTGATTGTTGACCTCGAGGACAAAAAGGTCGCCCGCTACTTGCCGACTACCGGCTGAGTGGGAGATCGCCGCTTGCCGACGGCTGATCCGGGTGCTGGGCCCGCCCACCCTGGGAGCGCCGACGAACGGCCCCTGGCCGATCCGGTCGAGGAAGCGGGGCGCGTGATCGCGGCTGGCGAGCGTGACGGCGTGTCGCTCCGGGCAACCGGAGGAGTAGGTGTCGCGATGATGGCCGCTAGTGCGCGCCGCCCACCGCTTGAGCGCCACTACCAGGACATCGATTTCGTCGTCTCCTCAAGGCAGGCCCGCGACACCGGCCGCGTCTTCGCCAGGCTCGGATATGAGCCCGAGGAGGAGTTCAACGTCCTCCACGGACAGCACCGGCTCTTCTTCCTTGATCCCGTCCACCAGCGCCAGGCCGACGTGTTCCTCGACCGCATTGAGATGTGCCACGCGCTCGACCTCCGTGAGCGCATGACAATCTTCGATCAGGCCCTCCCGCCTGCCGATCTCCTCCTGTCCAAGCTCCAGGTCATCGAGACGAACGAGAAGGACTACAAGGACGCCATCGCCCTGCTCGCCGATTACGACCTCACTGCGGACGACTCCGGCATCAACATCAACCGAATCAACGAACTGTGCGCTTCCGACTGGGGGTGGTGGCGCACCGTGACCGCCGTCGCCGAGCGCACCCACAAGAGCGCGCGCGAATACTCGCAGCGATCCGACGGCGCGTGGCTCTCACATGTCCCTGACCGGATCCGTCACCTGCTCGCCGAGATCGAGCGCGCCGACAAAACGCGGCGCTGGAAGCTGCGGGCGAGGATCGGAGACCGGATGGCGTGGCACAACACTCCTGAGGAAATCGACCACGCCTGACCCTTGCCGCGAACGGGACTCCGTCCACCCAGCGGGCGGACGGAGTCCAACGCGCATCTGTGCTGAGCCGCGAGCTCCCTACTCGACCGGGAGCTCCCTGTAGGCAACGCTGATGTCGATGTGCTGCACCCTGCGTCGGTAGAGCTTCATCCCCACATAGGTGGCGACCCCGACCGCGTAGAGCGCGGCGACGAAGATCAGTCCCTTGGTTCCGTTGACTCCGTAGGCGCTGTTGAAGAACAGCTCGTAGTCGATGAAGACAACGAAGGCCAGGAAGATCACGGCACAAATGGCCATCACCGGCACCCGACCGATCCGGTCCTTGTCTGCGTCCGACCCGCGGAACAGAGACGGTCGCAGCTTGGGCAGGAGTATCGCCGCGATCATCGACACTCCGAACGCCGTCAGGCTCGGAATCGCGACCGCGAACGTCAGCGGCGGGAACCATGTCGCATATGCATACAGAACCGCGAACCCGAGACAGGCGATCGTAAAGACCACGATCGCGTTAACCGGGGTATGGGTCCGCGGGTTGACCTTGCCGAACCAGTCAGGCAGCGCGCCGTCGAGCGACATCGCCAACATGATGCGCGTCGCCCCGAGCGGCGCGTTGGGGGCCAGCATGATGAACCAGCAGAAGAACATGATGAACGCGATCCAGATGAAGATCCCCGACCCCTGCGCGACGGCGACAAAGAACCCGAAGAAGGGCGGCACCGGAAGCGGGTTATTCGCCGCCCCCGAGAGGTACAGGCTCCCGCTGGAGTACAGGAACTCCCGACCGGCGATGCTCACGAGCAGAGCGGCGAAGATCGCGATCATGATGAAACTGAACACCTCGGCTCCGCAGATTGCGTACAGGTTCTTGCGGAGGCTGTTCGCTCGCTTGATCTCGCCTCCCTGTAAGGAGCCCCAATGCGGAAACGCCAGGAAGAGGGAAAAGTAAACGGCCGCAAGTATGGTGTCCCACAAGCTAAATGACGTAGATGTGGTGCCCCCTCTGTGGATCACCGTCGCGTACGCATTGTTCACGTGAAACTCGTTGCGCATCAGCGAGTTGAAGTTGGACACGAAGTCCTGGTGACTCGTCGCGAAGAGCATGATCAGCACAATCACCATGGTCGGCCATTCCAACCCAGAAGACGTACCGCTGCACCAGAATGTAGAGGCGGATGCCGAGGATATTGATGGCCGCGCACCAGATGATGTAGGCGGCCGAGATGATGAAGATCCCGTCTTTTGTGGCAATCCAGGTGCCGGCGCTCAGCAGCCAGTGCCAGTGGTAGTGAGCGCCGAGCAGGATGAAGAACGGGGAGAAGACGAGCGTCGCGCCAAGATAGGCAGTGAGTGCCACGAGCACGAGCTGACTGAGTACAAGGGCGGTGTACACGAAGATCGAGGCGATCCCGCCTCCGAGCACTCGGCTTTGGAAGACGTATTCGCCGCCAGCACGAGGCATGAGGGCCAAAAAGAACGCGTACACGGCCCCTTCGAAGGTGCACAGAACACCG
The DNA here is from genome assembly GCA_963773165.1 of uncultured Solirubrobacterales bacterium. Lineage (GTDB taxonomy): Bacteria > Actinomycetota > Thermoleophilia > Solirubrobacterales > Solirubrobacteraceae > Palsa-465. The sequence goes on from CAVZAK010000035.1 coordinate 125,947, forward strand.
CAGATGACCACGGCCGCCCAGATGCTGGCGTGTGGGAACGTAACGGCGGCGGTGACATAAGCCAGGGAAATAAGGACCACAACGTTGAGGGCAATCACGTTGTAGATCCACATGTCGAGCTGCGAGAACTCGCGAACGAGTCCCGATGCCTTACGCGCCAACCCTCCCCCCGTTGCCAAGGTCTGAGAGGGTGCGGCGGGGACTTCTGCTGATGTGTCTGCCATCTCTTCTTGGTTCCTTTTGGCCGGTGATGTTGGCTACCTACCGGTGTCGGTAGTCACGTGAGTCGTGGCGGCACCGATGCGTTGCTTCGCGTTGACAAAAGGGCAGGCCGCGGCGCCACCGCATCAGATCGTCCTCCCGATCGCGGCACTCCTCGGCGCTCCCGAAAGGCGCGGACGAGCATCCGTCACTGTCACCGCTCGGTTAGTTGCTTGCCGGACCTACTGCGGGTCGGCGGCCATAGCGATTGCAACCTCAGGTCCCCAGATCTGATCCTCCCTCGATGTGCTCCTTACGCGCCGCGCACACGTGCAATGCTCGTGTAGTTCTCCTGGAACGATAAAGCGAGCAGTACTCTACGACGTGCCGCCGCCCGGTGTCAAGTGGTGCGCGAGCCAGCGAGCCAACCGGTCAGAGCCACCTGACTCATGATTGATCGTTCAACGACCGGGGGCGGGCAGAATGGCCGCGCCCGTGCGAACAGCGGTCAGCCCTCGCCGGCGAGATCGGCGATCGCCGACCCCCATTTCTCGAGCTCTTGCTCAACCCGCGGGAGCGAGGAGGAAGGAAGCCAATGAACCACGCGCCGGCAGCCGGCGTGCTCGAGCTGCTCGAAGACGGCGGGGTCGGCCGGCACGCCCATCACCATCAGATCGATCGGACGACCGGCCCTGTCCCACAGCGAACGCGCTCTCTCAACGATGTTGTCGAGATCCGGCACGAAGTCGGGGAACCAAGCGTCGCCGAACGCAAGCACACGGTCGAGCACGGTTGGCCCGTCGCCGCCGACCAGGATCGGTGGGTGCGGGCGTTGGGCAGGCTTCGGCCAAGACCAAATGTGCTCGAACTCGACGAACTCCCCGTGGTAGCTCGCCTCCGACTCAGTCCAGATCGCCTTCATCGCCTCGATTCGTTCGGCCATCAGGCGCATTCGGGTGCGCGGATCTGTCCCGTGGTTTCTCATCTCCTCGCGGTTCCACCCGGCGCCCACGCCGAACTCGAGCCTGCCGCCAGACAGGTGATCCACGGAAGCGACCTGTTTCGCGGTGACAATCGGGTCGCGCTCGACCACCAGACAGATGCCGCTCCCGACCCGGAGCGACGACGTCGACTCGGCGGCGGCTGTCAGAGCGACAAACAGCTCATACGTGCGGCTGTACTTTCGCGGCAGCTCGCCGCCGTCCGGAAACGGTGTCTGCCGGGCGGCGGGAACGTGTGTGTGGTCTGGGAAGAACAGAGACTCTTGTCCGTGCTCTTGGACCAGCCGCGCGACGGCACCGGGACGGGCGGCGTCGTACGCAGGGAAATAGGCGACCCCAAAGTCCACGGCGCAAGTCTAATTCTCGGCCCCCATCCAATCGGGGCGCCGCAAACCGTCGCTGCTTAGATCAATCGCGAAAGAAATCCGTTGGATTTGTCGTCAAAACAGTGGAGACCGCTCTCAAATCCGTTGAAACAGCTCATCTACCAAGTCAACTGGCGCGCGCTCGACCGGCTCTTGGCCTTCGCGGGCTGGATGACCGCCCTCGCCCTGATGGTCGTAATCGCCGCCCATTCCGTCCACCTGCCCCGCGCCTGTCACGTCCGGCCTGCCGCGGGCGGCGCGACCGCCTCTCCGACGCGCGCCTTCCAGATCTCGGATCGCTCGCCGCTGCTGGGCCGCAGCTGCTCCGCCTAGCCGAGGGCCCCCGCCACCCCGCGGTAACCCGCGACCTCCCCCTCTAGGACACCTCCGCCTGGAGTGGTAGGTTCCGCGCGAGCGCCATAGCTCCCCGTACAGGGCGACCACTGGAGGGTAACTGTGTCTGACGCGACCTCTGGGCCAGGAACTCCTGGACCGTCGGGCTCTGGATCTTCTGCCGCGGCGGCGACGACGACGCCGAAGCTGTTCGTCCGCCAGTCCTCGGGACTCGTGCGCAACGTCAGCGTCACGAACGCCCTGTTCTTCAACGTGGCGGCGTTCGTCGGCGTCGGCCTGACGCTGTACCCGATCTTCTACAGCCTGGCCGACGTGCCGGTGTGGCGGCTGGGGCCGTTCTCCGCATACGGCTGGGCGGCGATCATCGCTGGTCTGTTCTGCGTCCTGCTGGCGCTGATCTTCTCCTCGCTCACCTCCGTGATGCCGCGCTCCGGCGGCGACTACGTCTTCTCCAGCCGCATCCTGCACCCGTTCCTCGGGTGGCTCGAGTCGTGGACGCTGGTGATCGCGAGCGTCCTGATCATCGCGTTCGAGGTCCCGCTGGTCCTGCGCAACCTGCAGATCGCGGCCAAGATCGTCAGCATCGGCGCGGGCGGCTTCCACGGCGCCAACTCCTGGTTCACCGACTCGACGGGCGCGATCACGGGCAGTCCGGGCTTCATCGCCTCGATCATCGTGCTGCTGCTGATCGCGGTCGTGGCGCTGCTGCCGACGCGCACGTTCCACAAGGTCGTCACGGCGCTCGCGGGCTTCGGCGTCACGTGCTTCGTGCTGATGTTCATCTTCGGCCTGCTGGCCACGCACAAGGGCAACTTCAACCACAACCTGCCCCATTACACGGGCGGCGTGACCGCGGCGCACATCGCCTCAACCGGCTTCAAGTCGGGGCTGCTCCCGACCAGCAACGGCAGCTTCATCAGCAACATCTTCTCGACGACGGTCTTCCCGTTGATGCTCTCGGTGCTGCTATTCCAGTACATCGGCTTCCAGTACTCGGCGTACATCGCCGGTGAGGTGCGCGGCAATGTCCGTCGCGGCGTGCTGGTCGCGCTCGTCGGAGCGCTGCTGATCGGCGTGCTCGCGAACTCGGTCTACGTCGATGCGATCTCGAGCCACTTCGGCTTCAACACCCAGGTTTCGTGGGGCGGAAGCTACTGGGGCTTCAACACGGCCCTGCCGGTCCTGCCGCTGGGCCAGCCGAACTCGATGCCGCTGCTCGCGGTGGTGGCGAACAAGAGCCTGTGGCCGCTGTGGACTCTGATCAGTCTCGGCGGGGTGGTGTTCCCGTTCCTGCTGTGCCCCGTGTACATCAACTTCATCAGCCGGATGCAGTTGGCTTGGAGCCTTGACCGGCAGATGCCCGAGTGGTTCGGCAAGGTCAACGAGCGCCTGCGCGCACCGGTGAACGCGATCATCGCCGTGCTCGTGCTGACGGGGATCTTCCTGTTCTTCCAGAGTTACAAGGACCTGCCAACGTTCCTGGCGACGACGGGCCACAAGCTGAATCTCGCGGGCACGGCGTGGTTCGCGATCGTGATGGCGGCCCTCACCTGGACTCTGCCCGGGTTCAACGCCATATTCGCGCGATGGAGGCGGCCGGATCTCGTGCGAAACGCCCCATTCCGAAGGGCCCTCCCGTGGATCGGGCTCGCGTGGCTGGTATTCCCGCTGTGGATCTACATATTCGCAGTGATCAAACCGATCGTGAACGCCTTGAAGGGAGGGGGCGCCCTGACCTACCTGGAGACGAACGGGATCATCGACGCCGGCCTCTTCTACCTGATCGGGATCGTCATCTACTTCATCATGCGCTACCGGGCGGTCAAGGCAGGCGTCGACGAGAAGATGCTGTTCACCGAGATCCCACCCGACTAGCGGGCACCCAGGATGGCCACGCGCCTGTACATCGCCAGCGACTTCCACGCAGCCGAGAAGGCGTGGCGGAAGTTCCTGAACGCGATCAAGATGGACATCTACAAGGCGAACGTCGCGCTGGTCGCCGGCGACCTCACGGGCAAGGCAATCGTCCCCATCCTCCAGAACGACGGCCGCTACGACGCCGAGCTGTTCGGCGTCCGCCGGAACGCGCGCGACGACGATGAGCTGGCCGTGCTCAGGCGCGACATCGCCGACGTCGGCTACTACTCGTTCATCACCACCTCGGGCGAGGCGGAGCGGCTCTCAACGGACGAGCAGGATCGCGACGAGTTGCTGCACCGCCTGATGAACGAGCGGGTCGACGAGTGGATGCACCTGGCCACCGAGCGCCTCGCCGACTCGAACGCGCCGCTGTACCTGATCCCCGGCAACGACGACGAGTTCGTGATCGACCCGATCCTCGACCAGCCCGGGATCGCGCCCGTCAACGCCGACGGCAAGGTGCTCGACATCCCCGGCGATCTTCAGCTGCTCGCTTCCGGCTGGTCGAACCACACCCCGTGGCAGACCCCGCGCGAGGAGTCCGAGGACGAGCTCTACGCCCGCCTCGACGCCCTCGCCCAGCAGGTCAAGGACCCCCGCAGAGCCGTGTTCATGATCCACGTCCCGCCGTACGACTCGGGACTCGACACGGCGCCGATTCTCAACGAGAACCTCCGGCCGACGATCTCGGCCGGCGACGTGCTGAGGGGTCCCGTCGGCTCGACCGCGGTCCGGAGGATCATCGAGGACTACCAGCCCGTACTCACGATCCACGGCCACATCCACGAGTCCGGCGGCGAGCGAAAGATCGGCGACACGCTGGCCATCAACCCGGGGAGCGAAGCCAACGCCGGGATCCTCAAGGGCTACATCGTCGATATCGGCAAGAAGGGCGTCGAACTCGCCCAGCGCGTCGAGGGCTAACCGCAGAACCGCATCGCGGCAACGGCCAGCCCCTGCGCACACGCCACGAGGCCGTCGACGGGCACGTACTCGTCGATCATGTGCGCGACGCTGACCCCGTCCACCGAGAACCCGGGCGGCCCGTAGCCCACCGACGGGATCCCCGCCAGCTGCGTCAGCGTCGCCCCGTCGTACCAGGAGTCGAGCCCGCCCAGCCTCCCCGGCTGACCGACGTCGGAAGAAGCCCCCATCAGCACCCCGACGACGGGCTCGTCCTCCGAGAGCTCGAATGGCATCACCGCGTTCGGCCACCACTCGATCGCCGGCGGATGCTCCCGCAGCCATTCATCCTGCGCGCACTCCCGCGCGATCCAATCCGAGACCTCATGGCGGACGTCGCTCCCCCACCCGGACGCGTCGGCCTGCGCCGGCAGGTACATCACCGCGATCGTCAGATCGCACGACGCCGGGTAGGTCACGGCCCACTCGCCGGCTCGCGCCATCGTCGCCAGCAGCGACGGCGGCGAGAGCAGCGAATGAGTGAGCTGCGGACGATCCGCCCAGGCACGCCGGAGCGATGAAAGAGCGTCGAGGACCACGACCGCCTTCTCGATCGCGTTGACGGCGCCACCCAACCGCCAGTCGGGCTGCCGGACCTCAGCGTGACCAGGGCGACCGGGCACGCGAACGACGCCGTACTCCGAACCCCGACAGCAGGTCCACACCTGGAAGCCCGTCGGCTCGGTCACCACACCCGCATCAGCGGAAAGCCCATGCTCGACGAGCGCGGTCCCGCCCGCCCCCGAGGACTCCTCGTCGGTATTCGTGGCGACCAGCAGATCGCCGGACAGACCGATCCCCAACCCCGAGAGCACCTCGACCGCGAACACCATCGCCGCGATCCCGCCCTTCATGTCACACGCGCCGCGCCCGTACAGCAACCCGTCGCGCACCGACGCGACAAACGGGTCGCTCGCCCACTCTGACACCGGCTCGGCCGACACCACGTCGATGTGGCCGTTGAACACCAACGAGCGCCCGCCCCCACGCCCAGCCACAGAAGCGATCAACTGTGGCCGGCCCGCAAAATCCAAGCCCGGCGGGACCAGTGGCTTCCCCGCCATGGCCGACGCATCAGGCTCCCACATGTCAACCGACGCCCCAACGCCACCCAACCGAGCCGCGAGGTACTCCTGCAGCGCCACCTCATCGCCGCAGGGATCCCCCACCGCCCGCGCCGTCGTGTCGAACCCGATCAACTCTCCGGCCAGCTCCACGAGCGACTCGCGCCCGGTCCCAATCGCGTCACAAACGCGCTGTTCAGCGTCCGAAAGCGCCATCGTCACCACGCTAACAACAGCGAGTAACGTATGTGGGAGATGAGCGACACGGTCGCCGGAACCGATCTGCTGAACACCGCCAAGGGGCTCATCGACACGGCCAGCGAACGCAGCATCCCACTTCGCCTCGTCGGCGGCCTCGCGATCCGCTTCCTCACACCCGACCTCCCGCCCCGCAGCAGCACCGGCCAGGACCTGGACTTCGCCAGCGCCAGCTCCACTCGCCGCCAGCTCGCGGAGCTCCTCACCGAGCGCGGGTACGAGCCGGACAAGAACTTCAACGCGCTGTATGGCAACAAGCAGCTGTACTTCGCCAACCCCGAGACGGGCTTCTCGATCGACGTGATGGTCGACAAGTTCCACATGTGCCACACGCTCGAGTTCGCAGACCGCCTGACGCGGATGCCCTACACGCTCGACCCGCTCGACCTCCTGCTCTCCAAGCTGCAGATCGTCGAGCTGAACGAGAAGGACGCCGACGACTGCCTGCGCCTGCTCGTCACCTTCCCGCTCGACGACGCGGGCGACCCGAACACGATCGACCTCAAAACCTTCCAGCAGATCGTCGGGAACGACTGGGGCTGGTGGCGGACGGTCACGCTGAACCTCGACAAGATCACCGCGCTCCTGGCCGACGGCGACCGCCCCGCGACAGAGGGCGGGAAGCTGGACGCCAGAGCCCAGCTGCAGGCCCTCTCCGAGGCGGCCGAACAAGCGCCGAAGAGCCGCGGCTGGAAGATGCGCTCACGGATCGGCGAGCGCAAGCGCTGGTACGACGTTCCCGAAGAGACGGCGCACGACAGCTAGCTGCTGACCGCGACCCGCCGGTAGCGCGCCACCGCCAGTGGCGCGAACGCGGCGATGATCACCAGCGACCAGACGACCGCCGCCCAGATGTTGTTGCCGGCCGGAATCCCCAGCCACAACGACCGCAGCGCGTCGACGACCTTCGTGAACGGGTTGATGGTCGCGAACCACTTCAGCGGCTCCGGCATCGACGCGACCGGGACAAACGCCGAGGAGATGAACGTCAACGGAAAGACGGCGATGAACCCGGCCGAGTTCGCCGCCTCTGGCGAGGAGACGAGCAGTCCCACCCACGCGAACACCCACGAGAACGCGTAGCCGAACAGCAGCAGTAGCCCGAAGCCCGCGACCACGTGGAACACGTCGGTCCTGAACGAGAAGCCGATGATCACGCCCGTCACGACCAGCACCGTCGCCGACAGCGCGTTCGTGAAGATGTCGGCCAGCGTCCGGCCGGCCAGGACCGCCGGCCGCGCCATCGGCAGCGAGCGGAAGCGATCGATCAGGCCCTTGTGCATGTCCTCATTCAGGCCGAGCGCGGTGACGAACCCACCGAACGCCACGTTCTGAACGATGATCCCCGGGATCAGAAACTCGACGTAGGCGAACCCGGGCGTTACGATCGCGCCGCCGAACACGTAGCGGAACAGCAGCACGAACATGATCGGCTGCACGGTGAACGCCAGCAGCAGATCGGGCGAGCGCGGCAGCCGGATCAGATTGCGCTCGGCGATGATCACGGTGTCGGTGACGAGCCGTTTCACGCGGCGTCCTCCTCGGCGCGGTCTTCGGCGGCGTGACCGGTCAGGGACAGGAACACGTCGTCGAGCGTCGGGCGCCGGACGGCCAGATCGTCGACGCCGATCCCGGCGTCGCTCAGGCGCTTGACGGCCTCGACGATCGCGCCGCGCCGCTCGCGTACGTTCAGCGTCACCAGGCCGTCGACGGTCGCCGGCGCTCCATCGGCCATCGAGGCCAGCAGTCGCACGGCCTCCGCGCCGTCGACGCCATCGTCGAGCTTGACCTCGAGCCGCTCGCCGCCGACCCGGTCCTTGAGCTCATCCGAGGTGCCCTGCGCGATCAGCCGGCCGTGGTCGATCACCCCGATCGTGTCCGCGAGCCGGTCGGCCTCGTCGAGGTACTGCGTGGTCAGCAGCACCGTCGTCCCCTCTGCCACCAGCCCTTCGATCACGTCCCACATACCGAGCCGGCCGCGCGGATCAAGGCCGGTCGTCGGCTCGTCGAGGAACAGCACCGGCGGCTTGGCGACGAGCGCGGCCGCGAGGTCGAGCTTGCGCCGCATCCCACCCGAGTACGTCTTCGCCGGCCGGCTGGCAGCGTCGGCCAGGTCGAAGCGCTCGATCAGCTCGCCGCCCCGGGCCTTCGCCGCCCTCCGGCTGGAGCCGTACAGCCGCCCCACCATCGTCAGGTTCTCGAGCCCCGTCAGGTTTTCGTCCACGGCCGCGTACTGGCCCGCGAGCCCGATCCGCTCACGCACCTCGCCGGCGTGCTCGACGACATCGAGCCCGGCCACACGCGCGGTGCCGGCGTCCGGCTTCAGCAGCGTCGTGAGGATGCGGACGAACGTGGTCTTGCCCGCGCCATTGGGTCCGAGCAGGCCGAGCACGGCGCCGGCGGCGACCTCGAGGTCGACGCCGGCGAGCGCCTGGACCTCCCCGAACGCCTTGAACAGACCGCTGACGCTGATCGCTGACTGGCCGTTTTCCATCGACGCGAACACTACGAAAAACCCCCGCCGGCCTCGCACCTGAAAACAGTTTTATTTAGGGGGCCGCTACGCGGCCCTGTTTTTCCGCTCGGGCTCTCTACAGCTGTCGCGAGGACCAGAGTACGCCCGAGAGCACGACGCTCACGATCGACACGACCAGCCCGATGATCCAGCCCTGGACATTCGACGACGCGAGAATCGCTGCCAACAGCACGCCGATGCCGACGATGCCGCACGTCGCGATCACGCGCGTAAGTAGCCGCTCGCCGATGAACCGCCGCCGCTCCCGCGCAGGCAGCATGTTCGGCACGGTCTGAGCCGGCGGGGCGGTTTGCTCGGGATCGCTCGGGGTCTCAGTGCTCACACAACAAGTGTCCCCCGGGCGCCAAACGCGGAAACCCGCGGGCTCCGGCCCCGGGTAGGATCGGGCCCGTGACAAACGCTCTGTCCGTCGCCGACGTGGTCGGCGCGACGATCGCCTCGCAGGGTGTGCAGGATGCGTTCGGAGTCATCGGGAGCGGAAACCTGATCGTGACCAATGCGCTGTGCGGCGGCGGCGTCCGGTTCCATCACGCGCGGCACGAGGGCGGCGCAGTGTGCATGGCAGACGGGTATGCGCGCGTCACCGGGCGCGTCGGGACCGTCAGCGTCCACCAGGGGCCGGGGCTGACGAACACGATGACCGGGCTGGCCGAGGCCGCCAAGAGCCGCACGCCGCTGCTCGTGCTCGCCGGCGACAGTCCCGCGGCCGCGCTCACGTCGAACTTCCGGATCGACCAGCACGACCTGGTCGAGTCGGTCGGAGCAATCGCCGACCGGGTCCACAGCCCCAGGACGGCTGCCGATGACGCCCAGCGCGCGTATTACCGCGCCCTCAGCGAGCGCCGGCCGGTCGTGCTGATGCTGCCGATCGACATCCAGCCCCAGCCGGCGGCGAGCGTGGAGCCGCAGCATCCCCCGCCCCCACCGCTGGACGCCCCGGAGCCGAATCCACGCGCAATCGCGGCGGCGGTCGAGCTGATCGCCACCGCGACCAACCCGGCGATCATCGCCGGCCGCGGCGCCGTCCTCGCCGATGGGGGCGAGGAGCTCGAGCGGCTCGGTCAGCGGATCGGCGCGATCCTCGCCACCTCCGCCCCGGCCAACGGTCTGTTCGCCGGGCTCCCCTACGCGCTCGGGATCTCGGGCGGCTTCGCCAGCCCGTTCGCGGCCGAGCTGCTGCCGCAGGCCGACCTCGTGCTCGTCCTCGGCGCCTCTGTCAACCACTGGACGACGAAGCACGGCGCGATGATCAACCCCGGCGCCAAGGTGATCCAGGTAGATACCGAGGCCAAGGCGATCGCCCGCAACCGCCCCGCCGACGTGGCGGTGATCGGCGATGCCAGGGGGACCGCGACCAAGCTGAGCGAGGCGCTCGAGCAACGGGGCTTCTCGAACACCGGCTTCCGCACCCCTGAGGTGGAGCAGCAGATCGCGTCCCGCCGCTGGCCCGACGAACCGTACGAGGACGGCTCGACCGACGAGTGGATCGACCCTCGCACGCTGTCGATCGCGGTCAACAGGGCGCTGCCGGACAACCGTGCCGTAGCCGTCGACTCGGGCCACTTCCTCGGCTACCCGTCGATGTTTCTCGACGTCCCTGACGCCCGCGCCTGGGTGTTCCCGAACGGCTTTCAGGCGGTCGGGCTTGGGCTCGGGAACGCGCTCGGCGCCGCCATCGCGGACCCGAGTCGCCCGACGGTCGCGGCGATCGGCGACGGCGGCGCGTTCATGGCGCTGGCCGAGCTCGAGACCGCGGTCCGGCTGAAGCTCGGCAACCTGCTCGTGCTGATCTACGACGACGCCGCCTACGGCGCCGAGGTCCACCACTTCGCGCCGATGGGACAAGACGTCGCGCTGGTCCGGTTCCCCGACGCCGACCTCGCGGCGATCGCGCGCGCGGCCGGGGCGCGCGCGAGCACGGTGCGCACAGCGGAGGACGCCACCTCGGCAATCGAGGAATGGCGAGCGGACCCCTATGGGCACCCGCTCGTGCTCGACGCCAAGGTGAACCCGACGATCGTCGCGGCATGGCTCGAGGACGCCTTCCGCGCCGGCTGACCCCTGAGAACGACCCAAGGAGAGACAACATGTCCAGCATCGAAACCAGTCAGGTCGGCGCACTGATCGACGGCCTGAGCGCCGGCGGGGTCGAGATCGTCGATCTCACGCAGCCGCTCACCGAGAACACGCCGGTCATCCAGCTGCCGCCGCCGTTCGCGAACACTCCCGGCCTCTCGCGCGAGGAGATCAGCCACTACGACGACCGCGGGCCCGCCTGGGCGTGGTACACGCTGACGATCGGCGAGCACGTCGGCACCCACCTCGACGCCCCGATCCACTGGATCACCGGCAAGGATGGAGCCGACGTGGCGTCGGTGAAGCCAACGCAGCTGATTGGGCCGGCGTGCGTGATCGACAGGACCACCGAGGCCGACGTCGACAACGGCTACCTGCTGACGGTCGCCGACCTCGAGGGCTGGGAGGCCGAGCACGGCCAGCTCCCCGACCGGGCCTGGGTCCTGTTCCGGACCGGCTGGCAGTCGCGGGCCCAGGACGCGGCCGCGTTCCTCAACGTCGGCGACAACGGCCCTGAGACCCCCGGCCCCGACGTCGATGCCTCGCGCTGGCTGGCCACGGAGCGCAACATCTCGGGCTTTGGCGTCGAGACGGTCGGGATCGACGCCGGGTCGGCGGGCGGCATGGACCCGCCGTTCCCGGTCCACAACATGCTGCTCGGCGCAGGCCGGCTCGGGCTGACACAGCTGGCCAACCTCGACAAGCTCCCGGCCACCGGCGCGCTGCTCGTGGTTTCGCCGCTGAAGCTCGTCGGCGGAACGGGCAGCCCGAGCCGCGTGTTCGCGTTCGTGCCCCGGGGATAGGCCTAAGTCGCCGATGGCGAAGTGCTGGGTCAACACCGTCAGCCGCGATCACGTGCGCGGGGGTGTCGAGGGCGGGTTCACCCAGGCCGGCCACGGCAAGTCATCGGGGCTGAAGCGGCTCGGCATGGGTGACTGGCTCGTCTTCTACTCGCCGAAGACGAGCCTTCACGACGGCGAGCCGCTGCAGGCGTTCACGGCGCTCGGTCGCGTCGCCGACGAGGACCCGTACCAAGTCGAGATGACGCCCGGGTTCGTTCCGTGGCGGCGCAAGGTCGAGTTCGTGGAGTGCGCCGAGGCGCCGATCAGGCCGCTGATCGACGAGCTCACATTCATCCGGGACAAGCAGCGGTGGGGCTATGTGTTCCGCCGCGGCCTGTTCGAGATTCCGTGCGACGACTTCGAGCTGATCAAGCGCGCAATGGCCGCGGGCGCGTAGAGTCGCGTCATGACCGAGTCAAATCGCCGTTTCATCTTGCGCAACCGCCCCGAGGGGCGGATCACCGACGACACCTTCGAGCTCGTCGAGGAGCCGGTACCCGACATCGGTGCCGGACAGGCACTGGTGCGTACCGAGTTCATCTCGATCGATCCGACCAACCGAGCGTGGATCAGGGACGTGCCCACCTATCTCCCACCCGTTGGGATCGGCGAGGTGATGCGCGGCCTCGGCCTGGGTCGGGTGGTCGCGTCAAACCACGATGCGTACCCCGAGGGACAGCTTGTGCAGGGCCTGACGGGCTGGCAGGAGTTTGCCGTGGCATCGGACGCCGCTCCGTTGCTTCCCATCACGGAGTTTCCGGGGATCCCGCCGAGCATGTATCTGGGCGCGCTCGGGATGACGGGGTTGACGGCGTGGGTCGGCATCAACGACATCGGCCGCCCGCAGCCGGGCGAGACCGTCGTCGTGTCGGCCGCGGCCGGCGCCGTCGGGTCGGTCGCGGGACAGATCGCGAAGATCAAGGGCGCGCGGGTCGTCGGAATCGCTGGTGGCGCTGAGAAGTGCGCGCTGCTGACCGAGCGCCTCGGGTTCGACGCCGCCGTCGACTACAAGGCAGCGGACTGGCACGATCAGCTCGTCGCCGCCACTCCCGACGGAATCGATGTCGACTTCGAGAACGTCGGCGGCGAGATCATGGACGCGATATTCGCGCGCATCAACCTGCGCGCGCGTATCGCCCTGTGCGGGCTGATCTCCGGCTACAACGCCACCGTGCAGCCGGCAGGCCCGCGCGCGTTCTCGAACCTGCTGGTCCAGCGGGCGCTGCTCCAGGGGTTCATCGTCCTCGACCATCTCGGTCAGATCGCCGAGGCGGCTGGTGAGATCGGCGGTTGGATCCGCGAGGGCAAGCTCCACCCCCTCGAGACGGTCGTCGAGGGGTTTGAGCAGCTGCCGGACGCGGTCAACATGCTGTTCGACGGCGCCAACACCGGCAAGCTCGTGCTGAGGGTCGCCGACTGAGGAGCCGCGCGCGCCGTCGTCGATCTGATTGGCTCTGGCCGTGGACAAACACGCGGTCCGTCTGGCGTTCGACGAGCAGGTGCGCCGGCACCCGACACCCGAGCTCTACGGCGGCCACGTCGAGCGCACCGACGACGTCGTCAGGTCGATCTCCGAGCCCGACGGGTGGAACGGCGTGACCTGGAGCGCGCTGAACGCGAACGCAGCCGATCGGATCATCGCCGGGGAGATCGATCGCTTCGCTGAGCTCTGTTGTCCGTGGGAGTGGAAGCATTACTCATACGACCAGCCTCCCGACCTGGCCGACCGGCTGCTGGCAGCGGGTTTCGTACCCGAGCCGACGGAAGCGTTGCTCGTCGCGGAGGTCGCCGACCTCGCGCTCGACGCGCCACCGGTGCCGAGGGTGGAGCTGCGACCCGTCACCGACGAGCAGGATGTCGGCAACCTGGTGTGGGTCCATCACGCGGTGTTCGGCGACTACCCCTCCGGCCTCGGTGACGAGGTGCGCGCCGGGCTCGCCCGGAGACCCACCGCGATCGAGGCCGTGATCGCCTGGTCGGACGACACCCCGATTGGCGCAGGGCGCATCGACTTTCACGCCGGGACTGAGTTCGCGAGCCTGTGGGGCGGGGGCACGGTGCCCGCGTGGCGTCGCCGTGGCGTGTTTGGCGCGCTCGTCGCCTACCGCGCCGCGCTGGCGTCGAAGCGAGGCGTTCGCTACCTCCAGGTCGACGCCCTACCGGCCAGTCGGCCGATCCTCGAGCGACTCGGGTTCGTCGAGCTGGCCACCACAACCCCGTATGTCCATCCACCCGGGCCGTTGGACTGAGCCGCGGAGCTACACGAGCATCGCGCAACCGGACAGCTCGGTCGTTCGGGCGAGCACGTCGGTATAGGCGCGCTCGAGCTCGGGCATCCGGCGCAGGCCCCAGATCACCTGGGCGTGGTCCCAGGCGAGCTCGCGGGCGGCGACGATCGACCACATCGCCAGCGCGTTGTCGACGTCCTTGGGCGTGACGTCCTCGATGTCGGCGATCAGTCCGGTGTCGAACCACCCGGCGACCTGTCCCTCGACCGATTTGAGGATCGAGTTGACGGTCTCGTAGTCGGCGTGCTGCGGACTGTCGTCGTCCGGGGCGAGCCCCAGCTCCTGGCACGTCTGCACAACGGCCAGCGCGAGGTCGTGGTTGATGTGCGCGTTCATCCCGGCAAGCGCGAATTGGATCGGAGCACGCGATTCGCTTCGCTTCTCGATCAGCGGACTCCACGCCACGGGACAGGGCGCCCCGTTCTGGATCGTCGCCTCCGCGTCGAAGTACATACCCGCGAACACGACGTCCAGGCGGTCCAGAAACAGTGGACTCTGGAATGTGGTCCCGGCACTCGCGCTGAGCACGGCCTCGGTCACCTGGAGATAGAGCCGGTTGAAGTACGCCACCCCATCCTTGCGGGGCAGCGAGGCGTCGATCTCCTGCATCCGGGCGATGACGGCGGCGATCACGTCCACGGTCCCGATCCTAGCCCCGGGCGCGGCAACGCCGGCCCGCGATGGACGCAGGCCGGCGTTCCGCTTTCCATCTTGCTAGCAGGTCCCAGGCGAAGCGGGGATCGACGCGCAGCGGGTCGCCTCCGTGTTGAAGAAACCGCCCAGCACAGACGAGAACTCGCCGCTGGCAGTGTTCTCATTGCCCCCGACGATCGACGCGCTGATACCGGTGGCACCGTTGAACTGTCCTCCGGCGACGGACGCGCTTGCACCCGACGCGTCGCCGACGTCACCACCGCTGACCGTCGATTCGAGTCCCGACGCGGTGTTCTCAAAACCGCCGAGGATCGCCTCGGCCCCGCTGAGACAGGACGCCGTGACCGAGGTGCTCGGGCCGGCGACGTTCTCGCAGCCCCCGCTGACACTCGCGAACGAGTCGTTGGCGAGATTGAAGTCACCGCCGATCACACTCGACTGAGCCCCCTTCGCCGTGTTGTGGTTGCCGCCGATCGCCGAGGATTGGCTCCCGGAGGCGGTGTTGTTGCTCCCGGCCGTGAGCGACGCCGTGCCCGACGCCTTGTTCCCCTGGCCGAACGTGGCGGCGAAGTTGCCGATCGACTGATTCTTGGTCCCGCCGACGACCTCGCCATAACCCTTCCAGCCGTTGTCCGAGCCAACGACCAGATCGTGCGAGCCGACCTGCGAGTAGCCGTTCGCATTCTCCGCGTAGCCGATGATCATGTTCCCCTCACCGTTCACGGCGCCACTGGTCGACCCGGACCCCGAGACGATCTGCACGTTGACGGCCGAGAACTCGACCGTCGGCTTACCTCCGACGCCGGATGAGACGTACGTCGGCGCGAGCACCGCCGTCGACCCAGAGCCACACGACGGCGCGCTGCCGGTCCCCCCCGAGACAACCGCCTGCCCCTGGGTCGTCGGTATGCACTCCCAACCCGGCGTCACCGCAGCTCCCCAGGCCGCCGACGCCACCAGCCCAAACGCCGCGGCCGCAATGGCCGCGATCCTTGCGACAGTCCTCATCCCCAGTCCCCTTTCGGTAGGACGCCCCGCCGGGTGCAGGGCGACACGCGCCCAGCATAACCCCGGCGTCGAAGCCCAAGGATGTGCGGTTTGTCACGTCATCGAGCCACGCGGGTGCCGTATTCAGTGAGACGTGGCGAACCATGGAACGCGTGGCCACCCCCATCTCGCGCTCAGGACCGGCCTTCTCGACGGCCCAGGTGATCAACGGCTATCACCAGCACGTCAAGACGAGGGTCAGGGATTCGTGGAGACGCGCAAACGCGACCGCGATGGCGGTGGCTCTGGGGCTGTGTGCGCTGGCCAATGTCGTTCGGTCGTTCTCGCTTGCGGTTCTCTGCTTGGTCGTCTCGATCGCGCTCCCCGCCGTCCTGATCCCCGATGGCCTGCGGTGCTGGTTTCGGTACAGGCGCCGCCAGGACGACGGCCGCCTTCGGGCCACGATCACGCTTGTGGCGATCGCCGGATACCTCTACACGCTCGGGGTGCTGTGGTTCGCCGGCGCGACGCACCGCTTCGCCGTCCACGGCTGGCTCGGCTTCGATGCCAGCCACGCTCCGAGCCTAGGCCGCTTCGGCGCCGTCTACGTCTACCACTTCGCCGACATGATCCCGCTGGTCTCGATACCGAAGACGGCGCGCTGGTCCGAGCCGATCGCCCACGGCCACACGGGCCTGGGCGTGATGATCCTGATGTTCGAGCTCCTGATCATCGTGCCGTTGATCGCCGTCGGCCGAGCGGTATGGGCGCAAACGTCCGGCGGTGACTCCGGCGACCCGACCGTTCGCTGAGTGCCACGGCGCCCCACGTCGCGCGCGATGATCATGGCGTGACGGTTCTCAGACCGAGCGAACGAGCCCGAACCTGGTCGCCCGGAACGGCTCGAGCTCTCCAGGACGCTCGCCGCTCAGCACGAACCGCGCCAGGCTCTCGCCCGCCGGCGCCGCCAGCGTCATCCCGAGCATCGAGTAGGCGCCGGCGAAGAACACGTTCGGGAGGCGGGGATGTCGATCGATGATCGGGAGGCCGTCGGGGGCGATCGGGCGAAGGCCGGACCACATCGTGTCCTCGTCGGGTCCGTCCCAGGCGCCGATCATCTCGCCGGCGCCGGCGAGGATCGACCGGATGCGACGACGGTCGAGGCGCGCGTTGACGCCGCTGAACTCCATCGTCCCGGCGATCCGCAGCCGGTCGCCGGCCGCCGAGCATCCCACGTGTGGCTCGAGCAGCAGCAGGGCGTGGCGCGGCATCTGCCGCGGACGAACGTCGAAGCTGTAGCCCTTCCCGGCCGCGATCGGGAGCCGGAGGCCGAACAGACCACCGAGCCGCGCCATCCACGCCCCGGCCGCCAGCACCACGATCCCGCATCGGTGGCGGCCTGTCGATGTGCGCAGCGCGACCACACGCGACCCCTCGACGTCGATGTCGCGCACCTCGGTGCCCTCGCTCACCTCCACCCCGAGCTCGAGCAGCCGGTCACGGAGCGCTTCGACGAGCGCCAGTGGCTGGACACCGCAGTGCTGCTCGATGACGAACCCCGCCTGCACGGCGTCGGAGAGCACCGGCTCGAGCGAGCGGAGCTCGTCCCCGTCAAGTACGCGCTCCGGAATCCGGAAGCCGAGCCGGCCCAGCGGCTCCAACTGGTCGAGGAACGCCTGCGCGTTGGCGGGATCCTTCGCCGCGAGCAGCAGCGGCGCCCGGTCCAGCTCGAAGCCGACGCCGTCGCCGGCCATCGCCTCGAGCAGCTCGACGCTGCGCAGGCCCAGCCCGGCCAGCGCGATCCGGCCGGCCACGTGGTCAGCCTCGTTGCAGCGCCTGGCGAAGCGAAGGAGCCACGGGATCATCCGGACGAGCTGCCGCGGCTCGAAGTACAGCGCCGAGTCGCGATCGACCAGCGATCGCATCCCGTAGGTGAGCAGACCCGGCTCGGGCAGCGGCCCGGCCTGCGCCGGCGTAATCCACCCGGCGTTGCCCGCCGACGCTCCGCTCCCGACCCGTCGGGTCTCGAACACACTGACGGTCGCGCCGGCCCTGCGCAGGTAATAAGCCGCGCTCAACCCCGCGATCCCGCCGCCGACGACGACTATCCGCCCCTCGTCCACCGTCCCATTGTCGGTGACGTGGCGCCGCGAATGTCAGACTCCGCCAATGGTCACCCGGCGCGTCGCCACATCGAAGGCCCCCAAGCTCCGCCACCTCGAATGGCCGGTGTTCGAGGCCACGGGCCCACGCGACGGGCCGAGGCTGTGTCTGATCGCCGGCGTGCACGGCTGCGAATACCCGGCGATCGCGGCGGTCGTCCAGTTCATGCGCGAGCTCGACCCGTCCTCGCTGTCCGGCTCGATCCTCGCCGTCCCGATCGTCTCCCCCACCTCGTATGCGGCGCGCTCACCGTTCGTCGTGCCCGAGGACTCGCGCAACCTCAACCGCTCCTTCCCCGGAGATCCCGACGGGTCGTTCACGGATGCGCTGGCGCACCACGTGTTCAGCGAGTTCATCGCCCCGAGTGATCTGCTGATCGATCTGCACGGTGGCGACATGGTCGAGGCGCTCGAGCCGTTCGTGCTCTACGACGACTCGCCGCAGCGGCAGAGCGCCGAGCGTCTGGCGCGCGCGTTCGGGTTCGGCTACGTCGTCCGCGACACGACCGACGGGCTCGGCGGCACCACGAGTGCCGCGGCGGCCGCAGCGGGGATTCCGGCGGTCACCGCCGAGGCGGGTGGGTGCGGGTTGCTTGAGTTCGCCGAGGTCGAGCGACACGTGAACGGCCTGCACAACGCGCTCCGCACCGTCGGAATGCTCCCCGGCGAGCCCGACCCGTCGCCACCCCGCCAACGGCTCGTCGAGCGGTTCGTCTGGTTGCGCAGCGCGTCCGGGGGCTGGTGGCAGGCGGAGGTGGGCGCCGGCGACGAAGTCGCCGCAGGAGGTCGCGTCGGCGCGATCCTCAACGAGTTCGGCGACGAACTCGAGACGATTACCGCGCCGGAACCCGGCGTGGTTCTGTTCCTCACCACGAGCCCGGCGGTGGCTGAAAACGGCCTCCTGCTTGGGCTCGGCGGCGGTATGCAGCCTTACCAATAGAGCACAAAAATTCACGCCACGGGCGACCGCCAGTGATAGCGTCGCGCCAACCAGGCGGATCCGCGATGCTGGATCCAGGGCTACAGCACGGCGGCTCCGTCCAACTCCCAACAGGAGGGAAGGTAGTCGTGAAGCCAATCAGGCTTGTGTTGTCCGCGGCTACGACGCTTGCCGTCGTCGTCGCAATCGGTCTTACCGCCGCGCCAGCGGCAGTGGCCAGCTCGGGGGCGGAGTCGGCCTGGCATCCGCGGGGACCGATCAACTGCTCGACGTCCGCCGCGATGTGCACCGAGGTGGCGGACTCGGATTCGGTGTTCGGCCACTACGTCGGCCACGACGAGCCGTCGACGCTGTTCGATTCGAACGTCCGCGGATCCGGAAACCACCTGCGCTACAACATCACGCTGCCGACGGACCCATCGGGGGGCAACCCGAACAACCCCGGACCAGTCCTATAACTTCGAGCTCAGCGGGGCGTCCTGGCTCGGCATGGCCATCTGCGATACGCAGTCCTACCCGGAGCTGGTGAAGACCTGCCCGCCTGACAGCAACAAGAACATCCTCGACCCGGCCAAGTCCCCCAACCACGTCGGGCAGGCCTACATGGAGATGCAGTTCTACCCGCCCGGCTGGATCCCGTGGCCGACATGGCAGTTCGCGGTCGGGGCCAGCTCGTGCAGTGCCACCCAGTGGTGCGCCGCGCTGAACATCGACAGTCTCCAGCTCAATCCGGTGACCGGGCAGACGCAAAACGCAGCCTGCCAGGCGAAGGTCGGTGAGGAGTACGTCAACTTCGCCTTTCTCACGAAGAACGGGCACTCGACGGGCCCGGCAAACCCAGTCGACGCGACGACCGCTGGGACGTACAGCCCCAGCAGCAAAGACCTGTTCATGAACCCGGAGACCATCTCCAGGTGTCGATCACAGACACGCCGAACGGGGTCAAGACCACGATCAATGACCTCTCGACGGGCCGGTCCGGGTCGATGACGGCGAGTCCCGCCAACGGGTTCGCGAACGTGAAGTGGGATCCCAACGGTACGTCGTGCGATGCGATCCCGTACGCGTTCCACCCGATGTACTCGACGTCGACCCCGAAGACGCGGGTGACGTGGGCCGCCGGCTCCTACAACGTCGCCTTCGACACCGAGATCGGCCACTTCCAGTTCTGCAACGGGCCGGTCCCGATCCCGGCGACGGAGTTCGGTTTCGACTCCACGGGCAACGTGACGATCTGTCCCACCGGAGATCAGGAGGGGCGGGGCGCGAGCGCCGGGCCACCGGACAACGACTTCGCGACGGGGGATGACTTCTTCTGCTTCCCCGGGTCGGAGGCTCCTACCGACGTGAACGGCTGTACGTATACGAACACCGGATTCGACGGCGCGTCCTACCAGCCTCTGTGGCCGAACGGCAACCCGCTGCATCCCGACGTCGTTCAAGTTCTCGAGTCCGATGACGGGTCCGCACTACAACATCCAGATCAAGAACCCAGCGTTCGAAACCGATCTGCCCGCGATCGAGTCGACATGTGACACGGACACGGGTGCCGGTTGCACGCTGATACCAACGACCGACAACGGTGTGCCAGCGGCGTTCTATCCGTTCTACACCACGTCGCACGGCTTCAGCGGCTGTGAGTGGGAGTTCGGGGACAACATCCCCGGTCAGATCTCCAACTTCGGGGAGAACCAGCAGTACGGCCAGCTCCTCGGTCAGACGTATACGACCCAGGGCGGTGGATACGAAGTCCAGTACAACGACTTCAAGAACATTCTCAGCAAGAACCCCTGCCCGCAGGGGTGAAACCGGTGAGGTGAGTGACTAACACCGAGCGCGCTAGCGCGTGAGAACCAGGTAACAGAACCCGAGCACGCCTCGGTACACCCCGACGTATTCGGCGAGCCGGGCATCGAGCTCGGCTCGCACCGATGGTGCGCGGGGGTCGTGAGGGTTGGCCCGCAGCCAGTCTTCGCGCCCTCCGCGCCACGTCGATTCGAACTCATCCCACTCGTTCTGATCGGCGGTGCTCAGGTGGCGCACGCGCCAGCCGGCCGCCACCGCGTGCTCGACGATCTCCGTCAGCGGCCGGACGCTCCCGCCGAACAACCCCCACGCGGCTCCGGTCGGCGGTCGCTCCCAGCAGCCGTCGCCGAACAGCAGCGTTCCACCCGGCTCGAGCACCTTCGCCAGCTCTGATAGAGCGCGCTGCGAGCCGCCCCAGGCGTGGCTGGCGCCGACACACAGCACGCGATCGGCGGGCTCGCCCCACTCCTCAGCCGGTTCCTTGAGGAACCTGACCTGCGCTTCAAGTCCGCGCTCCGTCGCCAGCGCCCGCCCGCGGTCTAGCAGCTCGGCGTTCGTGTCTACCCCGACACCCCTGGTCGTATCGCCTCCCGCGGCCACTGCGCGCATCAGCAGCTCGCCCCAACCGCAGCCCAGGTCGAGCACGAAGTCCCCGCCGCCGACCTCGAGGCGGTCGAGCATCCACGTCGCGTGTGCGTCCGACAGCGGCGTGTTCCACCGCATCCGCGCGTACCTCGCCTGCTCGAGCGCTGGCGCTGAGTTCACCCGATCATTTTCCTCACCGCGCCCAGTCGGAGCGATACTGCTCATCGATGGCGACGGAGTGGATGCCCGATCACCCAGACCGTCCGGCGGAGCAAATCACTGTTGTGGTGCATCGCAGCGGGCCCTCGCCGCCCCACCGCAGCGTGCGCGCGGCTGTGGCGGTCGTGGCGCTGCTGGTGGCCATCGCGGTCGTGGCGATCGGCGGGCTGACGGCCGGCGGCTCTCCACGTGCCGTCGGCGTCCCCGGCACCGGAGGAACGTTCGGCTACCCGTTTCGATGCCTGAGCGTCGCGTTCGCGCCGGGCGGCTCTGGGATCGCCCACGCGTACGTCGAGCACGGCGGCCTGTGCGGTCGGTACGCCAAATATGTGAGCGCGACCTTCCGCCGGGTCGACGGCAGCTGGCGACTCATCGGCCGTTGATCGAGAAGTGCTGGTAGTCGGTCGGTCGCGGCCACCGCCCGCCCCAGCCCCAGCCGATCGCGTTGAACGCGCGCACCAGCGTCCTGCCGGGGACCGCCATCCCGGGCCGCACATCCGAGCGGTCGAGGTAGGGGTCAGAGGCGGGATGCGTCGTCGTGCCGTTGGCGTACACGTACGGGTTCTCGATCGGATTGACGTCGATCGCCTCGCCGTAGGCGTGCTCAGACCAACGGGTGGAACCGGTTCTGTCGCGGCAGTTGAACGCGGAGGTGTTGTCCGCCTGGATCGAGTCGTAGTCGCTGCCGCCGAAGCGGTCGACCAGCCACATATGGCGGATCGGGAACCGCGCGGCGAACAGGATCGCGAACGCGCGCCGGAGCGGTCTCACCACCGCGGCGTTGACGACCATCTGGCCGAGGTGATCCCGATGGTCGAACCCCCAGTAGCTGATCCGCAGCTGCCTCAGCCGGCCCATACCCACCGGGCACCCCGTATGCCACGACGACGCGCGCATCCCGGCCCGCAGCGCCGGGGACAGCGGCGAGGCCTCGAAGCGGAACACCGGAGCCCGGAGCCGATGCCTGATCGTGACCGGCTCGACCGTTGGGCTACTCGACGACAGTGGCGCGACCCGCGCCGGCGGAGCCTGCGTAGTCGTGTGCTGCTCCGCGCCACCGCAACCCGTCACCGCCGGCGCGAGCAGGACCAACCCAACGGCGAGGCAGCGAACCACCTACGACGCCTCGGCCCAGCCCGCGGTCACGACGTCGAAGTGACGCTGGGCCGGCGCGGCGAGGCCGTCGTAGAGCTCGTGGAACGTCGCCACCGCGCGCGTCCGGGACCGTTCCAGCGGCGCGAGGTCGTCCGGCAGCTCGGGGTCAAGGAACGGAAAGCCGCGGAACAGGTGGACGAGCCGGGTTCGGACGCGAAACGCCTCGGCATCTCCGACCCGGCGCCCGCGCCGGCCGGCGAACGGCGAGAACTCCCCGATGAACGCCTCGTAGCGCTCGGTCAGCTCGCTGAGGTCCCACGCCCTTGCCACGAGCGCGGCCAGTCCCTCAGGCGCCTGCACCTGCGAGGCGAACAGGGTCGCGAACTCGGATACGTCGAGCTCGCCGAGGAGGCGCACGACCTCCTCGGAGTGGTCGTGCGGCGAGACCCAGACGCTGTCCTGCACCGAGCCGAACCCGAGGAAGCGAAGCCGGCGCGCCAGGCGGCTTCGCTCGAGCCGGCGGTCCTCCGGGATCTGGTGCCAGATCACGGTCCAGGTGGTTCCGTCGTCGTGGGGATCGCCCAGCGAGAAGATCCGCCCGTCGCCCTCAGACAGCAGCCCCTCGCAACGCGGCGTCAGCGTGTAGTGGACGAGGCGCCCCGATCGCACCCGTTCCAGAAGCCCGCGTCTGACCAGTCGCGTCAGCGCGACCCGCGCGGCGCCGTGCGAGAAGCCGAGCTCTTCGAGCAGCGCTACCAGGCCGCCCGACCAAACGGTGTCGCCGAACGGCCGCACGTAGGTCCCGAGCAGGGTGATCACCAGATCCTGCGGCTGCAGCGGCTCGCCGGCCGCCGGCGGAGCCGAGACCGATATCGGGCTCACGGCCTCGGGGCCGAGGACCCGGCGACCGCACCCGCGACTCGAGCCGGCTCGAACGTCCGCTCAAGCTCCTTGCCTACGGCCACATCGCGGCCTGCCGGCGGCCGGCGCGACCCGGCGCGGTATTGCGGGACCCAGACGAGGTCGGCGTAGCCCTGCTCGGCGGCGGCGTGCAGCGTCCAGTGCGGGTCGTACAGGTGCGGGCGGGCCAGCGCGCACAGATCCGCGCGGCCGGCGAGGATGATCGTGTTCACGTCGTCGTAGGAGGAGATCGCGCCGACCGCGATCGTCGGGATCCCCACCTCGTTGCGGATCCGGTCGGCGAACGGCGTCTGGAAGCTCCGGCCGAACGCCGGGCGCTCGTCCGGCGAGACCTGGCCCGAGGACACATCGATGATGTCGCAGCCGTGGTCGAGCAGCATCCGCGCGAACTCGATCGCATCGTCGACGTCGAACCCGCCCTGCACCCAGTCGGTGGCCGAGATCCGAACGCTGATCGGCCTGGACTCGGGCCACACGGCACGGCATGCGTCGAATACCTCCAGTGGGAAACGGGCGCGAGCCGCGAGCGAGCCCCCGTACTCATCCTTGCGCGCGTTCGCGAGCGGCGAAAGGAAGCTCGAAAGCAGGTAGCCGTGCGCGACGTGAAGCTCGAGCAGATCGAACCCCGCGGCGATCGCCCCCCGGACAGCCCACACGAACTGGCCGCAGACGACGTCCATGTCGACCCGGCTCATCGCGCGCGGCACCTGGTTCTGTGGGCTGTAGGCGATCGGTGACGGTCCGATCACCGGCCAGTTTCCGTCATCGAGCGGCTCGTCGATCCCCTCCCACATCAACTTGGTCGACCCCTTGCGACCTGAGTGACCGACCTGGGCACCCACCGCGCAGCCCCCGTAGTCGTGGGCGAAGTCGACGATCCGCCGCCATGCCTCGACGTGGTCGTCGCGGTACATCCCCGCACACCCGGGCGTGATCCGGCCGGTGTCCGAGACGCACATCATCTCGCTCATCACCAGCCCAGCCCCGCCGAGCGAGCGCGAGCCGAGGTGCACGAGGTGAAAGTCGCTCGGCGTGCCGTCGACGGCCGAGTACATGTCCATCGGCGAGACGATCACCCGATTCGGGAGCTCCAGCTCGCGCAGGCGGAGGGGGGCGAACATCGGGGGCCGGCTCGAGAAGTCGCCCCGCGCGGCGAACCGGTCATCGACCTCCTGGACGAACTCCGGGTCGCGCAGCCGGAGGTTGTCGTAGGTCACGCGGCGGCTGCGCGTGAGCAGGTTGAAGGCGAACTGGGTCCGCTCCTGATCGACGTAGCGCCCGATCCCCTCGAACCATTCGAGCGAGGCCTGCGCGGCGCGCTGAGTGCTCTCGACGATCGTGCGGCGCTCGGCCTCGTACGCCGCCGTCGCAGCTGGGACGTCCTCGCCGAGCGTGCGAAACGCCCACGCCAGCGCCACGGCATCCTCCATCGCCAGCTTCGTCCCTGAGCCGATCGAGAAGTGCGCTGTGTGCGCGGCATCGCCGAGCAGCACGACGTTGTCGGTGCACCATCGGCGGTTGCGGACCGTGACGAAGTTGATCCACTTCGAGTTGTTCGCGAACACCTGATGTCCCTGGAGCGCGTCGGCGAACAGCGAGGCGCAGAACTCGACGCTGGCCATGTCGCTGACGCCCGGCGGCAGCGGACCCGGCGCCAGCTCGTGCAGGCCGGCGCGCCGCCACACCTCCTCGTTCGTCTCGACGATGAACGTGCTCATCCGGTCGTCGTAGGGATAGGCGTGGGCCTGGAAGACCCCGTGCGGCGTCTCCTCGATGACGAACTTGAACGCATCGAACACGAGGTCGGTCCCCAGCCACATGTAGCGGCAGTACCGCGGGTCGAGCGAGGGTCCGAACTCGTCGGCCAACGCCGACCGGATCGCGCTCGAGGCGCCGTCGGCGGCCACGATCAGGTCCGCCCACTCCAGCTCGGCCAGCGGCGGAGCCTCGCACTCGAACCGCAGCTCGACGCCGAGCGACACGGCCCGCTCCTGGAGGATGGCCAGCAATTCCCGCCTGCCGAGCGCCGAGAAGCCATGGCCGCCGGAGCGCGTAACCGATCCGCGGTGGTGGATGTCGATGTCGCTCCACCGCGCGAAGCGCTCCCCGATCGCGGCATAGCTCTCCGGGTCGGCGTGTTCGAACACGGTCAGCGTCTCGTCGGAGAAGACGACGCCGAAGCCGAACGCGTCGCCGGCGCGGTTGCGCTCGAACACCGTGACCGCGCAGTCCGGCGCGATCTTGCGCATCAGGATCGAAAAGTAGAGGCCGCCGGGTCCGCCGCCGACTACCGCGATCCGCACGGGAACCTCACACGCCGACGTCGCTCAGGTGCTCGTATTTCAGCCCCAGCCCGTTCACGACGTTGTGCATCAGTGCCAGTGCCGCCCGGACGTTCGCCTGCGCGATCGGTGCCAGCTCCTCGTCCGCGGCCAGCGCCTTGAGCTCCTCATACACCCCCAGCAGCCGCTCCTCCGAGGGCGTCAGTTCATTTCCGAGCAGATCCGCGCTCATTTGACCACCGCATGGGTCAGGGTCTCGCGCTGATCGACGGTCCGCTTCGCCTTGAGCTCGAACCGCGGGAGCTCTCCCTCGCCGGCCCGGTCGATCCTGAAGTTCAGCCCCTCGTGGGCCAGCGCGAGCCGGCGGTGAAGCGCATCCGCGAGCGCGTCCCACTGATCCGCTGGCCAGTCCGGTTTGCACTCGATGCGCAGCGTGATCTCGTCGCGGGTCCCCTCGTGCGTGATCACGGTCTGGAACTCGTCGACCTCGGGGAACTCGCGGACGATCGCCTCGATCGCGCGCGGGTAGACGTTTGTACCGCGGACGATCTTCATGTCGTCGACGCGACCGAGGATCCCGCCCTCGTAGATGTCAAATCCGCGGCCGCACGTGCACCGCTCAGCGGGCACCTTGCAGACCAGATCGCTCGTCCGGTAGCGAAGCAGCGGGATCGCCCCGCGCCCGAATGAGGTCACCACGCGCTCACCGTTCTGGCCGTAGGGCATGGGCTCGAGCGTGTCGGGATCGATCACCTCCTCGATCATGTGGTCCTCGATGATGTGGGTGCCACCGGGCTGCTCGGTGCATTCGAACACCATGATCGTCCCGATCTCAGTCATCCCCGCGGTGTCGAACGCCTTCGCCCCCCACATATCCTCGATCAGCGTCTTGGTCTGGGGGATCGAGCCCGCGGGCTCCCCGGATAGGATCAGGCGTGAGACCGCAGAGCCCTGAAGATCGATGCCCAGGACCGCGGCCTCCTGGGCGAGCCGGAGCGCGTACGTGGGCGTCGAGGCGACGACCGTCGCGCCGAAGTCGATGATCTGACGGACGCGCGCCTCGGTCGTCTGCGCGCCGCCGGGGACGTTGAGCACGCCGACCTTCTCCATCGCGTAGTGCAACCCCCAGAAGCCGATGAACGACCCGTAGCCGAATGCGATGTAGGCGGTGTCGGCCGGCCGCACGCCACAGCCCCAGATCGCGTACGCCCACATCTCCCCGATCCACGACCAGTCCTTGCGAGAGTCCAGCGCCCGCAGCGGTCCGCGCCCGGTCGTCCCCGACGTCGTGTGGACTCGGATCGCCCCCTCCGGACCGATCGCCGGGAGCTCCCCGTACGGCGGCCTCGCCTCCTGCGAGCCCATCCACTGATCGCGCGTCAGCAGCGGCAGGCGACGGAGATCGTCAAATGAGCGCAGCTGCGACGGCTCGAATCCCGCCTCCGCGAACTGGCGCTGATACCAGGGGCTGCGGGCCGCAGCCCACTCGCACTGGTAGCGCAACTTTGCTAGCTGGAGCGCCTGGAGCTGCTCTCGCCCAAGCGTCTCCGTTTTCGGATTCCAGTACGGGCTCTCGCCGGCCACCGCTCTACCTTCCGATCATATCTGACATTGCTCCGCGCTTCTATGTCGAGTATCTTCAGGGCGAGGAGTGAAGCCCTGACCCCGTACCGCGCATCGGCCGCTCTGACCGCCGACTGGCGGCACTTCGACTTTGAATGTCGGGACGGTATCGCAACCGTCACGCTCAACCGCCCGGACAAGCTCAACGCTCTCACGTTCGAGGCGTACGCCGATCTCCGCGACCTGCTCGCCGAACTCCCCCAGCGCGGCGACGCACGTGTGCTCGTGCTCGCCGGGGAGGGCCGCGGCTTCTGTTCGGGCGGCGACGTCGAGGAAATCATCGGCGAGCTGCAGAAGCTCGAGGCGGCCGAGCTGCTCGAGTTCACGCGGATGACCGGATCGGTCGTCAAGGCGCTGCGCGAGTGCCCGCTGCCGGTGATCGCCGCCGTCAACGGGATCGCGGCCGGCGCCGGCTCGGTGATCGCGCTGGCGAGCGACTTCCGCCTGCTCTCGCAGTCGGCGTCGTTTGCGTTCCTGTTCACGCGCGTGGGGCTGGCCGGGGCGGACATGGGCTCGGCGTACCTGCTGCCCCGGGTCGTCGGCCTTGGCCGCGCGACCGAGCTGCTGATCCTGGGCGACCGGATCGACGCGCAGCGCTGCTACGAGATCGGGCTGGCGACCCAGGTCGTCGCTGACGCCGAGCTCCGGGACACGGCGACGGCTTTGGCCCGCCGCATCGCCACCGGACCCGCACTGGCCTATTCGACGACCAAGACGCTCCTGACCCGGGAGCTCGACCTCGACCTCGGCGGCGCGATCGAACTCGAGGCGATCACGCAGGCCCTGATGATGAAGAGCGACGACTTCGCCGAGTTCTACAACGCCTGGACCGACGGCCGAAACCCGGCCTGGAGGGGACGATGATTCGGATCGTGAACGCGGACGAGCTGCCGCGGCCGAGCGGCTTCTCGCATGCGGTGGTCGCGTCGGCAGGAGAGACCGTCTACCTCGCCGGCCAGATCGGCGACGGTGAGACGATCGCAGAGCAGTTCGACAACGCCGCGGCCAACCTTTTGACTGCGCTGCGCGCCACCGGCGGCAACCCGGAGGACCTCGTCTCGCTCCAGGTCTTCGTCACCGCTATCGCCGAGTACAAGGCTTCACTGGCCGACCTCGGCCTCGTCTGGCGCAAGCACTTCGGCCGTCACTACCCCGCGATGGGGCTGTTCGGGATCACCGAGCTGTTCGAGCCCACCGCGAAGGTCGAGCTGATGGGGATCGCCGTCCTACAGGCATGACGACGGCGTTCGACCTGCACCTGACCGACGAGCAGCGCGAGCTCTACGACCGCACCAGGGAGCTCGCGGCAACGAGCCTCGCTGAGATCGCGCCGGCCGGGACCCCTGGCCGCGTAAACCGTCCACTGATCGAGGCGCTGGCCGAGCACGGCCTCCTCCCGCGGCTGTTCGAGGACGGGGCGATCTCCGCGATCGAGCTCTGCCTGATCCGCGAGGCGCTGGCGCGGGAGTGCACCGAGGCCGAGACCGCGTTCGCGGTTCAGGGACTCGGGGACGTATCCCATCCTCCAGGCCGGCGCCGCGTCGGTAAGGGACGAGTGGGTCCCGCGGGTCGCCGGCGGCAGCGCCGTCGCCGGCTTCGCGCTCACCGAACCCGGCGCGGGCTCGGATGTCTCCGCGCTCGCGTTGACGGCCGAACCGGATGGTGACGGCTACCGGCTGACCGGCGAGAAGCTGTGGATCTCCCACGCCCCCGAGGCGGACATCTACACGGTGTTCGCGCGCACCGGCGATGGCGGCGCGCGGGGATTGACCGCGTTCGCGGTGCCCGGCAGCGCCGATGGCCTGAGCGGTGAGCACAAGTCGCTGCTGGCCCCGCACGCGATCGGCAGCCTGAGGTTCGAGGAGGTGTTCGTCCCCGGCGAGAACATGCTCGGGCAGCCCGGAGATGGGTTCCGGGTGGCGATGCGGACGCTCGACCTGTTCCGTCCGAGCGTGGGGGCGTTCGCGATCGGGATGGCGCGGACCGCGCTCGAGCTCGCGGTCGACCACGCCTCCGAGCGGGAGACGTTCGGCAAGCCGCTGAAGGACCACCAGGCGGTCTCGCACGGGCTCGCCGAGATCGCCGCGCGCGTCGAGGCCGCCCGGCTGCTGGTCCACCACGCCGCGGCTGCGCACGACGCCGGCGCCGGCGATCCGGCGGCCGCGGCGATGGCGAAACTGCTCGCCACCGAGGCCGCCCAGGAGGCCGTCGACGCCGCCGTTCAGGTGCACGGCGCCAGCGGCCTCGAGCAGGGCCACCCGCTCGAGCACCTGTACCGCGAGGTCCGCGCGCCCCGGATCTACGAGGGCGCCTCCGAGATCCAGCGCGAGATCATCGCCCGCTGGATGTTCCGCAGCGCGCGCGTGACCACCGGGGCCCGGGTCTAGCGATGGACTTCGGCGTGTTCCTTCCCGTGTCCGGCGCCGCATGTACGCGCGCGGGGCTGAGGCACGCGGCCGAGACAGCGGAGCGGCTCGGCTTCAGCACGGTGTGGGCGGCCGACCGGATCATCATCCCCTGGGAGATCGAGTCCGACTACGCCTACAGCTGGTCGGGCTCGTTCATCGTGCCGCCCGAGAAGCCGTTCCTGGAGTCGATGACCGCGCTGGCGTTCCTCGCCGGCGCGACCGAGCGCGTGAAGCTCGGAGTGAGCGTGCTGGTCACGACGTACCGCGACCCGGTCCACTGGGCGAAGGTGGCCGCGACGATCGACTGGCTTTCCGAGGGGCGGTTCATCCTCGGCGTCGGGATCGGCTGGATGCGCGAGGAGTTCGAGGCGCTCGGCCGCGGCGAGCTGTTCTCGCAACGGGCGGCGGTCGGGGGCGAGCAGCTTGAGGTCGCCCGCAACCTGTTCTCCGAGGACCACTGCTCCTTCGACGGCGATCACTACCACTACGACGACATCGCCTTCTACCCGAAGAGCCACGACGCACCGATTCCGATCTGGTGTGGCGGCGAGAGCCGTGGAGCGCAGCGACGCGCCGGCGCCTACGGCGACGCCTGGTTCCCGTATTTCGCCCGGGTCACGCCCGAGGAGCTCACGCGGCGGTTCGACAACGTCCGCCGCGCGGCCGAAGACGCGGGCCGCGACGCCGACGAGATCGAGCTCAACTGCTGCCTGTCGGTCGAGGTCACCGATGAGCCGGTGGCCCAGGAGCCCGACCGTCTCAGCGGCACCCCCGAGCAGCTGGCCGAGGCCCTGGCTCGTTTCGCCGACGTCGGCGTCCGCCACGTGGCGCTCCAGTTCCTCGTCGGACGCTACCCGGAGCGCCTTCAGCAGATGGAGCGGCTGATGCCGGTGCTTTTGTGATGGGCCGGACGGTCGTCGTCACCGGCGGGGCTAGGGGCATCGGCCGGGCGATCGTCGAGCGGTTCGCCGGCCTCGGCGACAGCGTCATCGCGCTCGGTCGCGACCGAGACGCGCTGCAGCGCCTCGGCGGCGTCGGCACGGAGGTCTGCGATGTCACCGATGAGAACGCGGTCGCCGCGACGTTCGCGGCGCTCGGCCACGTCGACGTGCTCATCAACAACGCCGGGTTCGCCGACAGCGCACCGCTCACGAAGACGTCGCTGGAGACGTGGAGCCGCCACTTCGACGTCAACGTCACCGGTCCGTTCCTGTGCATGCGCGCCGTCGTCCCGGCAATGCGCGAGCGCGGGTCGGGATCGATCGTCACCGTCGCCTCCGTCGCCGGCCGAGTCGGCGCGCCGTACACGAGCGCCTACACGGCGTCAAAGCACGCCGCCGTCGGGCTGACCCGCGCCGTCGCCAGCGAGCTCGCCGGCACCGGCGTGCGCGTCAACGCGGTCTGCCCCGCGTACGTCCGTACCGAGCTGATCACGCGGGTGATCGCCCGGATCGTCGAGACGACCGGACGGACTGAAGCCGAGGCGGAACAGGCGCTGGCCGATCAGTCGCCACTCGGCCGCCTGCTCGACCCCGGCGAGGTCGCCGACGCGGTCGTGTTCCTGGCTTCGGACGCTGCGGCGTCGATTACCGGCCAGGCGCTGGTGATCGACGGTGGCGGGGTCCAGGCGTAGGGCGCCTGCACCAGTCGGTCGCCCGAGCCACCGAGCACACCAGGTCCCGCGCTATCGTCGGCCGGTGGACTACTACGGCAACCAACCACAGGAGGCCGGGGCGGCGGCGGAAGCCCGGCTGACCGGCCCCGAGTCTCATGGTGGACCGAGAAGTAGCCGAACCCGCACGTTTCCGGTGAGGGCGACATCGGTCCGATCGGGGAAACGCTCCCGTGGCCGCGGCGAGCTGCACATCTCCGCGGACGCGGTGGTCTTTTCCGCATTCGACTGGACCGGCGATTCGAGCGGAGCCCGGGAGCTCGTTCACACCGGCCGCAAGGTCACAATCACGACCGCGTTGCTGCGTCCGCCGTGGGCGGACACCTTTCTGATTCTGAAGGACAAAAAGGCTGGGCACGTGCGCGCCGAAACCTCCGTCTTCGCGCGCCGGAGACTCGGTCGCGCTCTGCGCGAATCCGGCGTGACCGTGGCGCAGCGAACCTCCTTGGGCCCTCCGCCGCTACCCAGGTAGCGCCAGCGTCTCGACCCCCTCGGCCGCGGCCACGGCGAGTACGTCCGCGTCTGCCGTCGCGATCGTGTCACCGGCGCCGGCCGACGCCACCAACACGGCGTCGGCGAGCGAGATCGGACAGCTCGAGCGGTGATAGTGCCGAGCGCGGAACTCGGCCGCCCGCCGTGCCGTCGTGAAATCGAGGGAGATCGCAAGGATGGGTCCGTCGAACAGGGGCTCGAGGACTTCCATCGTTCGCTGGATCCTCAGGCGATGGACGCGCTCGCACACGTCGAGCACCTCGACCAGGTTCGCCGTGGCGATCGCCGCCTCACCCTCGCGGAGTATCTCCCGGACCTGCGGCGCCGCAGGTGCCCCGATCAGGAACGCGATCAGCGCATAGGCGTCTAGGAGCGTCACCGATTGCGCCGGCGTTCAGCCTGGCGCTCGTCAGCGCGGGCCCCACGCCGCGCGCGGCCGAGGTCCAGCTCACCGAACTCCTCAGCCAGTGCCCCGTCCGCGGCCGCGATCGGGTCGTCGGCCGCGGCCGCCAGGACGATCCGGTCACCCAGATCTTCGAGCGTGACCGTCGATGTCCCCCAGCGGTGGCGAATCGGCGCGGGAATGGAGACCTGTCCACCCTTTGAGATCTTCATGCGTCGTTTCATGATCATGAAACCTAACATGACTTACGGGCTCGAGAGCGGTGGTGCCGGTACGGGCACCACCCAGGTGGCGGCGATCTACCAGGACGGGACGAACAACGGGAGCGCCGCGCCTGTCTCGACGTCCACGACCTGGCGGCCCCCCAGCGGACGGTCGAGGTAGACGTGTACCGGGCAGTTGACGCGCTCGTGACTCCCCGACTGGTCATCGCCGTCGTCGTGCACGAGCGCTCGCACCCGAACCGTCTTCTCGTCCTCATCGACGACCACTTCACAAACCCCTAGACCGCCGCTCAGCGGAACGCGCAGTTGCAGCCGTCCGGGTTCGCGCTCCCGATAAGCAACGATCCTCCGCGGGACTGACGGCCTCCCGTCCGGGCATCGTGGCGCCCATTTCTGGAGCCACTCGGCCCGTTTGTCGTCGAGCGTGTCGCTCGGGTTCTCGTCCAGCCATTCGAGATCCATGCAGCCGAGTCTGGCGGCTCAAAACGCGGAAACGCGACGCTGAGCGCGGTTTGTTACAGGCGCGTCACTGAGTTGGAACGTGCCGCCACAGCTCCGCTAAGACCTACGCGGCGGCACAGAGATTCTGCGATCCTGCATTCCCGGGGTATCGGCGAAGAGACAGCCCAGAACTGTGCGCTCGGGGCGTTAATCCATCGGCCATGGACGACTAGAGGAAGCCCGGAGATGCGCAAACTGGCCGCGGGGCTCCCCGCGCTGGCGGTCGTGGGGTGCCTGGTCGCGCTCGCCCCCTCTTCGCCGGCCGCCCCCAGGCGAACCCCAACCGCCCGTCCGCGCCCGAACGCGTGGATCGGTTCGCCTGTGCAGGTCGTGCAGACGACCGCCAACCTGCGCCAGCATCTGACGCCTCTCCCCGGATCTGTGGTTCGCGCCGGGGCGCCCGCGGGGAGTTCCCGTGATTCGCATCGACGACCAAGTCCGCTATCAGCGGGTGACGGGGTTCGGCGCGGCGATGACCGACACCTCCCGCCGGGCGAATCGGATCCCCAGCTACGGCGTTTTTCCATCGCCCACGACGACCCGTACATCGTCCCCACGCTGCGGGAGATGCTGGCGATCGACCACCCGGTCGAGATCCTCGCCCGGCATCATCCCCTATCCGGTATCGGAGGTCGCGATCGACGCAACGCGTAACTGGGCGTCCGCCGTGGGGCTCTGGAACCTCGCGCTCGACCCCGCAGGCGGCCCCGTCCAGCTGCCGAACACCGGCTGCGGCGGCTGCACGGGCCTGGTCACGATCGACGAGCAAACGCACACGGCGGCGCTCGGACTCGGGTACTACCAGCTCGGCCAGGTGAGCAAGTTCGTGGCGCCCGGCGCGTTCAGGATCCGCTCCGATCGCCTCGTCAGCGACTTCCATTCGCCCTCCGGCGCCTACGGCGTGACCGCAGGGCTGGACGATGTGGCGTTCCTGAACCCCAATGGGGAGCGGGTGCTCGTCGCCTATGACAACTCCCCCGCTCCGATCCAGTTCGCCGTGCAGTGGCGGGGACGCTCGTTCCTCTACACGCTCCGGCCGTGGGCGACCGTCACGTTCACGTGGTCGCGCACCGCATGACGGCTCACAGCTGACACTCAGGGCACCAGTACGTCGTCCTGCCGCCGACCGTCCCACGCTCCAACGGGTGGCCGTCGCGGGGACATACGCCGTCGCGCTGGCGGGCGGCGACGAAGCGCCCGGTGTGCGCGCCGCCCTTGCGGATCGCCGAGCGGACGGCTGCACGAATGTCGCGGCGCAGGAGATCGAGGTCGTCGTCGGATAGGTCTGAGACGCTGCGGTTGGGAGAGATCCGCGCCTGCCAGAGCGCCTCGTCGGCGAGCAGGTTCCCAACGCCGGAGATTGCGCCTTGATTGAGCAGCCGCGCCTTGATCGGAGTGTGGCCCGCACCGATCAGGCGCCGGAAGTCGTCGCGCGAGACCACGGCGGCGTCCGGCCCGATGTGGGAGTAGTCGGGGTTGAGCACGGCGCGGCCGAGGCGCCGCTTGTCGCGCAGGACGAGCCGGCCACCGTCCTCGAACTCGACCGTGAAGCGATCCCAGCGGGTGGTGTCCTCGGGGTCCACGAGGATCCGGCCGGACATCCCGAGATGCAGGCCCAGGACCGGGCCGTCGTCGGTCTCCAGCCACATGAACTTCCCCCGGCGACGGGCGGTGGCGAACGTGTGACCGATCAGCGCGTCGGCGATCTCGCCTGGGGCGTGGGGACGGCACACGTAGGAGTCGCGGTCGTCGACGGCGGCGATCCGGCGGCCGCGGGCGGATTCGAGCGTCTGGCGGGCGCGCTCAACCTCGGGCAGTTCGGGCATGAATTGAGGGTAGTGGTGGGGGCTCTGCCTCGCGGGCCGCAAGCGGGCGGCGCTGTGTATCGCCGGCGCAGGCGCCCGCCGCTGCGAACTTCGGCGTTCTTGTCCCGAGGGGCGGGACGAAAACGCCAAAGTTGCCTATGTGTCCTAGGGTCTCGGAGGTGCTTCACGTCCATCGAGCCGAGCGTGCCGACCGTCTCGCCGACGGCCTCGCCGAGACGCTGCTGGAGCCGCTCGAGGACCCCTTCGCGCCGGAGATCATCGCCGTCCCGACGCGCGGGATCGAGCGGTGGCTCACGCAGCGACTTTCGACGCGGCTCGGGACGACGGCGGGACGAGCGGACGGCGTCTGCGCGAACGTGGACTTTCCGTTCCCGGGCCGGCTGATCCTCGGCGCGGTGTCGGCTGCCACGGGAATCGAGCCCGACCGGGACCCGTGGCGGCCCGAGCGCTCGGTGTGGCCACTGCTCGAAGTCGTCGACGAGTGCCTCGTCGAGCCGTGGCTGGCGGTGCTGGCCCAGCACCTCGAGGGCGCACGCGGGGGGCCCGACGACGCCACCCACCGCTTCGGCGTGATCCACCACATCGCCGACCTGTTCGACCACTACGGCGTGTACCGCCCCGACATGCTCCGCGCCTGGGCCGCCGGCGAGGATGGCGCCGAAGGCTGGCAGCCCGAGCTGTGGCGGCGACTCAGGAGCCGGATCGGTCGACCCAGCCCCGCGGAGCGGTTGACGACGGCGTGCCAGCGGATCCAAACCGAGTTCGAGCTGCTCGACCTGCCGCAGCGACTGTCGCTGTTCGGTCTGACGCGGATGCCGCGCTCGTACCTCGACGTGCTCGGAGCGATCGCCCACATGCGCGAGGTCCACCTGTTCATCCTCCACCCGTCCCCGGCGCTGTGGCGCCGGGTGGGCGAGGCGCTCGCCGAGCAGCCCGCGATCGTGGACCGTCGCAGAGACCCCACCGCCCGACTGCCGGTCAACCGGCTGCTCGCCTCATGGGGTCGGGACGCCCGCGAGCTCCAGCTCGTCGTCGCTGCCGTCGGAGCGAACGTCGACCATCACCACGAGCTGGGCGGCACAGACGAGGACACGCTGCTGGCGAGGATGCAGGCCGACGTCGGCGAGGACCGCCAGCCGCCCGGGCCACCCCTCCCGGGGGAGCGCGACCGGCGCCCCGCCCTGGACCCGGAGGACCGAAGCGTCCAGGTCCACGCCTGCCACGGCCGCGCCCGCCAGGTCGAGGTCCTCCGCGATGCCGTGCTGCATCTGCTCGACGAGGACCCGACGCTCGAGCCGCGCGACGTGATCGTGATGTGTCCCGACATCGAGACGTTCGCGCCCCTGATCCAGGCGACGTTCGGGGCTGGCCGGCGCCCCGACGACCCCGAGCCAGGCGACGAACCCACCCCCCGCGCGCTGCCCGACCTCCGCGTCCGCCTCGCCGACCGCTCGCTGCGGCAGACGAACCCCGTGCTCGGCGTCGTCAGTGAGCTGATGGCACTCGCCGATCAGCGCGCCACCGCCTCCCAGCTGCTCGACCTGGCCGCCCGCGAGCCGGTGCGGCGTCGGTTCGGCTTCGACGACGATGACCTATCGCGAATGCAGGATTGGGTCGCTGACAGCGGTATACGGTGGGGCTTCGACGCCGCACACCGCGAGCCGTTCAAGCTGGGAACCATCAGCGCCAACACGTGGCGCAAGGGCCTTGACCGGATCCTCGTCGGCGTGGCGATGACCGAGGAGGATCGGCGCCTCTTCAACGGCGTGCTCCCACTCGACGACGTCGAGAGCGGCGCGATCGAGCTCGCCGGGCGCGTCGCCGAGTACGTAGACCGGGTCCAGACGGCGGTCGACGCGCTCCAAAGCGGCAAGCCGATCAGCGCCTGGGCGGGCGCAATCGCAAACGCGGCCGATGCGCTCACGGCGACAAGCGAGCGCGACGCCTGGCAGCTGCGCGAGCTCCAGCGCATACTCGACGACGTCGTCGCCGACTCCGGGGAAGAGGTCACCGGAACCGGCGCCGAGCTCGAGCTGGCCGACGTCCGCGCGCTGCTCGCCGACCGCCTCCGCGGCCGGCCGACGCGCGCGAACTTCCGAACCGGGCACCTGACGGTGTGCACGCTGGTGCCGATGCGCTCGGTGCCCCACCGGGTGGTCTGCATCCTCGGCCTCGACGACGGCGAGTTCCCGCGCCGGGCCCGGCGCGACGGCGATGACCTGATGCTCCAGAACCCGCACGTCGGCGACCGCGACCCGCGCACGGAGGATCGCCAGATGCTCCTCGACGCGCTGATGGCGGCGACCGAACGGCTGGTCATCACCTTCACCGGGAACGACGAGCGCACGAACCTCCGTCGCCCGCCCGCCGTTCCCGTCGGCGAGCTGCTCGACATCGTCGATCGGACGGTCCGCTCCGACCCCGGCCCGGCGCGCGATCAGGTGCTGATCCGCCATCCACTCCAGCCGTTCGACCCGCGCAACTTCACCCCCGGGAAACTCGTGCCCGCGGGACCGTGGGGCTTTGACCCACAGGCGCTCGCGGGCGCGCGGGCGCTCGAGGGGCCGCGCGCCGAGCCGGACGAGTTCCTCCCGGCGCCGCTCCCGCCCCTGTCGGACCGCATCGTCGAGCTCGACCGGCTGGTTCGCTTCGTCGAGCGCCCGGTCCGCGCCCTGCTCCGCGACCGGATCGGGATCAACCTCAGCGAGTCGTTCGAGGAAATCGAGGACGCGATGCCGGTCGAGCTGGACAAGCTCGAGGAGTGGGCCGTCGGGCAGCGGATGCTCGAGGGCATGCTCGGCGGGGTCTCGGCACACGACTGCATGCGGGCGGAGATCGCCCGCGGGCTGCTCCCGCCGCACGAGCTCGCGCGGCGCCCACTGGCGCAGATCAGAGACGTCGTCGAGCAGCTTGCCGCCGAGGCCCGGGCCATCAGCGAGGGCACGCCGGACTCGCTCGACGTCAACCTCGAGCTGCCAGACGGGCGGACGCTTGCCGGGACCGTCACCGGCGTGTGCGGAGGGACGGTGCGCACCGTGTCCTACTCGCGCGTGCGCGCGCGCGAGCGTCTGCGTGCATGGGTCAGGTTGCTCGCGCTCACCGCCAGCCGGCCCGAGCGGCCCTTCGATGCGGTCATCATCGGCCGGAGCCGTCCGGACACCTGGAACGCCGACGTGACCGTGGCGCGGATCCCGCCGCTCGGATTGGACCCGCCCACCCGGCGCCAGGCCGCGCTGGAACAGCTCGCCGTGGTTCTGGACCTTTATGACCGAGGCATGCGCGAGCCGCTGCCGCTCGCGTGCGAGACCTCGGCCGCGTACGCGCAGCACGGTGAGCTCGCCGCCGGCAAGGCGTGGACGAGCACGTTCGACTACGACAAGGAGGACCGCCAGCCGGAGCATCTGCTCGTCTACGGCGCTCAGATCCCCTTCGAACAGCTGCTCGCGCAGCCGCTGTTCGGGGACTACGCCCACCGGCTGTGGGACGGGTTGCTCGCCGTCGAGCAGCTCAGCGACCGATGACCACCGCCACTGCGTATGCGGAGTTCGACCTGTGCGGCGCGCTGCCATCCGGCGTCACCGTGCTCGAGGCGAGCGCCGGGACCGGCAAGACCTACACGATCGCGGCGCTGGCCGCGCGTTACGTCGCCGAGGGCACGCCGCTCGAGCGGATCCTGCTGATCACGTTCACCCGGATGGCGACCGGCGAGCTGCGCGACCGCGTCCGCGAACGGCTCGTCGGCTGCGAGCAGGCGCTGTCGAGCATCATCGCCGGGGCGATCGACTCCGGAGAGGATCCGGTCGTGACGCTGCTGGCCTCAGGCGACCCAGGCGAGGTCGAGCTCCGGCGCGACCGTCTGGCCCGCGCGGTCGCCGACTTCGACGCGGGCACGATCGCCACCACGCACGGCTTCTGCCAGGAGGTGCTGGCCGAGCTGGGCACCGTCGGTGACCTCGATCCGGCGACCACCTTCGTCGAGGATGTCACCGACCTGCTGGAAGAGACGCTCGACGACCTGTATGTCCGCCGCTTCGCCGTCCGGGACGAGCCGGCGCGGTTCACGCGTGCCGAGGCACTGAAGATCGCCAGGGAGGCCGCGTTCAAGCCGATGGCCAATCTCGAGCCGAGCGGCGCGCCCGAGGACAGCCCGGCGGCGATGCGCTACCGCCTCGCCAGGCGCGTGCGGGAGGAGCTCGAACAGCGAAAGCGGCGGCTCGCGATCATGACCTACGACGACCTGCTCACGCGGCTCAATGACATCCTCGGCGGTCCGAACGGCCCGGCCGCGCGTGAGCGGCTGCGCAGCCGCTACGCGGTCGTGCTCGTCGACGAGTTTCAGGACACAGACCCGATCCAGTGGCAGATCCTCCACCGCGCGTTCGCGGCCGAGGGAATCACGCTCGTGCTGATAGCCGACCCCAAGCAGGCGATCTATGCGTTCCGGGGCGCGGACGTGTACGCGTACCTGACCGCCGCCGCCACCGCGGGGACGCGCGCCACGCTGCGCGAGAACCGGCGCAGCGATCAGGCGCTGCTCGACGCCTACGATGCCCTGTTCGCCGACGCGAGGCTTGGCCATCCCGACATCGTCTACCGCGAGGTCCGAGCCGTTGCCCGACACCAGGGGTCGAGGCTGAGCGGCGCGCCGGGCAACGCCGCGCTTCGAGTGCGCGTTGTGTCCCGAGAGGCGCCGGGGATCGACCTGAGCCAAAGAGGGCTGGCGACGGTCGGACGAGCCCGCGAGTACGTTGCCCGCGATGTGGCCGCCGACATCGTGAGGCTGCTGGCCTCGGGCGCCACGATCGGTGAGGAGCGGGTTTGCCCACGGCACATCGCCGTGCTCGTCCGTACCCACAGCTCCGCCGAACTGGTTCGCAACCAACTGCACGCTGCCCGCGTGCCGGCCGTGATCAATGGCGCCGGCAGCGTGTTCGCCACATCGACCGCGCACGACTGGCTGCGCCTGCTCGAGGCGATCGAGCGACCGGCCTCGGCGTTCCGGGCAAAGACGGCGGCGCTGACGCCATTCCTCGGCTGGAGCCGCCGAGCGCGTCGCCACCACCGCGGACGACGAGTGGGAGGAGGTGCATCGGCGCCTTCACCGCTGGAGCCGGATCCTGCGCGACAGCGGCGTCGCCGCGCTGACCGAGGCGATCATGGTCGGCGAGGATCTCGCCGCCCGCCTGCTCGCGATCACCGACGGCGAGCGGCGGCTCACCGATCTTCGTCACCTGGCGCAGCTGCTCCACCGAGCCGCGAGCGCCGAACGGCTCGGCGTGACCGCGTTGCGCGGGTGGCTGGCCGAGCGGATCGCCGACGCGCAGAGCGAGGACGGCGAGGAGGAGCGGGCGCGGCGGCTCGAGTCCGACGCCGAGGCGGTGCAGGTGCTGACGATCCATCGCAGCAAGGGCCTCGAGTTCCCAATCGTCTACTGCCCTTTCCTGTGGGACCCGAGCTGGATCCCGACAAGGGTGCCGGTGTCATTCCACGATCCGCAGATGGGAAACCGGCTCACGGTCGACGTCGGCATGGAGGGCCCTGGCTTCCAAGCTCACGAGAAGCAGCAGCAGATCGAGCAGCGAGGCGAGGACCTGCGCCTCGCCTACGTGGCCCTGACGCGGGCGATGCACCAGTCCGTGATCTGGTGGGTCGGCGCGACGACCAGCCGCAACTCCGCGCTGGAACGGCTGCTTTTTGCCAAGGGCGCCGACGGCATCGTCCAGCCGTACGGCCCCACCACGCCGACCGACGCCGCCGCCGGGGACCGGTTCGAGGAGCTGGCGGCGCGCGCGCCGGGCCGGATCACCGTGGAGCGCGTCACCCTCGGAGCGCCGACAGCTTGGAGCCCGGCGCTGGATGCGCCGGTCGAGCTGGTCGCGGCTCGGTTCGACCGCCAGCTCGACCTCGGGTGGCGGCGGACCTCCTACACCGACATCACCGCGGAGGCCCACGACCCGATGGTGGCGAGCGAGCCCGAGCAGCCGATCCTCAGCGACGAGCCCGAGACGGCCACGCCCGTCCCGGTCGGCGGCCCGGACGTGCCGGCCCCCGAGCTCGACCGCCCTTCGCCGCTCGGGACGATGCCGGTCGGGGTCCAGTTCGGGACGTTCGTGCACACGGTGCTCGAGGCGACCGACTTTGCGGCCGCGGACCTTGACGGCGAGCTCGCCGAGCGCGTCGCGGCTCCGGCATCCCGGCGCGCCCACCGAGCTCGACGATCCGAGCGGCGCGATCGCGGGCCTGCGCGCGGCGATCGAGACGCCCCTGATCGACGGGCTGCGCCTGCGCGACGTGACCCGCGCGGATCGGCTCGACGAGCTCGAGTTCGAGCTCCCGCTCGTCGGCGGCGATGACCCGACCGGGCGGCTGACGCTGCACGCGATCGCCGATGTGCTGCGAACGCACCTCCCGGAAGGCGACCCGATGGCTCGGTACGCGGCCCGGCTCGAGGATCCGGCGCTTCGCTCGAGCCTGCGTGGATTCCTCACCGGGAGCATCGACCTGGTGCTGCGGCTCGACGGGCCTGGATTCGCGATCGTCGATTACAAGACCAACTGGCTCGGCCTCGCCGGCGAGCCGCTCACCCTCCGCCCATACCGGCCCGCCGCGCTCGCCGCCGAGATGCACCGCGCCCAGTACGGGTTGCAGGCGCTGCTCTACACGGTGGCGCTCCATCGCTACCTGCGCTGGCGGCTCCCGGCCTATGACCCCTCCCGCCATCTCGCCGCCGTCCTCTACCTGTTCCTGCGCGGGATGGCGGGCGCCGACACGCCGACCGTCGACGGGTCGCGGTGCGGTGTGTTCGTTTGGCACCCGCCCGGTGAGCTCGTGGGTGCGCTGAGCGACGTCCTGGATCAAGGGGCGGGATGAGCGCGATCGCCGATCCGTTCGACGCACGGTTCGTGGGCGCCGCCGCCGGACTGCTACGGCCGTTCAATGAGATCGGGCTGCTGGCCGCGGCCGACGTCCACGTCGCCGCCCGCCTGGAGGCGCTGGCCAGAGAGAAGGACGAGGCGGTGGCGCTCGCTGTGGCGCTGGCCGTGCGAGCCCCGCGGCTCGGCCACGTGTTCGTCGATCTCGCCACGGTGCGGGACACGGCTAGCGTCGAGTCCGAAGAACCCGTCGACCTATCCGCGCTGCCCTGGCCAGCTCCGGAACCGTGGCTGCGCGCGGTGGCGGCGAGCGAGCTCGTTGCCACGGGGGAGGAGGGCGGACCGGCCGAACGGCCGCTGCGTCTGCTCGGCACTCGTCTCTACCTCGACCGATACTGGCGCGAGGAGCGCCAGGTCGCCGCCGATCTGCGAGCGCTCGCCACCGGGGCGGGCGAGCGCTCACAAGAGGACCGGCTCGCGGCCGGCCTGGACAGGCTGTTCCCCGACGACGCCGATCGGCGCCAGCGTGATGCCGCGGCCGTGGCCGTCAGCCGCCGCCTCGCGGTGGTCGCCGGCGGACCGGGCACCGGCAAGACGACGACGGTCGCCCGGATCGTGGCGTTGATCGCCGAGCAGGCAGCGGCCACCCGGTCGCGGCAGCCGCTGGTCGCGCTGGCCGCGCCCACGGGCAAGGCCGCGGCTCGCCTCCAGGAGGCCGTCCACG
Organism: uncultured Solirubrobacterales bacterium; assembly: GCA_963773165.1. Classification (GTDB taxonomy): domain Bacteria; phylum Actinomycetota; class Thermoleophilia; order Solirubrobacterales; family Solirubrobacteraceae; genus Palsa-465. The sequence goes on from CAVZAK010000035.1 coordinate 168,211, forward strand.
AGGAGACGGCGAGGCTGCCGGTCGACACCGAGATCCGCGAACTGCTGCTCGGCCTGCGCGCCTCGACGCTCCACCGCCTGCTCGGCTGGCGACCGGGGAGCCACAGCCGCTTCGCGCACAACCGCGGCAACCGCCTCCCCCATGACGTGGTGATCGTCGATGAGACCTCGATGGTCTCACTGTCGCTGATGGCCCGGCTCGTCGAGGCCGTGCGCCCCGACGCGCGGCTGATCCTCGTCGGCGACCCCGGGCAGCTCGCGTCGATCGAGGCCGGCGTCGTGCTCGCCGACATCGTCGGCCCGGCTGAGGACCCCGAGGCCACGTCGAGGATGGGCATCGTCGTACTGGATCGCGTTCACCGCTACGGCGGCGCGATCGCTCGGGTCGCCGACGCGATTCGGGGCGGCGACGGCGACGCCACGATCGCGGCGCTGCGCGCGGCGCCCGGCGAAGTGACGTGGCTGGCGGCCGATGTCCTCGAGTCCGACCTCGAGCTCGTGCACGAGCGCGTCGTGGCGGCGGGGCTCGCGGTGACGAGAAGCGCTCGCGCCGGCGACGGCTCCGAGGCGCTGACGGCACTGAGCCGCTTCCGTTTGCTGTGCGCGCACCGGCGCGGTCCCTATGGCGTGAGCGACTGGACGACGCGGGTACAGGGGTGGCTCGCGGAGGAGCTCGCCGACCTGGACCTCGAGCAGCGCGACTACGTCGGGCGGCCGCTGCTGGTGACCGAGAACAACTACGAGCTCGGCCTCTACAACGGCGACACCGGCGTGATCGTGCAGGGTGCGTCCGGGCGCCCGAGCGCCGTGTTCGAGCGCGGCCGGGAGCTGCTCGGCTTCAGCCCGCTCCGGCTCGGCGCGGTCGAGACCGTGTACGCGATGACGATCCACAAGAGCCAGGGCTCGCAGTTCGACACCGTCGCGGTAGTGCTGCCGGCGGCGAGCTCGCGGATCCTGACCCGCGAGCTGCTGTACACGGCGGTAACGCGCGCGCGCCGCGAGCTGATCCTCGTCGGCACAGAGGAGGCCGTCCGGCGAGCGGTGGCGCGGCCGGTGGCGCGCGCTTCGGGGCTGCGGGAGCGGCTGTGGGGCGAGGCGCTGTGACATTTGACCGGCTGGCCATCTCGGACACCGGAGGTATGATCGTCCGAGGTCGGGGGACAGAGACGAGAAGGGGCAGAGTTCATGCGTCGAGGTTTACGTCGGGCGATCTATGTGTTGTCGGCGGCCGTTGCTCTGGTGGCGCTCGGCGCCGCCGCCGCCGTGGCGGCGCCCAGGGTCTCGACCCGCGTGGTTCGGGTCGGATCGACGACCCCGCTCCCGTCGGGCGCACGGGTCACCGGGACGACGCTCGCGTCGACGCCCCTGGGGCTGACGGTCGCCCTTCAGCCTCAGGATCCGAGCGGCCTCGCGGACTACGCGACCGCCGTCTCCACGCCGGGCGCGTCGCTCTTTCGTCATTACCTGACCGTGGCCCAGTTCGCCCAGCGGTTCGGCGCGACCCCGGCCCAGATCGCCGCGGTCCAGTCTTCCTTGCGCGCGCGGGGTCTGAAGGTCGGAGCCGTCACCGCCAACAACCTCACGATCCCCGTGACGGGCACGGCCGCCCAGGTCGAGACCGCGTTCTCAGTGTCGCTGGCGGCGGTCACCCTCCCGAGCGGGCGCGTCGCCCACGCCAATCAGCAGGCGCCGGCGGTGCCGGCGACGATCGCCCGGTACGTCCAGGGAGTGATCGGGCTCAACGACGTGACGCTCGACCAGCCGCAGGACCTGAGGGCCCGCCCGCGCATCCGCACCCCGTCAGCGGCGCGTGTGCCTGACATCGGTAGCGGCCCCGCAGCCGTGTTCGGACGCGACCGCGGCGAGCCAGGGCGGACCCGGTTACACCGCGGATCAGATCGCCGGGGCGTACGGCTTCAACAGTTACTACGCGGGTGGGGACGAGGGCGCCGGCCAGACCGTCGCCGTGTTCGAGGAAGAGGCGTATGAGCCCAGCGACATCAGTACCTACCAGACCTGTTACGCCACGAGCGCGTCAGTCAGCAATGTCAACGTCGACGGGGGGCCAGACGATGTCATCAAGGACCACACGGAGGCGGCACTCGACATCGAGCAGATAATCGGGTTGGCGCCGAACGCCAACATCCTCGTATATCAGGGCCCGCCGACCGCGACCTCGCCCGCCGACATCCTCACCGCGATGGTCTCGCAGGACAGAGCAAAGGTCCTTTCCAGCTCGTGGGGTGAGTGCGAGGCGCTCACCGACCCCACTGTGATCAGCTCCGAGAACACCACACTCCAGGAAGCGGCGGTGCAAGGCCAGTCGTTCTTCGTCTCCTCGGGTGATAGCGGCTCCACGGACTGTTACCAGGTGACGCGGGCAGAGTCCCGCAGCGCTATCTGTCATCGATCCGGGCGGCCAGCCGTTCGCGACCGCCGTTGGCGGTACGTTCATGGCCCAGCTCATCGACAGCGGCCTGGAGTATGACCTCCCCTCCGACGGCAGCTACCCGGGAGAATTCGTGTGGAACGACGGCATCTCGACACCCCGTCCGGCCCCCGGGCATCGGCAACGGGCGGGGGTGTCTCCGACTTTGGCCAATGCCCTCTTATCAGGCGACCGCCACCGGGTCCTTGGGCATGATGTCCTCGGGCTCCTCGAAGACGTGCGGCGGCCAGTTCTGCCGTCAGGTCCCGGACGTCTCGGCGGACGCCGATCCCAACTCGGGTTACGTCGTCTTCACGCGAGGGCGCGTGGGGCGTCGTCGGCGGAACAAGCGCGTCGGCGCCGCTTTGGGCCGCGTTTTCGGCGCTGGCGAACGCGTCGGTCGCCTGCCGCGGCCGCACGCTCGGCTTTGAGAATCCGGCGTTTACCAGATCGCCGGGAGCGCAGCTACGCCGCCAACTTCCACGATGTCACGCCGACTAACGCAAGCCCATTCCGCGTGAGGTGGCAACGACGCATTCATGCGCGGACTGACCACCGACAACCCGAGCAGCCTGTATCCGCTCGCGAACGGCTACGACATGGCGACGGGCCTTGGCACGCCGATCGGAACCGCGCTCGGACCCTCGCTCGCGTGTGGGGGTGTTCACCGTCACGGTCGCCAACCCCGGCGCGCAGACATCGATGGTCGGCCAGCCCGTGGCGCTGGCGATCCACGCCACCGATTCCGGCGGCGCGACGCTGACGTACACCGCGTCGGGCCTCCCCGCCGGGCTCACGATCAACGCCGCCAACGGCGACATCTCGGGCACGCCAACGGCATTCCCGGCACGTTCACGGTGACGGTGTCGGCCGACGATCAGTTCGCCAACTCCGCCCATACCACGTTCGCGTGGATCGCTCGTCAACCCCGTCAAGCCCGTGGTCGGCCCACCGACGCTCTCCAAGCTCGAGCTTCGGGAACGTCGGCAAGGGCAGGGCAAAGGTGTCGTTCGCGCTGGCGCAGGGATCGTCAACGCCCCCGCGATCAGGTCGTTCACGATCACGCTCCCGAAGGGACTCAGCGTTCGCGAAGAAGACGAAGACGCTGTCGAAGCACATCTCGCTGAAGGGCGCCAGGTACAGCGCTGAAGCTGAGTCGGGGGCGCGCTGACGATCACGCTGAGGAGCCCCGCGTCGAAGGTCACGTTCTCGATCGGGCCCCCGGCGGCGAAGGTCAGCGCGTCGCTCAGGCACAAGGTGCGTGGCCACAGGGTCAAGTCGCTGAGCCTCGCGGTGAAGGTGCGTCGACGCCGGCGGCAACGCCACCAAGCTGTCCGCCAAGCACAGGGTCTAGGGCGGCGAGCTCAGACCGGCTGGCTCGGCGCCGCCACGGCGCCGTACAGCTCGGGCCGGCGATCGCCGTGCAGGTCGGCGAACTCGGTCAGCGTCTTGCTTCGGGTCGCCGCGAGGTCCACGTCGGCGATCGCCCATCCGTCGTCGTCGGCGGTGGCGATCACCCATCCTGACTCGTCGATCACGCTCGTCCCCGCGGTCCACTCCTGACCCCGCTCGGTGCCGGTCCGGTCACAGCACGCGATGAACATCCGGTTGATCCGCGCCGCCGCCATCGCCGCCACGACCTCGGGCGGGCGCTCGCCCTCAGGCCGCGGACCGAGCGGCCAGTTGGTGGGGACCGTGACGAGCTCGGCACCGGCGAGCCCGAGCATCCGGGTCATCTCCGGGAACTCGACGTCGTAACAGATGAGCAGGCCGATCCTGCCGACCGGCGTGTCGATCACGGGTGGGGGCTCACTACCGGGCTCGAACCACAGTTTCTCCCGGTCCCACAGATGGACCTTGCGATACACGGCGACGAGTCCCGACGGATCGACGAGCGCGGCGCTGTTGTAGAGCAGGCCGTCCGAGCCCTCCTCGCAGAACCCGCCAACGACGACTGCTTTTCCGCCCGCCGCGTCGGCCCAGAACGAGAAGAGCTCGTGGTCCGGCGTGATCGCCATCGACGCCGCCTCCTCCTTTGACTCGAACACGTAGCCGGAGGTGACGAGCTCGGGCAGCACTACGACGTCGGCTCCTCGAGCGACCGCCTCGCGGACCGTCTCGACGGAGAGCTCGCTGTTCGGTCCGAGCTCTCCGACCCGCGGGGCCAGCTGGCGGCACACGATTCGCGTCATCGCGCCAGCGTAGCTGAGGACGAGGGGCTACTCGGGGAGCGTCCGCGGCAGCCCGAACCGCTGCATGATCCCGGTGTCCCGGAACCGGGTCACGGCCGAGATCCGCTCGCCTTCGAGCGTGAGCACGATCAGCCCGTAGCAGCGCGCCACCGGCGCGTGCGGATCCTGGAGATAGTGGCCGAACGCCGGCTGGCCGTTGGCGCGGGTGGGCACCAGCTGCATCGCCAGCCGCCGCCCTTGCCGATGGCCGCGGTCGAGGAGGAAGTTCGCGATCGCCTCCTGCCCCTGGTACTCGAGCGGCTCGGGCGGCATCGTCAGCAGCGCGTCCTCGGTGAGCAGCTCGACGACGGCGTCGACGTTGTCGCTGACGAACGCTTCGGCGAACCGCGTGACGAGCTCGCGCTCGGTCGCCGAGCCGGGGAGCGGCGCTCGTTCGCGGCTGACTGGGAGACGCGAGTCGAGTGTCGAGCGAGCACGCTGGAGCGCGCTGTTCACCGACGCCTCGCTGCCCTCGAGCATCTCCGCGACCTCGCTCGCGTGGAACCCGAGCACGTCGCGCAGCAGCAGAACCGCCCGCTGGCGCGGAGGCAGATGCTGGAGACCGGCTACGAACGCAAGCGCGATCGACTCCTTGGCCTCGTAGAGCGCGTCGGGGCCGGGCTCCACGTCGGCGATCCCGTCGACCATCGTGTCGGGGTAGGGCTCGAGCCAGAGGGGCTCGGAGATGCGCGTGGGAGGCGGGAAGTCGCTCGTGTCGGCGAGCTCGCGAGGGCGCCGCGCGCTGTCCCGCAGCGCGTTCAGACAGCGATTGGTGGCGATCCGGTAGAGCCAAACGCGCACGGACGAGCGGCCCTCGAAGCGGTCAATTCCACGCCAGGCAGCCAACAGGGTCTCCTGAAGCATGTCCTCCGCGTCCTGAACCGAGCCGAGGATCCGATAGCAGTGGAGCTGGAGCTCGCGTCTGTATGGGTCGGTCAGGCTGCGAAATGCCTCCTCGTCGCCAGCGCGGGCGCGGGTCAGCGTCGCGTCGGTTGTGTTCACGTACATAAGGACACCAGCTGGGACAGAAATTCATCGGTCAATTCCTCATTCCGTGCGGTGTCTACACGGACACGCACCCCAAGGAGGAATCGATGACAACGAGTACCACGCAGAAATGGGTTCTGGCGCTCGCCTCGGTGGCTTCGCTGATGGTCGCGCTCGACGTTCTGGTCGTCTCGACCGCCCTCAGCTCTATCCGGGTTCACCTCGGGGCCTCGATCGAGGAGCTCGAGTGGACCGTAAACGCATACAGCCTGAGTTTCGCCGTGCTGCTGATGACCGGCTCCGCGCTCGGGGACCGTTTCGGGCGCCGGCGGCTGTTCGCAGTCGGTTTGGGGTTGTTCATCGCCGCCTCAGCGGCGTGCGCGCTGTCGCCCAGCGTCAGCTGGCTGATCGCCGCCCGCGCGGTGCAGGGATCGGCCGCGGCACTCGTCGCACCGCTGTCGCTGGCGCTGCTCTCCGCCGCGTTCGGACCTGAGCGCCGCGGCTGGGCGCTCGGGATCTACAGCGCGATCACCGGTCTCGCCGTGCTCGGCGGTCCGGTCGTCGGTGGCGCGGTCACGCAGGGGCTGGCGTGGCAGTGGATCTTCTGGCTGAACGTCCCGATCGGGCTGATCGCAATCCCGCTGGTGATGACGCAGATGAAAGAGAGCTACGGGCCGAAGGCCTCGCTCGACGTTCCCGGACTGGCCCTGTTCACTTCGGCGGCGCTTCCGCTCGTCTGGGGTCTGGTCCGGGCCAACCGCGCCGGTTGGGGCAGCGTCGAGGTGATCGGGACGCTGGCGGCTTCCGCCGTGCTTGGCGCCGCCTTCGTCCTCTACGAGCTCCGGGCACGCGAGCCGATGCTGCCGATGCGGCTGTTCCGCTCGCGCCAGTTCGCAGCCGGGAACGCGCTCAACCTGCTGTTGTTCGCGGGATTGTTCAGCGCTGTGTTCTTCATGGCCCAGTTCCAGCAGATCTCCCTCGGCCAGTCCCCCCTCGACGCGGGCGTGCGGCTGTTGCCCTGGACCGCGACGCTGTTCCTTATCGCCCCCGTCGCCGGTGCCGCCGTCGACCGGATCGGCGAGCGGCCGCTGATCGTGACCGGGCTGCTGATGCAAGGCGCGGGCTTCGCCTGGATCGCCCTGATCGCGGGCAGGGGCCTCGACTACGCGCAGATGGTGCCGCCGCTGATTCTCGCCGGCGCCGGCATCTCGACCGCCATTCCCGCCGCCCAGAGCGTGGTCGTCGGCGCGGTCGCGCCGGGTGAGATCGGCAAGGCATCGGGGACGTTCAACACGATGCGCCAGCTGGGTGGCGTATTCGGTCTGGCGGTCGCGGTCGCCGTGTTCGCCGGCGCCGGGAGCTACGGGTCGCCGAGCGCATTCGGCGACGGCTTCGCCGCCTCGATTGCGCTCTCGGCGGGGCTGTCGTTCGCCGGCGCAGCGGTCGCCGCGCTGCTGCCCGCCCGAGCGAGGTTCGCCGGCGCCGCGGTGCCGGCAGTCGAAACCCAAACAGGAGGTCGGTGAGATGGCTCGCCAGGTAATGGTTCGCTACAAGGTCGCACCCGAGATGGTCGCCCGCAACGAGGAGCTCGTGCGGGCGGTGTATGCCGAACTGCACGAGGCGGATCCGCCGGGATTCATGTACACGACGCTCAAGCTCGACGACGGCGTCACGTTCGTCCACATCGCGCGTAGCGAGAATGGAGCGGGCCCGCTGGGTGGACTGGCGGCGTTCCAGCGATTCCTCGACGGGATCGCCGAGCGGTGTACGGAGCAACCCGTCACCAGCGAGTTCGTTCAGATCGGAGCGTTCGGCATGTAGGGCTTAGGTTTGACCCGCGAAGGCCCCCGGGCCGAAACCAGGGCTACGTAACCTCCAACACCTTCGGCCCGATCCTGAGCCAACGTTTATTTTGAACCTTTCAGGATTGGGTAGCATTAACGCACCGGTTTCAGGAGGGGAATCTGGATGGAACCTGAGGAAACGGTGCAGGAGAGGGAGCGCCGGGCATCGATTGGCCGGCTGACTCGGGCTGGCGTGTTTACGCGTTCGTTGGCCCTGCTGGGGGCACTCGGCGGGAGCGCCGTCGGCGCGGCAGCGCTGGAGGCCTCGCCCGATTCGACGCGTTCGGCTGCACACGATCAAGAGATCCTCATGTTCGGACTCTTGATTGAGCGACTTCAAGCCGCGTTCTACGCGGCTGCGCTCCACGGCGGTCGCTTGACCGGGGAGCGGCGCCAGTTCGCCGAGATCGTTGGCGCTCAGGAACAGGCGCACGTCAAGTATCTCGCCGCGGCCCTGGGATCGCACGCAGGCAAGAGCCCCAGTTTTCATTTCGGCGACGCAGCGACGGATCCGTCGAAATTCATCACGACCGCGATATCCCTCGAGCAGACCGGGCTCGCGGTCTACAACGGACAGGCGGTCAACCTCACATCGACGACGCTGGCGGCTGCCGCTCGCGTGGTGTCCGTCGAAGCCCGCCACGCAGCCTGGGCGCGGGCAATCGCCGGCGAGATCCCAGCCCCGGTTCCAGTCGATGTGCCGATTACGGTGAGCCAGGCAAAGCGCGTGTTCCAGACCTATCTCGCATAGTCATGTCCAACGATCTACACCGTCGCCAATCCCTCGGGCTGATCGATTTCGACGTCGACGGCGCAGTGCAAGAAACATTCGAGCGCTTGTCGCAGGAGACCCGCGCGGGGTTCCTGCGTCGAACGGTGCGCATCGGGGCGACGGTGGTCGCCGCGGTCGGATTGCGACCGGCCGTGGCCTCGGCGCGCACGTCTTCCCACGACATCGCAATCCTCAACTTCGCGCTCGCCCTCGAGTACCTCCAAGCTTCGTTCTACACGGAGGCTGAACGGATTGGAGCCCTGCGCGGTGCGTTGGCCCAGCAAGCACACGTGGTGGGCATGCACGAGCGCGACCATGTCAAGGCCTTCAAGGCGCTACTCGGCTCCGCCGCGATCAAGGAGCCGAGTTTCAATTTTCGCGGGGTCACGGGGAACCCGAGCGCGTTTCGCAGCACCGCCGTCGCTTTCGAGGACCTGGCCACGGCTGCATACAAGGGGCAGGCGCCACTGATCCAGTCCAGGAATTATCTCGCCGCGGCGCTCGCGATTCACTCGGTCGAGGCGCGCCATGCGGCGTGGATCAGGCGACTGGCGGGGTTCCTCCCGGCGGCCAAAGCGTTTGACGATCCGCTGCCTGCTCCGAAGGTCGTCGACATCGTCAATTCGACCCACTTCGTGACCCTCCGGCAGCCGTCCACCAGTGCCGATACCTCTCCCCACTTCACGGGCTAGGTCGTGGCGCGCATCCGATTGAGGTCCGGACGGCGAATTGCGCTGGTGGGTGGATTCCTGATCAGCGGCGTCGCGGCGGCGCTGCTGTCCTCCCACCCTCTGCTATCGACTCGCCATGACGGCGGGTCGCTGATCGGACTGGCATCGAGCTACGCCGGAGCGCCGCTGACTGCACTGCCATCGGCTTTCACCACCAGTCGGTCCGTTGCGTTGGCGAAGGCCGCCGACGTTACGCGCTGGGCGCCGGTGCTTCGCGCGACGGCTGCTCGGCTCGCACCGAGCTTCGCCAGCGCTGCGGTCGGGTGGGTCGCGGCGCGTACCCCCGAGGGCACGACAAACATCGTCGTGGCCGACGGTGAACTCGAGCGTCGCGGAGTCGTATGGGTGCGCGTCGGCCTTGCCGTCCTTCCCAATGGCACCCGAGGCTGGCTCCCGCGCAGCTCCCTCGGTGGCTGGTCGTTCGTCGATACCCGCCTCGTGATCGATCGGATGCGGCTCACCGCCACGTTGTTTCGCTCAGGGCGAGTGATCTTCCGTGCCCCGGTGGGGGTCGGGGGCGCGGGCACGCCCACGCCGGCGGGGACGTTCTACGTGCGAGATCGATTGAGGGGTTTCGCGAACCCGATGTACGGACCGCTCGCATTCGGCACGAATGCACGCTCGCCAACGCTCACCGACTGGCCCGCCGGGGGTTTCATAGGTATTCACGGGACCAACGCTCCGCAGCTGATCCCCGGACGGATATCGCACGGCTGTATCCGGCTGACGAACGCCGCGATCCTGAGGCTCGGAGCGCTCATGCCGATCGGTACCCCGGTCACGGTCACATGAGCGGCAGGTCCGCAGCTGTGAGCAAGGTCGGCGCGATCGTGATCGCGTGCCTGCTCGTTCTGTACGGCGGGACTGCCTACGTGGCCCCGCTCGCGGCCGCCAGCTCCCCCAAGCCGACCGCCACCGCCCCCGAGCAACTCGTGCACGCGTTCCCGCTCGGCCCGCAGCGACTGTGCTGCACGAAGGGGAGCCGTGTCCAGCCAGCAGCCGGCTCGCCGACCACACCGTCGGGCTCCGTCGGACACCCAGCTGGCGCCAAAGCGCACCCTGGCTCGTCGTCCGCGATCTGGATCGTGGTCGTCGGTGTGGGCGTGTTGCTCCTCCTGGCTACTGCGGAGGCGATTCACAGGACGCGCCGTCGTGCGCCGGTCCGCGCGGGCGGCGCCGGAAATGGCCGAGCCTGGGGATCTGCGGAGACGGCGAGATCCGAGAGCACTGCCCCTAATGAATGGTCCGAGGGCGGACGGGCGTCCAACCTGCGCTTTCTGGTTCAACGACGTGGCGATCCGGAGGGCGCCCGAGAGATTGCGGTGATGGAGTCTGCCGAGGCGGGGTACAGGCGCGCCGACGAAGCCGGCGACGCTGGGGGTGCTTTCAACCTTGGCGCGCTTCTCCAGCAGCGACGGGACCTGGTGGGCGCCCGATCGGCTTATGAACGGGCAGAACGCCGCGGCGACCCCGACGCAGCATTCAACCTCGGAGTGCTGCTCTACGACGCGGGCGATCTCGACGGCGCGGAAGCCGCCTGGCGGCGAAGCGTCCACCACGGACACCCGCACGCCGCGGCAAACCTAAGCTTTCTACTCCGACAACGCGGCGATCCGGAGGGCGCCCGAGAGATTGCGGGCATGGAATCTGCCGAGCAGGGGTACAGGCGCGCCGACGAAGCCGGCGACGCTGGGGGTGCTTTCAACCTTGGCGCGCTTCTCCAGCAGCGACGGGACCTGGTGGGCGCCCGATCGGCTTATGAACGGGCAGAACGCCGCGGCGACCCCGACGCAGCATTCAACCTCGGAGTGCTGCTCTACGACGCGGGCGATCTCGACGGCGCGGAAGCCGCCTGGCGGCGAAGCGTCCACCACGGACACCCGCAAGCGGCGGCAAACCTGCGGTTCCTACTCCAACGACGCGGCGTTCCAGAGGGCCATCCGGAAGCGAGCGCCACTCCATGGCGCAGGACGTACCGGCAACCGCTCGAGCGGGCAGCCACCGGGCCGGAGGCCACCTCGGATCATACGGCGGCAGCAGCGAGCGCAGGCACCTCCGATTCGACGGTTCGGACGCCATGAGCGCCCGATCACTCAGCCTCGACACTGTCGCGACCGCGTCGCGGCCCTGTCGCGGGGGTGTCGCGGCCCTGTCGCGCAGCTGTCGCGACCGCGTCGTGCGTCGCTGTCGCGTCACTGTCGCGACGTCCGTCCCGCGATACAGCATCGAATGTTCGACCACCTTGAAATCCACTCAGCAGCGCTGCACATGACCACACTCGACCACACCTGAGGGATTGATCCATGCCGCCTCCCGTCCGACCGACCCACCTCTGAGCAGAACCCGTCAGTGAAGGATCTGCCCTACGGTCCGCTTCCCGCTCGATCGGATAACCCGATTGGCGCCCAGCCGAGATCTCCCGACCTCGATCAGGTCTTGGGACTCTCCGAGTTCGAAGCGCAAACGCCAAACACCTGGCCGGGCGCCGAGGGGTACCCTTCGAGCGCTCCGGTGGCTGATCATGACCCGACCGGCGAGGACGAGCCAGACGGATCCTCGGAGCTGGAGGTCAGCCACCGCCCGAGGCGACGCCGACGATGACGTCCACTTTGGCGTGGCGGCAAAGGCTCTGGGAGTCTCGCGTAAGACGGTCGAGCGGATGGTGAAGCGCGGGATGCTTGAGCGTGGTCCGTCCGGCGCCCCGGCGACCGTTTCCAAGCGGGGCCTGGTCACTGCCCTCGAGCACCGCCGGCGGGACGTCAGCCACCTGACACGAGCAACCGAGGTTGAGCGCGCGCAAACCGGTTACGCCAGCTTGACGGCGGCGTGGCCAGACGACCCAATCTCGGAGTTGCAGGAGCTTCTGCGGCCTGTGTTGGAGCCGTTGCTTGCCGAGTTCGTAGACGCTCGGACCCGAGCGGCGGTGCTTGAGAGTCAAATGGAGAGGATCACGGAACGTGCTGAGCAGGAGCGTGGCCGTGACGAGCTGCTGCTCGTCCTCGCAACGGGTGGCTGGCGTCAGCGACGAAGGGCGCGCAGGGCGGCGCTAGCCCACTACGTGCTTCGAGACGACCTATCGCGCCAAAGGCCCTAACGCGGACAGACTTGCGCGGGATTCGGGGATCGCGTTGACCGAGATCGAGCAGAGCAGCGCGGGCAGCCTCTGCGATGTCGTCCGCGCCGCGGCGTTCGGCATGACGGTAGGCGTCCCTGGCAGCGGCGGAGCGCGCCGCGCTCCTCGAGCAGTATGCCCAGATTGAACGCGGCCGCGGGATCGCCGCGCTCATCGGCGCGTCGGTAGGCGGCCTCTGCCTCGGGCAGCGCTCCCCGAGCGCCGAAGGAGCGCACCGAGATTGAACGCACTCGCGGCATCGCCGCGCTCGTCCGCGCGGCGATACGCCGCCTCGGCCTCTTCCTCGGCGCCTCGCTCCTCGAGCAGTACCCCAAGATTTGAAGCGGCGGCACCATGTCCGCGCTCATCGGCGCGACGAGCAGGCGGCCTCTGCCTCAGCCAACGCCCCCCGAGAGTAGAGAAGCGCACCGAGATTGAACGCACCCGCGGCATCGCCGCGCTCATCCGCGCGGCGGTACGCCGCCTCGGCCTCTTCCTCGGCGCCTCGCTCCTCGAGCAGCGCCCCAAGACTTGAAGCGGCGGCGCCATGCCCGCGCTCATCGGCGCGACGGTAAGCCGCTTGCGCTCCGCCCAGGTCCCGCCTGCTTCTCGAGCAGCTGGCCACGACGGAACTCGGCCGCGGCATCGCCGCTCTGATCCGTATAACGCACGAGCCGCTGTGGCAGCGGCAGGCCGCGTACGCCCCTCGCCATAGCCGTTGATGGCGATCGCCGCGCGGTGCCCGTTGTTCGGGCCACGATCGTGGCCGTTCGTCGCCATCGTCGCCGCGTGGTGTCGAACTGCCGCTACAAGGTTGGTGGTCGGGCTTGGCTGCGCCGGACGCGCTCGACGTCAGGCTGCGGCTGTGACGTAGGGAGGAGATCGGTCACCGCGCCGCCGGATGGCGTACCGCAAGGGGATCAGGATCAGCGCCAGTCCGAGTGCGCCGAGGAGTGCCAACCAGGCCTTGGCCGGTGTGCCGGTTCCATGGACCGGCTGAGCTCGATCGGCCGGCTGGGTCCGGTGGACCGGCAGGCTCCGGTGGGCCGGCTGGGTCCGGTGGACCGGCTGCCCCGCACGGGGCCGCGCCGGAGTCCCTACCCGGCGGTGCGACGCGTGACGCGACGGCTGTACTGGGTGTCGCGACGCGTGTCGCGGGCCGCTGACGAAGACCCGCCTTGACAGGAACGCACGGGTCTGGGGCCCGACAATGCCGTCGACCGCGAGACCGTGCGCGAGCTGGAAACGCCGGACGGCCGCCGCGGTGAGCAAGCCAAAGCGCCCATCGATGGGCCCAGGGGCATCGCCAGCGACCGCAAGCCGTCGCTGGAGGGTTCGCACGACCTCCGAACCGCTTGGCTGATCCCCTAGGCCCATCGACAGGACAAGGTGCGACGGAGCTCAGCGCCGTCCGCGTCTGCGGGCCGACGATGCCGTCGACGTCCAAACCACGTGAGGCCTGAAACTCCACGACCGCCTGTCGAGTGAGTGGGCCATACCGGCCGTCGGTCGGGCCGGGCGAATACCCTGCCAGCGCCAGGCGCCGCTGCATAACGAGCACCTGCGAGGACCCGCGCGGGCTGTCGTAGCCGCTGCCCAGCGCGAGCAACACCGCGTTGCCAGCCCGGCCGGCGGTGTTCTGCGAGTCGGTGGTCGCGGCCGGTGGCGCGTGGAGCCGTCGCTCCGAGCCCCGCCGCTGGAAAAGCCAGTGCGAGCACGGTCACCGCAGGTGCCCAGAACCGAAGGGTCATCGGGCGCTCTGCTCTGCGCGGACGAAGCAGATCGACACTGTCGCGGGCGCCTACGTCGCGACAGATTCTGTCGCGACAGATTCCGTCGCGACACGTTTCGTCGCGACGTGTTTCGTCGCGACGTGTTTCGTCGCGACAGGCTTCGTCGCGACAGGCGGCGCGCCGGCTCTCGGCGTCCCCAGCGGTCCAGCGTCGGATGCCGTCCGGCTGCGCATTCCCCCGCCCTGGGGTCGCCTCGCGAACGCTCGAGCGTTGGACACCGTCCGGCTGCGCGTTCCCCCGCCTCCGGTTCGCCCCCCCAACGCTCGAGCGTCGAATGTCCGGCTGCGCGCCCCCACGCCCCGGATTCGCCCCCACAACGCTCGAGCGTCGAATCGTCCGGCTGCGCGTTCCCACGCCCCGGGTTCGCCCCCTCAACGCTCGAGCGTCGAATTCGTCCGGCTGCGCGTTCCCGCGCGCCGGGGTTTGCCCTCCCGCCGCCGAGCGCGTGCCGCCGCCCCGCGGCTTACGCGTCTCGGCTGGCGGGTGGCTTCCAGCGCTCGGGGTTGCGCCCCCAACCCCCTGCGCCGCGGTCGGTGAGGCCTCGCTGCGCGCCCACGGACTGACCGCGTTCAGCCCGCCACGCGGCTCGTCTGGTATTGCCATACCGACACGTTCGAAGGTTTTCTGGCCTCCCCAACGTCCTGTCCGATCACAAGTCGCCCCCTTCCATAGCGGGGCGAACCTAGTCCCTGAAACCCAACCCATCAAGCCCAGCGCGAACAAAATAGTCGCAATTTGCGTAAATATTTTCCGTCGACATGCCTTGTAATACCAGTCGGAACATGGTATCGCGACATGTCGCGACACTCGTGAGTACCGGTACGCGAGCCGCTAACGCCCCGCCAGCAGATCCCGCAGCTTCTCCACTCCGTCCCACACGTCGACGAACCGCGTGGTGAGCGGCGAGAGCCCGAACCTGATCACGTCGGGCCGACGGAAGTCGACGACTACGTCACGGGCGACCAGTGCCGCGCACAGTTCCGACGCGCTCTCGACGGCGAGCGCGACATGGGCGCCACGGACAGCCGGATCACGGGGCGAGGCGATCGAGACGCCGAGTGGCGCCAGACGCTCGTCGACGAGCGCGATCGCGAACGACGTGAGGGCGATCCCCTTCTCGCGGATCGCCTCGATCCCGGCCTCCTGGACGACGCGGACTCCTTCGTCGACCGCCGTGAGAGCGAGCACGGGCGGGGTCCCAGACAGCAGCCCTCGCATCCCGTCGGCGACCTGGTAGCCCTGTGCCATCTCGAACGAGTCGCGCCGGCCGAGCCATCCCCAGATCGGTTGGCGCACAACTCGTTGAAGTTCGCCGCGGACGTACATGTACGCCGGGGCGCCCGGTCCGCCGTTCAGATACTTGTATGTGCACCCAACCGCCAGGTCGGTCCCGTCGGCATCGAGCGCGACCGGGACCGAGCCGGCGCTGTGGCTGAGGTCCCACAGCGTCAGCGCGCCGGCATCGTGCGCCACGGCGTTGATCGCGGCCATCGGCGCCACGTGCGCGGAGCGGTAGGAGACGTGCGAGAACGTCACCAGAGCTGTACCGGGACCGACGGCGGATGCAACGACGTCGACGGTCGGCCCGCCTGAGCGGTCAAAGCGCAACCACACGAGCTCAAGGCCCCGCGCCTGCGCCAACCCCTCGAGCACGTAGCGGTCGGTCGGGAAGTTGTCGACGTCGGCAACGATCTGACGCCGCTCCGGGCGCAGGTCGAGAGCGGCGGAAACGAGCTTGTAAAAGCAGACCGTCGTCGAGTCGCCGATCACCACCTGTCCCGGGGCCGCACCGAGCGCGGCGGACCCGAGCCGGTCGCCGACGGCGAGCGGCAGGTCTAGCCAGCCGTCGGCCCACCCCCGGACGACGCGCTCGCCCCACTGAGCCAGGACCACTTCCTGCAAGCGCTGGGCGGTCGCCTTCGGCAGCCGCCCCAGCGAGTTGCCGTCGAGATAGATCAGGTCGTCGATCACGAAGCGGGAGCGGAACTCCCGGAGCGGGTCGGAATTGTCGAGCTCCACAGCATGGTCGCGGCTGCCGGCGCCGAAACCTCCACTCCCCGACCCGATTTCTTGACTTTTGATCATTGATTTCGATACTACGACTGGATGGAGTCACAGCTCGCTGTGCTCGCGGACGACGCTTCGATCAGGGGGCATCGAACGCTTGCCGAAAAGGCGTTCGGCACGCTCCACACCGCGATCATCACAGGTCGGCTGCGACCCGGCGCACGGCTCCCGATCGAGGAGCTGGCCGAGCTGCTCGAGATGAGCCCGATGCCTATCCGTGAGGCGCTGCGGCGGCTCGACGCCGCCGGCCTGGTGGACAACATCCCGCACCGCGGGGCACGGGTGACCGAGCTGTCGATCACTGATCTCGAGGAGGTCTACGAGGCGAGGCTGGCGCTCGAGACGCTCGCGATCCGCCGCGCCGCCGAGCGGTTCACGGCGGAGGACGAGGCGCTGGCCCGCGAGCGCCTCGAAGCGCTGCACCGGATGCCCGACGACAACTCGGGAGCAACTTCGACGGCCCACGAGGAGCTCCATTTCGCGCTCTACGGCGCCGCCCGCTCGGTCTGGCTGCTGCGGCTGATCCGCCCCGTCTGGCAGACCAGCGAGCGCTACTGCCTCGAGGTTCCCCAGTGCCGCCAGCTCGAAGCGCGCACAGGCGAGCACGACGAGATCCTCGCCGCCTGCGTGGCCAACGATCCCGGACGCGCCGCCGAGGCCCTCCACGACCACCTCGCGACCACCGCCAACACCATCGCGGCCGCGATGGGTGGCGGACCGCTGTACGAACTCGTCGCGCGATAGACGATGGGAAACGTTCAGATCCTCATGGACGTGTACGAAGCGGCCGCAAGCGACGACATCGAGAGCGTTCTGGCGGCCTTCGCTTCCGACATCGAGTGGCGCGAGGCCGATGGCCATCCGTACCAACCCGACGGCAAGCCCTGGGTCGGAGTCGACGCCGTCAGGGAGAACCTGTTCGACAACCTCGACTCTGAGTGGGACGGCTTCACCGTCACCCCGAGCGAGTTTCACGACGCCGGCGATACGGTCGTCGTCGAGTGCCGCTACACCGGTGTCCACGGCACGACCGGCAAGCGTCTCGATGCGCAGGCCTGCCACGTCTGGAGGCTGCGCGAGGGCAAGGTGACCGGCTTTCAGCAGTACGTCGACACGGCGCAGCTGTTTGACGCGATGGGAGCCGGGCTAGGCGTGCGCCAGGCGGCTGATGCCGGCTAGTGGCAGGTCGGGGAAAGCCGCCACGGACCCCCTCAGCGCCCGAGGTAGGCGCGCTTGAGATCCTCGCTTTTGAGCAGATCCGCCGCCGAGCCCGAGAGCACGATCTCGCCCGTCGCAAGCACGTATCCGCGGTCTGCGATCGACAGCGCCATCGTCGCGTTCTGCTCGACGACGAGGATCGCCACGCCCGACTCGTGGACCTCCTTGATGATCCGGAAGTTCTGCTGGACCAACGCCGGGGACAGCCCCATCGAGGGCTCGTCCATCAGCAGCAGCCGCGGCCGCGACATCAGCGCCCGCCCCATCGCGACCATCTGCTGCTCACCTCCCGACAGCGTGCCGGCGAGCTGATCGCGGCGCTCATGGAGTCGCGGAAACAGGGTGTGCACGCGCTCGAGGTCCTCCCGAAAGGTCGAGCCGTCCTGGAGCACCGCGCCGAGCTCCAGGTTCTCACGGACGCTCATGTAACCGAACAGGCGGCGGTTCTCGGGGACGATCGCCAGCCCGCGCGCGATTCGGTAGGAGACTGCCCGCGTGGTCACGTCCTCGGAGTCGATCATCACCCGCCCGGCTCGCGGGCGGACGATTCCGAGGATCGTCTTCAGCGTGGTGGACTTGCCGGACGCGTTACCTCCCAGCAGGCAGACGAGCTCTCCCGGCTCGACCTCGATCGAGATCCCCTCCAGGATGCGCATCTTCCCGTAGTAGGTCGTGACATCGTCGAGGTACAGGAGCGCCATCGCGCTCACGCCTCCGCGAGCGCTTCGGGGTCGCGCCCCATGTAGGCCTCGATCACGGCCGGGTGGTTCGAAACCTCATGGAACGAGCCTTCGGTGACCTTGATCCCGTGATCGAGCGCGATGACGCGATCTGAGATCCCCTCGACGACGTGCATGTCGTGTTCGATAACGAGGATCGCGAGCGACAGCTCGTCGCGCAGGCGCGCGATCAGCTCAGTGATCTCGCCAGTCTCCTTCGGGTTCATCCCGGCCGCGGGCTCATCGAGCATCAGCAGCCGTGGCCGAGTCGCAAGGGCCCGGGCGATCTCCAGCCGACGGCGGTTTGCGTAGGAGAGGACGTAGGCGGGCTGATTCCATCGGTAGCCGGCCAGCCGTTCGCCGAAGAACGAGAGCACCTCCTCGGCCAGGGCGTTGACCTCGCGTTCCTCACGGCGCGCTCGCGGCAGGCGGAGGATCGACTCGGGCGGCGATGCCTTCGTGTTGCCGTAGGTCGCCGACTTGACGTTCTCCTTCACGGTCATGTTCTGAAACAGGCGCAGGCTCTGAAACGTGCGTGCGATCCCCATCCTCGCGATCTTGTGCGGCTTGAAGCCGACGATCGATTCGCCGCCCAGCCGGACGTCGCCCTCGGTCGGCTGGTACACCCCGCTGACCACGTTGAAGACACTCGACTTGCCCGCGCCGTTGGGCCCGATCACGCTCACGATCTCGTTTTCGTGGACCTCGACATCGAGCTCGGAGATGGCGCGCAGACCCCCGAAGGCGAGCGACATCCGATCGATTTCGAGCAGGGGCACTAGAGCACCTCCTCCCGATGCTGGCCGAGGAGCCCGTAGGGCCTGACTGCCATGGTCACGATCAAGATCACCCCGAGCATAATCTGCGTCGTGATCGCCGGGTTCACGATCAGCCGCGACTCCCAGCAGCACGCCGCGACGTAGATCGTGACGATCACGGCTATCAGCTGCCGGATCCCGCGCAGGCGGATGATCGCCAGCAAGCCGACGATCAGCGCGATGTAGAAGGCGTTGCCGACGTTCGTTGGGTTCTTCGGCACGATCACATACCCGTTCATCAGTGACCCGATCCACCCAGGGCTGCCGGGACTCCCCGCGGTCGCCACCGGAGCGACCGCGTCGACGATCGCGTGCGTGACGTACCCGAACACGATCACGCCCGCGACCACCGCGCCGAGCCTTCGCCACGGACGCACGCGGACGATCAGCGCAATGATGATCAGGCCGTAGAACAGGTACGCGGCGTCCGTCGGGCTGGACAGCAGGCTCTCCGCCGCCGTCACGACGATCCCACCCAGGATCGCGCCGGCGATGCTGCCGACGCCGCCGAGCACCAGACAGGCGTAGATCAGGATCAGGATGTTGGGGGTGAAGTTCGTCGGAAAAACGTTGTCCTGCTGGGCGGCGAAAATCGTGCCCGCGAGGGCGCCGACCATCGCGGCGAAGCTGAACGCCATCACCTTGAGCTTGTTGACGGACATCGTCATCGCCTCGGCGGCCAGCGGGTCGTCGTTAAGCGCCCGCCATGCTCGGCCCGTACGAGAGGTGTCGAGCAGATGCAGCCCTCCTGCGACGACCACAGTCGCCCCCAGGGCGAGGTAGTAATACCCGAGCGGCGTCGTGACGGTGACGCCGAAGCTGTGGAATGGATCCAGGCCGAACAGGCCGTTGACGCCGCCGAGCGTCCCCGGATCGATGTTGTTGACGACCTCGACGAACGCCGAGCCGAGGAACAGCGTCACGATCGCGAAGTAGTCACCCGATAGTCGCAACGCGATCAGACCTATCAAGACTCCAACCACACCGGCCGCCGCAACCACGATCGCAATCGACTCGAACGCAGCCAGATGGGCACCGCCTACCCCCCCGCTCCCGAGCGCGGACGAGGAGAAGATCGCGTAGCCGTAGGCGCCGAAGCCAAAGAACGCGATGTAGCCGAGATCGAGCAGGCCTGACCATCCGACCGCGATGTTGAGCCCCATCGCCAGCAGCGCGTACAGCAGACAATTGAAGGCGACCGTCTGGATGTTCACGTTGGTCGAGATCTGGGCGAAGATCAGCCCCGCGACCGTGACCAGCGCCAGTCGCGGCCACCAGCCGACGCGGGCGTCGGCGCGAGCGAGCGCTCCGCGCCAGCCCGTCCCCTGATCGCGACGCTCGTCGGAACGTGCAACCCACTCGTCCACGCCGATCGGGGTCATCTCATACCTTCTGAAGCGGCCGCTGCCCGAATATTCCCTGCGGCCGGATCAGCATCGTCGCGATCAGGATTCCGAACACGATCAGATTCGTGTATTGGCTCGAGATGTAGCTCGAGGTGAACGATTCGCACAGGCCGATGAAGATGCCGCCGATCATCGCCCCGGGGATGCTGCCGATACCGCCGACGACCGCCGCCGTGAAGGCCTTCAGGCCCGCGAGGAAGCCGATCGTGTTCGTGATCTGGTTGAACGCCAGCCCGGACATCACGCCGGCCACGCCCGCCATCGCCGAGCCGATGAAGAACGTCAGCGCGATCGTGCGGTCGACATCGATGCCGAGCATCTCAGCCGCCTCTCGATCCGAGGCCACCGCGCGCATCGACTTGCCCAGCGTCGTGCGGTCGACGGTCAGTTTGAGGCCAAGACACATCACCGCGGTCAGCACGAAGATCAGGATCTGGACCGTGTCGATGTGGAGATCGCCGATGTTGATCCCGTTCGTGGACGATATGTACGCGTTGGTGTTGTAAGTGCGCGGAAACCCGCCGAACAGCAGCAGGATCGTGTTCTCGAGCACGAACGAGAGGCCGAGCGCGGTGATCAGCGGCGCGATTCTCGGCGCGTTACGCAGCGGCCTGTAGGCAAAGCGCTCCATCGCGACGCCGAGGAAGCCGCAACCGCCGGCCGCTGCGACGAACATGACGACCAGGAGCAACGGCACGGGGATCGCTAGAGCGGTCGAGCCACCGAAGATCTGGAGCACGACGTAGCCGATGTAGGCCCCGACCGCGTACACGTCGCCGTGGGCGAAGTTCAGCAACTTCAGCACCCCGTAGACCATCGTGTAGCCGAGCGCGATCAGCGCGTAGAGGCAGCCTGTGGTCAGTCCGTTGACAAGTGTTTGGATGAAGACCTGCACGTGCCTGTGCCGTTTCTAACACTCTTGACGCGGACGGCGCCGCCCGCGTTCGCGGGCGGCGCCGTGGTCTTACCGACGATCCGTCACTTCTCGCTTACTTGGGTGGGATCTCGATGTACTTGCCTGCGCTGTTGACGCGGAACAGGTAACCGGGCTGGCCCGACAGGTTCCCGTTTGAGGTGAACGAGATCGGCTGACTGAGCACGTTCGCCGCGGCGGGAATGTTCGTCGTCTTGATTGCGGCGAGCACGTTGGAGCGGCTCGGCGTCTGCCCGGCCTTGCAGACCGACGCGATCGCCTTCATCACGACATCGGTCGCCGCGTACGTCGGCACGCCGAACGCGCCGTACGGACCGTACTTGGCGACACCAGCGACGACGGACTTGTCCAGCGGGCTGCTCGACGTGGAGATGTCGGGTCCGAACGTCGAGATGTAGGTGCCCGGGATGTGGAACTGCGACGGCGAGTTGGTGCCGTCGGTTCCGAACAGGATCACCTTCTTGTGCTGCTGCTGCGCATCGAGCCCGAACTGCTGCGCATTCGCGGCCGTCTGCCACGGCAGCACCGCGACCTGCTCATTCGAGGTCAACTGTGAGGTCACGAGCGACGAGAGCGCGTTGGACAGCGTCGCTCCGGTGTCCGTGCCGTCGTAGGTCTGGTGATTGACCTTGATCCCCGCCTTCTGCAGGATCGGGATCATGACCTTGGTGATGCCCTGCGAGTAGGCCTCGTCGTCGTCGATGATCAGAACGCCCTTGGGGTGCAGGTGAGTGACGATGTAGTTGGCATCCTGCGGTCCCTGGACGTCGTCGTCCGGCACCACGCGGAAGAACGTCTTGTTGGCGCCGCTGCTCGTGAGGGCTGGAAGGGTCGCCGATCCAGAGACGCCCGCCAACCCCGCTCTGGCGAGCAGTGGTCCGACTGCCTCGACCTCCTGGCTGCCCGACGGCCCGACCACGGCAACGGCAGGCGTTGCGATGATCGACTGGGTCTTGGTCGTGGCGATGGACGGCGTCAGCTGTGTGTCGTCCTGGGCGAGGGTCACATTCGTGTGGTCCGCCGCGTTGTCATTGGCCACGGCCAGCTGCGCGAAGTGCAGCTGCTCGAGACCCACCGGCGCCACCGGACCCGTGAACGGCCCCTCGACCGCGATCGAGGCAACGCACTTGGTGTTGCTCGTGCTCGCCGCGGCCGTGGTGGACGTGGTGCTGCTGCTACTGCTGCTGCTGCCGCAACCCGCCACGCCGATTGCGGCGAGCGCCATCGCGGCGACGATGATTCGTCCCTTCACTGATGTTGACCTCCTGTGGAGATTTCTCACGATGTGGAATCTGATGTCGTTATGGTCGGCGCGCTCGGGTGCGCCGGGGTCCCGTCGGGGTAGTAGGCGGCCGCCGGCGAGCCGGCGGGCGTGAACACCGCGACGATCCGCATCACGTCCTCGCCCGTGTTCTCAAGGCAGTGGACGGTCCGCGCTGCCAATTCGATCGACGAGCCGGCCGAGAGCGGCCGGTCCGCGTCGCCGACGTGCAGGACGCCCTCGCCGTCGAGCACGTAGATGACCTCGTCGTACGTGTGGAAGTGTTCGGGCGCGCGCGCCCTCGGGATGTAGCCGACGAACTGCGTGGCCGATTGGAGGCCACTGCTCGGATCGGCGACGATCCGGAACTCGCGCGCGGTCGTCGCCGACTGCGCCTCCTGGTCCTCGAGCCGTCGCACGACCTCTCGTGTCGCCTGCGCGTCTGCCGGCACCGGGTTCGAGATCAGCACCGAGACGACCCGCATCAGGTCGGGCTCGTGGGCCTCGAGCTCGTACTCCTCGCCGGGTCTCAGGTAGGCGCCGGTCTCGGGCGCGAGCTGGAAGCGCGCGTCCTCGAGCCTCAGCGTGCCCTCACCGCTGAGCACGAACAGCACCTCCTCGGCGTCTCCGGTTTCCCGGACCGCCGGGTGGCGAGGCGTGAACTCGAGCACCGTCTGTTCGAGCGCGCTCATAGGACACCCTCCCTGATTCGCCCGGTCGTGGTCAACCACCTGCCGGCGCGGCGCCGGCGGTCACTGGGCTGCAAGCGTCGCCTCCAGCGTGATCTCCGTTCCGGCGAGCGCCCGTGAGACCGTGCAGTTCTTGGCCTCGTTGGCGATCCGCTCGAACGTCGCGGCGTCGACGCCGGGGACATCGCCGACGGCGCGCAGCTCGATCAGCGTGATGTCGAACCCGGTCTCGACCTGCTCGAGCCTCACCCGCGCGGTCGTGCGCAGATCGCGTGCCGGATGGCCGGCCTCGCCGAGCAGGTTCGCCAGCGACATCGTGAAGCACCCGGCCTCCGCGGCCGCGATCAGCTCCTCGGGGTTGGTGGCGCGCTCGACGTTTTCCACCCTCGTACGCAGCGAATACGGGCCCTCGAACGCCCCACTTCCCAGCTCCAGACGGCCGTCACCCTCGGGTACGGACCCCTGCCAACTCGCCTCGGCGACGCGGATCACACGGAAACTCAAACTGCCCCTCTCACCCCAAGTTTGATCTTGTAGTCTTGATCAAACCATCCCGGATGGGCGGGTGCAAGCTGCCTATGCTTGCGATTGCGTTACGCAAAGCGTCGTTGGAAGGAGGGGCGATGGCGGACGTACTGAATCAACTCGATGTCGGTGCCGTCCGGCGACGGTTCTCCTCGTTGCAGACCGGTTTTGCCTTTCTCGACGCGCCGGGAGGCTCTCAGGTCCCCGACGAAGTCGGCGACGCTATCGCGCGAGCACTGCGCGAAGCAAGCGCCAACCTCGGCGCCGTGTACGACACGAGCCTGCGCGTCAAGGAGATCCTGGACACCGCCGAATCCGGCGCCGCCCGGCTATTGGGCTGCGACCCCCAGGAGATCACGTTCGGCCCGAACATGACCTCACTGGACTTCGCGCTGTCGCGCACGGCGGGACGGGACTTCGCCCCCGGCGACGAGATCCTCGTCTCGTCACTCGATCACGACGGCGGCGTCGCCCCGTGGCTCGAGCTCGCCCACGACCGGGACCTCGTCGTCCGCCACGTCGAGCTGAATGCCCGACACGACGTTCGACTACGACGACCTCGAGCGAAAGCTCGGTCCCCGCACCCGCGTGGTCGCGTTTGCGTGGGCGTCAAACGCCGTGGGCACGGTCGTCGACGCCCAGCGCGTATGCCGAATGGCGCACGACGCCGGCGCGCTCGCCTGGATCGACGCCGTCCACTACGCCGCGCATCACCCGATCGACGTGCGCGAGATCGATGCCGATGTACTGATCTGCTCGCCGTACAAGTTCTGTGGCCCGCACCTCGGTGTCGCCTACGGCCGGGCTCGGGTCACCGAGCTGTGGCGTCCGTACAAGGCGCGGCCGGCTCCGACCACGCCGCTCGGCCGGCGGTTCGCCACCGGCACCCTGCCCTACGAGCTGCTCGCCGGCTTCAACGCCACGCTCGTCTATCTCGAGTCGATCGGCGGTTTCCAGGCGATCGTCCCGTACGAGCGCTCGCTGGGCGAGCGGTTCCTGGCCTCGGCCCGGGACGAGCTGACGGTCTACGGGCTGCCGTCGATGGAGGGTCGCGTGCCGACGTTCCTCGTCAACGTTCCAACGGTGCCGGCGGCGCACGTCGTCAGCCACCTCGCCGAGCGCGACATCGGTGTATGGGCGCACGACTCCTGGTACTCACTGGACCTCTACAAGCGCCTCGGCTACGAGAACGAGGCGATCCGGATCGGCTTCATCCACTACAACACCGAGGAAGAGGTCGACCGGCTCGTGGACGGCCTCCGGTCGGCCGCCGGCCGCTAACTCCGCCCGGCCGCCCGGCGCTAATCCGCGGGCCGCCGGGCGCTACTCCGCCGCCCGCTCTGCGTCGAACAGCTCCACCAGCCGGCTGCGCGCGTCCCACAGACGGGGCAGCTGGCGCTGGGCGATCAGCTTGCCGAGCACCTGGACGGGGGTTCCCTGCGTGCCGATGGTGTCCTCGCCGAGTGCCCGCGCCACGGTGACGTAGTGCCGGAACCGCCAGATCCAGATCCGCTCGTCCCACTCGGTCAGGAGCTCGGCCAGCTGGTAGAGGTCCTCGAATTCCCGCGAACGCCTGTAGACCTCGGTGAGCTCGAGGCCGGCCCGCTCGAGCTGTCGATCGAAGGCCTTCGACAGGCGCTGCGTGATGGCGGGCATTCGCCTGAACCCCGGCGAGTCGAAGCCAGCGCCGTGACCGAGCGCAACGCGGATCTTCGAGTAGTCCCACGGATTCATCTGGTCGAGCATGTCCAGCTGGGTGGTGACGTATTGGAGGCAGAGGACAGAGCGGCGCAGCAGCCGCAGCGCCGGCGCCACCTCGTCGCGCTCGACGAGCGCGGCCGCCTCCTCGGCTTCGGTCGCGGCGAACTTCAGCCACAGCTCCGACGTCTGGTGGACGGTCTGGAACAGCAGCTCGTCGCGGTGGACCTGCTCCTCCGGCGTCTTCTGCAGCGACAGCAGCTCATCGGTCCTCAGATAGCGCTCGTAGTCGCTCGCGCCCCGGCCTGGGAGGACCGGCGATTGAAAATCGGGCTGGGCGGGCTCGCTCATCCCGCACCTCCTTCAAGGATCTCCGCCAACTTGCCGAGGTTGATGTTGCCGCCGGACACCACGCACACGACCTTGCCCGAGCCCGCGCGACCCGACAGCGCGACGGCAGCGGCCAGCGCCCCTGCGCCCTCGGCGATCACGCGCACCCGCTCGGCCATCGTCCGGATCGCAGCGGCGGCGTCGGGAATCGGGACCGCGAACGCGTCGTCGATCAGCGCCGTCACGCGCGGCCACATCGGATCGAGCACGCGGCGACTGCCGGCGCCGTCGACGAACGACGGCTGGTAGTCGACCGTCTTCGGGCCGCCCGCCTCCAGCGCCGCCACCAGCGCCGCGCCGGTCTCGGGCTCGGCCGTGTAGATCTTCGTGCCCGGGCGCAGCGCCAGCACCGCGCTCGCGATCCCCACGGTCAGCCCGCCACCGCCGTAGGGGATGACTACCGCATCGGGATCAGGGAGGTCTTCGAGGATCTCCAGGCCGATCGTGCCGTTGCCGGCCATCACGCCCTCGTCCTCCACCGGATGGATGAACAGCCCATCGACGCCGTCGACGTGGTGGGTGACGATCACGTTCCACCACTCGTCGTAGGGGAGCTTGACAACGCGCCCACCGAGCCGCTCGATCGCCGCCAGCTTCGCCTCGGGGGCGTGCTCCGGGACGGCGATCGTCGCGCTCAGCCCGAGCTCGCGCGCAGCCCACGCCACCCCCTGCGCCATGTTGCCGGCGCTGGCCGTGACCAGTCCCCGCGCTCGCTCGCGTTCCGGCGCGCGGCGAATCGCGTTCGTGGCGCCGCGGATCTTGAACGAGTTGATCGGCTGGAGCGTCTCGAGCTTCAGCCAGATCTCGGCCGGGGCATCGTCGACGCCCAGGCGGACGAGCGGCGTCCGAATCGCGGCGCCGGCGATCCGCTGGCGCGCCGCCTCGATCTCGGGAAGCGGGATCACAGCTCGACCTCCGTTCCCAGGCCGTTGGCGCGCGCAGTGCGGACGGCGAGCTCGGCCGCGGCAAGGTCCTGCACGGCGAGCCCAAGCGAGCGGTACAGCGTCAGCTCATGATCGTCGCGCCGGCCCGGCTCTAGGCCGGCCAGCACCTCCCCCAGCTCGGCCCGGATGTGGCTCTCGCCCTCGATCAGCCCCTCGCGGATCGCCAGCTGGAACTCGCCCGCCTCGTTTCGCACCGACTCGCGGCTATCACAGAACAGCGCACTCGCGGCGACGGTGGCGGTGTCGATCTCGCGGGCCGTCGGACTGCTCGCGCCCACGGCGTTGACGTGGGCGCCGGGACCGAGCCAGTCGCGCTCGATCACCGGCTGGCGCGAGCTCGTCGCGACGACGACGACGTCAGCACCGCGGACGGCCTCCTCGGCGCTCGGCGCGATGATCAGCTCGGGCAGGCCGTCGCCGGCCGCGGCTTGCACCAGCGCCCGCGTGTGCGCCTCGGTCGGCGCGTAGAACCGGATCCGGTCGAACTCCCGCACGCGGGTGAGCGCGTCCAGATGGGAACGCGCCTGGACCCCCGCGCCGAGGATTGCGAGCACGCTGACGTCCTGACGGGCAAGCGTGCGCGTCGCCACCGCGGTTACGGCCGCCGTGCGGATCTCGGTGACCGCAGAGGCGTCGAGCACCGCCGTCGGCACGCCGATCTCACCGTCGAACAGAGTCACGAGCCCTTGGTGGGCGTCGAGGCCGCGCGCCGGGTTGCCCGGCATCAGGCAGATCGTCTTGAGTGAGAACACCGGCTCCTCCCCGCCCCGCCAGCCCGGCATCAGTCCCAGAAATCCGGCGGCCTCGGGCGGGGCCATGATCGAGCGGAGCGGCATGAATGTCTCGCCGCGCGCGTGGGCGGCGAGCACGCCGGCCATCGCGTCGGCGCACTCGCCAGGATCGAGCGCCGCGATCACGTCCTTGTGGCTGAGGAACAGCATCAGGCGAACGCGCTCGTCAGATGCACGAGCTCGTCTGCGGCGAGTGGGTGTGCGAGCGCCTCGCGCACCGGCTCCAGATGATCCGGGCGGCCGGGCCCGACGACGACCTGCGTGACGCGATCGTCGGCCAGTAACCACGCCAGCGCCGTGCCGGCCATCGACGTGCCCCGCTCCTCGGAGAGCGAGCGCAGTTGATCGAGCGCGTCGAATGTCCGATCGGTGATCAGCGGCTCGTACGGTCCGGGCCGCTGCGTCATCCGCGACCCCGGCGGGAACGACTCGCCGCGCCTGTACTTGCCGGTCAGCCATCCGCCGGCGAGCGGGCTGAACGCCGAGAACGCGACCCGCCGCTCGGCGCACACCGAAAGGACGGCCTCGGCGCCGGCCAACAGGGAGTGCTCGTTCTGGATCGCCTGCGGGGAGCCGATGTTCGTCGCCGCCTCGAGCTGGAACGAGTCGAAGTTGCTCACGCCGTACGTCCTGGTCCGGCCTGCGGCCTGCGCCTCCTCGAACGCCCCGATCGTCTCGCCCAACGGGGTATACGGGTCGAACTCGTGCGCGAGGTACAGCTCGACGCGGTCCACGCCGAGTCGCCGGAGGCTCGACTCGAGCTGGCGCTCGATCCGCTCTGGCGAGAGGCCGCTGTCCTCGCCGCTGTCCATCGGGTTGTACGTCTTTGTCGTCAACCCAGGCCGGACCCCCCGCGAGGCGATCCAGCGGCCGATGGCGAGCTCGCTGCGACCGCCTCCATAGGCGTCCGCCGTGTCGAAATAGTCGATCCCGAGCGCCCACGCGGCGTCCATCAGCTCGAACGCCTGATCCTCGCTCAGCCCCTGGCCGAACAGCTCAGGCGCCGAGCCCACGCCGCCGAAGTTGCCGCAGCCGAGCGCGATCCGGGGCACGGTCAGTTCCGAGCGGCCGAGTGGCCTCTGCTCGATCTCGAGCTTCGTGGTCATCGCCGCAGAGCCTACGACCCATTGACGCCCGTCGTATAGCGCCAGTGCCGACCGCCGTCGCTGGAGACGTAGAGCCACGTCGCCGCTATCGGGCTGCCGACGCCACCGGTGCTCCCCTCCGCCACCGCGATCAGCTTGTGCGGGCCATCGCTGACGACCGACAGCACGGCGCCGCCCAGGAAGGTCTGATACCAGCGCTTGCCGCCGTCGCTGGTGACGTTGACCACGTTCCCACCGAACGGGCCGCCCCACGCGAAGTACGTCCGCCGGTTCGTCATCCCGACCTGCGTGACGACCTGTGGCGCGTCCGCGGCCGGGATGTGGAACACCGGCCCGTTCACCCGCCACGTGGTGCCGGCGTTCGTCGTTATCGCGGGATACGTCTCGCCGGCCCTGGTCGTGGCGAGCGCGAACCCGCGGGTGTTGTTGGCGAACACACGGACGCCAACCAACTTCTTCATCGCCCACCTCCTGAATCGCCTGCCTGGAAGACATACTCTGCCGCATGGCCGATTCACGGATAGCGCTTGTCACCGGCGGTGCCCGCGGGATCGGCGAGGCGATCGTCCGCGAGCTCGCCGCCGACGGTCTCCGCGTCGTCGTCGCGGACATCCTGGATTCGGAGGCGGCGCGGACGGCGGCGAGCGTCGACGGGTTGGCGGTCCACCTCGACGTGACCGACGCCGACTCGGTCGACGCCGCGGTCCGCCGCGTCGAGCAGGAACTCGGCCCGATCGAGGTCCTCGTCAACAATGCCGGGTGGGACGAGTTCCGACCGTTCCTCGACACCGAGCCCCCGTTCTGGGACCGCGTGATCGAGCTCAACTACAAGGGCTGCCTGCGGACATGCCACCGCATCGTGCCGGGGATGGTC
The DNA here is from genome assembly GCA_963773165.1 of uncultured Solirubrobacterales bacterium. Taxonomy (GTDB): domain Bacteria; phylum Actinomycetota; class Thermoleophilia; order Solirubrobacterales; family Solirubrobacteraceae; genus Palsa-465. The sequence continues at coordinate 197,548 of CAVZAK010000035.1, forward strand.
GAGCGCGAGCGCGGGCGGATCGTGAACATCGGCTCGGATGCGGCCCGTGTCGGCTCCTCGAACGAGGCCGTCTACTCGGGCGCCAAGGGCGCGGTGGTGGCGTTCACGAAGACGCTGGCGCGCGAGGTGGCCCGCTACGGGGTCACGGCGAATTCGGTCTGCCCGGGGCCCACGGGGACGCCGATGCTTTCGCAGATGATCGGCACGGGCCAGGACACCGCGCGAGTGATCGAGTCGCTGCGCCGGGCGGTGCCGATGCGCCGGCTCGCCGAGCCCCGGGACATCGCCGGCGCCGTCGCCTTCTTCGCCTCCGATCGGGCGTCGTTCGTGACCGGCCAGACCCTGTCGGTCAGCGGCGGACTGACGATGGCGTGAAGGGGCCGGCGGCTTAGGATCCGCCGCGCTGACGCTCCCCCGCAGCGGCCAGCACCGCATCGAGCAGGCCCGGGAAGCAGTGCTCGAGATCCTCGCGCCGGAGCGAGTTCAGCCGCGTCGTGCCCTCGAGCCGCTGGCGGATTACCCCGGCCTCACGGAGGACCTTGAAGTGGTGAGTGCACGTCGATTTGACGACCGGGAGGTCGAAGCTCCCGCACGTCCGCTCCGAGCCGACGGCGAGGCCGCCGACGATCAGGAGCCGCATCGGATCGCTGAGCGCGTGCAGCACCGCGGCGAGCTCGAGCTTGGCTCTCGGCGGGTGCGATAGAGCACCGAAGTCCTCCGCGATCTCACGACGTGTGACGCTCACGCGTTTGATTGTACGACGGCCATCGAACAGGTTGCTACTGTCTTTTTTGGTCGTCGTAACCGCGCAAACCGGAGGGTTATGGAGCCCGAAGCTACCCAGCAGCACGTCCACCTCCGCGCCACGCTGATCCTCTCGTGCCTGGCGCAGTTCATGGTCATCCTCGACGTCTCGGTTGTCAACGTCGCGCTCCCCGCGATTCGCCACGGCCTCGGCTTCTCCGAGCAAGACCTCCAGTGGGTGGTCAACGCCTACACGGTCACGTTCGCTGGGTTCCTGCTGCTGGGCGGCCGCGCCGCCGACCTTCTCGGTCGCCGACGGGTGTTCGTCTCCGGCCTCGTGCTGTTCGCCCTGGCGTCGCTCGCCGGCGGCCTCGCCCAGTCCCAGGCAACGCTGATCGCCGCGCGCGCGGTCCAGGGTCTTGGCGGCGCGGTCATAGCCCCGGCCTCGCTTTCGATCCTCACGACCACTTTCGCGGAAGGCGCCGCGCGTAACCGAGCCGTCGGCATCTGGGGTGCCATGGGCGGCGCCGGCGGCGCCGCCGGGGTGTTGCTCGGAGGAGTCCTCACCGACCTGCTGGGGTGGCGCTGGATCCTGTTCATCAACGTTCCGATCGGGCTCATCGCGGCGCTGCTGGCGCAGCGGTTCATCTGCGAGGGCCGCAACGAGGCGGCCGACCGTGACTTCGACCTCGCCGGCGCGTTGACCGCGACCCTCGGGCTCTCGCTGCTGGTGCTCGGCATCGTCCGCACCGACGTGACCGGCTGGGGCGATGCGTCGACGCTCGGGCTGATAGCGGCCGGCGTCGCGCTGATGGCCGCGTTCGTCGTGATCGAGGGCTGGTTCGCGAAGGCACCGTTGATGCCGTTGCGGATCTGGCGCTCGCGCACGCTCAGCGCCGCGAACTTGGTGGTGCTGCTCGTTGGCGGCGCGACATTCGGGATGTGGTTCTTCGCTTCGCTCTACCTCCAGGAGGTGCTCGGCTACTCGCCGATCAGAGCCGGTCTGGCCTTCCTGCCGATGACGCTGTGCATCGTCGCGGGCTCGGTGCTCGCCTCGCGCGCGGTGATCAAGTACGGCGCCAAGCGGCTGCTCGTGGCCGGGATGCTGGCGCAGACCGTCGGCCTGGCGCTGTTCACCGGCATCGCGCCCGGCGGCACCTACCTCAGCGACTTCCTCGTGCCCTCGCTGCTCGTGGCCATCGGGATCGGACTGGCGTTCGTCCCAGCGACGATCTCCGCGGTCGCCGGGGTCAAGCCCCGCGAGGCGGGACTCGCCTCTGGCCTTGTCAACACCTCGCGCCTGTTCGGCGGAGCGCTCGGGCTGGCGATCCTGGCTGCGATCGCCACCGCCCACACCAACAGCGCTATCCACCACGCCGGGACCAGTGTCAGCGAGGCGCTGACGAGCGGGTTCCAGATCGCGTTCTGGGTTGCTGCCGCCTTCGCGTTCATCGGCGGGCTGGTGGCGCTGTTCGGGCTGCCGAACATCCGGCCCCGCACGCAGCGGGACCAGGCGCCGGCGCCCGCTGCCAGCGAAGAACCGCTCGTCGTCGCGGAGCGCTAGCCCAACCGGTAAGAATCTGGCGGAGTGGCTCGCTGCTTCGTCACCCGCCGGCTCCCGGGCTCGGCGCTCGAGCGCCTCTGCGCCGCGCACGACGTCGAGGTCTGGGACGGCCGGCTGCCGCCGCCACCGGACGAGCTGGCGGCGCGGGCGGCGACCGCCGCCGGGCTGCTGACGCTGCTGACCGACAGGATCGATGCCCACCTGCTCGAGCGCTCACCCGATCTGCGCGCGATCGCCAACTACGCCGTCGGCTACGACAACATCGACGTCGACGCCGCGACCGCGAGGGGCATCGCCGTCGGCAACACTCCCGACGTGCTGACCGACGCCACTGCGGACCTGGCGTTCGCGCTGCTGATGGCGGCGGCGCGCCGGCTGCCCAAGGCGATCGCCGATGCCCGTGACGGCGACTGGCTGACGTGGGAGCCGGGGCGCTATCTCGGCGCCGAGGTCCACGGGGCGACGCTCGGGATCATCGGGTTCGGACGGATCGGGCGAGCCGTGGCGCAGCGCGCCGGCGGGTTCGAGATGACGGTCGTCTCCGCGGGGGCCGGCGAACCGGTCGAGGAATTGCTCGAACGGTCGGACTTCGTTTCGCTCCACTGCCCGCTGACCCCGGAGACGTACCATCTGATCGATGCGGCGGCGCTGGCGAGAATGCGCCCGACCGCCATCCTCGTTAACACGGCGCGAGGCCCGATCGTCGACCATGATGCGCTGCGCGCGGCTCTGAGCGATGGCACGATTGCCGGCGCCGCGCTCGACGTGACCGATCCCGAGCCGCTCCCAGCGACCGACCCCCTGTACCAAGCTCCCAACCTGATAATCACGCCCCACATCGGCTCCGCCACCCGCGCGGCGAGGGAGAAGATGGCCGACATCGCCGTCGACAACCTGCTGGCCGCGCTCGCCGATAAACCCATGCCCCACCAGGTCAACACCCTCAGCTGATGCGCGTCGCGGTCGTCGACATCGGCTCCAATTCGACGCGGCTGCTGATCGCCGACGTGCAGGACGGCCGCGTCACCGATGAGCTCGAGCGCCACAGCGTCGTCACCCGGCTCGGCGCCGGGGTGGACGCCGACGGCCGCCTGCGCGAGGACGCGATGGAGCGGGTGTACGTAACCCTCGCGCGCTACCGGGAGCTGATCGAGCGCCACGGTGCGGACGTGGCGCTCGCCGTGCTCACGAGCGCCGTCCGCGACGCGGCGAACGGCGCGGAGTTCGCCGACGCGGTCGAGCAGCGCTACGGCCTCACCCCCCACATCCTCACCGGCGATCAGGAGGCGCAGCTGACGTTCCTCGGTGCCACCAGCGACCGCGATCCGGATGACGACACCCCGACGCTGGTCGTGGACATCGGCGGCGGCTCCACCGAGACGGTGATCGGCACCGGGCGCAGGGCCGAGTTCCACGTCTCCAACCAGGCCGGCGTGGTCCGCCAGACCGAGCGCCACATCGCCACCGACCCGCCCACCGACGCCGAGCTCGAAGAGGTCCGCGAAGACGTCCAGGCGATCCTGTCCGAGAACGTCCCGCCGAGGTGGCGCGACGATGTCGAGCACGCGATCGCCGTCGCCGGGACCGCGACGTCATTGGCCGCGATCGCACAGGCACTCGACCCCTACGATCCGGAGAAGGTCCACGGCTACGTGCTGACACGGGCCGAGTGCGAGTCGCTCCTCAAAAGGCTCGCGGGCATGCCTCTTGCGGAGCGGCGACAGGTGCCGGGACTCCAGCCCGATCGCGCGCCGACGATCGTCGCCGGCGCCGTGATCCTGCTGTGCGTCCTCGATCTGTTCGGGCTCAGCGAGACTGAGGTCTCAGAGCACGACATCCTGCGCGGCGCCGCCCTAGGACTGAGCTCGTAAGCGCCGAAGGCCGATGTCGGCGCACTCAGCGCACACGCGCTCGGGGATCACCCCGGCGCGCATCAGCAGCGCGAACACCTGACAGCCGAGGCATACGGCGAAGATCGACTCGAGCCCGGCCGCGACCGCGAGCAGGCCGAGTACGACGTCGGCGGCGGTGTACGCGTGGGCGATCAGCGCCAGGATCAGCGCCGCCGTCGAGAACGCCGCGCCGATCCCCTGAGCGAACCGCTTCGGCGGGCCGGGCACGGACTTCGACGGGCCCAACCGTGGCGCGATCACCTTCTGCGCCACCGTCCCCAGCGGGCTGAGCGTCGGCCCGGTCAGCACCCGCGCCCAGAAGCCGTACGCCAGCGGGATCAGTAGCCAGTACCAGGACGTGGCGAGGATCAGCAGGGCGGTGGCGAGCACGGCGCCCGCGACCACGCGCGCGGCCTTCTCGTTCACGGGGTTGGGGAAGGAGAACAGCTCCCGCATCTGTAATCCCATGTTACCTGGGTGGAATTGGCGGGAATTCGTTGTGGCGGGGGGTGGCGATCGGCTCGGTAAAGGCAGCAGGGAGAGGGGGTCGGCGAGGGCACCGGCGCCCGCCGCTGCGAACTTCGGCGTTCTTGTCCCGAGGGGTGGGACGAAAACGCCGAAGTTGCCTCCGTGCTGTGCATCATCGAAACGGCCCCGATCGCTCCCCGTCCCCTCCCCAGTGCCCACTGTTTACCGGGCCGCCCGCCCGACTCTTGACATGTGACTAAATAGTCACCTATCATCGCCACCGTGAACGACGACGACCGCGTGTTCAAGGCTCTGGCCGACTCGACCCGCCGCCACCTCCTCGACCGCCTGTTCGAGCGTGAGGGGTTGACGCTCACGGAGCTCGAGTCGGAGCTCGAGATGACGCGCTTCGGCGTGATGAAGCACCTGCGGGTGCTCGAGGACGCGGGCCTGGTCGTTCACCGCCGATCGGGGCGGGAGAAGCTGCACTTCCTCAATCCCGTTCCGATCCGGCTTATCCACGACAGGTGGATCGACAAGTACACCGAGCGCCAGGTGAGCGCGCTCACGGAGCTCAAAGGAGAGCTGGAGGAGTCACTATGACGACGATGGTCGAAGCACCCCCCACGCAGGTCTACCAGGTGTTCATCAAGGCCCCGCCAGAGCGGATCTGGGAGGCCATCACCACGCCCGAGTTCACCGCCCGGTACTTCCACGGCGCGCGCATCACGGTCGCCGACGGCCGGTACACCTCGCTCGGCCCAGACGGCGAGCAGTGGGGCGACGAGTCGGTCATCGAGGCCGACCCGCCGCGCCGGCTCGTCCACGGCTGGCGGTCCCTCTACGACACCGAAATGGCCGCCGAGCCGGTCAGCCGCGTGACCTGGGAGATCGAGCCAGGTGAACAGGGCGTATGTAAGCTGACCGTGGTTCACGACCAACTGGATAACTCGCCGAAGACGCGCGACAGCGTCCACGGATCGGGCTGGATGTTCGTGCTCAGCGGCCTGAAGACGCTGTTGGAGACAGGAGAGCCGCTACAGCGGTAATCTTCCAAAAATCGGGGGATGAAGCGGAACTGAATACGTCCAGAAAGCGTCCAGTTGGCTGGCCAGCCAGTACTGGACGAATGTTCGATTGCCCGGTCAGGGATCAGACGCGATGATGCTCCGCGGGGTGAGGGCTTTGCGAAAGCGAACCGGAACCCCAACATAGGTTCGGGCGAAGCCGCAGACATCGGCGCCTCCCGCCGCCCGAGCCACTCTAAACGGCCCTTTCTGGCACGTACCCCTGCCCGTCCCGATTGGGCCAAACCTGGATCGGAAGCCGCCCGCTGAAACGCGGGCGGTTTTCGTGTCCGGGGGCTCCGACCAGAGATCAGGGGCTCTGCCCCGAGGGCTGGACGCGGGTGGCGCTGTGTATCGCCGACCTACGCCAGATTCGACCGCCGCGGGTACGCCACACTCGGGTCCGTGAGCACGTTGACGAGCGTCGGCCGGCCACTGGAGAACGCTCGCTCGAGCGCGGGCCGGAGCTCATCGGGTCGCTGCACGAACTCGCCGTCGCACCCCAGCGCCTGCGCCATCAGGTCGTAGCGCGTCCCCGGCCGCAGATCTGCGACGACGGAGTAGCCGTACAGGAACTCCATCGGGTGCTTCTCGAGCGCCCAGATCCCGTTGTTTCCCATCACCCCGACGACCGCCACGCCGTGGCGGGCCAGCGTGTCGAGCTCCATCCCGGCGAAGCCGAACGCGCCGTCGCCGAGCAGCAGCACGACCTGACGGTCGGGCCGCGCGAGCTTCGCCGCAAGCGCGTACCCCGGACCCGACCCAAGGCAACCGAACGGCCCCGGATCGAGCCAGCAGCCCGGCTCGTAGGAGTCGACCAGGCGACCCGCGTAGGAGACGAAGTCGCCGCCGTCGCCGACCACGATCGCGTCGCGGTCGAGCAGCTGCGCCAGCTCGCCGTAGATCCGCATCGGGTGAAGCGGCGCGCGCGGGTCGGCGAGCTCGGCCGCCTCCCCCGCTCGCTTCTCCTCCTCGATCGCGCGCAGCGACGCCAGCCACTCCTCGCGCTCGGCGGCCGCGCCGTCGCCGGACGCCGCGGTGGCCAGCGCTTCGAGCGTCGCCTCCAGCGCCCCGTACAGCTCGGCGGCGACCGGGCGCGGGTGATCGCGCTCGGGCTCGGCGACGTCGATGACGACGATCTCGGCGTCCTGCCCGAACGCGGCGCCGAAGCCGAGGCGGAAGTCGAGCGGCACGCCGATCACGAGCGCGACGTCGGCCTGGCCGAGTGCTGCCCCGCGCGCGCGTGAGAAGAACAGGTCGTGATCCGCGGGCAGGCAACCGCGCCCCAGCCCGTTCAGGAACACGGGGACGCGGAGCTGCTCGGCGAGCGCGCGGAGCGCGACCTCGCCACGGCCCCAGTACAGACCGGTCCCGGCCATGATCACCGGCCGCTCGGCGTCGCGGAGCAGCTCCGCGGCTCGCTCGGTGGCGCCCGAATCGGCGGGGGTTGCAGGCGGCGAGGCCGGGAGCGAGTTGATCGTCGTGCTCGGACACCTCCATGAACACCTGGTCGAGCGGGAAGTCGAGGAACGTCGGGCCGGAGTGCGGCGCCTGCGCGACCCGGATGGCCTCGTCGACCATCGCCGGGATCTCCGCGGTCGCCGTGGCCGTCGCGGCGAGCTTCGTCAGCGGCCGGACGAACGGGACGTGGTCGATCTCCTGAAGCGAGCCCTGGCCCCAGCGGAACTGGGGCGCGCGGCCTCCGAGCACGACCAGCGGCGAATGATTCTGGGCGGCCGAGGCGATCGCGCTCATGCCATTGGTGACGCCCGGTCCGGCGGTGAGCGCGCACACGCCGACCGAGCGTGTCACCTTCGACCAGCCCTCGGCGGCGAACGTGGCGGTCTGCTCGTGGCGGACGTCGATCAGCTCGATGCCCTCGGCGCGGCAGCCGTCGTAGATCGAGAACAGGTGGCCGCCAGACAGCGTGAACAGCTTCTCGACGCCGTGCGCGCGCAGGCGCTTGGCGATCAGCCGGCCGCCGTGGAGCTTGGTCGACGTTTCCGTGGCCACGAGCGGCACGCTAACACGCGTCAGCGCTGTTGTTCGATCGTCTCGAGCCGCAGCGCGTTGACGACGCCGCCGCCGAGAATGATCACGGCGAGGACGTAGAACCAGCCGAGGACGATCAGCACGAACACGACGGTCGTCCCGAACCGGGCGATCGTCGAGATGTGCGACAGGTAGGCCGGGAAGGCGTAGTCGACGACCGTGATCGCGAGGGTCGCGCTGAGCGCCCCGGGCCACACCGCGCGCCACGGAATCGACCGGTTCGGGACGCGCGAGTAGATCAGCGACAGGCAGCCGAACAGCAGCGCGATGCTCACGCCGAGCGAGATCGCGTAGACGAGGTCGGCGATCCGCGCGAGGTCGAACGGGAGGTCCTCGGCGCCGGCCAGCAGGATGGCCTGGACCGTCGGAACGGCCACGGTCGCGATCATGAACACGAGCACCACGACGACCATCACGATCCCAAATCGCTTCTGCCTGAGCCAGGTGCGGCCCGTGCATCCGTAGATCCGCGTGAAGCTGGTGTCGAGCGCGCCCCAGAACGACGAGCCGAGCCACACGCTGGCGATCAGCGCGAGTACGCCGGTGCCGGTGGTCGAGTTCTCGACCTCTCGCAGGAGGTCGTTGAGCGTGCTCCGGGTGGTGCCGGGAAACAGCTCGGAGAGGTCGGTCAACACGCTGTGCTGAACGGCGCTGCTCGACAGGACCTGGCCCGCGATGAACAGCCCCAGGAGCGCCACGGGGATCACCGCGAGCAGCATGTTGTACGCGACCATCGAGGCCAGCCCGGTGAGACCCGCCTGCCAGGCGAGATTCCAGAACCGCCGGACCGCGACGAAGGGACGGGGACGTCGCCGCAGGCGGGCTCGCTGGGACCAGTTGGCGCTCCGCCCAGTGGCCCCGATCTGCGGCGGACTCGGCGCCGCCGCGGGGTCGATGGGCTCCGGCATGGGCGACACATTACGCCGCATGGCGGTCCCCGGCGCGCGATCGGATGACCGGCCGTTCGTCGTCGGATCGAGGTCGGGGCCGCCGTCAGCCCACCAACGGGCTGTCGCGCATCGCGCCCGAGCGCATCAGCGCAGCGGCGGCCGCGAGCGCGCCCTCGCCGTCGAACCAGTGCCGGCCGACGCGGATCGCCGGCAACTGCCGGACGCCGTTTGAGAGCAGTCCCCGGGCCGTCGCGTGCAGCGCGCCGTCGCGGCTGAGATCGCCGACGGCGCAGAAGCAGGCGCGCAGGCTGAGGCCGGATGCGGCGGCCGACTCGGCGAGGATCTCCGGATCCTCCAGGTCGAACCCGCCGCAGAACGCCAGGCGCAGGGCGGCGATCGCGAACCGCGAGCCGGCGCCGATCTCGCCGGCGTAGGCCGCGGCTCTGAGTGCGGCCGGCGTCTCGGCGGGGAAACGATCCGGCCAGACGAGTGGAAGCCTCAGCGCGACCGCGCACGTCTCGGCGTGTGCGCGGACGGCGGCGGCCCGCGAGAACTGCTCGCTCTGGCGCAGGAGCGTCCCAGCCGTCGGGATCCACGCGACGTCGCCGACGACGCGCTCGACCCGCTCCGCCGCCAGGTACGAGAACGGGCAGCTGAGATCGAAGAAGAACGCCGGACGCGGATTTCCGGTCGGTCGGGACCGGTCCGCACGGCGCTCCGCAAGCACGATCAATTCACCCATGAGACCGTAAACGACAGCGCGCGGCAAAACTCGCGCAAAACTTGTCGAATTGGCCAACGAATTGGCTGCTGGCGGCGAGTTGTCCGTTAGACTCAAAGTTGGTAGGGAGGTTCCGTCCAACCGGGAGGCGTCTCGTCCCTCACGTACCACCCCCAAAGCGCCATCCTTACGACCAGTGGTCGCCAGACGCCCGCGCACTCGATCTCGTGGGCGATAAGTGGACCCTGCTGATCGTGCGCGACCTCGCCGCCGGCCCCCGGCGGTTCGTCGAGCTGCAACGAGTGCTGCCCGGAATCTCGACCGAGCAGCTGCGCTCGCGGCTCAATCGCATGGTCGCCGACGGGATGCTCACGCGAAAGCGCTACCGCGAGGTCCCGCCACGGGTCGACTACGAGCTGACCGAGCGGGCCCGCGAGCTGATGCCGATTCTCGCGGAGCTCGCCCGCTGGGGTTACGAGTGGGCCTGGGGTCCGCCACGTGCCTCGGAGAACATCGACATCGGCGCGATCTTCAGGCTCGCGCCGGGGCTGGTCCATCCCGACGGGGCGCACGCAACGATCGAGTTCACCGTCATCGACGGGAAGCAGGACGGCGAGGCCGCGGTCTTCTCGTTCACGCTCGAGGGCGACCGCGTGACGCTGGCCGAGCGGCCGGCCGACAATCCGGACGCGCGCGCCAGCGGCGACGTCGCCGCCTGGGTCAACGCGTTCTCACCCGACCCCGACCGTGGCGGGCTCGAAGTCCGCGGCGATCAGAAGCTCGTGGACCGGCTGCTCAACGGGCTCGCGCTGACGAACGGCCGCGCCCGATCTCACGCCAGCGCGGCGTAGCACTCGCGCGCGTACCTATCTGTCCGAGTACTGCGCCGCCGTGATGTGCGGGATCTGGTGGGGGCCCTTCGCGCCTGGGAGCGGCGGCGCGACCCAGCACGCCATGTGGCCAGTGCCCGGCGTGTCGTCTGCCGGCTCTGACCCGTTGCCGGGGGCCCCGGTGTTCTTGCAGTCAAACGATGGGGGAACGCCCTCGGTGAACACACTCTTGTCCGCGGCCCACAGCGGCGGCGGATACGTGTTGCCTCGGTTGTCCGGGTCGCGGTTCTGGTAGATCGCCAGCGTCTCGGGACCGGTCGGGCCGAACTGGCGCAGGTAGTGGCCGCACGGGACGCCGTTGCACTTCAAGCCCGCTCCGCCGAAGGTCGTCGTCGTCGCGGCGAGCCCCGTCGCGCCGTTGGAGACGAAGTCCGAGATCAGCTGCTGGTGCAGTGAGAGCCAATCGAAGATCGGGCCCAGCTGCTCGAGGAACGGGCCGAGCGACCCGAGCAGCGGCTTGGCACCGGCGAGCACGTCGCTCACGGCGGGCAGGCCGGTCTGCGAGACCGCGACGAGATTGTTGCCCTTGCTCGCCGGACGGAGCGCGAGCGTGTAGAAGAAGCTCCGCAGGTTGGGCGAGAGCTCCTGCACCGCGTGGAGCGTCGGCCCGAGATTCTGCGCCACGGGGTCGAGCTCCCGGATCAGGGGATCGGTGTCGAGTGAGAAGCTCTTCAACCTCGCCATCGTCGCCTTCGTCTCGTTCAGGAACGTCGGGAAGACCTCGAAGATCTTCGCGAGCTGGTTCTGGTTGGCGGCGGTGGTGTGGAACACGGTCTCGCCGCTCGTGATCAGGTTCCGCAGCGCCGACTGGTCCCCGGAGAGCGCGGCGAACACCGTGCCGCCGTTCTGGATCAGGCGGACGGTCGCCGCGTGCTCGACGTCGAGCACCCGGAGGATGTCCGTCGCGTCCGCCGCGAACGTCGGCAGGTTCCCGAGCACGTCGTTGAGGTTCTGATCGTTGCCTTGAACGGCCTTGGCGAGCTGCTGCTGCCACACCTGGAACGCGCGACGGGTCTTCGGATCGAGTGCGTCGAAGATGTCGCTCAGCTGGACCTCGCTGGTGACCTGGCCGCGCGGCAGCATCCCGCCGTCGGGGATCGCCGGCGCCCTATCGGAACCGGGGGTGAGCTCGACGTAGGTCTCGCCGAGGATCGTCTTCATTCGCAGGATCGCCTGGGCGTCGGCATGGATCGGCGCGTACTGGTTGTCGAGCTCGATCGTGGCGATCGTCCGGTTGTGGTCAGTGTCGAGCGACTTGCCGATTACCTTGCCGACGTCCACGCCCGCGATCCGCACGTCCGCCTGGGTCGCGAGCTGGTCCGCGTTCGGGAACGAGACCTTGAACTCGTAGCCCTCCGGGTTGAACGGGATCGTCCCGCCGAACGAGATCCACAGGAACAGCAGCAGCCCGACGCAGGAGAGCGCGAACAGCGCCATCGTGATCACCTTGCCCAGTGATGGCGTGCTGGTCTGCATCAGCCCGTCGCCGTGATCTCTCGTGCGGTCGTGGTCATAGGGCCAGGTGACATGCCGTGGCCAGCGTCGGGTTCATCGCCAGCAGGAAGCCGACGGCCGGTTCGAAGTGCAGGATCTGCGCATAGCTCGAGCACGACGCCTGCAGGAACAGCGGACGGAACACGCCGTTGGCGTCCTGGAGCCCGAACAGCGTGCGGGCGTTGTGGTCGAGCCAGGCCAGCCACCAGAGGTAGCCGTGCTCCGTGTTGCCGGGGTTGTAGCCGAGCATGTTCACGAAGTGGCCCAGCACGGTGAACGTCCTGCTCAGGTTCGGCGTGGCCTTCGACAGGTTGACCGCCGCCGGGCGGAGGTTGCGGACGACGGGCCGGGCCGCGATCACGAACGGGCGGATCTGGTTCTGGACGATCGGCGTACTCGGCACGGCCAGCGACTCGAGCGCTTTGTTCGCGGCCGGGAGCGCCTGCGCTGCGGGAAGCAGGTTCTTCGCCGCGGGCCCGAGCTCGTCCGCGAACGCCTGCACCTTGCCGAGCGTGGCCGTCGTCTGCTGAAGCGTCCCCGGCAGCTCGGACACGGCCTGGCTGATCTGCTGATCGTCGGAGGCGAAGGCGTGGAACACCCGTGAGCTCGCGTGCACCAGCGAGACGATCTGCGTCTGCCTGGCCGCAAGCGCACCGTTCAGCACCGCGAGTGAGTGGACCAGCTGTTGCAGATCCCGCCCGCGCGCGGCGACCGCCTCGTTCACGCGGGCGAGGTCTCGATGGGTCGGCTCGAACCGCTCGAGCACCTGCGCCAGCTCGTCGCCGCCCTTGCCCTTGAGTCCCTGGCCGGCACCGTTGACGAGCAGGTCGAGGTAGGAGCGGGTGTCGCCGTCGAGCGAGTCGAGGATCTCATCGACGTTGACCTCGGGCATCGTGTTGGAGACGGGGATCGTGTAGCCGGGGTTGGCGATCGGGGCGCTCGGGGTCCCGGGATTGAGCTCGATGAACATGTCCTGGAGACCCGTCCGCGGCCGCGCCACCGCCGTCGCGTCGGTGTGAATCAGATGGCGGTACTTCTGAGCAATCTGCATCTGCACGGTCGCGATCCCGTTCTTCAGGGTCACGTTTCCGAGTTGACCGATCTGCACGCCCGAGACGACGATCGTCTGTCCCTGACCGGGTGTGAAGGCCTGTGCGGTCTGGAACTGCGCGTTCATCGTGAACGGGGCGGACTGGATGAACGGGAATCGCAACCGCTCGTGGTTGAGGATGTATCCCGACACGATGACCGCGAGTACGAGCAGGACGAGAATCGCGGCGAAGTCCCCGGAATGGTTCTTGATCGCCCGTCTCACCGGATCCCCCCCGCCGCGGCGCGCTTGAACTCGATCGAGCGCAGGCTCGGGATCTTCAGCGCAGTCGCGCCGTGTTTGATGCTCTGCTGCACCGCCGCGCTCAGCAGCGAGCGCGCCTCCCGCGCCGAGCGGACATCAGCCGGCGCCGGAGCGACGCTCGTCTGCTTCGGCGGCGCCGTCGTCGTCGCGTTCAGGTCGGTGATCGGCGCCTGCGTCTCGCACGGGACTGTCGGCTCCAGCGGGGGCCGGTGGCCGCCCGGCGGCACCGCCGGCTCCTCGCCCTCGAACGGCTGCAGCGCTGCCGCCGATCAGACCCGGCTGGAGCGACGTGGTCGCGGTGTTGCCGAGCGCCCCGAGCGCGCGTATGTAGAGACCGTTGCCGTCGAAATCGCGGGACTCGCCGGCGAGGCCGGGAAGGTAGTCGACGGCCTCCACGTACACCTTGCGCGGCGGGAACCCGTTCTTGGCCGTGAAGTGGCCGTCATTGAGCGTCAGCTGCGACCACGGGTAGATCACGTTGGCGACGCAACTGGACGCCGGGCGCACCTGATTGCCCATGAACGGAATCGTCTGCTCGGTCAGCTTCGCCAGGGCGGGGACGGTGACCGACAGATCCGAGGCGAGTCCGCGGAGCTCCGAGGGTTGGACCAGCAACCGCACCTGGTGGATGAACGGAAGGCTCGCGTCGATCGTCGGGCCCGAGGACTTGACGCCCGGAATCAGCGCGGTCGAGAGCTTCTCGAGCGGTCCGAACGCCGCATTCAGCGCGCCGAACGCCGGAGTCGCAGCGGCGAGCGTGTTCGGTAGGTCGCTGACCGCGTTTGACAGCGCCACGTTCTGGCGCGCGAACGCGTTCGCCGTCGTGTTGAAGTCCGTGATCAGGCTCTCGAGCTCCTGCGGATGGGCGTTGAGGGCGCCGGCGACGGTTCCCTGCGCCGAGATCCAGTTCGACAGGTCGTGCGGCTGCAGGCCGAGCGCGTCATGGGCGACGATCGCCGAGTACTCGTATGCCGGGAGCCAGTACTTGATCGACGCGTTGTAGGCGGACCCGCCCTTGCTGACGGCGGTGCCGTACCCCTTCAGCAGCAGCTGCAGGTTCTTCCGCGTGTTGTCCCCGAGCGAGTCCAGGACCTGATCGAGCTGGACGGGCTCGGTTCCCTGGGTGATCGGGAACGTGTGCCCGGTCTTGATCGTCGGGGCCGACGGGCTCCCGGGATCGACGTCGACGAAGAAGTTGCCCTCGAGGAAGATGCGGGGCCGGATCGCGAACGTCGCGTCCTGGTGGAGCGGGAGACCCTGGGGATCGATCTCCATCGTCACGTTCGCCGCCTGGCACTGCGACGTCTGCGTCCCGCCCAGCTTGCAACCGGGCACCGTCGAGACGGCCGTGACGCGGCCCACGTTGACACCCGCGATCCGCACCAGCGAGTCTGGACCCAGTCCGTTGGCGCTCGAGAACAAGGCGTGGACGGTGAACTTGCTCGCGAACGGGTTGGCGAACTTGGTGTACGCGCCGTACGCGAGCAGGGCGAGCACGACGATGCCGATCACGCCGGCCTGGAACCTGCTCAGTCGTTGTTTCTTGCGACGGCGCTTGCGCCTCATGGGTTGCTCGGGTCGAAGGGGAGCTGCGGGCCGGTGGTCGGGTTGCGGCTGTACGTCTCGCCTCTGGGGACGTGGGCGATGCCGTGGTACGTCGGCCCCTGGTCACCGGGGGTGTGCGGATCGGTGACGATCTGGCGGTGCTGGGGGTCGAAGTGGTTGAGCATCTTCGGGTAGCCCCGCTGGCCGGTCTCGCAGTCAGCGTTCCCGTGGCTGTCGATGGCCGCGCCGTACGGTTGAGCGTGGTAGTACTCAGGGCCGCCGTCCTGGCCGTCCGCAGGTTCGGTCGCGCCCTCGGTCCCGACGTTGTCAGGCTGCGCGGGGTTGGCGACGTTGAGCAGCACTCGCTGGGCGAACCCGACGTTCGTCTGCTCCGAGACGTGCTCGGAGAGGAAGGTCCACCAGTAGTTCCAGTAGTCGCACACCGTCTGGTAGGGCCCGAGGTACTTGACCATCGGACCCAGCGTCGAGACCGTGGACGACAGGCCGTTTATCGCCACGTTCGTCCCCGGCGCCAGTGCCAGCGACTTCAGCTGATCCATCGCCTGCTGCAACTTGCTGTTGAGCGACGGCGTCTGCTTCAGCGCCGCGGTTCCCTCCTCGACCGCCGGGTCGAGCTGCGGCAGCGCCTGGTTCAACGACGCGGTCGCCGGCGCCGTCAGGTTCCCGAACGTCGTCAGGTCGGTCAGGAACGGTTGCTGTGTCTCGAGGCTGTTGGTTGACACATCGAGCGTCGAAGGTGACTCGGCGATCGTCGCCTCGAGGTCCTGCGGGTTTCGCGAGATCGCGCCGAACGTCGTCGCCATGTCGGTGAACAGCTGGGAGTTCGTCTGCGCGACCGGGGAGATCGTCCCCATGAACGCGTTCAGCGAATCGACGAACCGCGTCAGCTGTGTCCGGGGATCCGACAGGTACGCCGCGACGGGACGTAGGTAGTAGAGCAGCGACGGAAGGCTGTGGATCGTGTCGTTGAGGGCCGACCCGCGTGCGGTGATGACATCGCCGTAGCCCTTCAGGTCCTGCTGGACCGCGTTGCGCGTCGGCGGGTTGAACGTCTTGTAGACGTCATCGAACTGGACCGGGACAGTGGTGTGCGAGATCGGCATCGTCGCCCCGTCGCTGAACGTCTGCTTCGAGTGGCCGACCGTCACCGCGACGTACTTCAGACCCAGCACCGACTTCGGCAGGACGGTCGCCGTCGAGTCAACGGGGATCGACGCGTCGGATTGGTTGAGCTTCAGCGTCGCCTGGGCTCCCACCTGGCCGCTGGCCAGGATCACCGGCTTCAGCGCGGAGACGATGCCAACCTGGAAGCCGCCCTCGCGCACGTCGTTTCCGACGACGAGGTTCGAGCCGTCGGCGAAGTCGACGTTGAGCTGCTTGGTCGGAACGAACGGCAGACCGGTGTTGGCGTTGTACGCGAGGAACACCGCGACGAGCAGCACGAGCACGGTGATCGCCCCGACCAGCACGGGATTCGCAAACGCCGATCGCTGGCTTCTTCTCATCCTCATGGCGACAGGAGGTAGTTGAGAAGTTGCTGTGCCTGGTTCCCGCCGCCGGCGGAGGGGCTCGAGGACGTGCCCTGGAGGGTCCCCGTGAGTCCGCCGCTGCCGCCCCCGCCGCCGCGCCCACCTCCAGGCGCGATCGTCGCCGGACTGCCTGTCGCGCGCGGCGTGGCGCTCTTGGTGTGCGCCTTCGGCGATCGCTTCGCCGTGTCAGCGGTCGGCGACGGGCTCGCCTTCAGCCTGCACGCCGTGGTCTTGGGGCCGGGCTCGCCGGGTGGCGCGCCTCCTGGATCGGGCACGCACGCGCTCGGAGCCGACGGATCGGTCTCGTTGATCCCCGGCTGGTTGGGCCCGAGCCACGAGTAGCAATCGCGGGCCGTCTTCCCGAACGCGGCGAGATTGTTGGCGACGCTCTGCGGCGTCGCGTACTGCGAGCACATCGGATCGGCGAACGCATCGACGGCGAGGAAGTGGCCGAACTGGCCGAAGCCGTTGATCGCCAGCGTCTGGTTGAAGACGTACTGGAGCAGCGCCTCGAGGCCGGTGAATCCCCTGCCACTGGGGCTGCGGCTGTCGGGTTCGACCGCGCGCTTGCGGTTATCGAGATCGTGCAGGACGATCGCCAGGTTCTGCGCGAGCTCGGGCGTCGGCTTCGCGAACTGGTTCAGGTCGGCGACCGTCGGCCCGGCTGCGACCGCTGCCTGCCTGCCCGTGATCGAGGCCTGGCCCAGCGACTTGATCGCCGGCAGCGAGGACTTCGAGAACCCGGGCAGGTCGGTGAACAGACGATCGAGCAAGCCGGAGGCGTTGTTGAGGTTGGCGAGCACGGGCGTGTTCGCGTCCGCGGCCTGGCCGAGCTTCTTCATCGCCGGCTGGAGCTGCCCCAGGAACGCCGGCAGCTTGTTGAACGTCGCCTCCAGGTTTGACTGCTGCGTGGCGGTGTCGGATGCGGCGTTGTTCGCCTGCGTGATGAAGCGCTGGACATTGGCCTTGTTCTGGGCCAGCGCGGTGATGACCGAGTCGGAGTTCGCGGTCAGCTGCTGGAGCGTGTGCGAATCGTTGCCGAGCAGGTTCAACAGGTTGTCCGTCTCGGTGAGCGCCGGGACAGCGCGCGCGAGGGCCGCCTCGAGATCATCCGAGCGGCCGGCGACCGCGGCGCCGAGCTCGTTGACGATCAGCGTGAACCGCTCGCGGTAGGGCAGCTGCATAACGTCCTGCAACAGGTCGGCCGGGATCGTCGATTGGGTGCGTGTGACCGGAATCGTCCCGCCCGGAGGAATGACCTTCCCGTTCTGCCCGGGCTGGCACTCGATGAAGTACTCACCGATCAGCGACTGCGGTCGCGACTGACAGAACGCGTCAGTCCGGAATGGACCGAAGCCGTTCTGGGTTACCTGAACCGTGACCTGCGCGTAACAGTCATAGGTGTTTCCCTTGACGCACCCGTTCGGAAGGCTGATCGACTTGATCGTTCCGGCCGGAACGCCCGCGATCTTGAAGTCCGCGCCGCTGACCAGGCCGAACGCGTTGTCAACGTCGATCTTGTAGGTGCCTGCAGCGCTGCTGCTGTTCTTGGCGCCGCCGGCGAGAACGAGGAACGCACCAGCCGCCAGCACGATGGCGGCGCTCAGGAGGAAACGCCTCATGAGCCGGTGGGCACCTCGTTCGGGTTACACGGGAACCCGCTCTCCGGGAAGTAGATCGCCCCTCGCTCCATCGACCCCGGACAGCGGTCGCCCTGCCCGGTGCTCAACGGAGCCTTCCCGCTCGGAGACCCGGTGCCGAGGAACTGCCTGAGGAAGCCCGCGATCCCCGACGGGATGCTGCTCGAGAGTCCGTTGTCCACCGACGCGAGCCCGACCACCGGGGCCACGCGGCTGCTGCCGCCGTTCGCGTCGATCACGCCGGGATGCGTGTAACCCTCGAACCAGCCGGTCAGATCGACCGCGTACGGACGCGCCGTGGCGAGCTCCGGCGTCGAATCGTTGAGGGCGACCGTCGATTGGGTGAACGCCCCAGGACGCGACTTGCCGTTCGCGTCGACGTTGTGGACGGTGACGGCAGCCAGCGGAACACCGAGCTTGGTCAGCTCGATCAGGTCGTTGTCCGGGACCCGGACGACTGACGACGTGAGCCAGGTCGTTGACAGTGGGGACGGAGTCCTCGGCGAGTGGCTTCAGCTGGACGAGCAGCTGCCGCAGCTTCGGCGCGACCGGCTTGGTGACGTCGACCAGCGGCTGGACGACGTCCAGGGCGTTGCGGAGATTCACGAACGTCGTGTCCGCCAGCGCCATGAACCCGGGGAGCTGCTGGATCGACTCCCCGAGTGCGGTGTGCTGTCTGGCCAGCGCCCCGGTGGTGCTCGACAGATTCTGAACCAGGCCGGCGAGGTCAGAGCGCCGGGTGGCGATGTCGGAGACGAGGTTCGAGGAGTTGACGATGAAATGGGTGAACTTGTTCGTGTCCCGGTTGATCTCGTGGAAGAGGACGCTCGAGGACGCGATCGCCGGGTTCAGGTACTGCCACGCGGCCTGCATCTTCTGGCCCTCCTTGGCGTACTGGGCGGCCGAGCCCTGGATCACTCCCTGAAGGGCCCTGCGCGTCGGCGCGTCGAGCGTGTCGAGGACCTCGTCGAGGTCTACCTCGCTCGCGGTGTCGCCGGTCGGGATCGTGCCGTTATTCGGAATCGGCGTGCCGGTAGCCGGGCCGAGCCGGAGATCGACATAGCGGTTGGCAATGCCGGACAGCGACACCTCGCGGACGGTCGCGATCGTGCCCTGGCGCAACTCGTTGAACGTCGAGTCGTTGATCGACAGCGTCAGCTTCGCCTGGCCACCGGGCGTCAGCGAGATGTTCGAGACCGTCCCGACGTTGTTGCCTGACACCTGGACCAGGTCGCCGGTCACGATCTGGCTGGCGTTCTCGAAGATCGCGTTGACCTTGTAGCTCGAGCCGCCTCGCAGCACGATCGCGGCCACCGCTACGACCGCCAGCGCTACCGCCGCGATCGCAGCGGTCCTGCCGATGACAGATGGGTTCCGCATCGCCGCGGCCTAACCATGCTTTCTCCCGCAAACCGGGTTAGGGGGCGCCTCCCGCGAGGCGTTTTCGACGCTACCAATTGGTTTGTCGGCCTGTCAAAAACGAACCGACGGCACGGTTATGCCCGCTTCACACAGTTTTTATGTGTGGCCCAGATGGCGACTCGCGGGAGGGGTTCTGCGAGGCGCGTCAGGACTCAGAATGCGTCAATACCCGGGGCGGGACTCGAACCCGCAAGCTCTTGCGAGCGGCGCATTTTAAGTGCGCGGACTTTGCCAGTTTGTCTACCCGGGCGCGCGTGTCATGTTAATCGCGCCGGTGACGACTTCATCGAATCCTCTTATAAGACCGCAACTAATGCGCTGCTACCGTGTCGTGCTTACCGGAGTCCTAGAACCGCAGGAGCTGCCGGACCGCTCGCATGGAAGTCTCAGCACTCAAATACTCCGGGGGACTTAGCCTTCACGGGCGATCTCCGCTACTGAGACTGCAATCCGACGAGCGCCTCGTGGCGCTCGTTCGTCGAGGGAACCAGCCCGCGTTCGAAGTTCTCGTGAGCCGCTACAGCTCCCGGCTGCTGGCGTTCTGCCGCCACCTCCTGGGCTCGCGCGAGGACGCCGAGGACGTCCTCCAGGAGGTCCTCGCCGCGGCCTTCAACGCGATGCTCGCCGACGATCGCCCGATCAACGTCAGGCCGTGGCTCTACCGGATCGCCCGCAACCGCTGCCTGAACCACCTGCGGCGGATCCAGGCGGTCGGCGTCGACTCGATGGACGTCCACTTCTCGGACCAGGGCGCCAGCACCGCCGACAAGGTGCACGAGCGCGAGGAATTCCGGCTTCTGGTCGGCGATATCCATGAGCTTCCCGAGACGCAGCGGACCGCGCTCGTTCTCCGCGAGATGGACGCGCTCTCCTACGAGCAGATCGCCGAGGCGATGGAGACGACTGTGCCGAGCGTCAAGTCATTGCTCGTCCGGGCCCGGATCTCGCTCGCCGAGGCCGCCGAGGCGCGCGTGCTCTCCTGCGAGCAGGTCCGGATCGAACTCGGTGAGCTCGCCGAGGGCCTCCAGCGCCGGCCGAACGCGCTCGTCCGGCGCCACCTGCGCACGTGCCAGCGGTGCGAGATGTTCCGTGGCCAGCTCAAGGACACGAACAAGGCGCTGGCGGCGCTGCTTCCGATCGGTCCGTTCATCCTGTTGAAGAAGCTCGCGCTCACCCACCTCGGCCACTCGGCCGGTTCGGGCGCGACGGCCGCCGGGTCCGGGGCAGCGGGTTCGACCGCGGCCGCCGCCGGAACCGCGGCGGGTGGCACGTTCGCCGTCGGCTCCACCGCCGGCGGCTTCGTCTCGGCGGGGATCGGCGCGATCGCCACCAAGGCGGCGGCAGGGCTCGCGGCCGCGGCGCTCGTCACCGCCGGTGCCGTCGAGGTCGATCACTCCGCCGGCGCGACCCACCACTCCGGCTCGCTTCATGCCGCGCTCCCGGTCCCCGCTCCCACCGTGCCGATCCCGGCCGTCCAGCCGGCGTCCGCACACGTCTCCCATCACACGTTCGTGAAGGAGAACAAGACGGCGAAGGCGAGCAAGGCCAAGAGCGCGCCGGCGCCGAAGAAGGCGCTCGTGGCGGCCACCGTGGCGCCGAAGACGCCGGCGAAGCACGGCGACACGACCAAGCCCACGACACTCCCGGGCCGCACGCAGACGCAGACGGATCCGACGGTCCTCGGCTCGACCGGCCAGAACGCGGGCACCGGCACGACCACTCCCGAGCCCGCCGTGCAGCCGCCGATCACGACGACCCTGGCCTCGACGACGACGGACCCGACGACGACCGTGGAGACGACGACCACGGACCCCGACGACGACGACCACGGATCCCACGACGACCACGGATCCGACGACGTCGTCCACGACCACAACTCCTACGACGACGACTCCGTAAACGCGAAGTGATCGACATCGATCACTTCAACGCGGTTGACATGCGCGTCGGGCGGATCGTCGCCGTCGACGAGTTTCCCGAGGCCCGCGTGCCGGCGTGGAAGCTCACGATCGACTTCGGTCCCGAGGTCGGGATAAAGCGCTCCTCCGCGCAGATCACGAACTACTCGCGCGAGGAGCTCGAGCAGACGCTGATCGTCGCCGTCGTCAACTTCCCGCCACGCCGGATCGGCCCGTTCTCCTCGGAGGTGCTGGTGCTGGGGGCGCTCGACGACGAGCAGGGCGTCGTGCTGCTGCGGCCCGATCGCGGGGCGGCGCTCGGGTCGGCGATCAGCTAGCCGGCGTCTACGGCCCGGGCTCGCCACCGATCAACAGCGCCCCGCGAGTCCGCCCGTCGACGACGATGCTGTACTGCCCCGCCCGCTGACCGGGGATCAGCACGGAGGCCTTCCCCCCAGCCGGCACCGCCAGCGTGAACGGCGTCGGGGTATGCAGAACGACCTGGTAACCGCTGCCACCGGTTGACGCCACCGTCACCCGGATCGCGAGGAACGCCGGCGCAGACACGGTCGCCGGGACCAGCTTCCCACCGGACTGGATCGTGAACGTCGCCGGAACGCGGATGTTGGTCGAGCCGCCGTTGTTGTTCGACTTCTTGTGGGTGGAGCCGCTCCCGACGCCGGCGCCACCGCTCGAGGGGTTGGTCGTGGTCGACGCCTGCGTCGTCGACGTCTGCGTGGTCGTCGCCGCGGAGGTGGTCGAGGAGTGCGTTGTCGTCGACGAAGCGGACTGCGTCGATGTCGCCGCGGGGGTGCTCGACGTCGCCGGAGAGCTCGTCGCCGCGCTCTGGGACGTCGTGGAGTGCGAAGAACCCCCGCATCCGCCGATTGACAGAAATACGGGGAGTAGCAGGAAAAGAATCGCCCGTCTACTCACGTTTTCAGGATAGAGGGCCGATAACCGGCACATAGATGAGGCAGCAGAATGGACTCGCCCGGCCGACATCCCGCGACGAAGCTCGTTGAGTACGACGCATTGCGCCGCCGCGTCTGGATCCTGGGCCAGCGCTGCCATCACGGCGCCACCGGCTCGGTGGTCGCGGCGCTCGCCTGCGTCGGTCTGATCGCCGTCGATCGCGATCCCCGCTCGCCGCTGCTCGCGCTCATCGCCACCGGCGGCGTGCTCATGGCCCACGACTGGAAGGATCATTCGATCTGGTTCCAGCGCGGGCCCGGCGCCCAGCCGTAGACGTAACTTAGTGTTCGTGGCGCCGCGCGGCGCCACGCATATGCCGATCGCCCTGCTCACGACCTACCTGGCGCCCTACCGCGTCCCGCTGTTCGAGCGCCTCTCCCGGCGCCACGACCTGGAGGTGCTGTGCTTCGGCGGAGGCGAGCGCTACGTGCCCTCGTGGTTCGCCGATCTCGACGGCCAGCTCCGCTCGGCGCAGTTTCCCGCCCGGCGGCTGGCCGGTACGGGCGAGGCGTTCGCGCTCGGGCGCCGGTACGACACCGTGATCGGCGGCTTCGCCGGCGGCGCCGTGCTGCCGGCGGCATACGCCGGCGCCAAGCTCCGGCGGCGGCCGTTCGTGCTGTGGGCGTCGGTGTGGGCCCGGCCGCGGTCGCTGACACACGACCTCGCGTTCCCGGCCACGCGCCACATCTACCGCCACGCCGACGCCGTCGTCGCCTACGGCGAGCACGTGCGGCGGTTCGTCGCCTCGATGCGGGGCCGCGACGACGACGTGTTCATCGCGCCTCAGACCGCCGAGCCCGACCTGTTCGGCCGCCACGTGTCGGCGGACGAACTCGAACTGTTCCGGGCTCGGCACGGCATCGGCACCGGCCCGATCGTCCTCTACGTGGGCCGCCTCGTCCCCGAGAAGGGGATCCCGGTGCTGCTCGATGCGTGGCCCCAGGTCGCCGCCGGCGCCACGCTGGTGCTGATCGGCGACGGACCGCTGGCCGCGAGCGCCTCGGCGATGCCGGGGGTCAGCGTCCTGCGCCCAATCCCCCGTCCCGACCTCCCGGTCGCCTACGCCGCGGCCGAGCTGGCCGTCCTGCCGTCGGTTCCCACCCCCCGCTTCCGCGAGCCCTGGGGCCTCGTCTGCAACGAGGCGATGCTCCAGGGCCGTCCCGTGATCGCCACCGACGCCGTCGGCGCTGCCGCCGGCGGGCTCGTCCGCGATGGGCACGACGGGCTGGTCGTGCCGGCCGGGGACGCGGTGGCGCTGGCGGGCGCGATCAACCGGCTGCTGGGCGACCCGGCGTTGCGGGCGCGGCTCGGGGCCGCGGCGCGCGTGGCGGTGGCGCCTTACACCTACGACGCCATGGTGGAGGCTTTCGAGCAGGCGCTGGCGGTGGCCGGTGGCGATACATAGCGCCACCCACGCCCAGCCCTCGAGGCAGAGCCCCTGATTACTGCCCGACCGAGAACAGCGCCTCCAGGTCGTGCTGCGAGTAGACCTCGAACGCCACCATCGTCTGCGTCCGGCTCACCCCTTCGAGCTGCGAGAGGCTGCCGGTGACCACCTTCGCCAGGTCGTTGTGCTCGCGCAGGCGCAGGATCGCGACGAAGTCCCACTCCCCGGTCACCGAATACACCTCGGCGACGCCGTCGATGTCGGCGAGCTCGCCGCCCAGGGTCGCCAGGGCTGACCGCTGCGCCTGGATCAGGACGATCGCGTGGGTCATGTCGCGTGGCTCTCGCCCGGCTCGAGCACGACCACGCTCGCGTATCCCGCCGACTCCACGTCGGACTTGAACGCCTGGGCGTCGGTCTCGATCGCAGGGAACGTGTTGTAGTGGCAGGGGATCACGGTCTTGGCCCCGACGAGCTGCGCCGCATCGACCCCGTCGGTGCGGTCCATCGTGTAGTGGCCGCCGACGCACATCAGCGCCACGTCGATCGGGTTGCGCTTGCCCACGAGCTGGAGATCGGAGAACAGCGACGTGTCGCCGAGGTGGTAGATGATCGTGTCCTCGAAGTTGATCAGCAGGCCGGCGGGGGTGTTGACGGTTCCCTTCGGCGTTGTCGACGTATGCCACGCCGGCACCAGCTTGACCCAGCCCCAGTCGAACTTGACCGTGCCGCCGAGGTTCGGGTCGAACACGTCGACGCCCTCCTCGCCGAGCTCGTTGGCGATCTCGACGATCGCCACGACCGGCGCGCCGGTGCGCTTGGCGATCGAGACGGTGTCGCCGATGTGGTCGCCGTGACCGTGAGAGAGCAGAATCGTCGTTGCGGCGACGTCGTCGGCGCTGATCGCCGCCTTCGGGTTGCCGGTCAGGAACGGGTCGATCAATACCGTCGTGTCGCCGTCGGACAACGAGAAGCAGGCGTGGCCGAGAAACCGGACTTCCATCGTCGATCAATCCTCCTTGTTGCTTTTCTCATCTAGTTCGCGGGCCAGCTCGAACCCCACGGCCACCCCGACCAGCATTCCGAGGCGGGTTTCCTCGGCCAGCAGCGTCCGGATCGCGCGGTCTCGCTGCTCCGCGTCCTCCACGCCGGTGGCCTCCCGCACCGCCTGGTCGTGGGCCATGTCGAACCAGCCGCCCTCCTCGAGCGCCGTCGCCAGCACACGCTGCAGCGAAGGCGCCGAGCGCGCCACGATGTCCTGGGCCTCGCGCAACCGCCCCGGATCGCCTATCGCGGCGATCGCGGCGTCGAGGTCGGCATCGGAGTAGGGCACTCGGATCGAGGATCATACGTACGTGGTCGTCCCACTGACTTCCCTGTCCCACGGCGCCGGGTGCGGCTGCAAGCTGCCGGCTGCCGCGATCGGACCGCTGCTCGCGGGCCTGCACCGCAACCAGGACCCCAACGTGCTCGTCGGCTTCGAAACGTCCGATGACGCCGGCGTCTACCGGCTGCGCGACGATCTCGCCCTGGTCCAGACCGTCGACTTCTTCACGCCGATCGTCGACGACCCGTTCGACTTCGGACGGATCGCGGCCACCAACGCCCTGTCCGACATCTACGCGATGGGCGCGACCCCGGTGAGCGCGCTGAACCTCGTGGCCTTCTCGCTCGAGGCGCTCGGCGCCGAAGTTCTGCAACAGATCCTGTTCGGGGCCGCAGCGGTGGCGGCGGATGCCCAGGTGGCGATCCTCGGAGGCCACTCGATCGAGGACGCCGAGCCGAAGTTCGGCCAGGCCGTCACCGGCGTCGTCCACCCCGACGAGATCCTCACCAACGCCGGCGGGCGCGCCGGCGACGCGCTCGTGCTGACCAAGCCGCTCGGCGCCGGCACCGTCTCGACCGCGGTCAAGCGAGGCATCCCCGGCGCGCCGCTGGACGAGGCCATAGCGGTGATGACCACGCTCAACCGCGAAGCCGCCCAGGGCGCCCGCGCCGCCAGGGCCAACGCCCTGACCGACGTGACCGGCTTCGGGCTGCTCGGTCACCTGCACGAGCTCGCGCTCGCCAGCGGCCTCGCGGCCAGCCTCGACGCCCGTGCTGTGCCCGCGATCGAGGGCGTGCTCGAGCTACTCGCCGACCCGGAGCAGGGCGCGGTGGCCGGCGGGACGAGGCGAAACCGCGCTCACGCCGAGGAGTTCGCGACCTTCGACGCCGCCGTTCCCGAGGCGCGCCGGTGGCTCACGGTCGATGCGATGACGTCCGGGGGCCTGCTCGCCGCCGTCCCGCCCGAGAACGTGGACGCGATCGCCGGCTGGGTCATCGGCAGGCTCGAAGACGGTCCCCGCGGGACGATCCGGGTCTCGTAAACCTCTAGATGCGGTCCTGCATCTTCGCCAGCGGCAGGCCGATCGCGAACCCGACCGCCGCCCCGACGCCGCCGGCCAGCCAGCTCGCCTCGCGCACGGCCAGTGGGAGGAGCGCCACGGTGATGGCGATCACGACCGTCCCCAGCATGTCCCCGTCGATCTCCTCGCCGGCGCGCAGAGACAGCAGATCCGGGACCGCCCACGCGCAGATCAGAGCCAGCGCCGCGCCGTTGCCGCCGAGCGCGATCGGCACCGGATAGGCCGCCGCCGTCGCGGCGATCCCGCCAACGCCGCCGACCAGGAACAGGGCCACCACGGGCGCGGGGCCGTGCCGGCGCTCGATCAGGCACCCAAACAGGGCGATCGCTCCCAGTGCGATGAACGCGTAGCCGATGTTGTTGTAGATGAACGGCGCCGTCAGCAGCCGCCACCACTCCGAACCCGGCTTCCCGATGATCGCGAGCCGGTCGAGGCCGACGACCGAGGTCCGCCATACCAGGCAGCCGGCGATCCCCAGCAGAACCAGCACGATCGTCGCGTACGGGTGCGCCTCGGCCCGGATTCCCGGGATCTCGTCACCGCGCAGCCGCGGGAGCGACGGAGTGGGCGGCCGGCGCCGGCGCTTCTTTTCGGCGACGCGACCCTCCCGGTCGAGCTTCGGCGCCCGCTTGCGCAACCGATTGCCGCAGTACGGACACTCGGTGATATAGGGACTGACCTCGGATCCGCAGCTCTTGCAGATAACGAAGAGATCCGGTCCGCCAGTGCTCACGAAACGATTGTAAGCATTGCGCGAGAGGCCCCAGCCCTCTTCAGGGGGCTAAACGACCGCTAAACGGCCGTGGCGTTCACGATCTCGGCCATCACCTCGTGCAAATCGTTGTTCGCCTCGTACACGACGACCTGGCGAGCGGCGCCGTTTCCGCGCTCGAGCAGATCCTCGATCGCGTCGAGGTCGTCGGCGGATCCGAGGTCCTGGCAGTGGTCGCGGACCCGGTCGAGCAGCCGTCGTGCCAGCGCCCGGCTCTGGACCCGATCGGCGTGCGGCAGGTCGACGAGCTCGCCATCGAGTCCGTGGCGCGCGGCCAGCCACTTGTTCTCGTCGAGCATCTCGTACGGGTAACGGGAGAGCTCCTTGCCCGCGTCGAAGTGCTCGCACAGCTCCTTCACCAGCCCCTGGACGAGCGCCGCCAGGCCGAGCGTGTGCTCGATGTGGGTCTGGGAGTCCATCACCCGGACCTCGACCGTGCCGAAGTTCGGATGGGGGCGCACGTCGTGCCACAGGTACGTGTAGTCCTCGATCACCTTGCACTCGACCATGAACTCGATCCGGCGCTCGTAGTCCTCCCAGTCCGTGTACGTCGGCGGGATCCCGACTCGCGGAAACGTCCGGAAGATCGGCGTCCGAGCCGAGGCCAGGCCGGTGGCGCCCGCGCGCCAGAACGGCGAATTCGCCGACAGCCCGAGCAGCAGCGGGACGTGGACGCGCATCCCGTTGGCCACATGGATCGCCTTGTCCGGGTCATCGATCCGTACGTGGACGTGCATCCCGAAGATCAGCTCCTGGCGCGCGACCCACCTCAGCGCCGAGATCAGGTCCCGGTAGCGCGGCCGGGCCACGATCCGCTGGTCCTCCCACATCGCGAACGGGTGCGTGCCGGCCGATCCGATCGCCAGCTCCTTGGTCCCGGCGGTCTGGGCGACCTGGCGCCGGAGCGCCCGCAGCTGCTCGCCCGCCAGCGCGGTATTCGGACACGGGTCCGTCGAAACCTCGAGCACCGACTCCATCAGCTCGGGCTTGATCTCCCCGGACGGCGCCGGCTCGAGCAGCGACTCGATCGCGTTGACGAGCTCGAGCGACTGCGCGTCGAGGATCATCAGCTCCTCCTCGATTCCGATCGTGTACGGCGGGCCCTTGAATTCGTGCTGCACGCGGGGCAGCCTACAAACAGGAGGCGCCGTAGACTGGACCCGACCCGATCACACGCGCTGGAAGGACGGACAGATGCCCCTTGGTTACGACGGAAAGCTGTACATCCTCGCGTTCGACCACCGCGGGTCGTTCCAGAAGAAGATGTTCGGCATCGAGGGCGACCCGACCCCCGAGCAGACCGAGTCGATCGCTGACGCCAAGCGGCTGATCTTCGAGGGCATGCTCGACGCCGTCAGCCGCGGCGCCGAGGCGGGCGCGACCGGGGTGCTCGTCGACGAGCAGTTCGGCTCCGACATTCCCGAGCCGCGCCCACGAGCCGACGGGCTGAAGCTGGCGATGCCGGTCGAGAAGTCCGGCCAGAACGAGTTCGACTTCGAGTACGGCGACGATTTCGCCGCCCACATCGAGAAGTTCCCGATCCCGACTTCTCCAAGGTCCTCGTCCGCTACAACCCCGAGGACGACGCGGAGATGAACAGGATCCAGCTCGAGCGGCTCAAGCGGCTCGCCGATTGGCTCCACGCCACCGACCGGAAGTTCCTGTTCGAGCTGCTCGTCCCCGCCACCGCGGGCCAGCTCGCCTCCGTCGATGGCGACACCGATCGCTACGACGCCGAGCTCCGCCCCGGGCTGATGCGGCAGGCGATCCAGGACATTCAGAAAGCCGGCGTCGAGGTCGACATCTGGAAGATCGAGGGCGTCGACGAGCGCGAGGAGGCCGAGATGCTGGCCGAGGAGGCCCGCACCGGCGAGGGTCGCGAGGGCGTCGTCTGCGTGCTCCTGGGCCGTGGCGCCTCGACGGAGAAGGTCGAGCACTGGCTCCGCCAGGCCGCGCCTGTCGAGGGCTTCATCGGCTTCGCGATCGGCCGCTCGATCTGGTGGGACGCGCTCAAGGCGTTCCTCGCCGGTGAGCTCTCCCGCGAAGCCGCAGCGTCCCAGATCGCCGACAACTACCTCCATTTCCTGAGGGTCTACGAGGGTCAGGTAGTTCATTAGGGCCGGCCTCCGGCCGGCCTTCGATGTGGCCCGGGCACCGCGTCTGCCCGGTCAACATAACCTGGTACCCTCGCGCCACCGATGGCGATGAAGATGCGCCAGAGCCTCGCGCAGCTCGAGCAGGAGTTCCGGCACGAGATGCAACTGGACCGCAGCCGCAGGGAGAGCCTGCGCAAGCGAGCCGTCGTCCGCTCGCGCAAACGGCACCAGGAGCGCGAGCTGAAGCGCAGCTCGATGCGGTTCTGGATGCTGGCGCTGTCGCTGGTCGCCACCGCCCTGATCGTGACGGCGGCGATGTTCGAAACGCTGTACCGGTTGTTGGGCTAGCTACGTGTCGCCGAGCCCGCGCAGCGCCGCATCGACCTCGTCGCGGGCGCCCTTGCCGCTGTTGCGCTCCTGCTGGATCTCCAGGTAAACCTCCTTGCGGAACACGGGGACTTCCCGCGGCGCCTGGATCCCGATCCGAACCTTCTCACCGATAATGGCCAGCACGGAGACTTCGATGTCGTCCCCGATCATGATGCTTTGATTGGACTTCCGGGTCAGTACCAACATGGGATTTGCCTCCCTGCTTGCCTGTTGTCGAGAAGAACCGCCCGCAGCCGCGCCGTCGCGATAATCGCACGGGCTGCCCTCTGCGCCAGCATAGCGGCAACACTTGTTCATGCACAAGCGTTTCTGGACACACTAAAGCCTCGAACCGTCCCCCTGTAATAGTCTCCGCCAGGTCATGCCAAGACGATCACTCGACCAGAGCTGAACCGGATCCGCGGATGGGTCCGCCAAGGACGCACGGACGCCTGGATCGCCCATCAGCTAGAGGTCACCGTGCAGCAGATCCAAGCCTTCAAGCGCGAGCAGGGACTCGAGCCTGACGTCGAGAACGACGGTGCCGCCACCGACTTCGACGACGAGATCGATCTCCGGGCCGAGGACGATGCCCTGATCGCCGCCGAGCTCGACGCCGCCGAGAGCCAGCGCGCCGAGGAGGAGGACGAGGACGACGAGCAAGAAGAGCCTCCAGCCCCGAAGCGGCGTGGGCGGCGAGGTGGCCGCACGAGCCGCAGCCGCAAGAAGTCGACGACGCTCGAGGCGACCTTCGATCACGGCGATGAGGGCTACGGCCTGTGGCTCGACCCCGCCGTCCAGGACGACCCCATCTACGCCGAGTACTGGGCCGGTCATCGCCCCGTCGAGGTCGCGATCGAGGAGGACCAGATCGTGATCCGCCGCGCCGGTGGCGACGAAACCGACGACTCCGATTAGTCGTCGTTCGTGCGGCGCCCGCCGGCGTAGTCGCTCGACTCGCGCACGTAGCGGGCGAAGGCGGCGCCGGCGACGGTCGTCATGTCCCAGGCGTACGGGGCGTTCGGGGCGACCCGGGTCGCGATCTGAAACGCCCAGTCGGTCCCCTGCTCCAGGTACAGCGCCACCAGCTCATCGGCCGTGAACGGGCCGCCCAGGCGCCGGCGCAGCTCGACCACGATCTCGTCCCGCACCCGCTCGAGCACGGGCCGCTCCGCCGGGGGGGCTGACTCCAGCCGCCGCTCCCCCTCCCGCCACAGGGCGATTATGTCCTCCAGCCTGTATCACCCGCGGGACCGGACGATCAGTGGCGGTGCATCCCCAGGATCACGAACGAGCGCTCCCCCGCCTTCACCATCCCGAGCTGACGCGCGTCCTGCACGATCGTCGCCGGGTTGCCCAGCGCCTTCTGCTCCCGCGCGAGCTGGGCATTGGCGCGGGTCAGCCGGTGCACGATCGCCTCCTGCTGCTCCGCTCCTGACCGCGTCGACAGATACGACAGGGCGTCCTGGACGTACACGCCGGCCACGACGGCCAGCACCACGAGCAGCCCGATCCGCCCGACCCGATCCCAGCGGATGCGGAGCGCGCCCTGGACCACGCGCCGCGGGCGCGGCGCCTGTCGCGACTGGCGAGGGCGGCGGTGCGTTGCCGATGCTGAGCGGGCAGGCGGCATCCCCTGACCGCTTCGTTCGACGCCCGCAAGCTCCTTCCTGCTGCAACAAAGGGTGCGCCCTCAGGACCGGAACGCCGTCCGGCCCGGATAGGTCGCGTCGGGGCCGAGCGCCTCCTCGATCCGGAGCAGCTGGTTGTACTTCGCGACCCGATCGGTACGCGACGGCGCCCCCGTTTTTATCTGGCCGCAACCGGTCGCCACCGCCAGGTCCGCGATCGTCACGTCCTCGGTCTCCCCGGAGCGATGGGACATGACCGCCGTATAGCCGGCCTCGCGGGCCATCCGGATCGCGGCCAGCGTCTCGGTCAGCGTCCCGATCTGGTTGACCTTGATCAGAATCGAGTTGGCCACGCCCTCGTCGATCCCGCGTCTCAGCCGATCGGTGTTCGTCACGAACACGTCGTCGCCGACGAGCTGAAGGTGCTCGCCGAGGCTGCTCGGTGAGCGTTTTCCACCCGGCCCAGTCCTCCTCGCCCATCCCGTCCTCGAGCGAGACGATCGGGTAGCGGCCGACGAGGTCGCTCCAGTACTGGGCGAGCTCTTCCGCGCTCAGCGTCCGTCCCTCGTGCTCGAGCACGTAACTGCCGTCGCGGTACAGCTCTGAGACGGCCGGGTCGATCGCGATCGCGATCTGGTCGCCGGGGATGTAGCCGGCGGCTCGAATCCCGCCGATCAGCACCTCGAGCGCCTCCTCGTTCGAATTCAGGTCGGGCGCGAAGCCGCCCTCATCCCCCACCGCGGTCGACATCCCCTTGTCGTGGAGCGTCTTCTTCAGGTGGTGATAGACCTCGGAACCCATCCGCATCGCCTCAGCGAACGTACGCGCGCCGACCGGGACGATCATGAACTCCTGGAAGTCGATCTTGTTGTCGGCGTGCGCCCCGCCGTTGATCACGTTCATCATCGGCACCGGGAGCACGTGGGCCGTCTCGCCGCCCAGGTAGCGCCACAGCGGCAGCCGCTCCTCGGCGGCCGCGGCGTGGGCCGCCGCCAGCGAGACCGCGAGAATCGCGTTGGCTCCGAGGCGCGACTTGGTCGGCGTGCCGTCGAGCGTGATCAGCATCCGGTCGAGCGCCGCCTGGCTCGCGGCGTCCTGGCCGTGGACCGCGGTCGCGATCTCGCCGTTGACGTTCTCGACGGCCCTCGTCACGCCCTTGCCGAGCCAGTCCGCGCCACCGTCGCGGAGCTCGGTCGCCTCGAACTCGCCGGTCGACGCGCCGGAGGGAACCGCCGCCCGTCCCCACGCGCCGGAGCGCAGGCTGAGCTCGACCTCGACCGTCGGGTTCCCGCGGCTGTCGAGGATCTGCCGCGCGTGGACATGCTCGATCTGGCTCATTTCGACTCCGGTTCTCCTTCGCTGCACCGAGCACGGGCGTAGTAGGCCAGCTGCTCGTCGGGGCCGAGATCGTTCCAGTTCCGGCCTTCGGATGCGGCCAGCTCGTTACCCGCCTGCACTCGGGAGCGAAACCGCTCGGCCGACGCGCGGAGCGCCAGCTCGGGATCCACGCGCAGTTTCCGCGCCACGTTGACGGCCGCGAACAGGACGTCGCCGAGCTCCTCGAAGCGCTCGTCGGCGCTGTTTGCGTCTTGGAGCTCGTCGAGCTCGTCGCGGACGGACTGCATCGGCCCTTCGACGCCGGGGAAGTCGAAGCCGCTGGTGGCGGCGCGGCGCTGGACCTTGCGCGCGTACAGCGGCGACGGGCAGGTTCTCGGGCACCTCGCCGAACAGGCCGCGCTCGCGCCCGGGCTCGTCCTGCTTGATCTTGTCCCAGTTCTGGAGGACCTCGCCGGCGCGTCCGTGCCTCGACCTCTCCGAACACGTGGGGATGGCGGCGGATCAGCTTCTCGGTGCAGTGCTCGGCGACCATCGCCAGGTCGCCGGCGCCTCGCTCCTCCAGGAGGAGCGCCAGGAAGTGGACCTGGAACAGGACGTCGCCGAGCTCGTCGAGCAGCTTCGCGTCATCGCGCCGCTGCGCGGCGTCCGCGAGCTCGTAGGCCTCCTCGACGGTGTGCGGGACGATCGTGCGCTCGTCCTGCTCGCGATCCCAGGGGCATTCGCGCCGAAGCCGCCGGGTGATCGCGTCGAGACGCTCCAGTGCCTGTCGGATCTCCGGTGAGCCGGAGCTCACCGACGTTACGGCGCGGTGGTCGTCGTCGCGGCCGGCGGCGTGGTCGGCGTCGCCGTCGAAGGCGTGGCCGTGCTCGTGGTCGCCGGCGCCTTGTAGCCGGTGCAGTCGGCCATCGCGAAATCGCCGCGGCAGGTCGTCTGGTGCAGCCAGAGCTTCTTGGCCTCGTTGTCGACCGCGGTCTGCGCGCTGGTCTGCGACTGCCCGCTCAGGATCTGCTTGATCAGCGGCGTCGCCTTCGTGAGCGTCTGGTGCGTCGCCGGGGCGATCTTCGTCACCTCGATCACGTAGTAGCCGAACTGGCCGTGGATCGGGCCGATGACCTTGTTCACCGGGGCGGCGAAGCTGGCGGTGTTGAGCGCCTGCTCCTCCTGGCCCTGCGTGACGCCGACGAGCAGTCCGCCCGTCTTCTTGGTCGCGGCGTCGACCGAGTACTTCTTGACGACTGCATCCCAGCTCTGGCCGGAATCGAGCGCGGCCTTGGCCGCCTTCGCCGCGGCTTCAGTGTTCGTGCGCACGATTCGGATGTTGCGCTTCTCGGCCGTGCCGAACTGCGACTGGTGCGTCGCGAAGTACTTCTGGATCTCCGCATTCGTGACCGTCGCCTCGTGGCGGGCGAGGAGCTTCGAGTAGATCTGGTTGACCCGGACGCGGAAGAGGATGTCCTGCAGCGTCTGGCCCGAGGAGTTCAGGAACGCCTGGAACGCCGTGGCGGTCGGGAACTGCTGCTTCTTGGCCGTCTGGAACGCCTGTTGGATCTGGGCGTTGGAGACCTTGATGCCGAGCTTGTGGGCGAGGGCCTGATACCACGAGGCGCGGATCAGGAAGTCCATGACCTGGCCTGAGAGCGAGGTGAACAGCTGCTTGCAGTCGCTCTGGATGGTCTTGTCGGGCTGCTTCGCCAGCGTCGGGATCTGGGACCGGACCTGCGCGACGCAGTTCTTGAACTGCGGCGGGTCGTTGGGGACGATCACCGGCGAGCCAGGGCTCTGGGACGAGTTCCCCTTGGCCGCCACGAACATCCAGTGGTTGAACGCGGCGGTCGAGATGGGGTTGCCCGCGACGTTGGCGACGGCGTCGCCGGGCATTCCGCTGCCGCAGGCCGAAAGGCCGGCGACGGCCACAAAAAAGGCGCCAAGCGCCAAGGTAAGACGTAGTGCCTTCATGCGCCGACGATGGTAGCGAGGTGAACGCCACAAAGTTTTGACTCTTATGGAACCCATCGGTTACAGGTTTTTTGGGACGCTCGGGGTGTGGCGGATGAACCCGCTGAAACCCCGGATATACCTGGGAAAAAACGTATCCATCGAGTAGAGGCGGAGATCGCTGCATTGGCCGACCGGCAGCACATCGTCTTCGCCCGCTGGCAGCTTGTCGACCTGGGCTTGTCGCGCGGGGCAATCGAGCATCGAGTGCCCAGCGGACGGCTATTCCAGATTCACCGTGGCGTCTACTCGCTGACCCGCGACTCTGACCCGTCGCGGCCACTGGATGGCCGCCGTCCTCGCCTGCGGTCCTGACGCTCTCCTCAGCCACCGCAGCGCCGCCGCGCTCCACGAGCTCCGCCCGACCAGTCAGCGAAAGATCGACGTAACCGTCCCTGGACAGCACAGGCGGGACCGCGACAAGATCCGCATCCACTCGAGCACCTTCGACCCCGAAGACATCGCCACAGTGGACGGCATCCCCGTCACCTCGGTGGCGAGGACGATCCTCGACCTCGCCGGCGTCCTCCAAAAGGAGCCTCTCCTCCACGCCATCGAGGAGGCCGACAGGCGCGAGACGTTCGACCTGGGGGCGATGGAGCGCGTGCTGGCGCGGCGGCCGAGGGCGAAGGGCCGAGTCAAGCTCCGCGAGATCCTCGCCGACTACCGCGACGCTCCCGACCTCCGCTCCAAGCTCGAGCGCGACTTCCACTCCCTCGTCAAGCGCGCCAAGCTCCCACCGCCGCAGCTGAACACGATGGTCGCGGGCTTTCTGGTCGACGTCTGCTGGCCGCAGTGGCGCCTCGTCGTCGAGCTCGACGGGCGCAACTTCCACGCCCGCCGGCGCGCGTTCGAAACCGACCGGATCAAGGACGCGATGTTCCAGCGCCACGGCTACCGCATCCTCCGGATCACCTACAAGCGCGTCCACGAACAGCCCGATGCCGTCCTCTGCCGACATCCTGGCGCTGGCGCGCCTCGCGGCCTAGAAGCACGACTACGCCGCCCGAGTCACCGCCAGCAGCACATCCGCCGCCCGCACCACCGCCGGGAACTGCTTCACCGGGTCATCGGGCACGCGCACCGACAGCTGCGACTTGCCCGACTCGTACAGCGCCTCGGGGATCTCGGCCCGGATCTGCTTGGCGCGGACCGAATCGAGCTCGATCGGCGTGACCGCCAGCCGCCCGCCACGGAACGTCACCGCCCTCGCCCCCGCCTGCCCGAGTTTGATCCGCGCCTGCTGCAGGGCGATCAGGTTGCGCAGCGGCTCGGGAGGCTCGCCGAAGCGGTCCTCGAGCTCCTCGCGCAGCTCCACCAGATCCGCGACCTCGCGCGACGCCGCGATCCGGCGGTGGACCTCGACCTTGGCCTGCTCATACGGGATGTAGTCCGCAGGCACATAGGCGTCGACGTTGACGTCCAGGCGCACCGGCTCCCAGTCCTCGCTGGCGTCGGCGCCGTCGGCAGAAGCCGCCGCCACCGCCTCATCGAGCATCTGCATGTACAGCTCGAACCCCAGCGCCGCCACGTGGCCCGACTGCTCGTCGCCGAGGAGGTTCCCGGCGCCACGGATCTCGAGGTCGCGCATCGCGATCTTGAAGCCCGCGCCGAGCTCGGTGTAGTCCGACAGGGCCGACAGGCGCTGGGCGGCGTCCGGCGTCAGCGCCGCCGCGCTCGGATACAGCAGGTACGCATAGGCGCGCTCGCGGGAGCGGCCGACCCGCCCACGAATCTGGTAGAGCTGGGCCAGGCCGAAGATGTCGGAGCGCTCGACGATCAGCGTGTTCGCCTGCGGAATGTCGATCCCGGACTCGATGATCGAGGTGCAGACGAGCACGTCGGCATCCCCGCGCAGGAACGACAGCATCCGCCGCTCGAGCATCCGCTCGTCCATCTGGCCGTGCGCCACCTCGAAGCGCATGCCCGGGCACAGCCCGCGGAGCCGGACGGCCGTCTCCTCGATCGTCTCCACCCGGTTGTGGAGGAAGAACGCCTGTCCGTGGCGCTCCTTCTCGCGTTCGAGTGCCCGGCGGACGAGCTCCTCGTCGTACTCGCCGACATAGGTCTTGATCGGCCGGCGGCCCTCGGGCGGGGTCTCGATCACGCTGATGTCGCGCACACCGGCGAGCGACATCTGGAGCGTCCGCGGGATCGGCGTGGCGCTCATCGAGATCACGTCGACCTTCAGCTTCAGCTGGCGCAGCAGCTCCTTCTGCTTGACGCCGAACCGCTGCTCCTCATCGACGATCAGCAGCCCGAGATCCTTGGCCCGCACGTCTCGCGACAGGAGCCGGTGCGTCCCGATCAGGATGTCCACCTCTCCGCGTGAGAATCGCGCCACCGCTTCGCGCTGCTCGGTGGCCGGGCGGAACCGCGAGACGTGCTCGATCGTCACCGGGTAGTCCTTGAGGCGCTCGGTGAAGGTCCCGTAGTGCTGCTGGGCGAGGATCGTCGTCGGCACCAGCAGCATCACCTGCTTGCCATCCTGCACCGCCTTGAACGCGGCGCGCAGGGCTACCTCGGTCTTGCCGTAGCCGACGTCGCCGCAGATCAGGCGGTCCATCGGCCGGGGGGCCTCCATGTCCGCCTTGACGAACTCGATCGCGTCGCGCTGGTCGGGGGTCTCCACGTACGGGAACGCGTCCTCGAAATCGCGCTGCCAGTCGGTGTCGAGGGGGAACGCATGGCCCTCGCGCCGTTTGCGCTCCGCGTACAGATTCAGAAGCTCGCCGGCGAGCTCCTGCGCCGCCCGCCGCGCCCGCGCCTTGATCGTGTCCCAGCGGGTGCCGCCCAGCTTCGACAGCGGCGGATGTGAGCCGCCGGCGCCGACGTATCGGCTGATCTTCGCGAGCTGGTCGACCGGCACGAACACCCGGTCAGAGCCCGCGTACTCCAGATACAGGTAGTCGCGCGTGACCCCCGCCACGGTCTTCGTGTCGAACCCGGCGAAGCGGGCGATCCCGTGGTCCTCGTGGACGACGATGTCGCCGGCGCGGAGATCGGCGAAGCTGCGGAGCACCCCGCGCCGGCGGGCTCGGTCGGGACGCTCCGGGGCGCGGCGCCGGCGGAACAGCCGGTGCTCCGGAATCACCGCCAGGTGGAACTGGGGCGCGATGAAGCCCACCTGCAGCCTGGCGTGGGCGAACGTCAGCATCCCGGCGCCATTGACGGCGCCGTTGTCGGGATCGAGCCACCGGACCTTCAGCCGACCGAGGTTGTAGGCGGCGCGCTCGCCCTCGCCCCGGCGTGCAAACGCCACAACGGTCCGGTACCCGGAGCGGGCGAGCTTCTCGAGCTCGGGTTCGGCCTCCTTGAGCCCCCGCGCCGCGACGTCGGCGGCCTGCGCGCGGAACGCGAATCGCTGGTCCTGGTCGATGCTCGAGAGCCGAATCCGCGCGCGCTCGTCGAGCGCCGCACCGATCTCGTCCGGTCCCACGTAGAGGTGGTGAGCGTCCTCGTCGTGGAACGCCGCGGTGACGTCCTGCCAGTGGTCGGTCAGCGCCGGCGCCACGTCCTCCTCGCCCGCGATCAGGACGGAGGCGTCCGCCGGCGCGAGCGACAGGAACGAGTGGAACTGGTCGACCGGCAGCAGGTCGGCGATGTCGGGCCGGTCCGCCTCCTCCTCGAGCGCCGCGATCTCGGCCAGCTCGCGGTGCTCCTCGGCGAGCTCGGCGGCGGGGGCGACCTCGACCCACTCGGCGTCGCCCAGCGAGCGCTGCGTGAACGTCGAGAACCACCGCAGCGACTCGATCTCGTCGCCGAACAGGTCGACGCGCACGGCGCGGTCCTCCGTCGCGGGGAACAGGTCGAGGAGCCCGCCGCGGATCGCGAACTGGCCCCGATCCTCGACCTGCTCGACGCGCTCGTAGCCTGCGGCGACGAGATCCATCGCGGTCTCATCGAGATCGAGCAGCTCACCCATCCGCAGCGTGAAGCCGTGAGGCCGGAGCGCCGGATCGGGGACCTTCTCGGACAGCGCCACGGCGCTGACCACGACCACCGGCGCCGCGCCCTCACCGGGTTCAAGGAGCGCGTCGAGCGCCCCGATCCGCAGGCCGACGAGATGCGGCGGTGGCGCCAGGTGGGATTCGTAGGTGACGCCGCGGCTCGGGTAGTAGCGGACCGTCCGCGGATCGAGCCAGGTCTTCAGCGCCGCCGCGAGGTCACGAGCCGCGCGGTCATCGCCGGCGACGACGATCGACGGGCGCTCCGGCGCACCATCGAGCAGCGCCGCGATCAGGTATGGGCGAAGGGATTGCGAGACGAATGCGCGGCCGCCGTCACGTTGGAGCGTCGCGGTCTGCGGATCGTCCTCGGCATACGCGAGGAGGGACCGGAGCATGTACTACTCAGTCTAGGTAGCCGGAGTCTCGCCGAGCACGATCTGCTCGGCCGTGTCCGCGGCGCGCTCGATCAGCTCCTGTACCTCCTCGCGAGGCTCACGGAAGCGACCGAGAACGTACGCCGCGACGCGGTCGGGATCGGTCGTCGGCGGCCGCCCCACGCCGACCCTGACCCGCGCAAAGTCCGCCGAGCCGAGCGACGCCTTCAGCGACTTCAGCCCGTTGTGGCCGGCCAGCCCGCCGCCGGTGCGGCCCCGGATCTCGCCGAACGGCAGATCGATCTCGTCGTGGAGCACCAGCACACGCTCGAGCGGCACCTTGAACGCGCCACGGGCCGGGCTGACCGACTTCCCCGCCTCGTTCATGTACGTCTGGGGGAGCAGGATCGCGACCCGCGGACCGCCCGGACCGGCGCGACCCTCGGTGAGCAGACCGCTGTACTTCGACCTCGCCTTCGGCAGCTCCCACCGCTTCGCGAGCAGGTTGGCGACCTCGAAGCCGACGTTGTGGCGTGTGCCCGCGTGCTCGGCGCCCGGATTGCCGAGCCCGACAATCAGCCAGTC
Organism: uncultured Solirubrobacterales bacterium; assembly: GCA_963773165.1. Classification (GTDB taxonomy): domain Bacteria; phylum Actinomycetota; class Thermoleophilia; order Solirubrobacterales; family Solirubrobacteraceae; genus Palsa-465. The sequence goes on from CAVZAK010000035.1 coordinate 236,618, forward strand.
GACGGGTCCACCGCCGCGACCGGGCAAACGCATGACGACGCGTCCGGGCTACTCGCCGGAATCGCCCTCGGACCCCTCGCCACCCTCGGCCGCCCCGCGCTCCTCGGCCGCCTCGCCCTCGGCGACGAGCTCGGTCTCCTCCTCGATCTCGGCCTCTTCCTCGAGCTGAAGCTTGGGTGGCGTGAGCGTGGCGATCACGGTCTCGGGATCGCCCACGAGCTTCACGCCCTCGGGTGCGCTGATCGCCTCGAGCGTCACGGTGTCGCCGATCACCATCTCGGAGACGTCGTGCTCGAGGGAGTCTGGAATGGCCGTCGGGAGCGCCTCGATCATCAGCTCGCGGGTGATCTGCTCGAGCACCCCGCCTTCCTTGACGCCAGGGGAGCTGTCACTGCCGACGAGCTCGAGCGTGACGGTCGCCTGGATTGCCACGTCGAGCCGGACTCGGAGCAGGTCCAGATGGACCGTCGCGCCGCTGACCGGGTGTCTCGTGAGCTCCTTGATCACCACCGGCGTCGATCCGGCGCCGCTGACGCTCAGGTCCAGCACGGCCCCGGAGTGCGCCAGGACCTGGCGCAGGACACGCGCGTCGACCTGGAAGGCGATCGGTTCCTCGCCGCCTCCGTAGATGACGCCGAGGACCTTGCCTTCGCGGCGCAGGCGCCGAGCGGCCCGCGAACCTGCAGGTTCGCGCTCCTCGACGGAAAGGGATGTTGTGGCGAACGTAGCCATGAGCGGCGTTCGATGGTAGCGAGACAGCCGTTTCGGGGTTGCCTGGCGCGGTACATTTGTTACATGCCGGGCGATGCCCAGGTGATGTTGATGATCGCCGGAGTCCACCTCCTCGCCCTCGCATGCGTCACGTTGCTGATGATTCCGGCCCTGCGAGACGGCAATTGGACGCCGCAGCGGCCATCTGACTCCGATTCGGACGAAGGCTGGGGACGCGGTCCCCGGAAGCCGCCGAGCCGACCGAAACCGCCGCGTGGCGGGCTTCCGCTGCCCGACGCTGAGCCGGCCCGTGTGCGCCTGCGCGATCACCGGCGGCTGGGCGACGTCCTGCCGCGCCCCGAGCGCCGGCCGGCCCGCGAGCCCCGGCGGACGCCCGTCCGCACCCACCGTTAGCCGCCCTTAGCCAGGACAGGTCGCGTCGCCGGCGAGCTTCCGGCTGATCGACAGCAGCTCGACGTGTAATCCGCTGATCGCGTTGCCGGCGCGGCGGACCTGCACGCACTGGACGATCGGCAGCGAGTTGCCCACGTTCCACGCGACGCGCGCCGTGCCGAGCGTGCTCGTCAGCGAAAAGCCCGCCGACGGGTTGAGCATGAGAATCGAGATCGATCCGGAATGCTTCAGCACAGCGGCGTCCGTCACCGCCCGGGCCCGGCAGGCGAGGTCCTGCGCGCAGCCGTCGATCCGGGAGATCACCCCGCTCGCGTTGCCCTGCGCCTCGGTCGCAACCAGCGACGTAATCGCCGAGCGCTCCGCGTCATCGACGCTGAAAACCCGCGCCAGCAGGGCGCTGATGGCGAGAAACAGAAGGACGCCGACGACGATGCCGACGATGACGTACAAGCGTCGCAAGGACGCAAGCTAACCAGAGCTATGGGTCGCTGAGCTCCAGGAACCGTTCCACCGACGCCTCCTGGTGATCCAGCCGTTGGGCCAACCCGCGCGCGTGCGCGGCCGCCACATCCAGGAAGTCTTCGACGCACCGCTCCGGGTCGTCTGCGAGCGGGTAGACGCGAGTGAAGTCCTGCTGGGCGCAGGCGATCCCCAGCGGCGGGCGGCCCTCGGCGAGGGTGCGGGCACCGCACACCGGGGTGACGACGACCTGCGAGTCGCGTGCCACCAGCGCCGTCGGCAGCAGCCGCGCCGCCGGGAGACGGACCGGCAGCTCAACCGAGTGATCGACCGCTATGACGCTTCCGATCAGGTCTCCGAGCGGCTCGCGCCACACGTCGAGGACAACGTCAGCGCCGACGAGGGCGTCGCGGAACGCCGTGGCCTGCTCGAGGTACAGCCGCTCTGCGTCCTCGCGGTCCTCGGCATCGCCGAGATCGAGATCGCAGGGAACACGCAGCAGCTCGTTCGCGGTCACGGTAGTCCCCGCCCCGCGGGCGCCACAGGCGACGTACGTCTGCAGCGTGCCGAGATCACGGCGAGCGTGGAAGATCACGGTTACCGCTTCGCTCAGCGGAAGCCCGTCAACGCGCAGCGAGACCGCAACCGAGGAGGAGTCGTCGAGCAGCGCGCGGCGCAGTAATTCCTCGGCGGCGCGATCGGGCTGGTTCGGATCTTCTTCGAGCATGGTTCTGTTTTTACAGATCGGGCATTTCCCGTTAACTATTTACCTTGCTCCGGTCGCGTTGGCCACCGCCAGCTGGAGCGTACGCGCTTGCCGGAGCTGTCCGCGTGGCTTACGCCACCCAGAGAGGTAGGCTCCATCTCGATGAAGATCATTTACAAGCCGTTCGCGATTGTCGCCTCGATACTCAGCGCCAGGCTCGGCCGAAACCTGTTCAGGAGCCTGTGGTCGACGATCGACGACGGCGATCCACCCGGCGTCACCGCCGCCGAGGCGACGTTGCCGAAGGTGATCGGCGCCGCGGCGCTCGAAGCCGCGACGATGGCCGCCGTCGCGGCCGCGGTCAGCCGCGGTACCGCGCGGGCGTTCCAGTACCTGACCGGCTACTGGCCGGAAGACAAGAAAGCCAAGGACAAAGAGTCCAACTAGTCCTCGAGGACGTACGGGGCCAGGCGCTCGCGCGCCCACCCGGGGATCTCCTTCTTTGTCAGCTCCGGCCGGTCGACGAACACATGCCTGATCGTGCATTCGACCAGCAGCTCGTCGTCGCGAAGGATCCGGTGGCGGCTGACGATGCTGGTGATGCCCATGTGGGTGACGGTCGCTTCCAGCGTGAGCTCCTCGTCGAATCGGGCTGAGGCGTGGAACCGCAGCTGCGCTTCGGCGACGACGATGTCGACGTCGCGATCGAGCATCTCCTGGTAGCCGCCGAACGCCGTCCGCCACAGCTCGGTGATGGCGACGTCGACGTAGGCCAGGTAGTGGGCGTTGAACACCACGCCCTGCAAATCGCACTCGCCGTAGCGGACTCGCATCTTGTGTGTGAACGGCTCGGCCATCGTCAGCCACCTCCGCCGCGGAGCACGAAGCCGCGCTCCTGGAGCTCGGCCAGCGCGTCCTCGAAAGCGCCGAAGTCGCGCGCCAGCAGCGCGTCGATCGGCCTGCCGGCGGGACCCGACGCACGCACCCACCGGCGCAGGACCCTGGCGCCGGCCTGCTCCTCGGGCTCTCGCAGCAGCTCGGCGAGAATCGGAAGCTCGGGCCGATGCTCGAGCTGACCCGAGAGCAGCGTCAGCGGATCGACGTCGAGCACCTGGCAGAGCTCGTCCTCGCTGAGGCCGAGCAACTCCATCAGCCGCGCGGCCTGCTCACTGCTCGAGGCCACGTCGCCGCTCAGAACAGCTGGTTCTCTTCCCGCCATGTTGGCCGGTGTTGGCGCGTGGCGGAAAGTTCGGGATTTGCAGGCGAATCGGACGATGCGACGGCACGCCCATGCTGGCTCGTGCTGCTCTGTCCGGCTACGTTCGTTGACATTGCGTTGACAAGGAGCGAACCGCCCACGGTAAAGGACGCCTCACTCCTCCGGATCCTCGGGCGAGAGTCTCGCCCGAGCCTCGGGCGACAGTGCCTCCAGATCCTCGGGACTCTAGTGGGGCCAGGTCATGCGGGCCATGTGGCCCCTCCTCGAGATACATCTGGTTGAGGGAGATGACCTCCGCAGGGCCACGAGCCCGAGGAGGTTGGTACTCGTCGACGATCTCCGCAAGGTCCGGATGTCCCTTGCTGCGGAGCTTGTTGGCAGCGGCGGGTCCGGTGCTGAACACGGCCAGTTGTGCCAGCGCGCGCTCGAGACGATCCAGTCGCTCCTTATCCGTGAGCTCTGACATTGATTCCTCTCGTGTAGGGGTATCAGCGCTCCCGCGCCCGATCCATCATCGCGTAGACCGTCGTCCGCGTGGTCCCGAGCACATCCGCGACATCGCTAACCCGAGCGCCGGCCTCGACGATGTCGAGGATGAGTCGATCCCGCTCAGCGAGCATTCGCTCGGCCTCGGCCTGAGCCGTCCTTAGCCGCTCCGTAGCCGCCCCGATGGCGACAGCGGTCGGAACTTTTCTAAGGAGCCATCGTGAAGAAACTCACCTTCGTCCTCACCGCCGCCGCCCTGTTCCTTCCGGGAGCCGCTGTAGTCGCTGCAGTCCGCGACCCATGAGCGCTCCTCCCCAGAAAAATGGAGCGTAACCCGAGCGCGGTCACGCAGTCGAGGGCCGGGCCGCCCTCGTGGTCTCGTCAAGACCCGGGGGCGGCCGACCGTCAGCTCAGTTGGCGCTCGATGACATGAGGTGCACCTGCGGCTTCGGCGCGTGCGACCCCGCCATCGCTGCGGAACTCAACGACGGGCCGGATGCGCCCACGGACGACGGACCGGTGATGCAGATCGCCGAGAACGTGAAGGTGAGCGTGACGCCCGAACCGTTCGACGCCTCGGCCTGCCAGCCGGTTCCATCAGCGGTGATGTCCGACTGCTTGACGGTGATGGCCCCACCCTGCGCCCCGGTGTGGCGCACCCCGCCGCCAACCGGAACCTTCCCGGTGGGACAGGAGACGGTGGCCAGGGCGTCGGATCCGTTGGCAACCGCGAGCGAGGTCTCAACAACTTGGTAGCCGCTGTTCCCGCTCCCCCCAGCGGGTCCCTGCGGCCCGGGGTCACCCTGTGGCCCCTGCGGTCCGGCCGGACCGGCGGGGCCCTGCGCACCCGGCTGCCCTGACTGGTTCCACGTGATCTGCTGCTCGAACCTCGAGCAGTGGCTCCGGAGATTCGAGGCTGGAAGCGACGGATCGATCAGGCGGATCGTCCCGAACCCCTTCATCATGCACGCCGTGTAGACGTTCCCACTGTCGGGAATCGCCGCGTACGCGGCACCACCGATGACGGTGACGCCGAGCACGACGCCGAAACACAGCCGCCCCCCACGGCGACGAAAAAATCCCAGCATTTGCACCCCTTCCTGAACGGGTTGGCTTGGCAATGGTTCCACTACGTCGTCTGTCGGGACGTTGGTCGAGATAACGGCGTATTGAGCGGTTTTCTCGGCCAACGTCGGAGGGCGTGACTGGACGAAGGACTTAACCCCGGCATAGCCATCTCTCAGGGAATACTCAGGTTTCCACCCGATACTGCGGGCGTGGACGGCCTGCTGGAGAAGCTGCGTGTCCTCGTGGTTGACGACGATCCGAACATCGTCGACGTCGTCTCGATGGCGCTGCGCCACAACGGATTCTCGGTCGACGCCACGGATACGGGCACCGACGCGCTGGCGCGGGCACGGCGGTGGCGACCGCACGTGATGCTGCTCGACGTGATGCTGCCCGACATGACCGGCTTCGAGATCGCGAGAAGGCTGACCGGCGAGCACCTGGGGGTTCCGATCCTGTTTCTGAGCGCGCGCGACGCGACCTCGGACAAGGTGCGGGGGCTGACGACCGGTGGCGATGACTATGTCACCAAGCCGTTCAGCATCGAGGAGCTGGTTGCTCGGCTGCGGCAACATTCTGCGCAGGACGGGAGCGTTGACGGAGCAGTCGGGCCGGAGGAGAGTGCCGGTGCGATCGGTGGCTGTCGGGTAAGTCGTGCTGTCCGGGGCGTTTAAGACCATTTGGCTATGCCCCAGAGATTTATTGAGTGTGATCGCGAGCAGGCGTTCTTGATGCCCCCGTCGTTGTTGGAGTGGGTCGATCAGGACCATTTGGTGTGGACGGTGCTGGACTCGGTTGGCGAGCTTGATCTGTCGGCGTTTTATGCGGCCTATCGGTTGGATGGTCGGGCGCGGCCGGCTTATGACCCGGCGATGATGGTGGGGTTGTTGATGTATGCGTACGCGCGTGGGAATCGGTCTTCGCGGCGGATCGAGCGTGCGTGTGTGGAGGATGTGGCGTATCGGGTGATTACCGCGAACCGGGCGCCGGATCACTCGACGATCGCGGAGTTCCGCGTCCGGCATGAGCAGGCGCTGGCGGATCTGTTCGGCGGGGTGCTTGAGCTGTGCAAGCGGGCCGGGTTGGTGTCGGTGGGGGTGATCGCGGTCGATGGCACGAAGGTGGTTGCGAACGCGTCGAGCTATGCGAACGTCGATTACAAGCGGATCGCGCGCGAGATTTTGGAGGAGGCGGCGCGGATCGATCGCGAGGAGGACGAGCTTTACGGTGAGGCGCGCGGTGATGAGTTGCCTGAGCATCTGCGGACCGCCGAGGGTCGCCGGGCGGCTTTGAAGGAAGCCAAGCAAAGGCTCGATGAGGAGCGCCAACGCCGTGAGCGCGAGGAGCCGCGGCGCGAGCCGTTGCCGGTGCGCGAGCCGGTCGCGCCGGTGGTGGATGAGAACCAGGGCGCGTTGTTCTGCCTGCGCTTGCAGGCCCAGGAGATCGTCGATCGTTCTTCGGGTCGGCGGGGGTGGTTACGCGCGGCACGCCAGCAGCTTGACCAGCATCGCGAACACGACGCCCGGCCTGTCAGCCGATCGCGGATCGACCGACTCCTGGAGGCAGAACGTCGCCTCTCAGAAGAGCTCGAGGTCGAGCAGCAGGCAAATCGGATCTATGAGGAGTGGCGGGCGCGCGGGATCGCGCTGGACGGAAGCCATCGAATGGCCCCAGGGACGACCAAGCCCTACCGGCCGCCGGACGAGCCTGAGGGCAAGATCAACCTGACCGATCCGGACTGCCGGCTGCAAAAGGTCAGGCAGGGATGGGTGCAGGGATACAACGCGCAAGCTGTCGCGAACGAGCAGCAGATCGTGCTCGCCGCCGAGATCACTGTCGACTCACCTGACTTCGGTCACCTCGGACCGATGATCGAAGCCGCCGAGCGCGAGCTGACAAAGGCGGGGATCACTGAGCGGGCCGAGGTGGTCCTGGCGGATGCCGGCTACTGGCACCAGGACCAGATGGACGAGATCGTCAGCCGCGGGATGCAAGTGCTGATCCCGCCCGATGCCAAAAAGCGCAAAGGCGCCCGCGCCGGGTGGACCGGCGGCGCCTACGCATGGATGCGCACCGTGCTGGCCCACGAACCCGGCCGCGGGCTCTACAACCGAAGGTCGGTGATGATCGAGCCCGTGTTCGCCGACGAGAAACACAACCGCAAGATCGATCGCTTCCAACGAAGAGGCAGAGCTGCCGTCTCATCGGAGTGGCGGCTAATCAACGCCACCCACAACCTCCTGAAACTGCACCGCCACCGGCTCGCGATCGCAACCGGGTGACCCCGGGAGCCGGCCGCGCGGCCCGGCGAATCATTCACGGTCAGGATCGAATCCGGTGCGACATCCACCGCAGCAGACTTAAACGACAGCCACATCGAGAAGGAGAAGTCGGCGTCGCCGGCGCTTCTAGCCAGTAGGGGCACTCGCACGGTCTGCGCGGCGGTGAACAAACAGAAACCCAGCGCTGACGCCATCGAGTCGAAGCTCGTCGACCGCTTCTTGGACACCAGGGAACTCTGGATGCCCGTAGCCGTCGAAGACGACCACGGCTCCAGGCGCGAGTTCCGGCGTCTAGGCCTCGTACTCCCGTATGGTGGCCGCCCGCTCGTGAGAGGCATCGATGAACAGGCCCCGGTCGACGGAACGGATGAACCGCTCTCACCAGGCTGGTCGATCAACACGATGCGCCGACGAACGCTCCTCGGTACGAGAGCGAGGTAGCGCTCACGTACCGGCTGCACGATCGGATCGTACGTCGTCACGCGCCGGTCGGGTCCGGCCAGTGCCAGACAAATGGCGGTCCACGCCTTCGCCGTTCCAAGCTCAACAATCTCAAGGCGGCCGCGAGCCAGCTCCAAAAGCACTGCGAGATCCTCGGGTCGAAGGGCCGCTTTAGGGGCATCATCGCCTATTCGCAACGCCGTGAACCCGAGCGCGTATGTGAAACCAGGCAACACTCAACGGGAGCGCGCGCATTCGGCGCAGGAAACGGACGGGCGCCGTTAGTCGCCGCCCGAATCGCCCGGTGTTACGGGGCCAATGGCGGTCTGTGGCTAGAACAGCTGGTTCTCGCCACCGAACACGTCGCTCACCGACCCGTCGGTGAAGATCTGGCGGATCGAGTTGGTGAGCAGATCGGCGCACGACAGCACGCGGACGTTGTCGGGCGCGCCGGGCGGGAGCGGGATCGTGTCGGTGACGACCACTTGCTCGAAGTTGGCCGCCGACAGGTTCTCCCAGGCGTTCCCGGAGAAGTTGCCGTGCGTCGCCGCGGCGTATACGCCACGGGCCCCGGCGTCGAGGACGGCCTGGGCGGCTGCCTTGAGCGTTCCTGCCGTGCCGATGATGTCGTCGACGATCACGGCCGTCTTGCCCTCGACGTCACCGATGACGTACCCGATCTCGGCCACCTGCTGGGCCGGACGCTCCTTGTTGAGGATCGCCAGATCCGCGCCGATCTCGTTGGCAAACCGCTTGTTCAACTTCACCCGGCCGGCGTCCGGCGCGACCACGACGAGGTCCTCGAGCGCGAGGTCCGCGAAGTACTGCGTGAGCATGAACAGAGCGGTCATGTGGTCGCACGGCTTCTGGAAGAACCCCTGGATCTGGCCCTGGTGGAGGTCCATCGTCAGGATCCGGTCGATTCCCGCCGTCTCGAGCATCCGGGCCACGAGGCGGGCGGTGATCGGCTCGCGCGGCGCGGACTTCTTGTCCTGACGGGAATAGCCGTACCAGGGGGTGACGGCGATCACGCGATGCGCCGAGCCACCGACGGCGGCGTCGATCAGCGCCAGCAGCTCCATCAGCGCGTCATTGGCGCCGAGGCTCTCATCGGGATTGGCACACGTCGGCTGCACGATGAACACGTCGGCGCCTCGCACCGACTCCTCGTAGCGGCAGTAGATCTCGCCGTTGGCGAACGTCTTCAACGTAACTCCGCCGAGCTCGACCCCGAGTTTCGAGGCGATCCGGGCCGCCAGCGCCGGGTTCGCGCGCCCCGAGAACAGCATCAGCCGCTTGTTGTAATCGAGCGGCAGATCCGTTGGTGTGACCCGCGTCTCCAGGATCGACATCGTTGCCGCGAGTTTACGCGCAGGGCCTGACGTGATCAGGTCGAGCCGGCGGCTCGCGAGGACTCCGAGTCGGCACTTTGCGAGGGTTCGGAGTCGGCACTCTGCGAGGGTTCGGAGTCGGCACTCTGCGAGGGTTCCGAGTCCGAGCGTTTCGGCGGTTCCTGCTGGCTCGCGGCCTCGCGCTCTCGGCGCCGTTCGGCGTAGCCCTCGACGTTGCGCTGCTCGGATCGAGCGACGCCCGGAGAACCCGCCAGCGCCCCGGGCGGCACGTCGTTGCCGATCACCGAGCCGGCCGCCGTATAGGCGTCGTCGCCCACCGTCACCGGCGCCATGAACGTCGTGTCGACACTCACCTTCACGCGCGAGCCGATCGTGGTCCGGTGCTTGCGGTAGCCGTCGTAGTTGGCCGTGATCGTGCCGGCGCCGATGTTCGTGCCCTCCCCGATGTCCGCATCGCCGATGTAGGACAGGTGCGGAACCTTGGTGCCGCGGCCGATGTCCGAGTTCTTGACCTCGACAAACGTGCCCACCTTGGAGCCCTCGCGAAGAACCGCACCCGGGCGCAGATAGGCGAACGGCCCGACGCTGACCCGATCGCCGATATCCGCCTCCTTCGTGTAGCAGTGGACGATCTTCGCGCCGTTGCCCACACGTGAGTCGATCACGGTCGCGTGCGGCCCGATCGTGCTCCCCTCGCCGATCTCGGTCGAGCCGTGCAGGCTCGTGAACGGGGCGATCACAGTGTCAGGGCCGATCGCCACGTCGACGTCGATCACGGTCGCGGCCGGATCGATGATCGTCACGCCGGCGAGCATGTGATGGTCGTGGATCCGCCGCTGGGCGACGGCCGTCGCGTGCGCGAGCGCGATGCGGTCGTTGATCCCCATCATCACGCCCTCGTCGGTGGCCTCGTGCGCAAGCACGGTGCGCTCGTGCGCCCGCAGCACCGGCAGCACGTCCGGCAGGTAGCGCTCGCCCTGGGCGTTCGCGGCCCCCACCTCGTCGAGCGCGTTCAGCAGCGGACCCCCGTCGAACGCGAACACGCCCGTGTTGATCTCCCGAATGAGGAGCTCGAGTTCGGTGGCGTCGCCCGGCGCCTTGGTCTCGACGACGCGCTCGACCGTCCCGTCGGGACCGCGCACGACGCGCCCGTATCCCGTCGGGTCCTCGAGGACGGCGGTCAACATCGTCGCCGCGGCCCCATTGCGCTCGTGAGCTTCGGAGAGGCCGCGGATGGTTGACGCGCTGATCAGAGGGTGGTCGCCGTTCAGCACGATCACGGCTGCGTCAGGGCTCGATGTATGCGGCGGCCGCCTGGACGGCGTCGGCGGTGCCGTGCGGCTCGGCCTGGATCGCCAGCTCCGCGGTCCCGTTCAGCGCCTGTTCGAGCACACGCGCGGGTCCGTCGACCACGACCACCTTGGCGGCGCCGGCGTGGTTTGCCGCGGCGACAGTCCAAGCAATCATTGCCCGCCCGCACAGCGGGTGGAGGAGCTTGGGCGTCGCAGAGCGCATCCTTGTGCCTTGCCCCGCGGCGAGGATTACGACGACCGGCGCGGTCACGACTACCGGATCGTACGGGATCGCGCGCGATCCGACGCTGCGACGGCGCGGCTCGGCCGGTCCGCCCGGGCTGCCACCAGCGCGCCCGAGAGGAGCAGAACCGCGTCGGCGGCTGGGATCACCGACTCGATCCTGAGGCCGCTCTCGCCGGCGTACAGAGGGCTCGTGTCGACCAGCCGGTCGGCCATGCCTTTCAGTGGCGCCGCGGGTCCGAACAGCGGTAGGCCCATGCGCTGCGCCGTGGTCACTGCCGACGTGATCGGCATCGGCAGCCGCGCCAGCGGCGCGCTGAGCGACTGGACCATCCGCACCGGCCGCGGACCTCGCGGATCGCCGCGGCACCAGCGGTCGGTGGCTGCATTGGGAACGACGCGGTGGCGCATCGGCCAGCCGAGCCCGAACAGCTGTGTCTCGATCGTGCGCCTGGCATCGAGCACGCGCCGTTTGTATGCGGGGTGCGCCGCGCACTCGTGAGTCAGCAGGAACCGCGTCCCCGCCACAACTGCCGCCGCACCGGCGTTCAGGGCCAAACGCACGTCGTCGCGGTCCGCGATCCCGCCGGCGAGCAGCACGGGCGCGCCGTCGGCCACGGCGAGGACGCGTGGCAGGGCGTCGAGGGCGCGCTGCACCCCGACCAGATGGCCTCCGGCCTCGATGCCCTGTACGACGACACCGGTCGCCCCCTCGCTCAGCGCCCGGCGCGCCTCCTCGGCGGTGCCGACGGTCTGGAGCACGAGTGCGCCGTCCGCCGCGAGCTGCTGGAGAAGGCCGCGATCGAAGCCGGCGTGGAGCACGACCGCGTCGACCTGCGCTCTGCGGCAGGCCTCGACGTGCGCGCGGGTACTGAACGGGACGAGCAGGTTGGCCGCCACGGCTCGCCCGTCCGCCCGATCACGCGCGCGCACGAGTTCTGCCTCCAACCGCGACGGCGGCAGAATCCCCACGGTCCCAAGGCCTCCTGCGGCGGATACGGCCCCGGCGAGCTTCGCGGTGGCTATCCCTCCGCCCATCCCAGCCTGGACAATCGGGTGCTCGAGACCCAGCTCCTCGAGTAGCAGCACAACGCGACTCTATGGCAAAACCTGCTGCGAATGACAAAAGGCTTGCATCTGCGGTGGGCGGGCCGGCGACCGCTCGATGCGAGACGGTCGCCGGCTCGTCCTGTCGGTCAGGGTCCTCCAACTGCAGCCGATCCGTCGAGCCGCTCGATCCGTGAGTCGCACTACCCCGGAACCTGGATTATTGCATTTTTCCCAAATTCGGAGAATTCACACGCGGCGCGCGGCGGCGAGGCTCCCCCACAGATGCTGCGCCGCATATGAGCGGTACGGGCGCCACCCCTCCGCCAGCGCCGCCGCGCCGGCCGGCCGAGCGTCGTGACCGAGCGACTCGAGCGCCTTCTTGATCCCGAGGTCGGTCGGCAGGAATGCATCCGGGTCGTGGAGGGCTCGCATGGCGACATACTCGGCCGTCCACGGGCCGATGCCCGGCAGCGCGAGCATCTGATGACGGGCCCGGGCGCGGTCGGCGCCGGCGTCGAGGACGAGCTTCCCGCTCGCGAGCGCATCGCACATCCCTACCAGCGCGCGTCCGCGGGACTGCGGCATCGGAAGTCTCGCCGGGTCGGCGGCCGCGATCGCCGCCGCCGACGGGAACACGTGGCTGACGGCGCCGATCTCGTGCTCCAGCCGATCCCCGTACTCCAGGACGAGCCGTCCCGCGAGCGTCGCCGCACCGGACAGCGACACCTGCTGACCAAGCACCGCCCTGACTGCCAATTCGTGCGGATCGACGCTCCCTGGCATGCGGCGGCCGGGCACGGCGCGGATCAGCGGGCCGATGACCGGGTCGGGTCCGAGCGCATCGATGACCGACTGTGGGTCGGAGTCGAGATCGAACAGCGCTCGCGCACGGTGAATCGCAGCGGTCAGATCACGGACGTCGTCTAGGTCAAAACGGGCACGGACGTGGCCCCTGCCCGACGTCAACTCGACCACGCCGGCGCCGTGCGGGAGGCGAAGGCTCCGACTGTAGGCGCCGCCGAGCACCTCCTCGATGTGCGGAATCGATCGCGGAACGAGGAATTCGAACAGGCCGTCGGCGTCGAACGGGACGCGGTATGCAAGGCGGAGCGCAATCGCGCTCCCGGCCGAGCGGCGGCGCACGCCGAGCGCCGGCGCGCCCGCCGCCCGGCCGGCTCGCCGCGAGGCCCCGCGCAGCAGCGTCGGCGCCACGCCGAACACGTCTTTGATCATGTCGTTGAACTGGCGCACGCTCTGGAAGCCGGCCGCGAACGCGACCTCGGAGATCGGCAGCGCCGTCGTCTCGAGCAGGATCTGGGCGGTCTCGGCGCGCTGGGAACGGGCGAGGGCCACCGGCCCGGCTCCGACGGCATCCACGAGCTCGCGGTGAACATGGCGTTCGCTGTAGCCAAGCCGCCGCGCCAGGCCCTGCACGCCGTCGCGATCGACGACACCGTCCACGATCAGACGCATCGCTCGGGCGACCAGATCCGAGCGCCGATCCCAGTCCGGCGACCCGGGAGAGGCGTCGGGACGGCACCGCCGACAGGCGCGGAATCCGGCGGCGCGGGCGGCCGCGGCTGTGGCGAACAGGCGGACGTGCTCGCGGCGGGGGGTGCGCGCCGCGCAGCCGGGCCGGCAGTAGATCCCCGTCGTGGTGACGGCGCGGAACACCCACCCGTCGAACCGTGGATCGCGGGACTCGATCGCCCGCCAGACTTGATCGAAGTCGGGCAGCACCCCAACTACAATGACATAACTAGCGGAAATCGGACATCGCGTTCGGACCCGTCCGCTCGGTGCTCGCTGGTAGATTCGGCCGTTCCGTCAGTCGGCACCCCTGGGGGGTCGTCCAACCGGCCAGGACACCGGGTTTTGGTCCCGGGAATCGGGGTTCGAGTCCTCGCCCCCCAGCTGGGCACGCCGTGGGGCGGGGGGTCGGAACGCCCTCGCCGGGGCGGGGTTCGGAACGCCCTCGCCGGTGGTCGCGGCTGAGAGCTCTCGGCCATGGTGCAGAACACGACAAACTCGGCCGGAGCGAGCGCGATCCCGCCGTCGCCAGCGGCCCTACGCGCCCGCCATCAACACGCCGTCGCCGGGTTGCTCCCGCCCGGATCGCAGAGCGTCTCGCGGTCGACCTCCCAGCCGCCGGTCGAGATGTCGAACAGGTAGGGCGGGAGCAAATAGGCGAGACGGTTGTCGTAGGTGTAGTTCTTGAGGTACCCGGTGTAGATGCTGCCGCCGCTCACCGTCCCGACCGTGCCCCGGAAGTTCTGTACTAGGGCACCATTGATCGTCAGGTTCCCGAGCGTCTGGCCGCAGTCGTAATGATCGACGATGAACGAATGCTTGAGCGCGAGGATCGCGGCGTCGATGTGAAGGTTCGAGAACGTCTGGCTCGCGTTGTTGTCCTGACCACAGGATCCGGGGGCATTGGAGTCGTTCGCGCCCAGGCCATGCATCACGCGGACAAACTGATTGGCCACCAGGCCCAGCACAGCGCCGCCTGTCGGGAGGCCCGAGGACTCCGTGGTCGTGATGTTGCCGTCGACGATGATGCTGTTCGCGGACGCGATCGTCACGGGAGTGGTGTAGGTACCGGATACGTACACATCACCGGTGCACCCAGAGGTCGGATAGGTCGCGGTGAACGGATCATAGGCGGCCGGTGAGCAGCTCGATCCGTTGCTTACGTAGATGATCGGATACTGCGTCAAATCGACGGTTGTCGTCGTGCAACTGCTCGGGCAGTTGACGACGGTTGCGGTCGTGTTGTTGAGACTGATCGTGGTGGTTCCCGTATAGACCTTGCCGTTGTTAGTCGCGTCCGTCAACAATTGAGAATTGCTGTTGGGAAGTGGCACGAACGGTGCGCTCCAGACCGGCGTTCCCTTGAACGTCGCGCTCCCGCAATTGTTCCCCGAACAGACAGCGCTGGCGCTGCTTCCCGGCGCCAGGCTCTCGATCTTGTCGGCCGGCCCCCGGCCAAAGGTGGGCGACCCGAGAACCAGGTACTGATCCTGGGTGTACATCGGGCCGTTCATCACGTCGCCGGTCACCCAGTTGATGTTGCAGTTGCTGTTGCGGCCCGCTCGGTAAAAGACGCCGCACGTGCTGTAACCGTTGATCGAACTGTCCAGTGCCTCGTAGACCGTGTACCAGAGGAAGTCCAGCGGGCTGAGCTTTCGGTAGCTCGCGACGAGCGTCCGAACGACCGAGTTCGGCCCGCCAGAATAGCCCGTGAACTCCATCCGCAGGCTGCCCGTCGACTTGTCGATCAGCGAGCCGATCGAGTTGGTCGAAATGCAACTTGTGTTGCCGTTCGCCGGGATCGGCTGGTATGAGTAGTACTCGGCAGGACTGGTTCCCGGGACCTGCGTCTGAGCGAGGGTGTCATTCGAGCAGCTCTGCCAGTAGTTCGGATTCTGGTTGAGCTGGTAAAGAAAAGTATTCGCCCCAGCCTCCGCCGCGCTGTAGGCGCGCTTGCCGTCCAGGTCGTGCTGAGAGATGTGGACGTCGCCGGTGATCGCAACGAACATGGCCGCCACCAGCAGCGTGGTTACCACGAGGACGCCCAGCGCGATCATCATCGTGAAGCCGTCCTCAGCGGCGAGACGCTGCCTTGAGCGGCACAAAAGCCTCAACATCCTTGCGGTTCGTGTCATTGGCATGGCAGGAAGACGTTGCCGTCGCCGGCGTGGTTGGCAGCGGGTGTAAGACGCAGCACGACGCCATCCGAAACCGTGTCGGTGGCGTCCGAGAGCGACGTGTTCTCGCCCGTCGTCCCCGACGCTCCGACTGACACCGTGGTCACGACCTCGGCGGTGTTGCCGGCATCCGTGCTGGACAGCGACGGTGAGGTCGACAGAGGCTGCGGGGTGGGGATCGTAGTCGTCCCGGGCACCTCACTCGTACCATCGAGCAACATCTCGTAGGGATTGCCGGAGGCGTCGGTGTAGGGAGAGCCATTCGACATAAGCGGCTCCTGGTAGGCGTAGTACTGGAAAACCGGGGTGCTTCCGCTCTGGGTGACACTGGTCAGGAGCGTTCGCGTGCTGCTCGCCGTACTCGAGAACGTGTATACAGGTACCCCCGATGAGTTAGTGGTCATGCCCGTCTCCGCGTACTGAGCGTCGGTAATCGTTCCCGCCGAGGAGTTGAACGCGACCTGATGCTCGACCGGCGTCAGCGTTGCTCCGTTCCCCGCCTGACTGACGAACAGCAGGCTCGCGCTCGTGCTTCCGGCTTGAACCGGGGTAACGTTGTCCGCCACGCATGCCGAGTGCAACTCGTTTTCGAGGCTTTCGATTGCCACGCGCGCGTGCTGCGTTGCGTCAACCCTGGTGAACACCCTCGCGGTTTGGTGCAGGGTGATGATCTGGAGGTTGAAGAGGGCGATGATGACGATCATGCCGGCGAGGATCGACACAAGGAGCTCAATCAAGCCGACGCCCTCTTCGTCCGCGAGCGCTCGAGACAGGCCATGGTGAAAGTGCGTGCTCAGCATGTGCCCGAGGTAGACGCGCTGGTGATGTTGATCGTCTGGAGCGTGGCAGCCGAGAAGTTCGTGTTTTGCAGGTTGGACAGAGTTACCTTGTGGTTGCTGTAGTCGGCGCAGACCGAGAGTGTGCCGGTGTAACCCGAAGCACTCGCGGTCGCTCCTGAAGTGGCGGTGGTCGCGAACGGCTGCCCAGGGGAGGCGAGCGAGCCCGTGCCGCTCGTAGCCGCGTTGGCCGCGACCGCGGCGCTCCAGTTGTCGGCGCACGCAGTGCCGGCAGAGCTGGTGAACGCCATTTTGATGTGGGCGGGCGCGACGCGCGTTCCGTTGTAGTTGACGACGACGTTCATCGCCGGCTCCTGAATGGCCATGGTCTGACCCGATCCGGGCGCGACGGAAAAATTGTCAGTGCCGGCCGGTGGCTCTTCCTGCCGGCAGGGACCGGCCCACACCGCGTAGTTGTTCGTGTAGCTCGGTCCGGTGAACTCGAACGGGAATAGCTTTATCGAGCCGGCTGACGGAATCGACGCGCCCGCGGAGCAGGGACTCGACGAGGACGCGCACGGAACCGTCTGCGGCGTGCTGGCACCGTACCCCTGGTTCTTGTAGATCGACATCGAGTCGGAGGTCCCGGCGCCGTACCAGGAAACTGCGTCGGCCTGCTGACCGGTCAGCGCCCCGCTGTTGGAGGTGAAGTTGGCGGTGAACGTCCCGGCATTCCCGAGGATGATCGGGTTGCCGCCGCTCGGTGTTGCGGTTCCGGTGCTGGTGACCGTCGCCGAGATGTTGAGGGGATTCGCCGCGTCGTCGTCCTGATCGACGTACCCCGCGTCGGTGAGCGCGAGCGTGTAGTCGCCGGGGTCGAGGCCGGCGAAGATCGCGCAGCCCGCCGAATCGGTCGTGGCCGACGCCGTGTCGGGGCCGGTCGCGCTGACCGATACTCCCGAAAGCGGGGCTCCGGTCTGATCTTCGACATCCGTGAGCAACGTGCCCCCGGACGGCGGCGTGATCATGCTCTCGACGGTCACCGGACCGCGGTGGTTGATCCCCCAGGTGACCTGCGAGATGACCTGGTAGTAGGCGGCGGCACCCGCGCCGGTGCTGCCGCAGGCCGATCCGCCCGTGGCGTTGAGGAAGTTGGCAGTCGAGGTGATCTGATATGGGATCCCGTTGAGCGTGACCGTCCGCGTCTCCTGGTTGGGCGGCGCGAGGTCGGTCAGTTGGAGCGCCGAGAGGCCCTTCAACCGCTCCTGATCCTGCTGCCCCAGCTCGGCGGCCTGCGAGCGGTAGCGCTGGTCGGCGTCGGTCTGAGCTCCGGTGATCAGCGCGGACGCGACGGCGGTCGCGATCAGCGCCACGATCAACGCGCTGACCAGAACCTCGACCAGCGATATGCCTCGCTCGTCGGCCGCACGGTCCCGCAAGGACGCGGCAATTGGCCCCCTGTTTCGAGGCGCTACGGATGGCGAGGGCCGGCGTGTACGGAGCATTGAGTCGTCGATGGGTGATTCCGGCTAGCGGTGAACCACGGCAGAACCCGTCCGTACAAATCGGCGCAGGCGCGAAAAGCTTTAAGCGGCTCTGGCGATCGCCAACGTTCGGCGGACGGCCTGGCCTGATAAGGGAGGCTGCGGCGCTACGCCGCGCGCTTCAGGATCGCCGCCAGCTCATCGGGCAGGAGCGGATCGGCGAGCGCCGCGCGGACGTCTGCGGGGCGCTGGAGGGCGCGCTCGGCGCGCAGGATTCCGATCTCGAGCCCGGCCTCGCGAGCAGCGGCGACGCCCAGCATCATCACGTCCGGACTGCGCCACGCGCGCTCGGGGAGCGCGAACAGCTTCGGCAGCGGCCGGCCGAGCGCGATCATGTACAGGCCGCCGTCGATCACCGGCCCGAACACGACATCGCACCCGGCGGCCAGGTCGCCGAGTGCGCCGGCGGCGTGGTCGGGTCGCAGCTTGGGCAGATCCGGCCAGATGATCAGCAGCGGGCCTTCGTTCCGAGCGAACACGCGCCCTACCGCGTCGGCCAGGCGCCCGGCGATGCCATCGCCGTTCTGGGGGAACAACGTCGCGTCGGGGCCGACGAGCGGGCGCAGCTCACGGCCGCCGTCGGGCGGGTCGTGAGCGACATGAATCCCCCCCGGCGCCACCGCCTGCGCCCACGACGACGATTGCGCGATCAGGGTCGACTGCAGCGCGATGCAGCCGTCGGCGCCGAGCAGTGGCTCGAGCGCACGCCGGACCTCCCCGCGCCTCGGGGCGCGCGCCATGATCAGGACGGCGGGCGCCGTCCCCTTCATGCCGTTCCGAGGCGGTAGACCGTGCCCGCCGGACGGGGCGCCGCGTCGGCGAGCCTGGCCAGGGCTCCGCGCAGGACATCGGCGAACATCGCCGTGCTCCTCCCCATCAGCTCGCCCATCGTCGCCACCGGGGTCGGCTCGCCGGGCACGACCTCGTTCGCGTAGTCGGTGACGAACCCGATCAGCCCGAACGGCAGCTCGAGCTCGCCGCACAGCACGGTCTCGGGGCCGGCCGTCTGGCTGACGACGGTGACGCCCGAGCGCGCCAGCGCGGCGATCTCGCTCGGGGTGTTGAACCGCGGTCCGTCGACATGGCCGTAGGTGCCCCCGTCGCGCACCGGATGGCCGGCCTCCCTCGCCGCCTCCACCAGCGCCTCGCCCACGCCCGGGGAGAATGGACCGCCGTGCAGGACCCAGTGGGCCCGGACGGGATCGCCCGGCGCGGTGAAGAATGTGCAGAGGCTCCCATCGGGCAGCCGGTTGGACGGAAAATGGAGATCGTCGAACACCACCAGCGACCCGAGCTCGAGCGAGGGGTCGACCGCGCCACAGGCGGTGCACCCGATCACGGCACTGGCCCCGAGCTCCTTCATCGCCCAGATGTTGGCCCGGTGGGTAACGTGATTGGAGAGGCGAACGTGCCCCTCGAGATGGCGCGAGACGTGGATCGCCTCGACCCCGGCGAGGCTTCCCCGGGTTGCCGTCGCCTGGCCAAATGGCGTGTCGAGCGACATCGCCTGCGCCCCTTCGAAGCCGGGCAATGAGTACGTGCCCGACCCAGTGATGATCCCCACTGACACCTCCCGCGATCCTACTCCCACCGGATCGGTGCCCCCCGAGCGCTGGATCCTCATCTACGACGCCGACTGCGGCTTCTGCCGCTGGTCGCTGCGCCGCGTGCTCGCGCTCGATCGAGCGCGTCGACTGCGTCCGGTGGCGCTCGGCACCCCCGAGGCCGACGCGCAGCTCGCCGATCTCACGCCCGGTGCGCGCGCGGCCTCGTGGCACCTGGTCTCACCCGACGGCGTGCGCACGTCGGCCGGGGAGGCGGCGCCACCGCTGCTGCGCCTGCTCCGCGGAGGGCGGCTCCCGGCAGCGGCGCTGGAGCGGATGCCGAGGGTGACCAACCGGGCCTACTGCTGGGTCGCCGAGCACCGGTCGTGGCTCGGCCGCTTCACGAGCTAGACCGGCACCGCCGGCGGCTCGTGCACCGACAGCCAGTCGTCGAGCGCCTTGGCCTTCTGGGTGTCCTCGTAGACCTCGTACTCCTGCATCTTGCCCCACGCCAGCCGGCCCCAGATCACGTAGCGGTTCTCGTAGATCCGCTCGCCGGAGCGATCGCTCAGGGAGTCGTGGCCGCGGACGCAGATGGTCTGGTTCCATGGCCAGCCCTTGACG
Source organism: uncultured Solirubrobacterales bacterium (assembly GCA_963773165.1). Lineage (GTDB taxonomy): Bacteria > Actinomycetota > Thermoleophilia > Solirubrobacterales > Solirubrobacteraceae > Palsa-465. The sequence continues at coordinate 256,536 of CAVZAK010000035.1, forward strand.
ATGACCTCGTCCGCGAAGATCTGCAGCCCGACGCGGGCGAACCGCTCGAGCCACGGCCGGACCTCGCGCTTGCCCTGCCACACCCCCGACCACGTGCTGTCCCCGGGGAAGTGCAACGTCACGTCCTCTTCCTCCATCCGGAGGGTCGGCTCTGGGTCGCCGGCGTTCAGGCGCTTCATGTTGTACGTGACGAGTTTCGTTCCGAGCCACGAAAGCATCCGACGCCTCCTCTAGATTGATCGCTCTAGCGATAAGCTATCGCACATGTCCAACACAAGAGAACGGATCGTCGACGCGGGCGCGGAGCTGTTCCGCCGACAGGGCTACGCCGCGACCGGCGTCAAGCAGATCGTCACCGAGGCGCAAGCGCCGTTCGGCTCGCTGTACCACTTCTTCCCCGGCGGCAAGGAGGAGCTCGGCGCCGAGGCGATCCGGACCTCGGGCGCGCTGTACGAGCAGTTGATCCCGGCGGTCTTCGACAACGCGCCCGACGTGGTCACCGGGATTCGAATGTTCTTCGCCGGCGCCGCCGGGCACCTGATCGACACCGACTTCGCCGACGCGTGCCCGATCGCCACCGTGGCGCTCGAGGTCTCGAGCTCCAGCGAGACGATGCGGATGGCCTGCGCCGACGTGTTCGAGAGCTGGATCCGCGCCGGCTCCTCCCGCCACGCCGACGCCGGCATCGATCCCGAACAGGCGCGAGAGCTGACGATCGCGATGATCGCGGCACTCGAGGGGGCGTTCGTGCTGGCGCGGGCCCTCCGCAGCATCGAGCCACTCGAGATCGCGGGCGAGATGGTGGCGAACGCCGCGAGCGAAGCCCTAGGTTGACACTCCTACCGGGGGACCCGACCGCCCTCGGCGCCGGGCTCCGTCGCCGGTCCCCGCGGCGCCGCGAGGCCGAGCACGCGCATCGCCTTGAGCCCGAGCGACAGCTTCTCGCGACCGTCGGTCGAGGAGACGTCGAGGCCGGTGAGCTCGCGCACCCGCTCGAACCGGTAGCGGATCGTGTGGCGGTGGGTGATCAGCCGGGCGGCGGTGGCGTTGACGTTCGCGTCGCACTCGAGGAAGGCCGACAGCGTGCCGAGCAGGTCGGTCTCGTACTGCTCGTCGTAGGCGACGAGCGGCCGCACGGTCTCGTCGTAGAACCGCCCGAGCTCGACGGGGTCGTTCATGTGCGGCAGCAGGAGCTGGTAGGTGCCGGTCTCCTCAAAGCCGAGCGTCGAGCGCTCCGGGTCGCCCTCGACCACGTTCGCGGCGAGCAGTGCCTCGTTGCCGGCGCGGTGCAGGTCGACGGGGTCCGCCGCGCGGCGGCTTCGACCGATCGCGAACGCGAATCCGGCGAGGCCCGACTCGAGCTCGCGGATCACGGCGGCGGTGACCCGGCGGGCGGCCTCGCCGTCGGGATCGGGCACGAGCACCCGGATCTCGCCGGCGTCGTCCTCGGCCGGAGCGGCAATCGCCCCCGGTGCGACCGATCGCGCCCCGCGGGCGGTGACCGCCAGCAGCCGCCGGCGCCAATCATCCTCGGTGGGGTTGCGCGGGTGGGCGCGGACCACGACGACGGTGCCACCGGACGAGAGGTCGGTGCCGAGCTCCTTTCCGCGGGCGACGAGGTCGTCACGGTCGCGGATCCTCCGCGCGAGCACGGCTCGCTGGAAAGTCGTGGCGGCCTCCTCGGAGGCCCGCTCGGGAGCGCGGACGCGCTCGACCTCGGAGGCGATCAGCGTCGACACCAGCCGCAGCAGGGCGGCGTCGGGCTCCGGGTCGCGGCAGCGCATCCGCAGCTCGCCGACGGTCGACTCCGCGACCTTCAGCTCGATCGTGGTCACGTCGTCGGCGTCGCGCATCAGCGATCGCTCGTCGGCGGGCGAACGGGCAGCGACCGCGAGCACGGTCGCGCTCCGGTCGATCAGGATCAGGCTGGCGTCGAGCGCCCGGGCCGAAGCGCGGAGGATCTCGGGCAGGCCGGCGCCGGCCTCGACCGCGTCGGTGATCGCGGCGAGGGCGCCCAGATCGGGAGCGGCACGGTCGGCCACGTCCCTCAAAATACGCGCGGCCACTCGACGACGACCAGGGCTCCGACCACGACGCCCACCCCGATCAGCGCGGCAAGCACGTACATCGACAGGATCACGACGGCGACGCGCTGAAGCGGGCGGCGGTACGCCGTGATCGCGGGCGCGACCACGAGCGCGCAGAAAGCGGCGAGCCCAAACACTCCGGCACAGGCACCGACGAGATATGTGACCGACTGATTGCTCATGCTGGATGTCAGATTTTGCCGAACTCCCCGGCGTCATCGCCGGACCCCGACGCAAACCGCGGCGATCCGAACTCGGGGCCGACCGGAGTGGCAACGACCGCGCCGGGAAACCGTCCCGTAAGTCCGGACACCGCCGCGGTGGCGCGCCGCTCGGCGTCTGCGCCCCAGAATAGCCCGACCACGGTCGGGCCGGAGCCGGAGACGAGTACGCGATCGGCGCCGGCCGCCCGCGCGGCGTTCAAGGCGCCCTTGATCGGTGGGCACAGCGAGATGGCGGCAAGCTCGAGATCGTTGACGATCAGCTCGTCGGGAAGCCGGCCGCCGGGCTGGAGCGCCGCGGCGATCCGGGCGTATTGCTGGCGCAGATCGTCGCGCTCGGCGCGGGCGCCCAAGCTGGTCGGCCTCGCGGTAGACATCGGCCGTAGCGAGCCCGAACGGCAGCGGCAGGATCACGTACGCGTGCGCGGTGAGCGGCTCGAACGGCTCGACGAGGTCCCCGGCGCCGGTCCCCAGCGACAGGCCGGGCACGAGCTGGCTCGGCACGTCGCTGCCGAGCTGCGCCGCGAGCGCGGCGACCTCCTCAGGCCGACCCGGAGACACCTCAACGGCGAGCCGGAGCGTCGCAGCGGCGTCCGCCGAGCCGCCGCCCATGCCCGCGGCGACCGGGATTCGCTTGGCGATCTCGAGCCGGACCGGTGGCGCCTCCCACCCGCGGGCGCGGAGCTCGCTCAACGCCCGCGCGGCCAGGTTCGGACCCTCGACCCCGTCGCAAACGACCTCGTCTCCTCGCTGCTCGCCCTCGACCGCGGTCAGCTCGAGCTCGTCCGCCAGGGAAACCGACTCGATCAGCGTCACGAGCTCGTGGCGGCCATCCTCACGGAGAGGGCCGAGAAACAGGCACAGGTTGACCTTGCCCGGCGCCAGCGCCGTGAGCTTCATGGCCCCAGTTTCGCCCTCAGCGCTCGAAACTCCTCTGGCGACAGGCGCTCGGCCCGCTCGTCTGCGGGATGGCCGAGCTCGACGAGCGCCGCGCGCGCCGGTTCCCGCACGTCCCGGCCGCGCGCGAGCGCGAGCGAGCCGGCGAGCGTTTTTCGCCGGTGCGCGAAGGCGTCGTGGACCAGCTTCTGCAGCTCCGGGCCGGCGGGCGGCCCGGTCCGGCGCAGGCCGACAAGAACCGAGTCCACGCTTGGGCACGGGCCGGAACACGCTGCGGGCGATCGGGTCGAAGAACCCGAACCTCGCAGCGAGCTGCGCGAGTACCGACGGCACGCCATAGGCGGGCGTGGCCGGCTTCGCCGCGAGCCGCTCGCCGACCTCGCGCTGCACCATCACTACCCACTGAGTGACGCTCGGCAGCTCGTCGATCGTCCGCAGAATCACGGTCGCGGCGATCCCGTAGGGGAGGTTGGCGACGACCTTGGTGGGCGCCGGGTGGAGCGCCGCGAGGTCGAGCTCGAGCGCGTCGCCCATGTGCAGGGAAACGTTGTCGAAGTCGGCGAGGGCGTCCCGCAGTACGGGCTCGAGCCGTCGGTCGATCTCGACCACGTGCACGTGTGCCGCCGTCGGCCGCGAGCCGGTCGGACAAAATCCCCTGTCCGCCGCCGATCTCCAGGACCACATCGCCGGCCGACAATTCGCGCCAGCCGCTCGATCACGCCGAGGATGTTGCGGTCGACGAGGAAGTTCTGACCTAGCTTGACCACCCGAAGACCGCGGCGGCGCTGCGCTCGATCACTTGTTCGAGCTCCTCGTAGGACACCCGCCGCTCGACCGCCAGGGCCTGGGCGGTCCTCGCCACGTTGGCGGGCTGGTTCGGCGTCCCCCGGACCGCCTGCGGCGACAGGTACGGCGCATCGGTCTCGACCAGCAGACGCTCGGGCGGGACGCGGATCGCCGCCGTGCGCAGATCGTCGGCCTTGGGATAGGTCACGTTCCCGGCGAACGAAATCCACCAGTTCTCGTGGGCGAGGCACTCCTCGAGGCGGGCCGGCATCGAGAAGCAGTGGAGGATCACGCGCAGGCCGCCGGCGTGCTCGGACAGCGTCTCGAGCGTCGGATCGTCAGCGGCGCGGGTGTGGATCACGAGTGGCTTGCCGGTCTCGTGCGCGAGCTCGATCTGGGCGCGGAACGCCCGCTCCTGATCGGCGCGGGGCGCGTAATCGCGGTAGAAGTCGAGGCCGGTCTCGCCGATCGCGACGCACTTCTCGTGGGCGGCGAGGGCGCGGAGCTCGGCGAGGTCGGCGCCGTCGAAGCCGGTGGCGGAGTTCGGGTGCCGGCCGATCGCGGCGAACACCTGCGGGAAGGCCTCGGCGGCGGCGAGCGCAGCGCGGCACGAGGCCCCGTCGGTGCCGACGGTCACGATCCGGGTGACGCCCGCCTCGGACGCCACCTCGACCAGCTCCGCATCCGGCGGCTCGCACAGCTCCAGGTGCGTGTGGCTGTCGATCACGAACGCTTCGGGAACAGCGGCTCGAGCGGCGTGACCGTCGCGCCGTTGCCCCGTTCGGCGAACTCGGCGCCCGCGAAGTCGACGGATGGCGACGCGAGCGCGTTCAGCAGGCGGTCGGTGCCGTCCGGTATGTACGGGTGCAGCAGCACGCTCACCGCCCGCAGGCCCTCGGCCAGCGACGCGAGCGTCTCGTCGAGCTTCGCCGCATCGGCCGGGTCGCGGGCCAGCCGCCACGGCGCCCGCTCCTCGACGTAGCGGTTCAGCCGCCGGACGCGCTGCCAGATCAGCTCCAGCGCCTGGCTCGCCTCCCCGCGATTCAGCAGCGCCGCGACCTCGTCGGCGAGGCCGTCGAAGTCTGGCGCGAGCGTCGCGTCCGTCGCGACGGACGGCACCGCGCCGTCGCGGTAGCGAATCAGCATCGCGATCGTGCGGCTCGCGAGGTTTCCGTACTCGTTGGCGAGCTCCGCCTCGTAGCGCGAGCGCACGGCCTCGATCCCGACGGCGCCGTCGCCGCCGAACGCGACGTCGCGGAGCAGGTAGAAGCGCAGCGCGTCGGTCCCGTAGGCGTCCATCACCTCGAACGGGTCGAGCACATTGCCCAGCGACTTGCTCATCTTGCGGCCGTCAGCGCCGAGCAGGAAGCCGTGGACGAACACGTGGTGCGGCAACGCGATGCCGGCCGCCATCAGGATCGCCGGCCAGAAGATCGTGTGGAACTTGAGGATGTCCTTGCCGATGATGTGGTAGCTCGCCGGCCAGTACCGATCGGTCAGGTCCTCGCCGGGACGGGCGTAGGAGAGCGCCGTGTAGTAGTTGAGGAGCGCGTCGAACCACACGTAGAAGACGTGGTCGGGGTCCCATGGCACGATCACGCCCCACTTCAGCCTCGCCCGGGACAGCGATACGTCCTGGAGCCCTTGGGCGATGAACGCCCGTGCCTCGTTGAAGGGACGCGCCGGCATCACAAAGTCGGGGTGCTCGTCGAACAGCTGCTCGAGCGCCTCCTGAAACGCCGACAGGCGGAAGAACCAGTTCTCCTCCTGCTCGCGGGTCAGGTGGATCTCGTGGATGGGGCAGAGGTTGCCCTCGAGGATCTCGTTCTCGACCTTGAAGTCTGCGCACCGCGGGCAGTACCAGCCCTCGTACAGGCCCTTGTAGGTGTAGCCGTTGTCGTGGACCTTCTGGAGGACCTCCTGGACCTTGAGCTCGTGCTGCTCATCGGTCGTGCGGATGAAGAAGTCGTTCGAGACCTCGAGCTGGGGCATCAGCGCCTTGAAACGCGCGGCGTTCATGTCGGCCAGGTCCTTGGGCTCGAGCCCCTGCGCCCGAGCCGCGTCCGCCACCGGCTCCCCGTGCTCATCGGTACCCGTGAGGAAGAACACATCCTCGCCGCGCTGGCGCATGTGGCGCGCCAGCACGTCGGTGGAGATCGCCTCATACGCGTGACCCAGGTGGGGGGCGCCGTTAACGTAGGAGATGGCGGTGGTGATGTAAAAGGACATGGGGCGGTCGTTTGAAGGCTATCTTTCGGGCGCGCGATGACGGACCTCGAGCTCCTGACCGTTGGCCGGATCAGCATCGACCTCTACTGCGGCCAGCTTGGTGCCGGCTGGCACGACGCCAGCAGTTTCAACAAGTCGGTCGGCGGAAGCCCGACCAACGTCGCGATCGCTGCGGCCCGGCTCGGCCGCCGGTCGGCCGTGTTGACGAAGGTCGGCGCTGACCCGTTCGGCGAGGTCGCGCTCGTCGAGCTGGGCGAGTTCGGCGTCGATGTCCGGTTCGTCGGCGTGCTCGAGGACTCGGTCACGCCGCTGGCGTTCGCGGTGCTCGATCCGCCTGCGGATCCCAAGTTGCTGTTCCGCCGCGAGGCGCCGGTCCCGGACTTCCAGCTGCACGCCGGCGATGTCGACGACGACACCGTGCGGGACGTACCAATGCTGTGGATCTCGGCCGGGGCGCTCGCCGAGGAGCCGAGCCGCTCGACCGTCCGCGGGATGCTTCGCAGCCGGGGGCGCCAGCGGTACACGATCCTCGACCTCGACTACCGCCCGAGCTTCTGGGGCTCGCGCCAGGAGGCAGCTAGGACGATCGGCGCGGCGATCGACCACGCCACGATCGCCGTCGGCAATCGCGAGGAGTGCGAAGTTGCGCTCGGCACCGCCGATCCGCACGACGCCGCCCGCCTGCTGCTCGAGCGCGGGATCGAGCTCGCGATCGTGAAACTCGGAGCCGACGGCGTGCTCATGGCCGATGCAAACGGATCCCAGACGATCGCTCCGGCGCCGATCGAGGTGCTGTGCGGGCTCGGCGCCGGGGACGCCTTCGGCGGCGCGCTCTGCCATGCACTGCTGCTGCACTGGTCGCCGGCGCGCGCGGTCGCATTCGCCAACGCCGCCGGCGGGATCGTCGCCTCCCGGCTGCTGTGCTCGAAGGCGATGCCGTACGAGCCTGAGGTCCTCGCGCTGGTGGGAGACCGCGAGGTCGCATGAGTGCCGGCCACTGGCGCGAAGTCGCGACTTGGTAGACACTGGCAGCTCCACCATGCGCCTCACCGTCGCCCAGGCACTCGTCCGCTTCCTCGCCGCTGCAGGAAATTGAGCGCGACGGCGTGCGGTCGCGGTTCTTCGCGGGCTGCTTCGGCATCTTCGGGCACGGCAACGTCGCCGGCATCGGACAGGCGCTTCACCAGTACCGCGACGAGCTTCCCTACCACCCGGCACGCAACGAGCAGGCGATGGTCCACGTCGCCGCGGCCTACGCGCGCCAGCGCAACCGGCTGGGCGCGTTCGCGTGCACCACGTCGGTCGGCCCCGGCGCGACGAACATGGTGACCGGCGCGGCGCTGGCGACGATCAACCACGTGCCGGTGCTGCTGCTCCCGGGGGACACGTTCGCGACGCGCACGCCGCATCCGGTACTTCAGCAGCTCGAGGTCGCGCACGACGCGACGGTCTCCGTAAACGACTGCTTCCGGCCGGTGTCGCGGTTCTACGAGCGAGTCGAGCGGCCCGAGCAGCTGATCCCGGCGGCGCTCGAGGCGGTGCGGGTACTGACCGATCCCGGAGAGACGGGCGCGGTCACGCTCGCGCTCCCGGAGGATGTCCAGGCCGAGGCGTTCGATGTCCCGAGCGGCGTTCCTCGAGCCGCGTGTCTGGACGGTGTATCGCCAGCCGCCGGCACCGGAGGCGATCGACCGCGTCGCCGAACTTGTCCGGGCGGCCGAAGCGACCGCTGATCGTCGCCGGCGGGGGCGTCATCTACAGCGACGCCCTTGGCGCGCTGCGCGAGCTCGTCGACGCCAGCGGCATTCCCGTGTGCGAGACCCAGGCCGGCCGCGGCGCCCTCGTCTCCGACCATCTCCTGAGCCTCGGCGCCGTCGGCGCGACCGGGACGAGCGCCGCCAACCGGCTGGCCCGCGATGCCGACCTCGTGATCGGCGTCGGGACCCGTTGGAGCGATTTCACGACCTCGTCGAAGTCGGCGTTCCAGGATCCGGACGTCCGCTTCGTGAACATCAACGTCGCGGCGTTCGACGCCGCCAAGCTGAGCGGGCTCGCCGTCATCGCCGACGCGCGGGTGGCGCTCGAGGAGCTCGCCGCAGCGCTGGGCGGCCACAGGGTCGGCGCCGAGTGGGAGCAGCGCGCCCGCTCCGAGGCATCCAGCTGGGCAAACGAGGTCGCGCGGATCGTCTCAGCGGAGCCCTCGGACGGCCTTCCCTCGCAGGCGGCCGTGATCGGCGCCATCAACGACGCCGCCGGCGAGACGGGCGTCATCGTCTGCGCAGCCGGATCTGCTCCCGGCGACCTCCACAAGCTGTGGCGCGCCCGCGACCCGGACGGCAAGGGCTATCACGTCGAGTACGGATACTCGTGCATGGGCTACGAGATCCCGGGCGGGATCGGCGTCAAGCTGGCCGCGCCCGAGCGCGACGTGTTCGTGTTCGTGGGCGACGGGTCATATCTGATGCTCCCGGGCGAGCTCGTGACCGCCGTGGCCGAGCGGATCCCACTCGTGATCGTGCTCGTCGACAACCACGGCTACGCCTCGATCGGGGCACTGTCGCGCTCGATCGGCTCGTCGGGGTTCGGAACGCTGTACCGCTTCGCATCCAACGGCGCGCTTCCGCTCGACCCGGCGACGACGGACGTGCTGCCGATCGATCTCGCCGCGAACGCCGAGAGCCTGGGCGCCCAGACGGTCCGCGCCAAGACGATCCCCGAGTTGCGCGCTGCGCTCGCCGACGCCCAGCGCGCCGACGGGCCCGTCGTCGTCTACATCGAGACCGACCGCTACGCCGGCGTTCCCAACTACGAGGGTTGGTGGGACGTGCCGGTCGCCGAGGTCTCAGACGAGCAGAGCGTGCGCACCGTCCGCGACGAGTACGACGTGGCGCGCCAGGCTCAGCGAATCCACCTGGAGAAGCCGTGAGCGAACTGCTCGTTCGTCCGGACGTCCCCGCCGGCGATGGCACGATCCTGACCGTCACGCCCGAGTCCGCGTGCTGGCACTACATCGGGTTCGAGGTGCTCCAGCTGCGCGGGGAGATGATCGCCCACCGGGACACCGGGGCCCGCGAGGTCTGCGTGGTCATCATCGGCGGCACCGCGACCGTGCGCTCCGACCACGCCGAATGGGCCGATCTGGGCGGGCGGGCAGACCCCTGGTCCGGGCGTCCGGACGCCGCCTACCTGCCACCGAGGACACGATTCGAGATCGAAGGCAACGCGGAGGTCGCCCTGTGCTGGGCACCGGCGCCGAGCGGCGGCGCCGCCCCGAGGGTGCTGCTCGGCGAGGACATCGAGGTCGAGACCCGGGGCTACGGCGCGCAGGAGCGGACGATCCACCCGATCCTGATGGCCGACCGCGAGGCCGACTCGCTGCTCGTGGTCGAGGTCCTGACGCCCGGCGGCCACTGGTCGAGCTATCCGCCCCACAAGCACGACCGGGACGATCCCCCGCGCGAGACGTCGCTCGAGGAGACCTACTACTACCGCGTCTCCCCCGGCCGGGGCTTCGGACTGCAGCGCGTCTACAGCCACGATCGCTCGCTCGACGAGAGCCTGGCCTTCGGCGATCGCGACTGTGTGCTCGTGCCGCACGGCTACCACACGGTTTCGGCGCCGCCCGGCTACGACGTGTATTACCTGAACGTGATGGCGGGTCCCAGGCGGCTGTGGGCCATCGTCACCGACCCTGACCACGAGTGGACGCTCACGCCCGAGCCGACCACCCCCTGAACGCAGGAGCACCGAACAATGTCTTTGACCACGACCCGTCTGCTCGACAACTACATAGCCGGCCGATGGACGCCGGCGACGGCCGCGACCGACGTGCTCGACGTGATCAATCCGGCGACCGGCGAGGCGCTGGCGCGCGTGCCGCTCTCTGGGGCCGCGGATCTCGATGCGGCGGTCAGCGCGGCGCGGGCGGCGCTGCCGGAGTGGCGGGCGGTGTCGACGATCGCCCGCGCCCGGAAGATGTTCGACCTGCGCGAGCGGTTGATGGCCCGCTCCGAGGAGTTGGCGCGGTCGGTGACGATGGAGATGGGCAAGACGATCGCCGATGCGCGCGCCGAGGTCGCGCGGATGATCGAGATGGTCGAGGCGGCGTGCGCGGTCCCGACGACGATGCAGGGCCGGATCCTGGAGGACGTCTCGCGCAACATCGACGCCGAGACGATCCGCCAGCCGGTGGGGGTGTGCGCGGCGATCGTGCCGTTCAACTTCCCGGCGATGGTGCCGTTCTGGTTCTTGCCGTTCGCGATCGCATGCGGGAACACGTTCGTGCTCAAGCCCTCCGAGCAGGTGCCGTTGACCCAGCAGATCACGTTCGAGGAGCTCGACGCGCTCGAACTGCCCGCCGGCGTGGTGAATCTCGTCAACGGCGGGCGCGAGGTGGTCGAGGGGATCCTGGAGCATCCGGGAATCGACGCGGTGTCGTTCGTGGGGTCGGCGCCGGTCGCGCGGATCGTGTACGAGCGGGCGGCGAAGGCGGGCAAGCGGGTCCAGGCGCTCGGCGGGGCGAAGAACCACATGGTCGTGATGCCGGACGCGGTGATCGACAAGACGGTCGACGGGATCCTCGGTTCGGCGTTCGGCGCAGCCGGGCAGCGGTGCATGGCGGGGTCGGTCGTCGTCACGGTCGGTGACGCCCACGAGCAGCTGATGCCGCCGCTGATCGAGGCGACCGAGGCGCTCCACGTCGGCGACGGGCTCGACGAGCACTCGGACGTCGGCCCCGTGATCTCGTGTACTGCTCGCGACCGGATCCGCGAGTGGATCGACCGCGGCGAGTCGGACGGCGCCCGGGTCGTCGTCGACGGCCGCACGGCGGGCGGAGGCGATCCGAAGGGCTCCTACGTCGGCCCGACGATCCTCGACGACGTCGCGCCGGAGATGGAGATCGCCCGCGAGGAGGTGTTCGGGCCCGTGCTGACCGTGATCCGCGCCGGCTCGCTGGATGAGGCGATCGAAATCGTCAACGCCAGCCGGTTCGGCAACGGAACCTCGATCTTCACGGAGTCCGGGGCGTCGGTCCGCCACTACCGCCACGAAGTCCAGGCCGGGATGATCGGCGTCAACATCGGCGTCGCCGCACCGGTGGCGTTCTTTCCGTTCTCCGGGTGGAAGGACTCGTTCCTCGGCGATCTGCACGCGCACGGCACCGACGCCGTCGAGTTCTTCACTCGCAAGAAGACCGTCACCAGCCGGTACTTCTCGAGCGGGCAGGGCAGCGGCAGCTACTTCGTCGAGCGCTGAGCGCCGGGGTCAGCCCGCGGCGGAGTCCGTCAGCGCCCGGTACAGCGCGTTCGCGCTCAGCCCGGTGAGGTCCGCGACGACGCCGGCCGCGGGGCGCGGCTTGGCGCCGGCTTCGACAAGCCTGCGCAGGGCCTCGAGCGCGGGCGCCAGGTCCGGCGCGCTGGGCGCGGACGCCGGCCCGACGACGAGCACGACCTCACCCTTCGGCGTCTGGGCGGCGTAGCGGTCCGCGAGCTCCCGCGCCGTGCCGCGCACGACCTCCTCGTGCACCTTCGTCAGCTCGCGGCAGACGGCCACGAGCCGCTCCGGGTCGACCGCGGCGAGCGCCGCCAGCGACGCCGCCACCCTCCGCGGCGACTCGAACGCCACCAGCGTCTCCGGCGATGCGAACACCTCTTCGAGCGCCGAGCGCTTGCGCGGCAGAAACCCGGTGAACTGCCACCGATCCGCCGGCAGCGCCGAGGCGACGAGCGCGGACAGCGCCGCCGAGGGCCCGGGCAGCACCTCGACCGCGAGCCCGGCGGCGACGCACGCGCGCACCAGCACGAAGCCGGGGTCCGACACGAGCGGGGTGCCGGCGTCGGACACGAGCGCGACCACCGCGCCATCCTGCATCCGGGCCACGAGCTCCCGCGAGCGCTCCTGCTCGTTGTGCTCGTGGTAGCTGACGAGCTTGGCCGAGACGCCGTAGCGGTCGAGCAGCACCCGCGTGCGTCGGGTGTCCTCGCAGGCGACGACGTCGGCCTCGCGCAACGCAGCCAGCACGCGGAGCGTGATGTCCTCGAGGTTGCCGATCGGAGTCGGGCAGACGATCAGGCGGCCGCTCACGCCACATCCCTCTGCTCGAGCCCGTCGAACGCGAGCGCCGCGGCCCCGATCATGCCCGCCTCGACGCCGAACTGAGCGGCGACGATCTTCACCTCATCGCGCGAGGGCGGCAGCGAGCGCTCGGCAACGACCGCTCTGGCGGGTGCGAGGAGCAGCTCCCCGGCACCGATCACGCCTCCGCCGATCACGATCACCTCGGGGTTGAAGATGTTCACGAAACTGGCGAGGGCCACGCCGATCCGGCTGCCGATCAGCTCGATCACCTCGAGCGCGGCCTCGTCGCCGTCATGGGCGAGCTCGGTGACGAGCGGCCCCGCGAGCTCGAGACCAGCCTCCATCGCCCTGGCGAGCCCGGATCCCGGCCGCTCCTCGGCGAACCGGCGGGCTTCCCGCGCCAGCGCCGTGCCCGACGCCAGCGCCTCCACGCACCCACGGTTGGGGCAGTTGCCCTGACACGGCGGCCCATCCATGTCGATCACGACGTGGCCGAGCTCCGCGCCGGAGCCGATCGCGCCGCGGTACAGCCGTCCGCCGAGGATCAGGCCACCCCCGATGCCCGTGCCGATCGTCAGCAGCACGACCTCGTTGTAGCCGCGGGCGGCCCCGGCACGATGCTCGGCGATCGTGGCGACATTGCCGTCGTTGTCGGCAAAAACGGGCAGCCCCAGCCGCTCCGCCATCACGTCGGCGAACGGCAGGTTCTCGATTGGCTGATTGACGGCGACGACCGCGATCCCGCTACGCTGATCGAACAGACACGGAATCCCGAAGCCTACGGCTGCGATTTCGGTGCCGGCCGCCTCGCGCACTTCCTGGACAGCATCAACCGCAACGTCTAATAGCGCGGACTGGTCGAGGCCGGTAACCGATCGCTGGGCGCGATGGTGCACACCAAGCTGCGCATCCACCGCTCCGGCGAGCAGCTTCGTGCCACCCATGTCGACACCGATGGTGCGCCGGGTCGGCATGTCGTCACTATATGGAGTCACAGATGTCGAGCGACCTGGAACCGCCCCCGTACAAGGTGTATCGCGCCGCCCCGCGCGGCCTTCGGGCACGCCTGCGGGGCGAGGAGGAGGCCCTTCTTCCGAGTCTGGACGGCCCGAGAAGTCCGGTCCGGCCAAGCCCCGAGATGGATGGTCGATCGCGAAGCGGGTGCTCAAGTACGTGGCGATCGCGGTCGTGGCGTGGATCGTGCTGTCGGTCGTCCTGTTCCTCGTCAGCGCGTCGATCGAGACGAGCAAGCTGCCGAGCTCGGTGAGCGACGCCCTCTCCTCGGGGCCGAACATGGTCACGGGGACCGACACGATCCTGATCATCGGCACCGATCAGCGGCCGAAGGGTTCGAAGGAGCCGGGCGCCGACACGAGCGACGTGGGCAGCCGGTCGGACACCCTGATGCTATGGCGCGTCGGCGGCGGTACGTCGCGGCGGCTGTCGATCCCCCGGGACACAGTCGCCTCGATCCCCGGCCACGGGACGACCAAGATCAACGCCGCCTACGCGTACGGTGGGCCGGCGCTGACGATCCGCACCGTCGAGCAGTTCACCGGGATCAAGATCAACCACGTGATCATCGTCAACCTCGCGGCGTTTCCGCCGTTCATCAACGCGATCGGCGGCGTCAACGTCAAGACCGGCCGGGTCTGCTCGGTGATCAGCGGAGGCCCCGCGAACGGCGGCTTCTCCCTGTTCCTCAAACCGGGGGTCCACCACCTGAACGGCGAGCAGGCGCTGGTCTACGCCCGCACGCGCGAGAACCGCTGCAACCCCAACGACAGCGACCTCACCCGCGTCCAGCACCAGCAGGAGATCCTCAATGCGATCAAATCCAAGCTGGTCTCGCCGAGCAGCTTCTTCCGGCTGCCGCTGGCGTCCTGGGACGCGCCGAAGGTGCTCCGTACCGACATGGGCGGCATCACGCTGCTGTCGCTGTTCGGGGCCTCGGAGATCGGCGGCAACGCCCCCGTCGACGTGCTCAAGCCGACCGGCTCGATCGTCCTGCCCGATGGCGAGGACGGCCTCACCGCCACGCCGGGCGACGTCAGCCGGGCCGTCAATAAGCTGATGACCGGGCGCTAAGCCGCGGCCGCGGTGCCGGAGTCCGACGACTTTGGCTTCGTCTCGGCGGAACTCGACTTCGGGGCGTCGGAGCTTGTCGAGCCGCCGTCGCCCTTGTCCGACTTCGAGCCGCCCTCGTCCTTGGCGTGCTTGCCGCTCCCGTCGGCGGCGTCCTTCAGCTCGCGGGAGCGCTTGCGGGTCCCGTAGTCGGTGTTGTAGAAGCCCTTGCCCTTGAAGTGGATTGCGACTGGGTGGAACACGCGCGCAACCGGAGCCTCGCACGTCTCACACGTCGTCACCGGGTCGTCGGACATGCGCTGCATCACCTCGAACGTGTGCCCGTGCCCGCATCGATACTCGTAGATAGGCATCGCTTCAAGAAGTATAGCTCCACTTGCTTGGCACTCTCAAGGGGAGAGTGCCAAACCACGGGGCGCAGATAGCATCATGTCCATGGAAACCGACGTCGTCACGATGGACAAGATCGTCTCGCTCTCCAAGCGGCGCGGTTTCGTGTTCCCGAGCAGCGAGATCTACGGCGGTCTCGGCTCGAGCTACGACTACGGGCACTACGGCGTGTTGCTCAAGAACAACGTCAAAGGCCAGTGGTGGCGTGCGATGCTCCAGGAACGCGACGACATTGTGGCCCTGGACTCGGCGATCATCCAGCACCCCGAGACGTGGCGAGCGAGTGGCCACCTCGCCGGCTTCACCGACCCGCTCGTCGACTGCCGGACGTGCAAGCTCCGCTTCCGGGCCGACAAGCTCGATGAGTCGCAGTGCGGTCGCAAGCCCTCCAAGCACCCGGGCGAGACCCCCGATTGCGATCTGACCGAGGCGCGCGATTTCAACCTGATGTTCGAGACCACCGTGGGGCCGGTGAAGGAGGAGGGCTCGACCGTCTATCTGCGCCCCGAGACCGCGCAGGGGATCTTCCTGAACTTCAAGAACTACCTGCAGTTCTCCCGCAAGCGGCCTCCGTTCGGGATCGCGCAGATCGGCAAGAGCTTCCGCAACGAGATCACGACCGGCAACTTCATCTTCCGCACGCGGGAATTCGAGCAGATGGAGATGGAGTTCTTCGTGCCGCCGCCGGAGGCCGAGCAGTGGTTCGAGCACTGGCTCGAGCAGCGGATGAACTGGTGGACGCGGCTCGGGATCCGGCCCGACCACCTGCGCCTGCGCCCCCACGACGCCGAGGAGCTCTCCCACTACTCGAGCGCCACGAGCGACATCGAGTACCTGTTCCCGATCGGCTGGTCCGAGCTCGAGGGGATCGCCAACCGCGGCGACTTCGACCTGCGCCAGCACGCCGAGCACTCGGGGCAGAAGCTCGAGTACGTCGACAGCGGCCTCGGGCGACCGCTACGTCCCCCACGTGATCGAGCCCGCCGCCGGCGCCGACCGGGCGATGCTGGCGTACATGGTGGACGCCTACGACGAGGACGAGATCGAGGGCGAAACCCGGACCGTGCTCCGACTCCATCCGCTGCTCGCGCCGGTCAAGGTGGCGATCCTGCCACTGGTACGCAAGGACGGCCAGCCCGAGCTGGCCGCCGAGATCTACCGCGACCTGCGCGAGCGCGTGCAGACCGAGTACGACGAGGGCGGGGCGATCGGCCGCCGCTACCGCCGCCAGGACGAGATCGGGACGCCGTGGGCGGTGACGATCGACCACCAGTCGCTCGAGGACCGGACGGTGACGCTCCGCGACCGCGACAGCCTCGCCCAGGACCGGGTCCACATCGGCGAGCTCGGCGAGGAGATCGAGCGCCGTCTCCGGGCGGCCTGGCAGTCGCCCAAGCTCCGCGGCTAGGGCCATCCATCACGGTCCGGCGTTAGATGACGCGGAGCTGGGTATCACTTTGATCAGAGATGATCGGCACCGAACTTCTGCGCCTACCGCTCACCTGCGACCGCGGCGCACCCGGACGCGCACGTGATGCCGTGAAGCGGTTGCAAGCAATCGATCCGGTCCGCGACGACGCCGTTCTGGTCGTCAGCGAACTGGTTTCGAGCGCCGTGCTCGAGGCTTATGGCGAGCCAAGCGAGCCCGGTGACGGCGAGCCGCGCGAGACGATTGAGCTGATCGCCACCGAGGTCCCGTACGGCGTGCAGCTCGTCGTCGCGACCCAGGGAACCGCCGTCCGCCCCCATCCGGCGGCGATGTCCGCCTCGGTCGTCAGCGCCGTGGCGCGGAGCTGGGGCCTCGAGTGGCAGGGCGAGCGCACCGAGCTGTGGGCGCACCTCGCCGTCTGACGGACTCGGCTTCAGCCAACCGCGACGACGGATGACGCCCCGGCCGCATTAGCGGCGTCGGCTCGCGTGCGCGCCACGAGCTCGTGCGGTCCGGAGCCCCGAACCGGGACCGTGGTCGTGAACCGTCCCTTGCGCGTCACCACGCGCTTGCTGGCCACGAGCCGTCGGTGGCGATTTCGGACCGCGTAGACGTCGATCGTCACGTGCCGCTTGGCCGGCGTGACCTGCCCGCTCACCCGCAGCGGCGCCGTCGACTCCAGGGCGACCGCGACGGCTCGGGGCGACGAGGACCTCAACGAGCGTCGACACCACGGCCGGGGCCTCGCGGCGGAGCGCCTGCACGAGTGTGTTGCGGGTCAGCTCGATCGATCCGCTCCAAGTACCGTCGACGGCCGTGGTGGCGGTGGCGATCGTCGACGTGGCCCCGCCCGGCGCGAGCTTCTGAACCTCGACGAGCGCGCCGGGCACCGGCGCCCCGTGGAGCATCCGCAGCTGCCCGGCCAACGGCACCGCCGCGGGCGCGATGGCGACGGTCGCCGGTGCCGTCAGCTTCAACGAGGCGGGCGTCCCGGCGAGCTGATGGACCACCGGGCGGATCGACGGGAGCCGGGCGAAGAACGCGTTGCCGGGGCAGTCGGTGGTGTCGCCCTGGCGGTGGCCGGCGACCCGCGGCAGCGACACGTGGGCACCCGGCCGGAACGGCGTGAAGAACGCGTCCGCCGGGTCGACCTCGACGGTCACGTTCCCCAGAGTCGGGAGGCCGTGCAGCGAGAGCTTCCACGCGAGCAGCTGCTCGAGCGCATCGATCGCCGCGTGCGACGGGACCACGTCGGTGAACGTGCCCAGGACCGAGACCCCGGTCGATTCCAGGTTGTAGCCACCCGCCTGGGCGCCGACCACGGCCTGGTCGATCCCGCCCTTGCGGGCCTCCCAGATCCGGCCGAACAGGTCGATCACGAAGTTGTAGCCAATGTCGTTCCAGCCGCGGACGAAGCGGTGGAACTGGTACATCGCGAACAGCATCGCGGGGACCTCGGCGGCGGTGTAGCCGTTGGGGTTGTCCGTGTGGTGGACGAACGCCATCTTCACAGCGCCGTAAGCGGGGGGCACCGCAGGCGGGGCGCCGTGTGCCCACGCCTGGCGGGCGATGATCGGAGGCTGGCCCGGGCCGGCGTCGAGCACCGGCTGCGCCAGCGGGAACGACGCCGCCTGTGCGGATCCGGGAATCGCGACGCTCACGAACTGCAGTCGCACGCCGTGGACGGGCCTGGAGCTCCGCAGCTGCACGAAATCGGCCGACCCGGTCCAGATCGGATCGCCGACGAGCGGCCTGGGCCTGGCCGGACCGTCGGGCCCGTGCCCGAGCTCGGAGGCGAGCGCCCACCGGCACCAGCGGCCGGCGCCGTCGCGCGTACGCACCTCGATCCGGACGCCGGCCGGCCCTTCCCACTGGACGCCGACCATCGCGAAGCGCCGTGGCGCCGCGAGCTCGCCCGACTCTCCGTCGAGCGATCCCACCCATCGGCTGAAGATCGAGGAGCGGCGCTCAAGGGCGCTGGCGAGGGTTGTCGCCGGCGAGACGAGGGTGGCGGCGCCGGCGGCCGCAGCGCCGGCCAGCACGGTGCGACGCGTCAGGCCACGCGAGCGGCGAGGAACCGCTCAACGGCCGCGATACCGAGATTGCGGTCGCCGAGCCTTGCGCGACCCGGCCCGTCGCGCGGCAAACACGAAAGTAATGCCGCACACCAGCAGGACGAAGATAGCGACTATCGCCGTGACCGCAAGGCCAGGCGAGACGGTTAGCACGATCAGCGCGACCGCGACCGCGATCCCCACATCGACCAAGGCGGTGTTCGATCTCACAGCGGGAGCCGCCTGAAGACCGGGCGGGGAACGTGCCGCAGGCCGCCGAACACGTACCGCAGCACGCCGGGAACCCAGACCGTGTGCGAGCGCTCCCCGAGAGCGCGCACGGTGCAGTCCGCCACCACCTCAGGCGTAGTCGCCATCGGCGGTCGCGCGAGCCCCGCCGTCATCCGGGTCACGACAAACCCGGGCCGGACGACGAGCACGCGGACGCCGGTGCCCGCCACCGAATCCGCCAGTCCCTGGGCGAGGGCGTCGAGGCCCGTCTTCGCCGCCCCGTAGATCGCGTTGCTCGCCCGGGGCCGTTCGGCGGCGACACTCGAGAGGACGACCAGCGTGCCGGTGCCCTGGCGCTTGAGCTGGCGCAGGGCGTGGAGCATCAGCGAGCCGCAGCCGAGGAAGTTGACCCGCATCACCTCGACGGCGTCCTCGATGTCGGCATCGAGCCCGTCCTGGGCGCCGAGCACCCCAACCGCCAGGACGACCAGATCGAACCCTCCCATCTGCACGAACGCGTGCCGGATCTCTCGTTCGTGACTGTCGATGTCGTCGGCGTCGAGGACACCGATCACCCCGCTCTCGCACCCCGCTCGCTCGAGTAAGGCCACGGCTGCCTCGAGGCGGCCCCGATCGCGCCCGAGCAGAAACGGACGGACCGGACCGTCGGCCGCCAGCCGGCGGCCGATCGCCAACGCGATCTCCGAGCTTCCGCCAATGAGCAGGACGCGCCGGCTCATGCCATCACCAGGCCGGTTCGGACGGCCAGATCCGACCGCCACAGCCCCTCCGGGTCCACCCGGTCGCGGACCGCTCGCCATTCCCCGAGCCGCGGGTACATCGACCGCACCGCGTCGGCGCCCAGGCGCGCGTCCTTGGTCAGGTAGACCCGGCCATCGGCGCCAGCCACGATCTCGTCGCAGATCTGCAGGGCGCGTTTGCAGCCGGGCGCGGAGCGGGGCAGGTCGAGCGCCAGCGTCCATCCCTCGATCGGGAACGAAAGCGGGGCGCCGTTTGACGGACCGAAGTCCTTCAGCACGGCGAGAAAGCAGGGGACGCGGGCGCGGCGCAGCGTCTCGATCACCGTCACCAGGACGTCGTCTCGATGGCTGGGGACGACGAGCTGGTACTGGAGAAACCCGCGCCTGCCGTAGAGCCGCGGCCAGGCGCCGAGCACGTCGAGCGGGAACATGTGGGCTCCGAAGCCCTACCAGCCGGCCTCGCTCCGTTCGCGGCGCGCGCCGGAAGCGGATGTCGTTGAACGCGGCCACGGTCGAGGGTCGCAGCAGCCATCCCGGCCAGTGCTCGGGCACGGTGGCGCGGGGGGCGACGGTCGGGCCGCCCTGCACTGGCGCGCCCGGGACGTGCTCCGCCCGCGTGACGACCCCCCGACCCGGCCGCCGGCCCAGCAGGTCGAGCCACGCCACCCGGTGCGACCCGCCCGGGGCCGAGAGCAGCGCCAGCGCCTCGTCGAGATTCGCGGTCCGATCGGTATCGACCGCGAGCATGGGACCGTCGAGCTCGCGCAGCGCGATGCGCGACCAGACGATCACGCCGGTGAGACCCATGCCTCCGAGCGTCGCCTCGAACAGGCCGTTCGGGGAGCCGGGTTCAAGCGTGTGCAGCTCCCCATCGGCGCCCATCAGCCCCATCGCCTCCACGTGGCTCCCGAACGTGCCCGCCGTCCCGTGGTTCTTGCCGTGGATGTCGCTGGCGATCGCACCTCCGACGGTCACGTGCTGGGTCCCGGGGACGACCGGCACGATCAGCCCGCGCGGAACCACCGCGTCGAGGAGCTCGCCGATCGTGGCGCCCGCATACGCCGTCGCCGTCCGCCGGCTCAGATCGAGCTCGACGCCCTTGAGCAACGTCATGTCGATGGCCACGCCCCCGGTCAGCTGGGCCGCGTCACCGTAGCTTCGCCCCATCCCGCGCGCGATCGTCCCGACCCCGCGCCGGCTCGCTACGGCGACGCTGAGGTTCTCGACGTCGCTCGGGCGCAGCCGTTCGACCGCCACGCGGGCGCCTCCGCCCCACCCCGCGACGGCGGCCGGTGCCCCCACCGACGGTGCGGGCTCGGTCGGGCGATCGGCGATCGTCGTCTCAGGTGACGTCATGGACGGCGAATCCGAACAGGACGAGCCAGACGGCGACCAGCACGAGCAGCCACCGATCGCGGAGCAGGACCTCCTCGGGAGCCTCCCCTTCCCCGGCCCGCAACAGCACGCCGTAGCGGACCAGGCAGCCGACGAACGGAAGCACGGTGAGCGGCCGCCATGGGATCCCGTCGATGATCGGGAGCTGCGAGGCCCACACGCAGTAGGCGAGCGCCGCGCACGCTGCACTGGCGATCACGATCAAACGCAGCCACGACTCGTCGTAGCGCTCGAGCACCTGCCGGCGGGCGCCACCGTCCACCGCCGTGCGCCGCAGCTCGCAGTGGCGCTTCCCGCCGGCCACGAACACGGCAGCGCAGCTGATCACGAGCACGAACCACCGCGACAGCGTCACGGGCGCCGCCACCCCGCCGGCGACCGCGCGCAGAACGAATCCGCCGGCGATCGCGCCGACATCGAGCAACGGGATGTACCTCCACACAATCGTGTAGCTCAGCGTCACCGTGAGATAGGCGGCACCCACGAGCGCCAGGAGCGGACTGAGCGCAGCACACACGACGAGGCCGGCCGCCATCAGCCCGATGCCGAGCGCCAGGCCGGCGCGCGGCTCGAGCTCGCCCGCCGCGACCGGTCGGAAGCGCTTGCGTGGATGGAGCCGATCCTCCGGCGCGTCGCGGACGTCGTTGATCGCGTAGATCCCGGAGGCGAGCAGGCAGAACGCGATGAACGCGAGCGCCACCCTCGGCGGCACCTCGTCGTCGCCGAGCGCCCCGGCCGCTCCCGCCGCGGCGAAGACGAGCGCATTCTTCGTCCACTGCTTCGGGCGGATCGTGGCGATCAGGGCGTGGAGCGCGCCCCGGCGTCGTTCGTGCGGTGGGGCGAGAGCGCCCTCTCTGGTGGCGGAGCCCGGAAGAGCGCTCGCCGGTACTGGGTCACGCGTGTTCATCGCTCGTGCCACGCGCAACGCCTCCTCCGAAGGTCGCATGGGCGACAACGTACGGAGGATTCCTGAACTTCAGGTGTACGGTCCATGAGGAGGCTCACAGCGTGTCGCCGCCTGTCATGGTTCCCGAACACGGCTGCAACGCCTCCCAGCGTCCGATGAGAACCCTCACACCTCGAGTCGACGATGACAGATGAGGACCCTCTCAGGATCTCTTTAGCGTCGGCTCGGAGATCCACGCCACCGTTGTCCTCGATGTTGGCCCCGGCCAGAGCGCCATCCCGGCGGACCCCGTCGTCCTTCGGCCCCACCCGAACGCCGTCTCGCAGGCGTCCCCGCCGGCTATGGCGAATCCGGCGCGTCGCCGTGATCGCCGCGGGCCTCTGTCTGATCCCGGCCCTCATCTCGTACGTCAACGCGCTCACGCAGCCGTCGAACTCCACGCTCGGCATCCGCACCGTGGAATGGCTCCGAGACAACGGCGCGCGGGGGCTGGTCAACAAGGTCGAGAACGTCTACTACTCGCTGAACGCCCCCAGCACCGGCGGCCCGGCGCTGCGCGCGCTGCCCAAGCAGTCAGAGCTTGCCACCGCGCGCGCGGCGAGACACCTCACCGTCCACTACTACCGGCCGCCGCGGATCCGCCCGCTCACCCACCCGGCGCTGCCGGGCGAAGGGCTGTGGCACGCGACGTTCGCTGACGGCGGGTCGCGCCCGCCGGTGCTCGTCACGAGCTTCCGCAGCGATCCGGCTGACTACCCACAGATGGTCGCAGGCGTCGCCTGGATCGACCACACCCGGACGTCAACCTGGCTCTACCCGGGCCGGGTCGAGCCGTCCGTGACACTCCCGTCCCGCGGGCCGATGGAGGTGCCGGGCGAGCTCCGCGGCAAGCTGGTGGCGACGTTCAACAGCGGCTTCAAGCTGCAGGACTCGGGTGGCGGATTCGCCGAGGGCGGACGCGCGTATGCGCCGATGAAGCCGGGGCTGGCCACGATCGTGCGCTACCGGGACGGCCACGTTGACGTCAACGCCTGGAACGGCGGGGCCGACGTGGGACCGAACATCATCTACGCGCGCCAGAACCTGCCGCTGATCGTCAACAACGGGAGGCCCAACCCCAACCTTTCAGACGGGCCCGAGTGGGGCGCCACGCTCGGCAACGCGATCCGCGTGTGGCGCTCGGCGGTCGGCGTCGACCGCTACGGCAACCTGATCTACGCCGCCGCCGACTACCAGACGGTCGGCTCACTGGCGGCGATCATGATCCACGCCGGCGCGGTCCGCGCGATGGAGCTCGACATCAACACCTACTGGACGAGCTTCATCAACTACCGCTATCCCGGCGCGCGCCAGCCCGCCAACCTCCTGTCGAGCATGGATCGCTCGCCGGACCGTTACCTCACGCCCGACGACCGCGACTTCTTCGCGGTCTACCTGCGCTGAGCGAGTGACTCGGTCCGTCGCTGCCCCGGCGCTGTTGGTTGCCGCGTTCGGTCTCGGCACGTGCGGCGGCGGGAGCTCGAGCACGGTGGCATCGCGCACCGGCGCAGTGGCCCGCACCGGGCCGGCGGCGCGCCCCGGCGCTCACTCGGCGGGCTCGACAGTAGCCGTCGGCGAGCGCACCGTCACGTTGGTCGACCGCAGCCGCACGATCGTGATCCCGGGCCGCGGCCGTGAGCCGCGCACGCTCGTAACCGTGGTCCGCTACCCGCTCCACTCCCGCGGTCCGTTCCCGCTCGTCGTCTTCGGCCACGGCTTTGCCGTGACACCGCGACCGTACGCGCCACTGCTGACGGCATGGGCCCGGGCCGGGTTCGTGGTCGCGGCGCCGATCTTCCCGCTCGAGAATGCTCACGCGCCCGGCGGACCGGACGAGTCCGATCTAATCAACCAGCCGCGAGACATGAGCTTTGTGATCACGCGAATGCTCAGGGCGGGCGCTGCCCGTCACGGCTTCCTCGCCGGGCTGATCGATCCGCGCCGGATCGCCGTCGCAGGCCAGTCGGACGGTGGCGAGACTGCCCTGGCGGTCGCTTACGACCGCCACTTCATCGATCGCCGGGTGGCGGCCGCAGTGATCCTCTCGGGCGCCGAGCTCCCGGGGGTCGGCGGCTTCGACTTTCCCTCGCCGAGCCCGCCGCTGCTCGCCAGCCAGGGCACCGCCGATCCCATCAACCGGCCACGCTACACGACCATGTTCTTCAGGCTCGCTCCGCGCCCCAAGTACCTGTTGAAGCTCCTCGGCGCCGGTCACCTGGGCCCGTACACGACCCAGGAGCCGCAGCTCCGCATTGTCGAGCGCGTCAGCATCGCGTTCCTCGATCGCTACCTAGACGGGAGCCGGCCGGCGTTGCGCCAGATGCGCCGGGCCGGGGAGGTGCCGGGCGTGGCGGCCCTGGTTGAGAGGCCGTGACCCGTCTACCGCAGCCGCGCCCTCACGAACACGGTGAACCCGCCGGGCGCCTCGGTCGCCGCCAAGCTCTCCACATACACGCGTGGGTTGCTGAACACGGTGACGGTCGCGAGCCCGCCGAGGGGGACGTCAGGCTGGACGACCAGAGCGCCGTTCACCGCCGCCACCGTCGCGTCGACGGTGGCGCTCACGCCCAGCAGAGTGGCTGTGCCCCTCAGCGTCAGCTGCCCGTTATCTGAGGCGACCGGCTCGACGGACTGGAGGATCGGGAGCGCGGTGCGGAGGTCGGCCTCGGTGACCAGCGCGCTGGCGGTGAGCTGGTCGCCCCGTTTGTGCAGTGCCGCGTCGCGCACCGTGAGCAGCCCGCTGCTGAACTCGGTGGCGGAGGCGTCGAGCGTGCCTACGTCGGACGCCTGGTTCAGCTGGCCGGCGAGGTGCCCCGAGTTGACGCGGTAACTGCCCATCCGGATCACGACGTGGTCCGCGTTGTGCCAGAGCAGCTTGATCGCCGGGAACGCGCTCACCTTGACCTCGATTACCTGACCGGATCGGGCGAGCTGGTCGCGCAACCGGTGCTCCGCGAGGCCGGGCAGAAACAGCTGCGAAAGGCCGAGCAGCAGCACGATTACGCCGGCGGCCGCGATCGCTGATATCCGGCGCATCTCCCGGGAACGTTAGGGCGCCGGTGAGCCGGACCGGCTGAGCACGGACCGCGCGGACCGTGCGCAAAAGCCTCAAGCCCGCCCGGCAGTGCACCGATACGGTGGGAAATGCGTTCGTTGCTGTTCTCGTTCGCGATCGTCCTGGTGTGCGTGGGAGCCGCCGTCGGCGCGTTCCTCGCCGGCCGGGGAAGCGGCGCCGATCTCAGCGTCGCCAGCCGCGCGGGCTCGGTTGTCGGATACCAGGAAGGGGCGCGCGCGGGCACGAACTCCGGTCGCCACGACGGCTACACCGCCGGATACCAGACCGGCTATCACGAGGCGTACGCGGCCGCGTACCGGCGCGCTTACAAGCAGGCGCTGAAGCAATGAGGCCAGCTCAGGGGGGATTTCGGGTGTTCAGCCTGGCGGTGGTGGCGATCGCCGTCGCCGCCTTCGCCGGCGTCGGATATCTCGTCGGACGGGTCGACCGGACGTCGCAGGCGAGCGCCGCGAGCGTGCAGGCGAGCGCGGCCTCCGTGACCTACCGGCGAGCCGAGTCGAGCGCCTACCACCGCGGCTTCAAGAACCAGTATCGCCGTGGGCGGGCCGCCGGCTCGGCCGCGGGGAGCAAAACCGGCGCCCGCCTCGGGCGATCGGCAGGCCGGGCAGCCGCCGCGAACCTGGCGGTCACCGACCAGACCGAGGCGCTCGCGTCCGCGCTCGCCTCGACCCCTATCTCGATCAAGCGGACCACGAGGACGCACAGATGCGTGCCCGTCGGGGGCGGCCTGTGCGAGGTCCTGGGTCCGGCTGTCACCGGAAAGCAATGTCCGCGCGGGTCCGCCCCCAGCCCCGAGGGCGGGGTCGTGTGCTTGCCGCAGGTGCTGCTCCAGGCGGCTCGGGCCGCCGGGGTTCCAGGGATCGACGGCCTCACCGGAACCGTGGCCTCCCAGCCGACAAGCGCACCATCG
Source organism: uncultured Solirubrobacterales bacterium (assembly GCA_963773165.1). GTDB lineage: Bacteria > Actinomycetota > Thermoleophilia > Solirubrobacterales > Solirubrobacteraceae > Palsa-465. The sequence goes on from CAVZAK010000035.1 coordinate 282,111, forward strand.
ACGGGGACGGGCCTCGCCGCTAGCTCAACAACCCCCTAGTGGCGCTCACCGACTGCTCGATCACGGGTCCGATGTCAAAGTCGGGCTCGCTCAGCCGCCGCACGGTGAGCCCGTCAGCCAGCGCGAACAGGAACGCGGCGATCACGTCGCCGTCGGCCCGCAGTGCGATCACCCCGGCCTGGCTCTTGGCGCGCAGCGCGGCGGCCATATGCGTCCGCGTGCGGCGTCCGAGCTCGGCGAGCTCTGAGGCGATCTCCTCGTTGCGGTGGGCTAGCGCCACGAGCTCGTAGGACATGACGGCGGCGGTCAAGCCCTCGCCGAGGAAGTCCTCAAAGCTCCGGACGAGCGCTGCCAGTACGTCATCGGCGTTCTGTGCGCCACCGATCGCCTGCTCGAGCGCCTCGATCCGCACGTCGCACTCGCGCCGCACGACCTCGATCAGGAGCCGCTCCTTGGTCGCGAAGTAATAGTGGAGCAGCCCGCGCGAGACGCCGGCCTCGCGCGCGACGACGTCGAACGTCGCCCCGGCGATCCCGCGTGCGGCCACGCTGACCCTCATCGCCTCGACAATCCGCGCGGCCTTGTCGCTGGCGAGCTCGCGCGTCGGCGTCAACGTATGCGTTGTCGCGGCTTGCACGCCCGCGATGATAGTCGCGGATCGGGCCTCTGGGCTCCCCATCACGACCCCACAACGATCGAGGGCGCCCGCAAAGGGACGCCCTCGAGCCGAATCTGATGTGCCGCGGCTAGGCGGAGCTGACTGGGCTCGCCGGAGGCGCCGGCGCAGGCGGCGGTGGCGGCGTGTACTCGAACTCCTCCTCTGCGCCGAACAACGTGTCCAGCACCTTCGAGCGCAGCTGCTCGCTCGCGGCCAGGGCGATCCCGCCCGTGATGAGGATCAGCAGCACCCGGCGACCGAGGCGGCGCTTCTTGCGGACCCGCCGCTTGGGCGCCTCGCTCAGGGCGATCGTCGCCTCGCGCAGCGACTCGACCGCGTCGCGGAGGTCGTGCTGGAGCTTCTTGTCCTCGATCAGCGCCCGGTGCGGCGGCTTGCCGTTGCTCAACCGCACGTACGCCCGCTTCGAGGACTCGAAAGCCTGCTGGACGCTCGCGCGCAGCTTCGCGTCTTCGATCAGACGCGCGATGTAAGGGTTGGCCCGAAGGCCGGCCACGTCAGCTGGGCCAAAACTGAGCTTCTTACTTCGTGATGCCATTTCACTCCCTCGGAGACTATGGGCTGTGCGTGCCCAGCATACGAGACTGAGCCTCTTCAAATCAGCTTTTACCCGCTATTCATGAATCCGATATAGCGACAACACGAGTTTCACATAACGGTCAAGCGACGCCGCTGGCGACCCGACGGGCCGCGGGCCTCCGGCGCGGGGCGGCCCGGCGCTGGAGCGCCAGTTCCAGGACCTCGCCGACCTCCGATACGAAGCTGAACTCGAGGTCCTTGCGCAGGTGCTCGGGGATCTCGTCCACGTCCTGCTCGTTCAGCGCCGGGGCGATCACCCGGCGGATGCCGTTGCGCTGGGCAGCCAGCGCCTTCTCCTTGAGCCCGCCGATCGGGAGCACCTGACCGGTCAGCGTGATCTCGCCGGTCATGGCGACGTCGGAGCGGACCGGATGCCAGGACAGCAGCGAGGCCAGTGCGGTCACCATCGCCACGCCGGCGCTCGGGCCGTCCTTTGGGGTGGCGCCGGCGGGCACGTGGATGTGGATGTCGTGGGTGGCGAACCAATCTTCTCCAAGTTCGGGCACGAGCTCGGACGCGTTGCTGCGCACGTACGAGAGGGCGGCCTGAGCCGACTCCTTCATCACGTCTCCCAGCTGGCCGGTGATAGTGAGCCCGCCCTTGCCTGGCATCGCCGTCGCCTCGATGAACAGCACCTCGCCGCCCACCGGCGTCCACGCCAGCCCGGTGGCGACGCCGGGGCGCGCGGTTCGGCGCCGCGCCTCGCTGAAGAACCGCCGCTTGCCCAGCAGCTCGCGGATCCGCGGCTCGGTGATCGTCACCCGGCGGGCGGCGCGGCCCTCCGCCACCTGGATCGCGATCTTCCGGCACACCGCCCCGATCTCGCGCTCGAGCTGGCGGACGCCGGCCTCGCGGGTGTAATCGGTGAGGATCGTCCTCAGTCCCGCGTCGCTGAACGCGATCCGCGAACGAGAGAGGCCGTTTCGCTCGATCTGGCGGGGAACGAGGTAGCGCTTGGCGATCTGGAGCTTCTCCTCCACCGTGTATCCCGCCAGCTGGATGACCTCCATCCGGTCGCGGAGCGGGCCCGGAATCGTGTCGAGCGTGTTCGCCGTGGTCACGAACGTCACGTTTGAGAGGTCGAACGGCAGGTCGAGGTAGTGATCGCGGAAGGAGTGGTTCTGTTCGGGGTCGAGGACCTCGAGCATCGCGCTCGACGGATCGCCGCGGAAGTCGGCGCCCATCTTGTCGATCTCGTCGATCATCAGCAGCGGGTTGTTGGCGCCGGCGTCGCGGAGCGCACGGATGATCGTTCCCGGCATCGCGCCGATGTACGTGCGCCGGTGGCCGCGGATCTCCGCCTCGTCGCGGACCCCGCCCACGGACAGCCTTTCGAACTTCCGGCCGAGAGCGCGCGCGATCGAGCGGCCCAGCGAGGTCTTGCCGACGCCCGGCGGCCCGACAAAGCACAGGATCGACCCGCGCGCGTCCGGCTTCAGCCGCCGGACGGCCAGGAACTCGAGGATCCGGTCCTTGACCTGGTCGATGTCGTAGTGGTCCTCGTTGAGCACTTCGCGGGCGTGCCGGAGATCGAGATTGTCCTCGGTGGATTTGTCCCACGGCAGCGCCACGATCCATTCCAGGTAGCCGCGAATCACGCCCCACTCCGCCATCGCGGGCTGAAGCCGCTCGAGCCGGGCGAGCTCTCGATCTGACTGCTTGCGGACCTCAGGCGGGAGATCGATCGCCGTCAGCTGCTCGCGGAGCTCGTTGACCTCGGCCTGGACCTCGTCGGCCTCGCCGAGCTCCTCCTGGATCGCCTTGAGCTGCTGGCGCAGGAAATACTCGCGCTGGCCCTTGTCGAGCTCGGATTGGACCTGGGACTGGATCTTCGACCCGAGTGCGACCACCTCGAGCTCGCGCGCCAGGATCTCCGAGAGACGGCGCAGCCGCTTGGCCACGTCGACTTCTTCGAGAAGCTCCTCCTTCTCGTCGGTCGGCAGCCGCAGCGCACCGGCGATCAGATGCGTGAGGACGCTCGGGTCGGCGACGTTGGCGACCATCACCTGGAGCTCCTCGGGGAGGTACGGGACCTGTTCGACGATGTCCGTGAACGTCTGCTGGACGTTGCGCATCAGCGCCGTCAGCTCCGTCGACTGCTTGACCACGTCGGGGGCCGGCGCGACATCAGCGACCAGATAGGGCTCGGTACCGACCCAGTTCTCGATCCGGACGCGCTGGCCACCCTGGATCAGCACCCGCAGCGTGCCGTCCGGTACACGGACCATCCGCGCCACAACGCCGAGCACACCCACCGAGTACAGGTCCTCTGGCGCTGGCGACTCGACGTCGGACTTGCGGCTCGCGACCATCGCGATCGTGCGATCTCCGCGGAGCACCTCGTTGATCAGTTCGATGCTTCGCTCCTGACCGACGTTCAGCGGGATCAGCATGTCCGGGAACGTGACCGTGTCGCGCAGCGGCAGCACCCCGACGCGCTGCGGCTGCTCGCGCGTGCCGGCCACCGCAACCTCCTGGGGGCCGCCGTCTGGCAAGCCGATCTCGATCATGCCTCGGTGCTCTCGATCGAGACCGGCCCCCGGGAGCGCCGCTGCACGAGCGGAAGCTCGATCCGGAGGATGCCGTCCTCGTAGCGCGCCTTCGCCTTCTCGGGATTTACCTCGGCGCCGAGCTCGATCATCCGCCGGAAGTAGCCGCGCTCGATCTCGACCTGCTGGTAGACGCCGCCTTCGACCGTGGCCGGCCTGCGCCGGCCGGACAGGACCAGCGTCCGCCCCTGGATCTGGAGATCGAGCTGATCGGCGTCGACGCCGGCCAGCTCGGCGGTCACGATCGCGCGGGGCGGGTCGTCTGCGTAGACCACGTCGACCGCGGGCGAGAAGCCCCCACCACGCCGCGTAAGCCCAGTCCGGTCGAGAACGTCGCCGAACAGCTCATCCATCTCCCGGCGCATGCGATCGAAGTTCGCGAAAAGGTCACTCTCATGCATAGCCGGGAGGTTACGCGCTCGCCGCCGCCCGCTCAGGGCCGCGCCGCGGCAGGCGCGACGGTGTAAATCGCGCCCTCCTCGGCCAGCTCGACCGGACCACCGTACGCGCGGCTCGCCTCAGCCCGCGTCCACTCCGGGTCGAGCTCATCCGAGAAGTGGGTGAGGACAACGCGCGCGGCGCCGGCGCGGCGGGCGTGGTCACCGGCTTCCTCCGGCGTCAGGTGGCCCCGGATCCCGGTCCGCTCGGGCCGCGGCAACGTCGCCTCGATCAGCAGCATGTCGGTGTCCTGAGCGAACTCGACGAGCTGGTCGTTGGGACTGCAATCGGCGCTGTAGGTGAGACGGCTCCCGTCCCCGGTAGTCAGCTCGACGGCGAACGTCGTCGTGTAGTGCGGGACCTCACAGAAGCGGACGGAGAACGGCCCGATCGAGAACTCGTCGGGCCCGTCGTACTCGTGCAGCGTGAACGCGCCGTCGACGAGATCGTCGTTGCCCCAGCAACCGACGATGTGCCTGAAGAGCTCGCCGGCGCCATTGGGCGCGTGCAGCTCAGGCCGGGCGGGAGTGTCAGTGCCGGGCCAACCGGCGACTGGCACCGGCTGCTGACGCGGCGCGTAGGTGAGCGCATACGCGAACGGGACGAGGTCGAGGAAATGGTCCGCGTGCAGGTGACTGATCAGGACAGCCGATACCTCGACGTAGTCGACGACCCGGCGGAGCTTCGAAAACACACCGTTGCCGCAGTCGAGCAACAACGAAAAATCGTCGTGCTGGACCAAATACCCACTACAAGCACCGTCTGCGTCCTGCCAGGAGGGCGACTTGCCCAACACGGTGATCTGCACACCGCTCCTCTCTCTCCGTAGAGTCTGACACTCTAGCCTCGTGGCGGCCCTGCACACGCAAATGCCCGTGCTCATCGTGGCCGCCGCGACGCAGTTCGAGATCGCGCTGCTGGTCTTCGGTGGGCTGGCGATCGTCGGTGCGCTGCTGTCGGGGATCGCGCGCGAGACGCTTCTGTCGCTGACGACGATGTTCGTGCTCGTCGGCTTCGTGCTCGGCGCCGGCGGACTCGATGTTCTCCACTTCGACGCTCATTCGGCGTTTGTCGATGACCTCGCGATCGTCGCGCTGATCGTCATCCTCTTCCGCGACGGTCTGGAGGTCGAGGGCGAGATGCTCACCGAGCATTGGCATCTCCCGTTCCGCAAGCTCGTCCTGGCAATGCCGCTGACCGCGGGGATCGTCGCCGTTGCCACCCATGCGCTGACCGACCTCTCGTGGGTGGAGTCGTTCCTGCTCGGGGCGCTGCTCTCGCCGACCGATCCGGTCCTGTCCTCCGGAGTCGTCACGAACCCCCGCGTGCCCCGCATGGTCCGCCACTCGCTGAACCTCGAGTCCGGGCTGAACGACGGGCTGGCGCTGCCCGCCGTGCTCGCCCTGAGCGCGACGCTGGCCGTCGGCGGCGGCCATTTCGTCTGGTGGCGGTTCGTCCTGGAGGACGTCACAGTCGGCGTTGCGACGGGGCTGCTTGCGGGGTTCGTGGGCGCCAGCCTGATGCCTCGCCGCGAGAAGAGACTCGAGGGCGGAATCCCCGGGTATCAGAAGGCTCTTTATGCGCTCGGGATCGCGTTCGCGACGTACGGGCTCGCCGTGCTGCCACCACGCGGCAACGGGCTGATCGCGGTGTACATCGCCGCGATCACGCTGGGGATCCGGCGCCCGGATCTGCGCTCCTACTTCGAACGGCAGTCGCCCGACCTGGTCGAGATCGTGAAGATCGGGATCTTCGTCGTGTTCGGATCGCTGCTGACCGTGCACGGGCTGTTCGCCGACGGCTGGGCGGCGGTTGCGATCGCGGTCATCGCGCTGGTCGTGGCGCGGCCCGCGGCCGTCTTGATCGCGCTCACGGGGACGGCGACCGACAAGCCGACGAGGGCCTTCATGGGGTGGTTCGGTCCCAAGGGCGTCTCGACGATGACGTTCTCGCTGCTCGTCCTCGATGCCGGGATCGTGTCGGGCTCGCGCCTGTTCAACCTGGCGGCGCTGGTCGTCCTGTTCTCGATCATCGCCCACGGCTTCACCGACACGGTCGGCGCGGACTGGATAGCGCGCCGGGCCGAGCGCAAGTCCGCCGAGCGCGAGTCAGCCGCCCTGGTTACCGGCCAGGCTCAGTGATGGTCGTTGCCGCCGCCGTGGCGGTCGGGATCGAGGATCCAACCGAGCAACACGGCGATTAGGACAAAGACGATGAATCCGGCGACCAGCGGCCAGTACATACGCGCGGGAACCTTATACGAGCCCGACCGGACGCCGAGCCACCGTGGCGTTGGGCGGCGCCGGTCGCCTCACTAGGCGTGGAGCGCGACCTGCTCGCTGGCCGACGGAAACGCCCAGGCGACCTGCATCCGGCGCTCCTGGCGGAACACGAACCGCATCTGCTTTGGCGGCCGAAGGCCGTCGGGGTGGTTGGGTCGGTAGGTGGCGCACGGCCCCGCCTCGCTCACCGCGCAGAGCAGGTTTTGATGAAAGAAACAATCCTCGCAGCTCACTTTGGCTGCACCTGTGCGCCCATTAGACATACCCGGCTCCAACCCCTCGATGCTTGATGCGTGTCTCCGCCGACGACTGCATCAAAGCGACTTCGAGATGGGGACGCAACCTCGATTCCCGGAAAACGCACGAACTTCGCGTCGGACCGTTTTCCCTGCAAGCAGCGGGAATTTTCGAGCGCCCGACCAGAACCGCCCGCAATTTCCGTAGCTTTCCCTAGGTGAAACGAGGCGGCCAGCAAGAGCTCATTTCGCTCGCCGACTACGAGCGGGCCGCGGAGGAGCTGATCGACCCCGCGGCGTTCGGCTACTTCTACGGCGGGGCCGGCGATGAGATCACGATGCGAGACAACCTCGCGGCGTGGAGGCGGCTGGCGATCCGCCCGAGAATGCTCGTCGGCGTCGCCGACCGCGACCCCTCGGTGACCCTGCTGGGCAAGCCACGCCCCCATCCCCTGATCATCGCCCCGATGGCTGTCCAGCGGCTCGCCCACCCAGAGGGGGAGATCGGCACCGGCCGCGCCGCGGCCGCGACCGAGACGATCATGTGCCTCTCGACGCTCGGCACGACCAGCGCCACGGCGCTCGCGGAGGCGGTGCCAGACTGTCCCCGATGGTTTCAGCTATACGTGTTCTCGGACCGCGGCGTGAGCCGGGAGCTGATCGCCCGCGCGGTCGAGCACGGCTATGAGGCCCTCGTCGTGACCGTCGATCTGCCGGTGCTGGGGTGGCGGGAGCGCGACATCCGCTCCGGGAGTTCGCTCGGCGAGCTCGCACCCGGTCGCGAGCGCCCACGCCCTCGGCTCCGAAGGCCCGATCGAGGCGGCCGCCCCGATCACCCCGGCGGGATCGCCGGGCTGATCGACGCCGACCTGGGGTGGACCGACATCGAACAGTTCGCGGCGGACAGCGCTCTGCCGGTAATCGTCAAGGGGATCCTGACCGCCGAGGACGCCCGGCTGGCGGCGGAGCACGGCGCGCGCGGCGTGGTCGTGTCCAACCACGGCGGCCGGCAGCTCGACACCGTGTTCGCGGGGGCGGATGCCCTGCCCGGCGTGGTCGATGCCGTTGGCGACGCCCTCGACGTGATCGTCGACGGCGGGATCAGGCGCGGCACGGACGTGCTCAAGGCGCTCGCCCTCGGGGCTCGCGCCGTGATGGTCGGACGGCCGATCGTGTGGGGGCTCGCGGTCGACGGAGCGGACGGCGCGCGGCGGGTCATCGAGATCCTGCTGGCGGAGCTCGACTTCGCGCTGGCCCTGGCCGGCGCCCCTCGCGCCGCGGAGCTCGATCGGAGCTTCGTCACCCCCGCTCCGTGGGCAGCGGTCTGACGTGAACGTCCTAGTCGCTGGGATCAATGGGTACATCGGATCGCGCCTGGTCCCCCGCCTGCTCCGCGACGGGCACGAGATCCGCGGCTTCGACCGCGCCGCCGGCGTGAGGACGTCGACGTGACCGTTCGTAACCGGCGACGCCGTCTCCGGCGCCGGACTGGAGCAGGCACTGGAGGGCATCGACGTCGCCTACTTCCTGATCCACTCGATGGAGACCAGTCCGACGGTGCCTTTGAGGTGCGCGAGCGGACGGCCGCGGAAAATTTCGCCCGTGCCGCACGGCGAGTGCAAGTGCCCCGCATCATCTACCTCGGGGGGCCGATGCCCACCGACGGCTCGGTGTCACCTCACCTCGCCAGCCGGCTCGACGTCGAGGACATCCTGCTGGCGGCGACACCGTGCTCGGTGGCGTTCCGAGCCTCGATCGTGATCGGCGCCGGCTCTCGGTCGTTCCGTTTCCTAGTCCGGTTGGTCGAGCGCCTGCCGATACTCATGGTGCCAGCGTGGCGCACCCATCGCTCCGCGCCCATCGACGAGCGCGACATGATCGAGCTGCTTGCCCGGGCGGCCACGAGTGACGTCGTGTGCGGACAGTCATTGGACGCCGGCGGTCCCGACATCGTCTCCTACGGGGAGCTAATCGATCGAATCCGCGACCACATGCTCCTCGCCCGTCCGACAATTCGGTCTGAAGCGTTTGACTGTCACCCCGATCGCCAGCCGAATTGCAGCTGCCGTCGCCGGGGAGGATCCCGCGCTGATCGAACCGCTGATGGGAAGCCTCGAGCACGACCTGCTACCGCGTGACAACCGAGCGGCTGAGTTGCTCGGGGTCAGGCTGCACTCACTCGACGCGGCGATCGAGCGGGCGCTGCGTGACTGGGAGTCGACCGAGCCGCTGGCAGCGCGGTAGCCACCTGGGTTAAGGTCTCGACGCAATGAGTACCGTCCACGTCACGATCGATATCGACGCACCCATGGAACGCGTGTGGGAGACGATCATGGATCCATCCCGGTGGGGCGAGTGGGTCACGATTCACCGCTCGGTGAGCCAAGTGTCCGACCGACCGCTGAAACAGGGGTCGACGCTGCAACAGGTCCTCCACGTGCGCGGCGTCTCGTTCCACGTGAACTGGACGGTCGCCGAACTCACGCCGCCACGGCGAGCCGAGTGGGAGGGGCGCGGGCCCGCCCACTCCCGCGCCACGATTCGCTACGCACTTTCAGGCGACGGTAAGGGCCCAACAAAGTTTGACTACACGAACGAATTCAACCCGCCCGGAGGCAGGCTCGGGGTCTTCGCGAGTCGTGTTATCGTCGGCGCCGCCTCCGAGCGAGAAGCGAATAATTCGCTAAACCGGTTGAAGGCACTCCTGGAACGCGATTGACAGCGCTGTAGTGACTGCCGCTATTGTGTATCGTGGCAATCACCGACCGGGTGCAATGAAGGAGACTTTGAATGGCAGAATTCGTCGACAGTACGGTTAAAGAGATCGACAGCCGCTTGCGGGAACTCAAGGAGGAGGTCTCGAAGCTCGAGGCCGCACGCGCTGCGCTTGTCGGCGTACGGCGTGGACCGGGCCGCCCCCCGGGTTCTCGGTCCAGCTCGACGACCACCCGTCGTCGTGGCGCCCGCAAGCCTGGCCGTCCACGCGGCCGGCGCAGTGGCGGCACGCGCGCGGCTCAGGCGCTCGAGCTGGTCCGCAACCAGCCGGGTATCACGATTCCTCAAATTGCCGAGAATCTGAAGATCGAGCCAAATTACCTGTACCGCGTCATGCCCAAGCTTGTCTCTGAGGGACAGGTGCGGCGCGAAGGTCAGGGTTGGCACCCTGCATCCAGCTGAGTACTGACTCTCAGAACTTACTTAGACTTATGAGGGCCGCGCCTGGGGCGCGGCCCTTTTTTATGTCGCCGTGGTGATTGCGCGTAACACGTGCAATCGTTTGGAGGTGGCGGGAGGCGCCGCGACTCGTGGGAGCCCGAGCCCTAGATGAGCCCCAGCGCCCTGACCGCGTCGCGCTCCTCGCCGAGCTCATTCGCCGTGGAGTCGATCCGCGCCCGCGAAAAGTCGTTGATGTCGAGGCCCTGGACGATCTCGATCGCGCCGTCCGCGCAGGTCACCGGGAAGCCCGAGACGATGCCCTCTTCTACGCCGTATGACCCGTCCGACGGAATCGCCATCGACACCCAGTCGCCGGCCGGCGTCCCCAGGAGTCCAATCGTGAACGGCGTCGATCGCGGCGTTCGCTGCCGATGCCGCGCTTGAAGCGCCACGCGCCTCGATGATCGCCGCGCCGCGCTTCTGCACAGTCGGGATGAAATCATTCTGTAGCCAGTCCCGATCACTCACGACCTCGGCCGCGTTCTGCCCCTTGACCTTGGCGTGAAAGATGTCGGGGTACTGGGTCGCGGAGTGATTGCCCCAGATCGTCATGTTTGTGACGTCCCTGACTGTGACCCCGGCCTTGCGGGCCAGCTGTGCGATCGCGCGGTTGTGGTCCAACCGCATCATCGCCGTGAACCGCTCGCCGGGAATATCCGGAGCGTTGCTCTTCGCGATCAGGCAGTTGGTGTTGGCGGGGTTGCCGACGACCAGCACCTTGATGTCCGAGGCGGCATGCGCGTTCAGCGCCTCGCCCTGGGGCTTGAAGATGCCACCGTTGGCTTCGAGCAGGTCGCCTCGCTCCATCCCCTTGCTGCGCGGACGTGCGCCGACCAGCAGCGCCACGTTGACCCCATCGAACGCCTTGTTGGGGTCGTCGGTTATGTCAACCCCGGCGACCAACGGAAATGCACAGTCATCGAGCTCCATTGCCGTTCCCTCCGCCGCCTTGACGGCGGCCGGGATCTCGAGCAGCGTCAGGTGCAGTGGCGTGTCGGCGCCCAGCATCTGACCGCTGGCGATTCGGAACAGAATTGCGTAGCCGATCTGCCCGGCGGCACCGGTGACAGCTACTCGTACAGGGGAATCGGGCACTTGTTCATCTCCTCGTCGAGGTCGCGGTATCCGAATGTATACCCAGCCCCCGGCCCGGCGTCGTCATGTTCACCCGGCCCGGCGTCGCGTTCCCGGCCCGTGTCGCTAGGGTCTCGGCCGTGAAGATCGTCTACACCCAAACCGATGAGGCGCCGGCGCTCGCGACCCAATCGCTGCTCCCGATCCTTCGCGCCTACGCCGCCGCGGCCGACATCGAGATCGAGCTCCGCGACATCTCGCTGGCCGGCCGGATCCTCGCGCAGTTCCCCGACCGCCTCGACTCCGAGCACCGAGTTCCCGACGCCCTGGCCGAGCTCGGCGAGCTGGTCCAGACGCCGGAGGCCAACGTCATCAAGCTTCCGAACATCAGCGCATCCGTGCCGCAGCTCAAGGCGGCGATCGCGGAGTTACAGGAGCAGGGATACAAGATCCCCGACTACCCGGAGCAGCCGTCCGACGATGAGCAGCGTGACGTTCGTGCGCGATACGACAAAGTGAAGGGCAGCGCCGTCAACCCCGTGCTGCGACAAGGCAACTCAGACCGCCGCGCGCCCGAGTCGGTGAAGGAGTACGCCCGCCGTCACCCTCAGTCCATGGGCCCGTGGTCGCATGACTCACGCTCGCACGTCGCGACGATGGGTGAGGGCGACTTCCGGAGCACCGAGCGATCGGCGACGGTTGAGCGCGAGGGCTCATTGCGGATCGAACAACTCGGGAGCGACGGCGCGAGCACCGTCCTCAAGGAGGGCATCGCCGTCCTCGAAGGTGAGGTGATCGACGCTGCGGTGATGCGACGCGAAGCCCTCGAGCGGTTCCTCGCCGAGCAGGTGGCCGAGGCCAAAGACCAGGGCGTGCTGTTCTCCGTGCACCTCAAGGCGACGATGATGAGGGTGTCGGACCCGATCATCTTCGGTCACGCGGTACGGGCGTTCTTCCCCGACCTTGAAGTCCCCGGCTGGAATCCGAACGACGGCCTCGGGACGCTGCCATCGGGGACCGAGATTCCCTGGCGCGAGGACCGCCCCGACCTGGCGATGGTCGACTCGGAGCGCGGCATCACGAACCTGCACGCGCCGAGCGACGTGATCATCGACGCGTCCATGCCCGCGGCGATCCGCTCCTCGGGTCAGATGTGGAACGCCAGTGGCGAGCTCCAGGACACGAAGTTCGTGATCCCCGATCACTCCTATGCAGCCCTGTACGCCGAGACCGTCGCCGATTGCCGCGAGCACGGCGCGTTTGACCCGGCGACGATGGGAACGACGCCGAACGTCGGGCTGATGGCCCAGGCGGCCGAGGAGTACGGCTCGCACGACAAGACGTTCGAGATCGAGAGCGCGGGCACGGTTCGCGTGATCGACGACGAGGGCACGGTGCTCCTCGAGCACGAAGTGCAGCCCGGGGACATCTGGCGTATGTGCCAGACCAAGGACGCCCCGATCCAGGACTGGGTCGGGCTCGCGCTCGCGCGCGCGCGCGCAACCGGAGCACCGGCGGTGTTCTGGCTCGACGAGGAGCGCGCCCACGACGCCGAGCTGTTGAAGAAGGTTCGCCCAGCGCTGGAGGGGCTCGACACCAATGGGCTCCGGATCGAGATCTTGAACATCGCCGACGCGACTCGCCTAACTCTCCAGCGTGCCCGGGCGGGGCACGACACGATCTCCGTGACGGGCAACGTGCTCCGCGACTACCTGACAGACCTGTTCCCGATCCTCGAGCTCGGGACCAGCGCCAAGATGCAGTCGATCGTGCCCCTGATGCACGGCGGCGGGCTGTTCGAGACCGGCGCGGGCGGCTCGGCTCCGAGGCACGTCCAGCAGTTCCTCAACGAGAACCACCTGCGCTGGGATTCACTGGGCGAGTTCCTGGCCCTCGCGCCGTCGTTCGAGCTGCTCGCCGACGCGGAGGACAACCTGCGCGCGCGGGTGCTGGCGCACACGATCGACCGGGCGATCGGACGTGTCCTGGAAGAGAACCGATCGCCGTCGCGCAAGGTCGGTGAAATCGATAACCGCGGTAGCCATTTCTATCTCGCGCTGTACTGGGCCCAGGAACTGGCCCAGCAGCGTGAGGACCCGGAGCTGGCCGAGCGGTTTGCCGAGCTCGCACAGCGGCTGGCGGCCGAAGAGGCGCAGATCGTCCACGAGCTGAGCGCAGTCCAGGGATCAGCCGTGGAGATCGACGGCTACTACCACCCGAACCCGGAGCAGGCGGCGAGCGCGATGCGTCCGAGCGCCACCCTCAACGAGGCGCTCGCGAGCCTGTAACCGCCCCGGCTACAGCTCGACGTCGTAAACGGCGCCCAGCTTGCGCTTCAGATAGCCGGCGAACGGCCCTACGGCGATCGGGCTCCCGACCACGCGCGGCAACAGCGCCGACGCCGGGAACTTCGCACCGTGCCTGTGGACGTTCTCGCGCAGCCACTCGCGCAGCGGCAACAGCTCGCCGGCGGCGATCTGCCCGTCGAGATCGGGCACGTCGTCGTGGGCCTGCTCCCACAGCTGACCGGCGATCAGGTTGCCCAGCGCATACGTCGGGAAGTAGCCAATCAACCCGGCGGACCAGTGGACGTCTTGAAGGACGCCGCGCCGGTCGTCGGGGACCTTGAGTCCGAACGCCTCCTCGAACCGCACATTCCACGCCTCCGGGAGATCGTCGACCGACAGGCGCTCCTCGATCAGCGCCTGCTCGAGCTCGAACCGGAGCACGATGTGCAGGCCGTAGGTCGCCTCGTCGGCCTCGACGCGAATGAACGACGAGCGGATCTTGTTCACGGCGCGATACAGCGACTCGGCGTCGACCGAGACGTCGAACGCCTGGCTGACCATCGGCGCCAGCACTCCAGAGAACGGGCGGCCTCTTCCGACCATGTTCTCCCACATGCGGCTCTGAGACTCGTGGAGGCCGAGCGACTCGGCATGGCCCAGCGGAGTCCGCTGGAGCGACTCGGCGATCCCGGCCTCGTACAGGCCATGGCCGCACTCGTGCATGGCGCCGTACAGCGAGGAGCCGAAGTACGTCTCGTCCCACCGCGTCGTGATCCGGACATCCGAGGAGCCGAAGCTGGTCGCGAACGGGTGGACAGCGTCGTCGATCCGCCAGCTCTGCGGGTCAAACCCCATCAGCTCCACGACACTGCGAGCGAGCCGCCGCTGGCGGTCGATCGGGAAGTTCCCGTGCAGGATCGAATCGTCGATCGGGCGCTGCGAGACCGTCGCGATCACCGGCACGAGCTCTGACTTGAGCTCGTCGAACAGCCTCGCGACCTCGGCACTCTTCATTCCGGGCTCGTAGTCATCGAGCAGCACGTCGTAGGGACAGTCGAACTCGTCGAAACAGTCTGCGTAGCGCCGCGCGAGTTCCAGGTTCCGCGTAAGGTACGGCGCGAACATCGAGAAGTCCGAGTTCTTGCGGGCCTCGACCCAAACCTCCTGTCCCAGCGATCCCGCGCGAGCCAGATCCGCGGCGAGGTCGGACGGCACGCGCCGCGCCTTCTCCCAGTGGCGCCGGGCCACGCGCACCAGCGACGCGTCGTCGGATTCATCCGTGGCTCCGTTGAGCTCGGAGGCGGCGGCGTCGAGCAGCGTGCCCGTGTCGTCGGAGACGAACATCTCGTGCGAGATCCGTTCGAGCGTGGCCAGCGCCTCCGCCCTCGCCGGCGCTCCGCGCGGCGGCATCATCGTCTGCTGATCCCATGAGAGCACCTGGGCCGCGTTGCGGAGATCGACCAGCTCGGCCAGTCGCTCGCGAAGTTCCTCTATGCGATCGGTCATTCAGTGGCTCCGGTTGTTTTGAGTGCTAACGCGTTCGTGGCGACTCTGTGAGGCGCCTGTGCCACCATTGCAGCATGTTGCGTCGTCCTAGCTCTATCAAGCTAATGGACGTCTTCGGAATCCGGATCGGAGTCGACGTCAGTTGGTTCGTGATTCTGTTCCTGATGATCCTGTGGCTGTCTGGCTCGTTTCGCCAGGCGCTGCACAGTTCTGACGGCGTCGCCTACATGACGACGGTCATCACCGTACTCCTGTTCTTCGCCTCGCTGGTGCTCCACGAGCTCGGCCACGCGTTCGTGGCCCGCCGGCAGGGAATCGAGGTGAACCGGATCGAGTTGTTCCTGTTCGGAGGGCTCACCCAGATGGGCCGCGATGCGGCGTCACCGGCCGAGGAGTTCAAGATCTCCGGGGCCGGCCCGCTGGCCACATTCCTGTTCGTCCTGCTGTGCCTGGCGGTCGACATGGCGATCGTCGGACCGCACCGCTTGATCCACGCGGTCGAACTCGACGGCACCGTGCCCATCACCCCCGTGCTGCTGTCGCTGAGCTGGCTGGTGCCGATGAACATCCTGATCCTGCTGTTCAACCTAGTTCCCGCGTTCCCGTTGGACGGTGGCCGAATCGCCAGAGCTGCCGTGTGGCGGGTGACAGGCGACAAGCAGCGCGGCACGCGCGTGTCGGCGCAGCTTGGCCAGGGGTTCGCCGTGCTCCTGGCCGGACTCGGCATCTGGTGGATGCTCGCCGCCCACAACCTTGCGGGCCTGTGGCTGGTGGCGCTGGCATTCCTGCTCGGCCAGTCCGCTCGGGGAGCACTCATGCAGAGCACGCTCACCGAGCGGATCGACCGAGTCCGGGTTTCGGACATCATGGATCGCCATCCCGTGGCGATCCCGGCGCCGACCGCCGTCGGCCAGGCGCTCGACGAGTACTTCCTGCGCTACGGATGGTCGTGGTTCCCGGTGATCGATGATGGCGGCCGGTTCGTCGGCGTCGCTCGCCAGGACCAGGTGCAGACGACCATCGACGGCGGCGAGGGATGGCTGACCGTCGGCTCGGTCGTCGACCCTGAGGCGGGGAGCTGGCGGGTTGGCGAAGACCGCCCGCTGAGCGAGCTGCTGGCGTCCGAGTCGCTCGGCCGTCTCGGTGCGCTGATGGCGGTCGACGGCGAAGGCGTGCTGCGCGGCGTGGTCACGATCGAGCAGGTGCGCCGGGCGCTGCAGTCCGCGCTCGGAACAGCCGCCACCCCTTAGCCGCCACTGAACCGCGAGTCCATCGTCGAGCAGGTCTTCCGCGAGCAGCGGGTGCGGGTGCTCGCGGCGCTGGTCCACGCCCTCGGCGACTTCGAGCTGGCGGAGGATGCGCTCCAGGATGCGTTTGAGACGGCGCTCGAGCGCTGGCCGCGGGCCGGGACCCCCGACGCCCCCGCCGCCTGGCTCCTCACGGTGGCCCGCAACCGGGCGATCGACCGCCTGCGCCGCCAGCGGACCGGACAGGCGAAGCTCGAGCAGCTGGGAGTTCCCGCGCCGGGTCACGCCGGCGGGTCGTTCGATGTCGAGCCGGAGCGGCTGGCCGAGGTCGGCGACGAGCGTCTGAGCATGCTGTTCACCTGCTGCCACCCGGCGCTCGCACTCGACGCCAGAGTGGCGCTGACGCTCCAGGCCGTCGCGGGGCTGACCGCCTCCGAGATCGCCCGCGCGTTTCTCGTCCCCGAGCCGACGATGGCACAGCGGCTGGTGCGAGCCAAGCGGAAGATCCGCGACGCCGCGATCGCGTTCGAAGTGCCACCCGACACGGCTCTGCCCGACCGCCTGACGGCCGTGCTCGCGGTCATCTATCTGATCTTCAACGAGGGCTACGCCGCGACCGCCGGCGACGATCTCCTCCGACCGGCGCTGTGCGCTGAGGCGCTGCGTCTCGGCAAGCTGCTGGCGGCGTTGATGCCCCGCGAGGCTGAGGTGCTGGGAGTCGTGGCGCTGATGCTGCTGCACGACTCGCGCCGGGCGACGCGCGTCAGCGCAGCGGGCGAGCTCGTGCTGCTCCAAAACCAGGACCGGTCGCGCTGGGACGAGGCGGAGATCGAGGAGGGGCTGCGCCTGCTCGACCGAGCCGTCGAGCTCCGCCAGCCCGGTCCCTACCAGCTTCAGGCGGCGATCGCCGCCCTCCACGTCCGGGCGCCGAGCGCCGGCGCCACGGACTGGAGCCAGATCGCGGCGCTGTACGGCCGCCTGTTCGAGCTCTCCCCCACCCCCGTGGTCGCGCTGAACCGCGCCGTCGCCGTGGCCGAAGCCGGCGATCCCGCGCAGGGGCTTGAGCTGATCGACGCGATCACGGGGCTCGAGCGCTACCACCTGCTCCACTCGGCACGGGCCGACCTGCTCCGGCGCCTGGACCGGGCCGCCGAGTCGCGCGCCGCCTATACCCGGGCCCTCGACCTCGCCCGCAACCCCGCCGAGCGGGAGTTCTTGGCGGGGCGGATCCGCGAGCTCCCAGCGTGAGACGACCCCACCCGGGCGACACCACCAGGCGGCCGGAAGGCCGCCTTAAATAGAATCGCGGTAGTGCCCTCTCATGACGTTCTGATCATCGGCGCAGGCCTGGCCGGCCAGCGGGCTGCGATCGCTGCGGCGCAGGCCGGCGCGTCGGTGGCGATCGTCTCCAAGGTCCATCCGGTGCGCTCGCACTCGGTCGCCGCCGCCGGCGGGATCAACGCGGCGCTCAACCCCGAGGACACCTGGGAGTCCCACGCGTTCGACACCGTGAAGGGCTCGGACTACCTCGGCGACCAGGACGCGATCGAGATCATGACCCGCGAGGCGCCCGGGGAGATCCTGTGGCTCGAGCACGCGGGCGTGACCTTCTACCGCAACGAGTCGGGCCACCTCGGGACCCGGGCGTTCGGCGGCGCCTCCGCGGCCCGGACCTATTACGTCGCCGACATCACCGGCCACGCGATCCTGCACGTGCTCTACGAGCAGCTGATGAAGCACAACGAGACCGTCGACCGCTACGAGGAATGGTTCACCACCGACCTCCTTCAGGACGACGACGGCCGTTGCGTCGGCGCCATCTGCCGCAACCTCCGTGACGGCCAGCTCGAGGTGTTCAACGCGAAGGCGACGATCCTGGCCTCCGGCGGCGCCGGCCAGGCCTACAACCCGACGACCAACGGCCTGATCGTGACCGGCGACGGGATCGCCCAGGCATACAGGGTCGGCGCCAAGCTGATGGACATGGAGATGGTCCAGTACCACCCCACGACGCTTGCCGGGAACGGGCTGCTGATCACCGAGGGCGCCCGTGGCGAGGGAGCCCAGCTATTCAATGCCGAGGGCGAGCGATTCATGGAGCGCTACGCCCCGAACAAGCTCGACCTCGCGTCGCGCGACGTGGTCTCGCGCGCCGAGCAGACGGAGATCAACGAGGGCCGCGGCTTCCCCGACGGGACCGTGGCGCTGGACATCACCAAGGTCCCCAAGCGCCGCACGCTCGAGGCACTGCGGGAGATCGTGAATATCGGCCGCGACTTCGCCGGCACGGACATCACCCGCGAGCCGATCCACATCAAGCCCGGCCAGCACTACATCATGGGCGGGGTCAAGACCGACGTCGACGGCCAGACGACGATCCCGGGGCTGTACGCGGCCGGCGAGGTGGCATGCGTCTCGGTCCACGGCGGCAACCGGCTCGGTGCGAACTCGCTGCTCGACACGCTGATCTTCGGGCGCCGGTCGGGTGAGCACGCGGCGAAGCGGGCGATCCACATGACGATGCCGCGGACGCCGGCGGCGAGGGTCTCCGACACCGAGAAGGCGATTACCGGGATCATCAACCGCGACGGGAACGGGCGGCGCGTCGCGGCGATCAAGAGCGAGCTCGGTGATGCGATGAACAACTACGTGGCCGTGTTCCGCGACGCTGAGGGGCTCGCGAAGGCGCACGAGATAGTGCGGCGGCTGATGGAGGAGGCCCCCAAGGCGGCGATCGACGATCGCGGCTCGATCTTCAATCAGGACGTGATTGCGGCAATCGAGCTCGGGTACATGCTCGATGTGGCCGAGACGATCGTGGTCGGGGCGGAGGTGCGCAAGGAGTCACGCGGAGCACAGTTCCGCACCGACTTCCCCCAGCGCAACGATGAGGAGTGGCTCAAGCACATCGATATCTCAATGAACGGCGCCGACGCCCCACTCGTGAGCTATTCACCGGTCACGATCACGCGCTGGCAGCCGGAAGAAAGGACTTACTAGTTGCCTGAGTACACGCTCAAGATTCGGCGCTATGACCCGCAGTCAGGCGAGGCGGCGTACTGGGACGAGCACACCGTCGAGATGCCCGAGACCCAGTCGGTTCTCGACGCGATCCTCAAGATTCGCAACGAGACCGACGGCTCGATCGGGATCCGCTGCTCGTGCCAGCAGGCCATCTGCGGCTCGTGCGGCGTGCGGATGAACGGCAAGCCGGGCCTGGCCTGCAACACCCACCTGGAGGAGGCGGCCAACCGGTTTCACCCTTCTGCCGGCGCAGAGGAGGGCGAGGACGCCCGCGAGGCCGACGGGCCCGACCGGCTGATCATGGTCGAGCCGATGGGCAACATGCCCGTGATTCGTGACCTGATCGTCGATATGGATCAGGTCCACTGGAAGAAGATCCAGCGCGTCACGCCGTGGCTGATCAACAAGGAGCCGGTCCCCGAGCGCGAGTACATCGTCCCGCACGACAACATGGTCGACGTCACCCAGACGATGGCGTGCATCCAGTGCGGCGCGTGCGTCTCGGATTGCCTGTCGATGGAGATCGATCCCGGGTTCATCGGTCCGGCGGCACTGGCCAAGGCCTACCGGTTCGTCGGCGACCCGCGTGACGCCGAGCACGCCGAGCGGCTGAAGGACCTGGCTGAGGACGAGCAGGGCATCTACGACTGCACCCACTGCTTCAGCTGCATCGACGCCTGTCCCAAGGGCGTGGATCCGATGAGCCAGATCATGCGGCTGCGTCGCAAGGCAGGCAGCGATTTCGACATCAACGATCGCAACAACGGCTACCGCCACGAGCATGCGTTCGTCAAGAACATCCGCCGCAACGGCATCCTCCACGAGTCCGATCTGCTCGCTGACTCCTACGGCGGCAAGTTCCATCCGCGGGCGTTGCCCGAGCTGGTCAGCGGACTGCCTACGGCGGTCACAGGGCTCACGCGCGGGAAGATGACCCCCGCGAAGCTCCTCCTGCACCAGCACAAGGCGCCGCCGGAGGTCAAGCGGCTGTTCGACGAGATCGACGGGCGCAAGGAGCGGGTCGAGCTGAATCTGTACGTGACCGGCTACGAGGATGAAGAGGAGCTGGAGGCCGGTCGACGCCAGCTGGAGGAAGAGAGAGCGGAGGCTGCGGCCGAGGCGTCGGCGGAGTTCTCGAAGCCTGCGGCCGAGGCATCGGCGCAGTCGTCGGAGCCTGAGACCTCCAACGAAAGCGAGAATTCATGAAGGTCGCCTACTGGCCGGGCTGCGTGAGCCGAGGGTTCACGCCGGAGTTGCACGGCTCGATGGCCAAGGTGGCGCCGCTGCTCGACATCGAGCTGATCGAGCTCGATCGTGCGAGCTGCTGTGGCGCCGGCGTGATCGCCGAGCACAACCAGGAGCTCGCGGACGCCCTCAACGCGCGGACGTTCGCGCTCGCTCAGCAGACGGACGGCGAGCTGATGATGAACATCTGCTCGACCTGTCAGGGGGCACAAACCGAGTGCCAGGAGCGGCTCGACGCCAACACCGAGTACCGCGATCTCATCAACCGCGATCTCGCCGAACAGGGTCTGCGCTACGAGAAGGGGTTGACCAACAAGAACTTCCTGTGGCTGCTGGTCGAGGAGATCGGGCTCGACACGCTGAAGTCGAAGGTCAAGCGGCCGCTGACCGACCTGCGCGTCGGTCCGTTCTACGGGTGCTACATCATCCGCCCCGCCAACCGGCTGCGCATCGACGACGAGCATCCCCGCGACCGGTACCTGCACTGGGTGATCGAGGCGCTCGGCGGCACCGTGATCGACTACGCCGGCGTCTACAAATGTTGCGGCTTCCCGATCATCACGATGAACAAGGAGGCCTCGCTCAAGCAGGCCGGCCGCCATCTCGGCGACGCGATCGACGCCCACGCCGACTGCCTCGTCGTGCCGTGCCCGCTGTGCCACCTCAACCTCGACCTCCAGCAGCCGGCCGCGTCGAAGGCAGTCGACCGCGAGCTCGGGATGCCGATCCTCCACCTGCCCCAGCTCGTAGGGCTGGCGCTGGGCCTCGAACCCAAGGAGCTGGGGATGAACAAGCACGTGATCCGGCCCACCTCGGTGATCGACTGGTCGACCTCGGTGGTGGCAGGCGCCGCGGCTTAAGGCGCGAGTGAGTCGTGACCGAGGCTTGATCGCGCGCCTGCGACGCGCCCTCGGGCCGGCCTTCGGCCGCCACCCGCGCGGCTCCAGTCGGGACGGGCAGAAGGCCAGGGGTGACGACGAGGTTGGGCGCGAGGAGGCCGGGCGCCGGATCGACTCGGCGCAACGGCGGCTGAAGTCGACGATCCCGCCACCTGAGGAGTAGCAGGCACGCGAAAAGCGGGACTCCTGCGTCCCGCTTTTCGCCGTACCCCTGCTGGATCGGCCCGAGAAGTGAACGGGGAGGGGCTCCCGGCCCTCCGGCTTCTCGTGAAGCCAAGGTAATGACCCCGTCCGACGGCGCCGCTGTCGTCCTCTGATTTGGGGGGAATTTTGGGGTGAAACTAATGCACCGGGTCAGGACCCGGCGTCGGCTGCGGGCGCGCCGGTGAACGGCTCGCCCCACCGCTCGGCGAAGGCGAACTCTGAGACGGGATTGCGGCTCAACTTCCTCGGCCACGGGTCGGCGCGGAAGCCAACGGAGATGTGGCCGGCCAGGCCGATCCCCTCGGGGATCCCGAGCAGCTCGCAGACCTGCGGCTCGGCCGGCGTCAGCAGGGTGGTGAACGACGCCCCGAGGCCCTCGCCCCGCAGACCCAGCAGGATGTTCTGGACGAACGGGTAGACCGAGGCACCACCGACGATGCTCGGCCGCTCGAGCGTGCGGTCGACGATCGCGAGTGCATCGAGCGCGACGCAGATCACCAGGTGGACGGGAACGCGATCGAACGTGCGGGCGTACTCGTCGGCCGCCCGCATCATTCGCAGGCGGCCCTCCGGCACGCCGCCGGCTTCCCCGCGCTCCAGCAGCGCTCGCATCCCAGTCTGCTCGGTGTAGGCAGCCCACGGCTCCTGGTACAGGTCCCGCAGCCGCCGGCGCGTGTCGGCGTCGGTGACAACGACCACCCGCCAGCCCTGGCGGTTGCCGCCGCTCGGCGCAAACCGGGCGTTGTCGAGCACCCGATCTATCACTTCGGTGGCGACTGGTTCGCCGGTGAAGCGTCGCGTCGACGGAGCGGAGCACATGAGCTCGTAGAGCTCGTCGGGCAACGTCAGGCGACCTCGGCGGCGTTCCGGGCGCCAACGAGCAGCTCGGCGATCTGAACCGCGTTCGTCGCCGCCCCCTTGCGGAGGTTGTCGCTGACGATCCACATGCTGAGCGCCCGCGGGTGGGACTCGTCGCGGCGGATGCGGCCGACGAACACCTCGTCGCGGTCGGTGGCTTTGAGCGGGGTCGGTAGTTCGTCGAGCGCGATCCCGGGGGCGCCACTGAGCAGCTCGCGGACCTCCTCGGCTGAGATCGGCTCGCGGGTCTGGATGTTGACCGACTCCGAGTGCGACACGCGGACGGGGACGCGGACGCAGGTGACGGCGACGCCGATCGAATCGTCCTCGAGGATCTTGCGCGTCTCGAACATCATCTTGCGCTCCTCGTCGGTGTGGTCATCGCCCTCGGCGAAGTTGCCGGCTGCTCCGATCACGTTGAACGCGATCGGCTCGGGATAGATCTCCGGCGCGGGCATCTCCATCCCGTGCAGCGACGCGTGGGCCTGGCTGTCGAGCTCTTCGACCGCCTTCTTACCGGTGCCGGAGACGGACTGGTAGGTGGAGACGATCAGTCGCTCGATCCCCACGGCCCGCTGGATCGGCGCCAGCGCCACGACCATCTGCATCGTCGAGCAGTTGGGGTTGGCGATCAGGCCGTGGTGGCGCTCGAGGGCGTGGGGATTGACCTCGGAGACGACCAGCGGGACGTCCGGATCGCGGCGGAAAGCCGACGAGTTGTCGATCACGATCGCACCGGCGTCGACGAACCTGCTCGCCCACTCTCGCGAGGTCCCGGCGCCGGCGGAGAAGAGGGCGATGTCGAAGCCGCTCAGGTCTTGATCCGGGGTGAGGGCACGGACGGTCAGTCCGTCCACCTCGATGCCCTCGGAGCGCGGGGTGGCGAAGGCGACGATCTCCTCGGCAGGAAAATCGCGCTCGCGCAGGAGCGCCAGCATCGTCCGTCCGACGGCGCCGGTGGCGCCGACGACGGCCACCCTGGTCATCGCGCCTCCTGCCCGATCGGACGTTCGCGCTGGACTGCCGAGGCCCCCAGCTCGAAGGTCTGATGGAGGGCGGTCACGGCCTGGTGCACCGCGTCGGAGCGGATCACGCACGAGATCTTGATCGGAGACGTGGAGATCATCTCGATGTTGATGTCCTCGGCGGCGAGCGCCTCGAACACCTGGGCGGCGACGCCCGGGTGCGAGCGCATCCCGGCGCCGACGATCGAGACCTTGCCGATCTCGGAATCAGTGTCGAGCGTGGAGATTCCCAGCTCCTCCTGCACGGGCGCCAGCGCCCGCTCGGCCGCCCGCAGGTCCTCGCTGGCGATCGTGAATGACACCTCGGCGTCGCGGCCCTCGCCCCGTGGCTCGTTCTGGATGATCGTGTCGACGTTGCACCCGGCGTCGGCCAGTGCCCGGAAGATCGACGCTGCCGCGCCCGGACGGTCGGGGACGCCCAGCAGCGTGATCCTGGCCTCTTCGGTCGAGTGGGTGACGGCGGTGATCAGTGGGTGTTCCATGGTCTCGTCTTCTCCTAGTACAACGGTACCCGGACCGTCTTCGAAGCTCGATCGGCAATGCATCTTGACCCCGTGCGTGCGCGCGTACTCGAGTGAGCGCAGCTGCAGCACCTTCGCCCCGGAGGCGGCCATCTCGAGCATCTCCTCGAAGCTCACTTGGGACAGCTTGCGGGCGTCGGGCACGAGCCGCGGGTCGGCGGTGAACACGCCCGAGACATCGGTGTAGATCTCGCAGACCTCGGCCTGCATCGCGGCCGCAAGCGCGACCGCCGTGGTGTCGGAACCACCGCGGCCGAGCGTCGTGACGTCGCGGCTGGTTGAGACCCCCTGAAACCCCGCCACCAGCACGATCTGATCCTCCTCCAGGGCCTCGCGGATCCGGTCGGCGCGGACGTCGAGGATCCGGGCCCTCGTGTGCGAGGTGTCGGTGACGATCCCCGCCTGGGACCCGGTCAGTGAGACCGCCCGGTGGCCGAGGTCGATGATCGCCATCGCGCACAGCGCGCACGACTGGCGCTCGCCCGTCGAGAGGAGCATGTCCATCTCACGGGGGTCGGGGAACGGCGAGACCTCCTCGGCCATCGCGATCAGCTCGTCCGTGGTCTGCCCGCGCGCGGAGAGGACGGCCACGACCCGCTTGCCCGACTCGCGCTGGGCGACGATCCGCGCCGCCGCCCGCTTGATGCGGTCGGCGTCGGCGACCGAGGTGCCGCCGAACTTCATGACGACGGTGGCTGGGGCGAGCGTGTTGGGCACGACGGTGGAGGTTACGGGTTGGGCCGTTCGGGTTGGGCGCCGGCGCGCGCGCCGCGCGAGACTGCCCCGGCTCAAGCCTTGTTGTCCCGCCTTCCGGGAGAAAATGGCGACAGTTCGCGGCGTGAGGCGCGTGGGGCCGGGTAAGGCGGGCGGCCCGCCAGGGCACCACCCCCGCTACCGCGCCTATCCCTTGCCGTTGTTGTGCTTGGGCTTGAGCTGGCCCGGCGGGATCGCCGGCGGGCTGGACGTCGGTTGTGCGGCCGTCGGTGGTTTGGCCTTCGGCCTGCTTCGGCCGTAGGCGTTGCCACTGCCGGTGAACGGCTTCTGTTTGCCGTGGGAGGCGGACTTGGTCTTGGTGGCGTTCCCGTTGCCCTGGCTGTTCCCGTTCCCCTTCGCTTGCCCGTTCCGATTGCCGTTGCCGTTCGCTTTCCCCTGCTGGTTGCCGTTGCCCTGGCCGTTCCCATGGCTCGTGGCGGCTCGCGACCCGAATGTGTTGCCGGCGACGCTCGAACCAGTCGGCCGCGCCGTTGCGGCCGTCTCATGCGAGGCGCTCGTTCGCGAACGCGCGCGACGTCCTGCCTGCGCGACCGGCGCCGCGCTTCGCCGGGATTCGTGCCGCACAATCGTGCTCGCAGACAAGACAGGCCCGGACCCCCGCTTTTCCGGGGCCCGCACGGCCGGGACGGCTTGGCCGGCGGTCCGAGAGGCTAGCCTCGGCGGCTGCGCCGAACGTCGAGGTTGGTTGCCCAGCGTCTTGTAGCCGATGCCGACCGCCACCGCGCCCGCCAGCGCCACCGTCGCGAGCTTCACCGCGATCGACCCGGCGAGCGTCGGGAAGAGCGAACCACCCGCGGGCACGCCGGCTGTCGCCGACGCCGAGACCGACCCGCCCCCGAGCAGCTTGCTGAACCGCAGGGACGCGGGCAGGGGCAGGAATGCGAGCGAGCGGATCGCGGACCGCTGGGCCCTGACCCGACGGGCCAGGGCGGCGCAGTCGCCGCATTCCCGCAGATGCGCGCGGAGCCGTCCCCGTTCTCGACGGGCCAGCGCGCCGTCGAGCTGGCGCGAAATCGCCCGCTCCGCGTCGTGGCAGGTCAGTTTCTCCTCAAGCTGCTCCCGCAGCGCACGGCGCGCGCGGAACAGCAGAGCCTCGACGGCTGAGGTGGACACCTCCAGGGAGGCGGCGACCTCGATGAGCGACCGGCCCTCGAACTCGCGCATCACGAGTGCCGCGCGCTGGTTGAACGGCAGGCAGGAGAGGCCTCTGACGACGTCGCCGAGCTCGGGGCCGGGGGGTTCGAGCACCAGCTCGCCGGGATCGTCGTCGAGCGAGACCTCTTCGGGACGGCGCCCGGCGCTCCGGTAGTGCTCGCGACACACGTTCAGCGCGATCGCCTGTAGCCAGCTGCGTCCATCCCTCGGCGTCTCGCCCCGCTCGAGTGCGCGGTAGGCGTTCAGAAAGGTGGTCTGGGTCGCGTCCTCGGCGTCGGCCTGACGGCCGAGCATCGCACGGCAGTATCGATAGACGTCCTGCGCGTGCCGCTTGTAGAGCGACTCGAACGTCCCTGCCGGCGCCTTCTTGAGAAGAGCTGACTTGATCACATCGGTCTCCCTATCGGCTCAGATTCTCCCCAACCCGACGCGAGAGTCAAACCAGGAGGCGCCGCGCGACCCGAACCAGGCGAATCCGGGTGCGCGCGGCGCCATTCAAGGCGCCTGTCCCTATGCGCCTGAAATGCGGACGTTCCGAACCGTGATGACCGCAGTGGAACTGGTGCAGCCGTGCCGAGGCACCGTGGTCTTGCCGTGGACAGTGACGCGGTCGCCCGCCGCGGGCGCTGTGCTGCTCACGCCCTTTCCGAACCGGACCCGCGCGTCGGTCAGCGTGAAAGTCTGCGATCCCTTCAGTGCCTTGTGATTCGCCCGCGTGATGTCGGCGACCAGCGTGCCGTCGAAGCGATCCTTCCGGGCGCCCGGGGTGAGCGTGGCGCTCGTGAGCGTGCCGCTGGCACGGTAACCCACGCTCAGCATCTTGCACGAGCTG
The DNA here is from genome assembly GCA_963773165.1 of uncultured Solirubrobacterales bacterium. Lineage (GTDB taxonomy): Bacteria > Actinomycetota > Thermoleophilia > Solirubrobacterales > Solirubrobacteraceae > Palsa-465. Next base: position 308,739 of record CAVZAK010000035.1, read on the forward strand.
GTTCCTTTGCTCTTGCTGTGGCCCTTAGCCTTGCCAGCTCCCTTCCCCTGGGAAGGATGAGACGGATGTGACGGGTGCGTCGGGTGCGTCGGGTGCGTCGGCTTCGCGGCCCAGGCGGGCACAGCGATTGCCAGCGCCGCCGCCGCCGCAATCAGTACTAGGAGCCGTTTCAAGACAAACCTCCAGGTTTAGTGGCTTCACCCGGATAGATGCCGCCCGGCTCCAAAACCTGCGCTCTGCCCGACTAAGACATTTGTCTACACGGCCCGCCGGCCCACCAGCGCGCGGCCGAGCGTCAGCTCGTCGGCGTATTCGAGATCGGCGCCGACGGGCAGGCCGCTGGCCAGGCGCGTGACAGAGACATCCGGGGCGATCCGGCGCAGGCCGTCTGCGATGTGGAGCGCCGTCGCCTCGCCGGTGGTGGTGGGGTTGGTGGCGATCACGACCTCCCGGACCTCGCCGTCGCCAGCGCGGTCGTATAGCTCCGCGATCTTCAGGTCCTCGGGATCCACGCCGTCGATTGGCGAGAGCGCGCCGCCGAGGACGTGGTAGCGGCCTTCGAACTCATGTGTTCGCTCGATCGAGATCACGTCCGAGGGCTCTTCGACGACGCAGATCACCGTCCGACTGCGCCGCTCGTTCGAGCAGATCCGGCAGCGCGGCTCGTCCGCGAGGTTGAAGCACACCTCACACAGCCCGATCCGCTGCTTGACCTCAGAGATCGCGTCGGCGAGCGCGAGCGCCTCCTCGTCGCTGGAGCGCAGGATGTGAAAGGCGAGCCGCTGCGCTGTGCGGCCGCCGACCCCGGGCAGCTTCGACAGCTCGGTGATCAGCCGCTGGACGGGCGGGGCGTACACGTGTGCGATTAGAGACCCGGGAGACCCAGGCCCCCGAGGCCGCCGGCGATTCCGCCGAGCTTCGTCGAGGCCACCTCCTGGGCGGAGCGCAGGGCCTCGTTGACCGCCGCCAGCACCAGGTCCTGCAGCATCTCGACGTCCTCGGGGTCAACGGCATCTGGGTCGATCGTGATCGACTTGACGACCAGGTCTCCGCTCACCTTGACGGTCACCGTGCCGCCACCGGCCGAGGCTTCGACGACTTCGTCCTTCAGCGCTTCCTGCGCCTCGATCATGTCCTGCTGCATCTTCTGGGCCTGCTTGAGCAGCTGCTGCATATTCGGTTGGGGCATCAGCGGTCTCCGTCTTGTTCGTGGTCGTCTCCGTCGAGGAGCTCTTCGGCATCGAATTCCTCCAGGAACCGCCGGACCAGCTCCTCACCGGAGAGTACGCCGGTACCGGGCTGCTCCGGCGCATCGAGCTCCTCGCGCAGCTCGTAGTGGAGCGACAGGGCCTGTCCGGTGACGGCCCGGAGGGCTTCCGCGGTCACACGACGATGGTCTTCCTGCTCAGCCTTGCGCTTGAGGAATGCGGCTCCCGTGGGGAACGCGAGCGTCAGATCGCGCTCGGTGACCGTGACCGGACGGGCGTCGGCCAGCAGCGCGGCGACCATCGCATTCTGTTCCCGCACCGTGTCGACGACCGCGGGCCACGATGCGACCACGGTCTCCAGGTCGAGCACCGCCGCGGTGGCCGGCGCCGGCTCGGCTGCATGTGCTGTGTCGGGCTCGTCCTCGATCGCCGGAGCCGCCTGCGCTCTCGGCGCCACGGCGGCCACCCGCTTGGCGACCGGCGGTCCCTGGCTCGGGGCCCGGGCCGGCTCCGGATCCTCAGCTTGCTGGGCCGGCACGGCGCGCAGACCGCCTCCGCCGCGCAGCGCCGCCTCGAGCCGTTCGATCCTGCTGAGCAGCGCCGCGACCGACGGATCGACCTCCGGGGTCGCCGCCTTGATCAGCACAAGCTCGAGCTGGATCCGCGCCTGGGCCCCGTTGGCGGTCGCGTCGAGTGCGCCGGAGACGAGGTCGAGCAGGCGGACCGCACCGGCCTCGGACAGCGCCTGTGCCTGCTCGGCCAGGCGCCGGTCGCGCTCGGGCGTGACCCGCAGCTCGCGCGGAACCTCGCCGAGCACCTGGACGGCCAGCAGCTCGCGGCCGTGAACCTCGAGATCGCGCAACAGCTGGCCGGGGTCCCGGCCCGACTCGGCGAGCTTGGCGGCTGCACGCAGGGAGCCGGCGGGATCGCCGGCGATTATCGCCTCGACCGCCTCGAACAGCTGCTCGGCATCGGCCACGCCGAGGACCGCCAGCACATCGGCCGGCTGGATCGCCTGATCCGCCGCATACGTGACGAGCTGCTCGAGGGTGCCGAGCGCATCGCGGAAGCTCCCGGTCGAATGACGGGCGATCAGCGCCACCGCCCCGTCATCGACGTCGATTCGTTCCTCGTCGGCAACGCGGCGCAGCACGGTCGCCACCTGCTCTACGGAGGGCCGCCCGAAGTCGAAACGGTGGCAGCGGTCGACGACCGTCGGCAGGACCTTCTGAGCCTCGGTCGTGGCGAGGACGAAAATCGTCCGGGGCGGGGGCTCCTCGAGCGTCTTCAGGAATGCGTTCCACGCCTGCGGGGAAAGCATGTGCGCCTCGTCGAGGATGTAGACCTTGTGGCGGCCGGAGACGGGCGCGTAGGCGACCTTCTCCCGCAGGTCGCGGATGTCGTCGACCGAGTTGTTCGACGCGGCGTCCATCTCGATCACGTCGAGCGAGCTGGCGGTCGCGATCGAGATGCACGACTCGCATACGCCGCACGGCTCGGTCGTCGGGCCGTTCACGCAGTTCAGACAGGCGGCGAGGATCTTGGCCATGCTCGTCTTCCCCGTCCCGCGGGAGCCGACGAACAGGTAGGCGTGGTGGACCTTGCCCTGCTTGACCGCGTTCTCGAGCGTGCGAACGACATGCTCTTGGCCGACGACGTCGGCGAACGTCCGGGGACGGTGGCGGCGGTACAGAGAAGGGCCGGTAGACACGGGTCTGGTCGAGTCTAGTGACGGCGTCGGAAGTGGATCGTGCACCCTCCGTCGATGCCGGAACCCGAGGCGCGACCGCCACTTCGTGACTCCGGTCCGGCACTCCCGTAGCGCCTGGAGGTGACCGCTTAAGGCTGCTTCCTTCCGGACCTGACCTGGTTCACGGGCCTTCATCGCCACGGGACCGAGCCATCGCCGCCACGGGAGGGGGCGCTGACCGCGGGCCTCAGCCCCTCGAGAGGGAATTCAGCCCCGCTAGAGCGGTTTGCGGGTACAGGGCACCGCTAGCACCCCGCCTAGCACGATCCACCAGGGATCCTAGTGGGTTTCGACGTGCGCATGTAGCTGCCGCTTGAACTCGTCGCTATCCTGCCGGGCGATGTCAGTAGGGGTGATTGGTCTTGGATACGTCGGCCTGCCGCTGGCGGTCGCGTTCGCGGAAGCGGGCGAGGACGTCGTGGCGGTTGACGTGGACCCACGGAAGATCGCGGCGATCCGGGCTGGAGAGTCGTACGTCGAGGACATTTCCTCGGAGCGGCTGGCCGCGGTTTTGCCACAGATTCACGCGACTTCTCACTACCAGCCGCTGGCGCGTGCCGATGCGGTGCTGATCTGCGTCCCGACGCCGCTGACCGCCAACCGCGAGCCCGATCTGGGCGCGCTGATCTCCTCGGCGCGCGCGCTCGGCCTGGTGCTGCAGCGTGGTCAGTTGGTGGTGTTGGAGTCGACGACCTATCCCGGGACCACGCGTGAGCGGCTCGTCCCGATCCTTGAGCAGGAATCAGAGTTGCGGGTCGGCGAGGAGATCAACGTCGCGTTCTCGCCCGAACGGGTCGATCCAGGCCGCACCGATTACCACCTCAAGAACACCCCGAAGGTGATCGGCGGGGTGACCCCCGCCTGCGGCGATCGCGCGGCGGAGCTCTACGGGAGGATCTGCGATCACATCGTGCGCGTATCGACGCCCGAGGCGGCCGAGATGACGAAGCTGCTCGAGAACATCTTCCGCTCGGTCAACATCGCGTTGGTCAACGAGCTGGCGATCCTCTCAGACCGGATGGGGATCGATATCTGGGAGGTCGTCGATGCTGCTTCGACCAAGCCGTACGGCTTCATGCGCTTCGAACCGGGGCCGGGGATGGGCGGCCATTGCCTCCCCGTCGATCCGTTCTATCTGACCTGGCGCGCCCGCGAATTTCACATGTCCACGGAGTTCATCGAGCTCGCGGGCAAGATCAACCAGCAGATGCCCTATCACTGTGTCGAGCGGATCGAAGGAGCGCTCAACCAGCACGCCAAACCGGTAAAGGGCTCGCGCATCGCGATCCTCGGAGTGAGCTACAAGGGCGGCGTCGGAGACATCCGCGAATCCCCCGCGCTGCGGATCATCGAAGTGCTCGCCGCGCGCGGTGCGGAGATCCGCTATCACGATCCCTACGTCCCTTCGCTCCCCGACCTCGGGTTGCAGAACATCCCGCTCGAGCAGGCTACGCAGGACGCCGACGCGATCGTGCTTGTCACCGCCCACCCGGGCATCGACCACATCGCGCTCGCTCGCGACGCCCGGCTGTTCGTCGACCTCCGCGGGGTCACCCGCGGCGAGCTGGCGACAAACCTGATCCGGCTGTAGCCCGTGCGGCGATAGCCGACTCGGCCGCGGCTCGAGCTAAGGCGGCTCTCGCCTGATTTTCAGAGAACTTTCAAAGAGCCGTGCTTTGATGCTCGCTGGGGGCGGAGGTCTCATATTGGAAGGGGACCCTTGATCGAAGTCACGGATGTAACGAAGCGCTATGGAAAGACGCTCGCGGTGAGCGAGCTCTCATTCACGGTCAAACCGGGGGTGGTGACCGGTTTCCTGGGGCCTAACGGCTCGGGCAAGTCGACCACGATGCGTCTGATCTTGGGCCTCGACGCGCCCGACTCGGGCCACACGCGCGTCAACGGAAAGGCGTACAGAGACCTTCGCGCGCCGCTGCATGAGGTCGGGGCGCTGCTCGAGGCGCGCTCCATGCACACTGGGCGCTCCGCCCAAAACCACCTCCTGGCGCTGGCGCAGACCCACGGGATCCCCCGATCTCGCGTGACCGAGCTGATCGAGCTCGTCGGACTGCAGGACGTGGCGCGCAAGCGCGTCGGGGGCTTCTCGCTCGGAATGGGCCAGCGTCTCGGCATCGCCTCGGCCCTGCTCGGCGATCCACACACAGTGATGCTCGACGAGCCCGTCAACGGGCTCGACCCCGAGGGCATCCAGTGGGTTCGCAACCTCCTCAAGCGGTTGGCCGCGGAGGGTCGCGCCGTGTTCGTCTCCTCGCATCTCATGAGCGAGATGGCCCAGACCGCCGAGCACCTGATCGTGATCGGTCGCGGCCGCCTGATTGCCGACACGAGCGTTGACGACTTCGTCCGCGGCGCGTCAACCCGTTCGGTTCTCGTTCGCTCGCCCCAGCTCGCCGCTCTGAGAGACCTGGTGGCTGGGCCTGATGTGAGGATCGAGTCGGTCGACGATTCGGGCGCCGAGATTCACGGCCTCGATTCCGAACAGGTCGGTGAGATCGCCGCGAAGCACGGCATCGTGCTCCACGAGCTCACGCCCCAGCGGGCGTCGCTGGAGGAGGCGTTCATGGAGCTCACGCGCGACGCGGTCGAGTTCCACGCCGAGAGTCCCGAACACGCCATCGAGCCAGAAGGAGCGCCGGCATGAGCGCCGTCACCGCGACGGCGGTGCCCGTCGGCAAAGTCACTCAAGCGCGGGTTGCCCTCTCGGAGTGGACCAAGTTGCGGTCGGTCCGCTCGACCCGCTGGTCGCTGTTGGCAACGGTCCTCCTGATCATCGGGATCGGGGTCCTGGCCTGCATCGTCTTCGAGAACCGCTGGCCGAACCTCGCTCCCGACGAGCGGGCCCATTTCCGTCCACTGCGCGTGACCCTCGCCGGTGTCAACTTCGCCCAGCTCGCGATCGGCGTGCTCGGTGTGCTCGTGATCACCGCGGAGTACTCGACGGGGATGATCCGCGCCACCTTCTCGGCGGTCCCGAAGCGCCTCCCGGTGCTGTGGGGTAAGGCTCTCGTGTTCGGCGCTGTGGCGTTCGCGATCACCCTCCCCGCCGTGTTGATCGTCTTCTTCGTCGGGCAGGCGATCCTCTCGGGTCAGCACATCAACATCGCCATCTCGCATCCCGGTGTCGTCAGAGCGCTGTTCGGCTCGGCGCTGTTCCTGACAGCGATGGGCCTGTTCGGGCTCGGCCTGGGCGCGATCGTGCGCAACACCGCGGGCGGGATCGCCACGCTGGCGGGGAGCATCTTCGTGCTGCCGCCGGTGATCGGCCTGCTGCCCACCAACATCGTGAACTCGATCGACCCGTATCTCCCGAGCAACGCGGGAGGGGCCATCTGGACGATCAATCCCGACCCCGGCACACTCGCGCCATGGGCGGGATTCGCGCTCTTCTGCGGGTACGTGGCGGTCGTCTTCGCGGTGGCGGCGGTGATGATGCGCGCACGCGACACCTGAGCCGGTGGTCTCCCCGCCCGCCCAGTCGCGCGCGTAGAATCGTCTCACTTCAGGGCGCGTAGCTCAGTGGGAGAGCGCTCGCTTCACACGCGAGAAGTCGTTGGTTCGAACCCAACCGTGCCCATAAAAGATCCTGCAAATGGGCTGGTTTTGGGCTGCCTCGAGGTGTCGGGGCCGCACTGAAACGCGTGAATCGCCTCCGGGTGCAATTCAGGGTGCTCGACAGCGGGTTATTGCGTCTCGTTCTTGCATCAGGCGGGTCCTGAAGCTAGGTATTGCGTCCGCGGGGCGGAGTCCCGGCCCATACGCGTCTCGACGGCGTCAGGTCGCCGGCCCTCCCTTCCGCGCTGAGCGGGTGCGCAGCCCCGCAGCGACGATCTGCCTCGGCGCGAGGAAACGGGGGTCTCGACTCGGTGCAACGAGAAGGCTTCGGCGCTGATCGCCCTGGACCAAGACGTGGTCACGGTCGTGACGCTTTCCGCAGCCCCAGACGACGACCCCGGCCGTGTGGTTCGGGGCTTGTCGATTAGAAGCAGACCTCGCGGCTCAGGTTGCGGCTGTTTCGGTGCGCGTTCTTGCTGCTTGTATTGCTTTGGCGAGCTCGTGGACGCCGGCGCGGATGGCTGGCTCGGGCATTTGCGCGTAGCCGAGCAGGAGGACTGGCGGGCGCCCGCGGGTGTCGGGTCGGTAGTCGGCCATCGTCTCGAGCTCGAGGCGCCGCTCCTGGGCCTCCGCTCGGATCGCCTCCTGATTGAGGCCGTCGGGCAGCTCGACGGTGACGTGCAGCCCGGCGGCGACGCCGCGGACTGCCGCCTCTGGAAGCGTTTCGGCGAGCGCGTCGACGAGCGCGTCACGGCGGCTGCGGTAGCGGGCACGCATGCGCCTTAGGTGGCGGTCCAGCTCGCCGCGGATCAGGAAGTCGGCGAACGCGTGTTGCTCGATCCGGGCGGTACCGCGGTCGGCGAGCAGCTTCTCGTGGCTCACCGCCGGCAGTAGCGACGGCGGCACGACCAGCCAGCCGATGCGGAGCGCGGGCGCCAGGGTCTTGCTTGTCGAGCCGGCGTAGATCACGCGGTCGGGGTCGAGGCCTTGGAGCGCTCCGATGGCCGCGCGGTCGTAGCGGTACTCGGCGTCGTAGTCGTCCTCGATCGCGATCGTGTCGCTCGCACGCAGCCAGGCCAGCAGAGCCGCCCGCCGCTCGCCGGTGAGCACGACGCCGGTGGGGTGCTGGTGGGCGGGCGTCAGCACGACGGCGTCGGCGTCGGCGTGCTCGAGCTCGTCGACCCGGGTTCCGGCTTCGTCGACCCCGATCAGAACCGGTTCCAGGCCGGCGTGTTCGGCAACCAGGCCGTCTTCGGGGTTGCTCGGATCCTCCAACGCGATCCGTTGAGCGCCGGCTGCCGCGAGCGCGTGGCACGCCAAGCCGAGGCCCTGCGTGTAGCCGTTGGTGACGACGATGTGCTCGGGATCGGCCACGACCCCGCGGACGCGGCCGAGGTAGTCCGCCAGGGCGGAGCGCAGCACCTCGACCCCTCGGGGGTCGCCGTAGCCGAGGTCGGCGTCGCTGATTGTCGCGAGCGCGTGGCGCAGCGAGCGCAGCCATGCCGCTCGCGGGAACGTTGAGACGTCAGGCACGCTCGGGCGGAAGTCGAAACGTGCGTGCGGCGCCCCCGTCGCCACCACCGCCCGGGTCCCACTCGCGGCCGCCGCTCCGTGCGAGACACGTGGCCGGGCGCCTTGCCGAAGGCTCAGATAGCCCTCGGCCGCCAGCTGGGCATAGGCGTCCACCACAACCCGCCGCGAAACGGCGAGCTGGCGCGCCAGATCACGTGTGGACGGCAGCCCGGCACCCGGTCGCAGGGCACGATCTCGGATCGCCCGCCGGAGCTGGTCCTCGATCTGCGCTCCGAGCGTCCGGGGGCCATCGCGGCTCACCGAGAGGAGCAGGTCTAGTGGCTGACTGGTCTCGTCCAACGCCATGATTGTGGATCTTCCATCTGCACCAGTCAAAACCTAGCATCGGGGTATGCGCTCGATCGCGTCATCCGCCGGCATACGACGCCTGTTCGCCACCTCGATCCTCGCGCGGTTGCCGCTGGCGATGCTCAGCGTCGGGCTGCTGGTCCATGCCCGGCACCTGACGGGCTCGTTCGCCGCGGCCGGCGTGGTCACCGGCGTCTACGCGATCGCGCTCGGCGTCGGTGGACCGCTGCTCGGGCAGCTCGTCGACCGGCGTGGACAGACCTCGGTGCTGCTGGTGAGCGCCACCGTCGCGGCGACGCTGCTGGTCGCGATCGCGGTGCAGCCGGTGGGCGCTTCGCTCACCGTTCTACTCGCGCTCGCAGCCGGCATCGGGCTGGCCGAGCCGCCGGTCGGCGCGTGCCTGCGAACCCAGCTTCCCGCGCTACTCGCCGATCCCGGCGCCGTCCGCGCCGCCTACGCCCTCGAGGCGTCAGTCGTCGAACTGACGTATATCTTCGGGCCGCCGCTCGCGCTCTGCATCGGTGCGCTGTGGTCGACCGGCGCGGCCCTCGCGGCAGGTGGGATCGTCCTGCTGCTCGCGACCACGGCGTTCGCCGCGCAACCGGCCTCACGCAGCTGGCGACCGACGCCGGCTGGGCTGCGACCACGCGGAGGCTCGCTACGCGCACCGGCGATGCGGACGCTGGTGATCGTCCTGATCGCCGTCGGCGTGCTGCTCGGCGCCGACGAGGTCGCAGTTGTCGCGGCCGCCAAGACGCTTGACAGCACCACGGCCGCCGCCCCGCTGCTCGCCCTCTGGGGCGTCGGGTCGTTCGCGGGCGGGCTGCTCGCCGCCCGCCTCGGCGGCGGAGCCCGCACCGCCGCCGGCCTGGCGCTCGTCCTGGGCGCGCTGACCGCCGGACACCTAGCCCTGATCCCCGCCGCCGGCAGCGTCATTGCGCTCGTGGGTGTGCTGCTGCTCGCCGGCGCCATGATCGCGCCGACCGAAGCCACGATCTACGCGATGGTCGACCGCGTCACCCCGGCCGCGACAATGACCGAGGCGTTCGCCTGGCTCGCCACCGCGATGGCAGTCGGCGGTGCCGTCGGAGCGGCGAGCGCCGGCCTCGTCGTGGACCGTGCCGGGCCCACCGCAGGATTTGCGCTCGCCGGCGGCGCCGGCGCGCTCGCGATCCTCACGACCCTGCTCCGCTCGCGCACGCTCGCGCCTCGCCAGGGGCCCGCAACCACCCTCATCGACACAGACAGCAATCAGCAGCTCGCCCACCAAGCGGCCGCCTGACCGTCGTTCTGGGTGGAAAGCCCCAACATGACCGCGCTCACAACGCCAACCGCGATCCCGACCGCCTGGGGAGTGTGTCTCCCTCGGCAACTCGCCAGCGGGGATCCATGAGACGCCGCGTTCAGAGTCGAAACTTGCGCTCGAGTCGCAGGCGGTCGCGGAGGCGGCGGTCGTGGGTAGCGACGATCAGTGCCCCCGGCCAGTGTTCCAGCGCTGCTTCGAGTACCTCCACGGACTCGATGTCGAGATGGTTCGTCGGCTCGTCGAGTAGCAGGCAGGTAGCGCGTTGTTGGGCGATTACAGTCAGCTCGGCGCGGGTTCGCTCGCCCGGGGACAGCGTTGCGACGCTCCGCTCGGCGAGGCCGGAGTCAAGACCGAAGGACGCCAGAGCCGTGCGGGCGGACGAGTGGTCGAGTCCGGTGATCTCTCGGACCCGGGTGGCGAGCGCGGCGGAGCCGGTCAGCGCTTCGCGGGCCTGGCCTAATTGCGCGATGACGGCTTGTGGTGATACTCGGCGGCGGCCTGCTGCGGGGTGGACTTCGCCAGCGAGCGCGCCGAGGACCGTCGACTTGCCGCTGCCGTTCGGACCGCTGATGAGTACCCGTTCGCCGTGTGCTACCGCGAAGTCAAGCGGTCCGAGCGTCCACTCGCCGCGACGCAGGACGACTCCTTCCAGCGCGACGATCCAGGTGCTGCGGCGCTCAGCGGGTGTGAGGTGCAGACGTAGGACCGGCCGCTCCCACGGCGCGTCGGGAACGTCAATGCGGCCGGCACGCGCGCCCATCTTGCGCGCGCGTGCGGCCATTCCCTCGGCGCGCATCTTCACCCACTCGCGGGACTGCTTGTCGTTGTCGTGAACGCCGCCGCGGGCATGTTTGACGCTCGCTGCAGAACGTCTGCGTGTCTCCCGCTCGGCCGCGATCAGCTGATCGCGGCGTGCGAGCGCGTGCTCGCGCTCGGTACGGGCCCGCTCGCGCGCCGCCTCGCGCACGCGCTGGAAAGCGTCCCAGCCGCCTCGATATTGCGTCGCCTTGCCGGAGTCGCGGTCGAGCTCGACGATCTCGCTGACCGTTTCGGCGAGCAAGGCTCGGTCGTGGGAGACGAGCACCACACCCCCCGGGCGCGCGCCAAGCAGCGTCGCGAGTCGCTGTAGCCCGTCCGTGTCGAGGTGATTCGTCGGCTCGTCGAGGAGCACGACGTCAAAGCGGGCCACCTGCAGCGCCACGAGTCCTGCCCGCGCCGCCTGTCCCCCTGACAACGTGTCAAGCGACCGCTCGAGGAGCTCGGTTCCGAGGCCGAGATCCGCCACCGCAGCACCAAGCCGCGCGTCGATATCGGCACCGCCCAGAGCGAGCCACTGCTCCAGCGCAGCAGCATGTGGCTCGACTGCCTCAATGTCACCTGCCGCTAGCGCCGTGGCCCATCGATCAAGCGTCGTGCTGGCGGACGCCAGGCCGACACGGTCGAGCACGGTCTCCCGTACCGTGAGTTTCCGATCCTCGGCATCGGCGAGCTGCGGCAGGTAGCCGACCGTGACAAAGCGTCGGACGATCCCCGTGTCGGGTGCTTCGCGGCCGGCGAGGATTCGTAGCAGGGTTGACTTGCCAGAGCCATTCGGACCGACGAGCCCGATGCGACTCCCGGCGTCTACGCGCAGGTCGACGGCGTCGAGCACCGTGCGGGCGCCGAAGTGGCGGGTTATCTGGCGAGCCTCGAGCAGCGTCGACGGCATGCGGGATCCCTTCGGGGTCAGCGGTCGTCTGTGGCAAGCAGGATCTGCCACAGACCCGAACGTCGATAGTTGATCTGGTCGATTACCTGCAGCATCAGGAACGTGGCCGGGTAAAGCGCCCCTGCCGCCGCAGGAACGACATCGATCGGCAGGCTGTAGGCGATCACGACTCGGACTCCGCCGTCAGCGAGCAGACCGACCCCCCAGATCACGCTTGAGATGCGCCACATACGTCGAAACTGGGGAAGGCGCTCCCAGAGGCTGGTCCATGACTCGCTCGTGAACGCCCGTCTTCCCTCAAGCAGAGGGCGGGCAAACAGGAATGCCAGCGGCCGCCTCCCGCGCGCGCTGACCAGAAACCACGCGCCGCCGACGGCGGTCACCCAGGCTTCCTTGGCGAGCAGAAACCGAGGACTCCCGGCAATCAGAGCGATCCCCACCCCGATCAGCATCGTCGTCATCACGAACACTGGCAGGCCGTCGAGCGTGCCGCCTTTGATCAGCCTGACCGTGGTGGTGATCCCGGGCACGACGGCACCGGCGAGGAGGGCGAAGTAGACGCTCATGCCCGCCGAACGTGACCCGTAGTACAGAGCGATTGGGGCCACGACGTCGAACAGAGCGGCGACAGGACGAGTGGGCGCTACTCGCATCGGCGCGCCCGCCAGTCGACCCGCGGATCGTCCCGCAGGGCGGCGAACACGGTCGCGTCCGCCGACGCGCCCCGCGCACGCCGAACACGCACGATCGCCCGGCGGAGCGTCGTCGTCAGCCACACGGAACGTTCCGATGGGACGGCGCGGCGCCGCTGTGCCGCGGCGCGCAGCATGTCGTCGGTCCTGGCCTTGGCGAGTTGGCTGAGCAGCTGTGAGTTCATGGGTTCGCTCCTGGTCCAAAAGGTGGTGGATGACCGGTGATCAGCGATCACCGACGGTGGCAGCCGTCGGTGCCGGTCGCATCAGCGTGGTCGCCTGGCGACTCGCCGGTCAGACGGCTACGGGCTCGCCGAGGTCCAAATCGGCGAGGTCCGCGCGCGAGGCGATTTCGAGCTTGGTGAAGACTTTGCGGAGGTGGTAGTCGATGGTCCGCGGGCTGAGGAACAGCTGTGCGGCTACCTCAGGATTGGACTTCCCGGAGGCGACAAGTCGCGAGATCTGCAACTCCTGCGGTGTGAGCTGATCGCGGGTCGAGGGGTCGCGCTTGCGCGCGGTCTCGCCGCTGGCGCGTAGTTCTGAGCGTGCCCGCGCTTCCCACGGCGTGGTGGCGAGCTGTTGGAAGATCTCCAGCGCTGCCCGGAGATGGAAGCGTGCGTCGATCCGCCTGCGGTGGCGTCGCAGCCACTCGCCATACAGCAGCTCGGTCCGCGCTCGGTCGAATGGCGAGAGTGCGTCGGAACGCTCGACCGCATCGCGGAAGTGGCGCTCGGCATCGACCCCGTCCACCAACGCCTCGCAGCGTGCGAGTAGGGCCAGGCGGGCGCGGTTGGAAGTCGGCGCGAAGCATTGCCGATAGCGATCGAGGTGAGAGGCCACCTCGTCGAGTCGCTGCGAGCGGCTCGCCGCCTCGACCGCGTCGGGAACCCCCAGCACGAACACATAGTCCGACTCGGGACGCATGTCGAGCACCGAACCGAGCAGCCGGTCAAGTGCGGCCGATGGTTGGCCCAGACCGAGGTCGAGCAGCGCAAGCGCTCTAGCGGTCCTTCGGCCCAACAGACGGGCGCCGCTTCTCGCGACCACAGCCTGAGCCTCGGAGGCGTGCTCACGCGCCTGCTGCTCGTCGCCGCGGACAGCGTCGATCGTGGCCAGGTCCGCGAGGCTCCAAGCGACCGGGTGCCCGAGATCCGCCACGAGCCGCTCGCTCTCCTGAGCCGAGGCGTAGGCGAGATCGAACTGGCCACGGCCCACCAGCTGCGACGCCTCCACCTGCAAAGCCACCGGCAGAGTGGAAACGAGACCCCGTTCGCGCGCGATCCGGACTGCGCGACTGGCGAACTGGAGGCCATCGCCCAGATGACCGGCGCGGCTCGCGCCTTCCGATGCCCAGAGTAGATGGCGGGGTCTGTCAAGGCCCTCCGCGAGTTCAACCGTCCGCTCCCACAGCATCTGCGCGCGAGCAAAGTCGCCCTCGTGGTCCGCCACCGAGCTCGTCAATTGACAAACGACGAAGCGCTCCGCATCCGTCTCGGCCGGCGTCTGCGACGCTTGCCGGCAGACGGCGAGTTCGCGCTCATGGTCCTCGACGAACGCCGCCACCACACCAGCCTCCATCAGCATCTCGAGGATCAGCGACGGCTCCTCAGTCGCCTCGAGCCCCTCCAGCAGCGCGGTGAGCGCGCCAGGAAGCGAGCCGGCGAACGCCGAGATCAGACCGCTCAGGTACGACAGCCGCGCGCGCTCGGTCGGCTCCGCGAACGCCAGCGCACGCCTCACCAGATCAGCCGCCCGGTCGGCCTGTCCGGCAACCCAGGCGGCCTCAGCCGCTCGGGCGAGACGTGTTGCGCGGGCTGCGTCGCCGTCGCCGAGTTCGGCGGCGCGCTCGAACGCCGTGGCCGCCGATGCGTGACCGCCGCGCTGTTGTGATCGCGCGGCGGAAGCCTCAAGTGCGCACGCGAGCTCGTCGTCGGGCGTGAGGGTGGCCATCGCGCGGTGCCAGAGCGCGCGATCAGAGTGCTGTTCCGCTCCAAGCACGGTCGCTAGCACAGCGTGAACCCGTTGACGTCGGCCGATCGGCGCCGAGTCATACACCGCCGAGCGCACGAGGGGGTGGCGGAACGTGAGCGCGGCGCCTTGGGCTCTGACCAGCCCCGTTTCCTCCGCAGGGTCAAGCGCGTTCTGCGGCAACATCAGCTCGGCGGCTGCGCGGAGGATGACCGCCAGCTCGCCCGTCTCTTCAGCGGCGGCGACCAGCAACGCCATCTGAGTGGACTGCGGTAACCGTTCCACTCGCTGGATGAACACTCCGCGGAGCCGCGCCGTCAGCGGTAGCGCGCCGGGCAACTGAGCCTTGCCTGTGAGCTGAGAGTCCGAGAGCGCAACTGGGAGCTCGAGCAGCGCCAAGGGATTGCCTGCAGCCTCAGACAGCAGGCGCTCCTGCACCGCTGGCGCCACCTGCGACGAGGCACGACTGAGTAGCGCTTCGGATAGCTCCCGATCCAGCCCTTTGAGCATCAGCACCTCGAGGCCGGGGGCGTCGAAACGCCGAGGATCGCCCTCGCGCGCACCGAACAGAATCAGGACCCCTTCGGCGACGAGCCGCCGCGCGGTGAAGAGCAGCGCATCCGCGGACGGAGCATCCAACCATTGTGCGTCGTCGATGAGGCACAGAAGCGGTTTGGCCTCGGCGGCCGCCGCCAACAGCGTGAGAGCACCTGCCGCGGCCAGAAAGCGATCGCGGCCGTCACCGGCCGCCAGGCCCAGCGCCGCCGACAGCGCCGCCCGCTGCGGTTCCGGCAAGCAGGGGAGCTCATCGATGATCGGCCACAGCAGCCCGTGCAGGCCGGCAAAAGCCAGGTCGTGCTCCGCTTCGACGCCGGTCGCCCGCAGGACCCTCATGTCGGTGGCGCGAGCCGCTGCATAGCCGAGCAGCGCCGTCTTGCCGATCCCTGCCTCGCCTCGTACGACCAGCACACCGCTCTCGCCGCGTGCGGCGGCGCCGAGCAGGCGATCGATTACCGCGCACTCGCGCTCTCGACCGACTAGCTCCGCGCGCGAGAGCACGTCATCGCCAGCCATAACGACCAGCACCGGCGAGTGGACCGGCGAGGCCACCGATGCGAGTTAGGAGCTCGACCGCCATCTTCAGACGCCGGTCCCGTGAAGGGAAAGCGTAAAGGAAAGTCCCCCTCGTGGGGTCCTCGACAGACCATCCAACGCCCCGGAGATGCAGCCATGCGAAACCTTGCAAAGTGGTGCTTTACACACCGCGTAATCGTCGTGTTGACCTGGCTGGCGATGCTTGTCGGCGTCAACTTGGTCCATTCCGGCGCGGGAAGTGCCTACAGCGACAACTTCAAGCTTCCGCACACGGACAGCTTCGACGCCGTCCGTCTGCTGCAGCGCAACGCGCCGAAGGTCTCGGGTGACACCGAGGAGATCGTGATCGCAGTCACCCGTGGGCGGGTCACCGATCCCGCCGCGCGCGCGCGGGTGGGCGCACTGCTGATCAAAGTGGCCGCCGCGCCGCATGTGTCGTTCGTGCGCTCCCCTTACGCGGTCAACGGCGCCGGTCAGATCGCCCCCTCGGGTCGGGTCGCGTTCGCGGACGTCACATTCGATGTCCCGTCGAACGAGGTCTCCGTTGCGGCCGCGAAGCGGTTCGTGTCGAAGGTGATCTCGGCCTCTGGCAACGGAGTGCAGTTCCAGGTCGAAGGCCAGATCGCTACTGAAGGCGACACCGGCGGCGGGACGAGCGGCCTCGCCCTCGGGTTCATCGCTGCGGCGGTGGTGCTGTTCGTGGCGTTCGGGTCGTTCCTGGCGATGGCGTTGCCGCTGCTGACGGCGGGCGTATCGCTCGGGACCGCGATCGCGATCGTCGGTCTGCTCTCGCACGTCATGGTCATGAATTCGTTCTCCGGCCAGCTCGCGCTGCTGATCGGGCTGGGCGTCGGAGTCGACTACGCGTTGTTCATCGTGACCCGGTATCGGCAGGGCGTCCTGCGCGGTCTGACGGGCGAGCAGGCGGTGATCGAGTCGCTCGACACGTCCGGGCGCGCGGTCATGTTCGCCGGGATCATCGTCTGCGTCGCGATGCTCGGCATGTTCGCGCTCGGCGTCAGCTTCCTTTACGGCGTCGCGGTCGCCGCAGCCATCACGGTGTGGTTCACGATGCTCGCCGCGCTGACGCTGACGCCGGCTCTGCTCGGGTTCTTCGGAGTGCTCGTGCTTCGCCGGCGCGAGCGTCGCGGGCTGCGCGACGGCAGGCTCACGGGCCGCGACGAGTCGCCCGCGTGGGCGCGCTGGGCTGGATCGTTGCAACGCCGGCCCGCAGCGTTCGCCGCCGTCGGAGCAGGCGCCATGATCCTGATCGCGATCCCGTTCTTCTCGATGCGACTGGGGTCAGCGGACGCTGGAAGTGACCCCGCCAGCTCGACGACGCGGCGTGCCTATGACCTGATCGCCAAGGGCTTTGGCCCGGGCTACAACGGGCCGCTGCAACTCGTCGCGCAGGTGAGGACCCCGGCCGACCGCACGCACTTCATGCGCGTGGACCGGGCCGTCGCCACAACGCCAGGAGTCGTCAGCGCCGGCGCCATCAGCCTCATTCCCGGGATCGACGGAAGACCAGATGTAGCGGTCGCGGACGTCTACCCGAAGGGCTCACCCCAGGCCGCCGCGACTGCGGACCTGCTGCACAAGGTCCGCGACCAGGTTGTGCCGACCGCGACGCGCGGAACCCGCCTGCGAGTACTGGTCGGAGGCAACACCGCGATCTTCGACGACTTCAGCCACGTACTCGCGGCCAAGCTGCCCCTGTTCATCGGGGTCGTCGTGCTCCTCAGCGTCCTGCTGCTGATGGCCGTGTTCCGGAGCATCGCGATCCCGCTCACCGCCGCGGTGATGAACCTGCTCTCGGTCGCCGCCGGACTCGGTGTCGTGACCGCCGTGTTCCAGGACGGATGGGGCGCCTCGCTGCTCGGCGTCGACAAGACCGGCCCGATCGAGCCGTTCCTTCCCGTGCTGCTGTTCCCGATCCTGTTCGGGCTCTCCATGGACTACGAGGTGCTGCTCGTCAGTCGCATCCACGAGGAATGGCAGCGCCGAGGCGACACCCGGGAGGCGGTCACGCACGGCCTAGCCGCGACCGGCCGTACGATCACGGCCGCCGCCGCGATCATGATCCTCGTATTCGGCTCGTTCGTGCTCGGCGGCTTGCGCGTGATCGAGCTGTTCGGAGTGGGACTCGCCGGCGCGGTGCTGCTCGACGCTGTCGTGATCCGGTCGGCCGTCGTACCAGCGGTGATGCTGCTGCTCGGGGACGCCAACTGGCGGCTCCCGCGTCAGATCGTGCGCTGGCTGCCGCGCCGCGAAATCGAAGCCGGCACAGACGAGGGCGCGAGAGCCGGCGCTCGCGGTTCGCACAAGGGCATTTCCACCGCGCCCGAGCCGGCACGCACAACCCCATGAACACGAAACAAAGGAAGGCATCGATGACTACCGCACGCGCGCTCGCAGAGCGCTTCGCCCAAACCCTGACCGACCACGATCTGGACGGGTTCGCGGAATTGTTGGACGGCCAGTACATAAATCACAACCGCTACGCGCTGCCCGGCAAGGAGGGCTCGGTCGCCATCTTCGCCGACTTCCTGAGCGCCTTCGAGGACTTTCGAGTCGAAGTCGACGACGTGATCGAGGACGGCCAGACCGTCGTCGGCCGCTACACGTACCGCGGACGGCACACCGGCACGTTCATGGGCATCCCGCCCAGCGGGGCGCAGATCGAGATGCGCTCGATCGACATCTGGCGCGTCCGTGAAGGGCGCCTATACGAGCACTGGGACGAGCTCAACAGCCTCGAGTTCTTCCAGCAGATCGGTGCGATACCAGCAAGCACGTGACCCCGTCCAGTTCGATCCCAGACAACAGAACACAAGAAATGCTTACCACCAGCCTCGCTCTCGCATCGCTCGGCGCGCTCGCCTGTGCCGTCGTGTACGGCACTGACGTGTTCGCCGCGATCGTCCTGCGGCCTGCGCTCGCAGCCCTGGACGACGGCGCGCTCGTGCAAGCCGCTGGGCGCATCCACCAATACGCCGACCAGCGGATGCCGCTCCCCGGCGCGGCGGGCACGCTCGCCGCGGCTGCGGCGACGCTCACCGCCAGTCTCGCCGGTCATCCGCTACAGGCCGGGCTGAGCGGCGGGGCGCTCGTCGCGCTGCTTGCCTGGCTGATGATGTACCTCCGGGTAGCCGCACCGATCAACCGCGAGCTCACCCGCGCAGCCGCAGCGCATCAGATCCCCGCAAACGCGCGGGCGCTACAGAACCGGTGGGACAGCATCATCGGCCTGCGCGTCGTCCTGCAGAGCATCGCGCTTGCACTCCTCGTGAGCGTGCTCGCGTTCACATGAGCACGCCACGCTCGCGCCACGGACAACATCGCCGACCCGCTCCGCCTGAACATCCATCCAGCTTCTCCCAACTTCAAGGACGCAACATGCAAACGCTAGAAGCCAACAAGCAGCTCACGACGCCCGATGGCACCACCTTCGTCGTCGTCGAATCGCCATCCAGCAACGATGGCTCTGAGATCACCTTCGAGATCACGATGGCCCCCGGCGCGATCGGTCCGCCACGCCACTCGCACCCAGCCCAGGACGAGTCATGGACCGTCCAAACAGGGGAGCTGTCACTGCTCGTGAACGACCAGTGGCGCACGCTTGCGGTCGGCGAGTCACTGACGATCCCGCCTGGCACCGTGCACACGCTGGCGAACCGATCCGCGACGACCATTCGTTTCCACGACTCCCATCGCCCGGCGCTCGATTTTCAGGAATACATCGAGGACCTCGACCGGCTCACCCGAGCCGGAAAGCTGACCGCGCGGATGACCCCCCGCACGCTGATCTACGGCGCCATGGCCCTCGTCGAGCACCGCCCAATGCAACTCACCGCCAACCGTGCCCAGCGGGCTGCCGAATCCATCCTCGCAGGAATAGGAACCCTGCTCGGCTACCGCATCCGGCTATGACAGCCCTGGGCCGGCGACCACGCGGGAAGGAATTCGAATGTCACATGATCGGTTGGCCGATTTCGTAGACGCAACGGCCGCTGAGCTCGGCATTCCCGGGGTGGCCGTCGGGGTGTGGGTCGACGGCCGGGAAGTCCGCGCGTGCCGCGGCGTGACGAGCGTCGAGAACCCGCTGCCCGTCGACCCGAACACCCTTTTCGTGCTCGGTTCGGTCACGAAGGCGTACACGGCGATTACACTGATGCGCCTCGTCGCGGAAGGCCGCGTCAATCTAGATGCGCCAGCGCGCCGGTACGTCCCCGAGCTCATGCTCGCAGACGAGCAGACCCCGGCGCACGTCACCGTGTTGAACCTACTCAACCACACGTCTGGCCTAGGTTGGGATCTTCTCATTGACACCGGTGCGGGGAACGACGCCCTGGCCCGCTTTGTGCCGAAGCTGGCCGAGTTGGAGCTGGTCGCTCCGCCCGGAGTCCGGGCCTCCTACAGCCAGGCCGGCTTCAGCGTCTTGGGGCGACTCATCGAGGAGGTCGTTGGCTTGCCGTACGAAGAGGCCGTGGCGTCGATCCTCTTCGAGCCGCTCGGGCTCTCGCACAGTTTCTTCGCGGCCGAGGACGTCATCACCCGGCGGTTCGCGGTGGGGCACAACCTCGGCGAGGACGGGAAACTGTCGGTCGCGCGGCTGTGGAAGGGACCTCGCTACCGCAACCCCGGAGGGGGCATGGTGTCCTCGCTGTCAGACCAGCTTCGCTTCGCGCGGTTCCACCTCGGTAACGGCCACTCAGACACCGAGGAGCGTGTTCTACCCGCCGCGCTGCTTGATCGGATGAAGGAGCCGACCGTCGAATTGCGAGGCAGCTCGCTCGGAGACGCGATCGGCATCTGCTGGTTCCTGCGCGACGTGGACGGCGTCCGCACCGTCGGGCACGGTGGTTCAGCGAACGGCCAGTTCACCGAGCTGCTTACCGTGCCCGAACGAGACTTCGCCGTTGTCTCAATGTCGAACGCCGGCCCGCACAGCATCGCCTTCAACCGGTCCGTGTGCCGTTGGGCACTCGAGAACTATCTCGGCGTGGTCGACCGGGACGCGGACCCGCTCCCCTATGACGAGGGTCGGGCCCGAGAGTTCGTCGGGCGCTACGAGAACGACGCCATGGACCTCAACATCGCCACCGATGGGGCGGCCATGACTCTCGCGGTCGACATCAAGCCGGAGATCCGGGCAGCGGCCGACGAGGACCTTCCCCCCGGCTACCCGCGGGAAGAGATCGGCCTGCTGCCCGGCCCAGGGGACGAGTACATCATCACCGAGGGCGGCATGAAGGGCACCCGCGGCTTCTTCACCCGCGACCACAACGGCAGCATCGTCGGAATTGACGTCGGCGGCCGGATCCACACCCGAGTTCCGATGGCCCCGAAATAGAGACGACACGCCGGTCTCGAACCAGTCACGAATCCCAGAAGGCAGGTAGCGCATGTCCGATATCTCGTTGGAGGCTCGCGATGCTGCGGCGTCGCTCGCTGACGCGCGGGCGCGCTCGGCACGGCTTGAAGCCGCGTTTCGACACGATCCGAGCGGCTATCGCGTTCTGACCGGCGATCGACCGACCGGGCCGCTGCATCTCGGCCACTACTTCGGGACGCTGCTCAACCGGGTGCGGCTTCAGAACCTCGGCGTGCAGACGACGGTCGTGGCCGCCGACTACCAGACGATCATCGATCGTGACAGTCCCTCATCGCTGCCCAGCGATGTCGAGGAGCTGGTGGCGGACTACCTGGCGGTCGGTATCGATCCTGGGCGCACGACGATCTTCGCCCACTCCCAGGTGCCCGAGCTCAATCAACTGATGGTCCCGTTCCTGAGCCTCGTGAGCGTTCCGGAGCTCGCGCGCAACCCGACGGTCAAGGAAGAACGGGTCGCGGCGGGACTGCCGGTGTTGTCCGGCCTGCTGTTCACTTATCCGGTCCACCAGGCGGCGGACATCCTGTTCTGCCACGGAAACGTGGTGCCGGTCGGCAAGGACCAACTGCCGCACCTCGAGATGACCCGGCTGATCGCCAAACGCTTCAACCAGCGCTACAGCCGCAACGAGCCGTTCTTCACCGAACCCGAGGCGCTGCTCTCAGACGCCCCGCGCCTGCTTGGGACCGACGGCCAGAAGATGAGCAAGAGCCGGAACAACGCAATCGCGATCGGCGCCACCGAGGACCAGACCGCCCGACTCATCCGTGCGGCGAAGACCGACTCGGAGCGCCACATCACCTACGACCCGATCGGGCGACCAGAGGTGTCCAACCTCGTGCTCCTCGCCGCCCTGTGCCTGGAGCGCGAGCCGCGCGACGTCGCAGAGGAGATCGGCGGCGGCGGAGCGGCCGCGCTGAAGCGCGTTCTCGCAGAAGCGGTCAACGAGCGCCTGCGCCCCGTCCGGAGCCTACGCAGCACGCTCATCCAGGACCGCACCGGCCTACGCGAGGTACTCATGGCCGGCACTCAGACAGCCAAAGCCATGGCCGACGAGACACTCAAGAACATCCGGCGTCTCATGCACACGGTCTACTGAGCAAAGTCGAGCCGAACGCCCACACGGCAAATGGCACTTTCCGCCGGCGATGCGGCACCTATCCCGTCGTCCACCGGGCCGAACGTACCCCCCGGCGCGAGCGAAGCAGGAGTCGATGCCGGCAAGGGCCCTCCTCCATTCGACTCAGTGAGCCCCGGCCACTGCCGACCCTCGGCGCGAGCCGGAACGAGGGGCGCCCCCGTAAATTCCGCGCGATCCGAGGCTCGTGGCGCCGGCGCCAAGATGCCCGTCGCGCGACGGAAGCGGGAGCGGCGTGGCCCCAGCTCGCCAGACTCCTTAATCTCAAAAGCAAGCCGGCCTCCGGTGTCGACGCCCGCTCAGCGAGCAGCTCGGCGTACTCGCCGATCTGCTTGTCAGTCAAGCGGCTACGGGATCGCCGAAATCCACGCTTGAAAGCTCTGCGCGGGAGGCGATCGCGAGCTTTGTGAAGACCTTGCGTAGGTGGTAGTCGACCGTGCGCGGGCTGAGGAAGAGCTTTGCTGCCACCTCGGGGTTGGTCATCCCTGACGCCACGAGGTGGGAGATTTGCAGTTCCTGCGGCGTCAGCTGGTCGCGGGTGGTCGGATCGCGCTTACGTGCGGTTTCGCCGCTGGCGCGCAGTTCGGCCTGGGCCCGTGCCTCCCAGGGTGAAACCCCCATTTGCTGGAACAGTTCGAGCGCGGTCCGCAGGTGGCGGCGGGCATCGACCCGTCTGCGCTGCCGGCGCAGCCATTCGCCGTAAAGAAGCTCGGTGCGTGCTTGGTCGAACGGTGGCAGGCTGTGGGCAAGGGCGACGGCTTGCTCGTAATGCTCTTCGGCGTGCGGCTCATCGACCAGTGCCCGGCAGCGCGCGAGCAGCGCGAACGCTCTCGGATCGGACGAGCTTTGCGCCCACTTCTCGAACCGCGCGAGATGGCCGGCGACCTCCGGGAGGCGGTCGGAGCGAGCCGCCGCCTCAACCGCATCGGGCACGTCTGACACGAACGGCGGGTCGGAGTCCGGACGTCCCATTGAGAACGCTCTCAGCAGCCGCTCGGTCGCGTCGGCCGGCCGACCCAGACCCAGGTCGAGCAGGCCGAGCACACGCTCGGCGTAATGGATCGTCGGGGTAGCGCCGCTGCGCGAGACCAGGGCTTGGAGCTCAGCCGTACGTGCCTCCACGCGCTCTTCCAAACCACGCAGCGCATCGATCAGCGCAAGGTGTATGAGGTTCCAGCCTGCTGCCCACGGCTGCCCGGTCTCGAGCGCAAGTCGCCATCCTTCCTCGGCGTTTGCGTAGGCGAGGTCGAAGCGGCTGTGGCCGATCAGCGCCATCGCTTGCACGTGGAGGCAGAACGGCAGTGTCGTGACCTCGCCGGTATCGCGGGCGCGGCTGACGGCGCGGCTCGCGTGGCGCAGGCTGGCTTCGCCCATCCCAGCGCGGATTGCCGCGAGCGCGGACCAGATCAGGCAGACCGGAACGTCGATCTGCTCTGCGAGCTCAGCGAGCTCGGCTGCCAGCGTCTTGCCGCGCGCATAGTCGCCGGACAGATCTGCCGCCCTCGCGGTCAGCGAGGCCTTCGTGAACCGGTCGATCTCGCCGGCACAGGGAGCGTCCGCAGCGCGCTCAGCGAATGAGAGTGCCTCGTCCGGGGCGCCCGCTTGGTCGGCCATCGCGCATCCATCTCGCAGGATCTTGAGGGTCAGCGACGGATCTTCGCTCAGCGCCGCTGCTTGGTGGAGCGTCGCGACGCCGTCGAGCAGCCCACCGCTTTGCCCTTCGATCGCTCCTCTCCAGTACAAGAGGCCCGCGCGCTGCGCGGGCTCGCTGAGCGGCAGGGATCGGTTCACGAGCTCCCGGGCTCTGTCCACTTGCGCCGCGAACCAGGCGGCTTCGACCGCCGCTGCGAGTCGCCTGGCGCGTGGCGGGGTGGTCTCGCTGAGTGTCGCGGCTCGCTCGAACGCAGTCGCCGCAGAGGCGTGACCGCCGCGTAGCTGCGACCGCCGACCAGACGCCTCGAGCGCCTCCGCAACCTCCTCGTCGGTGGTCGGGGTGGCCATCGCCCAGTGCCAAATCGCGCGCTCAGCCTGGTGTTCGTGCTCCAGTGCAACGGCCAAGGCGGCATGGGCGCGCCGGCGCCGACCCAGCGGCACGGATTCATAGATGACCGAGCGCACGAGTGGATGGCGGAAGCTCAGCGCAGCGCCGGCTGTCTGGACCAATCCCGCTTCCTCGGCGGGATCGAATGCGTCCGCCGACAGCCCCTGCTCCGCCGCCGCGCGGAGCGTGACCGCCAGCTCGCCCGCCTCCTCCGCAGCGGCGATCAGCAACGCGGCGCGGGTCGGCTCGGGCAATCGCTCGATTCGTTGCCCGAACGCAGCCCGCAATCTGTCGGTCACCGGCAGCGCCTCGGGCAACGACGCATGGCCGGCGAGCTGCGCGTCCGAGAGTCCGGCAGGCAGCTCCAGCAACGCCAACGGGTTGCCGGCCGCCTCATCGAGCAACCGACCGCGCACCGACGGAGCCGCATCACGCGCCACCTGTTCGAGCAGCGCCGCGGCCACGTCCCGCTCGAGCCCACCGACCTCGAGCTCCTCCACGCCCGCTGCTTCGAAGCGCCGGAGCTCGCCGTCACGAGCGCCGAACAAGATCACCACGCTCTCAGCAACAAGCCGTCGTGCGGTAAACGACAGTGCGTTCGCGGACGGGACGTCCAACCACTGCGCATCATCCACCACGCACACGATCGGCCGTGGCTCAGCGGCTGCCGCCAGCAGCGAGAGAACGCCCGCGGAGACGAGAAGCCGATCGCGACCCTCGCCCGCCGCCAAGCCGAGCGCCGCGGCCAGCGCCTCGCGCTGCACACCCGGAACACCGGCGAGCGCGTCCACCACCGGGCTCAGCAGGCCATGCAGCCCGCCAAAGGCGAGGTCGGATTCCCCTTCGACGCCGGTCACCGTAAGCACCGTCATGTCGCTGGCCCGCTCGACGGCGTACGCCAAGAGAGCGGTCTTCCCCATTCCCGCCTCGCCCCGGACGACCAGGGATCCGCTCTGCCCGCAGCGCAGACCCTGGAGCAGTCGATCGATCGACGCACACTCCTGTGCTCGCCCGACGAGAGGAAACGATGGGTGCGATACCTGCCCAGAGATCGTCAACCGACGGTAGCGCCTTCGATCGGGCTTGCGAGAAGTGCTTCCATGGATGGTGGTGGAGAGAGGCGACCATCGAGCGGGATACGCGGAAGGCTGTCGGTCCGACGCCGGGCACGAGCCGTGATACCCAATGTTCCCGCCGATCCGAGCGTGCTGCACCCAATCCCCGACCAGCCGCGCGTGGTGCTGCTCAAGCCGTTGGTCACCTCTCCGCTGATCGACGTCGGCGAGTTCTCCTACTACGACGACCCGAACGATCCGACGGCATTCGAAACGCGCAATGTGCTCTACCCCTCCGGGCTAGAAAAGCTGATAATCGGGAAGTTCTGCGCACTCGGCGAGGGCGTGCGGTTCATCATGAACGGCGCCAATCACCGCATGGACGGCCCCTCGACGTTCCCCTTCCCGATCATGGGCGGCTCCTGGGCCGAGCACTTCGATCTCATCGCCAACCTACCGGACGCGGCGACACCTCGGTCGGCAACGACGTCTGGTTCGGATACCGCGTCACGGTGATGCCCGGGGTCCCGATCGGCAACGGGGCGATCATCGCCTCTGGCTCCGTCGTCATCGACGGCGTCCCCGATTACGGGATCGTTGGCGGCAATCCGGCCACGCTCATCCGCCGCCGCTACAGCGAGCACGACATCACCCGCCTTTTGGCGCTTGCCTGGTGGGACTGGCCACGCGAGCAGATCACCGAGCTCATCCGCACGCTCATGTCCGGCAGCATCGACAACCTCGAGGCCATCGCACGCGAGAACCTCTGAGTTCGGTCGTCGACGGTCGGCTTGACCTGAGGCCGGCTCCGTCCGCAAGCCGCTCCGTCGAGGGTCCTCAGCGGGGTATCGCTCGGCTTGGGAGCGAGGCGGTGCTGAGCTGAGCGCTGGGCGGATCGCGGCGAGCCCGGACCCAGGCCGTGAACGCGTCGATGCCGTCGATCACGTGCTCGAAGCGGACCGAGTGCAACAGGTCAAAGGAGTGCTGGGCTCCCGGTAGTCGGGCGTAGACGACCGGGTTCACCGAGACGGCGCGGAGCGCGTCGACGAAGCTCTCAGCCGACGTGGCGGTGATGAAGCTGTCGTTGTCGCCATGCGCGACGAAGAACGGAGGCGCGTCGCGGCGAATGTAGGCGCGCGGCGATGACGGCACAGGCGCCGCGACGTCGCGGTTCCCGTAGTAGCCGTACAGGCAGACAGCGGCGCTGACCGCGGTGTCCGCATCCTCGAAGCCCGGCTGGAACACAGGGTCGTTCGCCGTCAGCGCGGCCATCGAAGCCAGGTGTGCACCCGCCGAGTCTCCGGCCACCGCCAGCAGCGAGGGATCGGCGCCGTACTCGGCCGCGTGCTGGCGCGCCCAGGCGATCGCGCGCTTGGCATCGATCTGCGATGCCGGAAAGCGGCCCGCCCTTCGGAGTCGATAGTCGGCGCTGATGCACACCCAGCCGTGGCTTGCGAGCCTGTAGAACAGGGCTCGTGCTTCGCGGCTCTTGCCGCCCATCCGGAAGTGCCCGCCATGGAAGTGGATCAGCACCGGTGCGCCCGCGGGACCGGACCGGTGGCGATACAGATCCAGGCGGTTGCGTCGCCCGGCAGGGCCGTAGCTGAGGTTCGCGATCCGCTGCACGCTGCGGGGGCGGAGCGGCAACGGCCAGAACACGGTTCGCGCCGGCAGACGCCTGCCCGCCGGCCGACCAACAGATAAACCGGTCGTTCCGCCGACACCCAGATCACGGGTCAGGGCGTGGGCGACAACCCGGCCTGCCAGCAACGCCCGCCACATGATGAGTGCGAGGCCTGACGCCGTCAAAGCGGCCAGAGCGAGGACCGCCAACCCGGCCGGCGAGCCGAGACTTACATCCCCGAGCGCGAGTAGCGTCGATGCCACCAGCCAGCAGAACGCGAAGAACGGGAACTCGTTGACGAGATAGCCCAACCAGAACCCCACCGTGGCGACGGGCCGCGGGCGGTGCGGTGGCGCCACCGCCGCGAGCGTGACAAGCGCGACGGGCACCACCGTCCAGATATGACTCATCGCAACCACCTTCGGTCGGCGATGCGTTGCTCGATGGCGACGTACAAGAGTTGAGCGTCCATCACTTCTCCCGAGTTGTTGGAGGGACCGGCTGATGATCCGCGTCCGTGTCCGGATTCACATCGGCGATCCCACCAGTCTTTGCACGCCGGGCGTCGTCCTGATCGGAGCTGCAAAGGAGCGCGGCGCGATTGCGCGACTTGCTCCAGGGGCCGCGAGCAGGCGATAGCGGCACTCGTCGTCGAGCCGGACAACTGGCGAGCACGCCGATGCGATCAAGCCAGGCGAGCGGGAACCTCGCCGCATGCACTCACACCTTCACATGGAACTGGCGAGGACCATCATCGACGAGCGCCTCCGCGACGCAAAGGCCCGTCACCACGACCGGCAGGCGCGTCAGCGCGGCGATCGCCATCCGCGACGGCTTCCCCACACGGTGCCGCGCGGGCACTCGGTCTCTCATCGCCTACGGGAGATCGCCACGGCCCGAGTCAAAGCAACTCGCACGCACACGACGAAAGAGCGGACATGAACCACGACAATTGGACGTCGTCGACCGTGACATCGGCCGACGGCACCACGATCGCCCACGAGACCCTCGGAACGGGAGCGGGCCTCATCGTCGTCGGCGGCGTGCTGAGCACCGTCCGGAACTACATGGATCTCGGGCGTGAGCTCGCCGGCTCGTTCACCGTGCACCTGATGGAGCGCCGCGGCAGGGGCGCGTCGGGTCCCCAAGGCCGGGGCTACAGCATCGAGAAGGAGTGCGAGGACCTCCTCGCGGTGCGAGCGGAGACCGGCGCCGACCGCGTGTTCGGCCACAGCTACGGCGGGTTCGTGGCGCTCCAGACCGCACGGCACGCAGCCGTGTTCCGGCGGGTCGCGGTCTACGAACCGGCGGTCGTGCTAGACGGCGCACCAGCACCGGCCTGGCTTGACCCCTACCGCGAACTCCTAGCACACGGCGACACGCGCGGAGCGTTCGCGACGATGGTCAAACATGCGGGATTCGCGCCCCGCGCGCTAGCTGCGATGCCGCTCGCGGTCGTACGGCTGGTCCTGCGTGCGGGGATCCGCGGGCACGAATGGCAGCATACGGAGGCGCTGCTGGAGGCGAACCTCGCCGAGCAGCAAGCCCAGCTCGATGCCGCAGGCATCGCCGGCTACGCGGAGATCGCATCGCCGACGCTGCTGATCGGCGGCTCAAACAGCCCACCATCCGTCACAGCACAGCTGGAAGCGCTGCGGCACACCATCCCCACCACGACCGTCACGATCCTTCATGGGCTCGACCACCCCGCTCCCGAGACCCACCCCGCACAGGTGGCGAATTGCGTCGAGCGGTTCTTCACTCACGCGCCCGGCGACAGGAGCCCGATGCCGTCGCTGCTTGATGCCCAGCAGATCTCGTGACGATACGCCGCGAAAGCGGTCCTCGACACGATCGACGTGTACACCTCGACGCGGCAGCCGCATCGGTGTTGTCGGTCCGAGCGAAAGCAGGGCCGGGGCCCTTGCCGGGTCGGTCTCGCGCTTCGCCAAATTCCAGGGCGCGTCGAGGCCCACGAGGTCGATGTTCTTACGCGACCATTCGTCCAATCCGTTGGACGAACCGCTCGTCCGAGTCATCGCGCTCGCCGGTCAGCCCGATGCGGGCGCACAGCCGCAGACTGCGCGTGTTCTCGCGTGCGACGACCGCGCGGACGATCGGCACGCGCTGGCGCTCGGCGATGTCCGACAGCAGCGCTTCGAGCAGATAGCGCCCGAGCGTCACTGGCCGGTCGTCATCGAGCGGATCGACCTCTGTCAAGACGACGCCTTGGAGATCGATTCTGACGGCGGCGCACTCCAGGTAGGTCGAGGTCACGACCTGTCGACCATCCCGCACGAACTCCGCTTCGTGCGACCCGACGGCCACCAGACCATGATCGGCGAGCTCGAGGCCGACGATCGTGTGATCGGTGTGAGGCCGGCGCCAGTCGTGACAGTCGGCCAGCGTGGTCTGGATGAACGTCTCGACGTCGTTCTCGAACCAGGCGCCCGTGCTGCATCGCATCCCAGCGAGCAGCTCACGGTCGCCAACCCCGAGGTACCGGGCCGCCGGCGTCGGAAGGTCCACCGCTCAGCTGGGTCCAGCGATCGGGATCCTGCGCGGTCGGCGCATCGTCGGCGCCGCCGCGACCGCGCTGGCGAGTGCGATCGGCGCGTCCGCGTCCGGTAACGGACGCTCGTAGGGGTAGATCCGCGAATCGTCGCCGCCGTCAAGCTTGATCGCAGGCGCCGCCTTCAGCAGCGTTTGGCCCCGCCCGAAGCGCTCGAACCGCAGCGCCAGCGCCGCACCAACGAACGCCGAGTCAAGCAACTCGAGATCCGGGATCGGAATCGACACCGGCGCTTCTGCGCCCTCGAGCATCAGCTCTGCAAGCTCGCCGTGGATCGCCGCCACCAGCGCGAGCCGAGGCACACTGGCCGGGTCGTGCACCAGCCGGTTGCGCTCGGCCACGGTCTCGGCGACGACGGCAACCAGCGCCGTCCGGAGCTCGTCGTCCAGCGACGACGCCCATTCGAAGCGTCGGCGCAAGCTAGCCGAGCCGCCCAACTCGGCGAGCCGACGAACGAATTCGACCGTCGCGTGACGGCTCTCGATGTGCGCAGCCCTCTTGGCGATCGCCTTCGCAGCAGGCTCGTCATGCGCCCGGGCAGCTCTCACCGCATCGAGGTTCAGCGCCGAGTAGACATGCCAGGCGCCCGCCATCCTGCCCCCCACCCCACGCGGGTATTCAGCGACCCCGGCGCTGATGAGGTCGCGCTCGCGCAGCCGCCTCAAGGTGGCCTTCACCGTCGCCTCGCCGCCGGGGCGATACTCGGCTGCGATCTCCGCCGCCGTGACGAGAGGAAGCTCGACGATCACACTACGAATTGTAGCCGATGGCGCAGATCACGCCACCGGTATCTCGCAGGCCCCCAGCGCCGCCCTTTTCAATTGCACCTTGAAGGGCTCCAAGGTGCAGAACCCAGCCGAAAACACCGCAAATAGGCCGGAATCGTGGTCCCCGGAGCCCGCCTCATAACCAGCCCATTTTGCAGGAAATTCAGCCATCCGAGAGGCGTGCGCACCGTCGCTTCACACGCGAGAGGTCGCTGGTTCGAGCCCAGCCGTGCCCATCAGAAAAGTCCAGCAAAAGCGGCGCTTTTTGTCACGTAACGGGCGAGGGTCCTTCACTTTTAGTGCACGGGAATAGTGAATGACGTCGTCCTCAGACCGATCCAGCGGTGCTGAGGTGGCAGATCGACCGTTCTGGCGGGCGGACGCGCCGACCGTGACTCACGCGAGCGCTCGCTAATCAGCGAGAGGCCAGACGGTCGCGGAGGACCTGCGGTTGCGTCTGATGGCGATCCGGTTCGATGAGCGGTACCACCGGGGTCGCATTTGGGAGCCACGCCCAGATTCGGCCACGACCGAGCCCGGAGCGCTGAGCAACGCTACGACCGCGCCGCCACTGTTGAGACGAGACGTGCTTGCTCGCGGCCGGCGCCGACAGCGCACGGGGCCGTACCTGCGAGCCCGCGGCGGTCAACCCGCGTCGGCTCCTGGCCAGCGCCTCGGCTTGCTGCCGCAATTGCGCGCTTTGCATCCGTGCTCGCGGTTGGGTGCGCTGAATTGCGTGCTCGGCGTTCAGTAGATATCCCCCAGGGGAGTCAGCCGATCGCACCGTTGCGCGGCGCGCCGTCAGGAGTTAGAAAAGAAGGATTCGACGACCTCGGAGGTGAGGACATGAGAAATGCGCGAATGGCCGGCACGGCGGGGGTGGGGGATCAGATTGAAGCGCGCGTACTTCATGGTCGGCCGTCGCGGCGCGGGAAGGTAGTCGAGCTGCTGGGTAGCGCGGGCCACCAGCACTATCGTGTTCGGTGGGATGACCAGCACGAGTCGATCGTCTACCCAAGCGACGGCGTGATCATCACTGCGCGGGCGACTGGCCGAGGTGCGCTGGCCAAAGAGAGTGACTAGCTGACAGCTCCGTGTGGGCCGGGGATCCGTGGCTGATCACCAATGGCGGGCGCGCCGTGGTCTCGCGGCCGCGCTGCTGGGTGGCGGGGACAAGCCTGGACTTGTCGTCGAGGTGGCCAACGAGGTGTGGGAATCATCGCGGCTAACGCAGCGCGCCGCGGCATGTCCTTCACAGAACGGTTATGCGGATCGCCGTCTTTGCACACGGTCAAGGCCAGGTATGCGATCGTGATGGGCGCGATGTGATCAACGGCGAGCGGAGCAGCGCATGAGTGCGGGCAAGATTGGCCAGGTGGAGCAACGATCGGGCGACAGGGCCGACGGATTGTCGAGCCGGAGCACGCTGACCGTGATCGACAACCGCACGGGGGAGCGGTTCGAGTTGCCGATCGACGACGGCGCGGTCCGCAGCTCGGAGCTCGGACGGCAGGCGGGTGGGCTCGCGCTATACGACCCGGGCCTTTCGAGCACGGCCGTGTGTCGCAGCGCGATCACGCACATCGATGGGGAGGCCGGGATCCTCCAGCACCGCGGCTACCGGATCGAGGCGCTGTGCGAGCGCTCGAACTTCCTCGAACTGGCGTATCTGCTGATCAACGGGGAGTTGCCCACCGCGGGCCAGTACGAGTCGTGGCTGCACGAGATCGGCACCCGCAACTTCGTCCACGAGAACCTTAAGGGCTTCATCGAGGGATTCAGGTATGACGCGCGCCCCATCGCGATGGTGGCCGCATCGGTCGGTGCACTCTCCAGCTTCTATACCGACGCCGACCAGGTGTACGACGAGGATGCCCGGGAGCTGCAGGTGGTCCGCCTGCTGGCGAAGTTGCCGACCCTGGCGGCCTTCTCCTACCGCCACCTGCAGGGGCTGCCGTACGTGCACCCCGAGGACCACCTCAGCTACACCGGGAACCTGCTGTCGATGATGTTCCGGATGAGCGAGCTTCGCTACACCCCGGACCCGATGGTCGAGCGCGCGCTGGACGTACTGCTGATGCTCCATGCCGACCACGAGCAAAACGCTTCCACGACCGCCGTACGCGCGGTCGGGTCCACGCATGTGAATCCATACGCAGCCGTCGCCGCCGGTGTCACCGCGCTCTCGGGGCCCATACGCGGGGGAGCCGCCCAGGACGTGCTGACGATGCTGAGGCGGATCGGATCGCCCAACCACGTACCCGAGTTCCTCGCGCGCGTCAAGTCAGCGCACGAACGGCTGCTGGGCTTCGGCCATTGGGTCTACAAGACCTACGACCCGAGGGCGCGAGTGCTCCGCCGGCAGCTCGAGCAGCTCCACGAGCACCGCCGGCCCGACCCGTTGTTCGCGATCGCCGACGAACTCGCACAGCAAGTGCTGGACGACGAGTACTTCACCTCCCGCCGGCTGTACCCGAACCTCGATCTGTACTCCGGCCTCACATACGAGGCCCTCGGCATAGCGCCGCCGATGTTCCCGGTGATGTTCGCGCTCGCCCGCAGCGCCGGATGGATCGCGCAGTGGGTCGAGATGGTCAAGGACCCCGAGCAGACGACGTTCAGGCCGCTTCAGCTCTACACAGGCGCGCTCGACCGCGAGTACGTGGACGTCGGCGAGCGCGGCTGAGCGCCGGCAGCGCCCAGCGGCGAGCTAGCTGGCGGTTGCACCACAAGCCTCGCGGCGGCAGCGACACTGGCGCAATGACACGAGCATGCGGGTGTCAGCCTAGGCACAAGGCGTGCTCCTCCGCTGGAACGATTGCAGCTACGCCTCGGATCCAATCTTCGCTTCTCCTTGTCGCCGGCACAGGACTCAGCCATCGACTGCCGCTCAGGCCGGGCGCCGACTAAGAGCAGGAGTACTGAGAGGCCAGAACCGGGCCCGTGAGATGCCTCGTGCTTCGTGGCAGCAGCAGTGTCGCGATTAGCCGAGGCTGGCCTGTGAATCCCCAGGGGTAGGCGGCCGAGAGCGTGCACGCGAAAGCGGGCCTAGCGTCAGCCGGGCCCGGCGAGCGCGCTCGGTTGTCAGCTGCGGCCGGCAGTCTCCTCGATCGACGGGGCGATGTGTGCCGCCGGGAGGAGCCTCCCAGGTATGAGTCTGGCCTTCGCGCTCATGGCAGCAATCAACGGTTCCACAGGCTCCTGGGTCACGCTGTCGCACGGGCTCTAACTACCGCACCAAGCCTCACCGACCTCAGCCCGGCGGCAGTAAGGATTCTCATCCCTCAAGGGTGGCGGCGCAAGGGGCCGCCCGGGACGCTGTTGCACAAAGGCGCGGAAACATCCCTGCTCTAGTGATGGTGGGAGGAACGACCTCATCCGGGGTGCGATTTAGCCCTCTCATCCCAATCGCGGGCACTGGGGACGCGGATCCATATGTGTTATCCCGCCGCCCAATTGATGCACCAGAACGTTGAGTGGTTTGTGCAACACCCTCAGACCGCAGCGGAAGTCCCAAGCGACGCACCGCGAGCAATCGACGCTGCCGCAGCTTCGTGCAGGCAGACGCTGCCTTGTCTAAGCGCTGCTCGTGTCGCGGAGAGGACTGCCATGAGCGCGCTGCCGTCTGCAGGAGCCAGCCGGTGGCCGGCTGCTGATTGGTAGGGTCGCGTTCATGGCCCACTGGGAATTCACGTACGTCGATCTCCGTGTCGAGTACCGCGGCGAAGCGCTCGAACCAACGAAAGATGCTTGGGTCCGGGCCAGAGATACAGGGATCGATCGGGTGAAAGACGCGATCGCTCAGCTAGGGGACGAAGGGTGGGAGCCCGTCGGGGAAATAGTGTTCGCTTTTGACCGTGGGGGCCCGCCGAGCGTCAGCCAGTTGATGTTCAAACGCCCCCGCACCGATTGAGCCGGTTCGAGCTGGCTCGGTGCGCGACGATCGGACGCGTCGAGCAACCGTGACTCGGCCGTGGCTCAGGAGGCTCCACTCCTGCCTCGTCGCCCACGCGGCCGTGACAGAACGTGTGCCGCTTCGCAAGCTGGCCGGCGCGAAGCGGCAGCGTGGAGCGGATTCAGGTCGCCCCCGGTTGCGGCCGGTAGTTCACCGAAGCGGGCTGCGCGAAACAGTGGGACTGGCGTCGGTCGTCAGGGCGATGGTCTGGCTGGTCGCGAGATGTCGCGCTTCCCGGAGGGCCCGGACTACTGGTCAGGCTCAACGGGCTCGCCGCGGCGTTCCTGCAGCCATTCGGCAAACATGAACTCCACGCTCTCAACGAGCGCGAACACCAGCGACGCGCCGAACGCCGCGCCAAACCACGCCCACGCGCCACTGAGCAGCTCGGCAATCCCACGGGCGGTGGCGATCGCGAGCACGATCGAAATGAACGCAAGTGCGGTGCCGAGCAGGACCACGTCGTTAGAGCCCTTCTGCAGAGGCGATCGAAATCCACCGGTGGCCAGCCCCTCCAAGCCGCCAAATGCGACGACGGCTCCGAGGCCGAAGACGACCAGGTCGCCAAATCGCGGGGTTCCGCGACCGAGTTCAACGGCGCCGAAGCTCGCCGTGATCGTCACCGAATACCCAAACGCGGTGGCGTTTCCGCCCAGCGACTGCCCCAGACCGGAGACCAATCGCTCGCGCACGCCCTGCGGTCGCGGCGACCGACTCACGCCTGGCGCGTCGTTGTTGGCCATCGCACAACGATTCAACGCACACCATCAAACTCCCCCGCAAAGCTCCCAGCAACCAATGACGAACTGCCCAACCTGTTCGCTCAGGGCTGAGGGATGAAAGCGTATTGACGATGGCTCCCGCTTTGTCGACAACAGGGCAGTCTCGCTCAAGCTGCCCCTTTCCGCGCCGAGCGGTAGCGACGCCAGCATGACCGCTTGAGGCGTGATGCGGCAGCGCCAGGTCGGTCGCGCTGGGAAGCGAGTGATCGGTCACGAGAGCCCCGCTCTGCGTCCGCCCCGAGCATCTCGGGTATGACGCCGACCTGCCTGCCTTGCGCGCGGAAACGCGTCTCGGCGTGACCGCAGCTGACAGGGCGTCGCAGCGGCCGACGATCCCCGATCGCGACCCTCTACGCAGCGGCTTGCTGAGAGCCGCCAGTGCTCGTGCTCGCCGGCTCGTAGTCGCCGTGCAGCAGTTCCGGCGCTGGGTCCAGCCCGTTCGGCCATACAATCGTCCGCGACTCCTCGTCCACGCGGACTTGGCGGAAGTAATCAGGGTCCCGGAGAGGCTCGCCCAGGGTCCCGTGCAGCAAGAACGCGCAGTCCACGTCTCTGACCACACCGTCGTTGAACTCCACCCGGAGACGATATGAATCCAGCGGCGTGACTGCCGTGACTCGTAGCATCGGATCTGATGCTACGCGAGCGGGTCGATCGGGACCAGCGGCTCGAGCGCCTGCGCGAGCTCCCAATTCTCAGCGAGCTCATCAGGATGCAGACGAGCCCATTCGCGGACGAGCCGCAGCGCGCGAGGCGGTAGCGATCCGTTAAGGACCTCGAGGGATCCAAGCTCGATCTGAGCGATGAACTCGCCGTACTCGGCGTGGAAGTGCGGCGGTGGATGATCTGGCCTGTACATGTAGATGATGATTCCGTAGAACGCGCACAGTCTCGGCATCGCGCGATTGTCTACGACGGCTCGGCGACGCGGTTCGGGGCGAGCGCGAATAGTGAATCATTCACTAAACCCAGCACAATCAGGGGGTGTGCACAGATCCAGCCCGAATGCAAATTGCCGCGATTAGCAGGCTAACGCCACCTGGTCCTCGCTTCACACGCGAGAGGTCGCTGGTTCGAGCCCAGCCGTGCCCATCGGAAAAGTCCTGCTAATCGAGACTTTGTCGCTGTCATGCAACGACTGCTCGCCCGCTCGAAAGCACCAAATCGGGGGCGCGGCGTTAATCACGGCGTTAAACCCCCCTCGGCTCACTCAGCAGCGTCGTCGTCGCCGCCGTCGGTCAGCCGCTCGACCGCCTGATCGAATCCGCGGTCTTCAACGCTCGGCGAGCCGCGCGGGTCCTGGCGTTCGAGGCGCGTGATCTGACGGCTGGGACTGCGCTCCGTAGGCTCGTCGGCGAACCGCATCAACGTCCATACGGCCTGCTCGTCGATGTAGCGACGAGTCGCCACCTGTTGGTAGACCGAGAACGTGAACGACGGGCTGACGTGCCCGATCTGCGCCGCGATCCATTTGGGGTCACGGCCGATCATTGCCGCGAACGTCGCCCATGTGCGCCGCAGGGAGTGCGGCGTGATCCCGGGCAGCGGCGCCAGGCCGCTCTGCGCGCGGTTTGAGTTCGCCCGCTCGACCGCGCGAGCGAGGATGCGGTCGCGGAACCGATCCGTGTCGCGGCGCCGGCCGGTCGCCGTGCCGAAGAAGTGGTCCGACGGGCCAAACGGCAGGCCGCGAGCCCGGCGGTCCATCGCGTGCTCGAGCAGCTCGTCTCGGAGGTACAGCGTGATCTCGACCTCCCGCACGCCAGCCTCGGTCTTCGCGTCCGCAAGCTTGAAGCGACTGCGGACCAGATCCACCTGCGCGACGCGCAGGTCCATCAGCTCGCTGATCCGAAAGCCCGCAAGCCCAAGCGTGGCGAGCATCGCCCGGCGGCCGAGGCCCTTGAGGTCCTTTCGAGCCTCCGCCTCGAGCTCGCCCGCGGCGTCGAGCAGCGCGTGAAACTCGTCAACCTCGAGGAAGCCCCGATTCGGGCGCGTGCGCTTGAGGAACCGCGCTGAGCGGCCGCCGACGCGCACCGGGTTTCGATCGATCAGCTCGTAGTCGACCGCCTGCTGGAGGATCTGCCAGCAGCGTGATCATCGCGTTGATCGACGTGTTCGACAGCGGCCGGCGCCGGCGCTCGTAGGTTCGCCCGCGTTTGTCGGTCACGGTCTCCATCAATGGACGCCGCCCCGCCTCGGTGCGGGCACGCTCCTGAGCACGGCGGATCGTCTCGGCCTGCTCGTGCAGCTCATCCCGGAATCGGTCGACCAGCCTGGGTGTGATCTCGCTGAGGCGGTAGCGATCGAAGAACCGCTGCAGGTATCCGAGCCGCCATTGGTAATCGTTGATCGTGTCCTCGTCCAGACCGAGCTGCTTGGAGCGCCACCAGCGTTTGGCGAAGACCCGAAAGCTCTCGTCGACCGGCACGCCGAGCGTCGCCATCGTCTCCTCGAGGCGGTCCTCGCGCGGCTCGAGCCGCGGCGGCACCCAGTCTCCCGGTCGATCTGCTGGGCGATCCGTTCGGTCTCCAGCTCGGCGCGAGTCCGATTCCAGCCCTGCTTGTTGGTCCCGAAGGTGACCTTCTCGTACCGCCCGTAGGCGCGTACCTGCGCGCCGTAGCTGACGGTCTCTGCGTCCGCCCACAAACGCTCGAATACATGGCCGACCGTCGGCCGTGGCATCAGGCCACCTTCTTCAAGGGTTCGCGCTGCATCATGGACGACTTTGTCGCTTCGAGCCCCCGACCGGTCAACCACGGCCGGGCCCCTCATGTGACCATTTCATCGTCGCACAGCTCTCCGGTCGCATCCTCGAACGATCAAGCACGATGCGAGTCGTTTCGCTGCTAACCGTCGCAGTCTTTCGCTCCCTAGCCATCGGCGATCGGCCCTCGGCCCACTTTCAGTGGCTTCGGCACGAAGCGAGAAGGCGTCGGGTGGGCGCGTTATCGCCGAAGTTTCCCGTTCGGCCTTGTAGTCCGGGCGTCGAGCGCCTGCCGTGCCCGATCGAGATCGAAGCGAATGCGTGCCTTGGGCCCGGAGCCGAGCCGCATCGCGCCCAGCTCGGTGGCGTGCGCGTACACGTAGTCGAGCGAAACACCGAGGTCTCTCGCCAGCTGCCGCGCGTCAACCAGTGCGAAGGTTCCCGGCGCCGAGCTAACGATCTCAGCGAGCCGTGTTGCTGTCGCCTCAGCGATCGCCTCGACATCGCCGTCAGTTAGCACTCGATCGTCGGCCGGCATGTCAGACGCCTGTCTGGCTGGTTCTGGCTCATGCTCGTGCGTGCTCCGGGCGATGTCGGTGGCGGTTGTCCTTCGTCGGAACCTCGTTCGGGGCTTGGGCGTCGCGCCTCATGAATCCCAGGTATGGCACGAGCGGCCCGAAGTCCCGATGCGAGCCTCTAAGCGGCGAGGTCCGCGACTTGGTTCACCGCCGCCGCGCGAGCCGCACCCCATGTTCCGAAGCGGTCGCTGACGACGCTGGCCGCGGGCCATTCGCCCTTCGCCAGTCGCTCGAGCGCGTCTCCCCCACGCCGGCGTGCGTGCGTGCGCGACCAGTCGTATGACGAGGGGAGCCGGCCGAAGCGCTCGCGCCAGTCACGCATCGCGGCGAGTACCCGTTCGGGAGTCCAGCGCCGCTCGATTGCGCCGGGGTGGCACCCCTTGCAGTAGGCGTAGGCGTCGCCCTTCCCGTTGCGCGGCTGGGTGTAGGCGCCACAGCCGCGGCACACCCCCTGGTAGCGGGCCTTCACCGCCCGCGCCTTCTCCCCCGTCGGGTCGTACAGGTACGCCTTGACCGTCGCCTCCGCGCGTCCCAGCCGGCGGGCGATCTCCGCGATCGTCAGGCTCTCCTGCTCGCGATAGTGCCGAGCAAGGGCCGCGGCGCGCCTACGCTCACTAACTCGGTCGCTCACCTGACACCTCCTCGGCTGCCGGTTCCACCGTCGCTCCTGGTGGCCGTTGGGACAGCCGCGAACTATACCGGACGTGCTGGACAGCCACTGATGGCGCGAAAATAGAACCTCCGGGCTACCGATTGCTTTTCCGGGCCGCACCGATACCCACGGGCTACGCTCACCGTCGAGGTCAATACTCCTCAGGAGGTCTCAGC
This sequence comes from uncultured Solirubrobacterales bacterium, assembly GCA_963773165.1. Taxonomy (GTDB): domain Bacteria; phylum Actinomycetota; class Thermoleophilia; order Solirubrobacterales; family Solirubrobacteraceae; genus Palsa-465. The sequence continues at coordinate 347,356 of CAVZAK010000035.1, forward strand.
TTCTCTACGGCGAGTGGGTGCGCCGGCACCGACGGCGGATCGACCGACGGCGGATCGACGCTCGCCGCCACCTGCGCGCTGCGATGGCAACGTTCGAGCAACACTCTGCGCCGCCATGGGCAGACCGCGCCCGCGCCGAGCTGCGCGCCAGCGGGGAGAGCGCCCGCAAACGCGACCCCCCCACGCGAGACCAGCTCACACCTCAGGAACTCAACATCGCAGGCCTCGCTGCCGACGGGCTCACGAATGCCGACATCGGAGCCCAGCTCTTCCTCAGCCCCCGCACGATCGACTACCACCTGAGAAAGGTGTTCGCCAAGCTCGAGATCGCCTCACGAACCGACCTCGCCAGTGTCGAACTGGGCGAACCCGCCAGCCGATGACCGAGCGGGTCTCGAAGCAATCCTTCACTGGAACTCGAGGTCCGCGTGGTATCTCGCTTCCAGGGCCTGCGTATGCGTGACTCTGGCTGATATTCGACTTGACTGACCGGCGGTCTCCCGACCAGCCGTCGCGGATGTCTCTCGCGTTAAACCTTGATCAGTTGCAAGGATCCTCGCATGCCCTCGACGCTACTCGACGCTCAGCAAATAACCCGCCAGCACAGTGGCGGACGGTGCTCGAAGCCGTCGACCTACGCGTCGATGCCAGCAGCCGCATCGGGCTTGTCGGCCCGAACGGAGCTGGCAAGTCAACCCTGCTCCGAATCCTCGCCGGCAGCGAAGCCCCGACACCGGCACCGTCCGCCACCTTGGCACGGTCGGCTACCTCCCACAGTTTGCCGATGACGACCGCCGCTTAACCGTGCGAGAGATCGCACTTGAATGCATCGGCTTGGCGGCCGCCAGCAGCACCCTTGACCGATGCGCGGCGGCGTTGGCAGCGGGTGAGCTCTAGGCGGTCGAGCCACACGATACGGCGCTGGAGCACTGGCTTGGTCTGGGCGGTGCGGACGTCGAGGCCCGGCTCGGTGCCGCGGTGGCCGATCTTGGGCTGTGCTACCAGAGAGCCGCGCGGCGCGGCGAAGGTTCCCGCGATGGGTCCGGGCGGCCTGCGACTAGCTCGTTTCCGGTGTGGGCCGCTCGGTGCTCTCGGCTGAAACAGCAGCACCGGGCGACGCGTTCGAAACGCCGGACTTCATTTCGCGGAGCTCAGTAGCGATTTGTGGTCGGCGACTGGTCCGAGGTGCGTCAGCTTGTCGGGGTTGACGATCCCGCTGATGCTCGTGATCTGGCCGGCGGCGATATCGAGCGCGAACACGCTGATCAGCCGCTGCTGTGCGTCGAGAAGGAGCGCTCCCGGGCCGCCGTTGACCTCGACGGGGCGCAACGACACGCCCGGAAGGCGGGCGGCTTGGCGGAACCAGTTGATAAGCGTGCGCGCGACGCGGTTGCGTCCGCGCAGCGACCGCGCGAGCGCCGGAACCTTGCCGCCCCCGTCACCGGTCAGCTTGACATCTGAAGCGAGCAGCGCCTCGAGCCCGGCGAGATCGCCTTGCTCGGCGGCCTCAAAGAACTGTCGTGCGAGCTCGTCGCGCTGCTCGCGCGTGGTTTGGAAGCGGGGCCGGCGGTGCTCGACGTGGCGTCGCGCTCGCGTTGCGAGCTGACGGACATTGTCCGCGCTCTTGCCGATGATCTCGGCGATCTGCGCGTGGTCGTAGCCGAACACGTCGTGCAGCAGCAGCACGGCTCGCTGTTCGGGCGAGAGGCTCTCCAAGAGCACCAGCATCGCCAGCGACAGCGAGTCGGCCGTCTCGGCGTGCTGCGCTGGATCGTCGCCGCCGTCGGTGATGATCGGCTCGGGCAGCCACTCCCCGACGTAGCGCTCGCGGCGGGCGCGCGCGGAGCGCAGCTCGTTGATCGCCAGCCGCGTGGTCACGGTCGCGACGAACGCCCGCGGCGACGCGATCTGCTCGCCGGCATCAAGCGCCTGATGCACGCGCAACAGCGCCTCCTGGACCACGTCCTCGGCCTCGGAGACGCTGCCGAGCATCCGGTAGGCGATCGCGAACGCGACCGGCCGCAACTCGTCAAGCAGTCGCTCGCGATCGGTCATGCCGCCGCGAACCCCTGCCGCCAGCTCGGATGCTTCGGCTGCCACCCAAGCTCTCGCTTGGCCTTGGCGTTCGACGCACCGCGGAGCTCGGTCATCATCACCACGCCGGCCTCCCCGGCGAACAGCCGCCCGATGAACCGAGGCACCCGCATCGGCCGCTTGGCGCCGAGCTCCTGAGCCAGCGCCGGCAACCACTCGGCGACCGGTGCGGGGTCATCGTCGACCACGTTGTAGACACCGCGACTGCCGCGCTCCACCGCCGCCACCGTTGCCTCCGCCGCGTCGGCGACGTGGACGAAGGACCACACGCCGCCACCGTCGCCGACCAGCGGGAACTTGCGCCTGCGGACCAGCTCGACCTGCTCCGCGCCCGGCGCCAGCGATGTGCCGGGCCCGTAGAACGCGCCGTAGCGCAGCACAATCCCCTCCGTCCAGCGCGCACCGAGGACCGCCTCCTCGAGGTGACGGATCGCCGCCAGGCCCTCGCGCATCTCCCGCGCAGGCGTCGAGTCGAGCGCGTCCTCCTCGCTCTTCACCGCCCCACCGGTGCGCGCGTACGGCCACGCGCCATAGCTCTGCGCCACAAACCGCCGCACCCCCACCGCCTGCCCGGCGGACAGCAAGTAGTCCGTCCCCTCGGTCCGCAGGCGGTTGGTCAGCGCGAAATCGCGATCGAAATGACGCAGGTCCAACGTCGCTGGAATCGCAGTCAGCTGATGGACGATCACCTCGGGCCTCGCGCGCCCCACGGCCTCCGCGACCTGATCGGGTGAGAGCGCGTCCGCGACCACCGGCACAGCGCCCAGCTCGTCGAGCATCGCCTGCTTCGACCCGCTCCGCGTCATGCCGTGAACCACATGACCCGCAGCAACCAGACGCGGCACCAACTGCCGTCCAATCGCTCCCGTCGCACCTGCCACAAACACTCTCATCACTGGCTCCTTGATCGAGGATTCCCCGTATCCCCTAAGACAAGACAGCAGCCCCGGCTGTGACACCCGGCTGTGATAGGGAGCCCCACACGCCGTCTGTCGAAACCCGAAGCGCCGCAGCAGCGCCGAAGCAATGAACGCGTCCCACGCGGGGAAGACCACGCGACCCTCCGCAGCGACCTCAAGCTCGCAATGCATCGTCTCGTAGCGGATCAGACCGGTGAGCGAGCCGTACCCCGGATCCCTGCAGAAGGCGGCGGCGGGGTGCCAGCACGCCCGCAGCTGGCGGGCGCGTCGACCGCTTGAGGCCGGTCCTTCGACCAGCCGGATGCGGAAGGTCAGCCCGTCCGCGACGAGCTCATTCAGTCGAAAGCGATCACGCCGCCACCCGATTCGCTGATAGCGCGCTGGCGGCTTGATCTACATCACGCCGCTCTTCCGCCGTTGGGGGTCCTGCCGAGGAGTGGTGTTCGACATGGTGCTGCTCTTGAATTCTGTTCCTTGGATCGCCGCCACGGCGAGGCTAGTTCGACGGCGACATGGGACTTGACGGGTATGACGAGAGTCGTGGGTATTTCGCAGGCTCCGAGTCCCGAAGCCACCCGGCGTCCCGGACAGCCAAGCCGGCTAGTGCTCGCCGGATCCGGCGGTGAGGAACTACACCTTGGCCGCCGCGAGCCACTCTTCGAAGCTCGGGCCCGCGAGCTTCGCGCCCGGGTTGGGCAGCGCGGCGCCCTCGGCGTAGGCCGCGGTGTCGGGGTCGTCGGGCTGCGCCAGCGGACCGCCGCGGCTCTCGCGGATCTCGAACGAGTCACCTCGGCTGGCGAAGAGCGCTGCTGCCGCATCGGCGAGACGCTCCTCCTGCGGGCCCGCGACCTCGGTGATCCTGCCGTTCTCGATCTCCGGCTCTTCGGCCGCGTCGGCGAGCGTTTCAGCGACGACGCGGGCGGCGACGAGCTGCGTTCGCATCTCGGGCACGTAGGCGACGCGATCCTGGATCGTCCATCCGACCAGCGGACCGACGAACTCGTGGAACTGGGCCGCGCGAACGATCCGGACCGGCAGCGGGCCTTCGAGCAGCGTCTGTTCCTGCGCCAGCTTCGCCGCGTTGTAGCCGCCGTGGAACTTGTCGATGCCGATGATCGAGACGACGACGATCCGCTTCGCCCCGGCCGCGGCGCCGGCTCGCTGCAAGTTCCGCGCCGAAGCAATGAAGAATGCCGTCGCCTCCTCCTGGCCGGGCGAGGGCCCGGTCGCCGCGTCGATGATCGTCTCGACCCCGACGAGCGCCTCATCGAGACCCCCGCCGCTGACCACGTCGACACCCTGGGAGCGCGCGATCGGGACCACATCGTGCCCGCGCTGCTCCAGGACCTCGACGAGATGCGAACCGACCCGACCCGTGGCTCCCGTGACGGCAATCCTCTGGCTCCTGCTTACGGCGTGCATTGTTGTTCCTTTCTCAGGCCGGGGGTCCCGGCGCCGGCAGAATTGATCCGCTGCTTGATTGACACGCGGCGGCAGCGAGATGTGACCGATCGCGGGCCTCGAGTCGGCCGAGCTCGTGAGTCGAGTCGTTGCACCCCGGTCGACCCCATCGGGCAGTGCGGGTAGGTCATCGCTCAGCCGAGTCCCTGCGCGAAGCCCTGTCGCCAGCTCGGATAGCGCGGTGTCCAGCCGAGCTCGCGCTTGGCCTTGGCGTTCGAGGCACCCCGCGCCTCGGTCATCATGACCGTCGCCGCCTCACCGGCCGCCAGCCGCCCCAGCCAGCGTGGAATTCGCCTCGGTGGCTTGGCATCCAGCGCGCTCGCCAGCACCGGCAGCCACTCCCGCACCGGCGCGGGCTCGTCGTCGACGATGTAGTAGATACCGGCCGGGCCCTGTTCGACCGCGACGGCGGTCGCCGCGGCGGCGTCGTCGATGTGGATGTGCGACCAGACGCCACCACCATCGCCGATGACCGGGAACTGACGCTTGCGGATCGGGGCGGCCATCACCGCATCCGGAGCGCGGCTGACCGAGGTTCCCGGACCGTAGAAGCCGCCGTAGCGCAACACGAGACCCTCTCCCCACTCGATCCTCGTCACCGCCTCCTCGAGATAGAGGAGCCCCTCCACCACCGGCCGCAGCGGCGCCGGCGGGTCGGGATCGAGGGGATCGGCCTCGCTCAGCACCGGCCCGCCCGTGCGGGCCCAACGAAAAGCCCCAAAGCTCTGCGCCACGAACCGCCGTGCCCCCACGGCGCGGCCCGCGGCCAAGAGATAGTCCGTCGCCTCGGTCCGCAGCCGGTTGGTCATCTCCGCCATCGGGGAGCGGTCGGGATGCCGCGCGTCACGGATGCTCATCTTCCCCGACAACGCCGTCAGCTCATGCACGATCACCTCAGGCTCGACGGACGCCACCGCCTGGGCGACCGCGCCGGCGTCGAGAGCGTCGACCACGACCGGACGCGCCCCCAGACTGCGCACCAGATCCCGCTTCGATCCGCTCCTGGTCATCCCGACCACCTCGTGGCCCCGCGCCACGAGCTGCGGGACGAGCCCTCTGCCGAGAACACCTGTGGCGCCGGCTACGAAGACCTTCATGACTGCTCCTCTCGTTTGATGCTTCCCTCATCAGACAGGACAGAAGCGCCGCTTGTGACACTGCTCAGCGATCGTTGTTCACGGCGTGCGTCCGACAACGGCGCGTGTGCACCACCGTCCGCCCGGTCCTCGTTCGCGCCACGATCATGACCCGACCCGGCAGATCCAGGTGACAAGAGGACGACGTGCTCGCAACAGTTCCGTTCCCCTCTCACGAGTCAGGTCGACCGCCGAGACGAGCGGCATCGTGGCTGCCGCTTCGGCCGCCGGCGAGCTCAAGCAGCAGGGCTCGGCGCCGCCCTAGCTCGGCGACTGAGCCGAAACCACGGCTGAGCGCGCGGAGTTCCGCCACTTCGACCCCATAGTCAGCAGCGGACCCGTTAGCAGGCGGACCGAGGCGTGCTCGGGTTCCGCGCGATGCAGGGACCGCGGCGCCGGCGCCGGTCACCCACCTGCCGGCGCGAGCCACGACGCCGTGCTGGATTACGCCTGTTGGGGTAATGCGGGCACACGTGCCCTCTCCGCTCCCGGACGGGAACCGCGCCGGCGCCGGCCGCGAACGAGGCCGACAGCTGCGCAAGCGTCGCGGTCAACTCCGGCGTCTGGGTGCACGTTGTGCTGGCCGCTGCGCCATCCGGGCGACCACTACTTTCGTTTGGCTCGCGCGAGCGCGCATGGATCAGCGCCGGTGCGCGCTGCTCGACGCTCACGTCGCGCGGCTGACGGGACGGTGATTTCCCGATCGGGCGCCCGCCTGGCAGGCCTAGTCCTCCAGCCGCAGACCGCCGTCGCGCAGCTCACTGGGCTGATTGCGTCGCAGCTTGCGACGTTCCCAGCTGTTGGGGTGCCGGATCGTGACACCTGCTGTTCCGCCGGTACCGGTGAGGCGGAGCAATGGTGTTCCAGGGAGCCGTTCGGGAGTGGTCTTGTCTCTCAGTCCGCCGAGCCCAGGGTCCAGCCCGCCGGTCTCTGCGCTCCAGCTATCGGGGATCACGATCGTCACGCCGGCCCACTGGCCGTGCGCTTCTACTTCGACCTCAGCCAGTCGGGTGGCCGTTCGGGTGAAATCGAGTCTGGCACCACCCATCCCGCCGTAGACCGTGATGTGAGCCGGTACCTGCCAGCGTCCAGTGCGCGCCGCGCCGTGTAGACCGCCCTTGAGAAGCAGCGGCTCTCCTGGATCCGCCGAGGGTTCCGGCGGCAGGTCGGCGGTGAGAGCGGCAAGATCTGCGTAGGTCTTGGCGGTCAGGGCCTGCTCCACCCTCGCGTCTAACTCCACATGCTCAAGACGACCTTCCGCCGCCGCGTCTCGCAACCGCTCCACCACTGCATCGCGGTCGGAATCCGCTGCGCGTAGCTGATTGCGGCGATCAGGTTCTGGACCGGTTACGGACACGGCTTCGATCATAGGAAATGCTGGTGCGGCCACCCGCTGCCATCCAGGCACTGGGGCCAGTCCGCCGCACCGTCGAGACGCGTGCTCATCGCTTGGCGGTGAGCCGTGACCGACGTGTGTCGGCCACGGCTCGGGAGCGAGTTGGCGGGTTGGCCGAAGGCGAACGCTAGGCCGAGATCGGACTCTCCGCGAACCCTGCTGTTTGCGTCGGACGGTCTTCTTTCAGTTCGTGGGCCGGCGCGGTCTTCGGGACTATAAGGGCGAGAACCGCGCCGACGGCGAGGACGACTGCGCCGATCGGGATCGCCGCCGTGAGGCCGGCGGTGTATGCCTGCGGCGAGGTGTAGGAGCCGTGGGCGCTGAACACCGAAGCCAAGACGGCCACGCCGATGACGCCGCCCAGTTCACGGATGGCGTTGGTGGCGCCGGATGCCTGCCCGGCTTCCCGGGGTTGCACGGAGCTGAGGACCGCGTTGGCCGAAGGGGCGAACACGAGCGCCATCCCGGTGCCGGCCAGCATGAACGGGACGATCAGGCGGCCGTACGCGATGTTGGGAGTGATGATTGCTCCGAGCCAGGCGATCGCCGTGGCCTGTAGCGCCAGCCCGACAGCCATCAGCGGCCGCGGTCCGATCCGGTCGCTCAGCATCCCCGCGATCGGCGCGACGATCATCGGCATCCCCGTCCAGGGGAGGGTCCGTAGGCCGGCCTGGAGCGGTGTGTAGCCCTGCGTGGTCTGAAAGAACTGGGCCAGCAGGAAGATCGAGCCGAACACGCCGACGTACATCGCGAACGAGAGCCCGTTGGTGGCCGCGAACGTCCGCGAGTGGAAGAAGCGCATCGGCAGCATCGGTGCCGGCGCGCGCAACTCCCACGCTACGAATGCGATCACAAACCCGACACCCACGGCAAACGATGTCAGGATCGTTGTGCTCGTCCAGCCCAGTGCCTGGCCGCGGATCGTCGCGTAGGTGATGCCCAGCAGCCCCGGTCCCGCCAGCGCCAGACCTTGCAGGTCCAGGCGGCCGCTCGGTCCTCGTGATTCGGTGAGTTTGGTTAGAGCCAGCGGGATCAGGACGAGGCCAATGGGCACGTTGATCCAGAAGATCCAGTGCCAGGAGATGCCGCTGATCACCGCGCCCCCGACCAACGGTCCGAGTGCCACCCCGAGGCCGCTGACGCCGCCCCAGATCCCGAGTGCCATCCCGCGCCGCGCGGGCGCGACGGCTTCGGAGAGTAGTGTCAGCGTGAGCGGGAGCACGATCGCGGCACCGAGCCCCTGCAGCGCGCGGGCGGCGATTAGGGCGTCGGTGCTCGTCGAGACGGCCGCCCCGGCGCTTGCGGCGGTGAAGATGGCCAGCCCGACCGCGAACATCCGCCGGCGGCCCAGCCGGTCACCGAGCGCCGCTCCGGTGAGCAGCAGCACCGCGAACGTCAGCGTGTACGCGTTCACGGTCCACTCGAGTGACTGGATCGATGCTCCCAGGCTGCGACGGATCGAGGGCAGCGCCGTGGTCACCACGAGGTTGTCGAGGGTGGTCATGAACAGGGCGAGCGAGACGATCGCGAGGGTCCAGGGAAGGCTGGGCGTGCGGGGGGACCGGCGAGGGAGGAATCGGGGGGCGAGGCTCATTTGAATCCACCCTCCTTCGGTGGTTGGTCATTCACGCTGGTGGGAGTGATGTGTGACCCTTCGCCGCGCGCCGGTGTGAGCCATTGCGTGCTCATCTGCGATGCGGGGTGGATCGCGGTTAGCCTGAGCTGCTCGCGGCCGGTGTTGGCGAACTGATGCGGCGCATCGGCGGGGGCGATCACGATGTCGCCCGCCACGGCCGTGATCTCGATCTCGTCGACCACGAACGTTGCCCGGCCGGCGTGGAGCACGAACACCTCGGGATAAGGGTGGCTGTGTCGTGGCACCCGGGCGCCGGGGTCCGAGTGCACCAAGAACAACGACACTGGAACGCCACCGTGTTGCGCGCCGACGAACTGGTGTGCGTCCGCCGTTCCCGGCAGCTCGTGGTGTCCGATCAGCAGGGTCTCCGACGTAGCTTTGCTCATGCGAAGGCTCCCTTCTCTTCGTTGGGATTGTGAAACGGTCAAAGCCGGATTGCCGCTCGACGGCCGAGTTCGCTCGAACTCGGGAGAAATCGTCCGAGAGGTGGCCCGCTATCAATCGTGAGCGCAGTCTGCACGCACCACGCTCAGCTGTCCAACAGATAGTTGGACTAGCAGAAAGCGATACCCTCAATGAATGGAATTACGACAGCTAGCCCACTTCCTGGCCGTGGCCGAAGAGCGTCACTTCACCCGGGCCGCCCAGCGCGTGCACCTCACCCAGTCGAGCCTGTCCAGCTCGATCCGACTGCTCGAACGCGAGCTGGGCAGTGAGCTCTTCGTGCGCAGCACCCGTCACGTCGAGTTGACCGAAGCCGGCCGAGCGTTGACCCCCGCGGCGCGGCGCGCGATCGCCGCGTCCGAGGACGCCAAAGACGCGGTCGCGGGGGTACGAGGCCTGGTCCGCGGTCAGTTAACGATCGGCGCGATCCAGCTGCGCGGACGGCTGGACATCCCCGGGCTGCTGGCGCGCTACCACCGGCGCCACCCCGCGGTGAAACTGCGCCTACGGCACGACAGCGTCACGTCCCTCGTCCGCCGAACCGCCGACGGAGAACTCGAGTTGGCGATTGTCGATGTCCCGCTCGGGCCGCAGGCCGGCCGCGTCCGAGCTCAGGCGCTCGAAACCGAAGCGCTGCTGCTGGCCGTCGCGGCAGACGGCCCATTGGCCACCCGCCGCGGAGTACGGCTGGCCGAGCTCTCCGACCACGCCTTCGTCGAGTACCGCGCCGACTCATCCGTACGCGCCAGCATCGACCAAGCCTGCGAACACGCCGGGCTACAGCGCCGCGTCGCCGCCGAAGTCGACACGATCGCAGACCTCGTGGAGCTCGTCGCGCGCGGCGTCGGCATCTCTCTGCTACCCCCCGTATCGATTCGCACGGCCGCCGACAGACTGGTCGGACTAGTCACCGAACCAAGCATCCCCCGCGAGCTGATGCTCGTCACACCCCTCGACCACGACCCCTCGCCCGCCGCCAAAGCGCTACTCACCCTCATGGAGACCGACAGCGAGCGTGAACTACCGGGTTACCGCTGAAAAGCAGCAATGTGCCCCCTGCGCCAAGGGCGGGCTCCTGCTACCACCACGAACAGGTGGCCACGTCGGCCGCAGACCCGGGACAGGCGTCGACTGCTGCTTCGAGGCTGTGGCCGACCAGAGCGGCAGCGATGGCCAAGTGGCCGCGTGGGCGACAAACCAGCAGTGTGACCCCCGGGCTTCGACGAGGGTGCTGCCTGCGTTCTAGAGAAGTAGCCAGGTGAGGCTGAAATTGCCTGGTTCAGACTTCCGCTCGTCGTCGATGCAGGAGCCGGACGCCGGGTCGTCCGAGCTGCCGGAGCTTGTCCGCTGGGAGAGCGTCGAACTCGGTCGCCAGCTCTACTGGCCACTCGCGGAACTCGGCGACCCGGCGTCGATGGTCTCCGCCGTATGCATGCGTTCGTTCCGAGCGAGGGGTACGCTCGACGTCTTAGCGACTCCGCTTCCGGGTCGCGGTGCAGGGATGTCGTCGGCTGAGCCCCGGAAGCTGCCGCGGTGCCTGTTGACCGTCTTAGTCGTGAGGGCAGATACTGGTGTCTTTACTGATGACGCGAGGGGACGGGAGCGTGATGCAGCGCATCGAAGTCATGGCTCGGTTCCGGGGAAGGGCGACTCGGCGCTCGGGTGAACCGCCGCGGAGCGAGCCGCGGGCGACAAGCGTCTCGGTCGAGGTGCGGACGTCCGGCGGCAAGGCGTTCGACCTCGAACGAGCGTCATACTCGAACCGCGTCACTCACACGAGCGGTTCAACGTTCTCGGAAATCGGAACGATCAGCTTTGGCGAGGTTGGCGACGAGGTCGATATCGTCACCGTGGTCGATGGAACGTTGGGTGCGTCGGCGGACGCTGATCTCAAGCACGGGGCCGTCGTCTATCGCATCGTCCGAGGTCGCGGACGATTCGCCGGCGCGAGTGGATTGATCACCTCCAACTTCTTGATTCACGCTGCCACCGGCGAGTTCGAGGAACGGCAGGTTGCGGTCGCTTTCCTGCCCTCAGAGAACAGCGCCTTACCCGGGGACTAGGCGAGTCACGGTGCCTGCGCCGCCGTCGACGCGCAGCCTGTCGCCGGTCCGGATCGTCTCGGTTGCCCTTGAGACTCCGACGACGGCTGGAAGTCCGTACTCCCGCGCGACGATCGCGGCGTGGCACATGATCCCGCCGACCTCCGAGATGGCCGCAACGGCCTTGCCAAATAGCGGGGTCCAGCTTGTCGACGTTGAAGGTGCAACGAGGATCTCTCCCTCCTCGAGCGCACCCAGTTGGGTGGGATCGAGGATTACACGCGCGAGGCCCTCCACCGATCCCGGCGACGCCGCGACTCCAGTCAACAAACTCTGTTCATCCGAAGCCGAAAGCCACCCGCCGACACGCTCGGTGGTCATCCCCCAGAGCATGATCATCATCGGATCGGTGATCTCGGGCGGCGCTTGGCCAACGGCGGGAGGGGCGGGCCAGCGCTGCAGCGCCGCGAGCTTCATCTTTCGACGTGCCACGATCGGCGGCCAGTGTCTGGGCCCCCGTACCGGCCCGACGCTGCCGGCGCTCCAATGCAGGCGAAGCTCGTCCAGCGCCAGTCTCACCTCGTCGGGTCGCAGATAGAAGATGGCGTCTGGCTCAGGCAGGAACCCGTGACCCGAGAGCAATCCGCCGAACGCACGCACCTTGTTCCAAAAGACCGTGAGATAGCGGTGATCGATGTAGAAGTTGTGGTCCTCGACGAAAGGAAAGACCGTCCGCGCCAGCGCGAGACGCTGATCGAAATCGGAGCGTTCGTCGTCCGGCAGCATGGAGCGGTACCCGGCGGTGATCCGTTCGCGCTCCCCGGCCAATTCCTCGCCCGGGCGGGAGATGCTTTCGCCCCGCTCGAGCCGTTCGATGTATGAGCCGATGATCGTGATCGGAAGCGTCGTGTCGTCGATCCACGAGCGGTGGTGGCTGTATAGGCCGCTGCCGTGTGAGAAGTAGAACCAAGGGTCTTTTGTCTGCTCGAAATCCACAGCCCACCGCGCGCCTGACTCGGTCCCGATCAGAGCGTCGCGAAGCTGCGTCTCATCCGCGGCAGTCTTGACCTCGTCGGCCACGCCGAGCTCGAGCGCCAGAGCGGCCAGCCGTCTGAGCTCATCGTCCGGGCGGAGGTTCAGAACCTCTATCCCCGAGAACATCCTCGCGATCGCCTGATCGGTTATGTCGGGGAAGGCGTCCCGGCACAATTGGCAGAAGCCCAGATAGGCGCTGTAGCCGAGATTGAGGAACTCGAAGTGGTACTGCCAGAGGCGGTCCAGGCTCTCGAGCAGGCGGTCGAAGGCGACGAGGAGTGCGTGAGACGATCCCCATCCGCGACCCTCCGTGACGACGGTCGCGTCCTCAAACTCGGGGAGACTGGGCACCTCCAGCCTCATCAGCTGGCCGGTGGCGTCCTCTACCTTCTCCCGCCAGCTGGCGTAGAGCTCATCCCAGTGCTCGTAGTAATACCCGGCGCGCTCCGCGAACAGCTCCGAGCGCCGGTCGAGAGCCGCCTCGTCGATCACGGAATTCGCGCTTAGGTACTCGTAGCCGTTCAGCAACCGAAACTCGACGCCAAGCGATGGGGGCACGGCGAACAGCCGAGCGTTTGCCTGATTGAGGGCGACGACCGCGCACTCGACCACGACCGCATCAAACGGCCTGAGCGGCTCGGGCCAGTGCAAGGAGTCCTGAAACCAGAAGCGGTCCTCGTCGAAGTCACGGCGATCCGCGCTGAAGAGCAGGTGGTATGGATACATCTCCTCCCACCCCTCGCCCCCGGGAGGACTGGGCACCTCGGACGGACTCTGAAAGCTCCCGCGCGAGGTGTGTTGCGTGGGCGAGTCGCCCGATCCCCGCGTGCTACTCATCGCTCTCTCTCCTTCCTCGAGGCCACAAGCGTCTTGTGGCAGGCGCATGATGATCGGTTCGCCCGGTCGGCGCTACTCAGTCGGGGTCAGGCCCGGGGTAGCCCCGGACCTGACTGTCGCGAGCGCGCGGACTCGCAGTTCGGAACGCGGCGCAGGCGTCGGCGCCCTGAACTGCCCGATCCTCGTCGCTCAGAAGCTCTCCGTTCCTCTCAGGATGATGCGGAAGACGCCGGTCTTGGTGTTGATCGTGCCGGCGTAGGTGTAGCTGGAGCTGAGGTGCCTGAGGATGCCGGTACCGCCGACGTCGTGCCCTGAACCGCTCAGTGACGCGATGCCGTTGGCGTCGGGTGCCCCCACCGTGAACGTCCCCCTGGACGACGCGGTTGCGTTGCCGTAGTAGACGATCTCGGTGTCAGAGCCACCACTGCCGCTGGGCGTGACCGTCTGCGTACCAGCACCGCTGCCGTGGATCGAGTCGTGGATCGAGAACACTGATCGATCGGCGCTGATCCCGGCGCCGACGATGGTGTCGGTGAAATGGATGTGCTTGTGCCGCATGGCGGGTGCCGCGACGGCGCTCGGCAACGCAACCGCGGCGGCCATGACCGCCGTTCCGCTCACGAAAACCAATCGTCTAATGAACATGTCTGCTCCTTCTTGGCGAGATCGAATCTGGGAACTGTCGTTTTCGAGTCTTTGCGGACCGCCCGGATTAGGGCTCACCGTCCCGGGCTGAATGCGGCCGCAAGCCGTTGGTAGCTGAGCGATGCGATCGCTCGCACGTACCGCCGCTGTTCCGGCGTTAGCGAGCCCAGCGCCGAATCATCGGCCCCGATGCGATCGGTGCCGAACGCGCCGTGCAGCTGTGCGGGACTCAGCGACGCGATGCCGGTCACGTACTGCCGCTCCTGCGCTGTCAGCGACCGCAGTACCGACGTTTCTTTCGCGGTGCCCTGCCTGACCGGCTGACCTCCGGAGTGCGACATGATGGCCCACGCGGCGACCGCGATCAGCGCGGCAATCGCGACGATCAGGAGCACCCGGCGAGACGGGGCGCGCCGCCTGGTCCGCGGGATGGACGTGGAGATAGACATCTTGCTGCTCCCTTGGTTGGGTTGAACGAGCACGGCGGGGACGATCCGGTCGAACGCCAGACCGGCACTGCGGTTCGCCTCGGCGACAGCCGCCTCCGAGGGGCCTTCGAATACGCAGAAACAGGCCTCGTCGTCGAGCACGATCGTCGAGCCGAGGTAGCGCACGACCGATCCCTCGTCGCGTAGCTCCTCGCTCGCGAGCGGCAGCTTGGACAGCCCCGATAGAAGATGGCTCCGCCCGAGGCCGGGGAGGTAGCGCTCGACGACATAAACCATGGCGCCGACGCTACGGCTCAGGAACCTGTGCCCGAAACCGGAAAAGCCCTAGGTTTGGACGGCTCCGTCCACCGGGTTGGGGACGTCATCAGGCCGAATGGCGAGCCGGGACGCCAGGCCCCCACGCGAACGGATCCCGAGCTTGCGATACACGTGCGAGAGATGCGCTTCCACCGTGCTCACGCCCATGAACAGGGCAGCCGCGATCTCCTTGTTACTGAGTCCCTCGACCGCCATCGTCGCGACACGCGCCTCCGTCTCGGTCAGCTCGTCACCGCTGGCCCGCCGGCCGCTGATCCGCCTGAGCTCGCCACGTGCCTTCGCCGCCCATAGTCCTGCGCCCAACTCTTCGAAGATCCCGACCGCCTGCTCCAGTGCCTCCCTCGCAGCCTTCTTCTGCAATCCTTGCCGGCGCACCACACCCAAACACAGCAGCGTACGACCGCGCTCCAGCGGATACGGCGCATGCTCGAGCTCAGCATGCCCGCGCTCGAGCATCGTCAGCGCACGCTCGATGTCTCCTTCGGCCGCGGCGAGAAGCCCGCCGCAACGAGAGGCGGCTGCGAGCGCCCACGAGCTTCCCAACCGTTGGGCGTGCTGCTCGTATTGCAAGAGGTATGCGGTGGCCTGCTCGAGGTCACCCAGCCCGATCAGCGTCTCGATCGCATCCGCCCAGATCGGGTTGGTCGGGTCGTCCATTCCCGCCGCGTGAAGCCGTCCGGGCAGCTCTCGCAGAAACTCACCCGCCGCCGCGAGGTTGCCGCTGGCAAGCTCAAGGCGACCCAACGCACCGAGGCTGGCAACAGTGAAGAACTCATTCGAGCTCGCTTCCGAGGCGGCGAGTCCCTCTGCGGCCGAGGCGCGAGCCTCAGCCGCCAGACCGAGGTCTGCCTCGACCACCGCCTTGACGCGTCCCACCCAGGCGCGTGTGTGCAGATCCTGCGTTTGCTCGCCCAGCTCGTAGGCCGCGGCGGCATGATCCAGAGCTCGCTGGAGCCGGCCGGCAAGCCACTCGAGCATGCTCAGCGTCCACAGGACCACGACGTGGGAGGCCTCGTCGCCACGTGCTCCGGCGGCGCTCTCAATGTCCTCGAAAATGACGCGAGCGCGATCTAACTCGCCGAGGCGCATGAGCAGCCGACCGAGTGGAACGCTGGGGCTCTCCCGGTATCCAAGCACGAGCCCAAGGCGCCGCTCGATCTCCGCGCCTCGTTCCAGCAGGCCCGGCGTGACCTCCCCAGACCACGTTTCCACCTGTCCCAGCCGCGCGATCGCCACCGTGAGCAAGTGAGGGTCGCCCGCCCGCTCGGCCATCTCGAGCGCCTGTCGGGCATCGCGCAGCGCAGCGGTGATGTCGAGCTTAAACAGGCGAACCCAGGTCCGCAGAGCGAGTATCCGGGCGGAGCGCACATCATCGCCCACCGCCTGCGCGAGCGCCTCATCGCACAGCCCGGCCATCCTTGCCGGATCGGCCCTGAACGTCGACGCCAGCGAGTACAGGATGTCGGCCCGCTCGAGCCCCGGCGGGACCTCCTCGAGAAGCTCGGTGAGGATCCCGTACGCCCGTTCGCCATCGCCGGCAAACAGGTGAAGGTCCGCCGCCCGCAGGCGACGCACACGGGCACGCGCTGAGCGGCGGGGGCAGAGCTCGGCCGAGAACTCACACAGCTCCGCAGCTGTCGCCGCCGCGCCTCGTGCAGCGGCCTGCTCGGCAGCGCGATCCAGTTCGTCGGCGACGGCGGCGTCTGGTCCGTCCGTGGCGAGCGCAAGGTGACGGGCACGCTCCTCGACGTCGCTCACGACTCTGGCGAGCGCCTGATGGACCGCGCGGCGCTTCGCCGGCAACGCCTGCTCATAACAAATCGAGGCAAGCAGCGGATGCGAGAAACGCAAGCGTGAACCCTCGAACGCCACGACCCCCTCGCGCACCGCTGCATCCAGCGCCTCGAGCACAGAACCCCGCTCTGCGCTCACCGCTACAAGCAACTCAACGGTCGGTCGCGCCAGCGCCGCGGCGCAAACGAGAAGGTCCACGGTGTCTGCAGGCAGCCGCGCTAGGCGGCCGCCGATGAGCTCGTGCAAGCTCTCCGGCACGTGCAGTCCCGCGCCTGCGACCCGCCGAGAGCGACTCGTGATGACGTCGCGGCCGAGCTCGAGCGCGAAGAACGGGTTTCCACCCGACGCATCCCTGACCCGAGCGAGCTCAGAGCGCGTCAATTCCAGCCCAAGCCGTCCCTTGAGCAGTCGGTACAGCGCGGCCAGACTCAACGGCTCGAGCCACAGCCGCTCATAGCGCTCTTCCCGGAACGCATGCTGGGGCTTGAAACCCCCCTCAACGCCGGCTGCCTTGCGCAGCGTCGCGAACAGGCCGACCGGCTCCTCGCGCAGGCGCCGCAGCGCGATCTGAAGCACACCGGCGGAGGATGCATCGAGCCACTGGAGATCATCCAGTGCGAGCACGACCGCGCCGTCCTCGGCGAGCACGCGAATCACGTCGAGCAGCGCCAGCCCGACGGCGCGCGGATCAGGAGCCACCTCACCCGGCGTCGCGAGCAGAAGCGCTACCTCAAGCGCCTCCCTGCGAGGCGGTGACAGCGACGGAGCCACGGCGTCAAAGACCGGCACGAGCAGATCCGACAGCCCAACAAACGACAAATGAGCCTCCGCCTCGACGCTCCGGTGAACCAGTACCCGGAGCACGCCACGCCCCTCCTCGACCCCCTTCTCCCACAACGCCGTCTTGCCGATCCCCGGCTCGCCGGCAACAACCAACGCCGCCGCTCCGCCGTCCAGCCCGTGGAGGAACTCCCGAATCTCACCGACCTCGCGCTCTCGTCCGATCAGCCCCGTGGCAGCCATGCGCTCTGCGATTGTCACGCGTAGCCGCCGCAAATGCCAGGGATCGCAGCCGCACCCGATGCTGGCTGCAACCACCGCCGGTTCCCCTCCACGCCGGTGCGGCAGGCGCCCGGCAGCATGAGATGACCGCCCGCGACGCACGCCGCACGTCGCAGCGCCCGGCCGAACACGGCTGCCATGCGAGCGAGGCACGCTCGCGGGGGCGGCCGTCCGGGACCTCATCCTCGCCACAAACTCGAGTAGGGACCGGGTGCTCGGCGAGTCGTGGCAAGCGATCGGCTCGAAGCAGAAGAGCTAACGACCGAGCTCGACCTCTCCCAGCGGACAAGCTTCGAAAGTGCCGGTCGCCCGACCGCCCGCTTCCGGCTTCCCTGGCGATCCGGAAGAGTCCTTCGTCAGAGCCGGGTCGTGAGGAGATGCAGCACTCGGCGCATGAGCGCGAAGACTGCCCCTTTCAACGAAACGGGAGTCACGTCGTCCGCCGAGACGGGCGGCGCCGTGGCTTTGCTCTCGGCCGCTGGCCAACTTGAAGCAGCAGACGAGCCGTTGCACCCCCCTGGGCGACGGAGGGGAAGTGAGAGTTGGCCGCGTTCTGGCCGGCGGTGCGAGGGTCGGCGACCTCAGCGGCGCTCTGCGAGGCTGCGGTCGCTGGTCGCCGTGGCCAGCTAGCCTCCGGCCGCATGTCTGACGGCCGGGAGTTGATCAAACCTGTGCGCTCGTTTTTGAGTGCTCCACGGTGTGCGGTGCTCGCGACGATCGCGACCGACGGCGCGCCGCGTCAGATCGTCATCCATTACCTGCTCGGTGACGATCATCTACGGATCAATGGACACCGAGACCGTCGCTGGGTCGGCAACCTACGACGCGACCCGCGCGCATCACTCATCGTGCACGACGAAGTCGATTATCTGCATTACGTCTCGATCCGGGGGACCGCGACGCTTCTAGACGAGAGCGACGCTGCGGTCGCGGACGCGATGCGTCAAGCCGAGCGATACGGCGAGGACCCAGCCGACTTCGCCGGCCAGCCCCGGGTTAGTTTCCGCATCAACGTCGAACGTCTCAGCCAATATGACGGCTGATCGCAGCTTCGTCCGGGACTTGGGATCGGCTGCCGATGGAGCTGGACGCCAAGCCGGCCGCTGGCCTTCCGGCCGCCGCGGCTTCCCCTTCGACTAGGTCGAGCACGTAAGCAGTAGCCAATCGGACTCTGCCCAAGCGGCGACGAAGCAGCAGCCCTGCGGATCGGGCCAAGCCAGCTCTCAGGCTCGGATTTGGGGCGATTGCGAGGAACGTGCTCGCCTATGCGGTCGGCGCCGATCGCGACCCCGTGCCTAGGCATGCGTTTGGGCACCGCTTCCCGCGCCGCGCTTCCGCGACTCGTCCAGCCCAGGAGTGGCGGACGCTTGGAACGGCCTCTTCCCGCCCGCCGCTGTCCTTTAGTGCGCCCGAACGACGAGCGCGACGCCTGAGAGGTCAACGGCAACGGCGTTGTCCGTGAGGATCTCGGCGAGCGTCCCGGCAGCCAGTCCCGCCGATCGGATAGCGTCCGCATCGGTCGCGGCGCGGAGCGTGAAGGTGACCGTGATCTTGTCGGTGCCAACGGAGCTCGTGCTGTGCCGGTCGTACCGGCCGCTGAGGTCGCGGCGTAGCCGGTCGTCGATCGCGGAGCGAAGCTCCTGCAACGCGTGGAGCACTTGCCCGGGCGCGTGACCGTGCTCGCAGCTCAGCGCGACCCGTGCGCTGTACCTCGGCCCCGAGGGCTCCGGTGGTGACGTGTTCGGATGCTCAGGCTGGGTGGGCACGGGCCGGCTCGGCGGTATTGAAGGCGGCGCCGCCCGTCAGCGTATGGGTTCGGCGAGCGAACCGCTCGGCGATGTCCCTGCGATTGAGACGGTGTGGCCGACGCCGTCGGCATACCGTTCGTCTCACAGGAGGTCCTCCGCATCAGAGCAGCGATGCGGGGGACTTGCCCGCTGCGGTGACGAACGAGTCGACCGTCAGCGAAGGCAGGCGGGCGGCAGCGCGAGCGCCTCGTCGGTAGTGAGCAGCGCGGCGGCGGCGAGGTCTTCGGCGGGGATCCACTCAGGGAAGGGGGTCTTGATCGTCCGGTGGGCACCCGATGCCGTGTGCACCTCGTCGACAGAGGCGAGACGCTCAGCGGGAAAACGGTCGGCGACACGCACAAGAGCTGGCCAGACTCGGCGGTGGATCAAGGTGACTTTTCCGTCGACCACGCGCGTCGCGATCACGTCGGGAGAGTCGAGAACGCGGGTGAGTACGGCGAAGATCTCATGATCTGACGAGTGGCCCCGCCAGCTTCCTCGGATCGGCTCGCCGGCAACGTGCTCCGCAAGATTGGGCACGGGCCCCCGACCGGACTGCAAGACGACGCCCTGCTTGCACACCCACGCCAACGGATCCATGATCGCCGAGTCAACCACGCGACCTCGGCTCACCGCGCCGCCGTCCGCCACATTCGCGGTGGGACCGTCGGCGCGGCCGCTCCGGGCGATCAGCAGTCCACGAACGCAAACGGACAAATGTGCGATGCGGTCCTACTACGGCACGGGCTTACCTGGCCAGTGGGTCCAAGGAGCGCACGGAGCCGGCAACCGGATGCCTCGTCTCGGCAAGATCCGCAGGAACCAGCTTGTGGGAAACGGTCTCGCAACGGACAACGTTGCGTTGCCGTTCCCCCTCTCGCCGCTGGCGCGCAAGGCGTGATGGGAGGTCGCGCTCTCTCAACGCAAACGCTGAACGCTGGTGCGACACCGCGTCGTGGCATCCCGGGCCCTGGCAACTCCGGCGCGTTCTTTGCCAACCGAGGCGTGTGGTCATACACGCGCTCGATCGGGTATCCGTTCAGCTCTAGCTCGGAGATGACGGCGGCCGGGAAGCTAACCCCGCCGACGCGCAGCTCCGCAAACGGGGTCGGCTCGTCGGCGGCCTCGCGCAGTAGCTCGAGCAGCCGCTGTTGTTCAGCGTCGGCGAGCGCCATCGACGGATTGTCGCCCCCAGCCGGCGGCCGTGGTGCTGGCTGTTTGTTCTCCAAAAGCCCGGGGTGCTCGTATCGCGCGGTGCTCTCGCCGTGTCGGGGCAGTCAGTCCGCCGCGACCCGCTGGCGCCGACGTGTGATGCTGGTGTGACCGTGATGTGAACGAGAGATTGGAGTTGATGCGTTGGCAGCCCATCCAAATGCGGTCGAGTCGACCGAACCGATCCCCGAGACGTCGCTGGCCGAACGGCTGGTCGCCGACGTCCACCCGATAGGCGCGTCGGCTGCGCAGGCCAAGCGCGTCCGTGATTCGGTTCCGCTGTGGTTTCACACGTTCTCGCTTGCGCCGGGGATCTATACGCCGGGGATCGCCCGCGACCACGGCTACCGCCTTGCGGTGCTCGAAGCTGATCGGTTTGCGGGCCGCAGCGTGCTCGATGTCGGCGCGTTTGACGGCTTCTACAGCTTCCTCGCGGAGGTCCGCGGCGCGCGGCGCGTCGTCGCGGTCGACAACGAGCAGTACGTCGACTGGGTGCGTGCTCGCTTCGGCGTGGCGCTTCAGGGCGGCGGCGGCTTCCGCGCGATCGCCAGGCTAGTCGGATCCCGCGTCGAGTATCGACGCATGGACGCGCTGGACGTGCGCGAGCTGGGTGAGCGCTTCGATGTTGCGTTGTGCTTCGGGATCCTGCACCGGGTAACCGACCCGATCGCGTTGCTGGGGGCGCTCGCGGATGTACTGGCACCGGGCGGCGAGATCGTGCTCGAGACTTACGGCTCGCGCCTGGCCGCCGACGCCGCGGCGATCGAGGTTCACGAGGCCGGCGATGTGTACGCGCGCGATGACTTCGTCTACTGGGGCTTCACCTCTCAGGGTCTGAGCCGACTCGGGCGCATCGTCGGCCTTGACGAGCTCGAGGTCGTCGACGAGCCCGAGATCGACGGCCACCCGCGGATCCTCGCGGTGCTCCGAGCAGCCGGCTGACCGCGCAGAGCAATCAGCGGATGCCCACGCCAGCGGACGAGCCGAGCAAACTATTGAGGTCTGGTCTTACATAACCGCCACCGGATCGGAGTACTGTCCGTATGTAGCTGGCCCTGCGGCCAGGATGCCGGCCCAAGCCGGAATGCCACCAGCGGCGCCGTTTCCTGCGCCACGAGGCGGGAGGCTTGGGTTACCGGTTTTGACCGCTGGGTCGGTGTGGGGGCGACCTCCACGGGCCCACCAACCCAGCCCGGAGGTCGCGGCCCTGGCTCGTTGAACGCTCGGGGTTCTAGCCCTCTTCCCTCGGCGACTCACCAGAGGGACGGGAAGGAGCGCACATGCCCGGAGTTGAGGGTCCAAGCGAAGCTTCGCGACATGACCCCGAGCAACAAGAGCAGGAGATCCCCGCCCACGACGGCAGCTCGGCTGCGGCCCCTCCGGCTCGCTCGGTGCGCCGCGCGACCGCGCGGCGCGCGAGCAACAGGCGCGCAACCGCGCGCAGCCGCCAGGCCGACACCGAGGCGAGCATCATCGACTTCCTCGTCCAGCACCCGGGGAGCACCGCGGGGGATCTCGCCAAGGGCCTTAACCTCAATCCCGGACAGGTGTCAACCCACCTGACCAAGCTTGCCAGGGCAGGCGAGATCAGAAAGGCATCGCACGGCTACAGCGCGACGCAGCCGGCGCGACCCCGCAAGCACTAACGGCCACCCATAAGGCGCACTGAGCAAGCCTGGACTCGACAGAGTCTCCGAACCTCCCGCCGAGACGAGCAGCACCGTCGCTTCTCATAGGTCATCCTGGTGTTGCCTCGACCGCCGCTGGGAGAGGGCCATGGCTTCTTGCCCGGTGGAAGGGCCTAGAGCAGACCAGCCCGTCCCAGCGGTGGTGAGGTGCCGCGAGCGGCAACAGGACGTAGCCCCTGGTTGAGGGCCTTGTCTATGAGGTTCCGCAACGGTACCTCCTGGTCGGGGCGCTGTGAAGCGACCGACCGACAGGAGTGCAATATGGGTAACTACGCCGGCGTTGACTGGGCGGCGGACAAGCACGACGTGCTCGTGGCCAACGAGACGGGCGAGGAGCTCGTGGCGGCCACGTTCGCGCATGACGAGAAGGGGCTGCGGTCGCTGTGCCGCACGCTGGTGCGGTGCAAGGTGGAGCTGGTCGCGATCGAGCGCCCGGACGGGTTGCTGGTCGAGCGGCTGCTGGATGCAGGGCTACGGGTGCTGGCGCTGCATCCCAATCAGGTCGCCGCGACCCGCGCGCGGTTTCGCGTCTCGGGCGGCAAGTCTGACCGGTTTGACGCGTTCGTGCTATGCGAGCTCGCACGGACCGACAGCCACCGCTTCCGGGTGCTGGAGCCCGACAGCGATCAGACCAAGGCGCTGCGGGCGCTGACGCGAGCGCGCGAGGATCTCGTCAAGGCCCGAGTGGCGATCAGCAACCAGCTGCGCGCCGAGTTGGAACGGTTCTGGCCCGGTCCGATCGGCCTGTTCAGCGATCTCGACAGCCCGATCTCGCTCGCGTTCCTGGAGCGCTACCCGAGCCCCGCGGATGCGCGTGGCCTGGGCGAGCAGCGGCTTCAAGGATTCCTCAAGCGTGAGCGCTACAGCGGCGGCCAGAAGCCCACGCAGCTACTGGCAAAGCTCGAGCGCGCGCCCGAGGGGCGGGTCGGCGCGGCTGAGATGGCGGCGCGCCGGCAGATCGTGCTCGGCCTGGTCCAGACGCTCAACACGCTCGCCGGCGAGCTCAAGACGCTCGAGCGCCAGCTCGAGGACGCGGTCCGCGCCCACCCCGACGGCGACATCTTCCTGTCGCTGTTCAAGGACCCGAACAGCTTCATCACCGCCGCCGAGCTGCTGGCCGAGATCGGCGACTGCCGCGCACGCTACCCGTCCCGCGACGCGCTCGCTGGAGATGCCGGCCAAGCCGCGGTCGCGATCGAGTCCGGCAAACGCAAGACCGCGTGCTTTCGCTGGGGGTGCAACAAGCGGCTGCGCGCCTCGTTCTCCAGGCTGGCCGACACCACCCGCCACTGGCACCCGTGGGCGGCCGACCGCTACGCCGCCGCCCGAGCCCGCGGCCACGACCACCCCCGCGCGTTGCGCACCCTCGGACGCGCCTGGTGCCGCATCGTCTGGCAATGCTGGCAAGACCGCGTCCCGTATGACCCGGCCCGCCACCACGGCCTGCAACAGCACGCCCTCGTCACGGTCCCCACACCATCGGGCCCCAGCCCCGACCTCGCTGCCACCCAGCGCATGCTCGGCGCCGCCGTCACCGACACCACGGCCCGCACGGCCGAGCGCGAAGCGTGTGACAGCAAGCTGACATCCGCTACCGCACCCGGGGGTTGACACAGGACGTCTGCTCTTGCCGCCGGCCAACTGGAGCAGCAGTCCCGGCGTCGCCGCTGGTGCGGCGACTGAGCGGAAGCGGCGGTGGCGAAGGCCGTCGCGGCCGAGGGCATCGCTCGTGCGTATGCACATGTTGGGCATCGCGGAGCGCGGCAGCGATGCTGGACCTCGTCCGTGGCAGCAGCGGCGTCGAGTTTCCTCGGCGCTTCCGCAATGCCTGGCTGAGCGGCGGCCTCAACCGCCGCCGCGATCTCAGTCCCCTCATGCTCAGGAGGCGGTGGGTGGTTCGTCAGCGGCCGGCAGTTCCTGTATTTCCCCGGTAGGTGCGACCAGCAGAGCGTGCCCCGCTCGGCGTGGCAGGACGCCTTTGGTGCCGATGGCGCTCAGCGGAATGTCGAATTAGGGGCTCAGATAGGCTCGGCGTCGCGCGTGGCGAGGGCGACGGGGAGTTGCTCGCGGTTGGTGATGGCGAGCTTCTGGTAGGTGTGGGTGAGGTGCCCTTCGACGGTTCGCGTGGTGATGAATAGGTGTTGGGCGATGTCGCGGTTGGGGAGACCGCCGGCGGCGAGCTGGGCGACGCGACGCTCGCTCGGGGTTAGTGAGTCGAGCCCGCTGAGGACGGGCCGTCGGGGTCGCGCGCCCGCGGCGATGAGTTCGGTGCGGGTTCGCTCTGTCAGCGCGAGCGCCCCGCAGCGGTGGGCGAGGTCGAGCGCGGGCCGGAGGATCTCGCGGCTCTCCGTCCGTTGTCCCGCGCGGCGGAGGGCGGCGCCGAGGTCGGTCATGGCGCGGGCGTGCTCTAGTCGCGCAGCGGAGCCCTCGAGCACGCGTACCGCCTGGTTCAGCAGTTCGATGCCGCGCGTTCCGCCCTCTGTCAGGCCGGCGGCGCGCAGGGCTATCCCGAGCGTGCGTGGGGCGTTGTAGGCCTGGGCGAGCGCGACCTCCTCGGCCGCGAGCGCTCCCGCTTCGGCTGGGGCGCCGAGCGCGAGTTGCGCGAGCGCGGCGTCGGAGCGCCACGGTGCGGACGATGGGGTGGTGATGAGGAGGCGAGTGAACAGGTCGCCGGCGGCGAGGAGGTCCTTGAGCGCCGCGGCCGGGCGAAGCTCTGCCAGGCGAAGCCGGCCCCGGGCGGCGAGCAGCCATCCTGTCTGCATCATCGTCGGGAACTGCTCGGCGAGCCGGTAGCGGTGATCTGCCGCCTCGGCCGCGTCGAGATCCCCGCGCTCGGCCAGCGTCTCGAGTAGCACGGCGAGGGCGACGGCAGCGTGGATGCCGGGCGGGCGGGGGCCGGTCTCGAGCGCGACGCGTGCGTCCGCCTCGGCGTCGGCGAGGTTGCCAATACGCAGATGAATCAGACCGCGGTAGCACGAGAGCCCGAGCACGTGCGGGAGCGAGCCGAGCCGGCGGGCATCCCCCAGCGCCTCGTCGAACCGCGAGCGCGCCTCCTCGTAGCACTCGGCGAACGCGAGCGCATTGCAGGCGTGATAGAAGAACGGGGGTCGATCGACCGCCTCCGGCAGCAGCTTCGGCGCTCCGTCAAGCGCGCGGAGCGCGAGTCGCGCGACTGCCTCCGCGGGCTCGTTCGCATTCGTAGCCGCGACCGCCAGCACGCCAAACACGCTCGAGGGAACATCGGGCTCATCCTCGGCCAGCCGGCGCAGGTTCGCGATCCGCTCTGCGGCATCGTCCGCGGTCTCCGCGTCGAACTGAGCCGCGCCGAGCGCAGCGCCCTCGAGCGTGAGCGCCGCGCGCCGATCGGTGCCGCCCACGCGCGCGCGCGTCCGGTCGAACACCTCCAGCGCCTCGCGATTGCGGCCCTCGATCTGAAGCATGCGTCCCAGCGCGAGCGTGATCGAGACCTGAGCCGATGCGTCGGCTGCGGTATCGAGCGCCGCCTCGAGATGAGCCGCCGCCCGCGGGTCTCCCGCGTATGACTCGGCGAACCCGAGCTCGAGCAGGACGTCGGGGCCCAGCCGCTCGGAGGGCGGCTCCGCCAGCGCGCGCCGCAGATAGGCGACGGCCGAGTCCGGAGCGCCGTTCGCGATCGCAGTCCCGGCGGCCGCCAAGAGTGACCCAACGACCCAGTCGTCCCCCACGGGGTCGGTCGCCAGCAGATGCGCGGCGACCCGGTGCGCAGACGCGCCCTCGTCCACGAGACGGCGCGCCGCGGCCGCGTGCAGGCCGGCCCGCTCACCGGGTGAGAGATCTGCGTCGACCGCCGCGCGGACGATCGGGTGCACGAACCGCAACGGCCGACCCGCGTCGAGGATCCCGGCGGCGGCGAGCTCGTCCGCCACGGTCATGGCGGCCCTGGGGTCAACGCCGGCGAGACCGGCGGCGAGCCGAAGGTCGGCCTCGCCCAGCACGGCCGTCGCTCGTGCCAGGTCGCGGGCGGTTGCGGAGAGGCGATTCAGCCGTTGCACGACCGAGTCAGAGACCGCGCGCGGAGCGAGCCCCGCGACGCCGGACGCGGCTGCCGCCGTCGGCGCGATGCCCTCCTCAGCGATCGCGCGAACGAGCTCCTTCACGAGGAACGGCACGCCGCCGGTCACCTCATGGCACGCCCTCGCGAAAGCCGGCTCCACTTCGGCGCCGAGTCCCAGCCGCACGAGCTCGGCCACCGCCCGCTCGCTCAACGCTGCGAGCACGAAGACCTCGGCCGACGCGTCGGCGGCGAGCGCCGCGAGCAGCGGCGAACCCTCGGCCGACTGCGCCGGCCGTGCCGCCGCGATGACCGCGATCGGCAGTTCCTCGAGTCGTCGCCCGAGGTAGTTCAGGAAGCGCAGCGAGGCCTGATCAGCCCAGTGGGCATCGTCGACGCAAAGCAGGACCGGGGAGCGCCGGGCGAGGTTCGCGCACAGCCAGTAGAGCCCGTGCAGAATCGCGAACGACGGGTCGAGCAGCGCGTCGGCGGCATCATCGTCCGGCGCCCAGACGCCGAACAGCGCGGCCGCACGACCGGCCGCGCCCGCGAGAAGCTCCCCACGCTCCGGCGGCGACACCGCGACGAGCGGCGCCTCGAACAGCTGGCGGACAAGGCCATACGCGAAGTCTCGCTCCAGTTCCGAGCCGCGCGCGCTCAGCGTCGCCAGGCCGAGCTCGCGACCATGCCGCCCCGCGGCCAGAACCAGGCGCGTCTTGCCGATGCCCGCCGGTCCCTCCAGCAAAAGCAGCGAACCACCCCCGGCGATCGGAGCGCGCAGGCAGTGATCGATCCGGGCGAGAGCGGCGTCTCGCTCCAGAAGCACTTGCCCGGCATCGACCGCGGCCACCAGCGGCGATCGTACCGCCGCCAAAGTCCTCGGTCCACCCCCGCAAAAGCAGGTGGTCTCCCACGTCGCGAAACCGACGCCGCCGCGCGATCCTCGCCGCAGACAACTAACGGAAGGAGACCCGATGGTCGACTACATCATCGTTGGCGCCGGCTCGGCCGGATGCGTCCTCGCCAACCGCCTGTCCGAGAACCCGCACACCAGCGTTCTTCTGATCGAAGCGGGCGGGGCCGACACTAGGAGGGAGATCCGCGTCCCCCTAGCTTGGCTCAAGCTGTTCAAGAGCGAGGCCGACTGGGACTACACGACAACCCCGCAGGCCGGGCTCGGCGGCCGCCGCATCTACTGGCCGCGTGGGAAGGTGCTCGGTGGCTGCTCGTCGACCAACACGATGATGGCGATCCCCGGACACCGCGCCGACTACGACGCCTGGGCCGACCGAGGAAACGAGGGCTGGAGCTTCGAGGAGCTCGCGCCGCACTTCGAACATGTCTACGACACGCTCGCGGTCGAAGAGCTGCGCGAGCCCAACCCGCTCACACACGCCTTCATCGAAGCGGCCGTGCAAGCCGGCATTCCACGGTCGAGAAAACTCGGACCGACTGATCTCGAAGGCGTTCGCCTGACGCCCGTCACACAACATCGGGGCCGGCGCTGGTCGGCCGCGGACGCCTATCTGCGTCCCGCGCTGCGGCGCTCGAACCTCACCGTCACCACTGGCGCCCACGTCACGCGCGTGCTGTTCGATGGCACACGCGCCGTCGGTGTTGCCTACCGCCGGGGCGCGGAGGAGAAAATCGCCCGCTGCGGGCGCGAAGTGATCCTTTCCGGCGGCGCCGTAAACTCGCCGCAGCTGTTGCTGCTCTCCGGTGTCGGTCCGCTCGACGAGCTCGCCAGGCACCGGATCACGCCGGTTCGCGAGCTCCCCGGCGTCGGGCTCAACCTGCAGGACCACCCGGTGGTCACCTCTCTCGTCGAGGCGGTCCATCCCACGACGCTGTACGCGGCAGAGACAGCCGGCAACTACGCACGGTACCTGCTGCTCCGCCGCGGAATGCTGACCTCCAACGCCGCCGAGGCTGCCGCCTTCATCCACAGCCGTCCGGGGCTGCCGGCGCCGGATCTCGAGCTGATCTTCGCTCCTGGTCTCTTCCAGAACGAGGGCCTCACGCCGGCCTCGGCGCACGGCTTTACGCTCATGGCTGTCGCGCTGCAGCCACACAGCGTCGGCAGCCTCCGCCTCCGCTCCGCCGACCCGCTCGCCAAGCCCGAGATCGATCCCTGCTACCTCTCCGACCCAGGCCGCGACGACCTCCGAGTACTGACGACAGGCCTCGAGCTGGCGCGCCGGATCATCTCCATGCCCGCCCTCAACCAGCTCGCCGGCGACGAACTCGCGCCTGCCGCCACCCCCCTCCAAACCCACACCCGCGACACCGCGCACGGGCTCTATCACCCCGTCGGCACCTGCCGCATCGGCTCAGACGAACTGGCCGTTGTCGACCACCAGCTGCGCGTCCGCGGTCTCGACGGCCTGCGCGTCATCGACGCCTCGACCATCCCCAGGATCCCGCGCGGCCACACCAACCTG
The DNA here is from genome assembly GCA_963773165.1 of uncultured Solirubrobacterales bacterium. Classification (GTDB taxonomy): domain Bacteria; phylum Actinomycetota; class Thermoleophilia; order Solirubrobacterales; family Solirubrobacteraceae; genus Palsa-465. Next base: position 375,783 of record CAVZAK010000035.1, read on the forward strand.
CCGACCATGATCATCGCCGAGAAGGCCGCCGACCTGATCCGCGGCACCACACGCACCAGCCGGGCGATCGCAGGAACCGAGTTGCCACTCGCAACGACCTCGGCCTGAGGAATCACGAATGAAGGGACGCAGCGCCATGCGCACCGAGCACACGCACACCATCACCAGACACCGGGGCGGAGAGCCAGGCCGCACGCATCCTGCCCATATGAGCGACGTCACGCACACCCACGTCGAGCCAAGCCACCACCCGGACGTGCCCGTGCCGGTGCTGTGGCAGCTTCAGATCTCGCACTACGTCGAGAAGGTGCGCTGGGCGCTGGACTACAAGCGCGTCCCCCATATCCGTCGTACGCTGCTTCCGGGTCTCCACGCCGTGAAGACCAAGCGCCTGACCGGCGATACCCCCACGGCGCCGGTGCTCACGATGGACGGGCGGTCGATCGGCGATTCGACGCGAATCATCGCCGCGATCGAGGAGAGCTGGCCGCAGCCGCCGCTATACCCGGAGGACGCGGCGCGGCGGCGTCGCGCGCTCGAACTCGAGGCGTTCTTCGACGAGGAGCTGGGACCGCACATCCGCCGGGCGTTCTACCACGAGCTGCTTCCCCAGCCAGAGTTGGTGGTGCCACTGTTCACCCACCGCCGGCCGTTCCCGGCGCGGCTCCTGCTGCGGGCCGCCTTCCCAATGCTGCGCGGGGGCATGCGACGGAGATTCGAGATCACCGCCGAGTCAGCCACGGCCAGCCGCGCGAAGATGGTCGCCGCGATGGATCGGCTCGAACGTGAGATCTCCTCCAGCGGGTTCCTCGTCGGCGAGTCCTTCACGGTCGCCGACCTCACCGCCGCGGCACTGTTCTACGGGGTGGCGCGTCCTCCCGAGTTCCCGTATCCAATGATCGCCGACGACGACCTGCCGGATTCGTGGCGCGAGTTCGTCGACTCGCTGGCCCAGCGGCCGGGAGGGCGGTGAGTCGCGGAGATCTACCGTCGCCACCGCGGCCGGTCGACCGAGCTGAAGCCCGGCGGTACAAGCCAGCACGCGACAAGCCTGGGCACTGCGCCGCCACCAGCGAGCACGACAGGCAGACAGCGATGAAGACAGGGTGTGGTCCGATGGCGGGATCTGGCGATTACGACCTTGTCGAACTCGCGCCGCCGCGTCACGCCCGACAGCGTGCGCAACTGCGCCGCTTCCGACCGTGGGCCCGTTGGTCGCACGCGGCACTCGCGCTGGCGGTCGTCGTGGCTGTCTTTGTCCAGGTGTATCTGATCGGCGCCTACATCTTCGGTGCCGGGCCCGGCGCGCTGAACGCTCACCGGGAGGTCGGCTTCACGGCCAACGAGCTCGAGGGCGCGGTCCTCATCGCCGCGCTGCTGGCGTGGCTTCCCAGGACCGACCTGATCCTCTCGCTGTTGCTGGCCGTGATCGGGACGGCGCAGGTCGCTCTTGCCAACGGGCATCGTTGGGTGGGCGCCCTTCATCCGCTAGGAGCGCTCTTCGTGCTGACGATAGCCACCGTGTTGGTGCGCCGGACCGCGTCCTGGCGACGGACCGAGCGTTAGCGCATGACGTTTGATCGAGGCTGGACCAGAACAACATGGCCGCAAAGGAGATCAGCATGTGGAGGCAGCGAGCCCCCCTGAGCGATCCGCAATGCCGATCGGCTATCGCCGATCAGAACATACCCACCAACGCTCCCTTTTCTTCCTTCCCCGTCACCCACGCTCGCTGTGCCCGGCGGCCAGGGAAGCGAAGGGCGCAAAACGCAATGGAGGACTCACACCATGACACACCGGCTCACATCTCAGCTTAGGGAAGCTCGGCGCAGTCCAGCCGGACCGATCGCGTTGCTTGCGAGCGTCTTGCTGACACTGGCCGTCGGAGTCCCCCCGGCCGGCGCGAAGAGCGTAACCCTGCACTATTTTTCGCGGACGACGAGCGACACGTTCGTCAATCCCCAGGGCCAGCCGCTCGCGCCTGATAGCCAGCCCACGATCGGCGATGTCATCGACGACACGGGAACCACCTACGTCGGGAACCACAGGCATCACGCCACCAAAGCCAAAGGCTCGGACCACCTCCGCTGCACCATCACGAGCATCACCAGCACCGGTCCGACGGCGCTGTGTAGTGGCCAGATCGCGATCGGCGGGTCGATGATCCTCGGCAACGACGAGACAGTCACGCTGTCGCAGAGCGCACCACCGGTTCGGATCAACGGCGGAACCGGCATCTACGGCCGCGCGCGCGGGTTGATCAAGCCCACGAACATCGGTAAGAACACCGACTTCGTCATCAACGTCACGTATTGAACCCGGTCCCGGGGCGACGCCCGCCGGCGTCGCCCTCACTCCGCTCGCGCGGGGCTTCGCCAGCACAGCCACATTCGCAGCGATCACCGCCGGTGATCTCCCCATCGTCCTGCTCGACTACAGCCTTCCCCACAGCCTATGAACGTGTCTGAGCTCCACATCGACGTCGACAGCGCACGTTGCGCCGTCACGCCTTACCGACCGGACCGACCGCGCGCCCGTACCTGCTGTTTGAAGCCCCGCTGCCTGTCCGGTACTACCTGCCGCGCGAAGATGTTGTCGACGGGCTCCTTCGATCTAGTCCAACGAGGACGGCTTGCGCCTACAAAGGGCAAGCCTCCTACTGGTCGCTGGAGGACGAAGAAGACAACGCATGGAGCTATCCCAAACCTCTCCGCAAAGCCGCTGAGGTGACCCACCGCATCGCGTTCTTCAATGAGCGCGTTGACCTTGTGGTGAACGGGACTCGCCTGGCCGGTCAACCCGTGGTCACCGCATTGACCGGCGCGACTCGCGCTCGGCGCAAGCAGCAGCAGGCCGCGTAGCCCCGCAACCGCCCGACCAAGCTGTCGCTCAGAAACGTCTCCAGCGCTCGCGGCTCGGGCTGACTCGGCTTCGGGTTCGCGACCACGGTCCGGCTCCAGCGATGGCACCACCGCCCTGAGGTAGCGCTGGTCGCCCTCAACGGGCCACAGCGCGACCGAGACTGCGTGATCTCGATCAGTGCGCCGTCGGTGCTGCGACAAAGGCGCCGCGCCTGCCCGCGGTGTTCTAACGTCGCGCGTCACCATGCTCGAACTCGATCACGTCTTCTGGATGGTGGCCGATCCGGGTCAGCCAGCGCGCCGCCTTGAAGACGATGGGTGGGTGCTGGACGCCGGTCAGGCGCACCGCGGCCAGGGCACGCGAAACCGGCGCTTGGCGTGGCGCGAGCAGTTCTTCGAGCTGTTGTGGGTGACCGACGCGGCGCAGGCACGCGCCAACCCGTTGCGGTTAGACCGTCGCGCCGATTGGACCAGCACGGGCGCCAGTCCGATCGGTCTGGCCTTCCGCGGCGAGGTCGAGCCGGCGCACCGCGATGAGTTCTGGCTCTACGACGCGCTGGGACCGCGCATCTGGATTCACGGGGACAACGAGCGCTTCCCGGAACGTCCCCTGGTCTTCGTGCTCGAAACCGGCGAAGAACAGATCGAGCAGCGCCGGCGACGGGTCTCGACGCCCGAGGCCGTGGCGCATCGCCGTCCCGGTCAACTCCGCGAAGTCCGCGTCCGCGGACCGTCCGCGCCGTCCATACCCGTGTGCGCGGGACCATCGATCGTCTGCGAGCAAGGCCCGCACGCGTTGGAGCTGGTAGTCGGCAACGGGGACTCCGCACTGTCAATCAGCGACGGCTTGACCATTCGTTATTAGCGCGCCATCGTGGCAGCCGCATTCCACGCGAAACGAGGAGCCTCGGCTGTCACCGGAAGGCGCACTCTGGCTGCCGCCTCGGAACGCAGGCAGCACTCTCGTCGCTGTCGAGCTCGCGTCCCCATTGTCGCCTCAGGGGCAACGTTGCCGCTGAGGCCGCTTGAGACTGCGATCGTCTCCAAGCAGCAGCGGCGGACCTTGGCCAGGCAGGCCGGGATGGTCGGGCGCGGCGATCCGCGTCTCCTCTGATCCCAGGGCGGTACCATGTTGGTATGAGCAAGCAGATTGCGGTGCGGATCGCCGATGAGCTCGTCGACTTCGTCGACGCAATCGTCGAGAGCGGCACCGAGCGCAGCCGCGCCGCCGTCGTGACACGGGCGCTCGAGCGCGAACGCCGCCGGATGGTCTCGGCCCGTGACGCCGAGATCCTCGCCGCCATGGGACCGGATCCCGAGCTTGCCGGCCTCGCCGAGCACGCCGCTGGCATCCCACTGGATCGCTGATGCGGCCGATTCATCTGGCGCGGCTCGACAAGTCGCGTCCGGTGCTCGTGCTGACCCGTGAGCTGGTGCGCCCGCACCTCAACACAGTGACCGTCGCGCCGATCACGACCACGATCCGCGGCCTGTCGAGCGAAGTAGTGCTCGGCACCGACAACGGACTTGAGGAACGTTGCGTGGCGGCCTGCGACCACGTCACCACCATCCCCGCCACGGCCTTGGGAGACCAGATCGGCCGCCTTCTCGATCACCAAGAGGCCACTCTCACAAACGCGATCCACGCTGCCTTCGACCTCGACTGAGCCACAAGCGTCCGAAGACCCATACGCCAGGCTTCCGCTTCGTCGCCAAGGCAGCCAGGAAGCCGAGACTGCCCCTTCCCCCCCGACGGCCCCGTTGGTTGGATCGGTCAGTATTGGTACAAGGCAACGACGTCCTCGATCACCGCAGACTGCTTGCTAGGTCCGCTTGAAGCCGGTTCCTCAGCAATCGCCCTGACCGCTGCGCCACCACGGGAGCAGGCGTCGATGGCGGCACCCACGTCGCTCTCGCAGCGGACGAGATCCAGCAGCGCTGCGACGCCTCGGGTGGTGCAGAAGCTCTGCCTACGCACGCGAGCCGAGCTCGGCAGGTCCAGCGACATGGCGACGCAGTTCTGCAACCACGAATTAGGGGCAGTACCGGGGACCGCTATAACGACGCTCGAGACTTCCGCACCCGGACAAATCGGGCAGTAGGGAACGCCGGCCTCGTGCCGTCGCAGCGAGAGCCGAGGAGCGGCTTGCAGATCGAGGTCCGTGCATGACCAGCAAGCGCCCAGAACTGTCGCTCCTGCGGGCTATCCCTAGGTCTTTTGTTAGCGTAAGACGGGTCATAGAAGTACGCCTTGACCGTCGCCGGCGAGCGACCGAGCCGATCGGCGATTCCTACACGATGCAGGCCGGAAATCGCCCCCATACGACAGACCGATGCCTACCGCCCGGCGCAACAAAACCATTAACGTGCGCCATCAGTAGCTGACCGGCGCGGACACATGGTCCGCGGGTCATCCCGGGTGTGGCCCAGCGGTTGTCGCCAAGGCAGGTCGCCGCGACTGACAACGCGGAGCTCAGAGCGCGTTGCGGATCGCGCCGGGAAGCCGCCAGTTCCCTGCGCGAGTAGGTCCAGCCGAGTAGCGTCCCTCCTCCTGCCTGATTGTCGCCACCAGTGTCCTGGACCGAGGAGCCGGCACCCGCCAGGACCACCGAAGTCGAAGCCTTCTCCCTCAGCGGCGCCGACCGCGGTCACATCAAGCTAGCTACGTCAGCGATCGATTCGGGTCCGCCGGAACCACGCGAAGGCATAGGCGTGGACGGCGCGGCTGGTATCAGCATCTACATAGGTAAAGCCGCCGGGGTTCCCGCGCGTCTCGGCGCCTGAGTTCCGCGCAAGGCAGGGAAGTCGGCGTCAGGGCCGCGATGCTCGTCGCACCGCCAGAGCAGGTCTCTCATAACCGATCGCTCGCCTCCCAGCGCGACCGACCGGGCGCTGCCGCATCACGCCTGTTGGAGCCACGGCGAGCTCGTGGCTGCTTTCACGCGGATGCGGAAGTGACGAAAGGACAACGCGGCTTTGTACGGATGGTGCTGGCGGCTAGCTGCGGATTTGAAGCTCTGTGCCCCGGCGTAGGGTCTGCGGAAAGGTAGTCGCGATGAAAGGCTTGATGATGATTCCGTTGCCGCTAGCTGGTGGAACCTTGATCTTTGTTGGCTTCGTCGTCACGTGGTTCTTCGCGCTGTCGTACAGCTATTACACGCGCCGGGGAAGGAGGTTGTCCCGAGGCTCGTAGAACTTTGATGTGACGGCGGTCCCTCCGGCCGCGTCTGCTCCTGATGGGAGCGTTCGCGGTGATCCCGCAAAGATCTAAGGAGGAACCGCCGTGGGTAGCAACGTACCGGTCGCTGAGGCGACCTTGCAGGAGGGCGCGCTTCCGGAGCGCGTTCAGGAAGCGTTGGGCGAGCTGGTTGGGGCAGCGAAGGAGGGACTGCTCGCGCTGAGCGTCGGCGTCGGGCTCGGCGTCCTGACCGAGCTGATGGAGGAGGAGGTCGACGACGTCGTGGGCCCGAAGGGCGAGCACAACGCGGATCGGGTCGCGGTCCGCCATGGCCACGAGGATGGTGAGGTGACTCTCGGTGGCCGTCGCGTCGAGGTCGAGCGTCCACGGGTTCGGACCGCGGACGGCGAGGCTGAGGTGCAGCTCGCGACCTATGAGCATTTCGCTGATCGCGACCCGCTCGGTCGGGTCGTGTTGGAGAGGATGCTCGCCGGCGTCTCGACCCGCCGGTACCGGCGCACGCAGGAGCCGGTCGGCGAGCAGGTCGAGGTCAAGGCCCGGTCGACGTCGAAGTCGGCGGTGTCGCGGACGTTTGTCGAGCGCACCCGCGAGGCGCTGGGCGAGCTGATGCGCCGCCAGCTCTCAGATCTGCGCCTGGCGGTGATGATGCTCGATGGCCTGGAGCTGAAGGGGCGGATGATGATCGTCGCCTTGGGGATCACCACGGAGGGCGTGAAGATCCCGCTCGGGCTCTGGGAGGGATCGACCGAGAACGCGACCGTCGCGACCGCGCTGCTCTCTGACCTGGTCGAGCGGGGCCTGGATCCCGAGCAGGGGATGCTGTTCGTGATCGACGGATCCAAGGCGCTGCGCAAGGCCGTGCGGTCGGTATTCGGCGAGGTACCCGTGCAGCGCTGTCTGTGGCACAAGGAACGCAACGTGATGCACCACCTCCCCGAACGTGACCGCCCGCCGATCAAGGCCAGGCTGCGGAAGGCGTGGCGGGAGACCGACTATCAGCGCGCGCTCGAGCAGCTCACCCTGCTCGCGGACGAGCTCGAGCACACCCACCCCGGCGCCGCCGGCTCGCTGCGCGAAGGGATGGAAGAGACGCTGACCGTGATCCGGCTCAGGATCCGCGGCAAGCTCCGCCGCACACTCGAGAGCACGAACCCATGCGAGTCGATGATCGACACCGTCCGCACCACCCAGCGCAATGTCAAGCACTGGTCCTCCGGGGAGATGGGCCTAAGGTGGACCGCGGCCGGGATGCTCGAAGCCGAGAAGCAATTCCGCAAGGTCATCGGCTACACCGAACTACCACGCCTCGCCGTCGCGATCGAACAACGACTCCACCTTCCCCACCCCAACCCCGCCCCGACCCAGGAGGCCGCCATCGCAGTCACTGTGTAACGATCACACCGGGACCGTCGTCACCGAAGTTCCACGACGGACGGGGCAACCTCCGGGGAAGCGGTATCAACCAACATCCCTACGCAGACCTTGACCATAACTCCGGCCGCGAGACGCCGTCAGAGCTCGCTCACGACATCACTCAGGACGTCCGGAACTGGGATCGTGGCGTCGCCGGCCGTCACAGGCGCCGGCATCCGCCTCGCCCGCGCAGCTGATCGGCGAAGAGTGGGGCACGCCGCCTTCGGTCTCGGAGCCCCACGACGGAACTGCACTGGGTGCCGGTGACGACCGCAGCGTGACCGCTGCGTTGCGCGAGAAGCAGTCACGAGAAGCGCCCTCGAGCAGCCCGGCCCAGCTGCCGCTGTCGGGACAGGGTGGGCAGCGCTTGACGCCGTCCGCGACGAGGCCACCGCCGTCGTGATCAGGTCGGCCGCGGCGCTACTCGTCAACGCCTCACGGGGTCACGGCGGCCCGGTGGCCGCTCCGCTGCAAGTTCGGTAACGCGGGCGCCAGCGCCGGAGGCCCCCGGCCGCTTGCAGCTCGCGCAAATGCCGGTTAAGCACCGCACGGCTCGGGCCGGTTCGACCGACCGTCGCCCCGGACCCCCGGGCCAGGCGTCGCGCCGTGAGAGGCGATCTGCGGGCTCGCGGCGGACAACCACGCGGACCTGGTTTCCGCTGGCCGCAGTGCTCACGACGCCGGCGAATCTCACGTCGCCGCTCGCAGTCATCAGCGGGCGCTCGCAATCGCAGACGGGGCAGTAGCGAGCACGCCCGGTGCTGCTGCCGGTCGTCCGGGGCGGTAACGCGCTTCAGGCCATGCCGCACGCTCGCAAACCCGGGATTCACAGATCAGCCACAGCCCTTTTGCGGCAGTCTGGGTCGCCGCAAGAGCCGCTGCGCCTCTTGTCCAATTTGGACGTCTGGGAGCGCCCTTGTCAGGCGCCCGCGTTCGTGGTGGTGCAGGAGTCGGCGCCCCGAGCTTAGTGTCCACGGGTCGTGGCGGCGGCATGATCGGCAGCCGCCAATCGGATTCGCGATCGTGAATCCGCGTAGCACTCGGGGCACTTGGCGGCGCTGGCTTGACCGCTGCGTTTGTCTACCTCTTCTTGGCTCTCCGGGCCCTCCTCTTTTTCGGCTTGACGGTCAGCTTCGTGTTCGCGACCGTGAGGTGCCTGCCGTTTTGCAGCAGCGTGATCTTCAGGGTCACGGGGAGCTTGCCGAATCGCGCTAGCAGCTCGCGGCCGGTGGCGTTGAGCTTGACCGTGACGGTCACCGCCCGGCCGGGGTGAACCATCACCCTCTTCGTAGCGACGATGACCGTCCGGCGCTTGCGCCTTGCGGTTGCGCTGAGGGCGACGAGCCGGCCGCCCCGGGTCGTCTCGGTCGTGGTCAGCGTCTCCGTCGCCCGGCAAGGTCGGGGCGCCGAGGGCTCGCAGATCAGCTTGTCGGTAACGCCGGCGCCGCTGGAGGCCGGGCGCCCGATCAGCGCGAGCGCGCTCCCCGCGCTCACCGCCGTGCCGAGCAGCAGCCCCTGTTCGTGGCCCGAGCTGTCGGTGTAGGAGCCGACGGCGGTGCAGTTCCCCGCCGAGGCGCACGACACCGAGTCGAGGCGGGCGTCCGGGTTCGTGCCGGCGTTTGCGGGCAGCGAGGCCTCGACGCCGGCCGCCCACGTGCCCGACGTCTCGCTGAACAGCAGCCCCTGTGAGTGGCCCGAGCTGTCCTCGTATTCGCCGACGGCGGTGCAGTTCCCCGCCGAGGCGCACGACACCGAGAAAACGCTGGCGTTCGGGCTCGTGTTGGCGTTTGCGGGCAGCGACGCCTCGACGCCGGCCGCCCACATGCCCGACGTCTCGGTCAACAGCAGCCCCTGGTAGTGGCCCGAGCTGTCGGTGTAGCCGCCGACGGCGGTGCAGTTCCCCGCCGAGGCGCACGACACCTCGCCAAGTCCGGCGCCCGTGTTGTTGGCGTTCGCGGGCAGGGACGCCTCGACACCGGTCGCCCACGTGCCCGACGTCTCGCTCAACAGCAGCCCCTGTGAGTGGCCCGAGCTGTCCTCGTAGCCGCCGACGGCGGTGCAGTTTCCCGCCGAGGCGCACCAAACCGAGCCGAGGCCGGCGTTCGAGGTTGTGCCGGCGTTTGCGGGCAGCGACGCCTCGACGCCGGCCGCCCACGTACCCGACGTCTCGCTCAACAGCAGACCGTGCCGGTTGAACGCGCTGTCCTCGTCGAGGCCGACGGCGGTGCAGTTCCCCGCCGAGGCGCACGACACGTCCTGGACGACGACGTACAGGGCCGCGCCGGCGCCTGCGGGCACCGACGCGTCGACGCCGGTCGCCCACGTGCCCGACGTCTCGGTCAACAACAGCCCCTGGTCCTGGACGGTGGAGCTGTCCAAACTGTCGTTGTAGTTGCCGACGGCGGTGCAGTTCCCCGCCGAGGCGCACGACACCGAGTCGAGACTGACGTTCGGGCTCGTGTTGGCGTTTGCGGGCAGCGACGCCTCGACGCCGGCCGCCCACGTGCCCGACGTCTCGGTCAACAGCAGCCCCTGTGAGTGGCCCGAGCTGTCCTCGTAGCCGCCGACGGCGGTGCAGTTCCCCGCCGAGGCGCACGACACCCGGTAGACGGAGACGGAGGAGTTCGTGCCGGCGTTTGCGGGCAGCGACGGCTCGACGCCCGCCGCCCACGTGCCCGACGTCTCGGTCAACAGCAGCCCCTGTAGGTGACCCAAGCTGTCGAAGTAGCTGCCGACGGCGGTGCAGTTCCCCGCCGAGGCGCACGACACCGCAAGTCCATAAATTTCCGGGTTTGTGCGGGCGTTCGCGGGCAAGGACGCCTCGACGCCGGCCGCCCAGTTCGTCGATGCCAACGCCCCCGGCGGGAACGCAGCCAACATCAACAGCACGCCACACGCAACCGGCGCCAAGCCGCACAACACGCGGAGACGATGGACACCGCCACGAGCCCGCGAACGGGCCTTCGCGCTCGCACCCACGCTAGCTACCAAACCCAGCACACGCGCACAGCTCCCACCGGGGAGCAGCGCAGCCTGACGTGTAAACCACCGCGGGGAGCAGGCCACGACGAGCACAAACGCCAAGCCTGCCGCGCACCAACCCCTTACCGTGAGTTGCGCTCCAGCGCGCCGCGTGAGATGTGAAGTTCTCTGCTTGCTCATCAGCCTCTCCTTGTCTGCGCGTCCGAGTCGGTTACGCCGACGTCTGACTTTGGGTAGTGGGTGAGCTCGAATCCCTGCCCGGCCGTACTGGCCCACTAACCGATGTCGGGGTTCAGTAGAACGAGTGCATGAGCACGTTCTGTGCCTTGCGGGTCTTGGTCAGCGCGTTGTCGGCGATCCCGAGTTCCTGGACTACGCTGCCGCGGACCTTTAGCACCGCTGTGTACCTGACCTTGCGCGCCAGATACCAGTAGTTCAGGCCAATGTGGAAAGGCGGCTCGGTGCCCAGCACCCGCGACGCGGTCGCGATCGACTCGCCCGCACGGATCCTGTCGAGGGAGTAGTACGGGTTCGATGTCGACGCCCACACGACCCTGCCTTGATACTTGGCCCGCTCGTGTCTGGGCAGACCGTTGAGCAGTGTCGGTGATGCGTAGCCGACGCGAACGCCGATCGGCGTCAGGCAGAAGAAGTCCTTGAACTGCGTACCGCGATTGGAGTGCTGGCGGTAGAGGTGACGCGCCCGCGAGCGGGTCATCCCCAGCCTGATCTGCCCGATCGTGGTGCCAGTCATCGAGCCGGTCGCGCCCGGGCAACGTCGCACCTTGGGAATCGGGATCCTCACGGCGTTGCTCCTCGCCAACGCCTGCCCGGCCGAATTGCTCGCGGTGACCACGCACGTCAGCGTCGTGCCCTCATCCAGCGTTCCGAGCTTGTAGGTCGAGCTAGTAAACCCGGCCAGCGACGTTCCGTCGCGGTACCACTGATAGGCGAATGTCGTCGGGTTGTTCTTCCAGCTGCCCCGTGAGCAGCTCAACGTCCCGCCCGCCTTCGCGCTGCCGGTCACCTTCGGTCGGGTCGTGTTCACCGGAGGCGCCGGGCTCACCGGAGGCGCCGGGCTCACCGGGCTAAGCGCGCCGGCGGCGGAGAACTCATCGATCCGGTAGTTGTCGAAATCGGCGACGTAGACGTCGCCCGAGCTATTGGTGGCGACGCCCGTGGGGCCGTAGAGCTGCCCGGCGCCGCCGCCCAGGTTCCCGGACTGGCAGGTGCTGGTGCAGGTCTCAAACCGGCTCATCCCGTCGACAACGCCCCAGCCGTAGGCCCTGATGAACGCGCCGGCGGCGGAGAACTCGTCGATCCGCTCGTTGCCGTCATCGGCGACGTAGACGTCGCCGGAGGGATCGATGGCGACGCCCCACGGGCCGGTGAACTGCCCGGCGCCGCCGCCCCCGATCCCGGCCCGACAGGTGCTGGTGCAGGTCTCAAACTGGCTCATCCCGTTAACACCCCAGCCGTAGGCCCTGATGAACGCGCCGGCGGCGGAGAATTCATCGATCCGATTGTTGTCGAAGTCGCCGACGTAGACGTCGCCCGATCTATCGGTGGCGACGCCTTCGGGGCTGTAGAGCGCCCCGGCGCCGCCGCCCGCGATCCCTGACTCGCACGTGCTGGTGCAGGTCTCAAACCGGCTGATCCCGTCGCTCACGCCCCAGCCGTAGGCCTTGATGAACGCGCCGGCGGCGGAGAACTCGTCGATCCGGTTGTTGAAGTTATCGGCGACGTAGACGTCGCCCGAGCTATCGGTGGCGACGCCCGCGGGTTCGAAGAAGTCGAACTGTCCGGCGCCGCCGCCGGCGATCCCGGCCCGGCAGGTGGTGGTGCAGGTCTCAAACTGGCTCATCCCGTCGACAACGCCCCAGCCGTAGGCCTTGATGAACGCGCCGGCGGCGGAGAACTCGTCGATCCGGTTGTATCCGTCATCGGCGACGTAGACCTCGCCCGAGGGATCGATGGCGATGCCTTCGGGGTCGGCGAGCTCCCCGGCGCCGCCGAGAAGAAAGGCGCCGGCGTCCCCGGCCTGGCAGGTGGTTGTGCAGCTCTCAAACTTGCTGGCGCCGTCGACAACGCCCCAGCCGTAGGCCTTGATGAACGCGCCGGCGGCGGAGAACTTGTCGATCCGGTTGTTGAACTCGTCGACGAGGTAGACGTCGCCCGAGCGATCGGTGGCGACGCCGAGGGGCTGGTCGAGCTGCCCGGCGCCGCCGCCCTCGAGCCCGGCCTGGCAGGTGGTGGTGCAGGTCTCAAACTGGCTGGCGCCGTCGCTCACGCCCCACCCGTAGGCCTTGATGAACGCGTCGGCGGAGGCGGCGGCGGTCGGCGCCGCAGCGAGGGTGAGGCTGAGGAGAAGCGCGAACAGGGCGAGGATGCGCAGCGCTGCGCGGGGTGGCCACGCCTCGCTGGTGCTTTCCTTCCTATGCCGCTTGCTCATCCGCATCTTGACGAATCGCGCTCGCGGCAGATCCTGCGTGCTGGGCACTACGACCCCCTCCTCATGGCGGACCCCCGGTGCGTAGCGAGTCCACGCTGTAAACGGCGTTTCCGTCGCACAGACGAAACGGCCCGTAGAGGTCACCCCAGTGCGATGGCTCCCCACCGCTAGCCCCCGCAGGCGCTTCCGGCACATGCGGCCAACAACGACAACCTACAGCTATGTTGAGGTTAAGGCAAGCTTCCGCAATAACTGTTCACCGAATTGAACGCGCACTCCAACGTCAACCGAGAGCGAACAAGAACCCGGGGTCGCGATCCATGAACTCAACGACACAAGACCCCCGGACATGAGTCCGACCCGCGCCCCGGCGTCTCTGCGGCTCGCGTCACGGCGTCGCTTCTCGCGGCCACGCGCAGCTTGTTGCTGGTGGGTCTCGCTTTGGGTGCGACCAGCTACGGCAAGCTCACCGGTGCGCTCGTCCTCAAGCGGCGCGAAGGGCGGCCCTGGACCGTGCGGGTGCGTCCGCGAATCGGGAATCGTCGACGTGACCGGCTTCCGCGGGAGACCTCACCGGATCAAGGTTGGTCATTCGGGTCGATTCTCGATCTCGAATCCCGCCGGCCGCTATCCCACGATGGACGGCATACCTCGGCTGCGATGGAAGCTGGGCCAGTGTTACGTCGATTCGCCTTCGCCCCCAGCCTGGATTAACGTCGTCGCTGGCTCGACGACACGGATCACGCTCGACTGCCACCGCCACTAGCAACTCCACACGACCGGCACGCGCTTCTCCCAGAGCAACCGACGTCTTGCAGGGAGATGCCACGGCGGCGTGACTGCTCGTGCACCAAAGGAGCAACGATTCCGCCGCCGGCTTCGACAATCCTCGTCGCTGCTGTCGGACAAAGGCAGCCGCTTCAGCGCCGGCGCCCATGCGCACCGCGCGAGCGATCCCGATCCTGTGCCGCGGCGTCGAGCGCACCGGACCGGCGCCATCGTCGTGTCGCCAGCGCGATCGTGAGCAGTGGTCTCGATCGAAATATGAATCCGATCGTACGAGTGTCCTCCGAGGCACGCCTCAAGCTGGCAGGGACATGATCGTTCTCTACGAACAGCCCGCGGTGGACGATCTCATCGCCGGTGCGGTTCGCAGGGTCACGTGGTCGGCACAGCCTCAGACGACGTCGTGAGGCGAGATGGATCTGCCCAAATCGCTCGCTTTGATGGCAGCTTTCTCAGATAGTGCTGGGGCGACCGAAGGGTCGCGGTGCGTAAGCTTGGTCGGACTCAAAAGCGAGGTCAGAGTTGCGAGCAGCGCCCGTCCGTAGCGTCGGGTCAGACGTATTGTGCCCGTCCCGCGCGCGTGTGGTTGCCCGTGCTGTGGCGTGCGGGCTGGGTGCGCTGATCCTTGCCGGCTGCGGAGGCGGTTCCCCAGCGGGTCGCGGGCAAGCGGCCAGCGGCGGGGCAGGCTCCGGATCACGCACATCGACGGCCCTGAGTGGCGTGCGGATCGCGATCACGCCGTCCGGCGGCACTGACCGCCGACCCGAGCGCGGGCTCACGGTCACCGCGACCGGCGGCAAGCTCACCAAGGTGCGGGCCAGCGCTGGCGGCAAGACGGTCGAGGGGAGGATGAACCAGGGCGACACCGTCTGGCACAGCACGTGGGCGCTGGGCGTCAGCGAGGCCTACACCGTCACTGCGTCCGGCAGCGGAACCTCCGGGGCGCCGCTCATGAAGACCGCCTCGTTCCGCACGTTCACGCCGAAACAGACGTTCGTGACCCAGACCATCGAGGGCTATCACCAGACCTACGGAGTCGGGATGCCGATCATCCTCTACTTCAACCACACGATGACAAACCGCGGGGCGATCGAGAAGGCGCTCCAGGTCAAGAGCTCCAGGGCTGTCACTGGCTCGTGGTACTGGGACGACGAGTGCGGCACGGCGCCCACGTGCCTGTACTTCCGTCCGCACCACTACTGGCCGGCGCACACCCGGATCAGCTTTGTCGCCCACCTCGACGGGGTGCAGGGCGCGCCAGGCGTGTATGGGTTCCACACGCTGACGCAGTCGTTCAACATCGGCCGCGCGCTGACGGTCACCGCGAGTACGACCAGCCACGACATGACCGTCTACCGCGACGGCAAGGTATTCGCGCGGTGGCCGATCAGCACCGGCCGACCCGGGGACGACACGCCGAACGGGACCTACCTCACGATCGAGAAGTCCAACCCGGTCGACATGAAGGGCCCGGGCTACAGCATCGAGGTGCCATGGTCGGTGCGTTTCACCTGGAGCGGCGACTACCTCCACGACGCGTACTGGTCCGTCGGAGAGCAGGGCTTCACGAACGTCAGCCATGGGTGTGTGAATATGCCGCCCGCCGACGCCGAGATCTACTACAAGATCGCCGTCCCCGGCGACCCAGTGACAATCACCGGCAGCCCCAGGGCCGGCACCTTCGACAACGGCTGGACGATGTGGTTCCTACCCTGGAAGCGCTGGCTGCACGGCAGTTCACTGCACGAGGCGGTCCGCGTCAAACGCAGCGGCAGCGTGTTCTTCCACCCGCACGTCAACGCCTAGCCACAATCCCACGAACGGTCCTAGCGGCGCGATGAACAGCAGATCTCGTACCCGCGGCGGCCGCCGTTCTGGGCGCCGGCGCTCGTGGCCGACGTGGGTGCTCGATCTGCATCCGGGCCGCCGGCCCACGCGTCTACTGTTTCTCGCACGCGACCGTGACTGCGTGCGTTCAACGTAGGGCACGCGATCACAACAGGAAGCGCGAGCTCGGCGCGTCCCAGCATCGCGATCCGTCGAGGTGGCCCCCCCGACGATGCGCTGGGACGATCGCTCTGACATGCTGAGCGAGGTCGACCGCGCTATCGCGTTGGCGACGCGGCGATCACGCGGGCGACGGTCATGGCGCGATCGCTATGCCACGACCGCGATCGTCAGTCCGGCCGGCTGGCGGACGACCGCCTTATCAACCGGGAGCAGCCACGCCCCGACGATGCCGTCGCGTGACCGGATTTGTCCGGAAGCGGCAGTCTGGAGCGCCGCGAGAGCGGTCGCAGAGACTGCCCCTTTCGTGGAAGGAGAAGCGTCGCCTGAGCTGTTACGGGTCGCCTGCTGGCGAACGGGGAGCCCCCGACTCGACGGCACCGTCATCGTGTGTGCGACGCCGGTGCATAGAATAGGCACAAGTAGGACGTCGGCGACTTGCTGATCACTGTTGAGATTCGTCCAACTCGGGCGTCTCGCCGGGCCCGAGCGCCGCGACCGCATCGGTGGCGAAGCAGCCGTCCGGCGGCGGCTCTCGTGACGACACCTGTTCGGCGAAAGCAAGGTCGGGACCTGATGAGCAGCGGCGGAGCCCACGGGTCACGTGAGCGCCGGGCGGTCAGACGCTCGGGTAGGTGAACGACGACAAGTTGACCTTGATGTGGTTCCAGAGCGCCTGCAGGTCGGAGCTGAGCGAATTGAAATCTGAGACGAAGTCGGCAGCCAACAGCCGTCCGTCGTCGCCCTTCTTGCCGGCCAGGGGCGTCAGCGAGGAGCTCCCCGAGCTGGTCAGCTTCGCGAGCTCCTTCATCAGCACGTAGGTGACGCGGAAGTTCTCCTTGACGGCCGGCTCCTGGGTGGCACCCCACCGCGCCGCCGCCCCGCTGATGATGCCGATGATCTTCGACATACGGACCGTGTCGCCGGTGTGCTCGGCGTAGTAGTACTCGATGCCGTAAGCCTGCCCCTCCTCGAAGTCATAGGCGCCCATGAAGTTCGTGTGGTGGCCTGTGTGAGCGAACTCGTGGAGCAGCAGCGGCCCAAGCGACTCGTCGGGCAGCGAAAAGACGTCCGGGTCGAGGTACGTGTCGTCGTTCGGCTTGGTCTCGGCGAGCGTCTTCGTCTTCCTCGCGTTGGCGAGGTGAGTGCCTTCCATCTTCTTGACTCACACGAGCGAGACGCCTTTATCTGATCCGCGGTCTACATGCGCTCAAGCCAACGGATCCTGGTGGCGGCGATACAAGACCCCTTCTTCTTCGCGCTCGAGTCGGCACAGGCGGGCATGCGTGAGTCGCTATCGGAGTCGTCCGCAAGGCCGAGCCGAGGATCGCGTTCGTGGCAAGCAGCCGTGCGACGCCGGTATCGGGTGGCCACTCTTACGTCGCCAAAGCAGTCGCATTCCGACGGCTGTCGCAATGCCGAAAGCGATCGTCGCGAAGCGATCGTGCCGTCCAAGGCGCCGCGTGGAGGTCGACCGACCAGGGGACCGTCCGACGCCACGGCTCGGTAGCGTCTTTGAGCGACGCCCGGCAGACCCGACCTGAGTCGAGGCGGACGAGCGAGGCTCAACGCCGGGTCGAGGATTCGAATCCCGTCCGTTGCGATGTTTCTCGGTTAGCCTTGCGTGCCAGCTCACAGGCACGCATGACTCGGAGACCCGCCTCGACCTCCCGTCCGCGTCCGCGAGCGTCGGCCGCTGCCGCGGCACCGACGCGCTGGTGCGCCTCGAGCTGAAATGCTTCGCCCACGAATGTCGACCCTGGCGCGGCTCCCACATCGGCGATTTGCGCCTCTGCAAGCCCGCAGACCTCGAACGCTTCGAATTCACTGCGATTCAGCACCAACGCCTCGGCGAGCCCGCATAGATCCATGTAGACCTGTACGCCGTCGTTGTGGTCTTGCGCCAGTTCAAGCGCGACCGCGTAATCCTGCAGCGCCTCTCGGGGACGTCCGCGGAGGACAGCAAGATCCCCTTTGAAGGAGTGTGTACCCCAGAGGTGCGGCGAATCGCCGAGTTCTCCTGCCCGCGACGCTGCTTCGAGCAAGTCGGCGGCAAGGTCCAATTGGCCTAATTGCATCCTGGCCTGACTCTCCAAGAAGAGGGCTTCGCTCAGAATGGTCGGGTTGAGGTCGCGGGCCAGGGCCGTAGCTGCTTCGTGGTCCGACACGGCCGCGTCGACCTCCCCCGACCAGAGATGCTCGAGCCCCCGAACGGCTAATGCAGCGGCGCGACTCTCGGGGTCCCTGACGAGTGAAACGGCGGCATTCGCGGCGTCAACCGCCTCGATTCGCCTACCCAGTACTCCGAGCGTTAGCGCATGGGCGATCTGCGCCTGACCTTGGACCTCGGGGTCATCCGGCCCTAAGCCCAGCACCACTCCGACGACCGCCACCGCCTCGCGCAGCCGGCCCTCGTTGGTTAGAAGTCGCGCTCTGGCCGCTGCTAGCGGAGCGTCGAGAGGGTCGCCGATCGCCAGTGCCCATCGGAGCGCGGCAGCGGCCTCAGCGTCCGCACCGATCGCCGCTGTGTAGACGGGCTCGGGAACCCAGCAGTTGCGGGCTGCCCACTGAAGCTGATGCTGTCGCTTGGCATGCTCGCGTCGCCACCGCTCACCGTCGGGTAAGCCATCGAGCATTCTCCCCGCGATCAGTCGGACAGCATCCGGAGCGCCAAATCTCAACCGACCGTCCCCGGGCTCAACGCGCCGGATTAGCGAGACGTCGATAAGGTCGGACAACGCCCCGAGCACGTCGAGGCCGTCGGCACCCGCGACCACCTCGAGCTCCTTGAGCTCAAAGGGAGCCGCGAACGCCCAGGCGCGGGCGAACAAGGCACGGCTCGGCTCGCTGAGTGATTCAAGGGTCCACTGCACGGTTGCGCGCAACGAGCTGTGACGACTTGTGCGGTCGCGCAGGTCGTTGCGCAGCACGTCCGGCGAGCTCAAAAGCCTGTCTCTCAGCTGCGCTGGTGTCAACACTCGCAGCTGTGCCGCTGCGAGCTCCAGGGCAAGCGGTAGGCCGTCGAGGAGCGAGGCAATCTCGGCGAACACGGCGAAGTCATCGTCGGCGACCCGAAACGACGCGTCGCGCCGCCGAGCGACGCTCTCGATGAGCGCGATCGCCGCCCCCTCGTCGAGCGAGTCGATAGCCACGCAGCGCTCGCGTGCGATGCGCAATGGAGCTTGCGACGTGATCAGCAGCCGCAGCTCCGGGGCTGTGTCGAGCAGGGCCGCGATCGACACCGCCGCCGGCAGCAGATGCTCAACGTTGTCCAAAATGATCAGCGTCGAACCGCGCCCAGAAAGACGCTTCGCGATCGCGTCCAAGACGGAGTCATTCCCCCCTCCCTTCGCGGCGATCACACCCGCGATCGCCGGTAACACCTCGTCGGGCGAGCTCACGTGGGCAAGGCTGATCAGCCACACCCCGCCGGGATGCTCACCGAGGAGCCCACGCGCAACAGTCAGTGCGAGGCTCGTCTTGCCGACACCGCCTCGACCAGTCAGCGTCACCATCGAGTCGCCGTCAACCAGAAAAGCGTGCTTGATCTGCTCAAGCTCGAGCTCGCGACCTACCAGCTCTCCCGTGCCTGCCGGCAGGTTGGTTGGACGCACCGGCTGCGTGCGCGGCGGCGGGAAGAACGCGGCCCCGCGACCATCGACCACAGCGCAAAACAAGACCTGCGCAGCAGGGAAGTCTCTTAATCGGTGCGCCCCAAGCGGCTCAGTATCAACCTCATCGCCGACCAGCGCACTGGCCGCGCTCGTCATCAACAGCTGCCCTCCATGAGCCGCGGCTGCGACCCGCGCGGCACGATGTATCTCAAGACCCACATAGCCGGTCGGCGTCCGCTCCACATAACCCACGTGCAAGCCCATCCGGACCTTGATCTCGCTAACTCCAGCCGGCCAAGAATGCGTCCGCAGGCGCCGCAGACCGGCCACGGCCGCACGCGCCGCCGCCCGCGCGTCGGCGAACGTCGCAAAGAACGCATCGCCCTCCGAGCTCACTACGAAACCGCCCTCCTCAGTAATCGCGCCGCTAACAAGAGCGTGATGCGCTGCGAGCACAGCAGGCCAATCAGCCCCCAGCTCCGTCGCCAACCGCGTCGAGCCCTCGACGTCGGTGAACAACAGGCCGACCGTGCCCATAGGCGCACCCATAACAGCAGCCACGACCCAAGACTAGCCCGCTAACCCAAGCAGCCGAAGAACACCAAGAGAAGGTGCAGGCAACGGTGCTGCCCAACGCACCGGCCGTCGGTTGCCGACTTGAGCGCGCGCGCCACTGCGTTTACCGCAACGAAACCGCTGCACGGCGACCGCGGATGCCTGGAACCAATCTCGCGAGTCCGTCTGTCGCATCCCCACGATCGCTTACGTCCTCCCGACCCCGGCGCGGCCGTGATCGCGTTGGCGACGAGGGGATGGCGCGGGACGACGATCGACGCTCGCTGCGGACGATTGGATTCGTTGCGCCCAACAGTGCTGCAATCACGAACGACCGGCATCCTGATCGGCCGGTGGACGCCCGGCTCGGACTTCTCCTCCGGCATCCGCGAGGGCAAAAGCAGAAGCGCCGGCGACCTGGCCGCTCGGGCGACGATGCAGAACTGATGCAGGGGTGTGATCTCGAGCTTCGCCTGATGCAGATCTCTAGGCGGGCGACCGCATCCCCTCACTCAGATGCGAACCTAGACGCTTCGCGGGTCAGCGGACGGCCGGGGCGAGCTGGAAGTCATAGCGCAGGGTTAGGTGCGGACCTCGATCGCTTTTGGCTGGCTGGAGGGGAACGATGAGCTGGTCCTTGACGGCGCTTGCCGCGTCTGAGTCGAGGAACTCGTCGCCTCGGAAGTAGAGCTGTGTTGTCAGGGGCTGGTACCCGTCGGCGCTTACTTTGACGTGGATGTGGGCCGGGCGCCAAGAGTGGCGGCCTAGAGCGTTGAGCAGCCGTCCGGTCGGGCCCTGGTCGGGGATCGGGTACGGCGCTGGGCGAATCGTCTCGAGCTCGAACTGGCCTTCGTCGTCGGTCCGCAGCTTGCCGCGGAGGTTGAAAGCGGGCTGGCCGGGATGGATGTTCGAATATGTGCCCGGCACCGTGGCGTCCGAATGCCACACGTCAAGGAGGGCGCCGACGATCGGCTCTCCGTCCGGGGTGCTGACAGCGCCGCAGAACACCAGAGGGTCACCCGGCTCGTCGGGCCGGCGCGGCATGACACACGGCGGTTCGAGCATCGGAGCCCCAGGCACGTAGAAAGGTCCTTCGATCGCTGTCGTCGAGGCGGCGCTCGCCTCGTTGGCGACTGCGTCGATGGTCGCTTCGAAGAAGACATCCATGAGGAGCGGCGTTTCGCCCGAGTCGGCGACGTCGATCACGAAACGGACGGCTTGATGCCACTCGTCATAGCTGACGCTCTTCTCTCGAATCAGCTCCTGGAGCCGGTCGATGAGTGGCAGAACGACCTCGACCACTCTCGGATTTGCGGTTACGTCGGGAATCTCGACCCGGGTTTGGCTGTGCGTGGATTGCGTCCCAGCGCTCATCTCGGCCCCTCACATTTGGTCTGATACAGTTCCACTCTTGGGATATATCCCTTCGTGAGACTTGTATCATCAAACTATGTCTACTGTCAAGCCCGCGGACCCTCGCGCCAACCAGAAGGCGAGAACCAGAGCGGCGATCATCGCCGCCGCGCAAGAGCTGCAACGGCAAGGGACGGAGCCAACTGTCGAACAGGCCGCCGAGCAGGCGCGCGTGTCGCGCGCGACGGCATATCGCTACTTCCCTACCAAGGAGGCGCTGCTGGTCGAGCTGTCAGACATGGTCCCGGACGCCGCCCACGTCGACGCTCTGCTCGCGAACCCCGCAGCCGATGACATCGAGGCGCGGCTGCTCTTGCTGATCGACACCTTCGACGGAATCGTGCTCTCGGAGGAAGAGCATTTCCGCACCTTCACGCGAGTAGCCATGGACACCTGGCTAAGAAGCCACCGCAACGGCGATGACGCGCCGGTCGTTCGCGAGGGGCGCCGGATGCGATGGCTTGAGACAGTTCTCGCGCCGTTGGACGAGCTCCCCCCAGAACGCAAGCGCCTCCTCCAAGCGGCCCTCGCGCTCACGCTCGGTGCCGAGGCAATCATCACCATGAAGGACGTCTGCCGCCTGGACAACGACGAGACCCTCGCCGTCCTGCGCTGGGCAGCCACAGCACTCCTGCACGCCGGACTCCAGGACGCCCCCGGCTCCGATCCCGACCAGCCGCGCAGACCCAAGCGCAACGGGCAGACCCCGAGCTGAACGCTTCGCCAGGCCAAGCAGCACCACCCACGAGCTCGAGATGCTCACTCGCACGCACGCAATCCACCGAGTTTTCTGCCGCGTGTCGTGTACATGCCCGTAACAGAAACGCCGTCAAGCGCGGACATATGGGCCGCCTCGACGCGCGAGGTCAGCGCCCCCGTAGGGTTCGTCAATTTGGGAGGCCGAGCCCTCAGCCGCCCACTTCCGCAACCAGGAATCACCGGCGACCTCAACTGGCAGATTCGGCTGGCGAGCCACTGCTGCTCTGCATCGGCGACCAGCTGAAGCAGAAGGCGACGACTCGTGGCTGCTGGGGCGACTTTGCAGAAGCGAAGTAGTGTCGTCCAGGTCGTCGTTGGCGCTCGGGTTCACTCGGTTGCGAGCGCGCTGCCTCCGCTCTGCGCGAGTTCGATCAAGGCGTCGGTGCATACGCACAAGGGAGCACGCGGAGTTGTATCCGGCGGCGGGCCGCCTCTCTCCTATCCGCGCTCTAAGCCGGGTGCCTACCGGACAGATTGGTCGCGCAACCGCTCCTCGCCACACACGGGGCCGAACAGCGCCGTCGGCATCGTGGAGCGCTTGTCCAATGCCGCGATCACGTTTGGCGCGAGTCGCTTGCCGCTTTCAGTGACGATCGGTTCTGCTCACGGCTGCTTGGAGGCTTGGCAGCCTCTCGCTTCGCGGCGTCGTGTCCGATGTAGGGAAGCATCACCGAGTACGCGAGGTCATGCTGCAGATTCGCCAGCTCGTCGGTCTGGCCCTGTAGGACACGCGCGTACACCACCTCGTAAACGCCGCCGACGATCATCTCGGCGACCAGCGCCGGGGGTCGCGGTCCGTTCGTGCTGTCCTCCGGGGCCGCATGAAGCAGCGCGGTCACCGCGCCGATCGCGTCGTTGCGGCGCTTGATCGCTTGCGTACCGGCGGCTGGCGCCTCGACGATGCACATGTCGGCGAATCGCGGCTCGTTGGCAACGAACTCCAAACCGGCCGCCAGACAGTCGCGAACGCGGCCTGGGAACGTGTCGTTCTGAGCGATTGCCTCCTGCATGAGGCCGATCACCTGTGCCACGGCGGCGTCGTAGGCGGCCAGGTATGCCTCCTCCTTATCGCGGAAGTTGTCGTAGAACGTGCGCCGGGAGACGCCTGCGGTCGCGACGATGTCCTCCACCGTCATCGCCGCGTAGCCCGCCAGACTCGCCACGTCTGCGACCGCATCGAGGATCCGCTCGCGCTGGTTTGAGACGACGAAGCTGCGAGGCAGACCGTGACGACCGGACGGTAACCGCTGCGGCTGGCGCAGACGACGATTTGGAGTCGCGGACATCCGGTGATCAAACATACCTGCGTCAAACAGCCACCCGCGGCGAGCCCGACCGCGGCGCGCTCGGAACGACGGCGCCTGAAGCGGGTAGTCCGCAACCGGCGCAGGCCGCTACGGTCAGCCGCCCGAGAAGAAATTCGTCACCCGCCCGCGACGACGTCCCAAGTGCCGTCAAAAGCGGCTCGGACCCCCTTTGCCCTCAGCCACGTCCCTCTTGCCAGAATGCGCGCCGGCGGCGACACTCGGGGCTGCGTCCGTTAGACCCACCGTTCAGCCCGGACGGAGTCTCAGTGCGGGATCCCGCACCGGACGCCAAGGCCCGAAGGCGGCCTTAGCGTGATCACCAGCCAAACGCCGGCCGGCGTCGCACATAGGTTGTCCGCACATTTTTCGCAGTCGCCCGGGCTAAACGAACAGCCTCAACACCGACCCAGGCCACCACGAATGCAGAGCCCAGCTGCAAACCGCCGCGCTTCACGGCGGTTCCTCCTTAGCTTAGATCTTGGTCGGATCGCCCGCCACGCTCCCACCAGGAGCGGACGGGCCGGAGGGACCGCCGTCACCTCAAAGTTCTACGAGCCCCGGGACAACCTCCACGACCGCCGGCTGCCGCTCCGCCTCGCGAAGCAGCAGCGTGATGCAGCCCACGCACCGTCGGTGCCGCAGGTCGTCCAACTCGACGGCGGGCGTTAGCTGGATCCGAGCAAGCACTCGGGCGGCGCCCTCCCCGTGTGTGAGCGAAGTCTCTAGGTCGATGGCGGCGACACCGCTGGTCGTTGTCCACTGAGGCGGTCGCCGTGAAGGCCGAGTCGTTCGCGGCGACCGCCGCTGAAGTCCCCCAGCCCTATTCCGGGCTACCGCCAGGCCCGGATCGAGGCGTGAGCAAAAGTCGCTCGGCCCCGATGTCTTGCGTCTGGCGCTATCGTTTCCGTCGAGGTGCGCTCGCGTGGGACCTTGATTGCCGTACTGGTAGTCAGTTTGCTAAGCGTCGCTGTCCTTTTTCCATCCCTGGGCGTGGACGAGGGCGTAGCCGCGGCGGCGTCACCTACCCCGTTGACCAAGCAGGCCGTTGATGCGGCGGGCAATCCGGTTACCACCGTCACCACGGGGAGCACGATCCACTGGGTGGTTACGTTGCCGCAGAGCGGGTCCTCGCCGGCGGCCGTCAACCTCCAGGACATCATCCAAGCGCCGCAGACCTACGTTCCTGGCAGCCTCACCGTGGCTCCGCCTCTCACCGGCACCGTCACGGCCGGCCCCCCCCAAACAGTGCACGCGACGGGCACCGTGAACCCGTCAGGGGCGGCGGCTCTCGTGCCGGTGCCGGCGCCGGCCACGTCGTTCGCCACTCCGCAGACCGGCGGGGACGGGTATGCCCCAATCCTGTACGGGCCGAACGTGTACAACGTCTTTCATCACTTCAATGGCGGATCCCTCACCATCCCCAAGTACCTGAACTGCTTCAGCAAGACCACCGGTGCCAGCTGTCCGGGTTACCCCACGTACGTGTCGCTCGACAACGGCGGTGAGGATCGGTTCGGGGTTGGGGCTGACAATTTCGCCACCGCCCGCCAGAACCAGGGGTACCTAGACCGCACCACTGGCCGCTATTACGTGGCCGGGGCGTCGATCAGCGACAACTCGCTGGGCGTGCTGTGCCTCGATCTTGTGGCCCTGAAGGGCTGCGGGTGGCTGCCGCTTCAGCCCGGCTACGGCTCCAACGGGTCGGGCACGTCAATCTACCCGTACGTCGAAAACGGTGCCTTCGCCAATGGCGAGTATTACGCGCTGACCCGCTCCGGGCGCATCATTTGTGCCGAGATCGCTTCGATGACCGCCTGCCCCGGGCAGGGGTCGGGACCTGACTTCGGCTACCAGGTCGGCCTGCCGTCGCCGGCTCCGAACGGCACGTTCCCGTCGTGGGGCTCGACCATTCACCAGATCGGCAACCTGGTGATCGTGACCATGCCGACGAGCGATCCGGCTGGGAACGTGCGGGTGTCCTGCTTCGATCCCGCCACGCACGGCCTGTGCCCCGGGTGGACCGGAGCATTTGTCCTACAGAATTCGACGAACGGCAACTACGCCTCCGGGGCGCTGCCCACCCTGAGCGCGGCCGGCGCCGTGACGGGTTTTTGCATCAACATCAACAACGGGGCCAACGACGCCGGCACGACCCTCTTCTGGGACTGCTTCGATCTGACCGGCAAAGTGGTCGCCAACCCGCCTGGCTTCCCGGGCAGCAATTTCGGGTTCTCCAAGCAGGGGTTGGGCGAGTACACCATCTACCAGAGCCGGGTCTACTACCCCTCCCAGCAGCGCGAGACCTCCGACCGCTACGTCTGCTACGACTTCGCGACGAGAGCGCCTTGCACCGGAGCGTTCCCCGTGCAGCCCACCAGCATCGTCGGTACAGGCGGCGTGCCTGGGGCGCTGATCGCCTACTCGTTGGTCAGCGATCCAGATGTACCTAGCTGCATCTGGGAGCTGGGTGACCTCGGCAAGTACTTCCAGTTCGACGCCGTAACCGGCAGGAAGTGCACCGACACCGGGACGACGGCGCACGTCGAACTGGGTCCGCAGTTCTGCGATGGCGGTACCGGGCACGTGCAGGGGTACGGCACCATCAATATCGGCGGCCTCACACCGGCGGACGTGGAAAGCGGGACGGTCACGGTGCTGGCCGCGGACGACACCACGCCGATCCCCGGCTTTGCCGGCCTGCCCTTCGACAGAACCACCTACGACATCAGCGCCATCTCCTATCCAACTTACAATGGATTGGACACGTCGAAGATCTTTGTCCATCTCAGCCTGCAGGGCGTGTCGTCCACGCCATGGCAAAGCGGCAACCCCACGGTGACGGTCACCTACCGGGGCGACGGGCCTCAGATGTGCTACCAGACAGTCCTCCCGCCGGACTGCGCGCTGGTCGGCACCGTGGTGAGCAACACGGCCACCGGGACGCTCGATGGCGCCCAGCTGGCACCCGCCACGGCCACGGTGAACGTGGTGGCGGCGCCGGGGACCTGTACGCCCACGATCGTGACCGCACCGAAGGCTTCTGCCAGCCTGCCGGCGGGGACGCTCGCGGATCAGGCCACGCTGTCGGGGTTTCAACCTCCGCTGCAGCAACCGGACGGCACCGCGGATACGGTCACGTTCACCCTCCACGGGCCTTCGGCCACGCCCTCGTGCAGCGGGGCGGCCGTGTTCACGAGCACCGTGGACATCGCCCCCGACGGCACCGCAACGTCGGACGAGTTCACGCCCACGCAGGCTGGCACCTACTGGTGGGTGGCGACCTTTAACGGCGACCCGCACAATCCGGCCGTGGCGTCGAACTGTGGCGAGGAGCAGTCCGTGGTGGACAAAGCTAGCCCTGGGATCCTGACCGAGGCGACGCCGTCCGCCAGCCTTCCCGGGGCGGCGGTGTCGGACAGCGCCGCGCTGTCGGGTGTCACGGCGACGGCGGGCGGCGTGATCACGTTCAAGTTGTTCGGCCCGTCTGCCACCGCGGCCTGCAGCGGCACGCCGATCTTCACGTCTGCGCCGGTCGCGGTCAACGGACCGGGCACCTACGGTCCGGTTTCGACCACGGTTACTCAGGCTGGCACGTATTGGTGGATGGCCACGTACAGCGGCGATACCAACAACCTCGGGGTGTCGACGAGTTGCGGAGACGAGCAGACGGTGGTGTCGGCGGCGGGGTCATTGATCGAGACGCATGCGACCGTCACCGCCAGCCTCCCGACGGCAGCGGTGTCGGACAGCGCCACCCTGTCGGGTGTGACCGCGACGGCGGGCGGCGTGATCACGTTCAAGTTGTTCGGCCCGTCTGCCACCGCGGCCTGCAGCGGCACGCCGATCTTCACGTCTGCGCCGGTCGCGGTCAACGGACCGGGCACCTACGGTCCGGTTTCGACCACGGTTACTCAGGCTGGCACGTATTGGTGGATGGCCACGTACAGCGGCGATACCAACAACCAGGAGGCGTCATCGACGTGCGGCGACGAGCAGACGGTGGTGGCAAAGGCCAGCCCGGCGATAACGACGGCCGCAACGCACCTCAGAGAACTGAGGTCGGCTTCCCTGTCGGACACCGCCACCCTGTCGGGTGCGACCTCGACGGCGGGCGGCACGATCACGTTCAGGATGTTCGGCCCGTCGGCTACCGCGGCCTGCAGCGGCACACCGGTGTTCACGTCCCCGCCGGTCACGGTCAGCGGGAATGGAAGCTACGGTCCGGTAAGTGCCACGGTCAGTACTCCCGGTAGCTACTGGTGGATCGCGACCTACAGCGGCGATGACAACAACATGGCAGTGTCTTCGGACTGCGGCGACGAGCACTCCCTGGTAATCAGGCCGACGATCGTCACGGAGCCGACACCGGCCGCGAGCCTGCCCGCGGCGGCGGTGTCAGACCGCGCCACCCTGTCGGACGTGACCGACACGGCCGGGGGCACGATCGCGTTCAAGTTGTTCGGCCCGTCGGCTACCGCGGCCTGCAGCGGCACGCCGGTGTTCACGTCCCCGCCGGTCACGGTCAACGGACCGGGAAGCTACGAGTCCGCCACCGCCACGGTCACGACGGTCGGCACCTATTGGTGGGTCGCCATCTACAGCGGCGATGCCAACAACCTCGGGGCCTCCTCGACGTGCGGCGACGAGCAATCGGTGAGCGTCAAGGCCAGCCCGTCGATCGTCACCAACCCCACGCCGAGTGCGCCGCTGCCCAACGGCACGCTCGTCGACCAGGCCACGCTGTCGGGGTTCCAGAGCCCGCTGCATCAACCGGATGGCAGCGCCGATACGGTCACCTTCGAGCTGTTCGTCCCGCCGACCAACGGCTCGTGCAGCGGACCACTGTTCACGAGTACCGTGCCGATCGCCGCCGACGGCACCGCCACGTCGACTGCCTTCACTCCGACCGAGGCCGGCGCCTATTGGTGGGTGGCCACCTTCAACGGGGACGCCAACAACCAGGCCGTCTCCTCTCTTTGTGGTGCCGAGCAGTCGGTGGTGACGCAAGTCACCCCGGACATCGCAACCACGTCCGTGGGCACGGCGACGTTGCCGGCCGGCAGGCTCGTCGACCAAGCCAAGCTGTCCGGCTTCCTACCCCCGCTGCAACAACCGGACGGCACCGCGGACACGGTCACGTTCAACCTATACGGCCCGTCCCCGACCGCGTCATGTATCGGCGGGGCCGTGTTCACGAGCACGGTGAACATCGCCGCCGACGGCACCGCCACGTCGGCTGCCTTCACCCCGACGCAGACCGGCACCTACTGGTGGCTGGCCACCTTTAACGGTGATCAGAACAACAGCGCCGTGGCGTCGGAGTGCGGCGCCGAGCACTCCGTGGTTGAGCTGGCCCGCTCCATGATCGTGACCGAGGCGACGCCCACCGAGACCTTGCCGGCGGCGCCGGTGTCGGATAGCGCGACCCTGTCGGGCGTGACGGCGACGGCGGGCGGCACGATCACCTTCAACCTCTACGGCCCGTCCGCCACTGCGGTCTGTAACGGCACGCCGCTGTTCACTTCGTCCGTCACGGTGGAGGGACCGGGCACCTACGGTCCGGCTACGACCACGGTTACTCAGGCCGGCACGGTTTGGTGGACGGCCACCTATAGCGGCGACCCCAACAACCTCCCCGCGGCGTCGACGTGCGGCCAGGAGCAGACAGTGGTGGCGAAGGTAAGCCCGGCCATCGTGACCCACTCCACGCCAACTGCCCGCCTGCCGGCGGCGCCGGTGTCGGATAGCGCCACCCTGTCGGGCGTGACTCCGACGGCGGCGGGTACGATCACCTTCCACCTGTACGGCCCGTCCGTCACTGCGGTCTGCACCGGCAGACCAATGTTCACTTCAACCCCCATCACGGTCCACGGACCCGGGACCTACGGTCCGGCTAAAGCCACGGTCACTGTAAGCGGCAACTTCTGGTGGGTCGCGACCTACAGCGGCGATGGCAACAACCAGCCGGTTTCCTCGACGTGCGGCGACGAACAGTCCGTCGTCACCAAAGGCAAACTGCGGATCAGCAAGACCGCCTCTGCACGGGTCATCAGCGCCGGCCAGAACGTCAGCTTCGCGATCAAGGTCACCAATCCGAGCTCGGCAGCGATCGCTCATGTACGGGTCTGTGACGCGCTGCCCGGGCGGCTGCTGTTCATGCACGCCGCACCACCGTCTCACCTCAGCGGCGAAAACGCGTTCTGCTGGAGGATCTCAAGCCTGGCTGCGCACCGATCGCGGAGCTTCACCCTGGTCGCGAACGCGACGCCCGGTAGAGGGGTGCTGGTCTGCAACCACGCGACAGCCAGCGCGCCCGGGATCCGCGTTGCCCGGGCGTGCGCAAAGGTGCGCATCAAACCTGCGCGACGCGTACCGTGCGCGATCGCGTCACAAGCTTACGAGGGATACGCGGCGAGGCGGTCAGGTCGCGCTCAGCCACGCTGGGCGACGGACCCGATCGCCAAAGCCGCCTGCTGAGCGCACGGGAGCTGCGCCCGGCCGCGCAAACAAGACCGACAACACACCGCTCGCGCCACTTACGACGAACCGCTCCATCGCGCCGCCGATCAGCCAGCCGATGCCGCTCCGGGCTAACGGCGCACGTACCCACGCCGCCACGCCCCCAGGCGAAGCCGCAGGGCGTCCGAAAGACGACCCGGCTTTGCTCGGCGGCACCGCGCTACCGCTGTCGCCCAAGAGCGGAAGTTTGCGCCCCGACACTGCCTGGAGTTGCCCCGTTTTCGACGACACTTGGGCGCTTCCGGTCGTAAGCCGGGAAAGGATGGTCTGGTGCCGAGAACGAGGGAAGTCCAGTTGACCTCGGCGAGGACGAAAGGGATAGCTGGCGAGCCGCAACCTCGGCCAGCGTTCGGCCTCTGTTGGTCTCGCCACTGGACGGCTGCTCGTTCTACTCGCCGGCTGGCCTCGCGGCCGTCATGCCCGGATTCGTTTGGATGTCGACATGCTGGGTCCGTCGGCCTAGCCGAGGTGGATTTTGCGGCTCGTGCGCGCCTTTGCTGGCGAAGAGAGTGTCTGGGTTCCCGCGTACAGGTAGCCGCACTCCTTACCGTCCATCGGCGGCCCGCCCACTTCTCCGTCACGGTCCTCACCCTGTAACTCCCACTCACCAACTTGAAGGGCAGGGGGACCCCCTGCTCCCACCCCCATACGGAGTGGTGCGGGAGCGTCTTTGCGGCGTCGAAATTGTTCGGACAGATCTCCCCGCCCCAGATCAGCGCTATCGCGACGCCCATCGTGCCAAGCGATGCCTGGCCCGACGCCGTCACGCGGTAGCGCCGGGTGCTGTTAACCGAAGACGGCGCGCGCAGATGAATCGATGGACGCATTGACGCCGCCGCCGCCGGAGTCGCCGCCCCCGCGCCGAGTGCAAGCGCGGCAAGGGCGAGGCTGAAACGCTTCGTCGAGCCCTCCTAGACTTTGATCCCCGGGCCGCCCGTTACCCCAGACGCGCCCACGCTCGAACCACCAGAAGCTAACTCGCCATCCCGCCGTTCGCCAGCGCTAGGCGGTCGCGAAGGTCTAACAGCCCAAAATCTGAAACCGTGTAGCGCAGCCAGCCGCGCACAATGGCTGGACGACGATGAGAATATGTTTCCGCCCATGGTCGTCTGCGCGCGGTGCGGTGCCGAGAACCCCGAGGGTTTCCGCTTCTGTGGGCAATGCACGGCGCCGCTTGCCGGGGAGGAGCCTGCGCGTCAGTCGCGGAAGGTCGTGACGGCGCTGTTCTGCGATGTGACGGGGTCGACGTCGCTGGGTGAGCAGCTCGATCCAGAGGTGCTGCGGGGAGTGATGAGCCGATACTTCGAGGTGATCCGCGAGACGATCGAGCGTCATGGGGGGACCGTGGAGAAGTTCATCGGGGATGCGGTGATGGCGGTGTTCGGGATCCCGCGGGTTCATGAGGATGATGCGCTTAGGGCGGTACGGGCGGCGGCGGAGATCCGGGAGCGGCTGCCCGCGGTGGCCGAGGAGGTCGGGGTGGCGTTGAGGTTTCGCACCGGAGTGAACACCGGTGCGGTGCTGATGGGTGAGGGGGAGAACCTGGCGATTGGGGATGCGGTGAATGTGGCCGCCCGGCTTGAGCAGGGAGCCGAGCCGGGTGAGATCGTGATCGGCGAGGGAACGCTGGCGCTGGTGTCGGCGATGGTCGAGGTCGGCGAGGAGCGGCTGCTTGAGCTGAAGGGAAAGGCCGAGCGGGTGGCGGCGTATCCGCTGCTGGCGGTGGCGAGCGCGGTGGAGCGGCGCTTTTCGACGCCGATGGTGGGGCGCGAAAACGAACTCGAGCACCTGCGCGTGGTCTTCAACCAGGCGGCTCGCGACCGCTCGTGCAGGCTGTTCACGGTGCTGGGATCGGCGGGCGTAGGGAAGTCTCGGCTAGTGGCGGAATTCCTGGTCGGTCTGGAGGCGCGGGTGGTCCGTGGCCGCTGCCTGTCATACGGGGAGGGGATCACGTATTGGCCGGTGGTGGAGATCTTGAGGCAGCTCGGCACGCTGCCGGAGGGGGACGCGGCGCGGCCCGTCCGCTCGCTGCTCGGCGAGACGAGCGAGGCCGCCAGCGCCGAGGAGATCGCTTGGGGGTTTCGCAAGCTGCTCGAGCAGGAGGCGCAGGCTCAACCCGTGGCGGTGGTGCTCGACGATCTGCACTGGGCGGAGGAGACGCTGCTCGACCTGGTCGAGCACGTCGCGGAGCTCTCGCGCGACGCGCCGCTTCTGCTGCTGTCCATGGCCAGACCAGAGTTGCTGGAACGCCGCCCCTCGTGGGGCGGCGGCAAGTTGAACGCCACCACCGTGCTGTTGGAAGCGCTTGACGCAGGCGAGACCAAACGGCTGCTCGCGGAGCTGGGTGGCGTCAATGACCAGCTCGGGGAGCGGATCGTCCGGGTCGCCGAGGGCAACCCGCTGTTCCTAGAAGAAATGCTGGCACTCGTCCGTCACAGCCCGGACGCTGAGGTCCAGGTGCCGCCCAGCATCCAGGCGCTGTTGGCGGCGAGGCTCGACCAGCTCGACCCCGCAGAGCGCGCGGTCCTGGAACGCGGGTCGGTCGAGGGCAGGAGCTTCCATCGCGGCGCGGTCCTGGCCTTGGCCGACGACGACGGGCGGATCGATCAGCGGCTCGTTGCGCTCGTTCGGAAGGAGCTCCTGCGCCCCGACCGGCCGGTGTTCGCTGGCGAGGACGCCTACCGCTTCCGGCATCTTTTGATCCGCGACACCGCCTACGACGCGCTGCCGAAGACTGTGCGCGCTGGCCTGCACCGGCGATTCGCCCGTTGGCTCGAGCAGCACGGCCGCGAGCTCGTCGAGTTGGATGAGATCCTTGGCTACCACCTCGAACAGGGCGCGAGATATCTCGCAGAGCTCGGCCGGCCAGACCCGCAGCTCGCGCTCGCGGCTGGCGATCGCCTCGGCGCCGCCGGCCGGCGCGCCTTCTGGCGGGGAGACATCCGTGCCGCCGCGGGCCTGCTTGAGCGGGCGCTCACGCTCACCAGACCGCACCGCCTCGACGTCCACCTCGAAGTTGCGCTCGTCCAGGCGCTGGGCGAGAGCGACGTCACGCAGGCAACCGCGGTGGCCGATGCCGCCGCACAGCGCGCTGACGCGTGGGGACGAGAGGCTGACGCGGCGCTTGCGCGCGCGGTCGGCGCAACGATGCGAACGCATCTTGGTGAGTGCTCACCCGACGAGCTCGAGCGGCTGGCGCGGCAGGCGTTGCCGCTACTCGAGGCCGCGGACGACGACGATGGTCTGGCCTCTGTGTGGCGCGCGCTTGGGTTGGCGGCGACCATGCGCGCGCGCTTCGCGGACTGGGCTGAGGCGTTGGAGGAGGCGCTGGTGCACGCTCGCCACGCCGGCCATGCGGTCGTGGGGTCGTTGTATGTGGCCGTACCGCTTGCAATGGGACCGATGCCGGCGAGCGAGGCCCTGACGAAGCTCGATGCCCTTGTCGGCGGCCAGCCGCACGCTGGGGATCTCATCATGCGAGCTGGGTTGCTCGCGATGCTCGACCAGATCGAGGAGGCGTGGGCGGTCGCCGTTCCAGCGGAGGAGCGGCTGCGCGAGCTCGGTTTCGATACCGCCGGCGGTGTCTGGCTGGGCGAGATCGCTGAGATCGCCGCCGACCACCAGGCGGCAGCCCGATACTTCCGCGAGGCCTGTGATGCGTTGGAGGCGAGCGGTAACACGGCGGTGCTATCGACCTATGCGCCGCGGCTGGGCCGCGTCCTATGCGCTCTCGGCCAGT
The DNA here is from genome assembly GCA_963773165.1 of uncultured Solirubrobacterales bacterium. GTDB lineage: Bacteria > Actinomycetota > Thermoleophilia > Solirubrobacterales > Solirubrobacteraceae > Palsa-465. The sequence continues at coordinate 409,389 of CAVZAK010000035.1, forward strand.
ACGACGAGGCCGAGCCGCTCGCCGCGAAGGGCCGCGAGCTCGGCGATCCAGAGGACGTCATGACCCAGCAGGCGTGGCGCGAGGCGCAGGCGCTCGTGCACTCGGCCCGCGGCCGGAACGCCGAGGCGGAGCGGCTCGCGCGCGAGGCGGTCGAGTTCGGGTTGCGGACTGATTCGCCCTTGCTCCGCGGCGACGCCCTCGCCACCCTCGCTGAGGTGCTGGACAACGCGGACCGCCGCGACGAGGCCGTGATGATCCTCCGTCAGGCGCTCGCCGAGTACGAACGCAAGCCGATCGTCCCGCTCGCCCGCCACGTCGGGGAACGGATCGTCGCGCTCGAGGAGACGCTGGCGTGAGGCTTCCTGGCCTCCTCCCGCATCCGTGTGGATCTTCTCGGGCTCCTCGGCGAGAACCACCATTCTTAGGATCTCGAGGTTTGACCGGCACTCGGACCTGCTAAGCGCGGAGACCGCGCAACTCCCCGACAATCGCTTTCGTCATCCGAAGGCCAACTACCGAGGGCTAGGATTCTCTTGCTGCATGAGGGACCTCTCCTCGTGTAGACGTGCCTCGGAGCGTCCAAGCGCTGCCGGGGCTTCTTTTTCGACCATAGAAATCGAGTGAGACTTGAAAGCCACGTTAGGCCGCCTTCCCTGCGATCTGCGAGATCCGCATCTTGGTCATGCCGAGCGCCTTCGCGACCTCGACCTGCGTCCAGCCTTCGGCGATGGCTTCGACGATGGCGCGGTCCCGCTCCGCCTTTGCGGCCTCGTAGCGATCCGCTGCGGCCTTCGTTCGGGCGTTGAGCCGCTGTAACTGCTTGGCGGTCATGCGTCCCTCTGTTGCGCGGTGGCTTCCATGAGTCTAGACCCCTTTACTCGGAAAGTAAAGACCCCTAGACGCGCTCTATAACCGCCACTCGCGCCGTGGCCAGGAATAGGCGGCTGTCCGCCGAGTGGCGGCTGTGGGAACCAAACCCACAATCGAAGGACGCCGCCATGTTCACTACTGCCCGCCTCGGCCTCGAAGTTACGCAGGCGGACGGATACTGGGGTAGAGCGCCCCCACGACGGGCGTTGCCGAACGGGCGATCCGCCTGTAGGCCGTGGCAACCACGTATAGAAGCTGCACGTTTTGACGCTCGCACTCAGATGTCGCTGCGATCGATCCACTCGACCGTGACGAGATAGTCGGTCTCCGACTTTGTCTTGCGACTGGGCCAGTACATATTGGCGACATAACGCCGACGGCGAGCAAGGACCCGCGCGTCGGAATAGGCGTGATAGTCGGTCGGCAACTGTGCCTTGGACAGGTGGGCCTGGCTTTGATGGAAGGCACCGGCGACGAGTTCCTCCCACGGGAGGCTCCAGTCGAGTTCGATGCTCGCTCCGAACGAGGTCCCCTGGCAATCCCCCTCGCCGTGGCAATCCCGCTCGCCGTGGCAAGCCCAGACCTGCCAGTAGAGCACCACCTGGCCGGCATCACGGAGAGCCTCGAGCACCGCGGGAAGGTCCGAGTACCGCCACGCCAGATCGAAAGGAGACGCGTCGTGCCCCACCGGCGTCGGGTCAGAAGGCAACACGACCTGGCGCGCGCCTAGTTCGCTCAGTGCATGGCGCAGATTGACGGCCTCGTGACGACCGGGCGAGCCCCCTCCCAGTTTCGCCGCCGCCCAAGCATCGACGAGGTACGGGACTGCCTCCTGCGCGCCCAACCGCCCCAGCGCCCCGGCAGAGAAAATCCTGACCCCGAGGTCGTCCTCCTGCAGCCATTCGATCAGAAGCGGGGCCGCACGCCGGTCACCGATCCACTCGAAGACATCGATCGCGCATAGACGCCCGAAAGCCGAGAATCCCGGTGCCGCGGCTAGCAGCGGTTCGAGAGCTTCGGCCCCGTATTCGTTACGAACGCTCCCAACAGGAACGGACGAGGCGGGAGGGACCGCCGTCACCTCAAAGTTCTACGAGCCCCGGGACAACCTCAGACTGCCGCTTCCGTGCTTGCTGCGTTTCTCCTTGAGCGCTAGCACGTGAGGGGCGACGTGAGGGCTGCCTCGGAAGCGCGGTTCGCCCCGGCGGTGCGGAAGTGTCGGCCGATGGAGCCGGCGTGCTGGTGCTCGTCCCATGCGACAGTGCCGGTTAGCTGGGTCTGAGCAAGCACCAGACGGATGCGCGTGCCGCCTAACGCGGCAACCCATTGGTCGCGAAGCTTTTGGTTGAAGGATTGCTTTCGCGCAAGCGATCGTCGACAGCCCCGGTTCGTAGTCGCGGGCGCCTACGCAAATAGCCGCATCCGCCGGGCCCCGACAGCGCTGCTGAGGCGACCGAGCAGGGGTCAGGGCAACACGCGGGATGTTCCTGCCTATCCGAATCAACGGGCACCGCGAGCTGGATGCGAGCGTGCGGCCCGGGGCGCGTTCCCGTGGAGACGACCGTCGGCCGCGGCGTGCGAGCTCACGTCAACCGCGTGCTTGATCACGGCTCGCCGCGCGGGTCACCGATCCGCCCTTGGGGGAGCGGCCGCTAGGCGGTCGTCGACGCGGATTAAGACCGAAGATAAGGCGGTTGACCGATGGCGGCGGCCCGACTTACGCCTAGCTTGGGGCGCATCGATCAGTCGCGTTACGGAGGCTCGATGAACGCCCAGCTCAAATACACGATGGCTCGCGAGCGCCGCACCAGGCTACGGCACGCGAAACCGATGTCTGACCGTCCGGCCGACTGGCGGCACGCCCGCCTGAACATCGACACTTACCCGCGCGCACGGGGCGTGTTCGGACGTCGGGGCTGCGGCTTGGGCGCGCGAGTATGGGCGCGGCCGCTCGCGGTGGCCGCGGCGGTGTTGGTGATTGGCGCGCCCGCAGCGTTGGCCGATCCGGTCGGCCAGGTCAGCGAGTTCTCTACCGGCCCACAGACGATGCCTCGGCCGGAGTACGTCGCGCCCGGGGCGGACGGCAACCTCTGGTTCACCGAGACCTCGTTGGTGACGGGCGTGACGAGCGTGATCGGGCGGATCACGCCGTCGGGGCAGATCACCGAGTTCTCGGCCGGCCTTGCGAACAGCGAGCCGATGGGGATCGCCCCGGGGGCCGACGGCAACCTGTGGTTCACCGACGCGTACCAGCACGCGATCGGACGCATCACGCTGTCGGGGCAGATCACCGAGTATTCGGCCGGCCTGAACGCGAATAACGACGAGGTGGGCATTGCGCCGGGGGCGGACGGCAACATGTGGTTCACCGACGAGTTCGGCGCGATCGGGCGGATCACTCCGTCCGGGCAGATCACCGAGTATTCGGCCGGCCTGAACCCAGGCAGCGAGCCGCTGGCGATCGCCCCGGGGCCCGACGGCAACCTGTGGTTCGCCGACGACGGCGCGACGGAGGCGATCGGGCGGATCACTCCGTCGGGGCAGATCACCGAGTACTCGGCCGGCCTGAACCCGGGCAGCGCGCCGTCGGGAATCGCGGTCGGGCCAGACGGCAACCTGTGGTTCACCGACGACGGCGCGACGCACGCGATCGGGCGAATCACTCCGTCGGGTCAGATCACCGAGTACACAAACGGACTGAACCCCTTCACCGAGCCGGGATCGATCGCGGCCGGGCCCGACGGCAACCTCTGGTTCACCGACGAGTTCGGCGCGATCGGGCGGGTCACCCCGTCGGGGCAGATCACCGAGTATTCGGCCGGCCTGAACCCGGGCAGCCAGCCGATAGGGATCGCCCCGGGGTCGGACGGCAACATGTGGTTCACCGACCAGAGCGGGGCGATCGGGCGGATCGGAACCGGCGCTGCGCCCGCGCTGCAGACGCCCGCGAGCGTCACGGGCGCCGGGCGGCCGGGAAGCCCCGAGGCCTGCCAGGCGCAATGGGCCGTCTGGGCCGGGTACACGGCGCGGACCGGGCTGTATCCCTTCGATGGCTACGTGTGGCTGCGCGACGGCAACTTGATCCCGGGCCAGACAACCTCCGCCTACACCCCGACCGCCGCCGACGCCGGCCACCAGCTCGCCTGTCGGGCGACCGTCACCTACCCGCTGCCGTTCCAGCTCACCGCGACCGCCACCAGCCCGGCGATCACCATCCAGGCTGCCCCGCCCCCACCCTCGATACCGGCGCTCTCAGCACTGAACATCTCGCCTGGTACGTTCACGCTCAGAGGGCGCCGGGTCGGGGGACGCTGTGAGCCGGCGACCCGCTCAAACCGAACTCATCACACCTGCACCCGCCGGGTCGCGTTCGACATCCGCCTCACGCTCAGCGAAAGCGCGACCGTCACCCTGACCATCCAGCGAGCGCTCCCCGGACGAGAGACCAAGGGCCGCTGCCAACGGCCCACCCCCAAAGCCCACCGCCACCGCGGCTGCACCCGCCTGGAAACACTACCCGGCGCCAGCGTCGTGACCGGCGCCGCAGGCGCCAACGCGTTCGCGTTCACCGCCGCGACCGGCGGGCACCCCTTCAGCCCAGGCAGCTATCGCCTGCTCGCCACGCCCACCACCGACGGGCTCGCCGGCAACCCCCAGCACACCACATTCCACATCACGCCCTGAGCAAACAAACCCCACACCCCCGAGGAGGTCCTCAATGAAATCGCTTTCAACGCGGTTGTCCGCCCCGATGCTGATCAGCGTCATCGCCCTGTTCATCGCGCTGAGCGGCAGCGCCGCAGCAGTCGTTTCGACGGCGGGCAACGCCAACCATCTGGGCGGAAAGCCCCCGAGCTTCTTCCTCCAGTATCGGCACTTCGCGTACTCGCACGGCGAGAAGTTCTTCAATGCCGGTGACACGGTCGTGCTCGGTCGAAACGGACACTTCACATTCACATCGACCTGCTCGAAGGAAACGAACGGGCAGAACCAGGTGACGTTCGACGTCACAGCGAACACAACCGCAGATCTCGACGGGACGGGTCCGGCGCGCGCCGGGACTAAGGTCAACATCCATACCAACAGCGACGCCCTGGACAGCACGACGAGCGCCCCACTGAAGCCTGGAGACTTCGACCAGGTCGGAAGCGCGAGCAGCTCGACCGAGATCGCCGCCGACGGACAGGAGGCGGACATCTTCTACAACGACGGGGTCAACTGGCCCGCCGGTGCTGGCTCCTCCGCCCACGACTGCTTCGCTGGATACACCGGCCTGATCCACGGTCTTCCGAGCATCCCTGGCATCCCGGGCTGATCGTTCCCGTCCCAATGCCAGCGCCCGCGCGGCCATGCCGCGCGGGCGCTCGCGGCGGTCGGACGACAGATGTGATTCTCCGAAGTCACGAGACGTCACGCGAGAAGCCGCCCCCGTCAAACCCCCACCGCACCTACCGAGCCCTGGCTGTCTCGCGTCGATCTCTCTCAGCCTCCGCTGCCTCGTGTCGTGCGGGTCGCGTCGGCGACCCAGGGATGGCCAGGCATCTCCACCAGTAACGCCGACGCTGGCGAAAGCCACCTCCGCATCCGGCGAGGGACCAGGCCGGAGGGATCCTGACGCAGCCGCTTTCACGAACACGCAGAACTATCGACCCCACCTGGACGTGTTCCCGAAACTGCCTGATCCGCCGTAGAGCAGCAGCGACCGCCGCCATGACTGTCTCAGGCGTGAACCGCCGACGTTTCCATCGGCTGTGGGCGACGCGGGCGACTGCTTCGCTCGCTGCACGGCCACTGAGCTCACGATCGCTCTCAGGAGAAGCAGTGGTCACGCTTGCCGGCACCGGCGCGAGTGCATCGCCGCGGTTGCGGCAGTCGGGGCGACAGCGTGGTCGTGACCGCCGGTAGTCGCGGCCTGTGCGCTCGACACAACCGGCGGCCGGCAACAGATGACCGGCAGGTCGCTCCGTCGCGCTTCCCCAAAGGACGAGCACCAGGCGTGCCGCGTGATGGCTGCTCGCTGGGGGAGCAGCAGCGTGATGGCCTTGTCCCCAGCACTGCCGCGTTTGAGCTGCTCGGGCGATGTCGGTCTGGTCTGTTCGGCGGGCGCCTGGCGAGCCTGCCGTGAGGCGTTCCGCGCGACGACTGCGTCCTGAGGGCGGTGGCGGTAGAGCAGCACGACCAACGATCTGCTCTCGAAGGGAGGGAGCGATGTCTTCTTCACCGGTATTGCTCGACGCGACTGGGCGGCGGCGCTCGCCGGCGGCGACCGGTGACGTCGAGCAGCTGCAGAGAAGACATAGCTCCTCCCTTGGAGAGCAGATCGGTTGACCCGACACGCTCTACCGCCCGATGCCGCCACCACCACCACCGCCCACGGAGCTGGCTGTCGTGACCGGGCTGCTGCTCTCCACGAATGCGGCAACGCCCGGGCGCGCCGGATCGTGGCCCCTGCTGCTCGGATGCAGCAGCCGCGCCGAGACTGGTGCAACTCGATCGGAGCGGCAGAGTGGAAAAGGCGACGGCGTAGGTTCCCTCAAGTCCTGCGAGACCACGAAGGCGCCTACGCCGTGAGAGGTACCGCGCCGCCGTCGTGGGAGATACAGGCCCGGATCGAGCGGATGCTTTCGGTCGGGGTCGGTGAGAAGCCGCGCGAGTCGCTGTCGGAGGGGGAACGCGATTCGCGTGGCCTCTGACGCTCGGGCGACCGGGCGCCGCTTAAGGCGGGAAATAGGGTGATCGCCCGATGTGCGGACCGCGGCTTAGCTTCATCCTCACAGCCACGGTGCGGCACAGCGCACACGACCTACAGGCACCCGCCACCGGTGGGTGAAGTTCTCGTCTCATCTTTCGCATGTTGATAACGGCATGTCGTCCGACCCACGACCTTCCAGGAGCCTCGATGAACCCCCAGCTCAACTACATATTCGCCCAGCAGCGCACCGGCGAGCTCGAACGCGCCGGCGAACAAGCACGACTCGCAAGCAAGCTATGCACAGCTAAGTACCGAGCAGCTCGAGTGCCGCAACACAGGCAAGAGCCGTTGGTAACGAGGTTCACCCTGCACGGGCACCACATTGCCAAGCTGGACCGCTTCGTCAGCCAGGCTCAGCGCGCCGCCCTCCGGGCCAAGCGAGAGTTCGAGGGCGTCAGCATCGAAGTCGATGCCCAGGGCAGGATCAGCGTCCACGCGATAGGGATTCAGCACGCCTACCAATTGGAGACCTCATGACCATCAGCCCGATCCTCAACATCGCCGATGCTCTTCAGAAAGCAGGAGGCCAGACCACGATCAACCGAGATCGGACCAAGCCGGCGCCTGATGTGCCCCCGTCGGACACGCACACCGGTCGCATTGGTCAATCATCAACATTCGACCGGCTGATTTGGGGCAGGGGCCAGGAGCCAGTGATCGAAGGCTGATTTACCGGTCGGAACCCCCAAAATGGGGTTCCGACCCGGTCTTTCCCCTCGCCTGGGCCAGCCGCCGGCCAGTCTTGGCCTGAGCCATCTCGAGCTTGAATCTTGGCTCGTGCACCAATTCGATTCGATCCCCCATCAGCAGCGACTCCAACACATCGCACACCAGCGCGCAGAGTGACGCTTCGGGCTAAACACAGCGACCTCGCGAGAGCTCCAGAGCGACCATGAGACGTCCCCAATGGAACGCCGCCAGCCGGCCGACCAACCCGGCCGGGACTGCCGCTTGAGGCGTGACGCAGGCGCCGCGGCGGCGGAGCTGCTGCGGCTGCTCTACTGCACAGAAGCAAGTCGGCGCTAACCGCATCAGAGCTAGCGGCCGCCGCGGCTTGGCCGACTACTAGCACGTCTGCCTCGTCGACGAAGACTTCCGCACCGCCCCGCCAAACCGGGCATCCGCTGCCGCCGAGCCGACACCCCGGCGAGCCGTTAGCCGGGCGTCGGCGGGTCTGCAAGCAGGCAAGCAGCAGCCCAGTCGTCCGTCGTCGGACTGCCGCTCACCAGCGCAGACCAGCCGTTATCTGGAGGGCTGACCCGTCGTTCACAGTGCCGGTTTCGGGCACTTGGGGCCACCACACCGACGACCGCCGCAGTGACGGCTCTCGGTATTGCGTCGGCAGCGTCAAGCCCGCGCGAGTCATCGCCGCTGACGGCCCAACTGTCGCCCATGAGCGCTGGCGCAGTATCGAGCGTTTGAATTCCGCGCTTAGCGGACGGTTGCGAAGGACCGGGGGGGTCTGTCGGCGCATCCCGAGCGAGCCGGCGCATTGATCCTGGACGGCGTTCAGCTGTTGGGTGAACCGCTTTTGACCCGAGCTACGCGGCCATGCGGTCAATGCCCTTGCACCGCGTGCATGTGCAGCCGCTCATGTAGCCAATGCATGAGGGCTCGGGCCGGGTCAGGAGGTCTCGCTGCTTGCGACTGAGCTGGGACGACGTCACCAGAGGCTCGTCATGGCGGAACGTCCGGATCCGCTGCCGCTTCGGGAGCGGTATACGGAGCGCATACCGGTACCGGTCCGCCTCCTTCGGCGAGGTCGGCGAGTAGGTGCGGACCACATCGAAGGCGAAGTCCTCCTCGCACTTGCGCTCAACGATGATCGTCTTCCCGGTGACCGTCCGCTCGGGACCATTAACCCTCGCGGTAAACCACCACAGCCCAGTCTCCGTGTACCAGCGAAGGCGCGGGTCGGAAAGCGTAGCGGTCGTTGGCCTGACCGTCACGATGTCTCCGCGCCTGAGCGCGAACAGCTTTTGCTGCCGTCGCATCTCGCGCGCCTCGCGCGCCTGCTTCAGCTCGTTCTCAGCTTCCAACTGGCCCGGCACGACCATTCGCTCGGCACCGTCGGGACCCACGACCCGAATTTGTCCAATCTCGCGGTTCCGGCGTGGTTTCTGCATTCTGGTCATAGGAGCAGCAAGGGTAAGGCGTGCCCCCGACGGAACCACAGCGATGAGTTCGAGAAAGGCTCCCATCCGCGGTCGCAGCGTGACCGCGGATGGGAACAAAGGCAGCCACGGCGCGGCACGACGATGCCCTCGCGAATGCGAAGGCAGGGCTCGTCCCTGCCGACAGTGTCCGCCCTGCTCGTCGCCACATCCGTGCATCTCGCCATCGCCGGTGCGCCCGCCGGCGTGACGGCCGGCGCAGACACCCCTCTCTTCGTGAATGCAGGGCCCGCGGGTCCCAGCCCCGCAAATTTCGAAAGCACGTCTCCAGTCGAAATCGACGAGAGACCTGAGTTGCGCGGGAAACGGGCCTGTGGCCGACGGCCTGCTTGCCGGAGAACTGGCTAGCGGCTGCGCCAAAGCGGCAATCTGCGCCGGCGCGACCTGGGCGCGGCTTGCCTTCTGGATCGGTCTAGGACCGGCAGCGAGGACCGAGCGGCGACGACCATCCTTAGCGCGTCACGGCTAGCTAGAACCCGCCGCGTTCGGCTAGCGCCTCCGGTTCCGAAAGCGACCGCTCCGTGCCGGTTTGGAGTGCCCCCGGTTTCGAGGACACGTGAGGGCTTTGGTCGAAAGACCGGGCCAGGAGGTGAGAAGTGCCTCGAACCAGACCGCCGTATCCAGAGGAGTTCAAGCGTGAGGCGATTGAGCTCGTCCGTATCTCGAGCAAGTCGCAGCGGCAGATCGCGGAGGATCTCGGGCTCTCCGATGTGACGTTGCGCAACTGGGTCAAGCAGGCCGAGCGCGATGAGGGCAAGCGCCCGGACGGCCTCTCGACCGACGAGCGTGAGGAGCTGGCGCGGTTGCGTCGTGAGAATCAGACGCTGCGGATGGAGCGCGAGATCCTCAAGAAGGCAGCCGCTTTTTTCGCCCGGGAGACCGGCGAGCCGTAGGCGAGATGTTCTCGCTGATCGAGGCGGAGAAGGCGAACTTTCCGGTCTCCGTGATGTGCCGAGCGCTGGGTGTGAACCGCACCAGCTTCCATGACTGGGAGCGTCGCGCGCCCTCGGACAGGGCGCTCGGCGACGCGTGGCTGATCGAGAAGATCAGGGAGATCCACGCCGCCTCGGACGGCACGTACGGCGCGCGGCGTGTCCATGCCGAGCTGCGCCTGCAGCACGGGATCCGCGTCGGGCGTAAGCGCGTGGAGCGGCTGATGCGAGCGGCGGGTATCTCCGGGCTGCTGGCGCGCAAGCGCCGGCGCACGACCGTGCGCTTGCCGGGTGTCAGAGTCGCCCCCGACCTGCTCGAGCGTGACTTTCGCCCCGAGGGCCCGAACCAGACCTGGTCGGCGGACATCACCTACATCTCGACGTGGGAGGGGTTCGTGTACCTGGCGCACGTCCAGGACCTGTTCTCCCGGCTGATCGTCGGCTGGTCGATGGCTGAGCACCTCCGCGCCGAGCTCGTCGTGGGCGCGCTCGAGATGGCGCTTGCCCGACGTCGCCCAGGCCCGGGTCTCGTGCACCACTCAGATCAGGGCTGCCAACTCAGACTCAACCGGTGCTGTTCGGCAAGCGTTGCGCCAAGGCCGGGATCGAGATCTCGATGGGCTCAGTCGGCGATTGCTATGACAACGCGGTCTGCGAGACCTTCCACGCGACCATCAAGAAGGAGAAGATCTACCGGCAATCGTGGCCGACCCGCGCCGAGGCGCGCACCGCGATCTTCGGCTACATCGAGGGCTGGTACAACCCGCGGCGCCGGCACTCCACGCTCGCCTACCTGTCCCCGACCGAGTTCGAACGCCAGCACGTCGAGCTCGCACAACGAGCGCTCGAGGCCTCGACTTCGGACAACGGATCGGTTGCGTCGACCTCGCCGAGCGCCTCAGACGGGCTCACAACGCGTCGCATCTCGACGGTCGGCGTCGATTTTGCCGCCAACGGCCCGATCTCTCCCGACGACGCCCTCGCCACTCAAACCGGTCCCGCTCAGGCCGCGACGGACGGCAATCAAGGGACGAACGCCAACGGGTGGCCTCTCCGCTCGGTAGTCCAGGAGCAATCTCGCTGATACAAACATCAACTACACAAGGCAAGACGTGTCGTCCAAACCGGGGGCGGTCCAACCTCCTAACCGGAGCCCAGCTGCCGCTCGACGCGGCCTTCGTAAGCGTGACCCTGTAATCCGCGGCGTTTCGCGACATGCGATCCGATCGCCACGATGGTTTGACGGGAGTCGCCTGGCTCGCATATCAGCTGATGGACCGCGGAGCACCCTCGCGTTCGATGCCGCTTGCTCGCAGGGCGGCTTAGTTGCAAGCGCCCGGCGACCGCGGCCACGGCCGGCGCCGGGCCGTTCTTGGCGCTTAGCGTCAGGGGTGCCTGAGGCAGAGCGCTGCGAGGTCCATGCCGTTGATCCCGTAGGCCTGGCAGCCGATCCGAGCGGAGAAGAACTCGTTGTCCGTTAGGTTGTCGAACGCGGCGAGCGGCGCGGCGTTGCGGGCGAGATCGAGGTCGAGTTCGCCGTATGTGAGGTAACGCTCGGGGCCGGAGAGCCGCGACGCTCTTTCGAGCTTGCGCCGGTAGGCCGGATCCTTGAACGTCGGGCCCACGGAGCCGTTTTCGAGGATCGAGCTGAGCATCGACTGGGGGTCGGGGTAGTCGGGTATCCAGCCGTCCCAGGCGAGATCGAACGGCGCGCCCGGTGTTTCCTCTTGCGCGAACATCTTTGCGGACGGAAGGCTCGTGATCCGGACTCGGAGGTCGATCTTCGCAAGATCGGTCTTGACGATCTGCGCCTGCTGCTGGCATGGATAGACGTCACACGTGTACAGGACGGCGGTTCGGCCGGCTGCGTGGGCCTGCCTGATGAGCTCGCGCGCTTTGGCTACGTTGGGTGTGGTCGGGTAGACGTGTGCGTCGCGGTAGCCGGGCATTCCCGGCGGGAGGTAGTGGTCGGTCGGCCGCTCGGGCACTGCCTGGAAGGAGTCGCCTAGCCGAGCGAGCTTCCGCCGGTTGATCGCGTAGTTGACCGCTTGGCGTACGCGTACGTCGCTGAACAGCGTCCGGTGGGTGTTCAGGTCGAAGTAGTCGAGTTGGAGCCCCGGATTGACGAAGTACTGTTGGCGTCCGCGCGCGGCCGCGGCGCTCCCGGGCCCGTAGCGGGCGGCGAGTCGCGCGGCGCGCGCGGCGATCGTGGTCGAGGAATACGAGGCCAGATCCGTGTAATCGGCGGTGCCGGCCTCGATCTCGGCGAACGCTCGCCGGGCGGGGATCCCGACCGCGAGCTGGATCCGCGCGAAGTGGTGTGGACGGCTGCCGTGATAGTTGGGGTTGCGTGCCAGCACGACCCCCTGGCCGGGCATGTAGGACTCCACGTAGTAAGGCCCGGCGGACGGGATCACCCCGCGCGTCCCTTTGATCGGGGTGTTGGACGGGACCGCGCAGAACGCCGGCTGCGCGATCCGGGAGAGAAAGTCCGGCGCCGGGGCGAGCAGGCGGATGGTGAGCGTGTCTCCGGTGGCGGTCACGCCGGCGATGTGGGCGGCTTTCCCGGCCATGTACGCGCGAGCGCCGACGACATCGGCCAGGAACTGCGCCGAGTAGCTATCCATTCTCGGGTTCAGCGTGCGCTCGATCGTGTCCTTGAACGTCTTGGCGGTGACCGGCTGGTCAGACGGTGGCGAGAAGCGAAAGCCGGGCCGGATCTTGAACGTGTAGGTCCTGCCGTCGCCCGAACGTGTCGGTAGCGACTGCGCGACCTCAGGGATCAGTTGCGAGCCCGCCGGACCCGCCTTGTCGGGGTAGTTCACCAGTTGCGCGCACGTCGCGTACAGGAGCTCCTCAGCGCCCGCGAGCGCGGGGTCCATGGAGCCGACGTCGGTCGAGGAGACCATCCGGAGCGTTCCGCCACCGGAACGGCCGGGATCCGGCGCGATCGACTGCGCGTCGACCGTCACCCATACCCTCCCGTCCGCGATCGTGATCGCCTGGGGGCTGCCGCCGGCCGCGATCGTCGCTTGCACCCTGTTGGTGTTGGGGTTGATCCTGGTCACGGTCCCGTTGCCGCTGTTGGCGACCCAGACCGACCCGGCCCCGAACGCGATTCCGGCTGGTGACAGTCCGACCGGGATCGTCGCCGTCACCGATCGCGAGCCCGGGTCGATCCGGACGACCGCGTCGTCGAGCGAATCGACGACCCACACACCGCCCGCGCCAACCGCGATCCCCGTCGGCCCGCTGCCGACCGGGATCGATGTCAGCAGTCCGGTCGGGTCGACGCGGACCACGTTGTCGGCTTCGGCGTCGGTGAGCCAGACGGCCCCGTCGCCGATCGCGATCCCGGCCGGGCTGGCGTTCGGATCGAGCTGCGGCCCCTTTGCTCCAGTGGTCGCATTCAGGCGGGTCAGCAGGCCCGTGGACGGCGCGACCCAGACCGAGTCACCTTGCGCAGCGACCACCCCCGGCCCGCTCGGGATCACATTGCCAATCCGCACGCGGCCGCCGGGCGTGTCGAACTCGGGGTCGATCCGGTCAACGAACACGCTGCTGGTCAGGCTCGCCGTCGGGCTTGTGTCTGACTCGACCACCCACGCACCGGCGGGAGTCGCTGCGATGCCCGTCGGAGGGCCGGGGACTGGGAACGTCCGGAGCGTCTGCAGCGTCCCGGGATTGACGCGCGAGACGTCCTGGTCGTCGAGGTTGGCGACCCACAGCGACCCGGAACCGAACGCGATCGCGCCCGGCCGCGCCCCGACCGCGACCTCCGCCACAACACGGTTTGTGTGCGGGTCGATCGCCGCCACGGAGTTCGGCGGCACACGTACCGTGACGACCCCGCCACCAGCGATCCCGACGATCCCCGCCGCGATCGCTGCCGCGAGCAGGATCGCGCCACCAGCGGCGATCAGCGCACGTCCGCGGGCAGCCGGCACGCCCCTTGCGGGTTCAGTCGGCCTTCGCGCGGGTGGCGTTGTGGTCGGCGTCTTGAGCGCCGGGTCCTGAGTGAGGATCCGCTGCTCGAGCGCTCGCAGCTCGGGACCGGGTGCCAGTCCGAGCTCGTCACCCAGCACCTGGCGGCCTCGGCGAAACACATCAAGCGCATCGACCTGGCGCCCGCTTCGATACAGCGCCAGCATCAGCTGCCCCAGCAGCCGCTCACGGCGGCTGTGCAGTCTGACGAGTCCCTCGAGCTCGCCGACCACATCGCGGTGAAGACCGAGCGCGAGGTCGGCGTCGAATCGATCCTCGAGCGCGGCCAGCCGAGCTTCCTCCAAGCGCGCGATCTCGCCCTGGGCGAACGGCTCGTACGCAAGATCGGCGAGCGGCTCGCCGCGCCACAGCCCCAGCGCCGAGCCCAACAGCTTGCGCGCGGCGGAAGCGTCGCCGTTAGCAAGCGCGCGACGCGCGTCGGCGGCCATCGCCTCGAAGCGCTCGGCGTCGAGCTGACCCGGCGCCACCGCAAGCAGATAACCGCCGCCACGCGTCAACAGCACCTCGTTGCCCAGTGCCTTGCGCAGATGCGACACATACCCCTGCAACGTTTTCGCTGCCGTCGCCGGTGGCCGCTCGCCCCACAGCTGATCGATCAGACGATCACTCGAGACCGCCTCCCCGCGGCGCAGCAACAAGATCGCCAGCAGCGCCCGCTGCTTCGGCCCGCCGAGCAGAACCGCTTGTTCGCGGTCGACCACGTCCAACGGCCCCAGAATGCGGAAAGCAAGCACGATCTCTAGCCCGAGGCCAACCGTACTACCACGCCGTCCGGCCAAGCGCCGCCTGCGACCCGCCTCCCACCGATCTCCCACCGCCTCCAACCGCTCGACCACCAGCCGGAGCGACGGTTTCACCCAATCCGATCACACCGCGCGATTGGCAACCACGAGGTCCTCGCAATGGGGCTCAACCATCACCAAATCAAGACGACGCTGGCCCTAGCAGTGGTGCTCGGCGCCATCGCCCCAGCCCCAGCCTCGGCACGGTTCGAGCTCAACCCCCGGTCGGCTAGAAGCACACCATCCCCCCAGCCGGCAGTCCAGGTCGTCCGGGTCTCGGCTCCCGGCGGCTTTGACTGGGGCGACGCCAGCATCGGCGCCGCCGGCGGTCTCGGACTATCGATGGTCGCCCTCGGCGGCGGTCTCGTGATCGCCGCCAGACGAAGCCGAGCGCCTGCGCGCGTCGGATCCGAAACACGCCGCAACGCACTTGAACACGCTGCCGGGGATCTCAGTCGAGGCCCGGACCCCAAGGCAAATCACTCTCTAGACCAAGAGGAGGCAGTCAAATGACCCACGCCCGCATCCATCACCTCACCATCGCGATCCTCACCATCACGATCGCGATCGCGATCGCTACCACCACCGTGCCGGCGTCAGCCAGGACCTTTAACTTCAACTCCGCCGGCTCGATGGTCCAGCAGCCGCTGCCGCCCCAGTGGGGGTGCGTGATCCTCCGAGCGCTGAGCGGTGCGAAGTTCCATTGTCAGGACCAGGCGGCGTTGCGCTAAGCACGCTCATCGCCGCCGAGGTGGCCGCGCTGTCCCTCGCACTGATCGACGCCGGACGGGTTGCTCGGCCTGACGCGCCTGGGCCCCTGGCCCACTCCGCCCCGCGGGCCAATAAGCGACCACAACAAAACAACACGCAAACCGCTCGAAAGGAGCAGACATGAAATCGCAATCGATCGGGAGCCTGTTCGCCCGACATCGACGCACGCTGCGGGTGCTGAGGTCGAAGTGGATGCTGGCGCTTGTGGTCGGTGCGGCCGGCAGCGCGGCGTACGCCGGTAACGTCCTGGCTACGCCGAGCTCTGGGTTGAGCACCACGATCCTCGCCGAGTCGCAGTTCAGCTCATTCTTTGCCCAGGGCCACGCGTTCCCGCCCGCGTGGGGAGCGCTGATGGCGGCCTACGGGAACACGGACGTCTACGTCGTCGACAACAAGATCGATCCGAAAGGAACGACCGGCTGGCACTCGCATCCGGGTCCGAGCCTGATCCTGGTCGTGTCCGGAGAGGTGACGAACTACACCACCGAGGACCGCAACTGCGCCGGGCACACCTACACCGCCGGGGAGGGATTCATCGACGCCGGGGGCAAAGACGAGCACACGCTGCGCAACAACGGCAGTGCCCAGGCCGAGACGATCGCCGTGCAGCTCATCCCCCATGGGCAGCCCCGGAGGATCGACGCCCCGACGAACCCCACACACTGTCCCGTCTGAGTCTCGCCAGTCCATACACCACCCGCGGCTCCGATGACATCGTCGATCGGAGCCGCTCGCTGCCGACCTACGCGGCCGCCGCACCGATCGGGAACCAGATCCCCACGCCTCAGGAGATGGGCATGGAACAGATTCGTCTTGTTCTCCCGATGCAGCCCGGCCAGCACGACAACCCGCCACCACTCGCGGAAATGGGACTCACGGATAAGCGAGAACTTGACAAGCTCGATGTCGCCGCATGAAGCATTTTCGAGGATCCCGACACCCTCGTGAAGCCAGGCCTGTATTTCCTCGCGTCGCCTCGCAAGCCAGCCTCTGTCTCGCGCGGCAGATCCTCGCCCGGCGCTCCGCTCCCGAGGTCGGTCGGCCGTCTGAACAAGCCGGGTCGCCACGAGGTTTCGGGATCAGACACGCGGTCTCGCATATCTGCGCGCGCCATCCCGAGACCGATTCGCTCGCGCTCCGGAACAACCTGACAATTCTCACGGCCCGCAGGGGTCGCTTCTGCTTATCTGAACGGTTGGGTTGTGTCAAGTTCTCCGATCGGGTTGGGGGGTGGGTTGCTCCGTGGGCGCCCGGGCTTATCTGGGTCCGCGACCGCCGGGCAGGGCGGTCGGTGGCGTGATGGGTGATTGGTCGTCCCTCGGGTCGACTCCAGCCGCTCGGTCTTTGTCAGGGTCGCCACTATTGGTGGGTGCCACAGAAGCTGATGGAGCTGGCTGGAAGCTGGAGGCCATCGTTGATGGGGGGCGGTTGGAGCGGTAGCACCCCGGGTCAATCGCCGATCGGTTCGAGCGCGGCGGGTCCGAGTTGGTGGTGGAGGTGGTAGCTGCGTCTGGCGATCTTGCGGGCGATCGTGAGCGACGCACGGGTGTGGGTCAGCCCGCGGGCTTTGAGCGCGTGGTAGTGGTTGTAGTCGGGGCTGGCTGGCCGTGTTGCGGATTGCGCGGCTTCATATAGCGCCCAGCGGAGGGTGGGTGATCCTTGGCGGGTGAGTTTCCCGACCCTGGCGGAGCGGTCGGAGCGGTGAACGCCGATGTCGACGCACGAGTCATACCGCCAGGTTGTCTGGCGTGTCTTTGGGTTCGGTGGTCGTCACGCATCCGTTTCATCCGCTGCGCGGACGGCGGCTGGAGGTGCTGTTGGAGCGCCGTTGCGGCGGTAGTCGCGTGTTCGTGTGCGACGCCGGCGACGGGCGGAATCTCGAGCTTGTCGAGGACGCGACCGATCGCGGCACGCCGCCAGGCGCGCGGGCGTTGAACTTCGAGGTGCTGGTCGTCGTGGCCGCGGTGGCCGCTGCGATCGCGGGCGGGAAGGAGTCGTGAGCTTGTCAGCGAATCAAATACAAGCTAATGAGCGCCTCGGAATTCAGCGAGTTGAGTGTGCGGCAGTTGCTGGCTCGCCGTCGGCGGCTCGCGGGTGGGTTGTCGGATCCCGAGCGGACGTTACGCGGCGTGTTGCTGCACAAGGAGCGGCGGTGCTCGAGCGAGGGGTGCCGCTGTCGGCGCGGCGAGCTGCACGGGCCGTACCCGTACTTGGCTGTCTACGCCGATGGGCGCAGCCGCACGGTCTACGTGCCGGCGGCGCTCGCGCCGGTCTGCGAGGCGCACGTGGAGGTCACGCACCGCAACGAGGAGCTGCTGTTGGAGATCTCGCAGATCAACGTGGAGTTGTTGAGGCGCCGGGCGTTGGAGTGATGGCGGGTGGGCGAGGACCTGCTCGAGGTGGTCGCCGTGGTCGCGAACATGGTCGAGTCGGCGCTGGCGGCGGAGGCGGGCGATGATCGGTGCGCAGCGGAAGATCACGAGCTCGCATCTGCAGCGCCTGGCGGTGGTCTACTTGCGTCAGTCAACGCCGGCGCAGGTGCGGTTGAACGTCCGCTCGACCGAGCGTCAGTACGCGATCGCCGAGGAGGCGGCCAGGTTGGGGTGGGAGTCGGAACGGATCGTGGTCGTCGACGGCGATCTCGGCGTCTCCGGTCGCGACACGCACGCGCGGGAGAGCTACAAGGAGCTGGTCGCGCGCGTGTGTTTGGGCGAAGTCGGCGCGATCTTCGGGCTGGAGGTCTCGAGGTTGGCGCGCAACAACGCGGACCTCCTGCGGCTGCTTGAGTTCTGCGCGTTGACCGACACCCTGGTGCTGGACACTGACGGGATCTATGACTTGCAGGACTTCAACGATCGGCTCCTGTTGGGGCTCAAGGCGCAGATGTCCGAGGCGGAGCTGCACGTGATGGCCGGTCGGTTGCAGGGCGCCAAGCGTGCCGCCGCGGATCGCGGCGAGCTGCGCTTCGGGCTGCCGGTCGGGTACGTCTATGACGAGGAGGGCCGGACGATCATCGATCCCGACGAGGAGGTCCAGGCCGCGATCGGCGACGTGTTCGCCGCGTTCGTGGCGACCGGCTCGGCGTACGGGGTGCTCGGCGTGTTCGCGGGCCGGCGGTTCCCGAAGCGCGCGTGGGGCGGCGCATGGGCGGGCGAGCTGCGCTGGGGTGTGCTGAGCCACCCGCGGGTCGTGCGGATGCTGCAGAACCCGTGCTACGCGGGGGCGTACGTGTTCGGGCGCTGCCGCTCCCGGCGGGTCGTCCGGCCGGACGGGACGATCGCCACGGCGACGGTCGAGCTGCCCCGCTCGGAATGGCCGGTGCTGATCCGCGACCATCACCCTGGCTACATCACCTGGGAGGCGTATCTCGCCAACGAGCAGCGCCTCGCGAAGAATCACACGCGTCAGGGTCAGCGACCCCCGCGCGAGGGCTCGGCGTTGTGTCAGGGGATCGTGCGCTGCGGCGCGTGCGGGCACGCGATGAGCGTGCAATATCGCGCCAAGGGCGCGCACTACGACTGCTCGGTCTCGCGCATCAACCACGTCCAGACCCCGGGCTGCCGTTCGGTCAAGGCCGCCGGCGTTGACGAGCTCGTCGCCCGCCGGCTGCTCGCGGTGCTCACGCCGGAGGAGATCGCGGTCGCGCTCGCCGCCGCTGATGAGGTCGCCGACCGCCGCGCGCGCTCAGACCGGGCGCTCGAGCTGCGGGTCGAGCGTGCCCGCTACGACGCCGCGCGCGCCGAGCGCGCGTTTCACGCCTGCGAGCCGGAGAACCGCCTCGTCGCCCGCAGCCTCGAGACCCGCTGGGAGACCAAGCTTCGCGAGCTCGCCGACGCGGAGGCCGAGCTCGCCGAGCAAACCGCGCCCGCGCCGGAGCCCTCACGTGAGCAGCTCGAAGCGCTCGCGCGCGACGTCCCGGCGCTCTGGGCCGCCCAGACCACCAGTGAGAAGGACCGCAAGCGACTGCTGCGCGCTCTGATCGCCGACGTCACGATCACGAGCCAGCCCGAGAGTCGCGACGTGCAGGTCGGGATCCGCTGGCGCACCGGCGCCGCCGAACAGCACACGATGCAGCGGCCACCGAGCATCAACGACACGACGCGCACACCACCCGAGACGATCGCGCTGATCACGCGCCTCAGCCGCGACCGCACGAACGCCGAGATCGCGGTCGAGCTGAACGCCACTGGCATCAGGACCGGCAAAGGCCTCCCGTTCACCGACCACGCCGTCCGTCACATCCGCCGCGCCCACAACATCCCCACCACACCACCACCCGATGACGACGGCGGGCTGACCGTCGACCAGGTCGCCGAGCAGCTCGGCATCTCCTCGGGCGTGATCTACAACTGGATCTCATACGGCAAGCTCGCCGCCGACCGCGACAGCGCGAACCGCCTGCGGATCCCGTTCGGCCCCGCCATCGAGCAGGAATGCCAGCAGCGGATCGCGAACTCCAGCCACATCCCTCAAACCAAAACCGCCGCTACAGGAGGTGCAGTTTGATGCCCGCATTTCGATCCCGGCGAAGCGGACCGCTTTGCGTGATGAGGACATGCGCGTGACGTCGCCGAGCTCGGTCAGCGTGACCAGGGCGATCAGTTCCCCGACCCCGTATTGGGTCATCAACGCCTGGCAGCCGGCCTGGTGGCGGGCGATCCGGCGCAGCCCGAGTTCCAGCTCATGGATCCGGGCGTCGAGCGTGTCGACCATGAACAACGCGACCTCGATCCGCTCCAGGGCGTCGGCGGGCAGATCCAGAGCAGCGAGGAACTCCCGGCCAGTCGCGCTTGCGATCTCCGCCGAAGCACCGTGGCTGACACCGTGGTGATACAGGGTGGAGCGGATCCGCAGAAGCCACTGGGTCCGCTCATCGATCAGCGCCTTCCTGAGGTGCAACCGGGAGCGCCACTGGCGGATGTGCTCCGGCGGGATCCACGCCTCCGGGAGCCTGCCCTCGGCCAGCAGCTCTCTGAGCCAGAGCGCGTCCTGACGGTCGGTCTTCGCACGCCGCTTGCGACCTCGGAGCGCGCGCGTCTCGACGGTCTCGGCCAGGTGCGCGACAGCGCCGGCGCGCTCGAGCGCCCGGGCGACAAACAGCCAGCCCGAGCACGCCTCGATCGCGACATGCACCTCACGACCGGGGAACCCCGCGACCCACTCCAACACAGCCGCAGGCGTCGACGCGATCCGCCCACGCGTCACCTCCCCTGTCAACGAGTCCACAGCATCGAAAGTGATCTGCCGCAGATGCACATCGAACCCGGCGACCACCGCGCCTGGGAACGGCTCAGGCATCACGTGCGCCACCTCGCGGGCAGCGTCCCGAGCGACCGATGACATACCGTCGTTCACGGTCGGTACCTCCTCATCGAATTGGCCGGCCGCGCGGCTGCTATCCGCGCGCGCCTTCGACCAAAGCCGTTCGACGCGGAGGACCGACCACCTTCCATCAACCCAACCGCGACGCCCAGATCAAGGGCCGTTCATACCATCTCCGTCGCCGCTGCAGGCACCAGGCGGGCACTGCTGCTCTGATCGTTTCATGATCGCGAAGGAGCAGTCGGCGAGCGCCGCGGGTCCGCTGCCCACGTCGCCACCCGTTCGTGAAGGCAGCGCGTCCGGCCCTCTCTGCCTACAGCACGGACGGTCAGCTCACTGCCTCGAGGGCTGGTGCAACGTCCTCGGATGCTCGCTGACGGCGAAAGTGTTCGAAGATGAGCACGCTGACCAGCGCCACGTACACGCACCACAGCGAGGTCAGCTCATCCACTCGAACGATCGCTGCGGCGATCACGCCGACCAGGCTCACGACCCCAAACCACCGGAGGTGGCGGCGGCTTGACAACAGCGCCGGCCCGCACGTCACACCGACGTAGAGCACGCCGATCCGAGCGTCGTTCGGCGTATGCGTGGTGTAGTCGATGCAGCGGGCCTGCTGCTGAGCTCCCACCGGGTAGGCGGTGACCTGCCACAGCAGGTAGGCGCCCAGCAGCACGCCGAGGCCGACGAGGGGCCACATCCATCGCGCTCGCCGGCGATCGGGCTCCAGCAGCGTGAACCCCAAGGGCACCAATGCCGGCAGGATCGCGTGGGCAAAGATGATGTACGTCTGCTTGGCTGCGTCACTCAAGCCAGGAGAGACCTCGCCGCGAAGCCCGAGCCAGACGAAACCCTCCACGAGCTGATGGATTCCGAGTAGCAGCGGGAGCGCGCCGACGATCAACTCGTGCCGCACCCGCACGCGGCGCAACGTCTCGATCCCCACTACGGTGATCACCGCGCCCGCGGTGAAGTCAGCCTGCGGTGAGAAGCACATCGGCTTCTGACCCTAACGCGACCCTTCAGCAACCGGTGTCGGACGCGGGCGGCCCTCGCCATTCAGCACACGAAGCAATCCGTCAACGGCCCGCGGGGCGACCCCAAAGCCAACTGGTCTGAGTGAGCACCTTCGGCGGTCCTGATCTGTCGTTGCTCGGAAGCGCCGGCTGCTGCTTGCATCCTCGGCCTAGTCGAAGCGGAAGCTCTGGGGCCGCCCGCGAGCGACATCGAGACGCATCAGCTTTCGTGGCTGCGGAAGCGACGCGTGTTGGCTGCCTCGGGCTGGCCGGCGACGTGCTCCACGCGTCTTAGTACCGGACCACGTCGACGGTCGGCCGGATCCCTCACGTGGTCTACCCGATACCCGCCCACATTCACTGGCAAGATGCGGCCATGAAGGTTCGCTTCGCGATCGGCCCGCACGGCGGCTTGCTGTCCGGCGAGGCTCTGCTCGGGTTCGTCGATGCGATCGAGGCCAACGGGTTCGACGGGATCTGGCTGTCGGATCTCCCGATTGCGCCGGTGCTAGATCCGCTGCTCGCGTTGGCGATGGTCGCCGGGCGGACCGAGCGGTTGCGGCTCGGCGCCAACGTCGTCCCGCTCGGGCTCAGCCCGTTCCTGCTCGCCAAGCAGCTCGCGCAGCTCGACCAGCTGACGTCGGGGCGGCTGCTGCTGAGCTTCGTCACCGGGTTGGGTGGCCCGGGCGAGGCGCAGGCTCTCGGCCTCGACGGGATCACCCGGGGCGCCGCGCTCGAGGAGGCCCTGGGTCTGGTGCGGAGGTGGTGGGCGGGGGAGACCGTCGACTACCGCTCCGAGCGCCTGGCGTTCAGCGAGCTGCCCACCGCCGCGCGGCCCGTGCAGGACCCGCTCGAGGTGTGGCTCGGCGGGCGCGGACCAAAGGCGCTCGAGCGCGCCGGCCGGATCGCCGACGGGTGGCTGGGAGCACAGCTCACCCCAGAGGAGTCTCGGCCCGCCCGGGAGCGGATCCAGGCAGCTGCCGCGCGCGCCGGACGCGCGTTCGACCCCGAGCACTTCGGGATGAGCATCGCCTACTCGCACGAGGTCCCGCCCCCCGGGCTGCTCACCCAGACGCGAGGACGACGTACGGATATCGACCAGCTCGAGCTCGTCCCGGTGGGCGCCGAGGGCCTGCGCACGCTCATCGCCGGCTACATCGACTCCGGGCTCTCCAAGTTCGTGATCCGGCCGCTGGCGCCGGTGCGGTCCTGGCCCGAGGAGGCACGCTGGCTGAGCGACGCGGTCCTCGACATGCAGACGTAGTCGTCGCCCGCGACACCTATCTGAGCGGGAAGCCCATGTAGAACGTCGGTCGAATGACAGCGAGACTCGGCCATGAACAGACGCTCGCCCGTTCCAGGACTCGTTCAAGGCGACCTGCCGCCAGACGCCCGTCGGGACTGGGAGCCGGCGCCGCCCGTTGGCGCCTCACTGCCCCGTGCAGCCCGACTGAACACTGTGGCAACGAGGCCCAGGAGGACTGGTTGTGTTTCGGCAGTTGGCGGGCTACCTTGTCGTTGTGGCGCAATCGGGGGGCCCGATCGAGGGCGCGGGGGCTCGGGGACGCGAGCCGGGGTATCGGCTTGCCGCCGCCGGTCGAGAGGTGGCGGAAGATGAGCGGCTAGGCCTGCTGGAGCAGATCTATGATCCGGTCTCGCGTCGGCGGCGAGCTCTGGTCCAGCCAGGCTGGCGATGTCTCGAGGTTGGCGGGGGACGCGGATCGATGGCCGCGTGGCTGGCGGAGAAGGTCGGACCGACCGGCCACGTTGTCACGACTGACGTCGATCTCGGCTACCTACGGCGGCTCAACCTTCCGAATCTCGAGGTGGTCGAGCACAACATCCTTGAGGATCCCCTCGAGCCGCTGGGTCCCGGCTCGTTTGATCTGGTCTGCTCGCGGCTGATGCTGTTTCACCTTGTGGGCAGGCAGGAATTGGCGATCCGGCGGATGGTGGAGTGCCTGCGGCCCGGGGGCTGGCTGATTGACGAGGACGCCGATTGGGGCACGGCCGCTCCGGTCGATCCGTCGCATCCGCTGTATGCCGGCTACCACGACGCGTGGCGAGAGGGCGATTGGTGGACCGTCCGCGGCTACGACAAGGTGTTTGGCCGAAAGCTGCCAGCGTTGTTTGAGCGCTGCGGTCTTGACGACATACGTCATCAAGCTGCCACGGAAGTCGTTCGTGGAGGGTCGCCGTGGGCAAGGTGGTGGGCAGTGACGCTGGAGGTCATCAACGAGCTCGGCGGCGGCACCGTGGAGTCCTATCAGCGTGAGCTCGACGTGATTACCCGAGCGCTCGCCGATCCAACAGTCTGGGTCTTGAGGGAACTGCTGCACGCGTGCTGGGGCAGGCGATCCGCGACGGCGAATAGTCCGCACCAGTAGCCGCCCAATGCACACCGCGCCGCTGGTCTCCGGGATCAGACGCAATCCTCGGGCAGCCGAAGATTCGCTTCGGCGCGAACTGGGCATGGGTCTCCAGAGCGCTGCCGACGTTTGATCGACCGGCAGCGGCCGGGACCTTCACCGAGCCGCTGCCGCAATGTCGGCCCCGCGGCCACGAGGTCGGTGCTACTGCTTCAGTCGACAGTCGGCCCTGAGCAGGAGCCACGGTACCGCTCGCCCTGGCAGACGACGTGGCCGCTGGTTCGTGAAACCGGCACCGAGCTCCTGGATGCCGGACGATCACTTCTGCACGAGGCACAGGCCGGCTCGGCCTGTCTCTGCCCTTCACTGCGAGGCGCCTACCTAGGCAGACCGGCGGGCGGACCCCTTCGGGCGCAGGGTTGCGCTTGTGGCGATTTGCGAGACCGGCGAAGCGACTGGCTAGAGACCTGCATCGTTCGCCGGACGAGTATCTCTCCGACGCGCGAAAAACCTGACCTCATGGCACGGTGCGCCGATGATTGATCGACCCGACCAGCTCGCTGATTTGATCGCGACTTCGCTCACGCGAGCGCGATCAGACGGGTTGCGTAACGCAAAGACGTCCCGACTCGATAATTCGGTAGTGAGCGTCGCGACCGGAGAACGCAGGCTCCTGCTTCTGGGAACGAAGTTTGAGCCTCCTTTGCCTCGGGAGCTTGTTCCGCGGGATGGGCTAGTTCAGGCGTTGGGGGCTGGTCTTGTTCGACCGCTGACGGTGATCCGAGGTCCGGCTGGCAGCGGCAAGTCGCTGCTGATGGCGCAGTGGCGCTTGGCGGCAATGCGCGAGCGCAAGGTGGCGTGGCTTTCGTTGGACGAGGGTGACAACGAGCCTGTCAGGTTCTGGAGCTACGTGATCGCGGCGTTGCGTTCGGTGCTTCCCGAGTTTGGCGAGGGCCCGCTGTCGTTGCTGCGGGCTCCGGGTGTCGATCTGATGGAAGAGGCTGTCCCGGCCTTGATCAACGAGCTTCTCGAGACGCCCAGCGAGACGGTGCTTCTGCTCGATGACTACCACGTGATTCGGCACGGGGCGATCCATGCGGGGATGGGGTTACTTTTGGGGCAGGTGCCGGGCAATCATCGCTTCGTGATCGCCTCGCGATCAGAGCCGCCGCTGCCGCTCGCGAGGTTGCGCGCGCGTGGAAGTCTCAGCGAGATCGATCCCGAGCAGCTGGGCTTCTCCGAGCCCGAAGCGGAGTACCTGCTGAACGAAGTTCACCGGCTCGGTCTGGCGGTCGAGACAGTGAGCCGCCTTCATCAGCGCACCGAGGGCTGGGCCGCGGGGCTGTATCTGGCGGCGCTGTCGCTGCGCGACCGTCGGGATGCGGACGAGTTGATCGCCGGATTCTCGGGAGGCGATCGCCGGATCGTGGGCTACCTGGCCGGGGAGGTGCTCGACCAGCAGCCGGATGCGGTGTTGAGGTTTCTTCTGTGCACCAGCGTGCTCGAGCAATTCTGCGCACCGCTGTGTGACGCGGTCACCGGCGCCGGCGACGCGCGGAAAATGCTTGACCGAGTCGAGCGCTCGAATTACTTCCTGATCCCGCTCGACCCGCGGGGCGAGTGGTATCGCTACCACCACCTGTTCGCCGAATTGCTGCGCCACGAGCTCGAGCGGAGAGAGCCTGGATCGTCCGTTGAGCTTCGTCGTCGTGCTGGTCGGTGGCTCGCGGATGCCGGCATGATTTCGGAAGCCATCCCCCACGTGGTCGCAGCCGGGGACCTCGACCAGGCTGCCGATTTGATCGCAGCGCACGGGGCGGCGTTTGCGACCGGCGAGCGAGGCACCGGGCGGGCGCTTACGGTCGCTGAATGGTTCGACGCGCTTCCGGCCGAATACGTCGTCGCGGACGCTCGCTTGTGCGTTGGCAGGGCAGGCGTGGGGTTGGCGCTCGGTCGCCACGACGAGATCCTTCCGTGGCTGGACCGCGCCGAACAGGCTCCGAACCACGGGCTCGAGCGGGAGCCGACGTTCGCGTTGCGGGCGACGGTGCGGCGGGCCGCCGCCTGGCGGTTGCTCGGCGACGTGCGTCTCAGTAGAGAGTTAGCGGAACAGGTCACGCCGCTCGACGGCAGCTCGCGCGATCACGCGCTTGCTGCGGACGTGCTCGGAGCGACCGCCCGTTGGCTGGGCGACGACGCCGCGGCCGTTGATTTCTTCACTCGGGCCGGACAGCTTGGCCGCGAGCGCGATCCAGCCACGGCGGTGGCTGCGTACGGACAGCTCGCTCTGATCGCCGCTGACCACAACGACTGGCGGACATGCGACGTCAACGTCAAGACGGCCTTCGCCCTGATCGCTGGCTCGGGACTCCAGGAGTACTGGATGGGGTCGTTCGCGCACCTCGCACAGGGCAGGCTGCTGGGCGAGCAGAGGAAGACGAGCGAGGCGCAGGCAGAGCTCACGCGGGCGGTCACCCTCGCGCGACGCGGCGTTGGAGTGGTCGAGATGGCATACGTGCTCATCACTGTCGCCGACGGACGCCGCGAGCTCGGCGACCGCCGCAGCGCCGTTGGGCTGGTGCGAGAGGCGCGAGAGCTGAGCGCCCACGCTCCCGACCCCGGGACCGTCCTGCCGCGGCTGCTCGACAAGGCCGAGCGCAGCCTTCGGCTCGTCTCTGAACGACGGGGTTCGCGACTAGTCGCGTTCGAGGAGCTGACGGCCCGCGAGGCGGCGGTCCTCACTCTCCTGCCCACCGGTCTCTCTGCGCGGGAAATCGGCCAAGAGCTGGGCGTGTCCCGCAACACGGTCAAGACGCACAGCAAGAACCTCTACCGGAAGCTCGGCGCGACGGGCAGGCGCGAAGCGGTCGCGCGCGGCCGCGAACTCGGCCTGCTCTGACGTCAGCGTAGAAAGTGGCTCACCCGGGGTGAGTCAGATTGGGGTGAAGACAGCTCACCCCAGGTGCCCCGATCCTCGGCGCATGAGCCATCCATATCTGCACATGATGCTTGCCCGGGTTCGCACGGACGATCTCCACGGAGACGCCGCCGTCGCGCGACGGGCCGCGGAAGCCCGACGAGCCGCGAAGCCGCGCCGGTCCGCGAGGCCGCGGGGTCATCGGCGCGCCGGTCTGTTGACCGAGCTGCCTGCCCCCGAGCGGGCGGTGACACTTCGGCGCTACTCGACCGAGGATCACGATCCGCTCACCCGTCTCGCGGCGCTAGACAGCTCCAAGCCTCCACAACAGCCCGTGGTGGTCGCTGAGGTCGGGGGTGAGCTTCGCGCGGCCTTGTCGCTGAACGACGGCTCGCTCGTAGCCGATCCCTTCCACCTAACCGGCGGCGTAGCCGACTTGTTGCGTGCGTACGCGCGGCAGCTCGAT
This sequence comes from uncultured Solirubrobacterales bacterium, assembly GCA_963773165.1. GTDB lineage: Bacteria > Actinomycetota > Thermoleophilia > Solirubrobacterales > Solirubrobacteraceae > Palsa-465. Next base: position 436,765 of record CAVZAK010000035.1, read on the forward strand.
GTGCAGCCAGAGACACGCGCCAGGGCTGACTCGTCGAGCAGTTCGCCCGACGTGTTGTGCGCTGAAGGCGGCCTGTCGTGATGTCCATCCAATTAGCCGCTCCGGAGGAGAAGTAATGGAACGCAAACCGCTGATCCTGGTCTCGCTGCTGCTGGCGGCGTTTGTGATCAATCTCGACACCACGATCGTTAACGTCGCCTTGCCGTCGCTCGTGCGCCAGCTCCACGCATCGGACTCGCAGCTGCAGTGGGTCGTGGACGCGTTCAATTTGCTGTTCGCTGGATCCTTGCTGGCGGCGGGCAGCCTGGCTGACCGGTTCGGGCGCAAGGGGATGCTGCTCGCCGGCCTGTCGGTCTTTGGTCTGGCGAGCCTGGCGGGCGGGCTGGTGGACAGCGCCAGCGCGCTGATCGCGACGCGCGCGGTGATGGGGGTTGGTGCGGCGATGGTGTTCCCCTCGACCCTGTCGCTGCTGACCAACGTGTTCACCGAGCGCGGCGAGCGCGCCCGGGCGATCGGCTTGTGGGGAGCGATCACGGGCGTGGCGATCGCGCTCGGACCGATCATCGGCGGCTGGCTGCTCGAGCTCTCCGACTGGCGCAGCATCTTGTTCGCGATGGTGCCGATCGCCGCCGTCGCCGGTGCCCTGGTCGCCCGCTACGTACCGACCTCGCGTGACCCGCACGCGCCGCGCACCGACCGGGCCGGATTCGCGCTATCGACCGCGACAATCGGGCTGCTCGTCTACACGATCATCGAGGCCCCGAACCACGGTTGGGGCAGCGCGCGGACGCTCGGCAGCTTCGCGGTGACCGCCGTGCTGGCCGCGGCGTTCGTGGCCTGGGAGCGGCGCACCGAGCAGCCGATGCTCGACGTGAGCCTGTTCCGCAATCCGCGGTTCACCGCCGCGAGCGCCTCTGTCGCGATCTCGTTCTTCGCGCTGTCCGGGTTCATCTTCCTGGCCACCCAGATGTTCCAGTTCCTGAAGGGCTACGGCCCGCTGTCGACCGGCGTGCGCCTGCTGCCGGTCGCCTCCTTCGTCGCGATCTCCTCGATTCTCGGCACCAAGCTGGCCGTCCGGTTCGGTACCAAGCTGATCGTTGCTTCCGGGCTGTTCTCGATGGCCGCGTTCTATCTGTGGGTTTCGACTTCATCGGTCACGACCGGTTACGGGACGATCGCCGCCCAGATGGTCGTGCTCGGGACAGGGATGGGCCTCACCAGCGCGCCCGCGACCGAGGCGATCATGGGCGTCGTCCCGAAAGCGAAGGCCGGCGTCGGGTCAGCGGTCAACGACGCCACGCGGCTTTTGGGCGGCACCCTCGGCGTCGCTGTGATCGGCAGCGTTTACGCCTCGCTGTACGCCAGCCGGCTCACCGGCGCGCTCCCCAGGGGGTTGTCTGCCAGTGTCGTGCGGACCGCGCACGCATCCGTCGGTGCCGCGCTCACAGCCGCAGGCAAGCTGACCCACGCCGGCCATCCGCTGCTCGCGTCAGCGATCCACGACGCCGCTAACTCGGCCTTCTTCCAGGGCTTCCACGCGGCCAACTACGTCGCCGCGGGCATCGCCGCCGCAGGCGCGGTGATGGCGCTGGCCCTGCTGCCCGCCCAACCGACGACCAGCCGCGACGACACGCCAGAACGGCCGGCACTAGGCACGCCCGCCACCGCCGCGGCGCACAGCTGACACGAACCCCTGAGCGACGGGAGACAGAACACCATGAGCACCCAGCAACTCACAAGGCGAGTGTCCGCCGCCGGGCCCGGAATCGGCCGGGCGAGCGGGTTTGAGCTCGCCAGCCCGGGCCAGCCCGGCGTCGACAACGTCGAGGCCGCGCTCGAGCGCAACCGCGCCTTCGCCGCCGATGGCGGCCACCGCGGTGCCGTCGTCTTCCCCAAGCTGAGCCTGTTCGTGATCACCTGCCTCGATCCGCGCGTCGACCCGGCGCACTTCCTCGGCCTCGGCCTCAGCGACGCGATGGTCGTCCGCAACGTGGGTGGTCGGGTCACCCCGGAGGTGGTCAACGATGTCGCCTTCATCGGCCAGCTCGCGGAGAGCGTCCTGCCCGACGGCCCTCTGTTCGAGGTGGCGGTGATCCACCACACCCAGTGCGGAACCGGCGCGCTCGCCGACGACACCTTCCGCCGCCGCTACGCGCACCGGATCGGGGCGGACGAGGCGACCCTGCGCGAGCGCTCGGTACTCGATCCCGCCGCGACCGTCACTCGCGACGTCGAGCGCCTGCGCTCCGCACCCGCGATCTCCCCGCGCGTCACCGCCTCCGGGCACGTCTACGACGTCGTCACCGGCCTAGTGCAAACGGTCATCCCGGCTTGCAGCTCAGCAGATCGAACCGTTGAACAACCCCAAATCCCCCAAGGAGACGAAACACCATGACAACCACCATTGCTCCCGACCTCAAGCCAGACCATACCGAAAGCGAACAATGGCCAACCCTTGGCCGAGATCCGACCCATGCGACCCGCGAAGAGTTCGACCCTCATTCGTTCGACCCCACCCAAGGGCGGAAGATCGGCTCGGACCCCTACGACGACCCCACCCAGGGACGCAAGCTCGGCTCCGGCCCCGACGACGACCCCACCGCACCGACGACGACGCGCGTCCGCTCGGGAATCGCTCCTCTGGTCGTGGTACTGGCGCTCGGACTGGCCGTGCTCGTGCTGATGCTCTCGATCCCGACGAGCGGCTCCTCCCCGCGCCAACCCTCGGGCGCGTCCACGACGCCACACATCGCGCGGTAGCCGCGGATAGCCCGTCGCACAGGCGCATCCCGCTGCGAGCTCGCTAGAGAGAGGGAGTCGACGAATGCTCGACAACCTCGCCACGTTTTTTCACACACACGGGCGCCGGGTGCTCCTGGTCGCGCTAATCGGCGCAGCGATCGCTTCCGAACAGTCAATTCACACCCAAAAGAGGACGACATGAATCATCTACCTGCATATCTGTGGGCCCTCACGTACGCAGAGGTCACGGGCATCGCCGCGGCGACCGCATACGCGCTACATCGCGGCGCTCGCGCCGCCGGTCTCGGCAATCGAGTCTCGACGAGAATGGGGTTGGGCGCCGCCCTTCTGTTCGGCGGCTGGCTTGCGGTCAGTAGTCTGGTCGCAGGCGGGGGCAGCTACCGCTCACGCCTCGGGCACGGCGTCCCTTGGTTGCCACTGGCAGTGCTCGGCTTTTTCGGCTTGCTGCTCGTGCTGACCCGTGTGCCGTTGATCAGGCGAGCCCTGACCGCCCCGGGTGCTCAACAGCGGCTGCTGTCGCCGCACTCGTTCCGGGCAGGAGGGATCGTGTTCGTGATAGCGATGCTGCTCGGGAAACTCCCAGCGCTCTTCGCTGTGCCCGCCGGGTTGGGTGACATTGCCGTTGGCATAGCAACGCTGTGGGTCGCGCGCAAGGTACGCGAAGGATCGCAGCCCGAACCGCTCATTTGGTTCACCCTCCTCGGGATCGCAGACCTCGTCTCGGCGCTGACCTTGGGAGCGCTGACAGGCTTCCTCCAGATCGTCCACGTGAACCCGGCGGCGACTCTGAACGCTGACCTGCCGCTCGCAATCATCCCCACGGTCGGTGTGCCGTTGCTACTGGCGATGCACCTCACCTCGCTGCGCGTCTTCTTTCGGGATCGCGCGGCCGACCGAGTCGCGGACAAGTTGGTCGTCACTCCGCTGACTGCGTAGCGTCGACGCGCCTGTGGACCTGCCCCGGTTTGCGTGACACCTGGTGTGTGGGTTGATTGTTGTTGTTCGAGCGATTGATCTCAACCGCCGAGCAGAGACACGTGGGCCAAGCAGTCAACGCCCGCTTTCGCGGTTGGCTAGCGCGAGCGCCCCAGCCGCCAAGCGCTCGCGCTCGAGTAGCTCGTGCTGCCGGTCGGCTCGCGCGATCAACTCAGGCAGGTCGGTCGCCATCAGCGCTGGGTACTGGCTCTGGATCTCTGCGAGCGCCCTCCAGAGGCTCGCCTTTCCCTCCACCCCAAGCGTGAGCGACTCGAGCGCCATGAACGCGCTTTGATCTGGCTCGCCCGAGCCCATGCCACTGAACTTCACCCGGCTCGTCTTCTCCGCCAACCACCCAGTGGCTTGCTTGATGGGATTCCGCGCGACGTCCATTCGGTCCATCAGGTCGACCAGTCGCTCGCAGTCCTCCTCGATCTCACGAGCGAGCGGAGTCATCACTGCTCCCAGTGGATCACCTTCGTGGCGCGCTCGGATCTGTTCGGCGAGATCACTCCCGAGCATCGCCCCCGCGAGATGATCGTTCAAATAAACGTCTATCGCCCTGTCACCCATCACCGCATCACTCCTCAATCTGCCGCCGAATAGACGACAGCTACCCGCTGAACGGCATGCTTTACCGGCAGTGCCGACCGTTGCTCTCGAACCCGTGCGGTATCGCTTCACACGCGAGAGGTCGCTGGTTCGAGCCCAGCCGTGCCCATCGAAAACCGGCAGCCACACGCAGCGGAGCGAAATGCCGCCGGGCGCGCTCGTCAGCCGAGGTCTTCGTCGCCGTGTTCTGTGGTTCGGCCGTATTGGTCTGGGATCGATCCCCACCCAAAGATCGCGACCGGTTCGGGTGGCGCGATTCCGTATTCCTCGAGCGGATCGACTTTTGCTGTGGCGACGGTGCAGCGGTGTTGCCAGTCGTCACCGAAATCGAAGATGAACTCGAATTCCTCGCCGGGTTTGACCTCGCGAGCGACTTTGAGCTTTGCGTGGTCGAGCCACACGAGGTCGGGGGCGTAGTTGTCGTCTGGGTAGCCGATCAGGCGCCCGTCGGCAAGCTCGAACTGGTGTAGGTGCGAGAGGTCCCAGCGCGCGAAGCCAGCGTTGATCGCGTGCGCGAGCTGCTCGAAGGTATGGGCTGGGCCGACGATCAACAGGCGGCCGGGTGGCGGGTTGCACTCGATCCCGCGGCCGCCGACCAGCTCGACCTTGATCTGGAGCCACGTCTTGGCCATGCCGGCGGAGCCTAGCCACGTCGGTCATCGAGGGTGCGACCTGCCGCGCCGGCGATCTCGGCGATGCAACCTCAACGCGGTGATCAAGCTTAGTCCTGAGGGCCGGGCCTGAGGGCCGGGGCTGAGGACCGGGACGCGTCGGCGAGTACGGTAGAAGGATCGAAGATCAACTACGCAAGCCGCGAGCGACTCCGCGACAGGTCGCCAGGGCGGTCGATGACGGGCGCAACGTCGGCGCCGCACTGCGACATCTCGACGGCCACGGGTCCGAGCCCGGGGCGATCGGGGTGGCAGAGGCGCTCGCGCGATTCCTTGTAGCCCGCTGCGATTCGCATCATGCAGGCTGGCGAGTCGTACGTCAGGTGGTTGTGGACTCGGCGGCCGACGCACCGTGGGAGAAGTGCGCGCGGCGGGCCGTGCCGTTGGTAGCTGAGGACCTGATCAGCCTCGCGGCCGACCATGGCCGAACGCCGCTGGCGCGCGCTCAACACATAGCGGCCCAGCGTCGTGCCGAACAGATCGCCGTTCACGTTGATCAAGCCGCGGTACTTGCGGACCTGGGGCTCGAGCAGTCATCGGCGTCTCCTGAGCGCTGGCGCGCTGCCCTCAGTAGCGCGGTTGGAGCCCGCTCGCGCGAGCAGGTCGCCCGCGCGGTTGACCGCTCCCTGCGCGCCTGAACAACGCACGCTTCGAGCCCGCGCGCTGCCACACGGACGGCCATCCAGAATTTTCGATAACGGCACTGACAACGAGTGTCGGCCAGCCGCCCGCACGCTGCGCCACTACCTCTCTCAAGTCGCGAGAGCCGCGGCGGGCCTGATGGCATAGGGTGCTGGCCTAGGACGCCTTGCGTGAGGAGCTCTTCACGGCGCTCGCCGAGGCCAATATGGTCCGCGGAGCGTCGGGGGCGTAATGTGTTCTGCGACGTCCACGCGAGGAGGTACCGATGTCTGATCCAAGCATCGATCCGGCTGCGACATCAGCGGGCGCGGCGACGGCGCTGGCCTCCGGGGAGTGGGCTCTCGACCCGGACAACAGCCGCGCCGAGTTCGCGGTCAAGCACTTCTGGGGGCTGGTCACGGTTCGCGGGCATTTCAACGAGATCGCGGGCGAGCTTTCGGTCGATCCGGGCGGGGCGGTCGCTGGCGAGCTGAGAATCGATGCCGCCAGCGTCGATACCGGGAACAAGCAGCGCGACAAGCATCTGCGCTCGGGCGACTTCTTCGGGGCCGAGGAGCACCCGCAGGTCGTTTTCAAGCCCTCCGCCGTGCGGCAGGTCGACGGTTCGGGGCTCGAGATGGCCGGGCGCCTCACGATCGCTGGGCACGAGGAGCCCCTGACCTTTAGCCTCGACGCCAGCCACTCTGCTGCGGTCCTGACCCTGCGCGCGACGACGGTCGTCGACCGGCGCTTGTTCGGCATGAACTGGCGCCCGCTGGGGATCGCCCACAACGATGCGACCCTGACGGTCGAGGCACAGCTGACGCAGAGCGCCGGTTAGGCCCCGCAACCGCCTGCAGCAGAGCGCGCGCACGCGCGGGCGCGTCATCTCGCCGTCATGAGGACCGCGATTATCACGATCTCGACGTCCGTCGCGGCGGCAGATCCGAGTACCGCTCGAGCGAACTGCTCGCGGGTGCATTCTCGCTTCACACGCGAGAGATCTCGGGTTCGAGCCCAGCCGTCCGGTCGAGTTCGAGGGCGGTAGCAATAGCCGCGCGGCCGAGCGCGTTTGCGTAGGTGGGAAACGAATACGGGACGAGTGCCAGCTGCTCGACGGGCATCTCCGCAGCCATCGCTGTCGCCGCCAGCTGTGCGAGCTCGACCGCCCGTTCTCCCACGATGTGGCAACCGAGAATGCGGTGGGTCTGACGATCGGCGATCAGCTTGCAGAACCCCGTCTCTCGGCCGTCGATGATCGGGCGCGGCAGCGAGTCGAACCGCACCGTCGCCACCGTCACGTCATGACCCGCCCGGGCTGCCTCTTCGGTCGCGCCGACCGAGGCGTATTCGGGGTCGGTGAAGCTGCCGATAGGGCTCACTTGCGGCGGCAGCGGGGTCCTGGCTCCGAGAACAGCGTTGGAGCCGGCCAGAAGCCCCTCACGGAGGGCCTCGTGTACGACCAGGGCGCGCCCGGTGACATCCCCGGCGGCGAAGATGTGAGGTGCCGTGGTTCGCAGCTCGCTGTCCACCTGGACGTACCCGCGCCGGTCGATCCGCACGCCGGCTCGATCGAGGTTCAGCCCAGCTGTTGCTGCAACCCATCCAACCGCGAGCACGGCGATCGTGGCGTCGACACTGTCCGTCGTGCCGTTGGCTGAATGGATGAGTCGCACCCCGCTCGGAGAACGTTCGAAGCGGTCGATCGTTCCGGCGTCATCGACGATCTGAACACCTGACGCAGCCAGGGCGGCGCTGACTGCCTTCGAGACGTCCTCGTCTTCGCTCATCAAGATGCGCGGACCAACCTCGACGAGGTGGACGTGCGAGCCAAACGCGTTGAAGATCGAAGCGAGCTGTACCCCTGTCGCGCCTGCGCCGATCACGAGCAGCGAGGCGGGGGGCTCGGACAGATGCCAGGCGTCGCTGTGCGTCGCCGTCAGATCAAGGCCGGGAACCGGCAGCCGCCGCGAGGTTCCGCCAGTGCAGATGATGACCTTGTCCGCTTGATACCGCGGCGCGCTTTCACTCTCGACGGTGTGGGGATCGATGAAGTGTGCGCTGCCGGCCTTCTCGTGTATCGCGACTCCAGCAGCGTCAAGATCATCGCGCAGCAGCGAGTGCGCGCGCACGTCCTCGGTCACCTCATCGACGCGGGCTAGCAGCCGAACGTAGTCGAGCGACGGCTCGCCGGCCGCGATCCCGTAGCGTGGGAGCTGCTTCGCCTCGCGGATCAGCCTCGCTGCCTGGGCGAGCGTGCGCACCGGGACGGGCCCATCGTTTGCGGCCATGCCACCGAACTCATCGCGCGTGATGAGCGCCGTCTTGGCCCCGAGCCTGGCCGCCCGGAGCGACGCGACCACACCTGCCGGTCCGGCACCGACGACCAGTACATCGACCTTAACGGTCGCGGTCAATGGCGTCATCGCCGATGGCCGTCGCGAGCATGGGTTCAAGCAGGTTGAAGCACGTGGCGGCGCTGTGCCTCATCCGAAACGGACGAGATCGCCAGTGGCGCCGGGGATGTCGACCACCGCTGTCGTGAGCCGTTCGCAGCGGGCGTCGCGGCGTGCACGCATGTTGATCGGCCGGACCTTCCAGCCGTCGCCGTCGGGCGTGAAGAGGACGATCGGAACGCCCTTGTGGATCGACTCGCCGAGCCTGTACCCAACCCGGCCGACGTTCAGTCCAATCGCCCACGCCAACTCGCTCTGGTAGACGAGCGCTGTCACCGGTTGGCCACACGCCTTGATCCGAGCCGGCCCTCCGTCCCTGGCGATCACGGCCTCTAGCCGGCTCAGCCGAGTTGCGTCCTGGTGAGCCTCGTCGATCGCCTGGTGGGTGCTTCGCGCCCGCGAGCGGGCGGCGGGGATCATTGCCACCACCAGGCACAACACGAGCGCGGTCGGAGCCCACCGGAGCGCGGAGGTGCCGCCGGGCCGATACGCGAGCGCGCGTCCGACCGCCGCGCCGGCGAGGACGACCAGCACGGCGGCGGGCTCGATCAGATAGCGGCCGACGGCGGACCACCCGTGGTAGGCGAATGCGATCTCGATCGCCACCCACAGGGCCGCTGCGCCGGCGAGGGTCAGCCACACTCGATCACGGCGGACGACGGCGAGCACGAGCGCGAACACGACCGCCAATTGCATCGGGAGCTCGTACAGGCCGCGAACCCGGCTGACGACGCCCACAACCTTGTTCCCGTGGATGATGTTCGGAGAGTCCAGAGCCAGGTCTCCTGAGATGAACCAGCTGTGCGAGGTCAGCCCCGGGACGACGAACCAGGCGAGCGGGATCAGCACCAGGCCGGCGGCCACAGGGACCCGCATCGCCGGAACCGCACGCCACGCCCAAATCCCGTACAGCCCGGCAAAGGCCCACCCCTCCGGACGTCCGAGTGAGACCAGCACCAGCAAGGCGAAGGCCAAGCGGGGACGGCCGGAGAGATGGCTGTCGATCGCGGCCAGACAGAGCGTCACGACCATCGGGTCGGAGTTGGCAATCATCACCAACTCCGAGTAGCCGCTGATGCCCAGCACGCCGATGCCCGCGAACGCTGCGGCGGCGAACGGCGCCCACCGCCGCTCCGGGCACGGACCCGTCAGCCGGTAGGCGATCCGCGCGGCGAACACTCCCCCGGCCAGCGCGGCAGCGGACGACGTGATCATCCACAGCCACATCTGTGCGTTCCCTCGTGCGAGCCCGTAAGGCAACGTGAACAGGAACGTCAACGGCTTCCACGACGGCGCGCCGTCGGTGTTGAGGTCCCAGTGGAGCACCTGGCGGCCCCACACCAGCCATCCGAACGCGTCGTAGGTGGGGCGCATCCTCGTCACCACGACCCAAGCGAGCGCGGCCAGAACTACACCGCCGCCGACCGCCAGCCAAACGGCCGCCCGAGTCGACAGGCGCGCGCGCCGACGCGGCCCGGACTGAGTCGGGCCGGAGGACCTACGCGTCTGTGACTCGGCGATGGTCTGCTCAGGCATCCGGAGGCCGAACGTATCTGCCTGAGCGTCAGCTTAAGACAAGCTGAGACGGACTCGGGCGCGTCCTCTCTCGAACGCGCCCGTTGGCGCTTCTAAGGCGGTCGGAGCTACTCCTCGTCGGCGAGCTCAGCGAGATCGAGCTTGAGACCGAGCGCCCTGACCATCTTCCCCGCCGCCGACACGACGCGCGAGGTCCCGACAATCGGAGCGACCGCGGCGAGGATGCCCTGGACCATGTCGGCGTCGACGCCGCTCTCGCCGGCGACGCCCATGTTCAACAGATACGAAGCGGGCGGAGCGTCGGTCGCCACCAGCGCGGCAATCCGAACGACCATCGTCGTCTGGGCGTCGAGGGTGGTCGCCTCGAGCGAGTCCGCGGTCATCTTCGCGAGCAGGTCAAGGATCGGTGTGTCTGACTCGGCTGCCATCGGCGGTCTCCATTCGTCGGTTACGAAGACGATGCTCCGCAACCGGATCGCGGCGGTCATCACCCGATCCGGATGAACGGCTCAGTCGCGACGCGCTTCCAGGTCGCCGCGCGCATCAAAGTCGCGACGCCACAGCGCCCTGCGTGCCCACGTCGGCGGTGGCGTCCCACCGGTGTGCGCGAACGCCTTGCTGACGATCTTCCAGTCGCCATCGATCCGCGCCAGCGTGAAGAAGTCTGTGACCGAGACCGTGCCCCAGAATCCATCCTGCTCGACGGTAGCCGTCGCCGCGTCACCGGCCCGGTCGATCGCAACGATCCGCGCCCGGTAGGAGCCATCGACATCTGCGGGCTTGCCGTCGGTCATGGCGATCATATCCGCGATAGGCATGTCGGCCCGTCTCCCGCCAATACTTCCGAACATCCAGGCGTCCTGGTGACACGCGTCCCGCAGCTTCGCCGCGTCCCCCTCACGTGCACCGTCGATGTAGAGCCGGACGACGCGTTCGATCTCGGCGTCCGACGCCCAATCGGACTGATCTACCTCGACGTCCGCACCCCAATCGATCATTCCGCCGCTCCTCTCAGTCCCAGTCTCCGCCGACAGGCAGCCTAGCTGAAGCCGGGCGGTTGATTTGTGTAGATATTGGTCCGAGGCGCTCGTCAAACCCCCCAAAAACTCTACGATTGCGCCGGTCCTCCCTCGGACACCTTGTGAGCCACGCAGGCGAGCAGTGCGTGGTAGGAGTCGCAGAAGGAATCCGCCCCCTCGCGCTCTAGCTCGGCGGTCACAGCGGCGAGGTCGATGCCTGCGGTCGCGACCTCGCGCCCGTCACGCGGTAATCCTGGACCAGTGCCTCGAACTCTCCGCTTCGGATGAGCTGCCGCGACAGCGTGTCGAGCCAGATCGATACGCCCGCGTCATGGAGCGCCGTATCGTGGCGCGGTCTACTGAGGAGCCAGCCATGTCCGATCGCCCGCCATTGCCGCCGTTCACTCGCGAGACCGCCGCCAAAAAGGTGCAGGCCGCCGAGGACGCGTGGAACACGCGAGATCCCGAGCGCGTGTCACCCGCCTACAGCGAGGATTCGGTCTGGCGCAACCGAGACACATTCATCGAAGGTCGCGCAGAGATCGTCTCGTTCCTCATCTCGAAGTGGGAGCGGGAGCTGGACTATGCGCTGCGCAAGAACCTGTGGTGCTTCGAGGAGAACAGAATCGCCGTCCGCTTCCAATACGAATGCCACGATCGGAGCGGCCAGTGGTGGCGAAGCTACGGCAATGAGCTGTGGGAATTCAACAAGCACGGACTGATGGTCCGCCGCGAGGCGAGCATCAACGACGTTGCGATCGAGGAAGCCGCTCGACGGATCTTCGGGCCGCGCGCGGACGAGGGAGGAGGGCGCTGAGCTGGCGAGCGTCCGGCCGGACGCTCGCCAGCTCCCTGGGGGGGTGCGCAAGCCCTACTTGTGGCAGGACGTCGAGATCTTCGGCGAGGCGTTGTGGCTCTTGCCGTTCTGACCGACCTCGTTGACCCGCGCAACCTGCTTGCTCCGGCACAGGCTCTTGGTCGTGACCAGGATCCCGCGCGAGCCTCCGTTGATGGTGAGGGCGAACTTGGAGATCGCCGCATCCGGGATCGATCCGAATGTCGTCACGAGCTTGTTGTGAGACACGGTGGTCTTGCCCGTGAGATCGAGGGCGATCTGCCCACGGAGCGTGACCAGCAGCGCCGGGAGCGTCTTGATCGTTTGCCCGCTGCTGTTGGTACGGAGGCCCTGGACCAGGTACACGTTGCCGCTCAGCGGACCCGAGAGGTCGGGCGTGTTAGCCGTCGCGTGCCCAATCAGCGTGCTGACTGGGCAGTTGTCTGCCGCCGCCGCGGAGACCGCGCAGACATGCTGCGAGTTCTTCGCGTCGAGCGCGATGGACAGCGGCAGGGTCAGCTTGACCGAGGACAGATTCGCCTGGCGACCCGGCTGGGTGAGCGTGACGTTCAGCGTCGGATGCTTACCCGCGTGGTTGGCCTTGCCCTTGAAGTTCATCTTGAACGTGGGCGAGAACCCGAGGTCACCGCAACCGCCGACCTGGAACCGCTGGCTGCCAGACGCCGACGTGCCGTTGACCGAGGTCATCGTCGCGTTGATGCTCATCGGCGAGCAGTTGGTCGGGTTGACGATGAAGTTCGGCCTGTTGAGGTTGACGTCGATCCGCTTGATCCGCAGCGGAATCCCCTGGAGGATCGTCGGGAACGGATCGCTGACGACGGTCACCTGCGCATTGCTCTTGGAGATGTTGAGCGACTGGCGCACGGTCACGGTGCCGAGATTCAGCGGGCCCGCGATCGCCGGGATGACCTCGTCCAGCCCGAACGGAGCACCCTTGTACGGCCCTGTCAGGTAGACAGTTCCGGGCAGGAAGAACGGGTGCGGCCCGGGTCCCGCTCCAGCCTCGACCGTGCCCACCTGCGACGCGGCCGGGCAGGCGCCCGTCGCCGACGGCGTGCACAGCGGGACGCTGCCGATGTCCGCGAGCAGGCCCGGCGGCAGTGTGACACTGAGCCCGGAGAGTTCCTGGTCGGTGTCACTGCGTGAGATCGACACCGCGAACGGACTGAACGCGCCGGCCTCGGTGCTGGTCGAGCCCGCAGTGAACGAGGGGTTGAAACCGTTCACGCAACTGGAGTTGATTCCGAACGAGTCCGTCGGACCGGCCGCCGCGCCTCCGTTCCAGGGGCTCAACGACGACGTCGCCGTGAACGTTCCGCAGTTCTCAGGCGTGGCCAACGCGGCCCGGGCTCCACCGAAGAAGTCCAGCTTGAAGTCGCTGAACGGGAGCTGTGGGTTGTTATCAAACGTCGTCACCAGCTGCCCGTTGGCGGGGTTGGGGACGACGTGGCCGGCGAGCTTGATGAGCACGCCGTCGGACTCGGCCGCGACGTAGATCGCCAGCAGCGAACCGAACGGGTTGGCGTTCTGCGTGGCCAAGTAGATCCCGCCGACGAGCGGGTCGGCCTGGATCGGCGAATCGATCTCGGCCGTGCCGACCTTCGAGGCGTTCGGACAGTTCGGCTCGGCGCCGTTGCCCCAACCGAACTGCGCCTCCGAGCACGCCTGGAGCCCGTCGGCCCCCGACGCGCTGACGACAGTTCCCGCCGGCAGGGTCACGACGGCGGTTTTCAGGTCAGGCGTCGCCAGTGAACTCTCGGTACTGGGCGACTGAGGAATGTGCAGATCCACGTTCAGTCCGGTCGGCGAGTCGGCCGTCGTCGTGTCCGGTTGGACAGTGATCGATGGGTTGAACGTCAGGCTGCTACAGCCGGTGACACCGACGGTGTTCCCGCCGGAGTCCGCGCTTGTGTAGCTCGCGTTAGAGAAGTCGCCCGCCGACTGCCAGGAATCCGCTGACGCGGTCGTCGTCAGCGACTGCTGGCAGGTGGTCGGCAGCGTCAGCAGCGGCGTCTGCGGCGCGGTGGAGGGACAGGGCGACGTGAAGTTCCGACACTGGCGCACATCGTCGTGGCCCGAGTCCGCCGGGGTGCCCCACAAGGTCACCTGGATGCCCGCCACGGGGATGTCTGCCGAGATGTTCGACGACGTCGTCGTCAGGCCGTAGTCGCCACTCTGGGCGCTACCGGAGGGCGTGGCCGTGCCCGTGCGGACGGTGATGTCGAGGAACGAGTCCACGAGCAGGACGTTCGCACCGAACTCGGCCGGCTCACCCGCCGGCGGCACCATGTTGTACAGCGCCTCCTGGATGGGGCTTCCACCGGCGCTCGTGACCAGACCGAGGGTTCCAACCTGCGAGTCCGGCGAACAGCTTCCGGTGTCAAGGTCGCCCACAACGCAGCGCGGAACGGAGGTCGGGTTGCCGACAAGGCCCGGGGGAAGGTTCACGACCACGTCCTTCACGTTCTCAGTGGGCAGCCCCTGGTTTGGGCCGCTGGCGAACGTGGGGAAGTTGAGTGTGGTCGTCATCTCATACGGGTGGGAGCCCGCCTGCGTGGCAGGAGTGCCGTTCGCGTTGGTCAGCACGTTGCTGAAGCTCGTGATCCCAAAGCCGCCCTGGGCCATGGCCGGCGCCGCGCCCGCCGAGGCGAGAAGCGCGACGGCGCCGACGAGCGCCAGCAGGGCGCTCCGCGCGTGCAACCGAGTTGACCGCGGCGTTTGATCAGTGCTCGCGTCTGAGCGCACCGGAGCCTCCTTGTGGATCTGGATCATGGCGGCCACCTATGCCTTTACCGTCAGCTTGATGACGGCTGCCGAGGCGTGCCCAGCAGCGGGTACGTATCGGACCCTGATTGTGAGCCTGAGCTTGTGCTTGGTCTCGAGGGCCGTCATCGCCCGTGGCTTCAGGCGGGCCATCAAGGTGTACGCCCCGGCGTGGCGGACGAAGCGCGAGCTTCCCGACAGGCCAGCGCCCGCGACCGACAGCCTGCCGCTCGCCGGCACAGTGACGCGGACCTTGATCCGGTTACCGGTCATCCGCTGAGTCAGCACTGCGATCAGCGCGTGCTTCTTCTTCTTGGACTTCTTCTTCGGCGCCGGCGACGAGGTGGAGCCCTTGACGTTGCCAGGCCCGAAGAACGTCACCGTCGCGACGACCGGCGCCGGAGGCGTCGCCGTCTCGGGCGGCTTGCAACCGTCGCCCTGGCACGCCGACGGGGGAGCTGTGGCGGGGAAGCCGCCGTCCACACGGGCGTCGTAGTAATCAGGCGCCGTGTCGGTGTCCTGCGGCACCAGCTGGTTGAAGGTGGCGAAGAACACGTTGTTTCCGTCGGGACTGGCGTCCGCGAAGAACGACGGCTGATTGCTCTGGCCTCCGGACAGTAGAGACAGACATCCGCCGTTGTCGGCCGAGCTCGAGCACGATCCCGTGCCGTCCGCCTCCCACTCGTACACGTCCGACACGCCGTTGTTCTGGACTGCCGGCAGCAGCGCATCCGGGGTGTCGAAGAACAGCTGCCCGCTGTTGGACACGTAGTGCTGGAGGAACTCGCCATTAGCGAAGTCGACCGGGGTGAGCGGAGTATCAATCCCGGCGCCGGCGGACGCTCCCGAGCCACCCGGCGCGCACGAGCCGCAGTTCAGCTTGCCCGTGCCCGAGTTGAACACGTAGATCTCGTGCGGGACGCTGTTCGTCGGGTCGCTCGTGTTCAGGGCGTTCGTGGTCGTGAACGCGATGAACGAGCCATTGCCCGAGACCCGGGACGTCGAGCTCTCGCTCCAGTCGCTGCTGTCGTTCCCGCTCAGCGTCGCGATGAACGTCGTCTTTGTGGGATCTCCGTTCGGCAGTAGATACAGGTTCGGCTGGCCATCGGTGGCGGCCTGACCGAACGAGTTGCTGTTCGATGCGAGCACCGAGTTCGCGACGAAGTACAGACCGGAGCCACTGCTGTTGAGCCCGGCAAGGCCATCGATGCCGGCGCTCCCGCCCGGAGTCAGGTCGGTGAGGTGGTTGGTCGTGGTGTTGTAGTCGTAGAGACTGTTCCCGGCGCCGTCCATGAAGTAGACGTTCGAGCCATCCGACGTGGCGGCGAGGAAGACCCCGCCACCGCCGATTCCGGTGTCCACCTGAGTGGTGCTCGCCGACGAGCTCATCGGGTTCTGGCGGACGTAAAGGTTCGTCGTGCTGCTCCCCGTCGGGGTCGCGGTGAAGAAGATCTTCGAGCCGTCGGCCGAGATCGCGCCGAAGGCGCCGCCCTGAGATCCCGCGGGGCTCGACGCGCCGGCGCCGGCCAACGTCCCATCGACTGGAGTCCCGTCTGGTAGGACGGTCGCGAGCTTCACCGTCGGGTTCGCCGTAGCGCTCGGGGTCGATGCGTAGAGCACGTCTGGCTGGCTGCCACCCGCTGGCGGGCCGGGCGCGTCGGCGGTCAGCTGCGCCTGCTCGTCGAACACGACCGTGCTGAGGTCGCTCGACGCGCCATCGAACGTCGCCTGCTGAGGCGTGCCGCCGGCAATCGGCGACGGGTCGACGAGGAGCGGTGAGCTTCCGCCGATGACGAACAGGTTCTGCGCGCCGCTCGGCTCGCCTGAGACCAGAGGCGGATCATCCGCGCTGCAGAACGGCTGGTTTCCGCCGTCTGCGAGCACGACCTTCGACAGATCCGACGAGTACCCGACGGACTGGGGTGAGATCGTCGCGCACAGGAGGCTGAGCTCGGTCCCCTGCGGCGGGATCACCGCTGTCGTGGTCCAGTTGCTGGTGCCGCGATTGGTCACATAGAAAGCGCCGTCGAACTTCGAGCCCGGCAGGGCGTCGAGCGAGAACCACGACAACGAGTTGCCGTTCGACGAAGCGGTGATGGGGCCGAGGATCTCGTCCGCCCTGAGGTACGGCTCGCCGTTGTCCTTGTTCGCGGGCGTGACCTGCTCGTAGCCGCGGCTGTCCGGGAGACCGGCGGCGGCCTGCGGAGCCGGGAACGTGGTGAAGGTCTGGGCGTTCCCAGTGGAGGTGCCGGCCGAGTTGGTGGCCGTGACGTGGTAGGTGTACGTATCCCCCGGCGTCAGGCCGGACACGTTGGCTGACGCACCGACGTCGGTCGTGCCGGCGCCGATGTCGACGGGGTGACCGGGCACGAGCTCGTTGAAACCCGGACCAGAGATCACGAACTGGTAGGTCGTATCGAGCCCGTTCGGGTTGAGCTGGGCGTTGAGCGTCGCGGTCGTGGAGGTGATTCCGGACACCGATTCAGAGTCGACCGCGACCGGCGCGGTCGTCGTGAAGGATGTGCTGCTCGAGACACCGTTTGACCCGGTGAGCGCGTTCGTCGCCGTCACCTCGAAGTCGTAGGTCGTGCTCGGCGTCAGACCCGTGATCTGGAGGCTCGCGGGCTGATCGCTCGTTCCAGCGCCGAGGTCCGAGGGGTTGCACGGCGTCGTGACGGCGTTCGCGTTGGTGAACCCGCCGTTCTGGAAGTCGGTGTCGTCGACGTACGTGAACTGGCAGGTCGTGTCCGAGCCCTCGGGATTGATCGACGTGTCGAGCTCGGCGCTGTTCGGCCCGACGTTCGAAGCGCTCAGCGCATCGATCGACGCGGGCGGCGCTGTGAAGAGCCCGGCGTCGAAGCCGTCGACCTCGCCCGAGGTCCCAGCGTTGACCACCGCGCGGAAGTCGTAGAACGTGCTCGGCGTCAGGCCGGTGATCTGCGCGAGCGCGGTCACGTCGGACGTCCCCGAGCCGAGATCCGCTGGGCTGCACGGGACGGTCACGAGGTTCGGGCCGCTGAAGCCCACCGACTGGAAGTCGGTGTCGTCGATGTACTGGAACTCGCAAGCCGAGTCGGTCCCGTTTGGATTGATCTGGGCGGTCAACTGAGCGCTCGTCGCCAGCTGGTTCGACGCGAACTCGTTGTCGACCGTCGGCGTGCCGGGGTCGGCCGCCACATTTGACGAACCGCTGCGGGGCAGGGCCTGCGCGGATGCCGCGCCGAGCGCGAGCACAGCGACGCAGGTCACAACAGCGAAAAGCACAAACCGGGCATGGCCGCCCGAAGCGCGCCTCGCCGCGGGAGCGATCGTACCTCCGTCGACCCCGCGCAGACCCCGCAAACCCACCGTCAGCAAGTTCGTCATCGCGTCCTCCAGCTCCTAAAGAGCCCTTCTCCGGGATGATCACTATGCGCTTGACCGTGCCTGCGACAAGCCCTTAAAGCCGTGCCGAACAGCCAAGAAACGCGTGCATTTCCAAAAAGCTGGCGGAACGATATACACAGTCGTGTGCGAGAGTCAAGCGGCGTTTCGCTCTTTTGTGATACACCGATTTCAGGCAATAAAAGGAATTGCCCGTAAACGCAAGAGTCTGGGGCGTACCAGCCAAACACAACATTGTTTCTAAGACCCGCCCCGCCCCCGCCCATGTATGCGGGATGACACGCTAGCCGAGCAGCGGGACGGCGGGCGAATCGCTCGAGAGCGTCAAGCTTTCTCCGGCGCCGCGTCTACGGGTGGGAATGAATCGAGCTGCTCGTGCGTCCCTATAGCTGACCACCCAGCGAGGGACGTTGGCCGGAATCACCTGCACCCGAGTGCTGATCGTCGCGCATCGCACTGCCGATAGCCCTGAGCTGATCGACCGCGTTGCCGAGCGGGCCGCGGAGGGGCCGTCGACCTTCACGCTGCTTGTACCGGCCGCGCCAAGAGGTCCCCGGCGGATCGGCGACCCGGCCGATCACGGGGTCGCAAAGGCCGAGCTCCAGCTCGGCGCTGCACTGCCGCGCCTATCGGCGGCCGCGGGCGCCGACGTCGTCGGAATGGTCGGCGCGGAGGATCCGTTCGCGGCGGTCCGGGACGCGCTGAAGGTGATGGGGTTCGACGAGGTGATCGTGTCGCTTCTGCCGGCGAACGTATCCCGCTGGACTCGCCTCGACCTACCGAGCAAGATCCGCGCGCTCGGCGTCCCCGTGATCGAGGTGGAGGCGGCGGAGCCCGACTCCACCCCGCTGTCCGCCGCCTGACCAGCGGCGCCGAGCTCAGCTCACTGTGAGCGTGCCGACCATCCCGGCCATGCGGTGACCGGGGACGGTGCAGAAAAACGTGTACGTGCCGGGCGTGAGGGCGACCGTCAGTGTCTTCGTGCCCCCCTGGAAGGTCGGTGTGGCGCCGAGTATCTTGCCGTTCGTGCCCTGCTGAAGCGTGAAGTTGTGCGCCAGCGGCGACGAGTTGTTGAAGGCGATCGTCACCTTGCCCGCCTTCGCGCTGAGCGTGCTCTTCGTGTACTTCAGCAGGCCACTCGGGTTCGCCGCGATCGCCAGACCCTGGGAGACGCCCGTAGAGGCGGTCGTGGAGCTCGAGGTCGAGGTCGAGGTGGCTGCGGGCGCGGCAGCCGATGACGTGGTGGTGGTGCTGCTGCTGCTGCTCGATCCTCCACAGGCGGCGAGACCCAGCGCGAGGACCATGCTGCTGAGCGCGAACGCGGTGAGCTTAAGCATTGGAGGTATCTCCTCTCGGTTGGAGCTCGCGCCGGGACGGTGTGCCGCGCGGGCCTGTCATTCAATGATGCCGCAAAGGCCGGACCCGAGGCGGCCGTGGGCTCGTTTTCTGGTTTCAGTAGGCGTATCCGCCGCCGCTCGCCGACGTCGACGTGGTGCTGGACACCGGCGCGCTTGCGCTGCTGGAGGCGCCTGTCTTGATCACGAGCCACGTGCCCACGTCCTTCAGGCCCTCACCGGTCGCCTGCCCGGGAGCAGAATCGTGAGCGAACGTATAGAGCGGCTCGCCCTTGTAGGTGACCTGAATCATCCCGTTCGAGCGCTTGACGACGCCCAGCGAGCCGACGCTGCCACTCGGCATTCTCCCTGAGGAGACCGTGAGCGGGTGCCAGGCAGCCAGGCAGGCGGAGCTCGTGCAGATGAACTTCCCGGGGTGCTCACCCGTGAGGCGGTAGAGCGTAAAGCCTCGCGAGTTGACCAGCGCGGTGCTGCCGACGGACGAGATCTTGGCCGTCTTTACCGTGGAGGACGCGGTCGCTCCGCTCGTGGAGCTCGAGGAACTGCTACTGCCGCACGCAGGGAGGACCAGAGACGCGGCCATTACGGGGAGGAAAAACTTGATCGAGGAAAGCACCATCGGGCTCCTGACTCGCATCGGGCTGGGTCCGCAGAACCTGGTCCCTGCTGGAAAAGACCCCGTGAGCACCATTTTCCTTCCCGGGCGCAGCGCACCTCACCCAAGCTCCCTTTCGCCTCAACCGCTGCGTTCACCGGAGAGCGACTCGAGCGGCGTATCGAGATCGGTCAGCGCCGCCACGTCCACCGGCTCGCCTGCGCGGATCAGCGTCTGGACGTGCTCGTTGACGTCCCAGACGTTGACGTTCATGCCCGCCAGCACCCTCCCGCCCTCGAGCCAGAATGCGGCGAACTCTCCGCCGTCGCGGTCACCTCGGAATACGACCTGGTCCCAGCTCGTGGCGTAGCCCGAGTACTCCATCCCGACGTCGTACTGGTCGGAGAAGAAGTACGGAAGGCGATCGTAGGCGGCCGAATCCCCGAGCATCGCCCTCGCCGCTGCGGGTCCCTGGTTCAGCGCGTTGGCCCAGTGCTCGACGCGGATCCGCCGCCCGAAGAACGGGTGCCAGGCGTTGGCGACATCGCCAGCAGCGAACACATTCTCCGCGGAGCTCTGAAGATGCTCGTTGACGACGATCCCGTTGTCTACCTCGAGGCCGGCGCCGCGCGCCAGGTCGACGCGGGGAGCGACCCCCACCCCTACCAAGGCGAAGTCGCACTCGATGACCTTCCCAGAGCTGGTCCGCACCCGCTGGACGGCGCCATCGCCCTCAAACGCCTCGACGCCGTCTCCGAGATGGAGCTCGATCCCGTGCTCGGCGTGCACATCGCGGTAGAAGGCGCCGATCTCCGGCCCGAAGATTCGCTCGTTGGGTAGCTCGAGCGGGTCGATCAGCGCCACCTCCAGACCGAGCGTCCGTGCCGAGGCCGCGAACTCGCTTCCGATCCACCCTGACCCGACCACGGCGACGCGGTTGGCCGAATCCAGCCGCTCACGCAGCAGATCGCAGTCGGCCAGCGAGCGCAGGTAGTAAATCTCCCGGAGCTCGGTGCCCGGAGATGACAGCCGCCGGGGTTCAGCACCCGTGGTCAGTAGCAGCCGGTCATAGGTCAGCTCCTGCCCGTCGTCGAGCGTGACCGTCGCGGCACGGGGATCGACCGCGTTGACCGTGGCACCGCTGATCAACTCGATCTCGTGTTCCTCGTAGTACTCGGGCTTATGGACGTAGGCCTTCTCGCGCTCGGACTCACCGCGGAGATAGTCCTTGGTGAGGGGCGGACGCTCATATGGCCGCTCCGACTCGGTGCCGATCAGTACCACGCGGCCATCGAAACCACGCTCTCGGAGCTCTTCGGCCGCCTTCGCACCGCAAAGGCTCGCTCCCACGATTACGAACGTCGGCTTGCTCATCAGTTCTCCTTCGGGTCACAGACGGTTTGAGGTCGCTCCCGCGAACGGGCCGGACGCTAGCGAAGTGCGTCGGGGAAGATCGGCGGCGGACCCGACGTCTGAAGGGGCATGAGCCCGTGGCGCACGGATCGGTATCTGGACGCTCAGCAGATCAGCGGCTGGTCGAGCTCGCCCGCGCGGGAGATGAACGGGCGTTCGCCGCCATCGTCAAGCGCTATCGCCCTGAGCTCCTCGCCCAGGCACGGCGCTTGAGCTCCGATGGCCGGGCTGAGGACGTCGTGCAACAGGCATTCCTCAGCGCTTTTGCGGCCATCGAATCGGGCGCCGAGGTGCGCCACCTGCGGGGCTGGCTGCACCGGATCACTCGCAATGCGGCGATCCGCAGTCACCGGCCGCCCGACGCATCGCTCGACGGCATCGCGGCGGGCGGCGAGCCCCTGGAGGACGTCGTCGCGCAGCGAGCGATGGCGGTGACGGCGCTTTCGGAGCTGGGTCGTTTGCCCCGGCGGCAGCGGGACGCGCTCGTCGGGACGGCGCTCCACGGCCGCGGCCGGGCGGAGCTCGCCATGTCGATGGGTCTCTCTGAGGGCGCCGTGCGCCAGCTCGTCCACCGCGCACGGATGGCCATGCGCACGGCGGTGACCGCGCTCATCCCGTACCCGCTGGCGCGATGGTTCGCGCCCGCGCGCTCGACCGCGGAGTCCGCGCCCGACGCCCCCCTCGGTGCAGCCGCGGCAACCGCCGGCGCTGCCTCCGCCGGGGGAGTCGCCGTGAAGCTCGGGGCGCTTGTGGCCTCTGGCGTCCTCGCGACGGGGATCGTCGTCACCCAGGTCGGGCCGCCTCATCCCCATCGCCATGCTCCGCCCGCCGCGACTGGCGCGCACGGTCGGCCAGCCGGTCACCGCGATCGCCTTCTCGCCGAGGCGCCGAACGGGCACTCGCGGGCGACGGCGGCCGTGACGGTTGGAGCGAGCGTGGCCGCCGGAAGGCGCGAGGACCACGGATCCGGTCAGGGCGACGGTGGCCGCGGCCGAACCGGCGGCGGCAGCCAATCGCGGGATGGCGGCGAGGGGCACGACGGCCCCGGGGACCAAGACGCAAGCGGGGACGGCTCGGGGCCCGGCTCGGGCGCAAGCGCCGGAGGCGGGTCGGGGTCGGGGGGAAGCTCCGGAGGGTCGGGCTCGGGGGGAAGCTCCGGAGGCGGGTCGAGCTCGGGCGGAGGCTCCGGAGACGGCTCGGGTGGGGGATCGTCTGACCCCGACGGGCACTAGGGCCGTCCCTGACAAACGAACGCTGCACGCTAACCAGGCGCCTGAAATATCTTGCGTGACCTTTTCTCCGAACTCGTCTCTTCCCCCTCGTAAGCCCAAATGGAGCGCGACCGCCTCGCAGGGCGGCGCGCCACGAGGAGGTGTCGGATGAGAAGGATTCTGTTCGCAGTTCTGGCGAGCGCCGCGCTAGTCGTAGCGGTGCCGGCGGTGGCGATGGCCCGCCACGACGACGGGAGACGGCACGAGCACCATCGCGCTCATCACCGCGGCGATGCCCGCCGTGCCCGCGTTCGCCACGAGCGGCGGGGACGCGCGCACGACTTCCCGCCGGCGCATATGGGAGATGCCGGCGCCGTTCAGTCCTTCAACGACGGTGTGCTGGTGATCATGCTGAACGACGGATCGACCGTGAGTGGCGAGGTCACACGGGCGACCGAGTTGCGATGCGAAGCGGGCGAGCCCTCCGAGATGGGGGACGACGACCAAGGACGTGGCGGCGGCGGCGATCAGAGCGGTGGAGATCGCGGCGACCACGGCGACCGTGGCGACGACGGCGGCCAGGAGGAGCAGATGTGCGCGGCCGGCGCCCTCACCCATGGCGCGACGGTCCACGAGGCCGAGCTCAGGATCACGAGCGCCGGTGCGTTCTGGGATGAGGTTGAGCTGACGACGTCGTAACAGCAGGGGCCCCCGGTGGGCATCGAGGGCGGCGGCCTCGCTCCCGGCCGTCGCCCTCCGTCATCGCTTGTCAGCAAGGGGTCGCCCCAGCGCCGGCGCTGTGGACAACCCTCGTTTCATCCGCCACAATCTGGTGGGGTGGGGTCACCGGGTATTGGCACAGCGGGGTCAGCGGGGAGCAGTACCGTGACCGGTACAGGTGCGCTCACGGACGCACAGCTTGTACGCGCATGCCGTGAGGGGCGGCCCGACGCGTGGGAAGCGCTGGTCCACCGATTCTCCCGTTACGTCTATGCGATCGCGATGCAGGCCTACCGCCTCGCCGAGCACGACGCCGAGGAGGTCTTCCAAGAGGTGTTCACGCGCACGTACGAGCACCTGGATCGCCTCCGCGCGGACGAATCCATCCGCCCGTGGATCGGTCAGCTGACGCGGAGACTTTCGATCGACCGGATACGGGCGGCTCGCAAGGAACAGCCGGGCGACGCCATGCTGGAGCTCGTCGAGGGGGATGACAGCGCGGAGCTCGAGCGCCTGGAGGACGCGTTGAGTGTCCAGGCGGCGATGGCCACGCTACCCGAGCACTGCCAGGAGATCCTCGACCGGTTCTTCGCCCGCGGGCAGAGCTACCACGAGATCGCTGCGTCCCTGGAGCTGCCGATGGGTACGATCGCCAGCCGCATCAGCCGCTGCTTGACCAAGCTGCGCGTACAGCTGACGAATCCAGAATGACCACGGCCGACGAGGAGCTCCCGGCCTGGAGCCTCCGCCGCCAGGATGCCGGCGTCCAGACGCTGCCCCACGACTGGCCCCACCGAATCGAGCGCGAGTGGGCATGGGGCGGCTCTGACGGCGCGGGCGCCCGCGTGGCGATCGTCGACAGCGGTATCGAGGCCAACCACGAGCTCGTCGGTGGGATCTCGCGCGCGGTCGCCATCGAGAAGGACTCCGATGGCCAACCGCAGGTCGTCGAGGACACGCTGGGGGACGTTGCGGGCCACGGAACGGCGTGCGCCGGCATCGTCCGCTCGATCGCGCCGGGTTGCGAGCTGTGGAGCGCCCGCGTGCTCGGTCAGGGTTCCAAGGGCGGTGGCGCCGCGTTGCTCGCCGGCCTGAGGTGGGCGGTCGAGCAGCGGTGCTCGGTGGTCAACCTGAGCCTCTCGACCCCGAAGCGCGAAACCGCGGCTCTCCTGCACGAGATCGCCGACGACGCGTACTTCGGGGGCACCGTGTTCGTCGCGTCTGCCCACAACCTCGACATCGTCAGCTACCCGTGGCGGTTCTCCTCGGTCGTGTCCGTAGCGAGCCACGACGGCACCGAGCCGCTCGAGTATCACTACAACCCGCACCCACCGGTCGAGATCTTCGCGCGCGGGATGGATGTCGAGGTGGCGTGGCTGAACGGCGCGCGGATCGTCGCCGCCGGCAACTCGTTCGCCACCGCCCACATCACCGGTATCTGCGCGCTGATCCTGGCCAAGCACCCGACGATGACGCCGTTCCAGCTGAAGACGGTGCTCCACGAGACGGCCTCGAACATGCAGGCCGGATGACCGAAGACGACGAACTCCGCGCAGCTGTGGCCGCCGGGGCATTGGCCGCCCGAGACGGGTACCGCCCACTGCTGCAGGCGATCGTCGAGGTCGCCCGCGCGATCTTCGCCGCCAGGGCGGCCTCGATCATGCTGCTCGACGAGCCCGCCGGGGAGCTTGTTTTCGAAGCGGTGACCGGCGAGGGCGAGGACACGCTGATCGGACGCCGGATCTCCGCTTCAGAGGGGATCGCGGGGTGGGTCGCGGAGTCGCGTCAGCCGCTTGTCGTGGAGGACGTCGCCGCCGATCCACGGTTCGCCGCGGATACGGCGCGCCGCACCGGCTACGTGCCAAAGGGATTGATGGCGGCGCCGCTGCTGCACGAGGATCGCGTGCTCGGCGTGCTGAACGTACTCGACCGGCCGGCTCAGCGACGGTTCAGCGTCGCCGAGATGGACCTGCTCGGACTGTTCGCGAACCAGGCGTCGGTCGCGCTCGACCTGCTTCTGCATGCACGGAGGACGGAGACGCTGCTCGCCGGCGGCCGCGACGATCTCGAGGCGGTGGCGGGGGTGGCCGCGACCCTCGATCGACTTGAGGGCGATCAGCGCGAAGCGGGAATCCGCCTGCTCCGGGAAATCGCGAACGTCCTCGAGCGCTAGCACGAGGACGCGAAAGGGGCGACCTCAGCCGCCCCGGTTCGCAACCTCTATCGCGCTCAGGCGATCAACGCTTGTAGCCGGGATCCTCGCTCTCGGCATCGTCGTCCTCGTCGGTCAGGCCAGGGCGACCGGGCCGAGAAGCCTCGTCGACGCCGGGCATACCGGAGCGATGGGCCTCGACCTCATCGTCGTCCTCGTTGAGACGCCTGAAGCCCTCGGCATCCTCGCCAGGCTCGGAATTGCGCTCGTCTTGCATGGCTGCCTCCTACTGGAGAAGTTGACTGATGCCCACTAGACGGAGGATCGGAAAGAATCTTCCCTGATGTCAGATTCAGAACTCAAGCAGTTCATTGAAGGCGCCGCCGAGCTCAGCGCGCCCCTCGCAGACGGCGACGCAAATCCGGCCGGTGGACCGGTTGCCGCCGTGGTCGCTGCGCTGGCGGCCTCGCTCCTGGCCGCGGCGGCAGATCGCTCGAGGGATTGCTGGGACGGCGCCGCCGGCGCCCGGGCCCAGGCGCAGGCCCTGCGTCGACGGGCGCTTCGGCTCGCCGAGGGCGATGCCACTGCCTACGCCGACGCGCGTGCCGCGCTGGCCCAGCGAGGCGGGGCGGCCGATTCGCGGGACCGGGACGCGCGGATCGGCGAGGCCGTGTCGCTCGCCGGACAGGTGCCGTTGGAGATCGGCGCCGCCGCCGGCGACGTCGCGCAGCTAGCCACCGAGATCGTGGCGCACGGGAGCGCGGACGTTCGGGCCGACGCGGCGATCGCGGCGATACTGGCCGCCGGTGCCGCGCGCGCGGCCGCGCAACTGGTGGAGATCAACCTCGTCGCGGGTGCCGACGAGAAGCTCGTGGCGCTAGCCCGCCGCCTCGCGGAGGCGGCGCTGACGGCGGCCGGAGTGGCCGCAGACCAGGACTGACCGCGACCGCGCAAAAAAGGGGCGGCCCCTGCCGCCCCCCATAAACAAAACGTGAAGCGGATCAGAAGCGAGTGTTCGGATCCTCTGGCAGCGAAACCCGTCCCATGCTGTGGGCCTCGACCTCGTCGTCGTCCTCTTCCTGGCCGTCCTCGGCCTGGTCGCTGGGCAAGAAGGGCTCCTCGATGCCCTCGTCCTGCTCTGGTTTTTGCTCTTCCGGCATTGTTGCCTCCTTAGCGAACTCGAAACCGATGCCAACTAGACGGCCGACCGCAGTGAATCTTCCCGCTTCCGCCTCGGAACACTCGCACCAAAGACGGGGGAAGAATCCGGTGCTCTCCCACGTCCAGTTGTCGAACGAGCATGACCGAGCTTTCAGAGGAACGAATCGCGGAGCTGATTGCCGCCCTTCCGCCGGCGCCGGCCGGCTGGGTCCAGGCCGCAGTCGAGCTACCCGCCGCCCGCGCCGCGATCGATCAGCTCGTGACGCTCGCGCTCGCCGACAGCGCGGCGCGCAAGGAGATCCTCGCCGACCTCGAGGCCGCCCTCCGCCAGGCCGGAGTCGAACCTCGCTCCGACGTCCTCGACGGGATCCGCGCCCGCCTCAGCGATCACGAGTCGTAGTCAGCCGGCCCGGGCCGGAAGCCCGCGACCCTCGTCGATCGCCGCCAGCCTGCGAGTCGCGCCGAGCTCGGTGTAGATCCGCCGGGCCTCCTCCAGCGCCTGCGGGTCATCGCGGCGCCCGGCCCGCTCGAGCAGGGCCCGGGCGAGCAACGGCCGTGCGCCGACCGTGCGCAGCAACGCGAGCGCCTCGTCCTCGGCCCGCTGTGACGCGTCGTCATCGCCGCGCCCGTGGGCCTGCTCGGCCACCAGGCGCGCCCGCCCCGCTCGCAACAGCGGCGTCGCCTCGGCGGGCGGCAACGAGTCGACGAACTCCACGAGCTGAGCGATCGCCCCCTCGTCGGCGAGTGCCGTCGCCGCCTCGATGCAAAGGGCGTACGCCTCCTGCCTGAACTCCTCGGCGCTGTGCTTTTGCTCCTGGGCGTCAGTCGCGAACTGAAGCGCCTCCTCGGCCGCGCCCCGCTCGATCGCCTCGCGCGCCAGCACGAGCGCCGCGCAAACCCGAAGATCGACGTAGGTCGAATCGCGACCGTCGATGACCCGCGAGATGCACAGCTCCAGCGTCGTCTCATCTCCCCGCGCGGCAGCGATCTGCGCCATGAACGCCGCGGCGGTCGCCGAATTGAGACCAGGGTCGAGAGCGAGGAGCGTGCCGCCCACCGAGACCGACTCATCCCAGCGCCCGAGTACCACTATCGGCGCGATCAGCTGGCCGAGCATCTGGCGCTCCCATGCCCGATCGCCGCGCTCTCGCGCCACTGCAAGGCCGGCGGTCACCTCGTCGGCGGCTTCGCTCAGCCGGTCGCGTTCGAGCGATGCGGCGGCGAGATTGAACCGCGCTCGCAGCGCGGCGGCCACGAGCCCGTGCTGCTCGGCGATCAACAGCGCCTGGCGGAGGACGCCGACCGCCTCCTCTCGCCGGCGGCGGTGGAACAGGTAGACGGCGCGGCTGATCAGGGCGCTGGCGAGCGGCGACCATGCCTCGGCCAGCTCGAGCGTGGTGAGCGCGTCTTCCAGGAGCGGCCCTCCCTCGTCGAGGTCGCCCGACAGTACGAGTACTCGACCCAACTCGGCCAGAGCCTCGGCGCGGAGGACAGGATCGACCTCCGCGTCGTCCGCGGTGCGGAACGGCTCGAGCAGCTTGCGAGCTTCGTCAAGCCTGCCGGCCGGAACGAAGACGTTCGAGAGTGTGACGGCTGCCGAGGCACCCGACGGCCTGCCGTTGCGCTCGTAAAGCGCGAGCGCGGCTCGCAGCCGCTCCTCGGCCGCCGTGTCCTCTCCGCTGTGCCATAGCGCCCGGCCGGCCTGCTCGAACAGCCCCGCCCGCTCGAGATCGTTGTCGGCCAGCTCGGCCGCCTGTTCGAGATAGCGGTCCGCCTCAGGGCCCAGGGCAAGAGAGGCGGCCGCCCGTCCTGCCGCGGTCAAGGTCTCGCGGGCGGCGGAGCGCAGGGCTATGACGTCCTCGGCGTCCGGATCGGCCCTGATCCCCTCCAGGTAGTGCGCCGCCAGCACCTCGGCGATGTCCTTCGCCTCGCCCGGCCAGGTCTGCTGGAGGTGGCGCGCCGCCGCCACGTGTCGCGTCTTGCGCGCGCGGCGCGACAGCGTCCCGTACGCGACGGAGCGGAGCAGAGCCTGCAGAAAGACGTACTGTCCGCGCTCGGGCGAGCGGGGGTCGTCGTCGCGGGCCAGTATCTGCTTGGCCACCAGCGCGTCGAGGACGCGCCGAGACCTCCGACTCCGCCACGCCGCTCACCGCGGCGGCCGCGGCAGCGGTGAACGATTGGCCGAGCACCGAGGCATCCTGAAGCAGCGACCGCTCCCCGGCGGAGAGACCGTCGAGGCGCGAGGCGACAAGCGCCTGGAGCGTCTCGGGCACGTCCAACTCCGAGATCTCTCCCTTGACCGCGTAGCGTGGCCCCTCCTGGACGAGCACACCACGGTCCTGGAGCATGCGGATCGTCTCGACCGCGTAGAGCGGCACCCCATCGGAGCGGCGGACAATCTCGCTTACAAGCTCGTCGGGCAGCCCGGGAGCGAGGCCCTCGAGCATCGTCGCGATCGCGTCGCCCTCGAGAAAGCTCAGCGTCAACGGGCGCCAGCCGGGCCTGCGCTCGGCGAGCTCGAGGCGCGCGAGCGTGAGCACGAAGATGGGGAAGTCCGCTGACCACTCGAGCAGATAGTCGATGAAGTCCAGCAGCCCTGAGTCCGCCCATTGAAGATCCTCGAAAGCAAGGATCACCGGGGCGTCGTCGGACATCCGCTCGAAGAACAGCCGCCAGCCCGAGAACAGATCGGCGCGATCGGGATCCGGGCGCTCCTCGAGGCGGAGCAGGTGCGCGAGGCGCGGTTCGACCAGCCTGCGGTCGCGGTCTTCGGTCACGAACCGCTCGACGGTGGCGTGGAGCTTCTCGCGGGCGCTCGCCGGCTCGTCCTCATCCAGGATCCCGGCGCGAGCGCGGACCATCTCCGCTAGCGCCCAGTAGCCCACGCCCTCGCCGTAGGAAAGGCTCCGGCCCTGATGCCAGTAGCGGAGCTCCTCGACCCCGTCGAGGTATTTGAAGAACTCCCACAGCAGCCGCGACTTGCCCGAACCAGCTTCGCCCAGGACCGACACGTGCAACGCCCGTCCGTCGGCGGCGCTCTCGTCGCCCGCGTCGATGATCGCCCGCAGCTCCGGATCGCGTCCGACGAACGGCGCCTCGAGCCCCACCGTCCGCCGGGCACCTCCCGCTCCGGCGACCACCCGCAGCGCCGCCCACGCGTGGACGGGCTGCTCGCGGCCCTTGACCTCATGGACGCCCGCGTCCTCGTATGCGATCGCCGCCTCGGAGGCACGGCGAGTGACGTCATCGACGAGGACGGAGCCCGGCTCGGCGATCGACTGCAGCCGCGAGGCCGTGTTGACGGTGTCCCCCAGCACCATCCCCTCCCCCTCGGCCCCGAGTTCGACGGCCGCGCTGCCCGTGAGCACTCCCGCCCGGGCTCGCAGCGTCGGCATCCCGACCTGCTCGCCGAGCAGCGTCACTGCCTGCGTCAGGGCGAGCGCGGTGCGCACTGCCCGCTCAGCGTCGTCCTCACGCGCGACCGGCGTCCCCCACACCGCCATCACCGCGTCGCCGATGAACTTCTCGACGGTCCCGCCGAAC
This sequence comes from uncultured Solirubrobacterales bacterium, assembly GCA_963773165.1. Taxonomy (GTDB): domain Bacteria; phylum Actinomycetota; class Thermoleophilia; order Solirubrobacterales; family Solirubrobacteraceae; genus Palsa-465. Next base: position 466,571 of record CAVZAK010000035.1, read on the forward strand.
CGCTCGATCAGAACCCGGCAGCGATCGAAGTAGCGGCTCAGGAGCTCCCGGACCTCCTCAGGGTCGCGGTGCTCAGACAGAGTCGTGAATCCGACGAGGTCGGCGAACAGCACCGAGACCAGCCGCCGTTCGGCGACCGCCGCAGACGCGACCTGCATCGGCGCGCCCGGGGCCCCGGCGCCGGCGCTCAGAGCGCTGCCGCACGATCCGCAGAAGCGATGATCCGGCGGGTTCTCAGACCCGCATGCCGGGCACATCCGCGCGAGGGGCGCGCCGCACTGGCCGCAGAACCGCTGGCCTGGTGGCGCTTCGGCGCCGCACGCGGCGCATGCGCTCACGCAACGACCTCGCTTGTCAGCGGGCGGGCCCGCTCGAGCCAGGGGGTGGCGCCGAGCGATTCGAATATCGACGCCGCCTCCTCGCGCGCCGCCCCGCGGTCATCGACGCCGCCCATCAGCTCGGCGTACTGGATCTGAGCGCGAGCCTGGAAGAAAGGCGTCGCCAGCTCCCGGAACAGCTCGATCGAGCGCCTGAACCAACGCTCGGCCTCCTCGACATCGCCCACATACGCAGCGAGCCGCGCGCGGGCCCGCATCGCCTCGGCGTCGAGCATCGGGATCAGCTGAACCGGCTTGAGGGCGTCAATCCTCGTCAGGAGCTCCCTCACCGCGTCGGGCTCGTCGGCGGCGATCGCGCAGTCGGTGGCCTCGCCGAACTCCAGAGGAGCGTGGGAGAGGCTTCGGTCGACCACACCGAGAGCCCCCTCGAGCGCGTCGGCGAGCGCCTCCTTCGGCCGCCCGGCGGCGCGCTGGATGCTCGCGCGGGCGGACTGCGCCATCAGCGTCGTCTCGTCCCAGCCGGTGTTCTCGCTCAACGGCTCGATCAGTTCCTGGGCGGCGGCGACGTCCCCTCGCGCCACCAGGATGAACGGTTTGAAGACAACGGCCTGGAAGTCCCACTGGTCGCCACGTCCCTCGAGCCTCACGGCCTCGACGGTGGCAAGGGCTTCATCCCAACGTCCGAGAGCGATCTGCGCCATCAATGCCTGACAGGTGAGCGATCGCTCCCGCTGGCGGTCGCCGCGCTCATGAGCCAGATCGAGACCGCGCGCCAGCAGCTCCTCCGCCTCGGCGAAGCGCGCCTCGGCCATCTTGGTCTCGGCCAGGTTGTACAGACCGCGGACAGCCTCGGCCCCGAGATCCTGCTCCTCCGCGAGTGCGATCGCGTGCGTGAGCAGCGCCGTCGACTCGGCCGGGCGCCCGCACTCCATCAGGACATTGGATTTCGTCGTCATCGTGCTGACCAGGTCACGGCCGAGGCGCAACCCGTCGGCCAGCGGAAGCGCGACGTCGGCAAGCCGGAGCGAGAGCTCAGAGTCGCCGGCGAGGAATGCGACGCGCGAGCGGTTCGCGGCCACCTCGACGAACGCCTCGTCCTCGGTCCCGTCGTCGAGCGTCTCGTAGGCTCGCGCGAGCCTACGTCCCGCCTCGTCCATGCGCCCGGTCTCCATCAGCGTCACGGACATGCGGCCCTCGACGCGCGCCGCATCGCGGCGCAGGTCGGCCTCCTCCAGTACCCCGACGGCCCGCTCGAACAGGGCGAGGGCGTCCTCCAGCTCGCCGCTGGCCGCAGCCGCGCTTCCGGCTTCATTCAGCAGACGCCCGCGCGCGTCCGGCGCCCGGGCCAGCTCCGCCGCGTGCTCGAAATGACGCCTGGCCTCAGGCCCGAGCGCAAGCGACATGGCGCGCTTTCCGGCCTCCTCGAGCGTCGCGCATGCCGAGGTCCGGATCGTTTCGGCGTCCTCGGCATCGGGCTCCGCCGCCACGGCGTCCAGATAGTGGCTGGCCAGGACCTCGGCGATGTCGCCCGACTCCTCGCCCCACGACTCCTCGAGCTGCCGGGCGACGGCGAGGTGCTTGGTCTTGAGATCGCGCCGCGAGAGCGTCCGGACCGCCACGGTTCGCAGCAGGGCCTGCAGGAAGGAGTACTGGCCCCGCTCAGCAGAGCGGACGTCGTCCGTGTACGACAGAACCTGCTTCGCCACCAACCCTTCCAGAACCCGTCGTACCTCGGCCTCGGGTCGCTCGGCGACGCCGGCCAGCGTGGCCGGAATGAACGACAGGCCGATCACGGCCGCATCCTGGACGAGCGCGCGCTCCAACTGATCGAGGTTGTCCAATCGGGCCGCGGCCAGCGCCTGGAGGGTTTCGGGGACCTCGAGGTGGGTGAGTTCGCGCGTGAGCACGTAGCGAGTCCCCTCCTGGGACAGGAGCCCGCGATCGAGCAACATCCGGACCGTCTCGACGGCATACAGCGGCACGCCCTCGGCCCGGTCGAGGATCTGATCGGTCAGTGCATCCGGGAGGCCCGGGACGAGACCGTCGAGCAGGTTCCCCATGGCCGAGCGATCCAGCGGACCAAGGACAATCGTGCCTTGCCACCCGGGTCGGGCGGCGAGGACCTCGGGACGGCCGAGCGCGAGGATGAAAATCGGATGCTCGCCCGACCATTCGATCAGGTAATCGATGAAGTCCAGCAGCCCGCTGTCGGCCCACTGGAGATCCTCGAACACGAGGACGACGGGCTCGGTGGCGGCGATCCGCTCGAAGAACAGCCGCCAGCCTGAGAACAGGTCCGCTCGGTCGGTGGCGGTGCGCTGCTCGAGCCCGAGCAGATGACTGAGCCGGGGCTCGACCAGGCGCCGCTCACGTTCGTCGAGGACGAACTGCTCGACGACCTCGTGAAGCTTCTGACGCGCGGCGGCGGGCGGCTCGGACTCATCGATCCCGGCCCGGCCGCGCACCATCTCGGCCAGCGCCCAATAAGCGACGCCGTCGCCGTAGGCCAGGCATCGGCCCTGATGCCAGCGGATGATCCTCTCGACCCCATCGGTGTACTTGAAGAACTCCCACAGCACGCGCGACTTGCCGACGCCGGCGTCAGCGATCACCGTCACCAGCCGGGCCCTGCCGTCCTCGGCGGTGGCCTCGAAGGACTCGATGATCGTCTCCAGGTCATGGTCGCGGCCGACGAACGGTGGCTCCAACCCGGCGCTTCGCCGCCGGCCGCCGGCGCCGGCGACGACCCGCAGCGCGGTCCAGGCGTGAACGGATTGCTCCCGGCCCTTGACGAAGTGCTCGCCGGCGTCCTCGTACGCGATGGCAGCCTCGCTCGCCCGCCGGGTCACGTCGTCGACCAGCACCGTTCCCGGCTCCGCGATCGACTGCAGCCGCGACGCCGTGTTGACCGTGTCGCCGAGCACCATTCCCTCCGCCTCGGCGCCGAGCTCGACCGCGGCGCTGCCGGTGAGCACGCCGGCCCTGACGCGCAGGCCCGGCATCCCCACCTCCTCGCCGAGCAGGGTCACCGCCTGCGTCAGCGCGAGCCCGGCGCGGACCGACCGCTCGGCGTCGTCCTCGCGGGCCACGGGCGTCCCCCACACGGCCATCACGGCGTCGCCGATGAATTTCTCGACGGTCCCGCCATAGCGCTCGATCAGGGTCCGGCAGCGGTCGAAGTAATGGCTCAGGAGCTCGCGGATCTCCTCGGGATCGCGATGCTCTGAAAGCGTCGTGAAACCCACCAGATCCGCGAACAGCACGGAAACCAGACGTCGCTCGGAAACCGAAGCCGGCGCGGAGGTCGAGGACACCGCCGCAGAGGTCGCGCCTTGCAGCGAAGCCCCGCACTGAAGACAGAAACGCGCGCCGGGCACGACCGCCGCCCCACACGAGGGGCATGCCTGCTGGACGGGAGCGGCGCAGTGGATACAGAACCGTCCGATCGCCGGTGTCAGCTCGCCGCAGACAGCACATGCGATCGTGTCGGCCGCGTTCACGCCGGCACCTCGCTCAAGGCGTCGATCCGCGCCAGCCAACGCGTCGCGCCGAGGTCAGTGCAGATCGAGCGCGCCTCGGCCAGCGCGTCCGGATCGCGGCGGCGGCGCGCGCGTTCGATCAACGACTGCGCCAGGGCTGGCCGCGCGCTCACGCCACGGAGCAACGAGATCACCTCGTGCTCGAACTGTGCAGCCACCTGCTCGTCGCCTCGCCGGTGCGCCTGCTCCGCCATCAGCCTCGCGCGACCAGCATGGAGCAGAGGGGTGGTGCGAGCGGGGACCAGTCCGTTGACGAACGCCTCGAGCTCGACCATCGCATCCGCGTCTCCCAACGCGAGCGCCGCTTCGATCGACAGCGCATAGGCCTCCTCCGTCAGCTCCACCCCAGAGATGTGCTCTCGCAGGGCGGGGCCGGCGAGCTCGCGAACCTCATCCGGGACCCCGCGCTCCAGGGCACCCCGGGCAAGAGCGAGGGCCGCGGATACCCGTTGATCGACATACGCCGACTCCCGCGTCGCAGCGGCGATCGAGAGGCATTGGTCGAGCAACTGCTCGTCACCTCGCGCCGCCGCGATCGGGGCGAGGAAGGCCGCGGTCGCGGTCGCGTCGATGTCGAGCGCGCCGAGCATCGGCGTGCCGAACGCGACGGCATCATCCCAGCGACCCAGGGCGTACAACGGGACCACCTTCTGAGTGATCAGCTGTCTTTCCCATGCCCGATCGCCACGCTCGCGGGCCAGAGCCAGGGCGTCGTCGACCTCACGCGCGGCGTCGGCGAACCGATCCGACTCGAGGAGAACCGCTGACAGATTGAACCTCGCCCGTAGCGCAATCGCCGTCAGATCGTGCCCTTCGGCAAGCGCCAGCGCGCGGGCGAGGACGCCGGCCCCTTCCTCACGTCGATGACTGCTGATCAGGTAGCCGCCCCTCGTGACGAGCGCAGCGGCAAGTCCCGCCCATGCCTGGTTCTGCTCGAGCGTGGTCAGAGCCTCCTCGAGCAGCGGCCCCGCCTTGCTCGGCTCGCCGGCGAAGAACTCCACCCGGGCGAGGGCCGCGAGCGCTTCGGCTCTCAGAACCTCGTCCATCCCCGGTTCGTCGACCGAACGGAACCGCTCGAGCAGCTCGCGGGCTTCATCGAGTCGGCCCGTCGGGAGCAGGACATCGGATAGGGCGACCGCCGCCGACCCGCCCGACGTTCTCCCGTTGCGCTGATAGAGCTCGACCGCGCTGCGAAGCCGCCGCTCCGCGGCTGCGGAGTCCCCACTCTGGCGCAAGGCCCGCCCGGCCTGCTCCAGCAGCTGGGCTCGCTCGGGATCATCTTCGGCCAGCTCCGCCGCCTGCTCGAAGTACCGGTCGGCCTCGGGTCCGAGCGCGAGCGACGCGGCCGCCCGTCCGGCAGTCGCGAGCTTCGCCCGCGCGGAGGCGCGCAGCTCCGCGACGTCGTCCGCGCCGGGATCGGCCTCGATCGCCTCGAGATAGTGCGAGGCGAGCACCTCCGCGATGTCCCGCGCCTCGCCCGGCCACGTCTGCTCGAGATGGTGCGCCGCGGCCAGATGGCGGGCCTTCCTCGCCCGCCGGGAGAGTGTCCCGTAGGCGACGGTCTGCAACAGCGCCTGGAGGAACACGTACTGGCCCCGGTCCGGTGAGCGCGGATCATCGTCACGGGCGAGCACCTGCTTGGCCACCAGACCGTCGAGCACGCGCGTGACCTCCGGCTCGGGTCGTCCGGTGAGCGCCGCCGCCGCTAGCGCGGTGAACGACTGTCCCAGCACGGAAGCGTCTTGGAGCAGGGACCGCTCCTCGGGCGAGAGGCCGTCGAGCCGAGACGCGACGAGCGCCTGGAGCGTCTCCGGCACGTCGAGATCGGAGATCTCCCCGGCGACCACGTACCGGTTGCCCTCCTGGACGAGCACCCCACGGTCCTGGAGCATGCGGATCGTTTCCACCGCGTAGAGCGGAATCCCCTCCGACCGATGGCCGATCTGCGCGACAAGCTCGGCGGGCAAGCCGGGGACGAGACCCTCGAGAATCGTCTCGATCTCGTCTGACGCGAGCGGCTGTAGCTGGAGCGGCTGCCAAGCCGGCCGCCGCTCCCGCAACTCGGGGCGCGCCACCGTGAGCACGTAGATAGGGAAGTGCGCCGACCACTCGAGCAGATAGTCGATGAAGTCGAGCAGCCCGCTGTCGGCCCACTGCAGGTCCTCGAACACGAGCGTCACGGGGGAATCTTCCGAGAGCCGCTCGAGGAACAGGCGCCAGCCTGAGAACAGGTCGGCGCGGTCAGCGTCCGGCCGCTCCTCGAGGCGCAGGAGGTGGGCCAGGCGTGGCTCGACCAGGCGTCGCTCCCGCTCATCGCTCACGAACCGTTCGATCACCTCGCGCAACTTCTGTCGGGCGACGACAGGCTCGTCCTCCTCGAGGATGCGCGCTCTGGC
>CAVZAK010000036.1:0-118012 GCA_963773165.1 uncultured Solirubrobacterales bacterium
TCGAGCTCCTCGGACATGGCGCTCAACGTCGTAGCAGTCCGTGACGTGTCGCCGGGAGCTGGATCAGCTTTAGGACATGAGGCGCGGACCGTATCCGTTCGGTCCGCGCCTCTACGACCTGGCCGGGCGGCTGGCTCGCCGCCCGGGGCTATGGCACGACGTAGTTGACCGAGGTTCCCCAGTTGGCGAAACCGTCGCGGGTCCCGCCGCAGGTTCCGATGGTCAGCGTGAACTTCTTGCCGGTGCAGTTGGGGGACTGGATGTAGTTGGTGGCGAAGTACAACCGGTTGCTGCCGTCGGGGAGGAAGATCCCCCAGCTGTAATCGCCCCGCCGAGGCCGGGTCAGGCCGGGGTAGCCCTGGTACTCGCTGAACCCGTCCTGGGGTGACTGGCCGGCGTCCGCGATGTTGATCGTGGAGTCGCTCAGGCCGAGCGACGTGGCGGTCATCCGGCCGTAGGCGGTGCTCGGGAAGAAGCCGGCCTTCTTGCCGGCGGCTGGCCCGCCGTTGCCGCTCAGCGTGAACAGCATGATGGCTTTGCCATTGCCGCCGGTGCCTTCGGCGGCGATGGCCGGCATGTTCAGGTCTTCGTGGGCCGCCGAGGCGTACCCCTGGTTGGTGATGGTGAACTGGCCGGTCCGATCGAACGAGCCGGTGTCAACCACCCAGTAGACCGCGCCCATGTGCAACTCCGAGCTGGTCCCGAACGTCTTCTTGACCTGGGTCGACATCGCGGCCCACACCTGGCCTTGGGCCTGCGAGGCTTGGGTCATGAAGTCGCCGTTCGTGTTAAGGCCGCTTTCGGGACAGGATTTGGGTGGTGGGCTCCCCGTGCTCAGTCCGGCGGCGCCGCATTCGTCACCCAGCGGTATCGGCCCGACTTTCTGGGCAGCGAGTATCCCATCTCCGACCGCGTTTTCTGGGTTGTTGTACGGGACGGGACCGTACCGGTGAACAGCTCGCCGCCGAAATTGATCCCGCTGCAGGTAGCGCAGCCGCTGCTGTTCAGTTTGCTGAGCCCGGTCCAGGCCCAGGTCGCCATCCGGTTATCGCCTCCTGACGGCAACGTGGCGAAGCTGTTGAAGTCCAGGCCGTCGATCATGAACCTTTCCGCGCGTTTATTCACACGCTGGCGCTAGAGCAATCGATGGGGTGTTCATGAACGCTGCCTCGGCTGGGCCTTCTTCAACCCGGTCCGCAAGGTGTATTACAACCTGGCCATCACCAAACTGTCCGTGGCCATCTGCTTCTTCATCGGCGGGGTCGAGGTCCTCAGCCTGTTCCCCCAGGAGATGAATGGGCTCAACCAGAGCCAAGGCTTCTGGGGCTTCATGGCCAACTTCAACATCAACACCGCCGGATTCGTCATCGTCGGCATGTTCGTCGTGACCTGGCTCGCGGCCCTCCTCGTCTGGCGCTACGGCGAGATCGAGAAAAAGTGGAGCGCCAGGCTGCAGCCGGCAACGGCCGGGGGGCATCGTCCCCGAGCCGGCCGCCACCGTGGGCGGCGAACCGCGGGACGCGGCTGTCTAGGTCGGCAGGGCCGGCCGCTCGGAGTCGGGCAGCGTCTGCCGGAACCGGCTCGCCACAGCAGAGATCGCGAGCCTCTCGGCATGGCCCGAAGCGAGCTGGGAGGCGATGGCCGATCCGACGCCTCCCGTGCCGATGATCGCGGTGGTCATGGCCGAGACATCGTCGGGCACTAGCCCGCCGCTGCTCGCCCGAACTCCTCGGCGGACGTACTCGAGGGCCATTGAGCGGGCGCCCAGTCGCCCTCCAGGTCCGTGGTTTGGCCTACCTCGATCAGATGACCGTCGGGATCGCGGATGTAGCACCGGATCTCGTACTGGTGCTGTTTCGGCTCTGTCAGGAATTCAGCACCCCTTGCGCTCCACTCGGCGTACACGGCCGCGATGTCCTTGACCCGGATGTTGAGGAAGCTGCTGACCCGGTCGGGATCGCCTGGCGTCTCCAGCGTGACCTCGGGCTTGTCGTCAGTCGGAGCTCCGCCGACGTTGATGATGATCCAGCAGTTGGATAGCGCGACGTAGGTCAACCCCCCGGGCCCGGAGAAGACCACCCTCCCGCCGAGTACTTCGGTGTAAAAGCGACGAGAGCGCTCGACGTCGTCCGAGACGATGAAGTGGGCCAGCACAATTCCATCTGGGCGCGCTGGGAGCTCGGCCATCTGACACCTCCGCTGGTTCGGTCCCGCCTACGACGGGGTCTGCAGCCGATCTTATGACGACCGCGAAGTCAGGCCGCGCATAGGGGGCCAGTGACTAGCGCCGGGCTGATGCTCGTCGCGCGGCGACAGCAGCGCGCGCTGCCCAATCCGGCGTAGAGGGGAAGCCAGTCGCACGCGGCTCGGCGGCGGCCAGGCCTGTCCAGTCGCGGCGGCCCGGGACTGTCCGGTCGCACTGTCCTCTGGGCGGATGCGAGGGAGCTCTGCGGACACCATACTTGCCGAGATGCACGATGGGCACCTCGTCGAGGGCCCGAGGTCAGGTGCGGAACCAGAACCTTAGGAGGACCAGATGTCCGCTACAGAAGTTGCAGGCCAGACGCGCAGCGATAAAGCCGCTATTCGCCCGTTTCATGTTGGTTTTTCGGAGGCGGAGCTCGCCGAGTTGCGCCGCTACACCGGCGCGTCGTTCGGCCCGCTGCGGCAGATCGATGCCGGCCTGCTGGACGTCGGATACGTCGAAGCCGGCCCGGCGGACGGTCCAGCGGTGATGCTCCTGCACGGCTGGCCCTACGACATCCACAGCTACGTCGACGTGGCCCCGTTGCTGGCGGCGGCAGGGCTACCGGGTGATCGTCCCGTACCTGCGCGGCTACGGGACGACGCGCTTTCTCTCGGACGAGACGTTCCGCAACGGCCAGCAGTCGGTCGCTTGCCGTCGACACCATCGCGTTGATGGACGCGCTCAAGATCGACAAGGCGATCGTCGCCGGCTTCGACTGGGGGGCGCGGACGGCCGACATCGTCGCGGCGCTCTGGCCCGAGCGCTGCAAGGGGCTGGTCTCGGTGAGCGGCTATCTGATCGGCAGCCAGGAGGCCGGCAAGGTGCCGCTGCCGCCGGAGGCCGAGCTGCAGTGGTGGTACCAGTACTACTTCGCCACCGAGCGCGGCCGGGCCGGCTACGACAAATACCGGCACGACTTCGCGAAGCTCATTTGGCGGATCGCTTCGCCGAAGTGGAACTTCGACGACGCCACGTTCGATCGCAGCGCAGCGTCCTTCGACAATCCGGATCACGTCGCCATCGTGATTCACAACTATCGCTGGCGGCTCGGGCTGGCCGAAGGCGAGCCGAAATACGACGAGCTGGAGGAGCGGCTCGCCGAGGGGCCGGTGATCACCGTGCCCGACGATCACCCTCGAGGGTGACGCCAACGGTGCGCCGCATCCTGAGCCCAGTGCCTACGCCCACAAATTCTCGGGCAGCTATTCGCACCGAACAATCGATGGCGGCATCGGACACAACCTTCCCCAGGAAGCCCCGGAAGCGTTCGCCAAGGCCGTCGTCGACGTCGACACCGGCTAGGCCGCCGGGGTGCAGGTGACGGCACCCCGAATCCGCTGCGCGGCCTTTCGGCCGACTCGGCCTACGTCGAGTCGTTCCTGGAGCCGTAATTGTGTTCGATTGCGGCTACCAGGCTTCGCGCGAATTCGTCGGGGCATGACAGAAACGGGTGGTGCCCGGCCGTGAACTCGACGACTCTCGTCTCATCCTTGGCGCGTAGGCGCTGAACCTCGGCCGGGGTGGCGAGATCCTCAGTGCAAACAAAGTACGTGGAGGGCTTCTGCTGCCAGGCGATCTGGCGGGCTGGCTGGGTGAACGGCGTCAGAGACTGCCGCGTGAGGCGGCTGAGCGCCTGCTCGGTCGTGGTCTCGTCGCAGTCCTGGAGGAAGAACTCCCGGATCATGCCGGGATCGACGCCGACGGTCCCGTCCTCGCCCGGCTGCAGCCATGGCGCTGGCTGAGAGCCAATGAGCTCGGCCTGGGACTCTCCGACGTCCGGCATCACCGACGTCACGTAGAGCAGCTGAGTGACGCGGTCATCGGCGCCGGCCTCGGTAATCACCATCCCGCCGTAGGAGTGCCCGCACAAGACGACCGGCCCCTCGGCGGCGCTGATCGCCTCGCGGCACACGTCGACGTCGGCATAGAGATCGCCGAGCTCATTGCTGGTTTCCCCGCAGCTGGGCAGCGGCACCGCGACGCTAGTGATTCCGTGGTCGGCGAGGGGCTGGTTCATGGGAGCCCACCACCACTCGGCGTCGCGCACGCAGGCGCCGTGAACGAAGATCAGAGTCGTCATCGTGCGATGAGGGCCGCTGCTGGATTCTCAGGGGAGCTACCGCCCGTCACCCTCCGACACTAACGCAACCAGCGAATAATCAAGGATCGACGCCACGTTCGCGATCTTCGACGGCCTATAAGCGCATCTGATCCTTCGGTAGTCGCGCGATCGGCCCGCTGGGGCGAGTCCGGCCGGACTGAGCCTCCGACACGCCATCATTGCGCTGGCGGGTGCCAGGCGGATTGGCGCGCCATTTGCTACGAGAGGGCTACTCGATCAAGCCGTCGAAGGCGGGGCCAAGGAGCAGCACGTCGACCTCCTGATGAAACCGCCACAGGCCACCATCTTCATCGCGACAATCGCGCAGGTAGGCACCGAGGTGCGGAGCCGTCATCATCTCCTGCAGCGAGACGGAATCGTCGAAGGCGCATCGCTGAAGGTAGCCCTCGACGGTGACGGCATTCTCTAGTGCGATGGTGTGGTCGTAGGACAGGCGGACCGCGTGAGGGTCGGCGCCGCAGGCGCGCAGCGCTTCGGCAAGGTCCTCTGACGCGGCGTACAGCGTGCCCTGGCCGTCGCGGAGGTCGTCGAGGAAGTGGCGGTAGAAGCGCAGGTAGTGGCCCTCGCGGCTGCCCTGCGCGATGAGCAGCGCGCCACCTGGCGCGAGTGCGACGAGCATGCGTGCGGCCGCCGCGTGGACCGCGCCAGGAGACGAGGGAGTAAAGGGCGTGGGTGGCCCAGACGACGTCGAACGGTCCGACGGCGTCGTCGAGCTCCTCCACGACCGTTTGATGGCGAGCCGCCCCGACGAACGGCGGGCGAAGCGCCCGCGCGGCCTCCAGCAGCGAGAAGGGAGACGGGTCGAGCAGGTCGTAGTCGATCTGCAGCTCACCGGACAAGGCGCCGACAGCGCCGAAGTCTTGCAGCGCCTCCGGGAACTTTCCCGAGCCGCAGGCGACATCGAGCAACGTGATACGCCGGCGCCCGTCGGCAACGCGCCGTAGCCATGCCGAATGGTTGACGAAGCCTCGAGCTAGACGCTCATAGTCCCGGCGCGCGAGCGCGTAGAAGGCATCCATTTCGGCTCGACCCTCCTCGCTCCAATGGACCAGGCTGCGCGCGGCGGTATCCACGGCCCGGAGTCTAGGCTCGCGCCATTCACGAGCAGAGGAGCGAGCTTTTGTGAGCGCTCAAGGTCCCCGACCGGCCCGCGATCTGCCCCAAACCCGCGCGCCGCCAACCCTCCTCGTCTCGCAACAGTCCGAGCAGGACTTGCTCGGTGTCGATGCGGTTGTGCTTGAGGGCGCCCGTGAGGGCTAATGTCGCGTGATCGACCTCGTCTTCCTCCATGGCCCTGCTGCCTCAGGCAAGCTCACGACCGCTCGCGTGCTCGGGGAACTCACCGGGTACCCGGTGTTCCACAATCATCTCGTCGTGGACATGCTCACGCTCATATTCCCGTTTGGGTCTGAGGAGTTTGTCGCTCTGCGCGAGCAGTTCTGGATTGCTGTCTTTGCCAACACAGCACGGATCGACCGCTCCTTGATCTTTACCTTTGCGCCCGAGGCTACGGTGCAGCCAGGCTTCCCACGCCGGGTTGCCGACGTGGTTGAGCCCGCTGGGGGGAGAGTGTGTTACGTCGCCCTGACGGTCGACGCCGCCGAGCAAGAGCGCCGCATCCTCGAACCCAACCGGCGCGAGTTTCACAAACTCTCTGATCTGGCCGTGCTCCGTGCGTTACGCGCGGAGCCATCCGGCGAGCGGCCGCCAGCTGATCTTGAGATAGAGACCACGTGCAGTCCGCCGCTTGACACGGCCAGGCGGATCGTGGAGCACTTTGGACTTCAGCGCCAAGCTCAGATCGAGCGCTACCCAGCCGCAGGCCCGCCTACGTAACGTGCGCTGCTCGCGATCGGTGTCTTTGACGCGGGGCGACGCGGCGATCCGGTAGGCGCTGCTCCATCTGGCGTTGCGTGCCGGACCGTCGGATATAACTCGATCAGACGCTCTCGGTGCTCACCGCGCAGGCGTCTCACAGGTCATTAGAAGTGCGCCGGTCGGGGAATTTCATCTACTTCGGATGATGTCGTCGTGACGCTTCGTGGTGGACTCCTCACATGCCTGGATTCACCCGTCTCATTACCTCGGCGTTCACGGTCTGCGTGGTGTTTAGCGTCGCCTGCGCCACGGCCGCCGCCTCGAGCGTCAACTATGGCGATATCTCGCATAAGAACCTGAAGAACGAGGGGCAGGCGTCGACGGGCACGAAGCTGCCGCTGGAGATCGGGATGATCACTAACCAGTCGGGGATCGCGAGCGCTGTCAAGGCGGCGAGCAACCCGACTTCGTCGAGCTACGGGAAGTATCTGTCGATCTCGAGCTTGCAGAGCAAGTACGGCGCGTCGAAGTCGCGACGCAATGCCGTCACCGGGGCGTTCAAGAAGTACAACGCCAAGGCGACCGTCGACGTGTTCCATATCCGGGTCGTGACCACGATCACGATCGGGACCGCCCAGAAGATGTTCGGCACGAAGTGGCATGTGTATCTGGACAAGTCGACTGGCGCGCGGTCGGCGCTGCCGGTGAACACCCCAAAGCTTCCCTCCGGGTTGAGCGGGAACGTCGATACGGTCGCCGGCCTCGGGCACGTGATCAGCACCGGGAGCTCCGGCCAGCCGGCGACGGTGATGCCGATGGTCCAGCCGGCGGTCTACGACGGCGGGACGCCCACCCGCACCGGGACGATCAGCCCGGGCTGCGCCACGAGCACGTTCCCGAGCTCGGTGTTCTCAAGCGAGGGGCTGTTCCCCAATCAGATCGACACCGCCTACGGGATCAGCGCGATGCAGGCCGCGGGCTTTCAGGGTCAGGGCATCAACCTCGCGATCCTCGGCGAGGCGCCGACGCCGACCAACGACGTGACCACGTTCCGCAACTGCTTCGGGTTTCAGGGGACCTCGCTGAAGATCCACAATGCGGGGAGCATCAAGCCGATACTCGAGAGCTCGCTCGACGCGATGACCGTGGCGATGGTGGCACCAAAGCTGAACCGGCTCGATCTGTGGGTCAAGCAGCTTGGCCAGGACAACCCGCAGGGCGCGATCGAGCTGCTGGCGGCGCCGATCCAAGCCACGACGAACGGGACGCCGTTGCCGAACGTTATCTCGGTCTCCTATGGCGTCTGCGAGGCGACAGCCAAGCCGTTCAGCGCCGCGCGGACGCTGTTTGATCGCGAGGCGAAGGCGATCGACGCGTTGGGGATCACGATCGTGGTCGCGGCCGGCGACAGCGGCTCCTCGGCGTGCGCGCATGGAGTCAAGCCGTCGCAGCTCACCAGCTACGACGAGCAGAAGTCGGCGTCGTGGCCGGCCGTCTCGCCTTGGGTGCTCGCCGTCGGCGGCACCAACATCTCGCTCACGCCAAGCAACACGATCGCCTCCTCCGGCGTGTGGAATGACACGGAGTTCCCGGCGCCTTACGAGACAATCGCCGGCGGCGGTGGCGGCGTCAGCACGACGGAGAAGCGTCCGTGGTGGCAGACCGCCTCGCAGAGCAGTAACCGGCCAGTGCCCGACGTGGCCGCGTTCGCCGACGCAGAGCCCGGCTACACGATCGTCTGCTCCTCCGGCGTACAGGGCTGCCCGACAACGTCAGCGCAGACGCTCACCTACGTTGGTGGCACCAGCGCCTCGACGCCGCTGGTCGCGGGGATGATCGCCATGTGGGACCAGTTCGCCAAGCTGGAGAAGTGGCCCAAGCCGGGATTCATCCCGCCGATGCTCTACTACATCGCCAAGCACGCGCCCACGTCGTTCCTCGACATCACCACCGGCACCAACTCGGTGTTCAGCAGCGTCTCGTGCTGTGAGGCGGGACCCGGCTACGACGAGGCGACGGGTCTCGGCTCGCCGATCGCGAACCTGATAGCCGGCCAACTCCACCACTGACGCGCCCCGCGAGACGCTGCTCGCCTCGCCGCGGCGACGTGGGAGATGGCGCGCATCACAGGGCTCAGCTTGGCGTGGCACGTGGCGGGCCCGGCATGTACGGTGACCGTCTCGCCGGCCGCGCTGGCCGGAGCGCGGAAGTAGACGTCTGCGTAGCCACTTGAGTCGGTGTGATAGCTGGCCGAGCGTCCGGCGGCGTCGGTGACGGTCACGGTCTGCCCGGGCTGGTTTGAGTGCACGTACACGTCGTAGTCGGCGTAGCGGCTTGAGTAGGACGTGCTCGCGCTGCAGTGCGCGCCGGCGGAACTCGGGCTGGGAGTGGCGCTGCCCGACGACGTGCCGCCGGAGGAGTGGGAAGGGGCGGTGTATCGGGCGCGCGCTCGCGTAGTCGGAGTCGAAGGTGCGGCGCAGGGAAGCGCGAATGGTCGGGTTTGAGGTGATGAGCCCCAGTTCCCGGTTTCTCTCCAGGGAGGTGTAGGAGAAGTTCTGCGAGCCGAGGAACACGCGGCTTGAGGTGAGAATCATCTTCGCGTGGATGTACAGCGGCGCGCTCGCGCTGTAGGTGCGGATGTGCACTCCGGCGGCGGACAGTCGCGCGAACGCGCCCTTCCAGGAGGAGTCGTAGGTCATGGTCACCTCGACGTTCACTCCGCGCTGGGCGTCGGCTTCGAGCGCCTGCTCGATGGGAGTCGAGTCCATCTCCTCGTTGTAGATGTCCAGGAACCCTTGGGCGGACTCGATGAGGCTGACCTGCGCCTGCTCGGAGCCGGGGCTCCAGAGAAGGTCAGCGCCGTTCGGGGCGGCGATGCGCTGGCCCGACCAGTCGGCATTGAAGGTCTGCCGCACGGCGCGCTCGTCGGCGGCGATGGTGTCGATGACGCCGAAGTCGCGGCTTGAGGCGTAGTACTGCGGGGTGAGGTTGAAGGTGAGGATGTACGCGCGGCCGTCGACGAGGAGCGTCTTCTGGTGGGTGAGCGCGAAATACGACGGCGTCCACTTGACCGGCACCGAGCGGGCCCGCAAGTAGCTGTAGGCGGCCTGGTTCTGCGCTGACCCCTCGCCGTAGTAGCCGCCGTTGAGAAGCACGCGGACCTTGATCCCGCGGCGTTCGTCGGCAGCCAGGGCGGCGTTCACCTGGCCGTCCTCGTCCTCGTACATGACCATCTCCACCCGGTGGCGCGCGCCGCGCAGCGCTGAGAGGACCGGGGCGACCCCGGCCCGCGGCTCGGTGATGAGCGCGAGCCGCCCGGCGGCGGTCGTGGCGGTGCCGGAGCGCCGGTGCGACGACCGTCGGGTCGGACTTCGGAGCGGCGCTGCTGCTGGTGGTCGTGGCGCTCCGGGCGCTCGGCGAAGGAGCGGTGGTGGTGCTCTGGCCGCCACAGCCGGCGAGGCTCAGCGCGGCCAGCACCGGTAGGGCGAGTCCGTGCAGGCGAGCCGGCATACGCTGACAGTACGGGCTCCCGCCCGCAAGCACCGAAACTTGACGCTCGACGCCGTTACCGCTAGTTACGCGGTTGTTATCAGGGGCCGTAATCCTGTGCTCGCCACCGCAAGAAGGTTGCACTGACGATGCGCCCACCTCTTCACAGCTTCCTCGCTCGCTCGGTATCCGAGAACGAAGCGCACGTCGCGCCGCGCTCCCCAGCACCGCTCGACCGGGTCAGGAGTCCGTCCGGGCGCTTTCAACGTGCGCGTTCGGTGGGGAGTCTCCGCCTTGTCGCCACGTCGCTTGGACTCGTGATGCTCTCTGGCTCACTCGTCGCTGTGGTCTCAACTGCGCCGGCGTTGCCAGTCCCCGCGCGGACAGCCGGGCCGCTGACCCAGGCTCGCCTCGCCGTCGTGCTCCGCCAAGGGGTCGAGACGCGGCGCGTCCCGCAAAATCTGGTCCCGCCACTGGCAGAAGCCAAGCAGGACGTATCGCTGGCGTGGAGTGATGGTTGCCTTGTCGGCGGCGACGCCACGACAAACAAGACGGGGTGCGTGTTCGGCGACACGAACTCAAACACCACAATCGTCCTGTTCGGCGACTCCCATGCTGCAGCGTGGTTCCCCGCGGTCGACGCGATCAGCCAGCGACAGCACTGGCGTCTCGTATTCATGGGCAAGGTTGGCTGTCCGGCCGCCGACGTGGTGGTGAGACATCACGACGGCAGCCCGTACACCACATGCCTCATCTGGAGACACAAAAGCGAGCGGCAGATCGCCGAGCTCCATCCAGCGATGGTGGTGGTCACGTCATCGGAATACCGGGCATCGCCTGCCGACAACGTTCCCACCGGGCACGGGAACACGTGGCTGAATGGCCTCGCGGCGGCGTTCAAGGCGCTCCACCGCGGAACACGACACGTCGTCTTCCTCGCCGATGTGCCGCGACTGAAGGAGCCGGCGGTCGACTGTATCTCGGCCCACATCGCCGACGTGTTCCCCTGCACCGTCGCGCGCCGCAAAGCCTTCCTATGGCCGAAGATCAGGCAGCGCGAGCTGAAGCTCGCCAAGGCCGAGGGAGTCGTCGGGATCGACCCAGCGCCGTGGTTCTGCACCCCGGACCGGTGCCCTGTGATCGCGGACAACATGCTCATATTCCGCGACGGTCAGCACATCATGCCTGAGTGGTCGGCGTTCCTGGCCCCGCTGCTAGGAGCCAGGCTCGTACGCGCGATCCATTGATCGTGGCGCGGTCGGCACTCGCAGCTCGCCTGGGCGAACTCGCTTGCCCGGCGAGGCGAGGCTAACGCCAATCTCGGACCGCCCGTCCGAGGGTCGGGCTGACTTCGGCTGTGAGAAGAGGCGCCAGTGACGCCGCTGTGCCCCCACCGGCGTCGACCCGATCGGTCGAGTGAAAGCAATCCCAGAAGCGAACCAGTCCGTCCTCACCGTCGACCTCGAACATCTTTGCCGCGAGTCGCTGCCACCGGTACTGGAACCAGACATAGTTCAACGGGCTCATCGAATCATCGGAACCCGTGTAGTGGGCTTGCAGCTCCTCGAGCGTGCTGTAGCCCTCGGCGCGCCTGC
Organism: uncultured Solirubrobacterales bacterium; assembly: GCA_963773165.1. Classification (GTDB taxonomy): domain Bacteria; phylum Actinomycetota; class Thermoleophilia; order Solirubrobacterales; family Solirubrobacteraceae; genus Palsa-465. The sequence goes on from CAVZAK010000036.1 coordinate 11,273, forward strand.
GAGCGGCAAGCTTTCGACTTTCCGCTCCTACGGTTGAGAGCACCTCGAGCGTCGGCAGGCTCGCGGGCAGCTGGGTTGCGACGAATGCGTGCATGGCCAGGTTGGCGAAGATCTCGCTGAGCCAGAACGTCGGGAGCCGCAGATCTCCGAGCACCTCAAATGCGTGGCCGAGCTCATGAATCGTGATTAGGTCGAAGAACGGCTGCAGGTCCAAGCCACCAGTGCCGTCCGGGTATGTCGCGAGCAACCTCGTATACCCGCGGGGTGACGCGTCGCGCAGGTCCTGCGCCATCGCAACCCAGAAGTCTCCGCCTCCGGCGGGCATCACCACGATGCCCGGACGAATCTCGCCGGGATCATCGTTGAAAAACGCCAGCCCGTACGGGAGCTTGCTGGACCAATCCGCTTCGTCGGCCACGACGACGGCGATGTCGGGCTCGACTGCTGAAAACAGGCGACTGAAGTAGACGTAGGCATCCGCGGCGACATCGGCCGCGGCTCTCGCCCGCGCCAACGCTCCATTGCTGTACCGCACCTCGAACGGATACCCATCCAGACGCGGAAGCTCTGATCCCACCGCCACCAACCGAGCCTAGCCACTTCCGAATTCACGAACGGACAGGCACGTCGGCCGCCGCGCCGAGCGAGCAACACGAGTTTCGCCTGATCCTCCCGCCATCCGAGCGCATTGCAGGCCCCTAAGTCAGGATGTAGCGGATCCCGTCGAGGAACGGGCCCGTGCCAAGGCGCCAGACCAGCAACGCCAAGATCAGGACCGAGCCGGCGACGCGCCCCCACCCCCACACGCTCCGGCTGATGCCGGCGCTCCGTGTGCGGAAGGGTGCTGCTGCTCGGCATCCTGCGTGCACAACGGCCGCTTCGTAGTTCTTCATACCTACCATGACGCCGGCGCCATGCCACTGCTTCCCGGGCTGTCGCGGCGAACCATCAACTACGGAGAATCGTCCGAAGGGGGGCTTCGGTGCCGCCACCACGCCTCGAGCGCAAGAGCCGGAATCTCACCACAGATGAAACCGAGCCACACAGGGACGCCGAAATAGAACGCGGCGGCGAGGCCGATGGCGGCTCCGGCCGACGGTAGAAGCCAGAAGGATCGATACGGGACAGCGCTGGTGGCCCACCAGGACGGCCTCCCGGAGGCGCGCTTCACGGTTCGGTGTGCATGATCTCCGCGGCGCCGACCTGACCAGTCGGGCGGCGAGGGCATCGTCAGTCATGCCGCCGACTCCCCAGGGAGCGTTCGCCCGCGTATCGCCGAGCGGGCACAGCATCGCGACTGCCGCATCGAGGTCAATCCTCCGCAGCTGCTCGGTTGGGCTTCCGGCCGCGCCAAGACGCCGTCGCAGGTCTCGGCGGGCCGCTCGGACATCAGCTGGGAGATCGACCGAGTCGTCGATCGCATGGATCACGTGCCGCTCGGACCGCGCGCTGCCGGTCACCGTGACATCCGAGGACTCGACTGTCCCATCGGCGCCGTAGGCAACCGCCGCCCGGAGATGACGCGGAAGCGAGTTTTTCGTCTCGCGAAGCACCAGCGCGGAACTGAGAGGTCCGTCCTCGACGAGGAGGTACTCGACCGCGCGGTCCGTGATCGCCGCGAAAACGTCCTGGGCTCGAGCCGGCAGCGCAACCTGCTTATGCGGCGGCCAGATCTCCAGCCCGCCGAGATCGGCGATCCCGCCGTCCCCAAGGTGGAAATAGAAGAAATCGGGGTACTCGAAGAACTCGTCAACGCCGCGCCGCAGCTCGTCATACCACGCGGTCACCATGGCAAGCACAGTCGTCGCAGCGCCAAACGCGCCTCCCGGCGTGCGCGACACGATCGCCAGCCGAGCCGTCCGGCTAAAGCCGGGAAACAGATCGACTACCGTTGCCGATCGGCCCTCGATCGTCAGCGAGAAGTCCGAAATGTTGAGCTCCTTGCTGGTGTGCACCGCCGTGCTCCCTTCCGGATCTCAAGCTGGCCAGCGCCGGGTCAACACAAACGAAACCGGATCAGCGAACTCCACGCGAGCACACGTTACACGGCCGCTCGTCGGAGTTTTTGGCGACCGGCATGGCGGAGATGATCTGCCCGATGGAGGCGCGCGAGATCTCGGCCGGGGAGTCCCCGCCCGTCTTGGCCCGCCTGGCGCGGATCTCTGCGTGGCTGGGCGGGATCGCGTTCGTGCTGCTCCTTCTCGACCTGCTCGGCGTGCCCGTGCTCGATTGGATCCGCAAGCTGTTCAAGGACATCGGGGAGGTGCCGGCGTCGGCCATCGCTGGCGGCGTGGCCCTGGAGACGCTGCAAACGACGTTTGCCGCGGTCTCGTGGGTGACGATTCTGCGGGCAGCTTTCCCGCAATCCAGGGTGGCGTTCCGGCCCGTTCTGGCTGCCTACGCAGTCGCGGTGGCGCTCAACGGCTTCTTGCCGGCGAACATCGGCACCCTGGTGATGATGCTGATGTTCGTAACGCTGATCGCCGGCGCAACGTTCGCCGCGATCTTCTCGGGCTTCATCGTCCAGAAGATTCCGTTCACTGTGCTGAGCGTCGCTGTCTACGTGTACCTATTTGCGACGGTCCCCGGGTCGCTGTCACTCGAGTTGGGATTCCTCTCCAAGCACCCCGTGCTGAGCGTCGTGATCGCGATCGGCGTGGTCGTGCTGCTCGTGCTCGTGATCCGTTATTTCTGGCACCGCGCTACGAAGCTCCGTGATCAACTGAAGAGCGGTGGGGCGATCCTCGGTCAGCCTCGGCGGTTCATGGTCGGAGTCGCGCTTCCCGAGGTCGCGAGCTTCAGCGCGCGGTTGGGGATCGTGGCGGTGTTCCTCGCGGCCTACTCGATCCCGGTGACGTTCCATACGGTCATAGCCGTCACCGGCGCGAACTCGGTCTCGAGCAGCCTGTCGGTGACACCGGGAGGCGTCGGTGTCACCCAGGCGCTGAACGTCGTAGTTCTCGAGAGCCTCACCACTCCGAGCAATGCGACGGCGTACTCGATCGCGCAGCAGCTGATCGTCTCAGCCTGGGACGTCCTGTTCGCGGTTGCCGTCGTCGCCTGGGTATTCGGCTGGTCGGGCGGCAAGGACCTCGTCAGACAGTCATACGCAGGCGCACAGGTGAAGCGGCGTGAGCTCAAGCAACAGCAAGAGGCGCGGCGCGCCCGACACCCTCGGCGCTGGCACCGACGGCGCTGAGCGATGGCGCCGGTCGATCAGGCCTCACCGATCAGCTTGCCGTACGCGATCAAGCCGTAAACCGCGAGGATGTCGATCGCGAAGATCGCCAATGACCAGAACGGGTACGACGGCATCATCAGCAGCTGCGCGAGCGCGTTCGCGCACAGGATCACGACGCCGGTCCACCGCGAGAGCTGATTCTTCATCAGCACTCCAACACCAACGAGGAGCTCGATCACGCCGATGATCAGCACCACCCATCCCCAGGTCCTGAGGCTGCCAAAGACGTAGTGCGCGTCGTGGACGAAGAACTTTGCGTTTCCGTGCGCGGCGAGTCCCTGGATGATATTCATCGTCCCGAGGAGCAGCAGCAGTACTGCCGCGAAGATGACCCAGCCGTAACCGCGGTCCTCTTCGCCATACCCCTCGTACGGGATTGGGCGAGGTTCAGGTGTTGCAGCCAATGTTCCTCCGGATGTTCGACTGGGCCTCGCCTGAGGCTACGTCGGAGGCGAGTCGCAGCAAAGCTCTCCAGGCGGATTCACCCAGGTGAACGGGAATGGCCTAGCTCAGTGGGCTATCAGCACCTCGAGCGCCACGAGCCCGAGGCCAAACGCAACGTTCAGACTAACCGTCAGCAACGTCGCCGCCGTACCCAAGTTCTCGAGCTGGGCGTAACGCACACCCTGTGCTGTGAGCGTCGCCACGCCGATCCCAAAAGCCAGCCACACCGACGCCCTCTCCCCCACCAGCCCCGCTGCGCCCAGAGCGATCGCAGCCACCGGGAGGATCGCAGCAGCCACGATCGAGTACTCGCGACGAGCGATCACCGTCAGCTCGCCGATTGTCACACGGCGCCCCAAGCGCAGACTCTCGCCGAGCCCGTGCGAGTAAACGTGTGCCAGCCACAGGACGACCGCGCTCACCCCGGCGAGCACGACCAGGCGCCACAGTTGGTGCTCGTACGGCTTCGCGCCCGCCGTGAGCACGGCGAGGACGATGATCGTTCCGTAGACGGTCCCGGCGATCGTCCGCGGGTCTCCCAGAACGAGCTGTTTCAGCCCCTTCCCCACGTGCTCTCCTCTTGGTCCGCCCGGCGCTCACCCGGTTCCGGCAGTTGCCGGCATAAGCAGCCGGCAACTGCCGCTCCGCACAAGCCGCTGTGTTACGACGCTGCGCCAGTCGTCGCCGGCGGCTGCAGCGCCTCCTGGAGCCTCTTCGTGTCCTCCTCGGAGAGCGAGGTCTTGATGACCGTCCCCCCGTACTGCTGGAGCGCCGCGATCGCCTTGTCGGGCGTCACCTGCTCCACGACCAAGAACAGCGCCGAGGTGCCGGGTTTAAGCTGGTCGCGCACCTGCTCCTGGAAGGCCTTGTCGATCCCCTTCTCCCCGAGATGGCCGAACAGCGCGCCCAGGCCCGCTCCCACCGCCCACCCGGCGAACGGGATGAAGAACAGCAGCCCGAACAGCAGACCCCAGAAGCCACCCCACACAGCGCCAGCGCCCGTCGAGGCGCCGCCGTGCGTCGTATGAACGTGGTACTTGCCCTCCTCGTCGCGAGCGATCGACGCGACCTGGTCGGCCTGGATGATCAGATCAGACTCCAACTGCTGGACGGTCCCCCGTGCTTGCTCGGCGGTCACCTGATCGGGATACCCAATTGCAACTAGTGTCGCCACGGCGAACTTCTCCTCTCTGTCGGATTGCGGGCCATGGCCGACGTCCGGCCCTTGCCGCCCAGGCCCGCCTTGAAACTCAGCGTACGTCGCCCACGAGGGCAGAACTCGATGCCGGCGCCGTTTCACCCAGGTGAACGCGATCGTTCGGCACGCGGGCCGCGGAGTGCGGTCCGGCCGCCTCGATGCCTGAGTCTCACGAAGGGTCCGGCTTGCGGGGAGGAGAGGTGGCGCCGACCCCGGTGACCGAGTCGACACTGACGAGTGTCAGGCCCAGACCGGACACGCGCTGGAGCAGCCCGTGAAGCTCGGATTGGTCCCGGACCATCGACTCGAGCACCGTATTGCCATGCTCGTGCCACAGTGTGGTCGCGCCGAGTTCGCTTCGGAGGAGGTCGGTAAGTTCGCCCTCTACCTCAAGCCGGTAGGTACGTCCTCCCATAACGGCACCTTGGCACACCGTGCCTGCTCCAACGAAGCCATGGGAATTGATCACCTAGGTGATTGCGTTTCCCGGACGCCTTTGTCCTCACCCACAGGTGCTCGTGTCAGCCGAGCGCCATGCCCTCGACCGCAGCCGATGGCACGGGGTCTGGGAGGCGGAGCATCCGGAATGAGTTGACGAAGCCGAGCAGTCCGGCGAGGATCGGAATCAGCAGCGCCACCTGGAGGGCCAAATGCCTTGCGTCCGTGTTGATACGGAGGATCTCAGCCTGGACGTCCCTGGGCTCGCCGACGAGCTGCTCCTCGAGCTGGGTGTTGGTGACGAACTCGGCGTCGTGCTCGAGTGCTTTCGAGACCTTCTGTTGATCGGACTGGGGTAGGACCGTGCTCGACTCGGCCATTTTGGTGAAGGCGACCGACAGCGTCGCCAGCAGGATGGCGCCACCGAACGCCAGGCCGAACGACAGTCCGAACGAACCTGCTGCCGAGTTCACGCCGGCAGCCTCGCTGACCCGCTCCTCGGAGATCGGGGAGAGCGTGTAGTTGTTCAGCTGGGAGACCAGCAGCCCCAGGCCCGATCCGGCGATCATCAGCGGGATCACGAGGTACCAGCCCGAATCCGCTCGGGGCACGATCGGGATCAGCACCGCCAAGCCGACGGTGAGAAGTCCAAATCCCAGCCGGATGATGCTCGACGGGCGACGCTTGCCCGCCTTTTTCCCCGCCAACAGGGCGACTGCGAACATGCTGAGCGACAGCGGGGCCAGCGAAAGCCCGGCCTGCATCGCGTTGTACTCGAGCACGATCTGGAGATAGATCGGGAGCGTGATCATCGTCCCGCCGAGCGCGATCTGCTGGAGCGTCTGCCCGGAGATCCCCAGCCTGTAGATCTTCGAGCTGAACAGAGACGGATCGATCAGGGTCGGTTTTCCTTCGCGCTTGCGACGGGTCAGCCAGTACGCCAGACCTCCGAGCGCGAGCGCTCCGATCAGCAGTAGCGCCGCGACCGATTCGCCGCCTTCCTGCCAGACGAGAATTCCCAGCACGACACCGCCCATCCCCAGAACCGAGAGAACCGCGCCGACAACGTCGATATGGCGGGGTCCTGTGTATGGGGCGTCGCGGATGAGCTTGATGCCCGACAGGACGACAACGATGACGAGATCCTCGAGCGCGAACGCGACACGCCACGACAAGTAGGTGGTGATGAACCCCCCGAGCAGTGGTCCGACCGCGGCGGCGATCGCCGCTGCGGCCCCAACAATGGCGTATGCCCTCCGCTGGGCGTCACCTTCGAAGTTTCCGTGGATCAGTGACTGCATCGCCGGGAGCAACAGCGACGCGCCGAGCCCGCCCACGATCGCCCAGAAGACAATGACCGTGGTCAGGCTCTGAGCGAGCACCATCGCCAGCGCACCGACGGCGTAGCCGAGCAGGCCCAGCACGTACGCACGCTTTCGTCCGATGAGATCGCCGATCTTGCTCCCGATCAGGATGAAGGCGGCCGACACCAGCGCCTCGAGCGCAATCGCGGATTGCACCCCGCTCACCGTCGTATGCAGATCGTGAACCACCGCCGAGATCGAGACGTTCATGAACGATGTGTCGACGACGAGCACGAACATCGCCATTGCCAGCAGGATCGCGAGCCGTTCAGATCCCCCGGCCCCCTTTGGCGCGCCCGTGCCCGCCACCTGTACCGGGACGCCGGAGTCGGCGTGACCGGATGAGCTGGTGGGCATCGCGCCAGCCTATGCGGCCCCGAGTTCGCCATGCAGGTTCGCAGGCCGTTCACCCAGGTGAATGTGAAAGGACTCGACGCCGTCGGAGGTGGCCGGAACCCCGGGCGATCGCGTTCATATTCACCTGGGTGAAACCAGTATTGACCTCGGCAAAGGCGCCCGCACGCGACGTAGGCTCGTGCACCAATGGCAGGCACCGGCGTCAATGAGGAAGAGCACGCCGCCGCGGCGGGCTGAGCGACCGGGCCGCCCGTGACGATCACAAGGTGGCTCCCGGGGGTCCGAGCACTCGCGACTTATCGCCGCGCCTGGCTTCGCCGCGACCTCGTCGCCGGGCTGGTGCTGACAACGCTGCTCGTCCCCCAGGGGATGGCGTATGCGGAGCTCGCCGGCCTGCCCGTGATCACGGGGCTCTATACGAGTGTCCTTTGCCTGCTCGGCTACGCCGTGTTCGGCCCCTCGAGGATCCTCGTGCTGGGTCCCGATTCGTCATTGGGACCGATGATCGCCGCGACGATCCTGCCGATCGTCGGGGCCGGCGGCAATCCCGAGCACGCGATTGCGCTCGCCTCGATGATGGCCCTGCTCGTCGGCGCGATCATGATCGCCGGCGGAATCGCGAAGCTGGGCTTCGTTGCCGACCTCCTGTCAAAGCCGACCCAGATCGGCTACATGAACGGTCTCGCGCTGACGATCCTCGTCGGCCAGTTACCGAAGCTGTTCGGCTTCTCGGTGAGCGCCAACGGGCTGATCGACGAGGCCCACGCATTCGTTCATGGAGTGACGTCCGGCGAGACGGTTGGCGCCGCGGTGGCGATTGGGCTCGTCAGCCTTGCCCTGATCCTCGCGCTCGGTCGCTGGCTTCCGCGGATCCCGGGAGTGCTCGTCGCGGTGGTGGTCGCGATCGTGGCGACGTCCGTGTTCAGCCTCAGCGACCATGGTGTGTCGCTGGTCGGGACGCTGCCGAAAGGGCTGCCCCCGCTCACGTTCCCCAGTCCCGTCTCGGACTTCCCGCTGCTGTTCGCCGGCGCTCTCGGGATTGTCCTGGTCGCGCTGACCGACACGATCTCGACGGCTTCGTCGTTCGCCGCCCGTACGGGCCAAGAGGTCGACGGCAGCGGCGAGATGATTGGAATTGGAGCGGCGAACGTCGCCGCCGGGTTCTTCCAGGGCTTTCCAGTAAGCACGAGCGGATCCCGAACGGCGGTCGCCGAGCAGTCCGGAGCCAAGACCCAGGCCACCGGAGTCGTGGGGGCCGCGGCGATCGTGCTGATGCTCGTGTTCGTTCCCGGCCTGCTGCGCAACCTCCCACAGCCGACGCTCGCCGCGGTGGTCATCGCCGCCTCGGTGTCTCTTGCGGATATACCCGGGACCATCCGGCTGTGGCACCAGCGGCGGATCGAGTTCCTGCTATCGGTGACGGCGTTTCTGGGGGTCGCGTTGCTTGGAGTGCTCGCTGGAATCGCAGTAGCGGTAGCGCTGTCGATCTTGAATGTCTTCCGGCGCGCATGGTGGCCACACCAGACCGCACTCGGCCGGGTACCCGGGATGGCGGGCTACCACGACCGCCAGTTGCATCCCGACGCCGAAAACCTGCCCGGGCTCGTCATATTTCGCTTTGACGCTCCGCTGTTCTTTGCGAACGCGCGTACATTCCGCGACCAGATCCGGCGCTTGGCGGCAACCGAGCCCCGACCGCGGTGGATCCTGATCGCGGCAGAGCCGATCACCGATGTGGACACGACCGCGGCCGACATGCTCGTCGACCTCGACGAGGAGCTCAACGCCGCCGGCACCTCCCTGGCGTTTGCGGAGCTGAAGGACCCGGTACGGGAAAAGCTCGAGCGCTACGAGCTGATCGGACCATTGAACCCGGAGCATTTCTTTGCGACGCTGGACAGCGCGGTCGAGACGTTCCGTCGCAAGACGGGGGCGGAGTGGGTGTCGCCGGAATGAGCGCGCGCGCTTTGTCTGCCCGGACCGCGGCGTAAAATTGATCCCAGAGGCATTGTGGCGTCGATTCCATATGGGGTGGAGGGCAGCGCCCCTGCCGGCAGACGCGCCGCGGGCGCAATTGATTCGGAGGAGCTGCCGCTCGCCGAAGCGAAACTGTCGCCGCCACGGCAACGCCGTGGGATCCTTGACCGGCGGCACGTCTGCCGGATTCTCGACGCCGGGGACGACGCGGAGCTGACACTGGTCGCCGCGCCCGCAGGGTACGGCAAGACAACTGCGGTCAGTGCGTGGTGCGCCGGTCGGGCGGCTCCGCTTGCCTGGGTGACGCTGGACGCTGGAGACAACGATCCGCTGCGGTTGTGGACGTACATCGCAACTGCGGTCGATCGCGTGCGTCAGGGATTGGGCCGTCGAGCTCTGCGGCGGTTGACCGGGCTGGCGGGCGCGGTCCGGCCTTCGATCGATGAGCTGATGAACGGGATCGCCGACTTCGGCGAAGATCTCGTGATCGTCCTCGACGATCTTCAGGCCGTCACCGATTACGAATGCCTCGCTTCGCTGGACTACGCCCTCGAGCACCTCCCCGCGAATGCCCACATGATCTTGATCACGCGCGCAGACCCGGCCCTGCGGCTGGCTCAACTGCGCGCCCGAGGCGGTCTCGCCGAGGTACGGGCGGCCGAGCTCGCGTTCACGGCGGACGAGGCCCACGAGCTCCTCGTGCAGCGCGGCGAGATCGATCTCGACCAGCACGAGGTCGAGCTGTTGCGAGAGCGGACGGAGGGTTGGCCAGCCGCTCTGTTTCTCGCCGCCTACTGGCTACGGACCGTTGACGAGCCGCATCTGTCGGCGCGGGAGTTCGGGGGCGATCATCGTTTCGTCGCGGAGTACCTCAGCCGGGAGGTCATTGACTCTCTCGACGAAGACACCCGATGGTTCCTGCTTCGAGCTTCAGTCCTGAAACGGCTTACTCCGGAGCTGTGCGACGCGGTGTTCGACCGCGGCGATTCAGCGGCTGTGTTGGAAGAGCTCGAGCGTTCAAACTTCTTCGTTATCCGGCTGGAGCATGGCGGCTGGTTCCGGGTTCACTCGCTGTTCGCAGATTTCGCCGGTTTCCAGCTCGATGCGGTTGACCCCAGCGTCGCACCCGAGCTTCACCGTCGTGCCGCCGCCTGGCTTCGGTCAGTAGGACTGCCCGTCGAAGCGGTCGAGCATGCCGCCTCGGCCGGGGATCACAAGTTCATGGCGGATCTGCTCGTGGAGCATCACTTACGCATGATCCGGAACGGCTCCGCGCGGGCACTACTTCGCTGGGTGCGAGCGCTCCCCGACGAGCAGGTTGTCACGCACCCGGAGCTGGCAGTGGGCGCCGCGACGGCCGCGTTGATGGTCGGTCGCTCAACGCTCGAGCGACGGCGTCTCCTCCAACTTGCGATCAGGGCAGAGGTCGAGGACCCACCTCGATTCACCCCGTACGTTCAGTGCGTGGGCGCGATGGTGCGTGCCGCCTCTGCGGATCAGGATGTCGGTGAGGCAGTGCTCGAAGGTCACCGCGCCGTCGCCCTTGCCGAGACCGTCGTGGATGAAACGCTCGTCGCGGCGCTCGGCGGGCTGGCGCGGGCCCTCTACCTCGCGGGCGAGCTCGACCAGGCATGGGCAGCCGCCTTGCGCGCGGTCCAGCATCCGGACATCGAGAGCCGGCTGCCGGGCCACGCGTTTGCCCGGTCGACGCTCGCACTCATTGCCGCCGATCGGGGGCGCCTCGAGTCCGCCCGGGGCCACGCCGAGAAGGCGAGGACGATCGTCGGCAACGTCGCGAGCAGTCGCAGCTGGCTCGGAGCGAATGCCTCGGCGGCGCTCGGAACGGTGCTCGCCGGGGAGGGCAGTCTCGCCGAGGCTGAGCGGGAGCTGGCCTACGCCGAACATTTCTTCGATGACGAGGTTGCGACCGTGCATCACGCCTGGCTCCTGTGCACGCTCGCGCGCGTCCGGTGTCGCCGCGGTCGGCTCGACGAGGCGGAGACGACGTTGCGCCTGGCTCGCGACGCGCTCGGCGAACTCGCCGATGCCGGGCAAGTGCCATCGCTGCTCGTCGCGGTGGAGAAGGAGGTTGAACACGCGAGGCGACGCGCGAACGGTGGCGCACTGCTCGAGGTACCTAGTGAAGCCGAGCTCGCCGTGCTCGGCCTGCTCGGTTCCGATCTGTCCGCGCGGCAGATCGCCGCCGAGCTCTTTCTGTCACCCAACACGGTCCATTCGCACACTCGCTCGATCTACCGCAAGCTCGGCGTGAACTCACGCGCTGACGCAGTCGCCCGGGCCGACACCCTCGGGCTTCTGCCGCAAACGCAATCATCTATGTGACACGCCGCACGGGCGGTGGGTTCACTTCTTGTGCCGCTTGTGCTTGTGGTGCTTCTTGTGGTTCTTGTGCTTGGGCCCCTGCAGGGTGATGGTCTTGACGACCGAGCCAGCCGACCATACCTCGACCATCAGCCGACCGCTCCGGGACTTTGCGAGCAGCTTGACCGCGGCAGGCGAGAGCTTGAACGTGAACGCCTGCGAGCGCCGCGTCGCCAGCGTGTAGGTCAGCGACCCGACCACGATCGTCTTCGATTGGGTCTCGATCTTGGTCTTGGTCTTGCGGCCCTTCTTGCCTTTTTTCGAGTGGTGCTTGCTCTTGACCTGGACTCGGACCTTGACCTTGGCCCGCCGGGTCAGGGTCAGCGCGCCGACGCAGCTCGAGCCCGATGCGCCGGCGCACGCCAGCTGCACTGCGCCAACGTGCCGGCGAGACACCTTGGCGCTCGGGCCGATCGTCACCTTGCCGGGAGGCGGAGGGCCGGCGGACACGACGATCGTCACGGTGCCGCCACCGCCGCCATGGCTCCCGGGACCACCGCCCGCCGGCGTCGTCGTGGCCGTCACTCCGAACCTTCCCGTGCTCTTGGCGTGGGTGCTGTCGCCGCTGTAATCGGCGGTCAACGTGTAGCCGCCGGCGACAGTGGGAGTGAACGTCACACCGCACGTCGCGCTTCCGCCGGTGCCGGTGCTCGAGGGTTGCCACTGGCAGACTCCGGGAGCCCCGAATGTGCCGCTCGGTGACGAGCTGAAGTTCAGCGTGCCAAGTGGCGCTTGGATGGCCGTGGCGTCCGTCAGCGTCGCCGTGCACTGCGCGGAAGTGCCGATCTGGACCGTCGACGGCGAGCAGCTCAGCGTCGTCGTGGTCGGATCGACGGCCGTCGCCGCGCCGCTGCCACTGCTGCCGGCGTGAGTGCTGTCGCCGGCGTACGAGGCGTTGATCGAGTAGTCCCCGCCGGCGCTCGGCGTGAACGTCACCTGGCAGGATCCGCTCGCGCCTGTCCCCCCACTGGGGAGGGTGCAGCTCGCAGAGCCGCTCAGCATGCCGGTCGTCGGCGCCGAGGTGAAAGCGACGGGCCTCGAAGGCGCGCCCACAGGTGTGGCTGCCGTGTCGGTGACCGTCACGGTGCACGTCGTCGGCGAGCCGGTCGGTATCGATGCCGGCGAGCAGCTAACCGCCGTAGTCGTCGGGTCGAGCGCCGCGAACGCCGTGGCCGGGAGACCCAGCCATGGCGGTTCCCGTCGCGAGCACCAGCAATCCGAAGAGGCGGAGACGCGTCATGCCCGCTACAGGGGGATCAGGTCCTGGTAGAGCAGGCGAAGCTCGCGCCCGCGCTGCGCCAGCGTGTAGAACCCGCGCGTCGCCCGCCGGTTGTCGGTCGGTAGCACCTCGTACTGGTTGATGCAGAGCCTGACGCTGCCGTTCGACGGGAGCTTGACGTTCCGGGCCACCCAGGTGGTGACTCCACCGACCGCTCTGCCGGCGTTCATCTTGATCGGCTGCCCGAATTGCTCCCAGCCGAGCGTCTGATCCTGGATCGCGGGCACGCGACGCTCGATGATCAACTCGGCCTGCCCGGGGGCCACGTTGCGAGCAGCGGCAGCCGCCGAATAGGAGAAGCCGGACAGCGACACACTCGAGAGCTCGTGGGCGCCCTTCCGCACGACCGTCGCCGTCCGTCCTGGCTCGAGCGACATGATGTCGGCCAGGACGATCCGCGAGAGCTCGACCCCGGAGACTGAGTTGGGCTGGTAACGGGCCAGCGCCATTCGGACCATCGGCGTGTAAGTCGCACCTGTATTGATAGCGATGTCGCAGTACCAGAGGTTGCGGGTGGCGTCGAACAGGACCGGGTGTCCGGCGACGTTCACGCTGATCCCCGCGTTCTCCTCGATCGAGAGCCCGAACCCCGACTCGGTCGCGTTGGAGAACGTGGACACCCGTGGATGAAGCGACGGGAGGGCTGAGCTCCCGAACACGGGGTCGGCTCCCCAGTCGGTCACGAACTCCGCCTCGTCGGACGGGATCGCCGAATTGATGCCACCGCCCCCGCCGATCGCCCGTTGGCGGCGGACGCCGTTTGCCGACCTCGCTCGAGCCCGCAGGATCGGGATGACAGGGCCGGCCTCCGCGCCGGGCCACGTGACGACGCCCAGCAGCTCGTCGATCCCCGAGCTCCACCACGGCCGGTCGATGAACACTCGTAGCGCTGAGGGCGAGCGCTCGCTGACGGTCGTCTTCGAGTTCGGCTGTGTCAGCTGCCAGTCGTAGATCGGTACCACGTAGGCGACCTTCGGCGTGTCGGGCCGCGCGCTCGACGGGATGTCGACCAGCACCGGATGGGCCGTCGCCTTCGTCACGTTCGTGCCGGGCGCATAGAACTCCGAGAACTGGCTCGTGGCCACGCCGTGATACGTGACGTTGCGGTGCTTCGTGTCGTAGAACTCGTGGCGGGCGCTGAACCGATCGGTGGCGGTGTACAGCTGGCTCCCCGCATTGGCCAGCGGGTTCGTCGCGCTCGGAACCGTCGCGACGGGAGAATTCGTCGTCGGCCTCAGGTTCGGATTCGGGGCGCCGGGCCCCTGGACGGGCAGGTTGTGGATCGGATCGTCGACCGGATCGCCCCAGCTCGCCAGTAGATCGATCGTGCTCGTGCTCTTGGGGCTGTACGTGAGGTCGCCCTCGAGCGGTGCAAACGTGTCCCCGGCGGCGCGTGGCGGCGTCGGGAGATTGGGGAACTCGGGCGTCAGCAGCGGCTGCTGCACGGCGTACACGAGCTCCACCTGGACGGCGGGGGTGATCGACCAGTACTGGCCGCTCGCGGCCGCGGCCGCGTCGAACTGGTTGAACCACGAGCTGAGCCCGAACAACGGGATGTCCGCCGTGTCGCACGTCGAACACAGGTTGAGGATCACGGTGTCGCCCTTCGTGAGCGTGAACGTGATCAGTCGGTTGGTCGTGTCGACGTTCACCGCCTGGACGGCGTTCTGAGGCGGGTTGGTGCCCGGGACCAGCTTGAGCCCGTACGGCCGGTAGTCCGGCCAGTTGTCGCCGGAGGCCGGCGAGAAGTCGAACGGCACCGTCTGGCCGCCCAGGGTTCCGTCGGTGATCGTCAGCACGCCGCCACGGGCAAGCGGATCCGGGAGGTACGGGACGGGCGTTGCCAACGGGATCACGGTAGGCGCCGCGGTGGGGTCAGTCGGTGGGTCGGGGTACTGCGCGCTCTCGCGGTTGACGATCTCGTTGTAGGTCGCCATGTTGCCGTTGATCGCACCGCCGGACCCGTTGTCGAACATCGAGTGCCACTCAGCAAACGGCTCGGCGCACCGCTGCGGCGCCAGTGCTCGCAGCGAATCTGCCGCGCCATCGACGTCGCGGATAACCAGCCGTTTGAGCGACTCGGCGAGCCGCAGGATGCTCTGCCCGTACACATCCGGGGAACCGATCGGCTCGTGTCGGCCGTACACCATCGGCGCCGTCGCCTGCTGGGAATTGCTCGTTGTGGTGTCGACGGGCTGCGCGTTGTTGCAAACGTCGACGATCCGCGCGCGTAGCTGATATGTGTGGCCGAACCGGAGTGGCGGTAGTCGTCCCGGCGGCGGCGCGACCGTGATCGCGAGCTGGCTGAACGGGATTGGGTTGGGACTTGTGACCTGGCTGTCGGCGTCCTGGATCACTCTGCCCGGCCGTGGCACCGCGTTGCTCCAGCCGTTGTAGCGGAGCAGCACCTCGGAGACGTTTGCCTGCTGGGAGTTCGGATCGGTCGGCGAGTTCTGAACCCGCGGCGGCGCCTGGGTCGAGGATTCGGAGAACGGCGCCGACGACGGCCCGGAGAGCGTCTGCGAACCGGCCTTGTACGTGCACAGCCACTCCGCGGTCGAGCGCCAGGTGTTGTTGGCCGCGTCGAAAACGTCGAGGACGTACCCGCGCACGAGGTCCTCGGCCGTCAGGTCGGGGACCGGGTTGCTGTTGACGACCGCGTCGTAGAGCAGGAATGAGCGGATGAGCGAGCTCGCGAACGTGACCCCGCGATTAACCTGTGTCAGCGTCAGGCCATTCGAGCGGATCATCGGCGGCGTCATCGGTGTCGTCGGTGCAGGAGCGACGGCCGCCGCGATGTACCGTGGATGGATCGCCGCCGGGGACTCGGTGAGCCGGATCTGGGTGGCGAAGTTCGAGGCTCTCAGCCCCGCGCCGTCGAAGTCGATCACGTGGGCGAGGAACGAGGTCGGATCGCCGACGGTGAGCTGGCGGCCGGTGATGTCCGAGCTGACGGCGTGGGGCTCGAACACGGTCGTGCTCGCGTCGCACTGCGTGCGCGGCGTGATCGACGAGTAGCCAGGCGAGAACGCAGGGGCTCCGGTCGGAAGCTGCAGGGACGCGGTGATGAACACATTGGTGTTGAGCGTGTTGGTGAGCAGCCGAACATTCTTGACCGGTACCAGCAGGTCGAACACAAGACCAAGCGCCCTCTGCAGCACACCGTGCTGTCCGATGAACGTCAGCGCCTTGTGGAAGTCGATATCCGGCACCACGGGCACGGCCTGCTCCCCCGCGGGCGGCAGGTGGTAGTACGCCTGCGCAGCGAACGACTCGGCAGGGCTTGCGCCTGAGAAGTCGTTCGCATGTGGGATGGTGCCGCCCTTCGACCGAGCCTTGCGGTCGTTCGCCAGTTTCTGCATTTGATCCTGAGCGGTGACGCCGACGAGCACGTCGGCGATGGGTCCGTAGACGCTCTTGAGCGTGTCGAGCGTGGGGACCTCGCTCGGTGAGTACTGGGTGTACTGGTTCTGGAGGAACCCAGTGACCTGCTGGACCGGATAGGACGCGATCGCGAGGTTCCTGAACCTGTCCTGGATTGGTTCAGGCGGTCCATATTCGACACTTGTGGGGAAGAGCGCCGTCCACAGTGAGGAGTTCAGGCCGGAGGTGTCGAGCGCGACGGCGATCGTCTGCGTGAACGTGCTGCCGAACGTGATGAGCCATTCCAGGCCATCTGCGGCCAGTGTCGACAGTGTCGACGGCCAGTCCTGCCAGTCGGAGAAATCGGACAGCGTTCCGGTCGCGCCGCCGCTCAGCTCCGGCGAGATGAGGACCGACAGCTGGAGATTGGTGCCGCCCGAGTCGAGGCCGTTCGGCACGGCGGTCCACTTGATCGTCTGTGTCGGTGCCAAGGTCTCTCCTATGCGGCGAACGCCTGGCAGTAGGACTGCCAGTCCGGGAAGGCCATCTGGTCGGCGAACGTCGGTGGCGTCGTCGCCAGCGCGTGGCCGTGGCGCCCTGCGTTCAAGCTGACCGACGAGGAGCCGTTGCCGTTGTTGGTGAACGTCTTGGTCGCGGTGGCGCTGACCGAGAAGTGGAAGAACAGAATCGAGATCGAGATCGTCACCGTCGCGGTCCCGGTTACCGACGACGGTGGTTCCTCGTAGGTGAGGCTCAGGTCGAACTCCAGCGACATCTGGATGATCCCGAGGATGCTCAGCGAGCCCGTGAGCTTCACGTAGCCGGTCAGGATGCACGTGTTCTTTCCGGTGCTCGGATCCAGGTCGTAGGTGAACTGGAACCCGGCGGTCAGGCTGACGGACCCCGAAGCCACGCCCAGGTTGATCGCGGCCATCGCGCCGAAGTCGAAACCGGCGTCGATCTCGTGGACCCCGTCGGTGCCGATCTTGATCCCGAAGTAACCACCGCCGCCGAAGATCGCCAGCGCCAGCTGGAACGGGTTGTCCCGGGTCGAGAACCCGAAGCCGAACACGGCGGGGGTCCCGTCGAACGGCAGCATGAAGTTCGCGTCGATGCCCACGTGCGAGAGCTGGAAAAGCCCGACGGCGATCGTCGGAAGCTGGACGTCGAGGTCGGCGCTAATGCCCGTCGGAAGGAGCTGGATCTTCGGACCGCCACCGCCGGTGGCAAAGCTCATGAACTCCTCGAGCTGCTGCACGAACTTCAGCGGCCCGACGAACCCAACGCCATGGATGTCGACGGTGACGTCGGCCTTCTGCCCGGTGGCCGAGCTGAACGTCAACGAGTTGAACGTGACCTGGATGAACTGATCCGTGTCGGTGCTCATCAGGTTCACGATGAAGTTGGTGAGCTTGCCCTGGATCGTGAACTTCGAGTTGCTCGGATTGGCGAGGTCGGTCGTGATCGTCGCGTCGAGCATGAAGGCCGTCGTCGTCCCACCGCCCCGTGGGGTGACGATCGGGTTGTTGGTGACGATGTCGGGCTTCCACGTCACGCTCGTCGTCACGACGGTCCCGCTCGTGGTGTAGGTGATCCTCAGCGCCTTCGCGTTCGGGATCTCGGGCGTGCCGCCATCGAGGAACGACGCCACCGGAGCGATCAGCTCTGACAGAGGAACGCCGCCGAGGATCCGGGCCTGGAGGTCATCGCTCAAGCCGGCGAAGACCGAGTTGGGGTCAAATGTGCCGTGGAAGATGTTGTCGAGATCGGCGACTGGGCCGAGGCTCCGCGATATGCCCTGGAGCTGGAGGTTCGGCGTCAGCACGCCACCGGAGCTGCCGTTGCCGAACGACAGGTTGGTGGCGTTGCTCGCGTTGAACAGGATCTCCATGTAGACGTTGCCGGCGTTGCCGGTTGGCTGCTGCGACGTGCTGAAGCCGGTCGTGATGTACGGCGGGTAGTAGGCGACCGCGGGCGATGGATTCCCTTTGAGCGGTGCGCCGCCGCTCGCCTGCTCTGCCGAAGCCAGCCGCACCACGGCCTGCGCGCCGGTGTCCTGGCCGTTGATCGACGGGGTTAGCGTCGGATAGCACTGAGCCTGGTCGTTGTCCTGGAACTGGGTCGTCGATCCACCGGCTCCCGGGCTGGCGCCGAACGACATCGACTTGACCTGAAGGTCGGTGTCCCCAAGCGTCACCGACTGCGCGAACGCGATCGTCTGACCGCCGAACGACGCCAGGCGCACCGGGTCAGTCGAAGCGAGGCCGTTGTAGTGGTTCCGGACGATCGCCGCCGGCAGGCCGTTCGTGGCGTCCTCGTAGGCGACGAACACAGCCTCGGCGTTGAACGAGATGTCCCGGCCGACCCAATCCGTGCCGACGAAATGCCACTTGAACGGAACCCCCGTTACGGTCGGCACATAAGGCGCGGCCGTGAAGAAGAACGACGCGTTCGATCCCAGCGCCGGGTTGAGGAAGTTGACCGCCGGGTCGAGGTCGGGCGTGCGCAGGGTGTTCAGCGTCAGGCTCCGGAACGGGAAGTCGCGGCTGTTGTTGGCGATCCCGAACGTCTCGGCGGGGTCGTAGCTGAGCGTCGGCTCGCGCACGACGAGATAGACGATCTGCCGCGACGTGGCCACGATCTCGCCGTTCAGCTCCTCGAACTGGCGCTCGGTCACGGTGACCTGCACGACGTGGTGGCCGAACGGGAACAGGAAGCCCTTGTTGACGACCTTCACGTATTGGTCGCGGCCGAGCGTCGCCAGGTGCTTCCACTCGACGAGCGACAGCGTCGGGTCGTCCCACACGGCATCTGAGTCGAGGAACCCCCCGCGCGATGTCAGCCACAACTTCTTCGCGGCGATGTCGGCCCGACCGGCGAGCGCGAAGTCGCTCGTCAACTTGACGATCTGATAGCGATCGTTTGGGGTGAGGGAGGTCCGGAACGGACCGAGCGCGCTCTCCGGCGGCCCCCCGCCCTTCAGCGTCGGCGGTCCTGGTGACGCGAACGTACGCGTTTGCGTGTCGAAGTTCCAGATCGCCCGGAGCGAGCCGCCGTCACCGGAATTGGGGTTCGCGCTCTTCGCCAGTCTCGTGCGCCACAGCTCGGTCGACCCGTTGGCCGTGATGGGGTCGGTTGGATGGGTCCACTGCGATCCGGCCACGGGCGATATGGCCAGGTGCCACGGGAGCTCGATCGAGGTCTCCGTCGGTTCGGGCGCGCGGATCACCGGGGGATGGCCGAAGCCGAAGATCACGAGCGGCGGGGCCGGCCCGACCCTGGACACGGGCGAGATCCCTCCGGCACGCGACTCGTGTGCGTGCCTCCGAAGGTCGTGTTCCAGCCGTTCTCGCCGGTCGCGGGAGAGAAGATGAAGGAGGCTCGGCGGTGGTACGTACGCCGCCGCCGGCGTCAGGGCAAGCTCGAGTGGCGACCAGTTCAGCAGCCCGGCCACCGTGAACGGGATCGAATGGACGCTCGCAGGCAGGTTGAAGGCGATCCGCGAGGGTTGCGCCAGCAGTGCGTTCGTAGATCCCGGCGACGCCGGGGTTTCGTTCCCCGGGCCGGAGTTGGTCTTGGTCTCGAAGTAAGCCTGCTCGGTCAGATGCTGGGGGACGAACGTGAACACGATCGTCGCCTTCCCCGGCCTCTTGCGGACCAGCTTCTGGCCCTTGCGAACGAGGTTGTAGCCGTCGACCTGCAGGAACAACATGTCCTCGCGCCGGCGCATCATCACCGTGATCGTCGGCGCGACCGGCGCCGTGACCTGCAGCAACGGCGTGCCGAGCAGGGAGCGCGGGGCGACGGCAGACGGATTCCGAAGGAACGCCGCATGGGCCAGGTAGTCGACGGCCGCGGCGCCCGTGAGCGCTCCCGCTCCGGCGATGAACGCCCGGCGCGGGATGCCACGCCCGTTCGCAGTCGGTTCAGTCAGGCCACCGGCGCCCTCAGCGTTGGGGACGGGATCGCCGCCGTTGCCTTTGGGCAGCGGTTCGTTGCCCTCTGCGGGAGCTTCCTCTCCAGCCGATCGATCCAACGGTCCCTCCAACGGAGGTGCGCCCCTCCTGTTACCCCAGTGCAGCGTTCAGACGCGAGATCCTATAGCGACCGTCAAGGGGCGCTACCCGGGATCCGATGCGGCGCGGCGAAGCCGTTTACGCAGTCGGGCCCGAGTTGTCCCCGGGATCATCGGGAGCGCGGATCCACTGAACGATCCGTCCGTGCGAAATCACGAAATTCGTGCGCGCCGTCTGGCCGGCACCGCCGCCACAGTTCGAGCCACCCGGTCCCGGCCTCCCGGTCAGCTCAAAGAGCGCGTTGACGTAGCGACCTCGCATATCGGCCGACAGGAACGTCGCGCCGCACGGAAGCGTCTCGTTCGCCGCCTCGGCCTGCGCCGCTGTGTCGATCCGGATCACCGAGACCTGTCCATTGGCCGCAGCGCCGTTGATCATCTCGCTCGGATGCGCAAAGAGCCGGGCGGCGCTATGTACGTCCCCGTCGCGGAGCGCGTCCGACCACTGCCGGATCACCTGCACCGCCGCCGGATTGGCCTTGATCCCGGTCGGCCCCGGCGTCGGGATCGTGAACGTCCCGCCAGTCCCGCCCGGCGAGGCGGAGTTGGGCTGCGCCTGCGGGACCGTGTTCGGCGGCCCTTCCGGGACCGTGTTCGGCGGGCTGGTTTCCACGCCCGCCTGCCGTTGGGTGCTGGTTCGATGCGACGTCTGGCTGGAGCCGCCCGAGCCGCACCCGCCGAGTACCAGCGCCGCCACCGATACGACGCCCAGCACCCGGAAGCGCGCCGCGGTCATCGTCCTACATCATGGCACCCGCCAATCGCGCGCCGGTGACGTTAGGAAGACACGACTGCGTTGCCACCCCGCTCGATCATGACCGAGGTCGCCTTCACGACCGCCGTCGCCCCCACGCCGGCGGCCAGTCCGAGCTCCTCGACCGAGTCTCGCGTGATCGCGGCCGTGATCAGGAACGGTCCGGCCTCCAGCTCGACGAGCGCCATCACCCCGTCGGACTCGACCGAGCGGACCACCCCGGTGAAGCGGTTGCGCGCCGAGCGCTCGGTTCCGGTTCGGTGGCGCACAGGGCGTTGGCTGAGTCTCACGATCTCGGAAACGGGAACCAGCCGGCGGTTGCGCGCGTCGCGCTTAGTCTGAATCTGACCCTTACGATCCCAGCGCCGCAGCGTGTCGATGCTGACTCCGAGCGCGGAGGCCGCCTCACCGAGCGAAAGGTCACCTGCCATGTCGTCCCAGACGGTACACCGCAGCCGTCAAGCGGTCGTCGCGCCAGGGGTCCCGCAGGCCCGCAGGCCATAGCCGGTGGCGAGTGACGCCGCCGGACTGGCGCGTAACGCGGCCTCGGCGTTCGTCACGGCCTGGCGGTCGTTCTGCTTCGCCGCGGCGGCGAGCTTGCGGTAGTTCTCCACCTCCTGGCCCAGGGCCTCGAAGTACTGCGCGAGCGCCGCCTTATCCCGCGCGTCCTCAGGCGGGGCGTTGAGCGCGCGCAGCTGCGTCACTTCGCCCTGCACGATCGGCAGCACAGCCGCCACGTACTGGTCCAGCGCGGTCGACGGGGAGAGCGATCGCGTCTGGCGCAGAGCCGAGGCGCAGATCGCGTCCGCGCGGGCGATGAAGTCGCTCTTCGTGTAGGTGCTCCCACACCCGACGATCAGTGCGGCCGTCAGGAGCGCGGAACCGAGCACAGCCAGGCGGCGAGACCGCGGCGGCGTGATCTCGGCACCCAGGCTGCGCTCACAACCGCCCTTCTGCACCGGCCCAAACATACAGCCGACCGGGTCTCGCAGCCCTCGCGGCGCTCCGGTCTGCCTACGCCGTGCCCTCCCCCAGTTGCGTGAGAGCGGAGTCGCCAGGCGACGTCATCTATGCATTGCCTATGCACCGGCTCTATGCTGCGCCGATGATTGAGATACCTGTCGTTCCCTATCCATCCCTGCGCCGGGGCGGGGAACGCCTTCGTTTCGGCACTGGGCAAAGGCTTTGCACCGCACCTCTTCTCGGGCTATTGGCGGCGGTAGCGCTCCTGTTGATGCCCGCCCTCGCTAACGCCGACAGCTCGTCGACCCTTACGGTCGTCGGCACGAGCGACGTTAGTGACTCCGGCCTGGTCGCCAACCTGATCCAGAAGGACTTCCACCAGGCCTATCCGCAGTACACGTTCAAATACATCCCCGGCGCCACCGGCACCGCGATCACCCAGGCCGAGAGCGGCTCACAGGGAGCCAGCGCTCTGATCGTCCACTCGGCGACGCTCGAGAACCAGTTCGTGGCCAAGGGCTATTCCTACGAGCGGTACGGCCGCGCGATCTTCACGAACGACTTCGTGCTGGGCGGGCCGAAGGGCGATCCTGCGGGCGTCGCGGCGAACGGACCCCACAACATCGCCCAGGCGTTCGCCGACATCGCCGCAGCTGGCATCAACGGCGGTGGCACGCCGAAGGCAACGCTGGTCTCGCGGGGCGGTACGCCAGGGACCACCGTCGAGGAGCACAAGATCTGGGGTCTGGTCAGCAGCGCCCACCTCGCTCCGGCGGGACTGCTGCTCTGCACCGTTAACTCGACGGACGGCGGCGGCGAGACGCCCATCGCCGCAGGTCAGGGCGTCACGGCCTCGGGCCAGGCATGCCCGAACGGTGGCGCGCTCCCGACCGGCGGCGCTTTGCCGAAGTGGTACATCGTTACCGGTGCCCAGCAGGGCGCGAACGTCCAGCTGGCCAACACCTGCGCCGGCTACCCGAGCGGCGCCAACACGTGCTACGTCCTAACCGACCGAGGCACGTACGACTACCTCGCGTCGGGAACCGATCCGGCCGGCAGCATCCCGAACCTGCAGATTGTGACCAGGGACGACGCCACATCGGCCCCCGGGGGTCAGTACGGGCTGATCAACTACTTCCACGCGTACATCATCAACCCGGCGATGCCGAACGAGCAGATCAACCTGCCCGCGGCGAAAGATCTGCTCAACCTGCTGACTTCGCCCGCGTTCCAGTCACAGCTGGCGGGGTATCTCGCCCACACCAGCGACCCCAGTGGCGCTCCGTTCAAGGCGGACGCGTCCCCAATCATCACCGAGCACGGACTTCCCCGCTCAGCCAAGGCGGGACGCCGAGTGACGGTCACAGGCACAGTGACGAACGCCGAGCCCGGTTATCCGGCTCTCTCGGGCAAAACGGTCTCGGTCGACGAGATCGTGGGTGGGGTTCCGGTGCCCGTCGCCAGCGGGACGACTAACGCGACTGGCGCCTACACGATCAGCTTCCGGCCGACGTCGAGTGGTTCCTATGAGGTCGGAACTCCTCAGATCGCTCAGATCGAGGTGCCGACGATCACGCCCGTGTTCGGGGACCTCCTCTCGCCCGGGGCGACTGCACCTGTCAAGGTGGCCGTCCACAGCGCGATCGCCAAGCTCACCGTGAAGTCGGTCGGTGGCAAAGCGCTGGTGGTCGGGTCGGTCACTCCCGCCAAGGGGCACGTTAAGGCGTCCGTCACGGTCCTGGCCCGCCTGGCAGGATCCAAGGGCCGCTTCAAGCGCGTCGCGACCGCGCGCCTGAGGTCGAGCGCCGGCAACTTCGCCGTCGCCGTCCCGCTGCGCGCCGGCCACTGGCAGCTCGAGGTGACGTTCAAGGATCCGAAGGAGGTCGTCGCGACCTCGCGAAAGGTGAAGGTGACCGTCGGCGGCAAGCCCGCCACGAGCGTCACGCTCAGATCGGCGAAGGTCGAGCACGGGACGCTGTCGATGAGCGGGAGCGTCAGTTCGGCGGCCGGAGGCAAGGTCGAGGCGCTCGCGCTCAACACGACCGGAGGCGCGGCGCGCTTCAAGGTTCTCGGAACGGCGAAGCTGGGCCCGCATGACACCAAGTTCTCGTTCCACGGGAAACTGAGGAGCGGGACGTGGGTGCTGGCCGTCGAGTACGTGCCGAACGGGCAACCACCGAGCGTCTCGCAACTGAGGACGTCCACCGTACGCTAACGGGCGCGATGGACCGGCGAACCGACTTCGGCCAACAGCGATGGTCGGCCAACCGCCGCCCCGGGGGAATCCTGGGGCGGCGGTTCGCGTTGGCGCTCGGGCTCGCCTTCTTCGCCTTCGCCAGCGGGGTAGCGGCGGCCGATCAGACCGTCGTCAGCGCCACCGTCTATCCGTCGAGGGGTGGCAGCGTCACCACCCCGGCGGCCACGCTTTCAGGCTTGAACAACTGCCAGCAGTATCCGACAGAGCAGTCGGGGTGGAGCCCGCTCACGCTGTACCCGTCGGGGCAGCCCTATCAGCCGGCGCAGGGGGCCTCTTGGCAGCTCTCGACGGTGCTCACCTGCGGCATGAACGTCCCCTTGAACAACGTCACGGGCGTGCAGGTGTACAGCCCGCGCTACGGCTTCGAGGCGCCACTCACGAACGCCGAGCTGACCGATGCGACCCAGTTCCACGATCCGGCGGCGCCCGATGCGCTGCCTGTCATCTCCAACGACGAAGGTCAGAACACCTACGTCCGCCCGTGGCTCGGAGGTGGCGATCAAAACGCCAAGGACCAGGTGGTGCAGGACGGCTCGCCCGTGACGATCGTCGTCTACGAGAACGGTGCCGAGCTGACGGTCGTCGCTTCCGCCAGCAAGGTGTCAAAGAGCTCGAAGCACAAGAAGGTCCGCTTCAGCGCCACCGTCCGCGCCCAGTCGGGTTCGACGGTCCCCACCTCGGCACTCGCCTGGAGCTGGAACTTCGGGGATGGCGGAACGTCCCGCAGCCAGACCCCGGAACACTCCTTCGTGGCCGGGAAGTTCCCGGTCACGGTTCAGGTCACCGATCGCAAGACGGGTGCGGGCGGTACCGACACGATCGACGTGAACGCTGGCAACCCCGGTGGGAACGGAAACAGTCCGACCGGCCCGAACAACAGCATTGGCAGCCATCCCGGTGGATCTGCCGGTAGACCCAACAACTCGGCCAACACCGGCAAAAGTCACTCCGGCAAAGACACGACCACAAGCGGGCAGAACAATCAAACGACCACCACTTCCACGGAGGGCTCAGGCGGTACGACCGGCACGGGCACCGCCGCGGGCACGACGACAGCGTCCGTCGCTCCGAACCCCACGCCCGCCTCACCGAACCCGACCCCTAGCTCGGCGACGCACCCCCCCGCACGCGTGAACAAGCCGCCCGCCGCCACCGGCCCACTCGTGACCGGACGACTGATCAGTGACGTGACCCCGCTACCCGCAAACGACAGCCCGCTGGTTAAGCTCGCGCAGGGGCCGCCGGCGACGGCGCCCGCGATCCAGCGTGCGAACAGCGCGTCGTTAGTACCTGCCCTGGCAGCCGGGTTCGTGGTCCTCCTGCTCTTGGGGCTGGGCGCGGGCAACGAGCTGCGCGGCCGTCGCGACTGGCGGACGCTTCTGTTCCGTAGCTGATTTCCTCGGCCACGAGAATCGACGTGCTTTTGATCTTCGCCCTGACCAGCCACGACATCGACGAGGTGATCTTCCACGTCGCCAACGTGCTGCTGGTGCCCGTGCTGATCCTCGCCCTGCTCGCGCTGGCGCTGGTGATCTTCGAGCTCGGCCGGTTCGTGATTGAGCTGCGCGGGCGTCGAGGGCGACGGTTCGACACCCTGTCGCGGAGTACGGACAGCGCTCGGGCTGCGCTGTTCAAAGGCGACCGCGCGGGCGCGGAGGCGGCTGTCAGCGGGCTCGCCCAGAGTCCCGCCATGGCATCGACACTGTCGTTCATCGTCGAACACGCGCGGACTCCTGGAGACGATCACGAGCTCAACAAGGCGCTCGCGGATTTCGACTTCGACTCTCAACGCCGTCTCGGGCGGACGCGCCTGCTGGTCCGCGCCGGACCGGCGCTGGGCCTGATGGGCACGCTGATTCCACTGTCGCCCGCGCTGACCGGCCTGGCCAGCGGCAACACCGCCGCGCTCAGCCAGAACCTGCGCGTGGCCTTCAGCGTGACGGTCGTCGGGCTGATGATCGGCGCCGTCGCCTACGGGCTCTCGCTCTCGCGCGACCGCCTGTACGGCCAGGACCTCTCCGACCTCCAGTACGTGGCCGCCGTCCTCACCGATCCGACGCTGCCTCCGCCGAAAGAGCCGGCGCCGGTGCCGGAAGTCAAGCCCACCGAACCCGCGCCGCAGGCCGACGACGCGCCGGCGCCACCGACCGAGCCGGCACCGACCCCTGCCCCCACACAAGGAACGACGACATGATCTCCGTCACCCCGCAAGCCAACAGCCGCCAGGACCGCTCCGGCGATCCGCTCGACGGCCTTGTCAACCTGTTCGACCTCGGGATCGTCCTGTCGGTCGCGTTCCTGCTCGCGGCGCTCTCATCGCTGCACCTGGGCGGCGCCATCACCAGCCACGGGCTCCACGCAACCACGGCCCGGGTCATCCAGGTTAAGCCCGGCCAGACCGTCGCGCCGCTGCCGAAGCCCGGCGCCCGCACGATCGGTCGAGGCACGCAGGTCGGGACGGTCTACCGCCTGGCCAACGGCGAGCTCGTCTACGTTCAGCAGCCGCCGCGTTCGACGACTCCCTGATGGGCTACCTCTGGCACGAGTTCCGGACCGCGATCCCGCTGATCTGGAACGGAAACTCCTACATCCTCAGCGTCCTCTGGGTAACGATCCGCGTCGCGATCATCTCGACACTTAGCGCCCTGGTGATCGGCCTACCGATCGGGCTCGCCATCGGCCTTGGGCGGTTCCGCGGACGGCGGGCGCTGCACATCCTCGCGAACGCGAGCCTCGCACTGCCGCCGGTGCTGGTCGGCGTGTGGGTCCTGATCGTGCTGCTCCCCCAGAGCGCGTTTGGGTCGCTGGGCATCGCGTTCACGCTCCGCGGCGTCTACGTCGCTCAGACGATCCTCGCCCTCCCCTACATCGTCGCGCTCGTCCCGGCCGCGATCCAGGGCCTGCCCCCCGGACTCCTCGATCAGGCGCGGTTCTTCGGTGCGGGGCGGATCCAGCTCTCGCTGCTGGCACTGCGCGAAGCGAAAATCGGCGTCCTGGTCGCCGTGATCGCCGCGGTCGGCTCGACGCTCTCCGAGGTCGCCGCGATCATCATCGTCGGCGGCAATGTCCAGAACTACGACCAGACGCTGGCGAGCGCGATCGTTCAGCAGATCAACGACTACGCCAACTACACCTACGCGCTGGCGATCGGGATCGTGTTGATGCTCCTGATTCTCATCCTGGCCGCGATCCTCACCGTGCTCCAGCAGCGAACGAGCGGCATTCACCTCCGCTTCCGGACGGCCTGAGATGCGGCTGCTGTGGGAGGAGTTCAAGGCCGCCGTGCCGCTGATCACGCACGGGAATCCCTACCTGGTGAGCGTCATCTCGTTCACGCTTCAGGTCGCCGCCGTCGCCACCTTGATCGCAACGTTCTTCGGAGTCCCACTTGGCTTGGCGATCGGACTCGAGCGGTTCCGCGGCCGCCGCGCGCTGCAGACGCTGGCCAACGCAAGCCTCGGACTACCCCCTGTGCTCGTCGGACTCTTCCTGTTCTTCCTGTTCGTCCCACAGGGCCCGCTGGGCTCGCTGCACCTGACGGTGACCAGACGGGCCGTGTTCATCGCCCAGACCGTGCTCGCCCTCCCCTACGTCGTCGCGCTTACAGCGGCCGCGGTCCAGGGTCTCCCCACCGGGCTCGCTGCGCAGGCACGACTGCTGGGAGCGCGGCGCCGTCAGCTGTGGCTGCTCGCGCTGCGCGAAGCGAGGGTCGGAGTGATGGCCGGGATCATCGCGGCACTCGGAGCCACGCTGTCCGAGGTCGGCGCGATCGTGATCGTCGGAGGCAACGTCTACGGCTACGACCAAACTCTCGCCAGCGCGGTGCTGTTCGAGGCCAACGCCGCCCGCTACGCAGACGCGATCGCGCTCGGGATCGTGCTGATCGGGATGATCCTCGTGCTGATGGGCGGAGTGAGCTTGCTTCAGCTGCGGGGCACCGGGATCCGGATGCGCTTCCGGCCGACGTCGTGAGCGACCGACCTGCGGCACGGCAGGCTCTGTTGCGCTGCGAGCACCTGAGCGTCCGAAGGGGCGATCGGGAAGTCGTGCGCGACGTGAGCCTGGAGCTCCGCGCGGGCGAGCTCGTCGCGCTGCTCGGCCCGAACGGCGCCGGCAAGAGCACCCTGCTGGACGCGCTCGGGGGAGCTCTACCGCCGGCACAGGGTCGAATCGACCGCAACGGCCGGGTCGCGATCGCCCTCCAGTCCCCCGACCTGGCTCGTCGCTCGGTCCTCACCAACGTGACGCTGGCGCTGGCGTGGTGGGGTGTCCCGCGCGCCGGCCGAGCCGAGCGAGCCCGCGAGGCGCTGCGGACGATGGGAGTCGAGCACCTGGCGCCGCGACCGGCCGGGAGCCTGTCGGGCGGCGAACGGCGCCGGGTTCACCTGGCGCGGACACTCGCGGTGCGTCCCGACATCCTGATGCTCGACGAGCCGTTCGCCGGTCTCGACGCCGAGACGCGGGCGAACCTGCTCGAAGACGCTGTGTCCACCCTGCGGTCGAGCACGCGGGCGACGCTCGTCGTCGTCCACGACCGGTCCGAGGCGTGGGCGCTGGCCGACCGCCTCCTGATTCTGATCGGTGGCGAGCTCGTCGCAGCGGGACCGCCGCGCCAACTGCTCGACCATCCCCCGAGCCCGCTGGTCGCGCGGTTCCTCGGCTTCGACGGTTCGCTCGAGGAGGACGGCCAGCTGCTGCTCACGAGACCGCCGCACGTCGCGCTCGATCCCTCCGGCCCCTTGTGCGCACGCGTGAGGCGCGCGATCGCACTCGAGGACGGCGTACGCCTCGAGCTCGAGCTCGACCATGGGCGGCTCTACACGATCGCGCCGCTCCCTTCCCCACGCGTCGGAGACACGGTCCGCGTCCGTGTCGATGCCGGCGCTCGGTTCCCGCTCACCCAGTCGCCGAGCGCCGTCACCTCGCCTTCGTAGCCCGGCCCGGGAAGGTGCGGGCGGCCGTCGGCGTCATACGAGAGAGCGTTCACGATTCGAAGGGGAGCCAGATGCACCGTCCGATGAGGGTTTTTTCTGCGCACGGCCGTCGCTCAGCGTTACTGCTCGTGGCAGCAGTTGCCGGCTTCGGGACGGCCGCGCTCGTGGGCGTCGCCTTCGCGAAGACGTTCACGCTGCAGATAGCGAACAACGCCAAGGTCGGTGCAGCGTCCCACGGCAACATCGTGGTGAACTCCCGCGGCCAGGCCGTTTACTACCTGACCGGGGACGCCAAACGCCATCCCAAGTGCACGAAGAAAAACGGGTGCTTCAAGTTCTGGCCGCCAGTGACGGTGTCCTCGGCAAAGAAGCTGAGCAAGGTGCGTGGGATCAAGGGCAAGCTCGGCGTCTGGCACCGGAACGGGTTCTTCCAGGTCACGATCGACGGTCACCCGCTGTACACGTTCGCCTTCGATCACCAAAAGCGCGTCGCGACCGGTGAGGGCGTCATGGGTTTCAACGGCACTTGGCACGTGAGGACCGCCTCGGGGGCTGTCGTGCGGAGCTCGAGCGGGGGCACGCCGAGCGCCCCGACGACGACCACGATGCCGTCCACGACCACCAACCCCGGGACGACGACGACCATGCCGACGACGACCACGGTGCCGTGTCTGTATCCGCCCTGCTATTAGCGTCCTGGCCGTAAGACGGTCGCTGGCGGACCCTGGCGCTGGCGAGACCGCCGTATCAAGTAAGCGCAGATTCTGTCCGATAACCGATGCGTGAGGGCAACGTTTCTCGTCACCGGGGGCGCCGGTTTTATCGGTTCGCACCTAACTGATTCGCTCGTGGCGGACCACCACCGGGTGATCGTCCTTGACGATCTGAGCGGGGGTTCGCGCGAGAATCTTGCCGCGAGCCTCGCCACGGGCCGCGTCGAGCTCGTCGAGGGAAGCGTCCTCGATTCCGTCCTCGTCGATGACTGCGTCGCCCGATCCGATGCATGCGTCCACCTCGCCGCTGCTCTCGGGGTGGGGCGGATCGTCGCCCAGCCACTCGACTCGCTGCGCGAGAACGTGATCGGCGCCGACATCGTGATGGCCGCGGCCGCACGCCATGGCCGCAGGCTGCTGTTCTCATCCAGTTCGGAGGTCTACGGCAAGGTGAACGAGCGCGGACTCAAGGAGTCGGCCGATCGAGTAATCGGCTCGCCCGCGAAATCTCGCTGGAGCTACGCGATCGCCAAGGAGTTCGGTGAGTCGCTCGCTCGGGCGTACGTGCAGGAGTGCGGTAGCGAGATGATCGTGGTTCGCCTGTTCAACACCGTCGGCCCGCGCCAAGCCGGCGCCTACGGCATGGTGCTGCCCCGGTTCGTCCGCCAGGCCATCGCCGGCGACGCGCTCACCGTCTACGGCGACGGCAAGCAGACGCGGTGCTTCACCGACGTCCACGACGTCGTCCGGGCGCTGCGCCAGCTGCTCGCTTCCGAGGCCGCCGCCGGAGGCGTGTACAACATCGGCTCGCTCCGATCGCTGCGGGTGCTCGATCTGGCGAACCTCGTGATCGAGCGGACTGGCTCGGACTCGGGCATCGTGCTGGTGCCCTACGAGCAGGCGCACCCCATGGGTTTTGAGGAACTTGGGAACCGCTCTCCCGATACAGCCGCACTGCGGAAGTTGACCGGCTGGACCACGCGGCGGACTCTCGAGGAGACGGTTGACTCTGTGATCGCCCACGAGCTCGCCCACGCGCAGGTCAGGGCGCTGGCTCCTCCAGGGCTCGCTTCCCCGGTCGCTAACCGCGCACGCGCGGTGGCCTGAGCCAAGGCGCGTGATGAGCGACGCTCCGGAGCGTCGCATCGCTCCCGCCGCCCGCCGCAACGCGGCGGGAACGATCCGGCTGACGATCGTCTCAATCTGCGTCCTCGGGACCGCCTGCGCCTACGCGGCGTGCATCGTCGCCGTGCTGCGCGGAAACATCGATGCGCTGTACGGCCTCGTGCCGTGGCTGGCCGTCGCCGCCCTTGTGGGCTGTCTGCTGGTCACGATCTCGGCGCTCGTCAACGCCACTCGCAAACGTGTTCGGAAGCGGAGTCCGCGGCTGACGGCAGACCGTGTCGGCGAGCTGGCAGCCGCCGTCGGCTCACGCGAGAGCCCGGGCCGCGAGCGCGCAGTGGAGCGGCTTGTCAAGCGGCTCGATGTGACGCGGGCTGCGCTCGGGATAGCCGCCAACCCGGCGATTCGTCACCAGCTGATCGATGGCGGGTTCGCCTCGCGCGTGGAACGCGAGCTCCAGACTTCGCGCAGTAAATGGCACCGGGTCAACGCCGCCGGTGTCCTCGGCCTGCTCGCGTGCGACAGCTCTATCGAGCCGCTCGCGCAGATCGTCGCCGACCCGGACGTCGATGTCGCCTATACGGCTGCCCAGGCCCTCTCGCTCTACCCGTCAGAGATGGCCTACGGGGCCCTCCTCGATGCGCTCACCGCGGACACGATTCCGGCAGGACGGGTAGCGGGATTGCTCGAGTCGTTCCGATGCCCGACCGCGCGCGAGATGATCGAGCGCAGAGCTCGGTCGAAGGATCCGGCGATCCGCTACTGGGCCGCTTACTTGCTTGGGAGCCTGGCAGACCCCCGGTCGGCGCCGGTGATCGAGCGCCTCGCCGGCGATCCCAACGAGGACGTCCGCGCGAATGCAGCCGAGGCGCTTGCCAGCTTCCCCGGCGATGAGCTCCTGTCCGAGCTGCTCGCCGATGAGAGCTGGGTCGTTCGCTCGCATGCGGCCAAGGCCGCCGGAGCGAGCTGCCGGACGAACCTGGCCGCGCGGCTGTCAGAGCTGCTCGAGGATCAGTCGTGGTGGGTGCGTCAGAACGCGATGATCGCACTGGCGAGTTTCGGCTCCGCGGCGATCCCCCCGCTGCTCGCACAGCTTCACTCCGAGGACCGCTTCGCACGAAACAAGGCGGCCGAGGCGCTGGTTCGCAACGGATACGCGATGGAGCAGATCGAGCGTGTCAAGGAAGGAGGTGCCGGCTCGAGGAACGCCCGGCGCTTCCTGATCGACCTTGGACGAGCCGAGGCTCTGAGCACGATCGAGACGGCGGCACTCGCCTCGGGACCCGAGACCCGGAAGCGGATGACCGGCGTGCTGCGCTCGATCGGCACCGAGCAGGCCCAGGCCATCGTCGACCAACTCCAACGGAATGGCGATGAGCACGGCGGTTGAGATCATCTTCGTCGCCCTTCTGGGCTACTTCCTGGTGCTCAACTCCCTGTACCTGGCGATCGGAGTCGTCGCGCTCTTCCAGCTTCACCGAGAACGGGGTCGCGAGTACATCGACCTGGAGCACGCGGCCGGCTCGGCGGCGACGCTGCCGCTCAGCGTCCTGATCCCGGCCTACAACGAGTCGTTGATCCTGCGCAACGTGGTCCTGTCACTGCTCGGCTCAGCGTATGGGGAGTTCGAGATCATCATCGTCAACGACGGATCAACGGACGCCACGCTCGAGACCGCGATCCGTGAGTTCGCGCTCGTCCCGCACGACGTCTTTCACCCGGCGCCACTCCAGACGGCACCGATCCGCGGGACCTACCGCTCGCGGTGCTACCCCAACGTATGGATGATCGACAAGCAGAACGGCGGCGCGGCCGACGCGCTGAACGCCGGCCTCAACCTCGCGCGCTACCCGTTCGTGGCTCATATCGATGCCGACTGCGTCGTCGAGCCGGATGCGCTGGTCCGTTTGATGCGACCGATCAACTTCGCGGGCGACGAGGTCGTGGTGGCCGGGGCGACGTTGCGGGTCGCCAACGGGCTCGACGTGACCGACGGCCGGATCGACCGCGTGCGTCTTCCCGGCCGGCTCGTCGAGCGCTTTCAGCTGATCGAGTACCTCAGCGCCTACGTCCTCAACCGTCTCGGTTGGGGAGCTCTCAACTCGATACCGGTGATCTCGGGCGGGTGCGGCGTCTGGCCCAAGCGAGTCATGATGGATCTCGGCGGCTTCTCCACCACCGACACGCACTTCGATATCGAAGCCACGATCCACGCCCACGCCGAGCTCAGATCGGCCGGGGTCGACTACCGGATCCAGAACGTGCCGGACGCGACCGTGTGGACGCAGGTTCCGACGACGTGGGGCGATCTGTTGATCCAGCGCAAGCGCTGGCAGCGCGTCGTGTTCGAGATGCTGTGGAACTACCGACGCCTGATACTCAACCCCCGCTACGGCTACTTCGGGATGATCTGCATGCCGTACCTGCTGATCTTCGAGGGCCTGGGGCCATTCATCGAAACGTTCGCCTACGCGTTCATCGTGCTCGTGGCGGTGCTGGGGATGCTCAGTTTCCAGGCGCTGCTGCTATTCCTGTGCTTCTCCTTCGGCCTGACGGCGATCGTCCGGATCCTCAGCCTCCTCGCCGATGTCCTCTACTTCAAGCGATATTCGTCACGTAGCCTGGTGACACTTGCCGGTCTGGCCTTCATCGAGCCGCTGGTATTTCATGTCGTCCAGCTGCCACATCGGATGGCGGCCCTGCGCGAGTTCCTCCGCGGGCAGACGACGCACGAGACGATGGTGCGCGCCACAGTCGCGAGCGACTGAGAGCCCAGCCCCGCCCCGAGCTGAGTGAAAGATGGGGGCGACCACCTATTCCGCGTTCGCCGCGGGCCGGGCAGCCTTGGCGGTGATTCAACCCAAGGAGAAACCGATGAGAGCCGTTGTCCAGCCCAGCGATAGGCAGCAACGAGAGCAGGAGCGCGAGCACGAGCCGGCGCGGATCCGGGTACTCGTGGTCGATGATCACCCAGCCGTCCGGATCGGCTTGCGCGAGCTCCTGGAGGCCGAGGAAGAGTTCGTCGTCGTCGACGCCGTCGCCACGGCCGAGGACGCGCTGGACGTCGCCGAACGCACATGGATAGACGTCGCGGTCGTCGATTATCAACTGAGCGGTCGAAACGGCCTATGGCTGAGCCGCAAGCTCAAGCGGCTGCCGCATCCCCCGCGCGTCGTCATCTATTCCGCCTACTACGACGGCCTGCTGGCCGCCGCGGCCGTGGTGGCGGAAGCAGACGGTCTGGTCAGCAAGGGCAGTCTCGGCTCCGAGCTCACGTTCGCGATCGGGAGCGTCGCGCGCGGCCAGCTGCTGCTGCCGGCCGTTCCGCCGCGTCTGGCGGAGATGCTTCGGCGGCAGCTCGACCAAGCAGAACAGGCAATTTTCGGGATGCTTCTGGCCGGAATCCCGCCGCGCGAGATCGCAGCCACGCTGAACATCTCGTTCGGCACCCTGGAGTCCCGTCAATGGGCGATGTTGCGCAAGATGCAGGCCGGACAGCCAGATCCGGCTCTGGGACGCACCCACGCAGCGACGGAGCGCCGGCATTCGCCGCGGCGCTCGTTGCCACGGTGAGCGACTGGGCGTACTCCGCCTCGGACGTCATTGTTCGTCGGGCTGCCACCATTGCAAGCAGCCCCATGACGAACGCCGACCTCACAACGTCCGAGCCGAGCCACAGGCGGCCGTACGTCCCGCTGTTTCAGAGGGTCGCGGTGATGAACGCGGTGCTGCTGATCGCCGCTGTCGCCGTGGCGATCGGGTTGCTGGCGCCCGAGAAGATCTCCTCGTTCCAGGTCGACAAGGAGGTCATCGCGCTCGTGATCGCCTTGG
The DNA here is from genome assembly GCA_963773165.1 of uncultured Solirubrobacterales bacterium. Classification (GTDB taxonomy): domain Bacteria; phylum Actinomycetota; class Thermoleophilia; order Solirubrobacterales; family Solirubrobacteraceae; genus Palsa-465. The sequence continues at coordinate 45,965 of CAVZAK010000036.1, forward strand.
CGCTCGTGGTACTCGCGAACATCCTCCTGCTCCGGCGGGTCATATCGCCGTTGCAGGCGCTCGCCTCGCTCGCTCGCCGCGTCGATCTCGCCAATCCGGGTGAGCGGATGCCAGGCGCCGAGCCAACGTCGGAAGCGGGCGAGCTGGCGCTCACGTTCAATGAGATGCTCGACCGGATGGAGGCCGAGCGGCGCGACGCCACCGGGCGCGTGCTCGCAGGTCAGGAGGCCGAGCGACTCCGGATCGCCCAGGAGCTCCACGACCAGGTCGGCCAGCAGCTCACCGCCGTCCTCCTCGTGCTCTCGCGCGTGTACACCCGGGCCCCACAGGAACTCCAGGGCGAGGTGCTCGAGGTGCAGGCCGCCGTCCGTTCCGGGCTGGAGGATGTCAGGCGGATCGCGATCGAGCTGCGACCGGAGGCGCTCGATGACCTGGGGTTGGAGAGCGCCCTGGCCGTTCTGTGCGAGCGGTTCGCCGAGCGCACCGGGCTCGCGGTCGACCAGCAGATCGCCGACGACCTACCGCAGCTGGCACCGGAGACGGAGCTGGTGGTCTATCGCGTCGCCCAGGAGGCGCTCACGAATGTGGCCCGCCATTCGGGCAGCGACGAGGCGGAGATGACGCTCGACGCGAGCGACGGCGTGATCACGCTCGCGGTCCGCGACCGCGGCCGCGGCCTCGGTAGCGGCGGGCGGGAACCCGGTGGAGGCATCCGTGGGATGCGCGAGCGGGCGGCGCTGATCGGCGCCAAGCTGCGAATCGGCTCACGCCCGTCGGGGACCGGTTGCGAGGTCCGGCTCGACATTCCGTGGAACGGCACGTTATGACGCCGCTGAAGACAAGGATCCTGCTGGCCGACGACCACGCCGTCGTCCGCCACGGCCTGCGGATGGTGCTCGACTCCGAGCCGGACCTGCAGGTGGTCGCAGAGGCCGGAGACGGCGCCGAAGCGGTCAAGCGAGCGCTGATGGAGGACATCGACCTCGCGATCCTGGACATCGCCATGCCGAGGCTGACCGGACTGCAGGCCGCCCGCGAGCTTCACCGCCGCCGCCCGCAGCTACGGCTCCTGATCCTCTCCATGCACCAGAACGAGCAGTACCTCTACGAGGCGCTCAAGGCCGGCGGCTCCGGATACGTGCTGAAAACCGTTGCCGATCGGGATCTCGTGCAGGCCTGCCGCGCCGCCATGCGCGGAGAGCCGTTCCTGTATCCGGGAGCGATGACCCCGCTGATCCGCGACTACCTGCATCGGGCTCGCAACGACGAGAACCTGCCCGAGGATCCGCTCACCGCGCGCGAGCAGGAGGTGGTCAAATTGATCGCCGAGGGCTACAGCACCAAGCAGATCGCCGAGGCCCTCGTGATCAGCGAGAAGACCGTCGAGCGCCACCGGGCGAACATCCTCGAAAAGCTGGGCATGCACGACCGGGTCCAGCTCACCCGCTACGCCATCCGGCGCGGCCTCGTCGAGGCCTGAGAGCACGATGGCCCTTGCCAGCCGGGCAATATGGGGAGTAGACCCCATAGGAACGCCCGCCCCGGATACATAGGTTCACACTGCGCCCGCGCGCGGGGCGCGATGTGGGCAAAGGGCCGAGTACGAACTTCTCCCGCATAACCAACAACATCACACACCCGCATAGGGCACAGGATGTGTCCACAGCCGTATATCTGGGGGCGACCAATAGTCCTCCACCGCGCGTGGTCCTTCGCGCGGTGGAGGACCACCCCCCGCGCGTCCGGGAATCCCTCCCTCTCGCGCGCGGGGGGACCTTTTACGCGGGGCTCCGGCGCGGGCCGAGACCCTGCATAGACGCGCCAATTCCGGCGGAAACCCCGGGAAGTGGCGCGCTACCCAGGCCCTTCATGGGCAGCACGTCAAGGCTCGGGTTTTGGCGCGGGATTGTCGTGTTACCCGCCCCGGTGCCCGATTTGCAGGTCAGGATGGTGCACCGCACGCCATTCTCGGCGCCAACGGCAAGCCGTGGCGTGTCAAGCACACTCCTCGTGCACATCACGCCGGGCCTCGGGATTTGGCGCGGTGTTGGCGCGCCATGCACCTTCGAGACGCCGTGATCGCGTCCCCTCGTCGCCAGATACCGCCGACGGCGCCACCGCCGTGCTGTGCAGGTTTTTCCGGGCCGGCGCGCCCCGCCCCTCACCCCAACCCTCAACAGCCGCCTTACGCCCGCGCCCCAGCCCGCCTCGCGAGCAACGCCGCCCCAGCCGAGCTCGTCCCCAGACTGATCACCGACGCCGCGATGATCGCCGCCGCCTCGGTGGCAGTGATCACGTGGGCGGGCAGCCCGAGCGCGACGATCGCCGCCGGCACGCCGAGCTGGGCGCTCGCCAGCAGGCCCGTGGCGCGTGGCTGGCCGGTCAGCCTGGCGCCGATCAGGTGGGCGAGTGCCGTCAGCGCTGCGATCGCGAGCGCGACCGCGATCATCGCCGGGTCCTGCGCCAGTCCCCGGAGGTTGATGGTGGCGCCGAGCACGACGAAGAACAACGGAATGAAGAAGCCGCCGGCGACGCCGAGCACCTCGGTCGACAGCCGCTTCGGGCCGCCGATGGCGGCCACCATCAGTCCTGCGCCGAAGCCCGCGATCAGGAGGCTCGCGCCCGTCTGTTGCGCGATCCACGACAGCCCGAACAGGATGATCAGCGCGATGCGCAGATCGATCACCCACCGGTGGCGCTTGCCCTCGCGGCGCAATGTCTGGGTGGCCGGAAGGCGGCGCACCAACCTCACCGCCCAGAAGATTCCGATCACGCACACGGCGATCAGTGCGGTCCCCCCGGCGACTCGCGCCGCGCGGCCCGGGCTGAGCACGAACGGGATTGCGATCGTCCCGGCGATGTCCGCGACCGTCACCTGCGCGATCACCGTCAGGATGGCGGGGCCGGTCAATCCGCGCTCCTGCACGATCGGGAGCACAACCGCGGCCGACCCTGAGGCGATGAGCGCCGCGTACACAGCGGGGTGGCCGACGCTCCCGATCTGCGATACAAGCAGTCCGGCGCCGACCGCAAGCACCGCGACCACGACGGCGCCGAGGGCGCCACGACCGAGCGACGCTCTGATCCGCTGGTCGCGCAGCGGGACGTTCATTCCGACGCTGAACATCAGCATCGCGAATCCGATGTCGCTGAGAAACACGAGCGTCACGTTGGTCGTGTCGATCAGCCGAAGGCCCGTGCGGCCGATGATCACACCGGCGAGGATCTCCCCGATGACCGCCGGGACGGCGTTACGACCGGCGATGGACAGCAACGGGCCGCACAGCCCGCAGATGCCAATCAACGCCAGGGTGCCGAAGCTCATCCACGCGAGTTGACCACAAAATGGGGGTGATCACCTCGGTAACGCGACCGGAACCCGCGCCGGCAGCGCGTCCTCGAGCGCCGCGAACGCCTCCGAGTCGAGCTTGCGACCGGCGTCCCGGCGCATGATCCGGAGCACCTCGTCATGACCGAGCGCCGGACGGTACGGCCGTTCGGCGCTGAGCGCTTCCGCGACGTCAGCGACAGCGAGGATCCGCGAGGGCAGGTCGAGCTCGTTGGCCGTCAGCCCTGCGAAGTACCCGCTGCCGTCCAGCCGTTCGTGGTGTGCTCCGGCGATCCGCCCGAGATCCTGGAACGCCCGCACCCGCGTGAGGATCTCCATCGACCACCGTGGATGACACCGCAGGATCTCCCACTCGTTCCGTGTGAGCGTCCCGGGCTTGTCAAGGATCCGGCTCGAGACACCGAGCTTGCCGACGTCGTGGAGGAGGGCCGCACGTCTGAGAGTGGCGCCCTCGTCGGAGTCGATCCCGAGCATCGTCGCGAGCGTCACCGCGATCTCGGCGACGCCGGCCGAGTGGCGGGCGGTGTACGGCGATTTGGCGTCGACGACCGACGCAAACGCCTCCGCGACGCGGTCGAGCCGCTCCTCGTCGGCAACGAGCACGCGGTCGGGAGGCTCGAGCTGCCCCACGGCCGGCGTCTCAAGCGAGTGCCAAAACTCAGTGTCGTGCTCCAGGGCGACGAGCTCGTCAACCAGCACCGGATCGAACCAGCTACCACGTCGTAGCCGGGCGATGTCGCAGGCGGCACTGGGGCCGCCGCGCCGCCAGAAAACCTCTGCTGTCTGAGAGAGGCACAGAATGCGCCCGGCCAGCGAGATCTCGTCCCTCGCGATGCCCGCCGGGTACCCTCCCCCATCCCAGTGCTCATCGAGGTCGAGGATCGCCTGGGCGGCAAGCTCACCGAGACCAATCGCGCGGACGACAGCGGCCCCCCGCTCGCAGCGGAGCTCGACCAGCGACCGAGCACCGTCGCTTCCTGATCTAAGCAGGACGGCGACGTGCCGGGCCTTGGCCATTGGCGATTCCCCCGGAGCCGCGGTGCGGAAGAGGTGCACGAGGGCGTGCCACGGGTCCGTACTGTCGGTCAGCCGGCGTGAGCTCTTCACGGCCGGGTCATCAGCGCCGAACAGAGCGGCGACCTTGGCCGCGTTCGACGAACACCCTGCGTCCTTGAGCAACAGGGCGTAGAAGATGGAGGAACGCGTCGCATCGTCGAGCTCCAGCGCCTCCGCCAGCCGCATGCCGATGACACAGCTGCGCTCGGCGTGGCCGCGTGGCTGGCCTTCGGTGATGTCGAGCGCGTGCGAGAGCCCAGCCAGCAGCTCGGAGAGGCGTAGCTCTATCTCTCCCCGGTTGGCACGCTCCACGACCGCGTCCTCCAACATCGCCCCTCAGGATGACGCGGTTTGCACAAAAACTGCCCATACCAGCCAGAAATGCGCAACTTCTGCGCTCGGACTTCGGGGCAACCGGTGCTTATTCTGCTGGCCGATCCTCGAGCTCGTCACAGAGCGCGCGGATGACGTCCGGATCGAACTGGGTGCCGGCGCCCCGGCGCAACTCCACGATCGCTTCCTCACGGGTGAGCGCGGCTCTGTACGGATGGGCCGTGCGCATCGCATGGTAGGCGTCGCACGCCCCGATGATCCGCGCGCCGATCGGCGCCTCGGTTGTGCGCAGGCCGTCCGGGTAGCCGCTCCCGTCCCACCGCTCCTGTGAGGATCGCACGAGCGGCGCCACCGGGGCCAGCGATGGCGCGGACCGCACAATCCGCTCGCCGACGATCGGGTACTGGCGCATGAACTGCTGCTCCTCTGCATCGAGCTCGCCGGCCTTGTGGAGGATCGCGTCCGGCAGCGCGATCTTGCCGATGTCGTGGAGTTCGGCCGCTCGCTCGACCTGCTGAGCCTCGACCTCGTCCAGACCGAGACGCCGGGCCACTCGAGCGGCGATCGTCGCGACCGAGCGCATGTGCTCATACAGCGCGGGGTCGCGCTCATCGAGGATCGTCAGTACGGCATCCCGCGTCTGCACCTGGTCGACCGTTCGCCCCGACTTCGAGGCGTACATACGAACGTCGGCGATCCGCAATGCTCCGGGCACTGTGGCGGCCTCCGCCGGGCAGATCACGCTCCCAGTGGAGCTCGTGATGGAGAAGGCATCGCCGTGCTCGGACAACGCATCGTGGGCCTTCGCGAGTGCCGTCTCAGCCGGCCCTCCCTCTCCCTCGACGATTGCGCAGAACTCATCGCCGCCCATGCGGTAGGCGACCCCGGGGGCAACCGCGGCAGCCAGGCGGCCGGCGAGACGCATCAACAGGGCGTCGCCGCTCAGATGACCGAAGGTGTCGTTGTACCGCTTGAACCCGTCCAGGTCGAACAGCGCCAGCGTGAACACGCGTGGCTTGTCCCGTGGCTCGAGCCGCCGTTCCAGTTCGCGCACGAGCAGGCGCCGGTTGCCGAGACCGGTTAGGTCGTCGGTGAGCGCCTGGCTGCGGCTGCGCTCGAGCAACTCGAGCGCGATCGACATGCGCGCGATCATCACCGTCAGCGCGGCGACGGCAAGTCCGGCGGCGAGACCGCGAGCTCCGTGCGCGGCAGCAAGGATCAGCACGGTGAGCGCCGCCGCGGCGCTCAGCAGCGGCCCCGGGAGGCGCCGGGCCGCTCGCGATGGAACCGGTGCCTGGTGGCTGGGCTGGAACGCGGCGAGACCCAGCAGCAACGCCGAGGCCACGAACAACGTGTCCGCCGTTGACCCTCGATGGAATCGTCCCTCGTCGGCTAGGTGCACCAGCACCGCATCGCCGACTACGTTCACCGCGATCGCCGCCGCGAGCAGCGCCCATGAAGGCCCCGGCTGCCAGCCGGTCACGCCCAGGACGGCGACGACGAACATCAGACCCACGAGCGCCGCGAGCAGGAACGCCTGCGGCGGCGCGGCCGGCCCTTGGATGTGGTGCTCCTCGTGGGCGGGGAACAGTACGACCGCTGCGACGGCCGCGGCGGCGAGCCCGGCGAGCAGACCATCGAGCACGACCACGGTGTCGAAGTGGCGCACGCGCTCGCGAGCGAGCAGGACCAGCGTTGTGTAGGCAAACGCGAACGCAAGGAACAGCAGGATCTGGGTGCTCCGCGGGTACCAGGCCCTCGGATCTGACACCGATAGGCGAAACACGATCTCCGCCGTCCCCCACAGGAACACGCCGACCGCCGCGAACGCCCAAGCGGCCCTCGCGTCTCCTCGCCACGCCCGCAGCGCGCAGCTCGCCGCCGCGACCATGAACAACCCGCAGTACAGCCAGTCGTCAACAAGCGCCGACGACGCACCTGCAATCGCGAAGCCGCCATGGATGGCCACGCCGAGCACCGCCACGGCCCCAAATGCAGCGCCACCTCCGAGGAGGTAGGACATCTTGGTTCCGTGCAACCGGCTACCGGATACACGAATCGACGCCATCCTCCAGACCTTCCATCGGACTGCGATCGATCGTACGCCGCGAATTGCCGTCCAACCACGAATGCAGACACATGTTCGGTCCTTGATACGCTGCCGCTTGGCATGTTGCTCCGACGGTGACCTCACACCCACTTCGGCCGAGCCCCGCCTCGGTCACTGGTCTCTGGCCACACCGTCTTTCGAGGAGCAACCTTGTTCGCAGTTGAAGTAACTGATCTGGAGAAACATTTCCGTCGTCGTCGCGGCAAGCACCGGGACGCGATCTCTGCGCTGGCCGACCTGACGTTCACGATCGACCATCGCGAATGCGTCGCGATTCTCGGTCAGAACGGATCTGGCAAGTCGACGCTCGTGCGGGCGCTGTCGACATTGCTGTTACCAGACGGCGGGACCGCGCGGGTGTTCGGACATGACGTCGTCCATGACGCGGGCGCCGTCCGGCGGCTCGTCAACCGGGTGTCGGTCGAGGCATCGTTCTTCAAGCGGATGTCGGCGGTCGAGAATCTCTCGTACGCCGCGCGCTTCTACGGATTGACGCCGGCCGTCACGCGGGAGCGGATCCCCGAGATCCTCGGGCGCGTCGGCTTCCCCGTGTCCCGTTCGACCGAGTCGATGGAAGACCTCAGCAGGGGAATGCAGCAGAAGGTGGCACTCGCGCGGGCGCTGCTCACCTCGCCCGTTCTGCTCCTTCTCGACGAGCCCACTACCGGACTGGACCCGCGTTCCAAGCGCGAGGTCCAGTCGTTCATCCAGGACCTGCGGGCGACGCACGACACGACGATCCTGCTCTGCACCCACGATCTCGTCGAGGCGGAAGCGCTGGCCGAGCGGGTCGGGATCCTGCACGCGGGCCGACTGCTCGCGCTCGAGACGTCGGAAGAACTGGTTGCACGCTACGAGGCGAAGACGCTGGAGGACGCGTTCTTCACCGCCACCGGGGTCGCACTGGAGGAAGACGAGGAGGTACCAGCATGAGTTCCATTACTCGCGAGGGCGGCCTGCGCACCCAGCTGATCGGCCTTGGCGGCGTGATCGAGCGCAACAGCTACCTGGTCAAGCGCTACCGATGGTGGGAGCTGGCGTTCTTCGTCTGGACGGTGGCCAACACGCTGTCGATCGCCCTGATCGCCAAAGGCGTCCAGGCTACCGGCGGCCATCTCAACGTCAACCGGGCGACGACCTCGCTGCTGATCGGGGCCGTGATCTGGTCCTACCTCGGGATCATCTTCGAGATCCTGACCGAGACCGTCGCGTGGGAGCGGTGGGAGGGCACGATCGAGTACACGTTCATGGCGCCGCTGTCGCGAGCCGTTCACCTGGGCGGCATGGCCCTGTTCGCCGTGCTCTACGGGATCCTGCGCACGGCGCTTCTGTTTTTGGTCGTCGCCGTGTTCTTCGGCCTGCACCTTCACGACGCAAACTTCGCCACCGCACTCGTGCTGCTCGCGATCGCCTCGGTCTCGTTCGCGGGAGTCGGCATCGTGACAGCCGTTCTGCCGCTGATCTCGCCGGAGAAGGGCGCCCAATTCGGGTTCATCGCCCAGGGCCTCTTGCTCGTCGTCTCCGGCGTCTACTACCCGGTGTCGGTACTGCCGCAGTGGATGCAGTGGATCGCGAAGATCTCGCCGGCCACGTACGCGCTGCGCGGGATCCGCGCCGCAATCCTGGACGGCGCCAGCCTCTCAACCCAGTGGGGCAATATATGGCCGCTGCTGGTGCTCGGCGTCGTGGCGATCCCGCTCGGCCTGTTCGTCTTTCGCGCCGGCGAGCGTTACGCCAAGAAGCACGGGAAGCTCAAGCGGTCAGGGTGATCGGTCTCGCCGGTTTCCGTCGCGCACCTTTAACGACGAACGGCGCCCCTGGAGGAGCGCCGTCCGAGCCAACAACTGCCGCGCGTCTACCCGATGACGATCACGTAACCCGGACCGTCGCCGTAGCCGCCGGGGCTATAGCCACCGCTGCCGTCGCCGCCATAACCGTAGCCGCCACCGCTGTAGCCATAGCCGCCACCGCCATAACCGCCACCGCCATAGCCGGCACCGCCGTAGCCATAGCCGCCACCGCCATAGCCGCCATTACCACCGGCACCCGTGGAGGTCGAGGTCTGCTCGGCGCCACCCTGGTAGGCCACCTTGAACCCTGAACCGTCCGAGGAGAGCCCAGACGGCGCGGCGCCTGCCGATGCGTTGTAGGAGACGAAACCGTCGGAGCTGCCGCCATTCAGCTGGACCGGCTCCGACGACCAGTTGGAATCGGAGATGGTGCCGGTGTGGCCGTTGGACGTGACCGATGCGTTCGTGAAGTTGACGGTCCCGAAGTCAGCCAGCGGCACCGGGGTGCAGCTGCCTGAGCCGTCGCACTGCGACGGCGCTTCCGCGATCCACTCGGCACTCGAGAGGTCGGGGTCGCTCATCTGAGACGTCTTGCTCGCCGACTGCCCGGTCGTCTCGTCCGTCAGCGACATCGTGACGTTCGAGCCGCTTACGGTCACCTTGGCCGAGATGTGATCTCCAGGCGAGATCGCGACGTCGAACCGTACGGGGGCCGCGGGAACGATCTCCCACCACGAGTAGTGGGTCGCGGCGCCTGTGCCGCTGCAGTCAGACTCCGTGCCGACCTGCTCAAGGTGCTGGGAGCTCTGGCCGGCACCGCCGAGCCCGACCCAGTACGCCGCATCGCCCTGGCCGGCGCTGCAATTTGTGGACGGCTCGGTCCAACTCCCCGAGACGCTCGAGAACTGCTGGTTTGAGTTGCTCTGCGAACCGCCGACCACGTAGCCCGACCAGTTGGCGCTAACCGCCGACTGCTGATCGGTCGTCGCAGCGGACGCCGAGGAAGCGACTACTCCCGCGCCGGTCATGGAACCCACGATCGCGAGCGCGGAAATCAAATGTCTTCGTTGCATATTCGTTGCCCATCTTTCTTGGCCGCGCGAAGCACGCGGCGCGGGTGGAAATCACTTTGGAACGAGGCTGCTGCCGGTCGCGAAGAGAGCCCTACGAAGTGCCTAAGAGACCGCTAGGAACTGATGAAGAGCTTTATGTGAGCGCTTGGCGACCGCGCCGCTCGATACCGTGCAGGCGCGTCGCTGAGGCGGCGCGTAACCGGCATACGGGGAGAGGAGACGAGCATGAGCGAGCCCCCCATCACTCGCGGTGAGATCCGCGAGGTGACGTGGGCGTGGTGGCTGCTGCTGTTGATCGGGGTGCTGAGCATCGTCGCCGGCGCGATCGTGATCGCCAAGCCCAGCAACAGCCTGGCGACGCTCGCCGTCATCTGCGGCATCTTCATCCTTCTCGACAGCCTCTTCGAACTCGCGATCGCGGTGTTCTCCGAACACAGTGGCGTGGCGGCGCTGCTCGGTGTCGTCGGGATCGTGATCGGGATAATCCTGATCCGCCACCCGACCCACAGCGTGCTCGCGATCGCGCTGTTGATCGGGATCTGGCTGATCGCGATCGGCGTGATCAGGCTGGTCAGAACCCTCGCGCTGATCGAGCATCGGGTGTGGAACGCGGTCGTCGCCGTGATCGAGATCATCGCCGGCATCGTGATCGTCGCTAGCCCGAATATCGGCTACACGACGCTCGCCGTGCTGGTCGGCCTCGGCTTCATCTTCAACGGCGTCGCGCTCGTCGTGCTCGGCTGGTCGATGTTCAGAGTCCGCAGGGACCCCACGCTGGCCCAGGGCGCGTAGGCCCAGGGCGCGCAGGGTCCCGGCGGGGCGTCACGGACGCAGGCGGGATTACTCCCGCACGGCCGCGTCCGCCTGCTCTGCCAGCTCGGTCATGAAGTCGACGAACCCGGTCGACTGGCCGCGGAACAGCCCGTCATCGGTCAAGAACTGCAACGCGCCCATCGCCGCGCCTTCGGTCTCAGTCGGCCGGATGATCGAGCACTTGGGGAACTTACGGCTGAGGAACACGGTCGGCTCGGGCATGATCAGGTTCGTCTGGAACAGCTCGCCGCCAAATGGAGGTGAATTGAGATCGGGGAACTCGAGCCCATTCGTCGGGTCTGTGAGCGGTGGCGCGTTGCCCGCCTTGTCGCTCCACGTCTGAAAGTGCATCGTCTCGGTCGGCCCGATACTCAGCAGGACCCGCAGCACTTCGGGATCCGTCACCCGTTGAGCGAGCGACGGGTACAGGCTCGTGCCACCCTGCTCGATCGTCGCGAAATGGAACCCGGCGGTGTTGGCGATCGCCTGTAGATGCTTACCGGGCTTGAGGTCCCCATCGGATCGCGGTATCGCTGGGAACGCCCCGGCCATAAGACCCGGAACGGCCGGCGGAAAGCTGTCGCCCAAGTCCGGATTCTTATTGCTGCTTCGATATCGCGTCCACCAGGTCGTATCGACGGTCAGGTCCATCAGATTCGTCAATCGCTTGATCTGCTGCGCGCCGGTCGCCGTGCTGCTCGGCAGCTTCCGGAACGGGCCGAGATCGACTGGCTTGCCACCGCGAGCCGCCAGGTATGCGTTTAGGAACTTGAAGTGCGTGTGCTCGTCGTCGGTGTTGTCGTGGATGTACTGCGCCATGTCCGAATCGAGCTTTGACACTGCAGCGGTGTACGCCGGGTTGCCGCTGCCGCCCGGGACCTCTCGGTCCTGGATGCCGGCCAGCTCGTTGTACTGCTGCCAGAGATCGGTCTCGAGGATCTCCGCCGCGGCAAGGAACCGCAGGATCGCCTCGTCTCCGGTGGGCAGCGGGCTCTGTGCCAGCGCCTGCGGAATGCTGGCGAAGATGCTGGCCCCGAGGGCTGCCGCTCCGGCCCCGGCAAGGAACGATCGACGACTGCTCAGGGGTCCCCGACTCTGCGTCGCCGTTGACTGGTTCGGCGAAGAGGATGCATTGTTCATTGTTTGACTCCGTGTTCGTGGTTGACAGACAGCTCGTTGCTCGGCGCCGCCAGCGACGGCGCTGTGACTAAGCGATCACGGTCCGCGGGCACGACTCGGCGTGCCCGCGCTGACTGCGCGGAGCATCAATTCCTCATCCACCCGGCCACCGAGCAGCGGCCGAGTCACTATCCCCCGAGTTACCTGGTCACACCCTCTGACGCTGTGGCGCGACTATTCCTTCCCACGGCCGCAGCTTCGATGTCGGCTGGCGCCCGTCCAGCGGATCGAGCATCCACCGTCGAGTATTCGTCCGTCCAACCCATCCAGATGGCACAAAACGCCGACCGATCAACTAGATTGGCGACCGACGCATCGAGCAGTTCACATCACGAGCTGGAGGGGACGGGACCGATGTTGAGAGCTTTGGGGCGATCACTGATCGCGTGCGTGACGACCGGCGCCGCAGTTCTGGCCTTCTCGGCCAGCGCCGAGGCGATCAGTAGCCCATTCACGATCGGGTCGAACACGCACGGCTTGCCTTCGCAGCCGGCCGTTGCCGTCGATTCGACCGGCACCGCGTACATCGTCTGGGACGATCAGATCCCGACCGGGTCCCAGCCGGCCGACACGGTTCTGAACTTCTGCAAGGTCTCGAAGGCCGCGCCCCACTGCAGCCCGGTTGAGCTGCAGGTTCCCGATCCCAGTCAGGCCCTGTTCTTCGACCCACCCTCGGTGCTCGTCGACGGCACCACGGTCCGTGTGTTCGAGGAGGTGGGCGGCGCGGTAAACCAGACCGAGGACGGGATCGACGAGTGGATCTCGACAGACGGCGGTGCCACCTTCACCCAGTTCCCCTACTCGCTCAGCAATCCGCAGGTCGGCGATACCGAGGGCACTGGACCGATGCCGGTGATCCCCTTGTTCGGCGACAACATCGGCTTCGGTTACGTGTCCGCGATTCAGAATCCGCTGTTCCAGGCCAACTCGGTGGTCGCCCCTCAGGACTACTCGTCGGCAACTACGCCGATGCCGCCATCGGCTTCGCTCAACCCCGCTCCGGACAACTACACCGTCGGCAATCTCGGCGGCGAGTTCGCCTCGCAGCTGACCGGTACGACCGGCATCCTCGGGGTCTTCCAGCTGATCGAGACCGGCCCTTGCCCGTCGACCGACGGTCTCGTCTACGCCTACTCGCCATTGTCTGCGGCGACCACCAACAGCGAGCTCAACACGACCACCGGACAGCCCGGAAGCCCATGGGCACCGCTTGGCTCGGTCACCTGCAACGCGGACTACCCGGCGGTCACGAGCGGCCCGGCTGGCCTCGGCCTGCTGGCGACGAATGACACGACCCTGTCGGCGCAGAAGCTTCAGTTCCGCCGTTTCACTCCGCCGGCGAAGTGGAGCGCTCCGTTTACTGTGACCGACAACGTTGGGCTCGAGCCAACCGTGTCTCAGGACAGCCACGGCGGGATGTACGCCACGTTCCTCAACAACGACCATGGCGTGCAGCTCGCGTATAGCTCAAACGCAGGCAGCAACTGGTCAGGGCCGGTCACGCTGTTCGGCATCAAGGACGAGACCTCTGCCGACTCGCTTGCCAGCGCTGTCAACGAGGAGGGTCAGGGATGGGCGGTCTACGCCTTCCAGGGCACCGAGTACGCCCAGCCGTTCGTGAAGGCTGACGCCGGCCCGCCCGAGGACAGCCATCTCAAGCTCAAGCCCGGGACGTTCAAGGGCTCCTCCAGCGGCGGATCGATTGTCAAGAAGGCCAAGAGCCACGACACGTCGACCGTCACCTACTTCGACACGGGGGCCGCGAAGACGACGTTCAAGGTCATCGAGCTGAAGAAGGGCTACAAGGTGGGACACGGTGCGTGTAAGGCGCCTCCGAAGCACGGGCATGCGCCCAAGCACGCGCACCAATGCACGCGCGACGTGTCGAAGGGCAGCTTCTCCCACCAGGACAGCGCCGGCTCCAACAGCTTCGTCTTCAGCGGACGCGTGAGCGGCCACCGGCTGTCCCGTGGAAGCTATGAGCTCAAGGCGACACCCAAGCTGGGCACGCTGACAGGCAAGACCGTCTCGGCGAAATTCAAGATCGACTGACGCCGGCCCTCGGCACCGACGCCACGGTCGTATACCGGGCCGCTTGGCGCTACTTAACTATTTCGATTGAGATAATCTCTCAGCTCGCGCCCAGCCCCCCCGGGGATAATGTGGGCGACACCAGATCGGCCATTGCATCCGAGCGGCGTGGGCGTACCGCGAACCGCCCCGCCGAGGAGGAAGGAGCGTCTTGTGAGCGAGCACGAGCACAGCGGTCCCGGCTATGCGTCCCCGCAGGTTGCGCGCCAGCAGCCCCCCGAGCAGTTCGCCTATGTCGCCTGCCTCTATGTTGGAACGGGGATCGAGCGGCCCGACTTCATCGCCGTCGTCGACGTCAATCCGCAGTCCGCGAGCTACGGCGAGATCGTCCACCGCACGGACATGCCCAACGTCGGCGACGAGCTCCACCACTTCGGCTGGAACGCCTGCTCGTCGGCATGCCACTCGCAGCTGCAGCGCGACACCCTAATCGTTCCCGGCATGCGCTCCTCACGACTCCACATCCTCGACATCTCCGAGCCCGGTGCGCCCCGGATCAAGGACGTGATCGAAGGCGAAGAGCTCAAGGAGAAGACAGGGTTCAGCGTGCCGCACACCGTCCACTGCATGCCCGGAGACATCGTCACCCTGTCTATGCTCGGCGACGCCGAAGGGAATCTTCCTGGCGGGTTCGCCGTGCTCGACGCACGGGATTTCTCGGTGGCGGGACGCTGGGATCGAGAGAAGAACGGCCAGGAGTTCATGTACGACTTCTGGTACCAGCCCCGCCAGAACACGCTCGTCTCAAGCGAATGGGGCGCTCCGAACACTTTTCTCGACGGCTTCAATCCAGCCGACGTGGCCGAGGGCAATTATGGGCGGCGCCTGCATTTCTGGGACCTCGAGCGCCACGCGGTGGTCCAGACACTCGACCTCGGCGACGAGGGATGGATCCCGCTCGAGCTCCGCTGGCAGCACGACCCTGACTCGGCCCAGGGGTTCGTCGGCGCCACCCTCTCATCGAACATCATCCGCTTTCACCGGGACAACGGCAGCTGGAGCGCGGAGAACGTGATCGACGTTCCCAACGAGGCGCTCGACGGCTGGCCGCTGGAGGGCGGGGTTCCGGGGCTGATCACCGATCTGGTGCTGTCGCTCGACGACAAGGACCTGTTTTTCTCGAACTGGCTCCATGGCGACATTCGCCATTACGACGTATCGGATCCGGTCAACCCCCAGCTCCGGTCGCAGGTGTGGCTCGGTGGTCTGCTCGGCCGTGACGGCGGCCATCCAAAGGCGCCCGCAGCGCTCAACGGCGGTCCCCAGATGCTCCAGAACTCGCTCGACGGCGACCGCGTCTACGTCTCCAACTCGCTCTTCTCGACCTGGGACAACCAGTTCTATCCGGACCTGAAGGGCTGGCTGACCAAGCTCGATCGCCAGCCCGACGGCAGCTACGCCCTAGATCCGGAGTTCTTCGTGGACTTCGACGCCCAGGCCGACGGCGCGCGCCCGCACGAGATCCATCTGGCCGGCGGCGACTGCACGACTGAGATCTTCCAGTAGCCCACACCGTGCGCGCGCTCGCGTTTGACTGGTCAGTCGACGGCCCGGTCGGCACGGCCTTCCTCGTCGTCGTCGTCGGGGTCGCCACGGCGTACCTGCTGGCGGCGAGAGTCGGCACCCAGCGCGATCGCCGCCACCGCCGCTGGCCGCGCGAGCGCACGGTCTGCTTCCTTGCTGGGCTGGTCGTGCTCGTCGTCGACCTGTACTCGGGAATCGGGACGGAGGCGGACTCGCGGCTATCGATCCACATGGTCGAGCACATGATCATGTGGGTCGTCGTCGCGCCGCTGCTCGCGGGCGGAGCTCCGATCCGGATGGCGTTCTTCGCTCTACGCCGGGACGGGCGCAGGAAGCTGTCCGGATTTCTTCGCTCCCGCCCAGTATCGGTCCTGACCGCGCCGGTCGGCTCGGTGGCGCTGTTCTCGGCCGTGATCGTGCTCACACACGTTCCGGCGGTGTACGGGCTGACCCTTCGAAACGACTATGCGCACGAGGCGGAGCACGGCCTCTACCTGCTCGCCGCGATGGTGATGTGGGCTCCGATTCTCGGCGTCGATCCGCTGCCGCACCGGCCTGGTCCTCGGGGGCAATTCGCGTGCATGGCCGCCTGTATGTTGGTGATGACCGTGATCGCGGTGTGGCTCGGAGCCACGTCCGAGCCCGTCTACCAGCACTATGTGGCGACGCTCGGCCCATCGGCCCTCTCCGACCAACGGCTCGCAGCAACGATCATGTGGGCGGGCGGGCTGCCGGCGTTGGCAATCCCGGTGCTGGCCCGGATCAGGATTCCGGCCCCGGGGGTCCTGTTCCCACCTCGGCAGCTTCGCGCTCGCTTGGATCGGCTGCGCCGCCGGCCGGGCGCGGCTCGAGCGTGACCACGGCAATCGAGATGTCGTGGCGCGTGTCGATGCCGCTCACGAACGCGACCGTGCGCCGTCCGAGCGCACGCTCGACGATCGCTCGGAACTGTTCCTCGAGGGCGTACTGAAAAAACATCCGCTCTTCTCGCAGCCGGGCATGCTCGCCCATCGCCGCGAGGTTACGCTCGACAACCGTCATGCTGTCCTCGAGCACGACGACCAGCGTGTCCGGCCCCGCGAACTGTGCTCGCGCTTTCGTCGGGCCACGCCCGAACGCATCCTTGTAAAGCCGCACGACCGCGTTTGAGATCTGGAGGAGCACGCTCCCGCTCCGGGCTCCGTCGCCAGCCGTGTCGACCTCGGGCGATGGCGCCGACAACCAACCAGCCGGTCCGCCTGGCAATCCAGATGATCTCGTTGGCGGTCGGCTCAAAATTGGTCCCGTCACGCCTACGCGCGACCGCTTGCACCCGATCATGGGTGAGCGCGCGGAACTATTGCATCCTCAGGCTGAAATCGAGCCGGCGGCGCGCAAAGGCAACGATGGCGGGGCTACGCGGGGGTCGGACTGGGGCTCGGCTCGCGAGCCGGAGCCTCTCTCAGGAGCTCTCGCGCGAGCCGCGTCAGCAGGCCGGCGAGATCCTCGTTCTCCTCTGGAGCCCAGCCGTCACACAGCCGTGCAAGTGCCGCCCGGCGCTCGGCCACAAGCCGCTCCGCGATCTGCTCACCCTCCGGGGTCACCTCGCGGGTCACGGGCTCACCCTCCTGTCCCGGCGCCTCGAGGACCAGGCGGCGGTCCTCGAGCTCCGACAGCGCCTTCCAGCCAACCTCCGCGGGCACGTCGTACGCCGCGCACAGCGCATCGACGTCCGCGTGGGGATCGTCGCGCAGCCGCACCAGGAGCCAGCACGCAGCGGCTGACAGATCCACCCCGGCGCGCTGCGCGAGCACCTCTACCGCGCGTCGCCTGTCCTCGCGACCGATCGCGATGCTCAGCGCCCGTGACGCCTCTGCGAGCGAGTCCACCTGCTTGGGCACGGCGAACCCCTCGCCCACGCCGCTCGCCGCCGCCACCGTCTCGCGCAGCGGCCGCTGCTCGAGCATCCAGCTGAGAAGGAAGGCAACCGCCGACACACAAGCGGCCACGATGAACACGGTCGACAGCGCGTTCGTGAATGCGTGGATATAGGCGTCATGGACGGGTGGGGGCAGCCTCTTGAGGGCCGCCGGGTTGGCATGCGCAACGCTCCCCCCGAGCGCCTTGCCGGCTGACGGGGGCAGCACCGAAACGAGTTCGGACGCAAGACGATTGCTGAAGATCGAGCCGAGCACAGCGGTGCCAACCGATCCTCCGATCGAGCGAAACAGCGTCGCGCCCGCGGTGGCGACGCCGAGGTCGGCGTAGTTGACGGCGTTCTGCACCGCCAGCACCAGCACCTGCATCACCGAGCCGATCCCCAGTCCCAGTACGAACATGTCGGCGGACGCCTGGAGCCGAGAGGTGCTCGCGTCCATCCCTGACAGCAATAGAAGCCCGATCGTCATCAGCGCCGTACCCAGGATCGGGAACACCTTGTAGCGCCCGGTCCGGCTGATCACCTGCCCCGAGCCGATCGAGGTGACCAGCAGGCCCCCCATCAGCGGCAGGATCTGGAGTCCCGAGCCGGTCGGGCTCGCGCCGTTGACGACCTGCAGGAACAAGGGCAGATACGTGACCGAGCCGAACAACGCGAAGCCGACGATCAGGCCGATCGCGCTCGTGACCGTGAACACTCGGTTGGCGAACAGCCGTGGCGGCAGCACAGGTTCGGCCGCGCCGCGTTCCACAAACACGAATAGCACCAGCAGAACGATCGCCGCGGAGCCGAGGATGACGATAAACGGCGAGCCCCACTTGTAGTCCGTGCCCCCGAGCGTCAGCGTCAGCACGGTCGCGCTCAAGCATGCCGCGAGCAGCGCCGCCCCCAGGTAGTCGATCCGATAATGGGCCTCTTCGCGCACCGTCGGCAGCGTCGCGGCCAGCACGATGAATGCGACAACGCCGAGCGGCAGGTTCACGTAGAAGATCCAGCGCCAGGAGAGGTTTGTGGTCAGGAACCCGCCCAGCAACGGCCCGATGACGCTGGCCAGCCCAAACACAGCCCCGAAGTAGCCCTGGTACTTGCCGCGCTCGCGTGGCGAAACCACATCCCCTACCGCCGCCATCGTCGAGACCATCAACCCCCCGCCACCGAGGCCCTGAAGGGCGCGGAACGCGATCAGCATGGTCAGGCTCTGGGCGGCTCCGCATAGCGCCGAGCCGATCAGGAATACGACGAGCGCGAACTGAAGGACGACCTTGCGCCCGTATAGATCGCCGAGCTTGCCGTAGATCGGGGTTACCGCGGTCTGCGCCAGCAGGTACGCGGTAACAACCCACGAGATGTGGTTGAGTCCGCCGAGGTCCCCGACGATCGTCGGCAGAGCCGTCGAGACGATCGTCTGATCGAGCGCGGCCATCAGCAAGACGAGCATCAGCCCGGCGAAGACCAGGCCCACGCTTCGGTGCTGGGTCGGCGGCGTGGCGCCGACACGCGGAGAGCTCCCGGCCCTCCCCCCTACCTGCGGACCGGTCGCATCGGCGGTCATCGAGGCACACAATGGTATGCGGCGCGCTCGGTGGGCGCAGGCATTCCGCGGCCACCGTCGCGCGAGCAGGCGGCGGTCGGGTACGGTCTGGCCCGTGCTCGGCTTACCAGACGGTGTGACGGCTTGCCTGTTTGATCTCGACGGCGTCCTGACCCAGACGGCCAAGGTCCACGCTGCCGCGTGGAAGCAGACGTTCGACGACTACCTGCGTCAGCGGGCCGCCGACCGTGGCGAACAGTTCGTGCCGTTCGATCTGCACACCGACTACGACGAATATGTCGACGGCAAGCCGCGCTACGACGGGGTCCGCTCATTCCTCGAATCGCGCGGCATCCAACTGCCGCAAGGCAGCCCGACTGATCGTTCGAGCGACGAGACGATCGACGGGATCGGAAATCGCAAGAACGATCTGGTGCTCGAGATGGTCGACGAGCAGGGGGTCGAGCCGTACGAGGGGTCGGTCCGCTACGTACGCGCCGCTATCGACGCCGGTCTGCGCCGTGCCGTCGTCTCTTCGAGCACGAACACACCCGAGGTCCTGAAGGCCGCGGGGATCATCGACCTGTTCGAGGAGATCGTCGACGGTGTGGTGGCCGAGCAACAGCACCTGAAGGGCAAGCCTGCGCCCGACACATATCTCGCCGGCGCCCGGGCACTTGCCGTGGAGCCCAAGCAGGCCGCCGTCTTCGAAGACGCGCTTGCCGGCGTCGAGGCCGGCCGGGCCGGCCACTTCGGTCGCGTGGTAGGGGTCGATCGAGTGGGCCAGGCACAGGCGCTGAGAGCGCATGGGGCCGATGTCGTCGTCCGCGACCTGGCCGAACTGCTGGACGCCAAGTGATCCAGCATCCGTCGTTCAGCGTCGAGCCGTGGGCCGTCCGGGAAACCGAGCTGCATCTCAACGCCCTCGCCCAGACGGAGTCAGTGCTGGCGCTGGGCAACGGTCACATCGGACTGCGCGGAAACCTCGACGAGGGCGAGCCCTACGGACTCCCGGGCACCTACCTGAACGGCCTCTACGAACTGCGTCCGCTCCCATATGCCGAGGCCGGCTACGGGAACCCGGAATCGGGTCAGACGGTCGTCAACGTCACCAACGGAAAGATCATCCGGCTGCTCGTCGACGACGAGCCATTCGACGTGCGTTACGGCGAACTGCGCAAGCACGAGCGTGTGCTTGATCTTCGCGACGGCGTGCTGCGCCGCACCGCGGAATGGGTATCTCCGACCGGACGTCCGGTGCGGATCTCCACGATCCGGCTCGTCTCGTTCTCGCAGAGGGCGATCGCGGCGATCTGCTACGAGGTCGAGCCGCTCGACGCCGCGACGCGGCTGGTCGTCCAATCCGAACTTGTCACCAACGAGCAGATGCCGCAAGCCGGCAACGATCCACGTACGGCCGCGGCGCTCGGAGCGGCGCTGCAGGCGGAAGTCCACGGTCACTTCGAGCGTGGCGCCGCGCTCGTCCACTCGACGAAGGCCAGCGGGTTGAAGATGGCGGCCGCGATGGACCACACGATCGATGGCCCTAATCACCCGGACGTGTCCATCGAGAGCTACGAAGATCTCGCGCGCCTGATCGTTGCCGCCGACGTGCCGGAGGGCGGCAAGCTGCGTGTTGTCAAGTTTCTGAGCTATGGGTGGTCGCGCCGGCGTTCGCTCGACGCAATTCGAGATCAGGTTCGCGCGGCGCTGGCCGAGGCGCGCCATACCGGGTTTGAAGGGTTGCTCAAGGTGCAGCGCTCGTACCTCGACGATTTCTGGGAACGGGCCGACGTGGAGATCGACGGTGATGCCGAACTGCAGCAGGCGGTCCGCTTCGCCCTGTTTCACCTTCTTCAGTCGGGAGCACGCGCTGAGCGCCGGGCGATCGCCGCGAAGGGGCTCACGGGTCCGGGGTACGACGGCCACACGTTCTGGGACACCGAGGCGTTCGTCCTTCCGGTCCTGACCTACACCGCGCCGCACGCCGTCCGCGACGGTCTGCGCTGGCGCCACTCCACGCTCGACCTCGCCCGCGACCGCGCGCGGGAGTTGTGTCTCAAGGGCTCTACGTTCCCATGGCGAACGATCCACGGCGAGGAATGCTCGGGCTATTGGCCGGCCGGGACGGCCGCCTTTCACAACAACGCCGCGATCGCCGACGCCGTCGTCCGGTATCAGGCGGCCAGCGAGGACGAGGAGTTCGCGAGCGGTGTCGGCCTGGAACTGCTGGTCGAGACCGCGCGCATGTGGCGCTCGCTGGGACACCACGACGCCAAGGGACGGTTCCGGCTGGACGGCATTACCGGTCCCGACGAGTACAGCGCGATTGCCGACAACAACGTCTACACCAATCTGATGGCGGAGCGGAACCTGCGCGCGGCCTTCCACGCCGCGAAGCGCTATCCAGACGCCGCGAACAGCCTCGGCGTCGATCCGGAGGAGAGCGCCGGTTGGCGTGACGCGGCGAAGGAGATGCTCATCCCCTACGACGAGCAGCGCGGCGTTCACCCCCAGGCCGAGTCGTTCACCGAGCACGCCGTGTGGGACTTCGACCACACCGACGCCGACGAGTACCCATTGCTGTTGCACTACCCGTACTTCCAGCTCTATCGCAAGCAGGTCGTCAAGCAGGCCGACCTAGTCCTCGCTCTGCATGTCCGCGGTGACTTCTTCACCGACGAGCAGAAGGCGAAAGACTTCGCGTACTACGAAGCGCTCACGGTGCGCGACTCGTCCCTGTCGGCGTGCACGCAGGCCGTTGTCGCCGCCGAGATTGGCCACATGGAGCTGGCATACGACTACCTGTCCGAGGCCGCCCTGATCGACCTTGGCGACCTGCAGCACAACACGCGCGACGGACTCCACATCGCTTCGCTCGCGGGCACCTGGATCGCCCTCGTCGCCGGCTTGGGCGGTCTGCGCGATCACGACGGTGTCCTCAGCTTCGCACCACGTCTGCCCAGCGCTCTCTCCCGCCTGGCATTCCGTGTCATGTACAAGTGGCGAGGGCTGCTGGTCTCGGTCGTACCCGACGAGGTGACCTACTCGCTTCGACAGGGCAAGGCGCTGGAGATCGTCCATCACGGCACAACCGTGACCGTCAAGCCCGACGCGCCGCTGAAGCTCCCGATTCCGGCGCGGGTCGACCGCGAGACCCCGACGCAGCCGCGCGGGCGAGCCCCAACGCGGCGCAGGCCCTCGAAGTGACAGCGTCGTCAGCGGGCAGCTGAGGGATGGCCGCTCGGATTCACCCGTCGAGCGTAAGCGCAGCCCACACCCGGTACCCGTGGTCTCGCTCGGTTCCCCAATCGACGGCGATGGCGTCGACCACCCGCAATCCAAGCCCGCCGATGGCCGCCTCGTCGCGACGCGCCACCTCGGCGCGCCGACCTGAGTATCCGGGATCCAGCACGGAGATCACGAGGCTGTCGTCGAGGCGGCGGACGGTCACCTCGATCAGATCTTCGATGCGGCTGCCCGAATGCAGGACCGCGTTGGTGACCAGCTCGCTGGCGACGAGCATCGCGTCGCCAAGAACGGATCCAACCCCCGCGACCCGTGCCAGTTCCTCCCGAACAATCGCCGGAGCAGCCCGATCGGAGGGGACGACAACTCGCAGGACTAACCGTTCCTGCTCCACCCTGTTCACTTACCCGTGGCGCGCCACATCGAAGCTCGATCGTTTGCGCGCCGAGAGGCCGGATGACTCGCGCGGTCGCTCCTGCCTGATCCCGTAACTCTGCTTGACGACCCGTTGAGCTTTACTTGGAATCCCTGGGGCGATGGCGAGCCACGTCGGCGAGGATCCGCGGGCTGTCGATGATCACTCGGCGCTCCCGCAGCCGGGTCAGCAGCGGCGCCTGATCGGCCAAGGCGACGACTGTCGCGGCGGCCGGTCGGGACGTGATCGTCAGTGGCGCGACCTGCGAATCGCTGAGCTGTCCGTCCACTTCTAGCCGAGCACCGCTGTATCGCACAGCGGCGATCACCCGGACCTCCGCGCCGGAGGCGACCACCAGCGGCGGGCACGAGCCGCCGTGGGCGGTGAGCGGCGTGATCAGGAAGGCATCGGTGTCAAAGGTGAGGAGCGGCCCACCGGCGGCCAGCGCGTAGGCGCTGGAGCCGACGGGCGTGCTCACGATGCATCCGTCGCCGACAAAATCGACGAACAGCGCCCCGTCGACCATCACGGTGATCTCAATCTGGCCCTGGCCCGTGCGCACGATTGCCAGATCGTTGAGCGCGAACAGCGCCTCGCCGTCGTCCGTGACGATGTCGAGCGCCGGCAACCGGCGGGCGACCCACTCTCCGGCTTGGAAGCGATCGAGCGCAGCCGCGATCTTGACGGCCGGGACCGCCGTCAGCACGCCAAGGCTCCCGCAGGCGATCCCGAGGACGGGAACCGCGACCCGGGCAGCGGTACGCAGGGCCGCCAGCATCGTCCCGTCGCCGCCGATCGAGACGATCAGCTCGCAGTCGCCCGGATCCCCGGGGACGGCGACCGGCGGCTGCGGAAAGCCGGCGGGAACCTGGACCACCTCGACCGCATGGAGCGCGGCCCACGCTCGCAGCGCGTTCAGCGGACCCTCGAGCGGCCTGGTGGGATGAACGATCACACCGACGCGCGCCATTGATCGCCTCTACGACGCCACCACGGCGCGGGCTCGGGCCGCACGCACCTCGGAGGACAGCGTCGCGATGTCGTAGGCGCCGTAGTGGCGCCGGCCGTTGATGAAGAACGTCGGCGTCCCCGACACCCCGCTGAGGTCGGCCGATTCCACGTCCTCAATCACCCGCCCGGCGCCCTTGCGCTTCATGAGGTGCTCGTGGAATTTCTCCCCCTCGAGTCCGAGTTCATCGGCGTATCGCATCAGGTCGCGCCCGGACAGCGCGTCCTGGTGCTCGAGCAGAACGTCGTGCATCTCCCAGAAGTACCCCTGAGCGGCGGCGGCTTCGGATCCCTCCGCGGCGAGTTGCGCATTCGGATGAACGTCGTTCAGCGGGAGGTGGCGCCACACGTACCGGACATCGCCGAAGTCAGCGAGGAGCTTGCGGATGATCGGCTCGGCCTGGCCGCAGTACGGGCATTCGAAGTCCCCGTACTCGACGACCGTCACGGGCGCCTGCTCCGGACCGCGGATGTGGTCTCGGTCGTCATCGACCGCGACGGCGAGATCGACCAGCGTCTCGGCCGTGCCCAGCAGCGCGAGCAGCCGTACACGCCTTGGGAGCCGCTTCGTGACCTGGAGGACCAGCCACGTCAGAACCGACGCACACAATCCGGCCGTGAGCACGCCGAGCTTGGCTTCTTCGAGCTGGCGCCCGGAGAAGGCGAGCGTCGCGATCAGGATCGAGACGGTGAATCCGATGCCGGCGATCGCTGCGCCGCCCAGCACTGACGCCCAACCCACCGGCGGGCGGATACGTCCGCGGCTGATCCGCGTGACCAGCCACGTCGAACCTGCGATGCCGATCGGCTTGCCGACGACGTAGCCGACGATGATGCCGAGCGTGATCGGGGATGTGTACGCCTCCGAGAGAAAGCCTCCGTTGATCACGATCCCGGCGTTTGCCAGCGCGAACAGTGGGACGATGACGTAGCTCGTGAACGGGTGGTAGAGCTGCTGCAATCGCTCATTGGGCGAGACCGCCGAGCGCAGCCCGGCCCGCGCGCCCTGAGCCAGCTCCGAGGTCGGCTGCTCGCGGAACAGGCGGAACAGGTCGGTGGCGCGCTCGAGGTCGCCGCGCGCCGCGGGATACGCGATCGTCGCCAGACCCATGGCGAGCCCGACGACGACCGGATCGACGCCGGACTTCAAGAACGCCACCCATGCCGTCGCACCGAGCAGTGCATACACGGCGCCGTTGCGCACCCGGCGCGACCGTACGATCAGTACGACGACGAACACCAGTAGTCCAATCGCCAGCGGCACCGCGTGAATCGAGCTGCTGTAGGCGATGACGATCACGACGAGCGCCACGAGGTCGTCGGCGACGGCGACGGTCAGGATGAACGCCCGCAGGCTGTCCGGGAAGCGTCTACCGACGAGCGCGAGCATTCCGAGTGCGAACGCGGTGTCGGTCGACATCGCGGTGCCCCAGCCGTGGCTCGACGAGCGTCCCGCGTTGAAGGCCAGAAAGATCAGGACCGGAACGACCATCCCTCCGATGCCGGCGACGACCGGGAGCACGAGCCGTCGGCGATCGCGCAGCTCACCCAGATCGAACTCGCGCCTGGCCTCGAGCCCGATAACGAAGAAGAAGAAGGTCATCAGCCCCGAGTTGACCCACTCGCGTAGATCTTGACTGACCCCGGAGCCGCCGATCGTGATCGACAACACGGTTGTCCACACCCGCTCGTAGGAGGCCTGATCGACGTTGACCCAGGCGAGCGCCGCCAGCGTCGCCCCGAGCAGGATCGCTGCGCTCCCGGTTTCGGTGCGCAGAAAGTTGCGCAGTGGCGCTTCGAGATTGCGCGCCCACGCGGTCCGGCCTGTGAACGGCGCGGCGGTCGCGGTCGCGTCGGTCATCGCTGTCCGTCTACCACGTGTCCACGAAGCCGTGCGGCCGGCGGCGCCCTGGACGGTGGGAAGCCGCAGCGAGCGTCGAGGCGATCAGCGTTCGCGTCTCGGCCGGGTCGATCACATCGTCGAGCTCGAACAGCATCGCCGCGTTGATCGCCTTGGCGTTTTCCTGGGCCGCTGCCGTCACGTCTTGCACCCGCTGCTCGCGCGCGTCCTCGTCCTCAATCGCCTCGAGTTCCTTCCGAAGCCCCAGACGGACCGCTCCTTCGAGCCCCATCGGGCCGAGATGGGCCGACGGCCAGGCGACCGTTAACAACGGCTCGTGGAGACTTCCCGCCGTCATCGCCTGTGCGCCGAGCCCGTATCCCCGGCGCAGGATGACGGCCACGAACGGGACCCGAAGCGCGGCACCGGCGATCAGCAATCGGGAGGTGTGACGAACCAAGCCGGTCGCCTCGGCCTGCGGCCCGACCATCATGCCGGGCGTGTCGACGAGTGAGATCACCGGCACGCCAAAGGCGTCGCATAGCTGCAGGAAGCGGGCGGCCTTGTCTCCGGCGTCGCTCGTGATCGCTCCCGCCATGTACATCGTGTTGTTGGCGATGAACCCGACGGCCCTGCCCTCGATGCGAGCGAGCGCGGTCGCCATCTCCGGCGCGAACCGCTCCCGCAGGAACGTGACCGACCCCTCGTCGGCCAGCGTCTCGATGATCGGCTCGACCTTGTACGCGCGCCGCTGTCGTTCGGGAACCAGGTCGCGCAGCCGGCTCTGGTCCGGGGTGCGTCCCGGCTCGACGGCGCCCTGGAAGTAGGAGATCAACCGCTTGGTCACCGCCACGGCCTCCCGCTCATCGGCGACGACGACATCGACGACCCCGTTGCGCGCCTGGACGTCGATCGGCCCGACGGCGTCCGGGTCGACGTCGCCCAGGCCGCCGCCGGCAATCATCGCCGGGCCGCCCATCCCGATCGACACGTTCTCGGTGGCGACGATCAGATCCGAGCAGCCGGCGATCACCGCGTTGCCGGCGAAGCAGCGGCCGGCGACGATCGCGATCCGTGGAACCAGGCCCGACAGGCGCGCCCACAGCGCGAACGCCCGGGTGTCGAGCGCAGAGACGACGGGGTAGTCCGTGTCGCCGGGCCGCCCCCCGCCGCCCTCGGCGAAGAACACGGTCGGCAGCCGCATTCGCTCGATCAGCTCGAACAGGCGGTCCTTCTTGCGGTGACCGAGCGCGCCCTGCGTCCCGGCGAGGACCGTGTAGTCATAGGAGAGGACGGCGCACGCGCTCCGATCGCCGAACTGATCACCGTTGATCCTGGCCGTCCCGCCAACGAGGCCGTCCGCCGGCGTGCGCTCGATCAGCTCCTGGAGATCGCGGCGCGAGCGCTGCGCGGCGATCGCGAAACGCCCGTACTCGACGAACGAGCCGGGGTCGACGAGGTCGACGATGTTCTCCCGCGCGGTCCGGCCGCCACCGGCGTGGCGCCGTTCGACGGCCTCGGTTCGAGCGCCATCCTCGGTCAGCGCTCGGCGCTCGAGAAGCTCGGCCAGATCCGTCTGCTCGGTGGTCGTTTCGTCCCGCTCCACCAGCTCATTAAATCCGGAGCGGGTAGCCGGCGATGTCGGGCGCTCAGTCGCGGGCGATGTCGGGCGGTTCGGCTCTGCCCACGCCGGCGCGGGAGCGAACGCTCCTGACGATCGCTCCGGCATCGGGGATGTAGGCATCCTCGAGCGTCGGGCTGTACGGGATCGGGGTCTCGTCGCTCGCGACGATCCACACATCGTCGAGATCGTGGAGGGCCTGCTCCGCCACGGCGCCGAGTAACCCGGTCGCCCATCCTCCCGTCCGCGGACCCTCCTCCACGGCCAGCAACCGGTTCGTCCGCGCCACGGACTCGAGCACGGTCCCGACGTCGAGCGGACGGAGGGTCCGCAGGTCGACGACCTCGGCCGAGACTCCGTCGGTGGCGAGCTCCTCGGCCGCCGCCAGCACGTCGGCAACGCCCTTGCCGATCGACACGATCGTCAGGTCGTCGCCGTGGCGAGGGGTCCCCGCCCTCCCGAGCGGGATCGTCTCGCGTCTCGGGTAGCGGGCCCTTGACCGAATAGAGGCGCTTGTGCTCGAGGAAGACCACCGGATTGTCGTCGCGGATCGACGCCTTCAGGAGTCCCTTCGCCTCCGCCGGCGAGGACGGGAACACGATCTTCAGTCCCGGGACCCCCTGGTACCAGGTGCCGTGAGTCTGGGAATGGATCGCCCCGAACCGGCCGCCACCACCAACGGCCGAGCGCACGACGAGCGGCACCGTGCCCTGCTCGGCGGAGATGTACCAGAACTTCGCCGTCTGGTTGACGAGGCTGTCCATGGCCAGGCCCATGAAGTCGCCGAACATCACCTCGAACACGGGACGCAACCCTGTGACGGCGGCTCCGTAGGCGGCGCCGGCGAGGGCCAGCTCTGAGATCGGGGTGTCGAACACGCGCTCCGGGCCGAACCGGTCGAGCAGCTCAGGGGTCGCATTGAACACGCCCCCGGCAGCGGCGACGTCCTCTCCGAAGAACACGACCGACGGGTCGCGCTCGAGCTCCTCCGCCAGCGCGTCGCGGATCGCCACGCGAAACTCGAGCGTGCTCATGCCCGGAACTCGGTCGCGGCTTCCGACTCGGGATCCGGATACGGCGCCGCGAGCGCGCCGGCGATCGCCCGATCGAGCAACTCCGTCGTGGCCTCGTCGGTCGCCGCAATCTGCTCTTCAGTGATCCCGTGGTCGAGCAGGCGGGCGCGGGCGATCTTCAGAGGGTCGCGAGCCATCCACTCCTCGACTTCCTGCTTGGGCCGGTATGTCGCGGGGTCGCCCTTCGAATGTCCGTAATGGCGGTAGGTGCGGCACTCCAGCAACGTCGGCCCACCGTCCTGCCTCGCACGGTCGACCGCGACCCGAGCCGAATCGTGAACGGCCCACAGATCGTTGCCGTCGACCACCGCCGAGGGCATCGCGTACGCCTGCGCGCGTGCTGCGATATCGCCCCCAGCAGTGACCGTCGACATCGGCGTGAATTCGCCGTAGAGGTTGTTCTCGCACACGAACACCGCCGGCAGCGAAAGAACCTGCGCCATGTTCAGGCATTCGTGGAAGTAGCCCTGGTTGGCGGCGCCGTCGCCGAAGAACGCCACCGCAACCCGGCCCTGGCGCTTGGCCGACAGCGCGGCGCCGAGCCCGGCCGCGATCGATCCGCCGACGATCCCGTAGCACCCGACCAGCCCGTGGTTGATGTCGATCACGTTCATCGAGCCGGCCCGGCCCGCGCAGATGCCGGTGGCGCGGCCGAGCATCTCGGCCGCCAGCGGCTCCGGCGGGGTCCCCTTGGCGAGCGCGTGGCCGTGGCCACGGTATGTGCCGGTGACGTAGTCGCTCGGCTGGAGCGCCATGCAGACGCCGACTGCGACGGCCTCCTGGCCTGCCGAGAGGTGCGTCGTGCCGTGGATCTCGCCGCGGAGAAACAGGCGATGCATGGACGTCTCGAACAACCGGATGAGCAGCATCCTGGCGTAGCCATCGAGATACGTCGCGGCCTCCTCGGTTTGCTGCGAAGGCTCGACCCTGGCCATGCTCGTGCGATAGTATCGCAAACGATTGCAGTCCTGGTCCGTGGCTCGTTCTGGGCCTTCGGCAGCGAAGACACTTGACTCTCGAAATCGTCATGCCCCGCCTGTCGGACTCAATGGAGGAGGGCACGATCGTGAAATGGCTGGTCGCGCAGGGCGATGCGGTCGAGCCTGGCCACCCACTGGTCGAGATCGAGACCGACAAGGCGACCGTCACCTACGAGGCGGACGACTCTGGGGTAATCGTCGCGCTGCATGTGAGAGAGGGCGCGTTGGTCCCGGTGGGCGCGCCGATCGCCGTTCTCGGCGAGGCCGGCGATGAGCTGATCACAGAGAGGTCAGCCGGCGCGCTCGCCACCAGCGCTGGCGCCGACGCAGTGCGTCCGTTTCGCGCGCGTGATCGCCCGAGCGTCCGGATCACTCAGGCGCCGGGGCAACGGTCCCTTCCCTACCTGTTTCTGCGCGAGCAAAAGCGTCGCCCCTGGCCCGCCGCCTCGCCCGCGAGCGCGGCGTCGACCTGGCCGCGCTGAACGGGTCAGGGCCCGGCGGGCGTGTGATCAGAGCCGACGTCGAGCGGGCGGCGGCCGGACCGAATGGTGGCGCCGCGCCGGAGCCGGCCACTGGCAACAAGGGCGAGGTCACGAGGCATGAGCTCACGCGGAACCAGGAAACGGTCGCGCGGCGCATGTCGGAGTCGCGCGCCACCGTCCCCGACATCGAGCTTCGCCGCGAAATCGACATGACCGCCACCGCCTCCGCCCGTGAGCAGCTGCGCGGCGTGGTGGACCCGGTCCCCTCGTACAACGACTTCATCGTCAGGGCGGTTGCGCTGGCTCTGCGTGACTTCCCGCGCGTCAACGGCGCCTACCGGGACTCGTCGTTCGAGACCTACTCGCGCGTGAACGTTGGGATCGCGGTCGCGGCCCCTGACGCGCTCGTCGTTCCGACGATCTTCGATGCCGACACGAAGTCGATCGCCGAGATCGCCGTCCTCTCGCGCGAGCTCGCCGCCCGCGTGCGCGAAGGACGGATCTCACCAGCCGACGTCAGCGGCGGGACGTTCACGGTCACGAACCTCGGGATGCACGGCGTTGACAGCTTCAGCGCCGTGATCAATCCCCCGCAGGCGGCGATCCTGGCAGTCGGGTCCGTACGACCGCGTCCGATCGTCGACGAGAGCGGTGCTGTCGTCGCCCGCCCGACGGTGCTGCTGACGCTCGCCTGCGACCATCGGATCGTCTACGGCGCCGACGGCGCCGCGTTCCTGGCACGCCTCGCCGACCTGCTCGAGCGTCCTCTGCTGCTGTTCGTCCAGTAGCGGCCGGCCCGGCTCTCGCCGCGGCTCAGCCGGAATCGGATTGCAGCTGGGTCGGCGCCCGCTGGGGGGCCCCACCGTTGGCCTCTGGATCGACCGGACTGAGGCCGTCGTCGACGTCGACATCTTCCGGCTCGAGCAACAGTCCCGACGCCTTGGCCGCCAGATCGAGCAGCACCGCGAAGTCGACCTCATTGCCGTAAAGCGCTTCGGCTCCCTGGATGATCTGCTCGGTCGCTGCCGCCAGTGGCATCGATACGCCACGTGCGCGCGCGGCCTCGAGGCCCAGATGGAAGTCCTTGAGCAGCAGCTCCGGCGTGAACGTCGGGCTGAAGTCGAGATTGACGTACGCCGGCGTCTTGTACCGGGTGAACGTCGAGCCCATCACGCTGTCGTTGAGGAACTCGAGGAAGTCGGCCCGCGCAACGCCCCCCTTCTCGGCCAGCACGGTGACCTCCGCCATGCACTGCGCGACAACGCCGAGCATGAGGTTGTGGCAGATCTTCACGAGCCGGGCCGTCTCGCCCTCACCGCAGTAGGTCACGCTCCGGGCGAGGAGCTCCAGATAGGGCCGGGCCTGGAGCCACGCGTCGCGGGGACCCGACGCCACGATCGTCAACCGGCCACTCGCCACCACCTTGGGGTTGCCGCTCACCGGCGCCGCCAGCATCGCCGATCCGCGCCGCGCCGCCGCGTCGCGAATATCGGCCGCGACCGACGGCGAGATCGTCGTCGAGTCGACGATCACCCGGGGCACGACATCCTGCCGGGACAACAATCCGTCGGGGCCGGTCACCACCGCCTCGACGTCTTCGTTTCCCGCCACCATCGTGAACACGATTTCTCGATCCGCGAGCTCCGCCGGCGATCCCACGATCGTCGCGCCGATGTCGGCCAGGGGCTGGGCCTTCGCCGGGGTGCGGTTGTAAACGCTGACATCGTGCCCGGCGTTCAGTAGCCGGGTGACAAGGGGCCTGCCCATGCGGCCAACGCCGATCCAGCCCAGACGAGTGCGGCGATCGTCGCCGGTCATAAGCTCCTTGCAATCGTTTGCAGTAATATATCCAACCCCTTAGATAGCGTCAAGGAGGACAGGAGCCTGAGTCGATCAGGCCCGGCCCGCCACGCCGCAAACGAGGAACCAATGACCACGACATAGGATGGAGACGAGATGGGACTTCGCAGCTACGGCGTCATGGGCGTGGATTGGGAGGAGCGTGTCGACTACGAGCGGCTGCGAAGCGAGCGCCTGGAGCGGATCAAGCGGCTGCTGGCGGAGTCGGAGCTCGGCGCCTTGCTGTGCTTCGACATGCCGAACATCCGCTACATCACGGCGACGCATATCGGCACGTGGGCGGCCGACAAGCTCAACCGCTTCTGCCTGTTGCCGCAGGGCGATGAGCCGATCATGTGGGACTTCGGCTCGGCGGCGCGCCACCACCAGCTCTACAACCCCTGGCTCGGCGACGGCCGGTCTCGCGCTGGCATCTCGACGCTACGTGGCGCGATGTCTCCCGAGTCAGGCCGCGCCGAGGATGTGGCGCGGAAGATCCGGGTCGAGCTCGAGCAGCGAGGGCTGCTGAACGAGCCGGTCGGAATCGACGCGATCGAGCCGCCGGTGCTGTTCGCCCTCCAGCGCGAGGGCATCCAGGTCGCCGACGGCCAGCAGCTGATGCAGCAGGCCCGGGTCATCAAGACCCAGGACGAGATCACGCTCCTGAACATGGCGTGCGCGATGGTCGACGCGGCCTATGAGGAGCTATACCGCACGATGCGAGCCGGGATCCGTGAGAACGACTGCGTGGCGCTCGTGAACAGGGTCCTGTACGAGATGGGCTCGGAATTCGTCGAGGGCGTCAACGCGATCTCCGGCGAACGGTGCAGCCCCCACCCGCACGTCTTCACCGACCGGCCGCTTCGCCCCGGCGATCCCGCCTACTTCGACATTCTCCACAGTTACATGGGTTACCGCACGTGCTACTACCGGACGTTCGCGGTCGCCAGCGCATCGCGGCCGTTGATCGACGCCTACAAGCGCTGCCGCTACTACCTCGATGCTGCCATCGATCTGATCCGCCCGGGCGTGACCACGGCCGAGGTGGCGTCGGTCTGGCCGGCGGCCGGCGAGTTCGGATTCCCCGATGAGGAGGCGGCATTTGCGCTCCAGTTCGGACACGGCGTCGGCCTCTCGATCTGGGAGAAGCCGGTCTTCAGCCGTCTGGTCTCGCTCGAGCATCCGGAGGAGATCAAGGAGGGAATGGTGTTTGCGCTCGAGACGTTCTGGCCCGCCAGCGACGGCTGGTCGGCCGCGCGGATCGAGGAGCAGCTCGTGGTCACCGCTGACGGCTGCGAGCTGATCACCCGGTTCCCGGCGGAGGACCTCCTGATCGCCGGCAAGCCGTACTTCACGGCCGGCGGCAGCCTTCCGCTGGCGCGCGACCGCCAGTCCAACCTCAACACCGAGCTCGACGCTGATACCCAGGAGGCCGTCCCGCGCGCCTCCCAAGAACTCGGTCAGCCGGCCCTGGACTGAGGCTCTAGCCCGGCTGGGGCGGCGGACCAGCGGCCGCCAGCACCGCCGCAACGATCCCTTCATACCCGGTGCACCGGCACAGGTTCCCGGCCAGCTCCTCCCGGATCTCCCGCTCAGTTGGATTCGGGCGCCGGCGCAGGAACGCCTCTGCGGTCATCAGGAAGCCGGCCGTACAAAACCCACACTGGAGCGCGTGGTGCTCCCTGAACGATCGCTGGAGCACAGTCAGCTCCTCGCCCGGCGCCGCCAGCCCTTCGACGGTGCGCACCTGCCTCCCGTCTGCCTGGACCGCCAGCATCAGGCAGCTGCGCACCGGCTCGCCGTCGAGCTGGACTGTGCACGACCCGCAGGCACCGTGCTCGCACCCGACATGCGTCCCGGTCAGTCCTGCCTGGTGGCGGATGAAGTCCGACAGCAGCGTACGCGGCTCGACCTCGCCCCCATGCTGCGCGCCGTTGATCTCGACCGTGATCCTCACGCCACGATCTCCTCGAGCGCGCGCCGGACGAGCTCGGCGATGAGCGCTCGCCGGTAGCGATCCACGACGCCACGGGCAGCAAGATCGCGCGACCGAAGCCACGTCGGCGCCTGCGATCAGCGCCTGTTCGGCCGCGACGGCCCGCGACGGCGCCGGGCCGGCCCCCAGCAACGCAATCGCCGCGTACTCGTCCGGCACAGTCAACGCCGCGACCGCGGCGACGGCGAAGTCCCCGTGCGTGGGTGCTTGCTCCACGAACGCGGTCCGGGCACCGTCCGGGACCGCCGGCACGACGATCTCCGACAGCAGCTCGTCGACCGCGAGCGCCGTCCGATACGAGCCCCGGAAGAAATCGCCGGCGCGCACCTCCCGCTCGCCGCGGACCGAGACCAACCGGAACCGGGCATCCAGCGCCACCAGTGCGACGGGCAACTCCGCACAGGGATCGGCGTGGGCCGCCGAGCCGCCCACCGTCCCGCGGCTCCGCGTCGCCGTGTGGCCGACCATCGCCACCGCCTGCGCCAGCAAGCGGCCACCGGCGCGCGACCATCTCAGAGCGCTCGATCGAGAGCTGTCTAGTGAGCGCGCCGATGCGCAGCTCGCCCGACTGCTCGGACAGCTCCCCCAGCTCGGCGATCCCGTTGATGTCGACGAGCAGGCTGGGACGGACCTGGCGGAAGTTGAGCATCGGGACGAGGCTCTGGCCGCCGGCCAGCACGCGGGCGCCGTCACCCAGCAGCGCCAGCGCACCGGCGGACGTCCGTGGGGCCTCGTAGGCGAACGGGGCCGGCTTCACGCGCGGTCCCGATGAATCGCCCGCCAGAGCTTCTCGTCGGTGAACGGTGGATCTACATGGAAGCCACCCAGCGCGTCGACCACCGCATTGGAGACCGCCGGGAGGGTGCCGATCGCGCCACCCTCGCCGATGCCCTTCGCCCCCAGTGGGTTCAGGGGCGACGGGCTGGTCACCTCGCCCGTGACGATCGGCGGGATCTCGGCCGCCGTCAGCAGGCTGTAGTTCATCAGCGACGAGAACCGCGGCCGCCCCTCCTCGTCCCATGTCGCCTCCTCGACGAGGCACTCGCCAAGGCCCTGCGCGACCCCGCCGACCACCTGCCCGTGGGCGAGCAGCGGGTTGATCACAATGCCGGCGTCGTCCACCGCGGCGAGCCGACGGACGTGTAGTCGTCCGGTGGCGCGGTCGATCTCGATCGTGGCCACGTACGCGCCCGACGAGAACACGAGATCAGATTCGAATCGTGCCGACGCCTTGAGCCCGGTGAGTTCGGCGATGGCGACGTTCCGCCCTCCGGCGCTGAAGCCGCCACGGTCGAACACGACGGCCTCGGGCTGCACGCCAAGCCGATCCGCGATCACCAGCCGGCCTTCCTCGATCAGCTGGTCGACTGCGACCAGGACCGCGGATCCGGCCATCGCCACCGATCGACTCCCAAACGTTCCCACTCCAGGTGGCGACTCGGCGCTGTCGCCGAAGCGCAGCGCGATGTCGCCGGGATCGACCCCCAGCCGCGTCGCCGCGATCTGCGCGAACGTCGTCTCGTGGCCCTGACCGTGTGGCGAAGCGCTGCTGCGGACGACGACCGTGCCGCCGAGCTCGACCTCCACCGCGGCGCTCTCCCACTGGCCGCCCGCTCGCTCGACGAATAGCCCGACCCCGGTCCCGGCGACACGTCCTGGTTCGCCGTTCACCCGATCGTCGAGCTCTCCGAGCTCGAGCGCGAGATCCAGACAGCGTTCGAAGTCGCCGGAGTCATAGACCAGCCCGAGCGCCGTGCGGTAGGGAAAGCTCCGGATCAGGTTCCGCCGGCGCAATTCGATCCGGTCTATCCCGATCGCCCGTGCGGCATCGTCGATGAGCCGCTCCAGCATGTAGGCCGCATCCGGTCGCCCCGCCCCGCGGTAGGGCCCTGTCGGGACCCGGTTCGTGCGCGCGCCGAGGATCGTGGCCTGCGCGGCCGGGATGTCGTAGCAGCCGGTGATCAGCGTCGCCGCGGTCGTCGGAGGAATCAGGGTCGTGCCGAACAGGTATGCGCCGAGATCGGCGCACAGATGCGCCCTGATCGCGAGCATCCGTCCGGTGGCGTCGAGCGCCAGCTCGAGGTCTCCTTCTATGCCCCGCCCCTGGTACGCGGCCAGAAAATTCTCCAGTCGGTCCTCGACCCACTTCACCGGCCTACTCAGCGCCACTGCCGCGGCGGCAACCGCCACGATCTCCGGCGCAATCACGCCCTTGCCGCCGAACGCGCCGCCCACGTCGGGCACGATCACGCGGATCGAATCGCTGGGGCGGACCAGAGCATGGGCGAGCTGGGCGAGCGGCCGGTGCGGGTCCTGCGCCGAGCACCAGACCGTGAGCAGGTCCGCGTCGGGCTCGTGCGCGACCACGCAGCCGCGGGTCTCGATCGGTGCCGCAACGAGACGCGGAAGCGCGTAGCGACCGCGGACGACATGGTCGGCGCAGGCGAAGGCCCCATCGACATCCCCACACGTCCTGGACCACCGCATCAGTGGCCGATTCGAGCCCCGCGCGTCCATCACGGGCTTCCGGAGCAAGTAGTCGACCTCGACGCGCTCGGCCCCGTCCTCGGCCAGCTCGCGCGAATCTGCGATGACGGCCGCCACGGGCTGGCCCACGTACCGGACCTCGCCGGAGGCCAGGATCGGGTGGGGCTCGGGCGCGATCTCGGCGACATCGGAGGCGGGCGCCGGAAGCGGCCGCACGCGCTCCGCGAGGTCGTCCGCAGTCAGCACGGCGAGGACCCCGGGGACAGCCGCGGGCTTCCGTATCCGGGCGATCGTGGCGTGGGCATGCGGGCTACGCACAAAAGCGGCGTGCGCGAGGAACGGGAGCTCGATGTCGTCGACGAAGCAGCCTAGGCCTCGGAGAGCCCGCTCATCCTCTCGCCGTCTCAGCGGCTCACCGATCAGGCGCGACCTCTCACCCGAGGCGATCCCGCATCCAGTCGGCGACCAGCGGGCGGTACTTGAACGGCATGTTGTTGCACACGTGCGTCCCGCCTTCGAACAGAACGAACTCACCACGCGGGGCGGCGTCCGCGATCCGCTTTGTCTGCTCCCAGGGGATCACGCGGTCTCGCCGCCCGGTCACGACCAGGCACGGTTGCTTGATCCGCGCCGCGACACCTGTGAGGTCCAACAAGGCGGCGCGCGCCTGGGCATCCGCCTCGTCCGTAGCGCCGCTGTGATGGGCGAACGTCTCGCGGGTCAGCGCCGGCAGCGACGGCCAAACCGTCCCGAGATCGAACGGTCCGCTAACCCCGGCGACCGCTTTGATGCGCGGCTCGAAGGCGGCGCTACGCGGCGCGTAGTAGCCGCCGAGGCTGACCCCGGCCGCGCCGACCCGGTCGAGGTCGAGACCGGGCCGCTCGGCGAGCGCATCAAGCGCCGCGGCAACCGCGACCTCGTAGTCGGGCCGGATGTTGACGGTGAAGCCGGCCTCTCCCTGGCCCGGCCCGTCGAGCGAGAGCGTGGCCATCCCGCGGTCCAGAAAGACCGCCTCCCATTCGTGGAACTCCTCCTTGGTTGAGTCAAGGCCCGGGATCAGGATCACCACCGGGAAGGGCCGCTCGCCCTCCGGGCGGCGGAGGTTCCCGACAGCCATGCCGCCGTCGGGCAACCGAGCTTCGATCCGCTCCGCCGCCGGGTCGAGCAACGCCAGGGCCGAGTACAGCGCGGCGACGGCGGCCTCGGTGGCTCGACGGTTGCGCTCGGGGTCGATCACCCACACGAACTTGGCGAAGTGGTAGCTCACGGCCGCACGCAGGAATGCCTCACCCGCTGTGCGCATGTGGCCCTCGGAGCGGGCGCGGGCGGCCACCTCCTCGTGACCCTGCGCCGTGGCCGACCAGGCGTCGAGCCACTGGGGCCAGTGCGTGATCGCTGTCGTGATCCGGATGAAGTCGTTGTAGTCCACACCGTTGGCGATCAACCGCGGGCCCCAGTTCTCGATTGCGGCCTGCACGCGTGCGTCGGGCATCACTCTCACCGCGTCACGTGTGCGTGCACGTCGATCGCCCGCATCAGGCTTCGGCGCCGCCTCCGGGCGGGGCCGCCGTTGAGCCCCTGATGACCAGCGCAGGCTCGAGCAGGATCTCCCGGGCCGTTTCCGATCCCTCGGAGAGCCGTTCGAGCAGCAGTTCGGCCGCGACATTGCCGATCTCGCGTTGCGGAACGCGTACCGTCGTCAACGGCGGCCGCAGATGATCTACCAGCGGCATGTCGTTGAAGCCGACGATCGAGACGTCCTCGGGACAGCGGAGTCCGTGGGCCTCAAGGGCGTCATAGCAGCCAATCGCGAGCAGATCGTTGGCCGCGACGATCGCCGTCAGGTCGCGAGCGGCGTCGAGCAGCTCGCTGCACACACGCCTGCCCTCCTCTTCGCTGAACCAGCTGCTGTATTTGATGTGGTCCTCCGGCGCCGGTAGGCCGGCGCCGGCCATCGCCTCGACGAAACCCAGATATCGCCTGTGTCCGGTCGAGGTGTTCTGCGGGCCGGCGATGTGTCCGATCCGCTCGTGTCCGAGACCGGCGATGTGCTCGACCGCAAGCTGGATGCCCTGACGATCGTTGACGGCGACCGCGGGCACAGATCCATCCTCGAAGCTGCGGTTGACGAGCACCAGCGGCGTGCCCCGAGACGCGACCTCTGCCAGCACCTCGCGGTCCAATCGGGCGGTGGCGGAGATGAACCCGTCGACCTGACGGGTTTGCATCGCCTCGAGGTGCGTGCGCTCGCGATCGGCGTCGTTGTCGGTGTTGACGATCAGAGCCGTGTAGCCGGCGTCGTCGAGTCGGTCCTCGATTCCTCTCAGGATCGGCGGGAACAGCGGATTCGTGATGTCGGGGATCAGGACGCCGATCGTGTAAGAGCGGTTCGTCTTCAACCCGCGGGCGATCGGGTTCGGGCGGTAGTCGAGCTCCTCGGCGACACGCAGCACCCGCTCGGCGGTTTCGCTGTTGACGAGCCCGCGGGTCTCAGGATTGAGCGCGCGTGAGACCGTTCCCGGATGAACGTTCGCGACCCTGGCGACATCGCGGATCGTCACGGTCGTTCGCACCCGGGCCATTATTTACCCCCGTCCGGCGTGGACGGCGGTATCTCGACCGTTCCACCCAGGTAGAGAGCGGCGATCTCGGGATGCTCGAGCACCTCGCGACCGGTGCCGCTGAGGCGCACGATCCCGTTCTCCAGCACGACGCCGCGCGAGCTCAGCTTCAGCCCGGCCCGCGCGTTCTGCTCAACCAGCAGGATCGTCTTCCCCTCGCGGTTCATCAGCTCGATCATCTCGAACACGATCTGCCGCGTCTGCGGATCCAGCCCCATCGACGGTTCGTCAAGGACGACCATCGTCGGCTCCAGCATCAGGCTGCGAGCGAACTCGACCAACCGCTGCTGGCCTCCGGAGAGGCTCCCCGCCTTTTCGTGCGCGCGCTCGCGGACGATCGGGTACAGCTCCTCCACTGCCCTAAGTCGCTTGCGGACCACCGCGGCGTCCCTCACGGTGAACGCGCCGAGCTCGACGTTCTCGAGCACGGTCATCTGCGGGAACAGGCTGTGCGCCTGGGGCACGAGCGCGATCCCCTTGGCCAGGATCTGTCTCGGCGAGTGGTCGGAGATCACCTCGCCGCGGAAGCGGATCTCGCCCTGGCGCGGTCTCAGCAGCCCGCTGATTGTGGCCAGCAGCGTCGACTTGCCCGCGCCGTTTGGCCCGACGATGCAGGTGATGCCGCCTTCGGGGACCTCGATCGACACCTGCTTGAGGATGTCGCCGCCGCCGTAGCCAGCAGTTACGCCGCGCACGGTCAGCAGCGATTCGGGACCGCCGAGTTTGACCCTGGGCTCGATCACCGACGGCGGCTCGATGACCGACGCGGTCTCCGTCACCGGAGAGGGCTCGCTCGCCGGGGGCACTTTGGTCTGCGCGCCTCCGTTGCCCGCCGCCCGCGCCTCGCGCCCCAGCTCGATCTCGGTCGCCTCGTCATCCGCCCCGCCGAGGTAGGCATCCAGCACCTGGGGATTGGCGCGCA
Source organism: uncultured Solirubrobacterales bacterium (assembly GCA_963773165.1). Taxonomy (GTDB): domain Bacteria; phylum Actinomycetota; class Thermoleophilia; order Solirubrobacterales; family Solirubrobacteraceae; genus Palsa-465. Next base: position 85,265 of record CAVZAK010000036.1, read on the forward strand.
CCTGCTCCGGCTGGCCGCTCGTCAAGGTGCTGCCCTGACTGAGGACGGTGACACGGTCGCAGAGCCCCATCACGAACTCCATGTTGTGCTCGACGACGAGGAACGTCTTGCCGGCCTTGTTGAGGTCCCCGATCCGGTCGGCCAGATGCCTGATCAGCGTCGGGTTCACCCCTCCCGCCGGCTCGTCGAGCAGCAGGACGTCGGGATCCGCGACCAGCAGCGACGCGAGCTCGAGCAGCTTTCGCTGACCGTACGACAGGTTGCCAGCCGGATCGTCCGCCAGACGGGCGATCCCGACGAACTCGAGCAGCTCGGTCGCGCGGCGTCTCTCCGCGGCGGAACCGGCCCGATGCATCACGGCGCGCAGCCAGCCCTGCCTGCGCTGGGTCGCCACGAGCATGTTCTCCAGCACAGTCAGCCGCGCGAAGATCCGCGTCAGCTGGAACGTGCGGCCGAGCCCGAGTCCGAACACGCGGTCCGGGGACGCGTTCGTGATCTCGCTGCCGTCGAAGCGGACGTCGCCGTGCTCGATGCGCTCGTAACCGGTGATCACGTTGAACAGCGTCGTCTTGCCGGACCCGTTCGGCCCGATCAGACCGTGGATCGAGCCTCGCTCGAGGCTCAGATGACACTCCGACAGAGCGCGGACGCCGCCGAACGATTTCGAGACACCGTTGACCTCGAGCACGGCGCTCATTGCGCGACCCCGGCGACGCCACTGCGCGGCGCCGGTTCCGGCGGCACGGCCTCAGCCCGGCTGCGTGCCCGCGCGCGGCGGTTGGCGAGCAGGTGCGAGATTGTCGGGATCACCCCACGCGGGAGCAGCAGGACGACCGCCAGGAACAGCACGCCGTAGGCGATCAGATACGTGCCGGTGCCCGTGAACGACTGCGTGAAGTACTGCTGCAGGGACTCGAGCACGAGCCCGCCCAGCAGCGGACCGGTGATCGTGCCGATACCTCCGAAGAACCCCATCAGCGCCAGCGAGACGTCGAACAGCGGGTCGAACGCCGACTGCGGGAACACCTCGCCGATGAAGTAGAAGTAGAGGCCTCCGACCATCCCCACCGGGAACGCCGAGATCACGAACGCCGTCAGCTTCACGCGACGGGTCTTCACCCCCAGGCCGCGGGCGCGGTCCTCGTCGTCGCGAATCGCGAGCAGCTGCAGCCCGAACCGCGACCGCCGCACCGCCCACGAGACGATCACGGTGAAGGTAAGGATGACCAGCCCGACGTAATAGAAGGGTTGGTTGTAATTGGCCGCCGAGAACGGCGCGATCGGAAGGAACAGTCCGGACGTGCCGCCGGTGAAGCTGAAGTTGTACGCGGCCAACTGGAAGATGAAGAAGATCGCGATCGTGACGACCACGAACGTGTGGCGGCGGGTGCGCAGCGCGACCAGCCCGACCGGGATCGCGACCAGCGCGGCCACCAGGCCGCCGAATGGCAGCAGCGCGAACACGGCCCAGCCGCCCTTGACGTGCCAGTCCTGGGCGGCGAGGGCGACGGCGTAGCCGCCGGTCCCGAAGAACACGGCGTGGCCCAGAGCGAGATAACCCGAGTAGCCGCTGAAGATGTTCCAGGCCGAGGTCGCCGTCATGAACACCAGCGTGAACACGGCGATCGACGTCGTCGCCGGATCCTGGACCACCACCCCGAACAATGCGAGCACGGCGAAGGCAACCGCGATCGCGGCCGGCGCGATCGCGCGACGCAGCCGTTCGCGGCTCATTGCGCCCGCACGGCGGAGGAGCCGAACAGTCCCTGCGGCCTGATCGAGAGCACGATCACCAGCGCCACGAAGAACACGAGCGGCGCCCACGTCGGTGACCACCAGACGGCGACCACGTCGTTGACGACGAGCAGCAGGACCGCCGCTGCCATCGCGCCGCCGATGCTGCCCAGCCCCCCGAGGATCACGATCGCCAGCAGGCGCGAGATCAGGTCGTAGCCGCTGCTGGGGTTGAACGCCGTGGTCGCGCCGAACACCATGCCGCCGACCGCGGTGACCGCGACCCCGATCCCAACCGAGATCGTCCGGGTGCGGTTGACATTGATCCCGATCAGGTCAGCAGCGGTGCGGTTCTGCAGCGAGGCCCGAACCGCACGCCCGAACTTCGTCCGGTAGAGCATCCAGTACAGGGCGATCATCAGCAACACTGCGAGCGCGAAGCCGATCAGATAGATCCAGGGCAGGTAGAAGCCGAACACGTGGACCGATTGGTCGACGTAGGAGGCGTGGAGCTGCACGTAGTCCAGGCCGAAGATCGCGCTGAGGATGCCCTCGATCAGGATCGCCACGGCGTAGGTCACGAGGATCGACATCCCGACGCGGTCGGACTCGCGGAGCCGGCGCATGAAGCAGAACTCGATGACCACGCCCAGCGTGAACATCACCGGCACCGTGATCAGCAGCCCAGGGAGCAATCCGATGCCCAGGTGCACCGACAGCACATAGCTGAGGTAGGCGCCGAGCACGACCATGATCCCCTGCGCGATGTTGACGATGTCCATGACGCCAAAGATCAGCGTCAGACCGGCGGCCATCAATGCGTAGACGCCGCCGGTCAGGATTCCGTCAACGATCGCCTGCAGCAGGGCTGTGCCCGACATCCAGGCTTAGCCCTTCCAGTTAGGCTTCGGATAGACCGGCGGGGTGGACCCCTTGGTCGTCGTCGGCAGGGTCTGAACGAGGGCGCCCTTCTGCCACTGGAAGGTCAGCGTCGTGCCGGCTGTGTTCTCCCCCAGCGAGTTGAACTTCACGGGTCCCTGAACACTATCCATGGCTGCGCCGCTATGCAGGTAGCTGATGATCTTCGAGTTGTCGAAGCCATGGGTCGCCTCGACGGCTTGAGCGATCACCTGGCCGACCGAGTATGCCTCGGCCACGTCCGCGTTGACATCCGACGCCGTCCCGCCGTACTTGGCGATGTACTCCTTGACCATCTGCTGGCTGTCGGCCTTTTGGAACCCTCCGTACCAGCCGTTGGGGACGAAGATGCCGTCTTCGTTCCCAGCACCCACGGCCTTCACGAACGCCTCGCCCTGGTCAGGTCCCGCGGTCGCGATGAACGCCTTCGGTGCATAGTGCTGCTGGATGAAGGTGTGGACGAACGCGGATACGGTCGGCACGTCGACGGATCCGAGCACCATCAGCTCAGCGTGTGTGGAGGCGACCTGGCCGGCGATCGGCGTGTAGTCGGCGACCTCGGCGGGGAACACCTTGGAGTACAGAGTTTTCACCCCAGCGTTCTGGAGGATGGTCTGCGCCTCGGGGATCTGCGGCTGGGTGAACGGGTCGTCGACCGTCGCGTACGCGGCAGTCGTCGGGCGCTGACCCGTCGGCATCGAGGCGATCCACTGGGCGAACGTGACGAGGTTGAGCTTGACCGGTACCGACACGTCGAAGACGTTGTGCAGGCCCTCCCCGAACACCGCCGGCGCACCGCCGGCGCCCTCGACGAACGCGTAGCCGTAGCGGGCGGCGATCCGCGCGGACGGCGCCGTCAGCAGCGTCGAGAACGGACCGAACACGAGCGGCACCTTGTCGGAGCCGATCAGCTTGTTGTAGTTGGAGACGACCTGCGCCGGGCTCGAGGCGTCGGAGAGGATCTTGAGCTTGACGGGATGACCGAGCAGCCCGCCCTTGGCGTTCTGGTCGGCGGCCCACAGCTCGTAGCCGCGCTGGAACGCCTGCCCGTCGGCGGCGAAGTCCCCGGACAGCGACAGGGACGCGCCGATCGTGACCGGGCTCTTGCTGGAGCTGCCGCTGCTGGAGGTGCCGCCGCCCGAGGAGGACCCTCCGCTGCTTGAGCTGCTGCTACTGCCGCACGCCGCGAGCAGAGTGACGACACCCACGCACAGACCAACCGTCACAGACTTGCGCAAGACCCTCATCTCCGTCTCCCTCCGCTCGTACTCGGTGGCGAGCACCGGGCCACCGGTCGATGCAATCGTTTGCAGCGGACGATAGTGGCGACCATCTGGCGTGTCAACGGCAAACGTGTGCAGTCCGTGTTAGGAGTGGGTTGAGCCAGCCGGAAACCTCTACCCGCGCGCACACCTCGCTGCCGCGCGCTTGATCAATGTCGCAGCGGTCGGACGCACAGGCAAGCTGAACAGTTTGCCTGTCTATATCATCGTGGTAGTGAACGAGCGCGCCGCACCGGCGCCGGCGCACGCGGTCCTGGCGGCAGCGACATCGGCACACGCTCGAGCAACCCGACGCGAGGAGCAGCATGCAAGTTGAGTGGTATGGCCAATCCGCGTTCCGGCTGGCCGCCGGCGACACGACCGTGTTCATTGATCCGTTCGGCGACCTCTCGCCGATGGCCGACCGCGGCATGCAGTTCGACTATCCGGCGATCGAAGGAGTCGATGCGCACGTCCTGCTCGTCACCCACGAGCATATGGACCACAACGGGGTCGAGGTGATCGGAGGATCACCGACGATCCTGCGCTCCACCGCCGGCCGGCTCGAGTCCCCGATCGGCGAGATCGTGGCCGTCTCCTCCGAGCACGACGATGCCGCCGGCACGCTGCGCGGCCCGAACACGATCTTCGTATTCGAACTCGACGGCCTGCGAGTTGCCCACTTCGGAGACTTCGGCCAGCGCGCCCTCCGCGACGAGCAGGCCGACGCGGTCGGCGAGGTCGACTTGATGATGCTGCCCGTAGGTGGCGGCCCCACGGTCGGCGCCCGGCAGGCGGCCGACATCGTCCAGCAGCTACGTCCGCGGTGGGTCGTACCGATGCACTACCGCACCCCCAAGATCAGCTTCCTGGAGACGGAGGATGAGTTCCTCGACCTGATGCCGGCGGTCGAAAGGCTCGAGACCAGCTCGTTCGACACCGCCGATCTGGGGAGCGAGACGCGGCCGCTGGCGGTGGTCCCGGCGGCGCCCTAACCAACTCACTTCACGGCACGATCACATGGCTCGGATCGGGTCGCAGCTCCGCCGGCGCCTGGCTGTAATCCCCGAATGGCCCGTCCCGGTCGGCGACCGCCGCCCGCACGCCGTCGGCCTCCGCACGGCGAATGAACTCGAGCGCGTCCGGCGTGTTGCGCATCAACCCGTCGAGGATCGGCCCGAGCGTCTGCGCCGATGCAACCCCCATCACCTCGTAGGCGTGGTTGACGCACAGCTTCATCGCAGCCAGCTGCGACGCCGGGATGTTTACGAGCTCACCCGCCAGCGCGGCGACGGTGACCTCCAGCTCCTCGAACGGCACCGCGCGGTTGATCAACTCGACGTCGGCGGCCTGACGGCCGGTGAGCGGACGCCCGGTCAACGCGTGCTCCTTGGCCTTGGCGAGCCCCAGCCGGTAGATCCACATCCCTGACAGATAGGCGCCCCACATACGGCTATAGGGCGTCCCGATCACCGCGTCCTCGCTCGCCACCACCAGATCCGCGCACAGCGCGAAGTCGCTGCCCCCTCCGACGCACCAGCCGTGGACCTGGGCGATCACGGGCTTAGGGCACCGCCACACGCTCATGAACTTCTGGGTCGGAGCCAGCTGCGGGGCGGTGGCGCCGATGAAGTCCTTCCCTGGATCCCACCGCCCGTCGGATTCGACGAAATCTCTCCAATACTGGAAGCCGCCGCTGAAGTCGTAGCCGGCGCAGAACGCGCGCCCGGCGCCGCGGACAACGATCACCTTGACGGCGTCGTCGCGCGTAGCCCGCGCCACCGAGTCCTCGACCTCGTCGGGCATTGGGGGGACGATCGTGTTCAGGTGCTCGGGTCGGTTCAGCGTGATCGTCGCCACGGCGCCGTCGACGGCGTACAGCAGCGTCTCGTAGGAGGGTGTGGATTGCTGGTCAGTTCTCATGGGACGTTCGGACCCGATGCCAGTTCGTCGATCAGATCCGCGAGGCGGATGAGCAGATCCGGCGCGAGACGACGCTCGGTGGCCGGCAACCCAGCGTGGAATGCGAGCTGACGGGCCTGGACCCAGCCGTCCTGCTCGCAGAGCAGCTCGTGCCCGAGCTTCGTCAGTGTCACGATCACCACCCGGCGATCCTCGTCCGTCCGGCGCCTGCGCACGATTCCCCGGCGCTCCAACGTGTCGAGAATCCGCGTCGCCGTCGATGCCGTCACCCCGGCCTCGGCGGCGAGTTCGCGAACGGGCGCGGACGAGCGCTCCGAGAGCGGAGTAAGTAACGAGTACTGAGACAGCGTCAGGGCTCGCTCCCCTCCCTGCGCCGGCGCTCCACGGGCCCGGCGGACCGCCTGCACGAACGTCTCAAAAGCGGCCAGGAACTCCTGCGTATCTGGTTCCCGGAGCGTGTTCACCAGGTCGACAATTGACTATAACGCATGCTAACCTTTGGCATGCCAATCTAGTTCTGCGAGAGACGGAGCCCGTCATGTTCCGAAACATCCTCGTCAGCGTCGATGGCTCACTTCCTTCTGAGCGAGCGCTCGCCGAAGCCATCGACCTCGCGGCGTCCTCGCGCGCCAGGCTCACGATCCTGACCGCCGTCTCGACGCCACCGGCGTGGGCGTACGCGCCCTCGAGCGTGGCCGCCATCCAGTCGCTCGGCCCGGAGCTCGAGCGCGAGTCCAAGGAGATCCTTGCCGCAGCAATCGCGACCGTTCCCGACTCGATTTCGGTGACGTCGATTCTCAGCCCCCGGCCCGTCCGCAAGGCCCTGTCGCATGAGCTCGCCAGTGACCGCTACGACCTGCTGGTCATGGGCTCGCGCGGCCGCTCGTGGTTCGCCGCGTCGCTGCTGGGTAGCGTGAGCCACTTCGCGTTGAACCACAGCCAGATCCCGGTGCTGATCGTCCATGCCGACGGAACGGTCCAACCGCGGTCCGCCCGGCGGACGCGTACGATGGAAGTGTGGCCAACACAGTCGCTCCCGAGCTCGAGCGCAGTTTCGAGCAGTACCGCTCCGAGCTGACGGGCTACTGCTACCGGATGCTCGGCTCTCCGTTCGAGGCCGAGGACGCAGTCCAGGACACGTTCCTGCGGGCGTGGCGCGGGTTCGACCGGTTCGAAGGCCGCGCGGCGCTCCGATCGTGGCTCTACAAGATCGCCACGAACGTCTGCCTCGACATGATCAGCGGACGCGCCCGTAGAGCACGTCCGATGGACTTTGGCCCGGCGCAGGAACCCGTGGAGTCGAACCTTCACCTACAGCCCGAGGCGACGTGGATGCAGCCTATTCCGGACGCGCTCGTGATCCCGGAGACCGATCCCGCCGAGCAGGCGATGGCTCGGGAGACGATTCGGCTCGCGTTCGTCGCCGCGCTCCAGCACCTTCCTGCGCGACAGCGCGCCGTCCTGATCCTGTGCGAGGTCCTCCGGTGGCAGGCGCGCGAGGTCGCCGAGCTGCTGGACACCAGCGTCGCATCGGTGAACAGCGCGCTTCAACGAGCCCGCGCAACCCTGGAGGAACGCGGCGCAACCGCCGACGATCCAGCGCCATCATTGGATAGCGCCAAGCGCGAGCTCGTCAGCCGCTATGTCGACGCGTTCCAGCGCTACGACATGGACGCACTGACCTCGCTGATCCGGGAGGACGCGACCCAGTCGATGCCGCCGTACGACCTGTGGTTGCACGGCCGCGACGACATCCTCGCCTGGTGGGCCGGTCCCGGTATCGGCTGCAGCGGGTCGCGGCTCCTGCCGACCACGGGAGCAAACGGGACCTTCGCGTTCGGGCAGTACAAGCCGAGCGATACCGGCAGCGGCTATGACCCGTGGGCACTCCAGGTCGTCGAGTTCAACGGCGATCGCATCGGAGAGTTCACGTTCTTCCTCGAGCCCGAGCGGCTGCTGGCGCTATTCGGCCTCCCCCCTCGGATCGACTTGTAGCGATCCCTCTTTCAGCACGTCCGCAAGGCCCACGAACGCGATCAGGCCGCGAAGCGCTTCGCTCGCGCCCACCAGCCTGATTTCGGCGCCCCGGCGCCCAGCGTCGAGCTGCATGCGGGCAAGGGCGTCCACGGTCGCGGCGTCGGCGACGAGTCCCGAGGCGTCGTAGAGCACGATCGCCCTTTCAGCAGCCATCTGTCGCTAAGACTCCTCAGCGGCACAGAATTCATCGGCTGGGATGATTGGCCGATGAGCGAGGCGTCGCAGCCGGCGGGCGAGGACTCGTGGCTGACACGGGCGCTGAGGTTCAGCCATGAGACGATCGAGCTGATCGCCGACGACGTCCAGCCGATCGATGCCGGGTTCGTGGTCCTCTCCCCTTCGCTCCCTGACGTCTGGGTGATGAACCATGTCCGCATCACCCAGCCCGTCTCGACCGACGAGGCTGTGGCGCTCGCCGACGAGCACCTATCCGAGTTGCCGTACCGCCAGCTGTTCGTCGAGGACGAGGACAGCGGCCGCCGACTCGAACAGCCGTTGCGCGACGGGGGCTGGACGATCGAGCGCGATGTGCTGCTGGCGCTGCGCGGCAGCCCCGACCGCGTCTTCGACGCCAGCGTCGTGATCGAGGCCGACGCCGAGCTGACGCTCGAGTTGATGCGAAGGTGGTTCCTGGAGGGCCCGCCGAAGCCGACGCCGGGGGCGCTGTCCCAGCTGGTCGAGTACTCGAGGCGTGAGAGCCGGGCTCGCAGCGATCGCAACTTCGGCGTGCTCGGCGACGCGGGCCGCCTGGTCGCGATGACCAAGCTCCGGTCCGACGGTGCGACGGCCCAGGTCGAGGATGTCTACACCGTTCCCGAGGCACGCCGCCGGGGCTACGCCCGAGCGCTCGTCAGCCACGCCGTCGCCCAGGCACGCAGGGACGCTCACGACCTGACCTTCATCGTCGCCGACGACAACGACTGGCCCAAGCATCTGTACGCGCAGATCGGCTTCGAGCCGATCGGATGGTCCTGGGCGTTTCACAGGGGCCCGTAGTCACCGACGGTTGCGCCAATGACTTTAATCAGGTTTGAAGACGGGCCGGGGCGGGTAGACGCAAGCACTTTCATCGCGGGCGCATGAGTCCGCAAGGGGTCCAAACTCAAGATCAGAGGGCACAAGATGGCGAAGACGGCGGTCCGACAGGGAAAGCGGCGGGTCGGGGTCGGGCCCGCGAACGGGGATGGAGAAGAAGCAGAGACTGCGCCCAAGAACGGGTCGGGGCGTGGGGGGCGATCCGGCGACCCTGCGCTCGGCAGACTCGAGGCAGCGCTGCGGGCAGCAGCGGCTGGCGACTTCGAGGTTAGGCTTCCCGCCCGCCGCAAAGATGAGATAGGCCGGCTGGAAGCGGCCTTCAACGACCTGGCAGCGCGCAACGCGGCCCTGGAGGCGGAGGTCGTCCGCATCGCCCAGATCATCGGCCGTGAGGGCCGGATGACCGAGCGAGCGCGGCTCGACAGCGTCGGCGGCGGGTGGAGCACCTCGATCGAATCGATCAACGGGCTGATCGATGACCTCGTTCGCCCCACGACCGAGGTCGCGCGCGTGATCGTGGCCGTCGCCGAGGGCGACCTGAGCCAGAAGATGGCCCTCGAGATCGAGGGACGGCCGGTCAAGGGCGAGTTCGCCCGGATCGGCACGACCGTGAACGCAATGGTCGATCAGCTCTCCAGCTTCGCCGCCGAAGTGACCCGCGTCGCCCGCGAGGTCGGCACCGAGGGCAAGCTCGGCGGCCAGGCCAAGGTCCGCGGAGTCGCCGGAACGTGGAAGGACCTCACCGACTCGGTCAACTTCATGGCCTCGAACCTCACCGACCAGGTCCGCAACATCGCCCAGGTGACCACCGCCGTCGCCAACGGTGACCTGAGCCAGGAGATCACCGTTGACGTCAAGGGCGAGATCCTCGAGCTCAAGGACACCATCAACACGATGGTCGACCAGCTGCGCTCATTCGCAGCCGAGGTCACCCGCGTCGCCGGCGAGGTCGGCACCGAGGGGATCCTCGGCGGCCAGGCCGAGGTGCCAGGTGTCGCCGGGACGTGGAAGGACCTGACCGACAACGTCAACTTCATGGCCTCGAACCTGACCGACCAGGTCCGCAACATCGCCCAGGTGACGACCGCCGTCGCCGAGGGCGACCTCTCGCAGAAGATCACCGTAGATGCACGAGGCGAGATCCTCGAGCTCAAGAGCACGGTCAACACGATGGTCGACCAGCTGTCCGCGTTCGCCGCCCAGGTCACCCGCGTCGCGCGCGAGGTCGGCACCGAGGGGATCCTCGGCGGCCAGGCGGATGTCCCTGGCGTCGCCGGGACGTGGAAGGACCTGACCGACAACGTCAACTTCATGGCCCGGAACCTCACCGACCAGGTCCGCAACATCGCCCAGGTGACTACCGCCGTGGCCAACGGCGACCTGAGCCAGAAGATCACCGTCGACGTCAAGGGCGAGGTCCTCGAGCTCAAGCGGACCGTCAACACGATGGTCGACCAGCTCTCGGCGTTCGCCGACGAGGTAACCCGCGTCGCCCGCGAGGTCGGGACCGAGGGCAAGCTCGGCGGCCAGGCCGAGGTCGCAGGCGTATCCGGGACGTGGCGGGACCTGACCGACTCGGTCAACTTCATGGCTTCGAACCTGACCGACCAGGTCCGCAACGTGGCGCAGGTCACGACCGCCGTCGCCCGTGGCGACCTGTCCAAGAAGATCACGGTCGACGCCCGCGGGGAGATCCTCGAGCTCAAGGACACCATCAACACGATGGTCGACCAGCTGCGCTCGTTCGCAGCCGAGGTCACCCGCGTCGCCCGCGAGGTCGGCACCGAAGGCATGCTCGGTGGGCAGGCCGAGGTCGAGGGCGTCTCGGGTACGTGGAAGGGGCTGACCGAGAACGTCAACCAGATGGCTTCCAACCTGACGACTCAGGTCCGGAGCATCGCGACCGTGACCACTGCGGTCGCCAACGGCGACCTGAGCCGGAAGATCACGGTCGACGCCAAGGGCGAGGTGGCGACGCTGGCGGAGACGATCAACCGGATGGTGGACCAGCTGCGGTCGTTCGCAGCCGAGGTGACCCGGGTCGCCCGAGAAGTGGGAACGGAAGGGACGCTCGGCGGGCAGGCCCAGGTCCCCGGCGTCGCGGGAACGTGGAAGGACCTGACCGACAACGTCAACTTCATGGCCCGGAACCTGACCGACCAGGTCCGCAATATCGCTCAGGTGGCGACGGCTGTCGCCAACGGCGACCTCACGCAGACGATCACGGTCGACGCCCGCGGCGAGATCCTCGAGCTCAAGCAGACGCTCAACCGGATGGTCGCACAGCTCTCGAGCTTCGCCGCCGAGGTCACACGCGTCGCCCGCGAGGTCGGCACCGAGGGCAAGCTGGGCGGGCAGGCCGAGGTCGAGGGCGTGTCGGGAACGTGGCGGCGGTTGACCGAGAACGTCAATCAGCTGGCCGGAAACCTGACCACCCAGGTGCGAGCGATCGCCGAGGTGTCGACGGCGGTGACCCAGGGCGACCTGACGCGCTCGATCACGGTCGAGGCCCAGGGCGAAGTCGCCGAGCTCAAGGACAACATCAACCAGATGATCGCCAACCTCCGCGAGACGACTCAGCGGAACGCCGCGCAGGACTGGCTGAAGACAAACCTGGCGAGCATCTCGGGCATGCTGCAGGGCCAGCGCGACCTCGCTGCGGTCACGCAGCTGATCATGAGCGAGGTGACGCCGACCGTGAACGCGCAGCACGGAGCCCTGTTCGTTGCCGAGCCGAGCGCCGAAGGGGGCAGCGAGCTGGTGCTTGAGGCCGCCTATGGTTTCCCCACGCTCGACAGCGACAGTCGGAGCCGCTTCAGGATCGGGGAGGGCCTGGTCGGGCAGGCCGCGATCGAGCGCAAGACGATCGCCGTGACCGACCTGCCGCCGGGCTACATCAGCTTGCGCTCAGGGCTCGGGGCGGCGACACCCGCCGGCATCCTGGTGATGCCGGTCCTGTTCGAGGATCAGGTGCTCGGCGTGATCGAGCTCGCCTCGATCAGCCCCTTCTCCGACGTCCATCGGGACTTCCTGGATCAGATCACCGAGACGATCGGGGTCGTGATCAACACGATCCGCGCGAACATGCGCACGGAGGAGCTGCTCGAGCAGTCGCAGAGCCTCACCCAGGAGCTCCAGAAGCAGTCCGAGGAGCTGCGGAACACGAACGACGAGCTGCAGGAGAAGGCGCGGCTGCTGTCTGAGCAGAACCGCGACATCGAGATCAAGAACGAGGAGATCGAGCTCGCCCGGCGCGGGCTCGAGGACAAGGCTGCGCAGCTGGCGCTGTCCTCGAAGTACAAGTCGGAGTTCCTGGCCAACATGTCTCACGAGCTGCGAACGCCACTGAACTCGATGCTGATCCTCAGCCGTCTGCTCGCCGAGAACGAAGACGCCTCGCTGAGCCAGCGCCAGGTCGAGTTCGCCCAGACGATCCACTCGGCGGGCAACGATCTGCTGTCGCTGATCAACGACATCCTCGACCTGTCGAAGGTGGAGGCGGGCCGCATGGAAGTCGACATGGCGCCGGTCGCGCTCGCGGACATTTACGAGGACGCCGAGCGGGCGTTCCGCCAGGTCGCCGAGCAGAACGGGCTCGAGTTCGTCGTCGAGATCGATCCGACCATGTCGCCCTCGATCGTCACCGACGAGCAGCGCCTGAACCAGATCCTCAAGAACCTGCTCTCGAACGCGTTCAAGTTCACCCACAAGGGCGGCGTGACGCTCTCGATCGGCTACCCGTCGGACGGAATCAGGTTCCGCAGCGAGACCCTCCAGAGCGCCGAACGCGTGATCTCGATGACCGTCACCGATACGGGCGTCGGCATCGCCGACGACAAGTTGGCCGCGATCTTCGAGGCCTTCCAGCAGGCAGACGGCACGATGTCGCGCAAATACGGCGGGACCGGCCTCGGCCTCTCGATCTCAAGAGAGATCGCGCGTCTGCTCGGCGGCGAGATCCAGGTCGAGTCGCAGCTCGGATCGGGGAGCCGGTTCACGCTCATGCTGCCGCTCAACGAACGGATGCTCGAATCGGCACCTGCGGGCACGGGCGACGGCGCGCTCGAAACCGCGATCACGACGAACGGCGGTACTTCCGCCGCGCCGGCGGCGCCGCCGGTCAGCGTCGATGAGGCCGGCCGGCTCGAGCCCGACGATCGCGTCATTCTCGTGATCGATCCCGACGGCGAGCGCGCCCGGGAGGTCGTCGAGGCGGTACGCCTGCGTGGCGCGAAGTCGATCGTCGCGCGGAGGCCGACGGCGGCGCTGGGCCTGGCGCGCGAGCATCGACCCGGCGCCATCCTGCTGGGTGGCAGCTGGGCACGGGTGGAGCCGGCGCTCGGACAGTTGAAGAAGCATCCCGACACCCGCCACCTCCCGGTGGTCGTGATCTCCGACTCCGCCGCCCGGATCACCGCTCTGCGCGGCGGTGCCGCCGTGTTCATCGACGAGCCCGGCGACCCGGTAGGACTCGAAACGGCGCTCGCGCGACTCGAGCGGCTGACCCAGACTCCCCACCGGCGGATCGCCGTGATCACCGACCAGGCGGACCTCGACGGTCAGCTCCAGGAGTTGGTGGCCGGTGGCGAGAGCGTCGAGTTCGAGCAGATCACGCCCGGTCGGGCACTCGCCGCGTTGCACGCGGAGCCGTTCGACCTGGCACTCGTTGTGGTCGGCGCCGATCCAGCGGCACAGTTCCCCTTCCTGCAGGAGCTCGCGACCGACGAGGTCGCTCGGGAGGTCCCGTCGATCGCGTTCGTCGAGACCGCGCTGCCGAAGACCGATCGCGCCCGTCTCGACGCGCTGGCAAAGTCGTCCGTGATCACGGTCGCTGACTCCCCGGAGCGGCTCGCCGACCGCTCCGCCCTGTTCCTGCACCGTGTGGAGGCGACGCTCCCGAGCTCGACGCGTAAGATGCTCGGCCGTCTACGGACGGGCGACGCACCGCTTCACGGCAAGAAGGTGCTCGTGGTCGACGACGACATCCGCAACGTGTTCGCGCTCACCTCGAGCCTCGAGCAGCGGGGGATGAAGGTCGTGTTCGCGGAGAACGGCCGGGAGGGCATCGAACGACTGCACCAGCATCCGAACACCGATCTCGTGCTGCTCGACATCATGATGCCGGAGATGGACGGCTACGAGACGGCGCGTGCGATCCGTGCGACCCCGCGATTCGAGCACCTGCCGATCATCTCGCTGACCGCCAAGGCGATGAAGGGCGACCGCGAGAAGGCGCTCGCCGCCGGAGCATCCGACTACATCACCAAGCCGGTCGACCTCGACCAGCTGTTGTCGATGATGCGCGTGTGGCTCGACAGCTAGAGCATTCGGAGCGCTCCTCGGAGACGCCCGCCGGCAGCGACCATCCCATCGAGCTGACGGCGGTGGACGCGCTGCCGATCCTCGTCGTCGACGACCGCCCGGACAACCTCCGGACCGTCCAAGCCGCGCTCGCCCCGTTGGGCTATCCGCTGCACACCGCAACATCGGGGCGCGAGGCCCTGCGACTGGTGCTGGAGCAGGACTACGCGCTGATCCTGCTCGATGTGCGGATGCCGGGCCTCGACGGACTGGAAACGGCTGAGCTGATCAAGAGCCGAGCCCGAACCCAGGACGTCCCGATCGTGTTCCTGACCGCCGCGCACGACGACGTCGGCGACATCATCCGCGGCTACGGGATCGGCGCGGTCGACTACGTGCTCAAGCCGTTCGATCCCGACATCCTGCGATCGAAGGTCGCCGTGTTCGCCGAGCTCGAGGCGAACCGGCGCGCGCTGAAGCACTCAGAGTCGTTCCTGCGCGGCGCGTTCGAGGCGGCACCGATCGGCAAGACGGTACTCGACCGGGCTCGGAACATCGTCCGTTCCAATCCGGCTTTTGCCCGGCTCGTCGGCCGGGATCCCGAGCGCCTCCAGGGAGTCGCGATCGAAGAGCTGTGCCACCCCGACGATCGCGAGGCGCTGTCGGCGACCCTCGACCACGTCGCCCTCCAGGATGATCAGCGGGCCGCTCCGGAGGTCGCGAGCGTCGACGTCCGGCTTATGCACCCGATGGGCGCGGAGATGTGGGTGGGCGTCGTCGCCTCCGCGATCGACGCCACTGACCCGGGCGAACCGATGCTCCTCGCCCAGTGGGTCGATCTGAGCGCCAGGCGGCGCGCCGAACGGGCGCGAGCCGACCTGCTGGTCGAGCAAGCGGCGCGAGGACAGGCGGAGGCGCTGGCCGAGCGGCTCCGAACGCTCCAGGCGCTGACCGACGGGATCGAGCCGCTCGGACTCTACGATCTGCAGGCCGCGCTGGCGTCACGGCTGGTCTCACTGTTCGGCGCGACGCTCGCCGAGGTCGAGATCAGCGGAGAGCTCGATGACCCCGTGACGGTTCGGGCCGCCGGCGGCGAGGTGTGGCGGCTGCGGCCGGGCGAGGCCCCGAGCCGAGGCGAGGACGTCCACGAACAGCCGCTGCTGATCCAGGGCGCCGAGATCGGCGTTCTCAGGCTCGCCTTCGCCGGTGAGCGATCGTTGACCGCCGGCGACCGGTCGCTCCTACAGGACGCGGCCGACAGGGTGGCATTGGCAGCACGCCGGGCCCAACTCCACGAGGAGGAGCACCGGATCGCAATCGTCCTCCAGCGCGGCCTATTGCCAAAGAGCCTCCCCTCAGTGGCCGGTGTCGAGGTCATCGCGCACTACGAAGCGGCCGGGCTCGGTGCCGAGGTCGGAGGCGACTGGTACGACGCGTTCGCGCTGCCGGGCGGGCGGCTGGGCATCGTAGTCGGAGACGTCGCCGGCAGGAGCATTCCGGCCGCCTCAGCGATGGGTCAGCTGCGGACGGTGACGCGGACGCTGGCGCTCGGAGACGAAGGCGTCCGTTCCCCCGGCGAGGCGCTGACGCGCCTGAACCGGCTGCAGCTCGCGACCGGAGATGATGAGCTGTTCACGGTCATCTACGCAATCGTCGACCCCGCCGAGCGGACGATCGCCTGGGCGGCCGCCGGCCATCCCCCGCCGCTGATCCGCACCAGCGCGGGGCAGACGAGCTACCTCGATGGCGGCGGTGGATTGACGGGGCTCAAGGACAGCCTGTACACAACGGAGCGCCACCAGCTTGGGGCTGGCGATGCCCTGGTGCTCTATACCGACGGGCTGGTTGAGCGCCGCGGCGAGTCGCTCGACGCGGGACTGGAGCGATTGGCCGAGGCCGTCGCGGACGGTCCAGCCGACCCCGCCGCGCTCGTCGATCACGTCCTCTCACGGCTCGTTGAGGACGAGCAGCTCGACGACGACGTCACGGCGCTCGTCGCGAGAATCTCCTAGAGGGTCGCCGCAGAACGGCGCCGCTCACGGCAACTAGCCGATTTTGAGCAGGATGATCGTGTTTACCACGAACGCGATCGCGAACCCGATCGTCCAGCGGTTCAGGTTGCGTTCGACGAGCGAGCCGCCGCCGAACGGACCCGCCCCGCTTCCAACCCCGAACGCGCCGGACAGCCCGGCGTCCTTCCCCGAGTGCATCAGGATCAGGAACACCAGCACGACGCAGATGAAGATTTGGACGACGCTGAGGATCGTGCTCATCGGTCCCCGATGGTAGCCGTTTGGCCATCGTTTGCCCGGTCAATCGCTCGCAAGATTTCGATCGCCTCGGTGCGGAGCGTCCCGTCGATCGCCTCGAAGTCGTCCTCCGAGAGCTTGCCCGTCCTGCGGTCGAGCTCGGCGTCGCGGATCTCGCGATACTTGGCATCACGCGCCGCCTCGAGCTCCGCGAGCTCACTGCGTCGGTGCTCCTCCTCCCGATTAACGAGCTCGGGACCCTCGCCCTCCCGCGCCATCCATTCGCGCCGCAGCGGCCACGTGACCACCGCCACGACGATCAGCAGGATCGCCAACACCAGCAGGAACTCCACGATCAGCCCGCCTTGGCGGCCATCTCAAACGGCTTCGCGGGCCGGCGACCGGAGCGCCGGACACGCGTGCCGTCGCCGGCGCCGTCGACCGGCTCCGCGCCAGCGCCGGCACCGGCCACAGCGCGATCAGGCCACCCGAGATGATGATCAGCGCGCCGAGCCAGATCCACGTCACCAGCGGCGAGACGATGAACAGGAACTCGACCGGCCACGGATGGCTCACGAACCGGCTGGCGAGCCCGGCCACCGCCCGGTCGCGGGCCTGCCAGAGCGGAGCGAGATCGGCATTCGCCTGCGCCACGGGCAACCCGGAGATCCGGGTCATGGCCTGTGAGAGCGCCGCGGCAAACACCCGATTGCCCTGATTGATCAGCGGCTGCAGCGGCGTCAGGTCGGGATTGATGACCCCCCAGATGTCCTTGAACAGGCCCGCGCGGAGGCCGACGTTGCTGTCGGCCTCGCCACCGAAGAACCGGCCGATCTGCCCCATCGTCGGGTCCTGCGATGGATAGAAGCCGCGGCTGGTGTTCAGCGTGGTCACATGCTTGCCACCCTTGGTGACGTCGAGGATGGCGCCGAAGGACAGCTTCTGTGAGGTGGCGGCCGCGGTCGGGCGGACGTAACGGATCATGTAGCCGTCGACCTTCACGTGCTGGCCGGGTTTCAGGATCACGTCGTGGGAGTGCTGGAACGACGATGAGGCGGCTACGCCGACGAGCAAAACCGCGAGGCCGGCGTGGACGATGTAGCCGCCGTAGCGGCGCCGATTACGCTTGACCAACTGGGCCAGCGCGACCGGCGGCGAGTTCTTGGTCATCGCCCGCCGCGCGCCGACGCCGCGCCAGAACTCCTGGGCGACGGCGGTGAACACGAACGCCCCCAGCGTGAACATGATCAGCGCGAACGGCCGCTCGCTGACGCCGCCCGCGAGCAGCAGCGCCAGGAGCGTGCCCAGCGCGACCGAGACCGGAATCGTGAAGCTGCGGCGCAGGTTCGCCACCGTCACCCGGCGCCAGGCGATGATCGGGCCGACGCCCGAGAGCAGCACGAGGATCAGGGCCAGCGGCACGATGAACGGCCGGAAGGCCGGCGGCCCGACGGAGATCTTGGTGCCCGTCAGCGCTTGGGAGATCAGCGGGAAGAACGTGATCCAGAAGATCACAAAGACCATCGACACGAGCACCAGGTTCTGGAACAGGAACACGGCCTCTCGCGAGAGCAGCGAGTCGATCTGTGCCTCGCTGCGCAGCGAGTCGCGCCGCCAGATCACGAGCGCGATCGACCCGGCGATCATCGACCCGATCAGCAGGACGAACGGGAAGCCCAGCGTCGAGGCGCCGAAGGCATGGATCGAGCTCAGGATCCCCGAGCGGACAAGAAACGTCCCGAGGATCGAGAGGGTGCCGGCGGCCAGCACCAGCGAGACGTTCCACACCTTCAGCATCCCCCGCTTCTCCTGGATCATGATCGAGTGGATGAATGCGGTGATGCATAGCCACGGCATCAGGGCCGCGTTCTCGACCGGGTCCCAGGACCAGTAACCGCCCCAGCCGAGCTCGGTGTAGGACCACCGCGCGCCAAGCAGGATCCCGATGCCCAGGAACAGCCAGGCCGCGAGCGCGAACCGCCGGGTCACGCTGATCCACTCGGAGCCGAGCCGGCCCGTGATGAGCGCGCCCACACCGAACGCGAACGGGACCGTGAGCAGCGTGTACCCCGAATACAGCATCGGCGGGTGGATCATCATGCTCGGGTGCAGCAGCAGGGGATCGAGACCCGCACCCTCGCTCGGCGGCGTGGCCGTGGTCGTGAACGGGTTCGCGAAGAAGATCGCTAGGAACGTGAAGAACGAGCTGAAGCCGAGCAGCACCGCCGTGGCGTAGGGCGCGATCTCCCGAACTCGGCGCCGCGTCAAGAACAGGATCAGGCTCGACCACAGCGACAGGAGCATGACCCAGAGCAGCAGCGACCCTTGCTGCGAGGACCATGGCGCGGCCAGCTTGTAGAAGGTAGGCGTAGTCGTCGAGGAGTGCTGGGCGACGACGTTGAACGAGAAGTTGTTGCGCAGGAACTCGTACTCGATGATCACCCACGCGACGACCATCAGCCCCGCGAGCGTGTAGACCGAACGGCGTCCTGAGTCGACCCAGGCCGGGCGCCCGGCGACCGCTCCGTACAGGGAGGCGCCGATCCCGTACAGGGCGACCAGCAGCCCGAGGATCAGCAGCGCGCGACCGACCAGGGCCATGTCAGAGGTTTCCTCGTCGCCCCGCGGTCATCATGACGAAGCCGCCGCCTGGTACTTGGACGGGCACTTGGTCGTGAGCGAATTCTGCTGGCCGACGAACGTCGTTCCATCCTCCTGAACCGTGACCAGCACGCCCCGTCCGGCCGCGAACGGGTCGGGCACGATGCCCGTGTATCTGACGGGCACCGACATCCGGAGCTTCGGATCTCGTACGCGGAACATCAGGTCCTCGCCCTGGTAGCGGACCGATCCTGCCAGCACCGTCCCGGCCAGGATGTACGACTGCCCAGGCTTCGCCCGCTTCAACAGCTGCGAGGCGGTCAGCTCGTCTCGCCCGGCGGTGAAGCTCGTGTAAATGAGGGCCGTCGCCAGGATTAGCGCGACCGTGAGCGCGACCGTGAGGCGGATCGCACGCTTGCGGCTCGGATCCATGCGAGATGTCATTTTCCCACAGACGGCCTTCTCAGCGATCCACGCCACGAGCTCGGCCGTTTCGAGCCATCGTCCAGCTTTGCGGGGAAAGCTTGCGGGGAACAACCAGCGGCCGATTAGCGTCTTGTTAGTTGCGAGGATTTTTTATGAACACCGCGAAACCAACTTCATCCGACGGCGTTACTCGCTATGACCGTGCTAGTTAGACCTAAGCGAGTTGAGAGCATCCGACGGCGCCGTGAGACCCCTGAGCGCCGCGTCGCGGCGCGCTCCACGCCGGCCGGCGCGGCCGCCCCGGTTTAGGAGCACGGGAGCGGCGACCGCACGCTGGAACGGACAGCGCCTGGCCAATGACCGGGCGCTCTACACGTGCCAGTGCGGCTACGTGTTCGAAGCGCCGGTTTCGACGTCGGTTGGCTGCCCGCATTGCGGCGGGACCCAGGCCTGGTAGGCGCCCGATAGGGATACCCGGGGTTCTCGGGTCACGCGTGCCTTTTTTCCGCAATTGGTACGCGAACGTCCCATCGGTCGCCAAAGCCTGCTTCAATACGAGGAGGGAAGGTGCTGGAGACCGGAGGAATGGTGAAGAGGGCAACATCCGCGTTCGTGATGGTGATGGCAGCAGCGCTGCTCTTTTCCGCTACCGCGAGCGCGCAGGCAGGGTCGCAGGCCGGGGTGGAGCATCTCCACTTCTCCGCGGGTCCGTTCCTCATCACGCCGGGCGCCAACCTGATCCTGCTCGACTCCAACCGCGTGCCCAAGCCGTCGGTCGACGGCTACATGGTCCGGATGGCGCCGAACCTCAAGTACGCGCTGCCCAATGGCAAGTGCTGTGGCCGCGTCCCCCTCACCAACGTGATCCACCTCCATCACGGCGTGTGGCTCAGCAACGGGACCGCCGGCGAGGGCGAAGGCAACTCGTATATCGGCGGCTTCTACCCGTTCATGGCCTCGGGCGAGGAGAAGACGATCTACACGCTGCCCAAGGGCTACGGCTACCCGATCGGCGCCAAGGACTTCTGGGTCCTCAACTACATGATCCACAACCTCACGGCGCGGACGGCGAAGGTCTACATCACCTACGAGATCGACTTCATCCCGGCGGACACGCCGGCGGCCGCCCACATCATCCCCGCCCATCCGATCTGGATGGACGTCGAGGATCGCCAGCTGTACCCGGTGTTCAACGTGAAGAGGGGCAGCGGCAAGGACGGCAAGTTCACGTTCCCGGAGATGGCCAAGGATCCGTACGGCAGCAAGGCGCCGTTGAACGTCTTCACGGTCGACCACGCCGGGACGCTGCTGGGGACGGCCGGCCACGTCCATCCCGGCGGTCTCTATGACGAACTGGACATGACCCGCCCCGGGGTGACGCCGGGCCACGGCGCGATCCGCGGAGTCGTCCCCAATTCGGTGCGATTGTTCCGCTCTTACGCCCACTACTTCGACCACCGCCCGCCAATCTCGTGGAACATGGCGATGACGGCCACGGCACCGAATTGGCGGGTTGCGGTGAAACCCGGGGATCAGTTGGAGATCAACACCACGTACGACAGCCGTATTGCGTCGTGGTACGAGGTGATGGGGATCATGGTCGTCTGGCAGGCGTGGAACACCGACGTGGGCATCGATCCGTTCGACCACAAGCTCACCCAGGTCGGGCACGTCACCCACGGCCAGCTGCCCGAGAACCGGATCTGGGGTGGGACCAAGTCCCTGGGCGTGAACGTCAAGAAGTTCCCGGTGTGCCGCAAGGACAAGGTCGTGATCGCGGGCTTTAACTACCTCCCCGGAGACTTCACCGCGAACGGCAAGCAGCGCTGCATTCCGACGATCAAGAAGGGTCAGTCGATCTCGTTTGTCAACGACGATGCGTCGCCGTCGGCCTCTCTCGACATCTTCTCGCCGAGCTCGCTCTACAGGACGTCGATCTTCCACAGCATCACGACGTGCAAGTACCCGTGCGGGCTGAACACCGGCATCTCCTACCCGCTCGCCAACGGAACCGGGAACTTTGACTCCGGACAGCTGGGCGCGGCATTGCCCGCCGTCGGGCGAGTGAATTGGTCGACGCCGACCAATCTGCCACCCGGGACCTACACGTTCTTCTGCCGGATCCACCCGTTCATGCGGGGCGTGTTCCGGGTCATCGGCTAGTCGTCCTCGACGGCTACGGCGGGCTCAGAGTCGGCGGCTGCGTCTGGGTGCGTGCTCGCCTGCGGCCGAGCGCCTGCCGGTAGCAGCTCCTCGAGCGAGGACTCGAGCCACGAGATCAGACTCCACACGTCCCGCATCTGCTCCCGGTCGGCGACGATCCCGAAGTCGAGATGACCCCAGTAGCTCATCACGGTGATGTTCAGTCCCATCCCGTCGGTGATCACCGAGACCGGATAGTGGGCGACCATCTGCGCCCCGACGCAGTACAGCGGGAACTGCGGGCCGGGAACGTTCGAGACCACCATGTTCCACACGGGCGTGCGCGTCGCCGCGAGTGAGAACGTCACCCGTGAGGCGCGCGCGAACACTGCCGGTGGGATGAACTGGGTCGTGTCTTGGAGCAGTTGCGCCGGCAGCGCCCTGTGCCGCTCCTTGGCCACTCGCAGCGCCTCGTGCGTTTCCCGCAGCCGCTCCACCGGGTCGGCGATGTTCGTGAACAGCGGCACGCTCATCATCCCAATCCGGTTCCCGAAGGTGCCCCGCTGCTTCTCGGTCCGCACCGACACGGGCACCTGCGCGACGAGCGGCTCATCCGGCAGCTCCTCGTGCTCGACCAGCCATCTACGGACCGCGCCGGTGCAGATCGCCACTACGACGTCGTTGACCGTGTACCGGTAGGCGTTCTTGACCGCCTTGACCTCGTCGAGCGACAGTCGGCCGAACGCGAATCGCCGGTGGGGGGAGACGCGGCCGTTGAATGACGTGCGCGGGCGCGTGAGTGACGTGCGCTCGAGCACCCGGGATTCCCGGCGCCGCAGCGCGCGCGTCACGCGCGCCGTGGTCCTGCCCAACAGCTTGGCGCCGGGGATCTCGTTGAGCAGCGGCGCGTCCTCCAGGTTGGGCAGCGTCGAGGGCAGCGCCTGGACCACGCGTCCCATGTACCTCGGGGCGCCAAGCAGGCCACGGCCGAGCATCTCGAGATCGCTCGGCTCCCCGTCGGGCGGGAGTCGTCCGGCGGTGGTGGTTCGCGGCCTTCGGGCGTGAGGTCGAGCAGCACGCTGAGGATCTCCGCTCCGGACATGCCGTCGACGGCGGCGTGGTGGATCTTCGTCAGCAGCGCAACGCGATCGTTCTGCAGCCCGTGGATCAGGTACACCTCCCACAACGGCCGCGCCCGGTCGAGCGGCCGGCCAAAGATCCGCGCCACCTGCTCCCCCAGCTTCTCGTCCGTCGGCGGCGGCGCCAGCGCGATCTCGCGCACGTGGTACTCGAGGTCGAAGTCGGGATCGTCGATCCAATACGGATAGTCCAGGCCCAGCGGCACCGGCTTGAGCCGCCACCGGAACGGCGGCAACAACGGAAGCCGCTCGGCCAGCATGTTGTGGACGTCGGCCAGTTCGAGCCGCCCGTTCGGTCGAGTGCTCGGATCGAGCACGGCGAGCGCGCCCACATGCCCGCTCTGCCGCGGCGTCTCCAGCGCCAGAAACTGCGCATCGAGCCCGGTCAGCTGCCGCATCTCTCCTCCTTCTCGGCTGGGGAGGGCGAGTCTATCCGGGCGCCCCGGCCACGGCTGGGCGGGCGGGATCTCGGCGGATCCGGTCTCGTCACCGTCCTAGCAACGAAACACGCAGACCGCCGTCAAGCGGGAGGACCGGATAACGCCGACTGCGACTCCGGATAGTCATACGCGGTGACCTGGAGGCAGATGGTCTCGCCGACGTCGCTGGCTTGCAGCGTATAGGTGGGCTGAAAGTTGACATCCGTCGTCGTGCCGCTCGCCCCAGAGATCGCCACACAGTTGTTCCCGTTCGCGTCGCAGTCTTGCCACTGGTAGGTGAAGTACTGGGCGTTTGACCACGTTCCCAGCGCACCGGTGAGCACCTGTCCTTCCTGCGCGGTGCCGGTGATGGTCGGCAGCTGGGCGTTCACGGGGGTGGGCCCGACGATGACCACCGTGGGGACGGTGGTGACCGTCGTCTGCCCGACCGGCGAGTCGGGGTCGCCCACGACCATGGTCAGTACGACGCGGTGGCCGGCGTCGACGAGGCGGAGCCGGTACCTGGTGCGGTGTCGGCCCTGCGCGTCGATCTGGCATCGCGGGCCGGTGCGCTCGCATCGCAGCCACGTGTATTCCTTCACGTGCCGTTTGAGATGGGGTGCGTGGAGGAGGGCCCCGACGTGTAGCCCGCGATTAGGGTGCGGGCGTGTGGGCGCGGCGGCCGCCGTCTGTTTGGCGCTCGCGTGCACGGGCAGCTGGCTGAGCCCGGCGGCAGCAGCGATCGTCACTGTGAAGGCGGCGAATGCACGCATGTTGGTCCCGTGTATTGGTGGTCGAGCGGATGCTCGACTTAGGTCACGCGGCGGCGCAATATCCGCGCGGCGGCACGATATGCACGTCGCTCATCGAATCGTGATCCTTTGCACAAAATGCACGATGACCACGCACAAATGACTGCTCGGCATCGTCGCGGCCGTGTGCTTCCGGCGGGGATCGTGAGGGCCATCCTCGCGACGGGCAGCAGCAACGAGACTCTGGAGGCTTTAGCACGACCTCCAAACTCGTGACGCGCCCAACCGTCCTGCTGGCGCTACCACATGATCATCACTTCAGAACCTTTGGGCAGCTTTGGGACAGCCGCGCGGGCGGTGGCGACGGATGGCGACGATCGGTCCGAATCGTCTGTGATTGCGGCGGTTTGGGCGGTTTCGTCGTGTACGGTCGATGACGCTCGTGCACGCAAGTTCCGAGACGTTTGGGCTGCTATTGGGCCAGGGCTTGACGACGGCAGGCTCGTGTGTTCGCGCGTGTCGCGCTGTCCGAATCGCTGGACAGAATCGGCCCGTGGCCGAGCGCCTCTACCGCAGATGAAGACAGCGAGCGACGGATACCCGGAGCCGGGACGGACGGCGCGAGCGCTCGGGAAGGATCCGATCTGGGAGCTTTTAGCGCTGCGGAGCACGAACTGCGGGCCGGCACGCCGCGCGAGCAGGTCATCGCCAAGCTCGAGGCACTCAGGGCAGGGTTGAGCGACAGCGACAAGGATGTCGTGCTCGAGGTCTTGGACTTCGTGACGGGTTGGTGTAGCCCGCACGTGCGGCTCTAGTCTGCCCCGGCCCCTGCCGGTCGGACCGGGAGGCAGTTCCGCCCGTGGAGCTTGCCCGAGCCGGACGCGAGACCCCCGGCGAATCTCAGGTGCGGAGAGCTGCCGCGACGGACACCCGCTCCGGTCCCGACGCGCTACTTCTGCAATCGCCGTTTGCAGGAGTCAGCGGCCGCGACGCGTTAGCTCCTGCAGGTTGTCGGGAGGGGGAGCCAGGTGAGAGACGGCGCGGTCTAGCGCAACCACAGGCTAAGCGGGCATGGCGCCTCCCCATCCGCGCTTTGCCAGATGCGGGGGCGAGCCGCGCGAAGTTGCGCAGGCCGACCAAGGGGACGTCTAGCCGAACGCCGGTGCGCGGCTCGCGACTGCTCCCACGGAAACGGAGCGGACAGACGAGACCGCCGCTTGTTGTCCGTCTCGACGGCCAGGTCAGAGCCGCTGAACCCCGCCCCGCCGTAGATTCCGATGATGCCCAGCTCTCGTCCTCACTCGTCAGGCCGATCCAGGTGTGGTCATGTTTGCCGGCTCAGTCGAACCGCGGGACCGTGCTACCCGTACCTCGGATTCGGGGGGTCGTACGGTGGATCTCTGCCGCGTTCGGTGCGACGATCGAACACGTTGGCGACCAGGGTGGTCGGCGGTGAAGATCAAGGGAGGCAGTGCTATGTATAACCAAACTGAGCATCAGCAATTGACCGGGATGGCTCCATCGGCCACCAGGGGTGTCTTCACGGCGTTCGGGGCGCGTCATGTGAAGGGCGTGGCGGTCAGCCGATGGATTGCCGCGGTCTGTTTCGTGATCGCGGGGGTGTTGCTCTTGGCGTTCGGGCACTGGTGGGGGGCGCTTTTCTTCGTGGCGGCCGGGCTCAACGGCTCACTCGCCTACCTGGTCCCGCGCTGGAACCTGCTCCGGGATGCCCCGAAGAACGTCGAGCGCGTGCGCGAGCTACAACGATCCCGGGCTCTCGTGGTGGACGACGCGGCCGCCCGGCTGCGCCGCATCGAGCAGGACCTGCACGACGGAGCCCAGGCCCAGATGGTCGCTGTCGTCATGAAACTGGGCCTCGCTCGTGACCATCTCAGCACCTCGGCTGCCAGGCTCGAGGGCGCCGACCTCGACCGGGCCCTGGAGCTGGTCGACGCCGCCCACCGCGGAGCGATGGTGGCGATCACCGAACTGCGTGACCTGGCCCGGGGCATCCATCCACCGGCCCTGGCCGAAGGCCTCGGTGCCGCCCTCGAAGGCCTCGCGGCACGCAGCGACCTGCCGGTCGAAATGGTCGTCGACCTGCCCGAGCGCCCGTCCCCTGCCATCGAGACGATCGCTTACTTCTGCGCCGCGGAGCTGCTCACGAACGCGGCGAAGCACAGCGGTGCCCAGCGCGCCAGGCTAGAGGTGCTCCACCAGCCTGGCCTCGTGACGATGCGAGTCAGCGACAACGGCACAGGCGGCGCCCGGCTCGAGCCCGGCGGAGGCCTGGCCGGCCTCGCAGAACGGGTCAAGACCGTTGATGGCAGGCTGCGGGTCGAAAGTCCGGCCGGTGGCCCCACGATGGTCACCGTCGAACTGCCATCTCACGTCTGACGCGATAGGAGGAGCCTCGAATGCGGATCGTCATCGCCGAAGACTCCGCCGTCATCCGGGCGGGGCTGGTCGAGATCTTGGCCGACCGGGGACACGAGACGGCGGCCGCCGTGGGCGATGCCGAGGCGCTACGAGCGGCCGTGGACGAGCACGAGCCGGATGTTGCCGTCGTGGACGTGCGAATGCCGCCCGACTACACCGACGAGGGCGTCCGGGCGGCAATCGCCATCCGCCGCGACCACCCCGGCACCGGAGTGCTGGTCTTCTCCCAGTACATCGAGACCCGCCACGCCGCCGAGCTCCTCGGAGCGGCATCCAGCCGCGGCGCCGCCGGCATCGGATACCTGCTCAAGGACCGCGTCGGCGACGTCGGCGAGTTCGTCGACGCGCTGAGCCGGGTGGCAGCCGGCGGCACCGCCCTCGACCCCGAGGTCGTCACGCAAGTCCTAAGCGCCACCCGGCGCACGGATGACCTCGACACTCTCACCCCCAGAGAGCATGACGTCCTCTCCCTGATGGCCGAAGGCAGAACCAACGGCGCCATCGCCAGCACCCTCGTGATCTCTGAGCGGGCGGTCGAAAAGAACGTCGCCAACATCTTCAGCAAGCTCGGTTTGGCGCCCTCAGACACTGACCACCGACGGGTGCTCGCCGTCCTCCGCTATTTGGAGTCCTGACCGTGCGTGTGCTCCAACCGGGCTCTACTTGAGCCGGCCTTTGCCCGGCGGGCACTTCGGCTGTCTGCTGCCAAAGTCGCCGCCGGTCCGCGGGAAGTCCCTTCTGATTGGCTGTTGCACAGCTGGCCAAGGTCACGCAACGTCTATCGCTGGCGCCGCGAACACTTGGTTTGCGCACCGACAAGTTGAGACCACATTGCAAGGTCTCGCACCCGAGTCGGAGGCTTCCATCCGTCTCGCTGAAGGCGGCTCCCGCTGCGGCGCCTTCATCGGCGTACAGATGTGCGAACTGGCGCGAGTCCGGCAGCTGGAAGACCGCGTAGCCAAAGCCCGCCGGTCGGGTCTGCGCGAGTTCCTCAAAGATGGCGCGCACGAGTGCGGCGTTCCCCTGCTCACGTCACGGCTCTACGGGGTCGGTGACGATCGTGTGGCTCATTGTCGACTCCTGCTTCGTTGTGTGCGACGCGAGGTCGCACGCATTGAGTGAACACGCAAGATTGGAGGCTGGGTCGATGACGTAGAGCGTGTTTCAGGTCCGTGCTCGGTGACCTGTCCCCACCCCGACGTGCGTCGCCTGTAAGGGCGGGGTGCGAAGCTCGGGGAAAGCCGAAGTGGCTGCCGATCCACCCGGTAGCACGGCGAGGGGAAGATCGGACGGGTGAAGTACTTGAACCCTTGGTTGATGCTTCGTGAAGCAGAGCCCCGCATCGATGGAGGTTGTGGCGGGGCGCAGGGACATGTCGCTGTGATGCGACAGGCGCTGGCCGGTGAGCGACTCCGGTCAGGGCGAGCACCGTTGTCCCCGGAGTAGAGAGGGCACCCACCCCGATCGCAGCTCGTGCGTGCGGAACGCGGAAACCCCGTCTGGGTCCGGCCTTTGGCCGGTAAGCCGACCGCGAGGGACGCCCAACTCCTCGGCGGGCACAGGATGACCAAAAAGCCAATGCCGGCAGCGGAAACGCAGCGGGAAACTGGGACACGATGGTCGCGCCCTCCTCGCGATCGTCTCCGATAACCGGCCGGATACGGATCCTCGTGATCCGGCCCGAAAGAGCGCTGACGTGGTCAGGTGGACCCCGAAGACGACGATGACGACGACGCCCCAACCAATGGGCAAACTAGACGCTGCGGCCACGGCCGCGGTGAGTGGACCTGCGGACGACCCGCTCCCTGTTGAGCGAATCGTAAGGCCTTGCCTGATCAGACCTGACGGGCCTGCTCGAGCCGGATGCGGTGAATCGCTAGTCCGGTTCCTCGGGGGCCGGACCCAGCAATGGTCCGCTCTGATTGATGTAGGTCAGTTCGTGGTCGCGAGCGCGGGCTGCGGCTCGCGGGTCGTGGTCTTGGTGACGGCGTTGGAGAGCTCGTCGCTGCGGACGAGCGCGAAGATCGCCGGGACGGCGAGCAGGCCGATCGCGCCGAGGACCCAGAGCGCCTGTTGGAAGCCGCCGGTGAGGGCCGCGGGTGCGGCGGTGCCGGCGTGCACCAGCGCCTGGGTGTGGCTGGCGGCCACGCTTGAGGCGATCGCGATTCCGATCGCTCCGCCGAGCTGCTGGCTGGTGTTCAGGAGCCCGGACGCGAGCCCGGCTTGGTGCTCTGAGACGCCGGCGAGCGCAGCGATTGAGATCGGGATGAACGCGAACGCGGTCCCGGCGCCGGCCACGACGAACGGGCCGGCGAGGTTGGCGAGGAAGTGTCCGTGGACGGGCACCTGGGTCGCCCACAGCACGCCTGCGCCGATCAGCGTCATCCCGATCGCCATCACGACCTTGGCGCCACCCCGGGTGACCAACGCCTGTGAGATGCCGGCGAGGGCGATCGAGGTCAGCGACGCGGCCAGCCATGCGAGACCGGTCTGCAGGGCGCTGTAGTGGAGCACCTGCTGCATGTAGAGGGTGCCGACAAAGATGAACGCGAAGAAGCTGCCGCCCAACAGCAGCCCCGCGGCGTTCGCGCCGGCGAGCGTGCGCAGCCTGAAGATCTGAAGCGGCAGGAGTGGGTCCTTCGCCCGGGCCTCGATCACCAGGAACGCGGCGAGCAGCGCCGCCGATGCTGCCAGCAGCGCGACTGTCCGCGTGGCGCCCCAGCCGTACTCCGGTGCCTGGGCGATCGCGTCGACCAGCAGCACCAGCCCGCCCGTGCCCGCGATCGCACCGAGCGCGTCAAACCGCCGGCGCGTGGTGGCGAGCCGGCTGTCGGGCACGATCCTGGGTGCGAGCGCCAGCGCGGCGGCCCCGATCGGGACGTTCAGATAGAAGATGTACTGCCACCCGGCGTAGCGGGTGAGGAGCCCGCCGGCGATCACCCCAACGGTCGCCCCGCCGGCACCGAGTCCGCCCCAGATCCCGAGCGCCTTGTTGCGCTCGGCGCCCTCGGCGAACATGTTCATCACGATCGACAGGGCGGCGGGCAGCATGATCGCCGCACCAAGCCCCTGAACGGCCCTCGCTGCGATAAGCGACACCTCGCCGGTCGACAGCGCGGCTCCCAGCGACGCCGCCGTAAACAACGAAAGACCGACCATCAGCATCCGGCGGCGGCCGAGCAGGTCCGCGGCACGACCGCCGAGCAGCATGAAGCCGCCGAACGTGAGCGCGTACGCGGTCACCACCCACTGCAGGCTGGTCGCGCTGAAGTGCAGATCGCGACCGATCGTGGGCAGCGAGACGTTGACGATCGTCAGATCGATAATCGTCATGAAGAACGACACCGCCAACAGCGCGAACGCGCGCCAGCGATTGACATTCGGGGATACGGACGTCATCGGACCTCCAGCGGTCGGGACAGGGACAGAAAGTTGAGTGTCGGCGTGGTGTTGCATCGCTGCCTCCCCTAAGAGTTGTTGTCGCTAGGACGAATGGGAGGCCGCGATCGGGACACGCCGATGCTGCGGCCGCGCCGCGTACGCGTAGGGGTGATGGAACACCTCGAGCGCGCGCTCGCCCTCGCGTACCGGAAGCTCGAACGCCTCGCCGGTCTTGGTGTCGGTGACCGCGACCGTGACGTGGCCGTCGTCCTGACACCACAGCAGCCGGACCTCGATCCCATCGCCAGTGCGGCGGTCGAGCTCGCGTGTGATGTGGGTGCGTGGCAGGGTCATCTCGCTGTCCTCCCGGGTCGTTCGATCGCTATGCACTGACGACGAACGGGCGGGCGCCGAGGGGACAGCGACGGTGCGTCGGCCGGCTGTGGCCCGGGGCGGTCTACAGCTCGGCGATCCGGCCCGCGAGGAAGCGGCGCTCGGGCTCGGAGCGGGCGAGCTCCAGCGCGCGCTCGTACGCCGCGCGGGCCTCGGCGGTCGCGGCCGAGGCGGCGCAGCAGCTCGGCGCGGGTCGAGTGCAGGTACGGGTAGTCGTCGAGCTCGAGGCCGTCGACGATCTCGAGCGCCCGCTCGGTGCGTCCCGGCCTCGGCGACCGCGACGGCGCGGTTGAGCTCGACCACCGGCGAGCCGGTGAGCTGGGCGAGCTGCGCGTAGAGCGCGGCGATCTGCGGCCAGTCGATCTGCTCGTCGGCTCTGCAGCGAGGCGATCGCCGCCTGGAGCACGTACGGGCCGCGGCCGCGCAGCGCGATCGCTCGGTCGAGCATCTCGCGCCCGGCCGCGATCTGCTTCGCGTCCCACAGCGAGCGATCCTGGTCTGCGAGCAGCACGAGATCCTCGCCGGCGAAGCGGGCCTTGCGGCGCGCGTGGTGAAGCATCATCAGCGCCAGCAGGCCGTGGACCTCCGGCTCATCGGGCATCAGCTCGACAGCACCCGCCCGAGCCGGATCGCCTCGGCCGGCGAGGTCGACGCGGCCGCTGTAGCCCTCGTTGTAGATCAGGTAGATGACCGCGAGCACCGCGTGCAGGCGGTCGGGGAGCAGATGATCGGCCGGCACCGCGAACGGGATCCCGGTCGCCTTGATCTTCGCCTTGGCGCGCGACAGCCGGCGCTTCATCGTCTCCTCGGAGACCAGGAACGCGCGCGCGATCTCATCCGTCGAGAGGCCCCCGAGCGCCCGCAGCGTGAGCGCCACCTGCGCCTCGGTCGCGAGCGCCGGATGGCAGCAGGTGAAGATCAGCTCGAGCCGCTCGTCTTCGATCACCGTGTCGTCCATCTCGTCCTCCGGCGGCTCGGGCACGTCCAGCAGCCGAGTCTTCTCGGCGAGCGTGCGCTCGCGGCGGATGCGGTCGATCGCGCGGTTGCGCGCGGTGGTCACGAGCCAGCCGCGCGGGTTCGCCGGAGTCCCGTCCCGCGGCCAGCGCTCGGCGGCGATCGCGAACGCCTCCTGGGCGGCCTCCTCGGCGAGCTCGAAGTCGCCGAGGAAACCGACCAGCGAGGCAAGGACGCGCCCCCACTCGTCGCGGAAGACCTGCTCGAGCAGCGCTAGCGCTCCACCAGCGGGCGGACCTCGACCGCGCCGCCGAGCCGCGCGGCCGGGATCCGCGCGGCCAGCTCGATCGCCTCGTCGAGGTTGTCGGCCTCGAACACGTAGTAGCCGCCGAACACCTCCTTGGTGTCGGCGAACGGCCCGTCGGTCGTGAGCGTCCGCCCGTTCTGCACTCGCACCGTCGTGGCGGTCTCGATCGGCTGCAGCTGCGCGCTGGCGATGTACCCGGGGTCATCTCGGAGCGCGATGTATTCGGCGAGCATCGCCTTGAACTCATCCTCGGACAGCGTGTCGGTGTGGCCGGGCTTGTAATGGATCAACATCGCGTACTTCACCTGCAACCCCCTATTGAGAAGAGTGGATTGTCGCTCTAACGACGAACCGGCGCACGCTTAGGGGACAGCTTTCATGCGAACCGGAAATGGGCGAACCTCCGTCGGGCCCGGGCGCGTTAGGACCAGCAGTTAACCCGCCGAAGCCGCTCAGACCTGCCTTCGGCAGCGGCTCGACCACCGTTGCGTGATTGTGCGTCTTGTCCAACTCGAGCGACCGGGTTCCGCTCGGATCGCGCCAGCTTGCCATCGAAGCGTAATCCTGCAGGCGTAGCCGCGGAAGTTCTGTCCCCTGCGGCGGTGTCCGTTCGTCGTACGGTTGATAACGATCTTCAAGGAGGGCGTATGCAGTTCGCGGTGTTGGTTTATGAGAAGCCAGGTACCTATGAGGCGCTGAGCGCTGCGGAGCTGGAGCAGATGACTCGCGAGTATCTCGAGATCGCACAGCTCCCGGGTTACATTGGGGGTGCTCAGCTGCAGTCGATCGAGACCGCGAGCGCGGTGCGCGTCGAGGGCGGCGAGATATTGATCACGGACGGCCCGTTTGCGAATACCAAGGAGGTCTTTGGCGGCTTCTACCTCTTCGAGGCGGAGAGTCTCGATCCGGTTCTCGAGATCGCGGCTCGCTGCCCCGCGGCTCGGCTCGGCGGGGTGGTGGAGGTCCGTCCCTTGGTGCATCTCCACGGCATGGAAGATGCTGGTTGATCGGGCGTGTCTTTCGCAAGCAGTGGGGGCGCGTCGAACGCCCGCTCCGGCCGCGTGCCCCCGAGGACGAGTTGCGATAGCAGCCGACGTCGGCCGCGTCGCGGTCATCGCCGTCGTGACCGTGCTTTGAGACGACCGCTCCCTCGCCCGTCAACAGACCTCCTTTGCGCGGGCATCTTGGCGGTGGAGCGCGGGCACCCGCTCGGACCAGGACCGAAGGCGAGCAGGCGTTTGGCCACTATTGGGCCGCTCTCGGGCTCGCCCCTTAGAATCGCCCGCAACGCGGACGTAGCTCAGTTGGTAGAGCGTCGGCTTCCCAAGCCGAAGGT